>JABAQU010000029.1 GCA_019187185.1 Steroidobacteraceae bacterium | reverse complement strand
GCGGTGGACCTCTGTGCCCGCCTTGCTCGGTAGCGGGTAGCGCTATGTGAGCGCTTCGCTGCGTCGTCGTTTGCGGCGACGGATGTGGCGTGGGGCGTCGGCCATGCGTCGCTCGAAGGCAGCTAACACGCGCAGGTTCCGCACGACGACGGCGAGGCTGAGCATCACAAGGTTCTTGGTCCGGCCCATGAGCCGGCACCAGCCCCGGCGCACGTCGGTCGAGGCCGAGTCTTTGAGCGTGGAGAAGCCGCGTTCGACGCCGGTGCGCCGGGCGTAGGAGAGGCGATGAGCGCGGCTGGGGTAGTCATGGACCTGGCGGGTCTTGGCGTTGACCGACGGCGGCACTGTGATGCTTCCTTGAGCGCAGCAGCGCGGCGGGGGGATTGGCGGGGTGAGGATCTCGGGGTGCTTTGGGCCAAGGCTCAGCGACGCCGGCTTGAGTGGGCAGCGGATCTTGCCGGCGACCGCCGGGCAGCCGACGCGGTGGTAGCCCTCGGCGTCGTCTTTGTGGAGCCGGCCGAGCTTGTAGCGGGCTGCCTCGGCGCTGACAGCGTCTGCCACGGCCAGCTGCTCAGCTGAGGCGCTGGGTGGGGCAGGACCGATGTCGAACAGCGCCGGCGGCGTGGCGGGGCAGTACAGGTTCCCGTTGCAGGCCACCGCTCCTTGGTGGGTGCCCTGAGGGCCGCGGTCGTGGGGGTGTAGGTCCTGCACCAAGGCGGCGCCTAGGCGACGCAGCGGGCTGGCCCAGTGCTCGGCGATGCGGTGGGCGTAACCCGAGTCGGCGAGCACATCGCCCAGCGGGACGCCGCCGTCGACTAGGCGCTGCAGAGTCGGGACCAGCGCGGTTGGCGGGTCGAGGTCACAGGGGTGCAAGGCGATGCGACGGATGAGCTCAGGCACCGGGGGGCCGCCCTCGTCGGGGACCATGGCCACGGCCTGGGCGTAGTAGCCGAAGAAGGCCTCGTGGCGAGCGCCGGGGGTGTTGGGCTTGCGGTGCCCCCAGGCCGCGTCGGGATCCGCGGCGCGCTCCCCCCGGGCGGCGGGGCGCGACCAGCTGGGATGGTCGCTCCAGTCCACCGCCACCGAAGTGGAGCCACACTCGCCGGGGATGCTGGCTTCGAGCACCGCGTCGGCGAAGGCAACCAGGCGCGCCTCGCAGCTGGCGTCTGAGCCGGTCTTTGAGCCGGCGTCCATGGTGTCCACCATGGAGTTGAAGGTGCGCTCCACCTGCCGGTAGGTGAGCCGGTGGCCGCTTGAAGCGATGACTCCGAGACGGAGTTGGTCGCTGTGGCCCAAAGCGACAAGCGCGCCGTGGACCCGGGTGAGGTGGGCGGGACGGTCATCGGCGATGGCGGCGAGCACGCCCACCAGCAGGGTCCGCACGCTCAGCTGGCGGGGTCGGCCGCCGGCGGGCATGGCCGACTCCAGTTGGGTGGCGACCTCAGCTTGATCGATGATCGCCTCGAGGGTGGCCAAGGTGATGCTCACCGTTCTTCTCACGCACCGTTCAGCTGAGTCGCCTGATGATGTCAGCTTCGTTGCCGGGGTCCAACGTGGCGGCCAAATCGAAGACGCGCTGGGAGTGCGTGACCCCCGCCGCGGCGAGCAGGGCAGGGACCCCCAGGCGCCCGAGCTGTTCGGCCAGCCAGGTGCAGCGCAGCCGGCTTACCTCCAAGCGGGGCAGCTCAGCTCCGCCGGCGATGCCCTCAAGCAGCGGCGTGGTGAGGTTCTTGCGGGTGGCCGACTCGCCTCCGCACACGAACCCTTCCCCAGCGTGCGCTGCAGCGGCCAGCAGCGCCTCGCCGTAGCGGGCGAGCACGGGGACCCGCCGGGCCCGGCGGCCGCTCACCGTCACCACCACGCCACCGGCGCGCCGGCCGATGTCGCTGCCTCGCAGGTGGCGCAGATCGGCGGCCTCGATGCCCGCACCCAGCCCCAGGCACAGCAAGGCAGTGAGCCGGTGGCGGCGGCGCTGGGTCGGCTGGGCGGCGGCCAGGCCGAAGTAGGCAGCTACCTCCGCTGGGTCATAGGGCGCCTTGGCCCGGCCGCGCGGCAACGGCTGGGGTGCTGGCGGCACCAGCTGCGGGGTGAGGCGGCGAGCCAGGTAGCGCAGCTCTGCCCGGGCTGTGCGCCGGGACTGATCGGACAACTGGCTCAGGCCCACCGCCACGAACCGCTCGATCACCGAGGGATGCAACACGACCTCGGCGCGGCACGCCAGGCCCACCGCCTGAGCCCAAGACGCCAAACGTGAGGCGACCCACAACAGCTTGGCGGCGCGGGCTGGGCCCGTCGGCGCAGCGGCGCGCACCAGCTGGCGGGCGAAAGCGCACGCTTGCTCGCTTGTTCCTTGCGGCCGGTAGCGGTCGATGACCATGCTCGTATTATCCATAAGCCGTTATGCTGACAGATAGGATGACCTCGATGGTGGATGCTTTGTGCGACGCTGGCTGGCGATGAGCCTGACCCGCCAACAAAAGACCGCTGTGCGCCGCATCGAAGCCGCCCTGGCCAGCATCGAGGCGGCTCTGCCCGGTACGGTGCTACGACGTGAGACCCGCTGCGGGCGGGCCAACTGCCGCTGCCACGGCGACCCGCCCCAGCTTCACGGCCCCTACTGGTGGTGGACACGGCGAGTCGACGGCAAGACCGTGACCAAGATCCTCCCCGACGACCTCTACGAGGACTACCGCCAGGCCTTCGACAACCACCGCCGAGCACGGGCCCTGCTCGCCGAGCTCGAAGCGATCACCCTCCAAGCCATCGAGGCCGACCCCCGCTACAGCCAGCGCCGCACCCGAGGACCCACAGCACCGGCCAAGCCCAGATGAACACCGCGGTCACCAACCCGTTAGCCCGCGGTCAGATCCCAAAACGATCCCCGTCCCCGCAGGTCAGCACCTTCGGTGAAGACCTGAC
>JABAQU010000040.1 GCA_019187185.1 Steroidobacteraceae bacterium | reverse complement strand
GCCCGTGCGCCTGCTGCGCCGGCTCGCGGTGACGGCCTCGGTGCCCGAGGGCGAGGCTCCGCGGCGCGAACGCCTCGGTGCGCGCCGTCGCGAGGACTTCGACCCGACGCACGTGCTGCACGCCGGGCGCGCCCTGCCGCTGACACCGCGCGGCCTCACGGTGGGACGCGAGGGCAATGGCGCCGACATCACGGTGTCCGCAGGCGCCGCGGGCGTCTCGCGCCGGCACTGCACGATCCTGCGCGGCCCGGACGGCGTGGTGCTCGTCGACCACAGCCGCTACGGCACGTGGGTCAACGACGAACGCGTGGCCGGCCGCGCCCTGCTCGCGGCTGGCGACCAGGTGAGGCTCGGCGAGCCCCGCATCGAGCTCGCGCTGATCAGCGTGGGAGGCGGCCGTGCGCAAGCGTCGCCAGACTGAGGTCTTCAGCCTCTCCTTCCTCGACTGCATCTGCTGCGGCTTCGGCGCCGTGATCCTCTTCTACATGATCATCAGCGCGCAAAGCGGCGTCGAGCGCATCCGTCGCAACGAGGACCTGACATCGCAGGTCCGGATGCTCGAGGAGCAGGTGCTCGAGGGCACGAAGAACCTCGTCGTGCTGCGCAATACGCTCGCGAAGACGACCAGCGAGACCGCGAGCGCGGCCTCGCGCGCGACGCGCCTCATCGAACAGCTGAAGAAGGAGCGCGACCAGGGCTCGATCTACGACGACACGACGCTCGCGCGGCGCGCGCACATCGAGAAGCTGAAGGCCGACATCCGCGCCCTCGAGGAGAGCACTCGCCGGCTCGAGGCCGCGAGCCGGGAGGCGGGGCCGCCGGGCGATGCGGTGAAGATCGCGAAGCGCGGCGCGGATCGCCGCTACATCACGGGCCTGCGCATGCACGGCAAGCGCGTGCTCGTGCTGATCGACTCGTCCGCGAGCATGCTCGACGACGATGTCGTCAACGTGATTCGCCTGCGCAACATGAGCGACGAAACGCGGCGGGCAGCCGCAAAGTGGCGGCGTGGCGTCAAGACCGTCGGCTGGCTCGCCGGACAGGTTCCTGCCGCGAGCAAGTTTCAGGTCTACCGCTTCGACACGAAACCGGCCCCGCTGCTCGCCGACACCGCCGGCCAGTGGCTGAACGGCGGCGACCCGGCGACGATCGACCGGGTGCTCGAGGCGATGGATGCCCTCGTGCCGCAGGACGGCACCAGCCTCGTGAATGCCTTTGCCGCGATTCGCCAGCTTTCGCCGGCGCCCGATCAGGTGGTGCTGATCACCGACGGCCTGCCGACCCAGGGCGCGACGCCGCCGGCGATCCGCCGCTACGTCGACGCGGGCGGGCGCATGCGGCTGTTCGACGAGGCGGTGAAGGCGCTGCCGCCGCGCACGCCGATCGATGTCGTGCTGCTCCCGATGCGTGGCGACAATCCGGCTGCCCATGCGTTCTGGCGCCTCGCGCGCAACACCGGCGGGAGCTACCTGATGCCGTCGAAGGACTGGCCGTGAGCGCGCGGCGATGAAACTGGCGCGTCGCGACGCCGAAGTGTTCAGCCTGTCGTTCCTCGACTGCATCTGCTGCGGCTTCGGCGCGATCATTCTGCTGCTCGTGCTGTCGGAGTTCGGCCAGCCGGTCGTGATCGAGAAGACCCGCAAGCAGCTCGACGGCCAGGTGCTCGCGCTGCAGAAGGAGCTGCACGAGATCCGCGGCGAAACCGACGAGCTGGACCGCGAGATGCAGGGGCGGGTCGATCGCCTGCGCAGGGAAAAGCTGAACCTCGCGCGCGTGAGCGGCGAAATCTCCTCGATCAGGGGCCAGTACGAGGCGAGCCGCAAGGATGCGGCGGTCGCGAACATCGTCGAGGGCGAACTGGTCGCGGCCCAGGAATCGCTGACCGAGGACCTGAAGAAGCTGCAGAAGCAGGCGCGGCGTCGGCCACCCACCGAGGCCGTGGGCGGCATCCCGATCGACAGCGAGTGGATCATTTTCGTCATCGATACGTCGGGCAGCATGTTGTCGGCGCACTGGGAGACGGCCCAGGAAGTGCTGAAGGAGATCCTCGACATCTATCCGCGAGTGCGCGGCCTGCAGGTGCTCGACGACGAAGGCAAGCCGATGTTCGCCGGCACCCGCGGCCAGTGGCTGCAGGACAACCCCACGCAGCGCGCGCGCATCGTGAACACGATGCGCAACTGGCGCGCGTTCAGCGACTCCGATCCGGTGCAGGGGATCGAGGAAGCCGTCGCGAAGTACTGGGCACTCGACAAGCGCATCAGTGTCTACGTGATCGGCGACGAGTTCACCGGAGACTCGATCCAGAAGGCCCTCGATGCCGTCGACAAGGCGAACCCGGCCGATGCGAACGGCCGCCGGCGCGTGCGCATTCACGCGATCGGTTTTCCCGAAGGGCCCGGCATGCCGCCGTTTACAAGCATCCGCTTTGCTGCTTTGATGCGGGCGATGTGCGACCGCAACGGGGGCACGTTCGTCCCCGTCACCACCGAGAAGGCCTGCTCGGGCTACATCGAGGTGTTCGGTACGCGCCAATGCATCGGCGGAGGCTGATCCACATGTCGTCGGTCCGGCTCGTGACGCGCACTGCAACCTCGCTCGCCGTCCTCGCGCTCGGCGCGTGCGGCAGCGTCGAGATTGCACCGGAACCGGTCCTGCCGAAGCCGATCGTGCGCCCGCTGCCTGTCGAGGCCGGCGTGCTGCTGCCGGGTGACCAGCGTGCCTTCCACCACGCCGAGACGCGCAGCGGGGTCGAGTGGACCGTGAAGCTCGGCGCCGGCCATCAGCGCCTCGCGCACGAGGTCTTCGGTGCGCTGTTCGGCAAAGTGCGCTATTTCGACGACGCCGACGCCGCGCGCGCCGCCACCGGACTCGCGGTGATCTTCGAGCCGCGCATCGAGCAGTATTCGTTCGCGACCGCGAACGAGACCGGCGGCGGTTACTACGCGGTGACGATCTCGTACCGCATCAACGTGTACGCCGAAGGGCTGAAGGCGGTCGATTCGTTCACGATCACCGGTTACGGCAACAGCCGCGAGAAGGCGATGTCGAGCAGCAAGCCGCTCGAGGCGGCCACGCGCGCCGCGATGCGCGACGCGGCCGCGAAGTTCCTCGTGCAGTTTCCGCGTCAGCCGATCGGGCAGCAGCTCGCGCGCGGCGAGCCGCTGGTCGCCCCGGCCGTTGCCGTCGCGTCCGGCGACGCCGACAAGTCGAGCGCCGCACGCGTGATCGAGGCGGTGCCCGTGCTCGCCTCGCCCGAGCCTGCGCCGCCGGCACCC
>JABAQU010000024.1 GCA_019187185.1 Steroidobacteraceae bacterium | reverse complement strand
CATCTGGGGGCATTCTACGGGCAAAAAAAACCCCCAAGGGCTATGCTTGGGGGTTGTGGTAAACATTACGCAAGGCCAGTCTTGAGGGCCTGTAACCTTTGACATTGTGACGGCGCAATTCCGAGACTAAAAATCGGCGCAGCTCGGCCACCTGGGTAATGATCCCCGAAAAAGCCGGAAGGCCTTGGAGGCGTTCATAGTATTTGATAACCTGCTCGATCCGCCGGTGCTCGGCGTGATCACGCAGGACTGCTTTAATTTCACGATATGATTGTTTGCTAAGATACGCCGTGAATTTCTTCCCGGACCGGGCTGGTCCAATTTTGATCTCGATCATATCCCCCACCCGGAACGTGTAGGGCCTGTCGACCAGGTTAAAAAACCGGTCGCCCTCGTCCCGTTCGGGGAGATCACCAGCGGTCATCATGACGACCGCGTATAGGTCCCACCTGATATAAGCACAGTTTGCAAGGCCGGCTTTTTTGCGCCGGTAACGTGCATCTTTACTTATTTCAGTGTTGTATTTTTTCTGTAATTTGGCATCTATCTCCCTGATTTTGTTCCGTTTTTTGGACGGAACGGCCAGCGGACAAACCAGCACGTAACCGTGTCCGCCGCGGTTTAAAATCTGCCTGACATATGTTACCCAATCATCACAAATCATAATACACCTCCCGGTTTTGGATTTGCTCGGCCCCGCCAGGGGCGGCAGTACCGTAGGCCTTGAGGGCTTACGATACTGCCGAGGGGGAGCCACCCCCTCGCTACGATGTTCTGTAGTAATATCAACAAAGTTACAAAGGTAATCCCTTACGCTGTGCCTGTTGCTGTGGTTGCCACACCACAAAGCCGTTCCCCCACTGCCATGTGCAGGGGACTTGCGCATATCAGGATTGCTTATCGGCCCCCGGTCGCTTTCACGCCGGTAGGGCCTTACCGTCTTAGATTATCTTCAGTTATACGCGTGTTAGGTGCCGCTCCTCCACGATAGCGCTATTTGCGGTAGAATCTAGAAGTCCCGCCTTACTTGCCTCCCCTGGGGGAAGGTTTTCGGTCACGCTATCGCTTCGCGGCAGTTATGGCCTTACACCGTTACGCGCTTTACACGATTGCACCCCGATCCCACTCATGGGCCGTAGGGTGCTTGACAGGTTGAGCTATTCGCTGTAATCGATTACTCGATTACAGCTCCCCCGCCGTGATAGGTTGCAAAATTACTTTTGCCCCCTATGCATCTTTTTAGATGCTTAAAGATAATCATCAACGTCGCCCTTATTCATGGTTTTAGTGGGTAGAAGCCGTTTTTCAACGACAGCCCCCATCCCCACTGGACGAGCACCTTTCGATGCATCCAGCGAGACCCCTATCCCCTTTTGACCTGGTTTGGCTTACCAGATCGCCCCAGGGATAGACCACCCCTCCAACCGATGGCTAATCGGCTGTGGTCGATGGCTGTAACTTGTGTTGATATTTTTTAGTTGTGGGATTTATGTCAACGTGTGCCGGTTTTATCTGGTCCACGGATTTAGATTTTATGAGAGGCGAATCCTGGCTTGCTACACCAAGACCATGACCGACGACGAACGCCCCCGGTCTCTCTGCGCCATGTGACTTCTTTTTTCGCTTGTACTAAATTCTTTTTTAAAGGTTCGCTCAAGCGCAATTTTTTTACGGCCAGAAGCGGCCGTGTGGTTCGGGCAGGGTGCCCTATGCTTATATATTACTTTTTCAGTTTCAGGTTTGTTTTGCTTACTCCATACCAAACCTGCGTTATTCGGGCGGGGTGGGTTCCCCTTCCTACTATACTATAATTACTTATATTCTAATCCATCTTTTGTTTTTTGTCAATGATTTTTTTCTTCCGCCGTTTCACTGTGCATGTGTGGTCTGTTCTGTAAGCGGTTTGACCTGGATTGTGTTTCCGGACTTCTTCACCTGGGCAAGATCATATGATCCCTGGAGATTTAACCAGCTTTCAGGACTACGCCCAAAAGCCTGGGATAGCCTTAAGGCCATCTCAGGAGAAATACCCGCGTGCCCGTTCAACAGCAACGAAAGAGTTTTACGCGTTACACCAAGACCTTGAGCAGCTTTTGTAACGGTCAGGCCAAGGGGATCGATGCACAGGTCCCGTATGATCTCACCGGGATGTGGAGGGTTTTTCATTGTCATGGTTTATGCCTCCTAATGATAATCTATCAAATCTACGTCAAAGGCCTGCCCGTTTTCAAACCGGAAAACCACGCGCCAATTCCCCGAAACGGACACCGAATAAAACCCGGCAAGGTCGCCCTTGAGCGGGTGAAACCTCAGACCAGGAATATTCATATCTTCAGCAACAAAGGCAGTATCAAGCAAAGCAAGGATGTTACGCACCCGCTTAACAAGTTCTTGTTTTACCCCCTTAGCTTGGTCATCATAGTAGAGGGCTGCAAGTCCTTTGTGCTTTATGCTACCTATCATAGATAGTATATCTCATTACGTAACAGGTTACAATAATATTACCAAATACGCCATTAAAAAAACCCTGCCCTGCCTTCGGAACGGGCAGGGTTTAACTTGTCTGCCCGATAATTTTTAGCGATCCCTCTTCAAATTTTTTTCTCATTTCCCCTATAGGCATTATGCCACCCGGCATCTTTAAGCCCATGCCATCAAACTTATACACCTGGCCTTTGTATTCGATATTTAATCCCGGGACAAAGTCCACCGCTTCTTTTATCCCCGGTAATTCGTCTTGGGGGGGCTGATACCCTTCCCCATAGTTTTTGGCAAGAACAGTGTACAAGTAGTTGCTGTAGTTGTTTGGATTTTTGCTTACAACGTAGTTTAACTTTTCGGTCACATAGTCTATGCCTTTTAGCTCGATCCAGTTTGTAACCTCTCTTAAGACTCGCTTTCTTTCTCTGTATTTTTTAGGTATTAAGCTCATTACCGAGGCCGGAATTTGTGTTTGCTTCCATATGTTGTAAAACTCTATACCCACTATTTTACGGCTTTCTTTAACCGGTCGCCATTCAAATGTAATATCAGTCTTTTTAATTATTTCCCTTTGAGCGGGCTTAATCACCCGGCGAAACATATTTGAAGTGTCGCTATATTCCCCTTCCTGTATCCCTAATATGCCCCTGAATGTATCAAGGTCGATTACCCTTTTTGCCTGTCTTGTGTTCAGAAACTGTCTTATGAGTTCGTAAATTCTAATTGTGTATGATCCTGTTAATTTTGCGATGTTCGCCAGGTAGTATTGAGTAAATTCGGCCTTGACTCTTAATAGCTCGCTTTCAAGCATCGAAGAGATCTCAAACTCAATGTATCCTTTGTTTTTTGGATAACGGAAGGCGGCGACCCAGGAGGTCTCGATTGTCATATCTGACTTGATAACTCTAACCCTCGTCTCCCTGAGCGATCTTGCTATTCGTTTCATGTCAGACCTTAAACTCGATTCATCTTTGTGGCCCAAAAAGGCGGCGAAATCCTGAATTGTTATCTTGTAATATTTTTTCGAGAGACCCGGGGTGTCTGGTTTTATCATGCTTACAAGTACGCGTAATAACTTCTGTTCCGCCTCATTGAGTTTGTATTGCGCGGCAACAAGAGGGTTGGTTTGCACAACAAGGTTGGTTTGATCAATCATATTTTTGCTCCTTTTTTTTTGGCGTTGTTTCCGCCGCCGTCGTTTTTAGTATTACTAATGTGACACTTAATAATATTACGTCATAGCACAAATTCTGTCAAGTAAAAAATTGTCCGAATTGGGGGTGTATCTGTCCGAATTGGGGGTGTATCTGACACAATTGGGGGTGTATCTGTCCGAATTAGAGGTGTAACCCTTAATGATTTCAGGTGGTTACAAGCGCTAAAATAGGAAAATAGGAAAATAAAAAGCATCATTGCCGCCGCTTTTTAATGAAAAAAACCCCTAAAACCACCCCCCAACCCCCATGAGGGGGAGCTTTTTATAATGTGATAGTGTGGTAGAGGGTAACATGTTAACAATATCTGCGCTGGTGAATTTGACCATCTGGGGGCATTCTACGGGCAAAAAAAACCCCCAAGGGCTATGCTTGGGGGTTGTGGTAAACATTACGCAAGGCCAGTCTTGAGGGCCTGTAACCTTTGACATTGTGACGGCGCAATTCCGATTTCTTGTCAACGCTTTTTTTTAAAAAAGTCGTATTTGACACTCAATCGGTCGTATTTGACACTCAATCGGTCGCATTTCACACTCAATCGGTCGTATTTAGATTTGGAGTTAAGCGAAATCATTAAGGTTTTTGCGCTGGAAAATGTTTTAAAACGTTTTAAAATAAATAAGCTGTGGAAGACCTGTTTTTGTTGTTGTTGTTTTTTTGTTTGAGACCTTAAAAACCACCCCCCACCCCCCATGAGGGGGGGTAACCGATATGGCCCCTGTGGTAGAGATACAACAAACTTGAAGGTAATAACATTAGTCCTGCTTATTAAATGCACCTGGGGGCAATTCTGGGGTATTGAGAATGCCCCTGTGGTAGAGATACAACAAACTTGAAGGTAATAACATTAGTCCTGGGGTTAAATTGCATCTGGGGGCATTCTACGGGCAAAAAAAACCCCCAAGGGCTATGCTTGGGGGTTGTGGTAAACATTACGCAAGGCCAGTCTTGAGGGCCTGTAACCTTTGACATTGTGACGGCGCAATTCCGAGAC
>JABAQU010000037.1 GCA_019187185.1 Steroidobacteraceae bacterium | reverse complement strand
GCTCCGCACCGCCGTGAAACGATACCCACGTTTCGCCGTCCTCGGAGATCAGGAAGTTGTCCCCGTGGATCGATCCGTACACCGGGTGCGAGCCTCGCCCGCCTGGGATCCCGGTATAGGCCGATAGCGACGGCATCCGGGCTTTCAAGTCCTCGATACTCTCACCGCGTCGGGGCTTCTTCCCGGAGGCCTCCCACCGCTGCCGGGACTTGATCGACCGGAGGAGGGCCGCCGTCCGGGCCGCCTCGTCTTTCTGCGCCTGCCGGACCGCCGGATGCTCCTCGGCCGGGATCGCGTCTGCGATCACCGCGTCAAGGTCACCGCCGGACCGGAGGAAGTCGTTAAGGTCCACCTTCTCAACGCCGGCAGGCCGGGGGAGGGTGCCGATAAAGATCCGGGCGCTGCCTAACTCCTGCGGGAGAAGGTCGTGAGCGATCTTCACCGCTCCCTCAAGACCGGCCGCTGACTCTTCACTGTCGTTGATGATGTAGACCGGGCCGCCGGCCACCTTGCACCAGGCCGCCGCCTCCGGAGCTCGCTCCCGCTTAAAGGCCGTTGTCACCGGGGATATGCAGGGCCGGGAGTCCTGGAGAACTGCCAGGCAATCCGTGACGCCTTCGGTGATGATCAGGGGGTCGCCGGGGTAGACGCTCCAGGTGCCGAAGATCGGTTCCCTCGGGCCTTCGGGGGTAACTTTCTGCTTCTGATACTTCGCCGGCACGCCGTCCCGGTATGCCGGGGTCTCGTCCGTCATCCGGCCGATGAAGTAGACCGGGGAGAGACCGGCATCGAGGTACGGGAAGACGATCCGGCCTCGGAGGAGATCCCCTACACCGGACCGGGCGCCGTCCTTCGAGGTCCACCGGGCCACCAGGCCGGACCCGATGATCTCGTCGGGGGAGTATCCCCGGTCCATAAGGTGCAGGAGGAGGGCGGACCCATCCGCCGGGGCATACCCGATCCGCATCGGCTCCACAAAGGCCGGCTCCAGGCCGTAACGGGTCCGGAGGTGGTCCCGGTGTGTGTCGGTAAGGTGCCGCTCGTAGAACCGGCAGGCATCTTCCAGGAGGGCGCTCCAGTCGGTCACGCGATCACTCCCTGGAGGAGAGGGCATACCGGGCCGCCATAGTCCATTAACACGAGGGCGCGTTCCGCACGAGTCGCACCGACGAAGTAGATCCGCCGCTCTTCGGCTTGCCTTTCGGGGATAACCAGGCCGTCGATCATCCCGTCCAGGTATCCCGTGTGCAGGAGCACCACGGCCGCCTCTAACCCCTTCGCACTGTGGATGGTGTCGATCTTCACCAGGTCCGGAGCTATCACGAATCCCCGCCGGGCCTCCCGGTCTATGCAGATCCGCATCTGCTCGACGAGGGCGGGCCGGAGGTTCAGGGCGTTGAAGATCCGGCCGTCGCCGGTCCACTTGAATACGTCCCCTAACCGGACCGGGGCACGCTTCGACTTCGATCGAATGTCCACCAGGGCGTGCTCTCGTCGGGGGGCGGGCACGGCTGCCGTTATCAAGGCCTCCGCTTCGTCAAGGGGTATCGGGTCGATATCGCCGCCGGCAACGCACCGCCGGACCCCTTTTGTCAGGGTCCATAGATCCACGGTCGCCGCCTCCCGGCTCGTCGAGGTCCTGCCGATCTTTGCCTTTCCCCACGGGGCGATCCACGGGTCCCGAATCCCGCTGCATGGGATCCCGGCCGCCGCAACCTCGCGGGCGATCTTCCGGGTATGTCGTTTGAACCGGGAGAGGAGGAAGACCGGCCGGCCGGGATACGCCTGTATCGCTCCTTCGATCTGTTCGGCTACTGTCTCGATGCTCTGGGGGCGAAATATCCCCACCTGTCCCGCACGGGGGGCCGGGGCCACGTTCGCCGGGTGACGTAAGATCCGTTCGGCCACCTCCATGATCCGGACCGGGCACCGATGGGATACCGGGCGGTTGCTACCGTCGCGGGCTCCCCGGTCCTCCGCCGGCAGGCTGAGGAAGAGATCCGGGCTGCATCCCCGGAACCCATAGATCGATTGGTCCGCGTCGCCGGCCACGTAGACCCGGATCGCGTCGGGGTGCTCGATCCACTGTCGGATCAGGGCATCGTGTAACGGGCTCACGTCCTGGTATTCGTCCGTGAAGACCACCGGGGCGGGCGGGGGTAGGTGCTCCCGGAGGGCGAGGGCCACGTAATCCCCGTGCTCGTAAACGTCCTGCCGGGCTTTGTAGTCCGTCCATGCCCGGAGGAGGTCCGGGACCGGCCACGCGTAACCGGGGGCCGGGAGACCTAACGCGCCGGCCGCAGTCTTCCAGGCTTCCGGGTCCTGCATGGTCGCCGTCAGGTATCCGGCAATCGCGATCAGCTGGTTCCCGAACGGGAGGTTCGCCCGGGAGAGGTCTTCCCGGTCGCCGGTGCCGATCCCCTGGTCGTATGCCAGGCTATGCGCCTCCATGAAGGCCGTGTAATGTCCGGCCTTCTTCGGGTCGCCTGGTTGAATCACCTGCTCCTTCGGGGATACGATCAGGCCGGCGTCCCGGCAGGCTCGGAGGGCGATCGCGTCGATAGTCGCGCACCGCTGCCGGATCGCACTGACCGGGACATCGGGCAAAACGGTTTGATGGAGTCGGGCCGCCAGGTCATCAGCCTGAGACCGGGAGAAGGTCATCAGGCAGAGGTCCCGGAATGTCCGGCCGTCCTCCACCTCTCGCCGTACGTCTTCCAGGAGCTGCCAGGTCTTGCCGGCACCGGGTCCGCCTCTCCACCGGATCACTTCGGCCGTCACTCCGGCCACCTCCTGCCATATACCGTGCGCGAGGGAGAGAGGATCCTCGATCCGGTGCTTTTTGAAGGCTTATCCCGGAAAGGAAGAGATGTGCAGGCTGTTACGGGTTGGTATGAAGATACCCGTAACACTATTCCGGGGATATTTTGACAAACAGGGCTGTATGCTCTCGTCTCCTGTTGAGGTGTTACGGGTGAACGGGTGTTACGGGTGATTTTAGGTATTACACCATTTCGTGCAAAGGGTCTCCTCGCACGCGTAACACGCACACGACCCGTAACACATGGGGTCCGGGTCATGGGTCCTCGCCGTCCGGGTGGAAGTCTATCGGGCTGGCTGTCTCGTCCACCTCCGGCATGAAGTCCGGAGAGAATCCCCACGCACGGATGAGGATCCGGCTGACGCGAAACGGCTTCGATGCCTCGATCAGGTCGCCGCGTCGCTTCAAGAACTGAGATAAACCGGGGTCGTTTTCGTTCTTTCCGGCCTTCCTGAGCACTTCCGCGATCACCCGCCCGGATACCCACAACGGGCCGCCGGGCTCCTGGTATACGCCGGTCTTGAGGAGGCTGATCTTATCCGTTCCTGCTTCCCGCCCCGCTATGGCGAATTGTAAATCCGCTGCGATGCTTTCCCATACGGACCCGCTGCCGGCCGGGTCTGCCTTCTCCAGGATAGAGAACCAATACTCCTGTATCTCCTCGAAATCTCGCCGGGTTGCCTTCAGCGGGTCACCGGGGTGCGCTGCCAGCCACCGATCGTTGAGTGTTACGGGTTGAAGTGCGGCCATCTCCCGGTTGGAGAAGGTGAGGCCCACGCCGTCGATCAGGTCCACCCGGTAAACCGGAGGGTCGCACATCTCCACGGTTACGGCTTCGGTCGCGCCGATCACCCGGGCGGCCGGCTCGGAGACCAACGCCGTCCCGTCTGGAGATCCCCGGATCCTGTCGAAAATGGTAGTTATGGCGTCCTTGATCGCCTTCTCGTTCAGATTCGGGACCGTCGCCGCAAGCGCCTTTGTCAGTCGCCCGGTGGCGCGCTTGTCGATCCACGGCTCCGCCGCGCTCCGGTCATCGGTGAGGGTCGCGCCGTTCCGGACGAACCGGGTTATCCACCCGCCGCCGGGGGCGGCTGCGATCTCCATGCTGATCCCTTCGAGCAGGGCCACCGTGACGGAGGAGGCAGGGGCCGTCCTGGTGCCGTCCCTGCCAGGTGTTCCGGGTGTTCCGGGTGTTCCGGGTGCCGGCTCCGGGGCGGGGTCGTGTTCGTCTCGCACTGTTTCCACCGGACCCGCTCCCGCTTCGTCCTCGTCGTGGTGCTCCGGGGTCGGCAGGGTCACGGTCGCCGGCATCGGCTCGGGGCCTCGGGGGGGCGGGCTGTCCACCACTACCGGGCCGGCCATCGCCGCCGCCTCTTCTCTCTTGATTCGCTCCACTTCGGACCGGGGGCGCATCCGTCCACGATACCACGTTTCCGCCTCCCGGCCGGGGGTCCTGGTGCCGGTCATGCCTGCACCTCCTCTGCCCCCCGGTCCTCCCGGCCGGTCACGCACTTGTAACCAGCCTGGTGCCGGAGAGGGCATCCCCGCCGGGCGTACCGGGGGCACGGGCCATCTGAGGAGAGGAACGATCCGCACCGGCTCGGATCCGTGCTGCATACGGGCGGTAAGGCCTCGTCGCACGTTTCCGGTTGGTTTATATTCTGTACCGTAGATATAATTGGTAGATCCTTCGTCGAGTCCGGATCTGTCGTTGTGGGGGCCTGTCCCGGGGCCTCCCCGCTCGATTCTATCATCGTTACTCCTCCACCGGGAGGAGAAGTTTTCTCCCTCCTACGGTCCGGGTCTTGATCCGCTTCTGTCGTTCCATCATCCCGATCCGGTATCGAAGGGTCGCCACCGGGATCGTCGGGAGGAAGGGCCGCATTATGTCCGCCTGCGGTACGCCGAAGCTGTCTGCCTGTGC
>JABAQU010000044.1 GCA_019187185.1 Steroidobacteraceae bacterium | reverse complement strand
ACGGTGCAGTACTTCGAGCGGGCTCGGTTTGAATTCTGGCCGGAGAATCCAGAGCCGCATCGCGTGTTGTTGAGCCGGTTGGGCGCAGACGCATTGGCGGCGCGCTGATGGCGACGACGCTGAGAGCGCCGTTTCCGTGGTTCGGCGGGAAGGGCAGATTGGCGGGCGTGGTGTGGGATCGGCTGGGGGATGTCAGCAGCTACGTTGAGCCGTTCGCCGGATCGGCTGCGGTGTTGCTGGCACGGCCTGATTCGCACCAGTGGTGGGACAGGCTGGAGACGATCAACGACCTTGACGGGTTCGTGGCGAATTTCTGGCGGGCGGTGCAGCACGATCCTGAACAGGTGGCGCACTATGCCGACTGGCCGGTCAACGAGAACGACCTGCATGCACGACACATCTGGCTGGTCGGCCAGCAGGCGTCGCTAGCGCCGATGCTGGAGGGCGATCCTGAGTGGTACGACGCGAGGATCGCTGGCTGGTGGGTGTGGGGCATCTGTGCATGGATCGGCAGCGGATGGTGTTCAGGCGAAGGTCCGTGGGTTGTCGATGGCGGGCTGCTCGTGAAGGGCGACGCTGGCCAGGGGATCAACCGGCAGATGCCGCATCTGGGCAACGACGCGGGCCATTGTGAGGCGTGGTCGGATCACCTGGTCGGCACAATGCAACGTTTAGCGGATCGACTCCGGCGGGTGCGGGTGTGTAGTGGCGACTGGTCGCGGGTGTGTACGCCTGTTGTTGTCCAGGCGTCGCGGCGGGGGCCGTATGGGGTGTTCCTCGACCCGCCGTACAGTCATATTGGCCGCGACACCGACCTGTACAACCACGAAAGCGCAACGGTGGCCGAGGAAGTGCGTGAGTGGGCGGTTGCCAACGGCGACAACCCGGAGTACCGGATCGCATTGTGTGGGTTCTCGGGCGAACACGACATGCCGTCCGACTGGACGCCGCAGTGGTGGCGTCGAGGCGGGGGGTTTGGCAGCCAGTCGGGACGTGCGAAGCGGCGGGACGAGGTGGTCTGGTTCAGCCCGGCCTGTCTGGCGGGGGCGGATGTAGTGCAAGCGGCGTTGGTGGCTGATTGATATGGCGACGACGACGGATCGGGATAGCGGAGACGAGCAGCCGTGGAGGCCGGGGGATATGCCGGTGCGGGAGTACGGGCCGTTGGCGACGCTCGGGGTGAGGACGACGAGGTACCTCGATGAGCATCGGGAGCGGCTATGGCGCGAGGAGTTCGGGGTGACGCCCCGCATGGAGTTCGTGCGCTGGCTGGTGGCCAGCGGGAGGCTCGACGATGGCGAAACCTGAGCCGGGGGACACGGTGTTCGTGGGACGACGGGAGGACGGCGAGCTGCTCGACGTGTTCCGCCGACGGGCCGACGGGTCGATGTCGGAGATTACGCCGGAGGTGGAGCGCGTCGAGGTGGACGATGTGTCGTTCACGATCCACGGCAGACGGCCCCATCCGGGGGTCGAGGGCTGGCACGCGACGGCGGCGCGGGACAACGAGTCCACCGACGCGATGCTGCGTGGCGTGGTGCAGGCTACCGAGTCGCAGGGCTGGGCGCTGGCCTGCCGGGAGCGGGTGTCGGCGAACATGACACGCTACGGGTTGACCCGGCGCGAGCGGGAGACGGCCTGGCTGATGCTGGCGGGGCGATCCAATGCAGAGATCGCCGATGCGCTGTTCATTACCGACCAGACGGTGAAGAACCACCTGACCTCGATCGGGCTGCGGGCCGGGGTGTCGGGGCGCATGATGATCGCGGCGCGGCTGCTGGGCATCGAGGGGATCGCCGATGCCTGACGCAGCGACGGTGACCCTACTGCCCGATTCGTTTTCGCGCTTTGTATTCCCGCGACCGAATGCGCCTGCAGATGCGGCAGTTTCTCTGATTGGGGTGACTCGGGTCGCGATAGATGTTGTCCTCAGTGAGTTCATGACCGCGCTTGCAATGCGTCTGCAAAGCCAATTTAGCGGACGGGGCATTGCCACGCAGTGTGTTCTGCTGGTGAGTGACGGCTTCGAGGTGTGCTGGGTTGACACACGGGGGATTACGGCAGAGATGGTCAATAACAAGGCCATCAGGGATCGGCCCATTAGCAAGTTCGTACGATACGCGGTGCGCCAGTTGATGTTTCTCGCCCCGAATAGACGGCCCGATGTAGCCATAGCCGGCGGGGAGTCGATAGCCTGTCCACAGCCAACAGTCGGACGACGTATCGACGTGCTTCCAGAAGCGTTGGGCAGGCGGGATTCGCTTATACTGGCGGGGCATGGGAGTGCCACCTCTCATGTCGTGCCGGGGGCTGTGTTCGCAGCGCCCCGGTTTTCCTATGTACAAGCCAATTTTACCATAGGGCGACGCCCATGAGTGACATATCAGCGGTTTCGATAGGGGGTATGACGGCCCTAAGCATCCAGATGGTTGTAATGAGTCAGATTAGGAGGCTAACGCGAGCTGGGCATCGGATGGATCGTTTGTTCGACATTCTGAATTGGCCGATCGCGTTCAGTCTGGTCGCGGTCGCGAACCCACCGTGGCCACTCTACTCGTGGCCGGAGTGGCAGGCATACACCGGGCTATCGCTGGCGTTGGCGACGTTGGCCTCGGTCACGGCGAAAAAAGCGGGCGACGCGAAGCCGCGAACAGATGGAGGAACCGAATGAGTCCACGAATGAAGTCGTATCTCCTGATGTTGGCCACGGCTGTCTTGATGGCAGCTCTGCAGGCCGCGTTGAATTTTCTTACGGGGAACCCGCTGAACGCCGGATCGGCTGGTCTGGCCGGTGCGGCTGGATATGGGCTGGGCCGGCTGGCCGCGTTGCGAGTGGTTTAGTGCCGGAACGGGGGTATCGTCGCTCTCCGTTGATTCTGGCGCGTCTCAGGGGCATTGGGGCCGTTTGGCCGGGTGTACGGACACCGGGCGGCATTCTCTAGCCTATTCCACCTCCCTCCTCTCTCACGGTGGCGCTCTCGGGGCAACTCGGGGGCGTCGCTGTGTTTACCGTGGGGGTTACTCGGCTTGGTAGCCGACCAGCCGGGCCATGCTGGCGGCGACGGGCTGAGAGACACGGCGCAACGCCTCGACGTAGCCGCGATAGGTCGTGCGCTGTGCCCAGCCGTCGGGGATGTTGGGCACCAGGTGCCAGCCTGCGGCGTCGGAGATGATCCAGTGCTCGGGCAGCGCGTCGGTGGTGTACATCGCCAGGTCTGCACCACTGTGGCCGGGTCGTGAGGCGAGGTAGTCGGTGAGGGCTGCCTGGTCGATCAGCCAGTCTCGGCCGGGTTTGGTGGCGCTGAGTCGCCCCCTGCGGATGGCATCGTTGAGGGCCGCGCGAGTGACGCCGGCGATGCGGGCGGCCTGAGGGACGGAGAGCAGGCCGGGGCGGGGTGCGCGGCCAGTGCGGCGGTTGGCGACGACGATGAGGCGTTGCAGCTGCTCGGACAGTGGCCAGCCGTGCTGATCGGCGAGCCAGATGAGGTCGTCGGGGTCCCAGGACTCACCGTGCGTCTCCAGGATGTAGGTGCCTGGCGGGCAGGGGTGGCCGTGGACGCTGAGGGTGTCGCCGGGGCCGTAGGCGGTGTCGTCGATGATGAGGACGGCCTGGCCGTAGGATGACGCGGCGTGCTCGTCGGTGAGTGTGGCGCGAACGCGGGTATGCATGCTGTCGGAGTCGATGACGGCGACGATCGGTAGAGCGGTCATGCTGCCACCTCCCGTTCGGCGAGTAGTCGCTCGGCCTCGGCCAGGCAGAGTGCGTCGATGGCGGCGCTGCGGTCGCGGAACCATTGGTCGGTGGCACAGCGCAGAGCTCCGTAGCGGTCGATCGGCATCGGGATCGCGGGCGCGGTGGGGGATTGCCGGGCAATCGCGTCGACGATGACGCGGTACTCGCCGAGGCACTCCTCGTGGGCGATGTATGAGGGATTGTAGATGTAGCGGCGCATGTCATCTGGGACATGGTGCCGGGCGAGCGTGACGATCGCGCCGGGCGTGAGTCGATCTGGCTCGACGACGCAGGCGTAGTGGTCGGTGAGTGCGGCCTGGATGGCGAGAGATGCGGCGGTGCTGTATGCGCCGAACTCTGCCAGGATGCGGGTGATGTCGGCGAGGTCGGTGCGCCGAGCGCCGACGCGGTGGCGGGCAGATGCGATGTACGGGGCGAGAATCGTAACGTCAGGAATCATTGGGGGTTCCTCTCGGTGTTGGGCCGGGGCAGGTCGCCCCGGCCCGCGATCTTCGCTATGCCAGCAGGGCGTCGATCTCGGCCAGCCGGGCGATGAGCTTCTCGCGTTCGGCCATGAGCGCGGCGCGGTCGATGGTGATCTCGACGATCTCCAATCCCTCGCGCTCGGCGATGGCGCGGGGCAGGTCGCGGATTTCGAGGACGGTGTTGTCGTGGGCCGCGAGGCGGGGCTTGGCCTGCGATCCACCGGAATGGGCGAACCCGCCAGAGACGATCACGACGCCATCGCCGAGCCGAACTGGCATGTCACGACCGGGGCGGCGGGCGACCTGCCGACCGGCGACGAACAACGTGTCGCCGAGTCCGTAGTCGTTGACGCGGACTCGGACTGTGACCAGATCGCCGACGCCGGTGCTGCCGTCGGTGCCGAAGATGTCGATCACCATCTCCCGGACGCGGCTCTCGTCGCGTGCGTCGAACTGCCAGGTCTTGTCGTTGCCGTTGAACCGGCCGCCGAGGGCCTTCGCTCGTGCCGGGAACTGCGGGTGGTAGGGGCTGGCGACGGTGAGGACTGATCCGGCGATCGTGACGACCGGAGTACCATTAGCGGACATCGGAGGCTCCTATCCTCTGGTGTCTGGCCCCGGTCGGTGTCCCTCACTGCCGGGGCCATCCTCTATGTATAGATACTATACCACGTTTGGGGAATTGTCAATACCCTGAGGCGGGCAATTTCGGTGGTCGGCCCGGCGGACCAGGCGATCGTGGCCGGGCTTGATCGCGG
>JABAQU010000038.1 GCA_019187185.1 Steroidobacteraceae bacterium | reverse complement strand
CGGGCGATGCGGCCCGCGAACGCGGCGCGGCGCTCGAAGCCGGGGAACGCTGGGCCGACGCGCTCGAGCTCTACGACGGCGTGCTCGCGCGCGACCCGTCGCTGCAGTTCGCGCAGGCCGGCCGCGAGCGCGCCGCACCGCGCGCCGAGCTCGCGCGGCGCCTGCAGGACCTCATCGATCGACCGGAGCGTCTCGGCGCCGCAGCCGTGCGCGACGAGGCCGGGCAATTGCTCGCCGCCGCGCGCGCGACGACGCCTTCCGGGCCCGTGTTGCGCTCGCAGATTGCACGCATCGAACTGCTGCTGCCCGCGTACGACCAGCCGGTGCGCGTCGCGTTCGAATCCGACAATGAGACGAACGTCACCGTGCAGCGCGTCGGTGCACTCGGCACGTTCCTGCGCCGTGAGGTCGAGCTGAAGCCTGGCCGCTATACCGTGACCGGTACGCGCGAGGGTTACCGCGACGTGCGCCGCGAGGTGACGATCGCACCGGGTGCGGCGGTGCAGACGATCGCAGTGAGCTGCGTCGAGCCGATCTGATCGGGAGGAGACGTGGCGATCGAGTTTGATCTGCAGTCGATGTCTCCCGCGCATGCGGCGGTGCACGAACCGCTCGGGCGGCGGGAACTGGCGGCGCCCTTCACGATCGGCGCCGCGGGATCGGACGTCGTCGTGCCGGGCGCTGCGTCCGTTGCCGCGCTCACCTTCAACGTGGAGGACGGGCTGTGGCGCGTCACGCCTGCGCAGTCGACGGGCGCGCGTCTCGACGGCGAGCGGCTGCGCGAGCCGCGCGACCTGCACGCGGGTGACGTGATCGCGCTCGGTGACGCGCAGGTCGTCGTGCGCGCCACCGCACCCTGCATCATCGATGTGCTGCACCTCGCGGGCAATGAGACGATTGCGCCGCTCGCGCCGGTCATGGAGCGCGACGGCGAGCTCGACGACGAGGATGTCGACATCGGCGCGTTGCCGCGGGATCTGCTCGCGATGGACGACCGCGCGGCCAGGCCACCGCCGGGCCGCACGCGGCGCCGCATTGCGATCGCCGCGGTCCTCGCCGTGGCCGGTGCGCTTTTCCTGCTGCTGTCGAGCATGCAGCGCGTGCCGCTCGTGCTCGAGCCGGTGAACGCGCGAGTGCGCGCGACCGACACGCTGCTCTCGTGGCATTCGGGCGCCACGCTGTTCGTGCTGCCGGGTGCGCACCGGCTGCGCGCCAGTGCGCCCGGCTACGTCGCGCTCGAGCGCGCCGTGACTGTCCCGCGCGATGGCGCGGCGACCGTGCGCCTGCGGCTCGACAAGGAGCCGGGCGTGCTCGTGATCGACACCGGCGGCGTCGCGGCCACCGTCGCGGTCGATGGTGCGCAGGTCGGGCGGGCCCCCGGCGAGCTGCGTGTGGCGGCCGGGAAGCACACGCTCACGTTCCGTGCCGACCGTCATCTCGATGCGATCGTCGATGTCGATGTCGAGGGTCTCGGGCAGCGGCAGGACCTCGCGGTCAAGCTCGAATCGTCGTGGGGCGCGCTCGCGCTCATCGTGCGTACGCCCGGCGCACGGGTCTCGATCGACGGCGCGGATCCGGTCGTCGTGCCGCCGAAGATCGACCTGCCCGCCGGCGCGCATCGCGTGCAGGTCACCGCGCCGGATGCGCGGCCGTGGGACAGCGCGCTCGTGATCAGGGCCGGCGAAACGGCGACGGTGGGGCCGATCGACCTCGGTGCCCCCGACGCGCGGCTGGTCGTGCGCTCGTCGCCCGCCGGCGCGGACGTCTCGGTCGACGGCGTCTATCGCGGCCGCACGCCGCTCGACATCGCGATGTCGCCGGGGGGGCGGCACGACGTGCTCGTCGCACGCACGGGCTACACGCCGTGGTCGCGCAGCTTCAGCGCCACGTCGGGTGAGCGCACCGAGCTCGAGGCAAGGCTCGCGCCGGTCTATGTCGCGCTGACCGTGACCGGCGAGCCTGCCGACGCCGAGGTGCTGATCGACGGCGTGTCGAAGGGCCGCACGCCGCTGTCGCTCGAAGTGCTGGCCGGCGAGCACGCGCTCGAGGTGCGGCGGCCGCCGCTCACGCCCTACGCGACGAAGCTCACGCTCGCGCCCGGCCTTGCCCGCAGCGTCAGCTATCAGCTGATCGACGCGGCCCGTCCCGCGAGCGCGCTCGCGGCCGGCACGCGCCTGACGACGAAGATCGGCTACGCGCTGCAACTCGTGAAACCGGCGACCTTCGAGATGGGCAGCGACCGGCGGGAACAGGGCCGCCGGCCGAACGAAGTGCGCCGCACCGTCACGCTCTCGCGCGCGTATTACATCGGCGCAACCGAGGTGACGAACGGCCAGTATCGGCGCTTCAAGCCCGACCACGCCTCCGGCTATGTGGACAGGAAGAGCGTCGATCTCGACGACCAGCCGGTCGTGCAGGTGAGCTGGGATGATGCGGTCGCATTCTGCAACTGGCTGTCCGCGCAGGAGGGGCTGCCGCAAGCCTATGTGCGCAAGGACGGCAAGTGGATGCTCGCGTCGCCGATCGCGAACGGCTATCGCCTGCCGAGCGAGGCGGAATGGGAGTACGCGGCACGCGCCCGCGGCGACGGGGGCCTCAATCGCTACATCTGGGGTGACCAGTTGCCGATCGGTGCGAACAGCGGCAACTACGCGGGCGTCGAAGCGCGCGGCACGCTGCCGATGGTGCTCGAGTCGTACCGCGATGCCTTCGCGAGCGTGGCCCCGGTCGGCAAGTTCGGCGCCAATCCGCTCGGCCTCTTCGACCTGTCGGGCAATGTGTCCGAGTGGACGCACGATAACTATGCGTCGCTGCCCGGAAGCGCACCGCAGACCGACCCCTTCGGGCCGGCGCAGGGAACCCGGCACACCATCCGGGGTTCGAACTGGCGTACGGCCACGGTCGCCGACCTGCGGCTCGCGTGGCGTGACGGCGCCGAGGGGAGCGACCAGGCGATCGGTTTTCGCGTGGCGCGCTATGCGGATCCGTGAGTGAAAGGCGGGCAGCACCCATGAAGAACGTTTGGCGTCCGATCTGGATCATGACCTTTGCGTCGCTCGCGGCGTGGGCGGCTGCGCTCGTGATCGTGCGCACCGTGCCGCCCGCCGTCGCGCAATCGACCGCGGAACCGGCGCCCGCCGCGAGCGAGCCGGAGGGCGCAGCCGACGACGACGGGCCGATCGGCGCGCCGGTTGCGCCGAAAGAGGAGTTGCCGCCCGACCTTCGCCAGTCCGCGGACAATAACGTCAGCTTCCCCGTGGATATCTGATTCCGAAAGGTGCGCATGGCCAGCCCCCGACGCTATCCCTCCGAATTCGTGTTCAGCCTGTTCGCGCTCGCGGCGATCGTCGTGGTCGTGCACGCGATCTACGTGCTCGATGTACGGCCGAAGGCGCAGGCGATCCTCGCCGCACAGCGCGAGGGCATGCTCCACGACCCGAACTACATCGCCGACCGGTCCTTCTACGTGCTCGTGAAAGACTACGAGCAGGAAAGCGAGATCATCCTCTTCATCTGGGCGCTCGCGATCATCGGCTACAAGGCGAAGCGGCAGTCGCGCGAGCGCGCGACGCTCGACGGTGACCTGCTGAAGCTCGCCGACGGCATGAAGGTGCTGCCGGAGGATTCGCGCGAGTATATCCGTCAGCTCGAAAGCCTCGACGGCGAGCGCAAGCGCATGCTGCTGCCGCGGGCGCTGCTCGCCGCACTCGCGCGCTTCGGCGCAACGAAGAGCGTGCAGGATGCCTCGACCGTCGCGCACGGCACGTGCCAGTCGGAGGCCGAACGGCTCGATTCGGAGATGTCGATGCTCCGGTACATCGCGTGGGCAATCCCGGCGATCGGCTTCATCGGCACCGTGCGTGGCATCGGCGATGCGCTGTCGCAGGCGCACAAGGCGGTCGGCGGCGACATCTCCGGCGTCACGGAAGGCCTCGGCGTCGCCTTCAATTCCACGCTGATCGCCCTGTTGCTGTCGATTTTCCTGATGTTCCTGCTGCATCAGCTGCAGCTCGCGCAGGAGCGGCTCGTGCTCGACGCCGAAACCTGGCTCGATACGCGCCTGATACGCAACATGCAGACGAGATGACAGCCATGGCGCCCCTGCTCGGCCTTTCGCTCGACGATCGTGCGCTGGCGCTGGCGGTGGAGGGTCGCGTCCTCTCCGTTGCCCCGTCGATCGTGCGGCGGGAGGGCGATGCGGATCTCGTCGGCATGCCGGCCGCAGGTGTCCTGCGCAGCCGTCCGGCGGAGGTCTCCGCGCGGCACTGGAGCGACTTGGCCGGCGAGCGGGCGACGAGCGCGGCTGCGAGGTCGCTCGCGGCGGCGGAGCTGCGCGCGCGCTTGCGCACGGCCGGCGAAGACGGCGGCGGCGCAGTTCGCCGTGAGGCATGGGTCGCAGTGAGCGCCTCGTACACGCCGCGGGCATTGTCGGAAGTCCTCGCGGTCGCGGAGGCAGCCGGGATCTCCGTGCGCGGCTTCGTCGACGCGGCCGTCGCGACGGTCGCGCCGCTCGGCCTCGCGAAGCCCGCGATCGTGCTCGAAATGGGCCTGTCGCACATCGCCGCGACCGCGGTCGAATGTGGCCCGGTCGTGCGGCGGCGCCGCGCGATCGTGAGCGCGGGCGGCGGCCTGCTCGACATCTACCAGTCATGGCTCGATGTCGTGAGCGCCGCGATGGTGCTGCGCACGCGTTTCGACCCCCTGCACGATGCCGCGGTCGAGCAGCGCCTGTTCGATGAGCTGCCGGTGCTCGCGACGCAGGCGGTCGAGCAGAGCGCGGCCACGGTCGCGCTCGACGGACCGACGGGCGAGCGGCACGAGGTGGCGATCGCGCACGACCAGCTGGCCGCCGCCGCGGCGCCGCGCTATCGGGAGCTCGAACGCTGCCTGCACGAATTGCGGCGGGCCGGCGCGCCGGTCGCGCTGGTGGTGCCCGCGGCCCTGCTCGCACTCGCGGGGCTGCGTGCACGCCTCGAGACCCTGTCCGACTGCGAGCTGATTGCCGTGCCGGACGGCTGGGCTGCCGCGGTGGCCTCGCAGCTTCCGGTGGACGGGGCCGCCGGCGCGCCCGTGCGCCTGCTGCGCCGGCTCGCGGCGACGGCCTCGG
>JABAQU010000045.1 GCA_019187185.1 Steroidobacteraceae bacterium | reverse complement strand
GGTTAGTAATGTCGGTCGGTCAAGGAGTCGCTGGATGAAACACCGCTACTCACTTGCGCATCTGTCGGCGTTGAAGCTGACTCCGCCGCAGCTCATCGATGCGGCAGCGCAGGCTGGTTGCGACTATGTGGGCCTAAGGAGCAATCGCGTCACGTCTAGTGAGCTGCTCTTCCCGCTCGCCGACGATTCTCGAATGATGCGCAAGGCGAAGGCCCGGTTAAGCAGCACCGGAGTAGGCGTCTTCGATATTGAACTGGCATGGATCGGGCCAAGCCAGAGTGCGCGCGATTTCGTGCCAGTGCTGGAAGTTGCGGCCGAACTCGGTGCGCACGATATCATTGGACAGGTGCCAGACCCCGACCGTGGCAGGGCGGCGTCACAGTTTGCGCAATTGTGCGTTATCGCGCAGACCTTAGGAACATTCGTGAACCTCGAGTTTCCGTCGTGGACGGAAACACCAGGCCTCGCAGTGCAGTGTCCATCCTGCGCTAAGTTAACCAACCCAGTACTGCGATTCTCGTCGACATGCTGCACTTCACGCGATCCGGGTCCGCGCTGGACATTCTTGCGACACTTCCACGACACTGGTTTCGTTTTGCGCACCTGTGTGATGCGCCTGAGGAGGCGCCAGCAGCGCGCGATGGGCTCATCCATGCAGCCCGTTGCGAGCGCCTGTTTCCGGGGGAGGGTGGTCTCGGCGTGGCGGAGATTCTGGTATGCATGCCTGATGACATTCCGTATACACTCTAAATTCCCCGCATTTCACTCGCTCGAATACTTGATGATACGGAATACGCTCGCCTCGCGCTCGATGCGGCCCGATGGCACCTTGATGGCGAGGCGGTCGCTGCGCACTCTGAGCACTCTGAGCGTTCCGTCGGAAGTTCGGTTAGGCAGTATTCGCACTTCTACGCGGTCATGGAATCGATGATGAGCAAGAATCCAGTGGATATCGTGGTCAGCGAGGTTGGTCCACGTGACGGACTGCAGAGCATCAAGCGCATCATGCCGACGGCGGCCAAGCACGGCTGGATTGCGGCGCTGGCCGCCGCCGGCTTGCGTGAGATCGAGGTGAGCTCCTTTGCATCTGCTACACGCTTGCCCCAACTGGTGGACACGCCGGACGTCGTCCGCGAGGCGTGCCGGATTCCTGGCCTGAATGTGCTTGCACTGGCGCCGAACGCCAGGCATGCGGCGCGAGCGCTGGCCGCAGGAGTGCATCGCGTAACCATGCCGGTGTCCGCCTCCAGGTCACACAGCCAGAGAAACGTCGGCATGACGCCAGAGGAGTCGATCGAGCAGGTGCGACTGGCGTGCAATCTCAGGGATCAAGCGGGAAACGGTCATCGACAGGGAATCGAGGTCGGCATATCGACGGCCTTCGGTTGCACGATAGAGTGATATATTCCCGAGAACTGGGTAATGGAAATGGCGGTGCGCCTCGCCGATGCGGGTGCAGACAGTATCGGGTTGTCGGACGGATCCGGCTATGCGAATCTGGTCCAGGTCAAACGGATGTTTACGCGTCTGCGCCACGAGGTCGGTGATCTGGCGGGAGCGGCGCACCTGCACAACACACGCGGACAGGGCCTCGCAAATGTCGTCGCGGCCTTGGAGGTCGGCGTTACAACCTTCGATGCGTCCCAGGCCGGGTTGGGCAGTTGCCCGTATGCTCCGGGCGCGACCGGTAACATAGTCACCGAAGATCTGGTGTTCTTGCTTGAAGCGATGGGACTCAGGACTGGCAAAGATATCGATCGGCCCCTCCACGCACATTCGTTGCTTGCCGAAGCGCTACCCGGCGAGCCACTGTATGGGCACGTAGCCGATGCTGGCGTTCCCAAGGGCTTCTTCATCCCGGCATCTGTCCTGCACGCGGGTTGAGGCACGGTGCCCGTTGCGATGCCGCGGCTCGGCCGCACAATCTCTGCGCCAAGCCGCGTCAGCTCGCTTGCCAATCGGCCACACCGCATCCAGGTACACTCGCCTCGCGATGCCTTGCCTGTGCGGCGAGGCGTATGGGCGCATTGCGTTCCCCGTACCGATCATAGTCTCCGACGCGCTGTAACACTTCGAAGAACAAGCCTTCCAGTTCGCTGAAATAGAAGTGGAATATTGCGCCCGACGCGTCGGCGTCATAGAGGATGCTCAATTCGCGCATGGCCTCGAGCGTATCGGGTGGAAGATCATGACGCGCCATGAGGTCGTCGTAGTAGTTCTGCCCAATCTTCAATACGTGCTCACGCTTCGCGTGACGGGCAGTCTTGAAGATATCCGCGGTCTCGATCGCTATCTGCTGAATACCAGCTCCGTGCGAACTCTCGATGAACCGCCTCGGCGCGGCGCCGAAGCTGCTCGTCGTGCTGAATGGCAATCGGACCGTGCCTGACCGATTTCGGGCTACGCGACTGTAGATGACCCCGGCCGGGTCGCTGAGGGTCGTTGTCGATCCTACCTCGAGCCCGAGCATAGACCGGAAGAAGAGAGACGTCGGCAGGAAATCCTTGTCGCGAACCGCGTGCCCGACGTGATCGATCCGGAGCACCTCGCTGCCATTGGCGTGCGGACTGAAAGTCGATGGCACAAAGTCCACTTCATGGAATGGCCTTCCACCCGGCGCAGTCGGCACCAGGTTGTACAACACGCCACCTGGACCCTGGACACCCGGAATCTCGAGTTCGCCGGCGGCCGCGCTGCCTTCGAACCACGCATAGCCCAGCTGCCGAGCGCGCGTCTCAAGCAACCGCGGGTCGCGGACAGTCAAGCCGACAGCACAGACAGTGAGCCCATGTTCCCAGTAATAGGACTCGGCATAACTCTCCGGTTCGAAATTTAGGATCACGTTGGCATTGCCGATGCGGAACAGCCTCACATCCTTCGATCGGTGGCGGTGAGTCTCTCGGAGGCCGATTTCCCGGAGTATCTCGACGAGTCGCTGTCCTTCCGGCGCCTCGAGCGCGAATTCCACGTAGGCAATTTCCCTGGGCCGGGTCGCATCGGCAAATGCCACAGCACTTGCGGGGGTGCGAGCGACATCCGTCTCCGCCGCCAACCAGGCAAGCGATCGCTGTCCCTCGATTGCGACGTCGTTTCCGCTCGTCGATCGAAATGAGTCGCTGAAAATCTCATGCGAGTGGAATCCCTTGAATCCCGTCTCGTCGACATGTCGCATGAACTCGGCCACAGGCTGGCTTCCCTGCCCAGGGAAACAGCGGTAATGCCGGCTGAGATACGAGACCCCAATATCGAGATCCGGCGCATCCGCCAGGTGCACGAGACAGATTTTGTCGGCTGGAATTGCCGCGATGGCGGCGAGGTCGCTTCCTTGGGCCGCAATAAAAAAGGAGTTCAGGACAATCCCCAGTCGCGCGTGAGATGCCGCCTTGACGATGTTCCACGCCTTCATGTAGTCGTTCGTATGCCTTGCCCAGGGTACAGGCTCATAGCCGATTGTTACGCCGAACCCGGCGGCCAGTTCGGCAAGTTCGCGCAAATGCGCAGCGGCCAGTCCCTCGTCATCTATCGTCTCGACGGAACTGTTGCTGCAGACGATCAGGTTCGAGGCGCCGAGCGCTGCGGCGACTTCGAGTCGGCAATGTGCACGATGAAGGTTACGCCGGGCAATTCGCTCGGGCTCGGCCTCGAAATCGCACAATGGCTGCAGAGCGACTATCTGGATGCCGAGGTCGGTGGCGATGCGTCGAATTGTTGCGGGAGGCAAGTCCGAGACGACTAGGTCAGGTTCGCAGATCTCCACGCCGTCGAATCCGGCCGCCGCCGCCAGTTCTAGCTTCTCTCGGAGATTGCCCGGAAGGGAAGCCGTTGCAATTGAACTCTTCATATCGGGCCCTCATCCTGCTGTCGCGACACGCCGACCGCACTGTCCGATAAGTCTTGCGACGCCGATTCTCTCTCGCGATGGCGCGCTGTCCATGTGATGCCGTTGTGTACGAGCGGCACCCGTATGTCCTCGCTGGTCACTGGCGGCGGCATGGACGCAGTGTACAATCTCCGCGGAAAGCACCGCGGACGTCTGCACGTCCGTGACTTGCTGTACGACTGCAGCTTGTGCGGAAGGTCGTGATGGATTCGCAAAGGGCGGTTATGCGCAGTGGAAATCGATGAAGCGGCCCAAGGGTCGCGCGACTTCCGTAACTGCGGAGGCCGAACAGACCCGGCAGAACATACTCAAAGTTGCCACCGAGGAATTTGCGATCAAGGGCCTGTCCGACACCCGTGTCGACGCGATTGCGGCGCGTACGCTGACGTCGAAGCGTATGATCTACTATTGCTTCGGCGGTAAACAGGGTCTGTACAGCGCTGTTCCCGAGAAGGCTTACGCAGACATTCGTGCCGAAGAGGCGCAGTCCGACCTCGCACATATGCCCCCGCGCGATGCGTTGCGCAAGCTCATAGAAATCACCTTCGACTACGACGAAAACCATACGAAGTTTGTCAGGTTGGTCAGCATCGAGAACATTCATCGCGCAAAGTACATTTCCAAACTGCTATCAATCCGGCAGATAAATGAAAGCGTGATCTGCACGCTCGAGGACATTCTCGAGCGCGGCCAGCGGGCAGGTAAATTCCGGTAGGGTATCGAGGCGCTCGATGTGCACCTGCTGATCAGCGCATTCTGCTTCGTTCGCGTTTCCAATCGCCATACTTTCGAGGTCCTATTCGATTGCGACCTCGCCAACCCGAAGCTTCGTGCTAGACACAGAAAGATGATCACTCAGTCCGTCCTATCTCACGTCGAATACTCGGAGCGCCTTTCGTAGCTTCAGCTGCGCGTCCTGCAAGCTCGGGCATCGTGTGGCGCTCATCCGGGGCTCAAGCAGAGGCGACTAACGGTTCGTACATATACTGCCTTAATTGGCCAAAGGCGGCGAGCGAAAGTCCGGGGCCGGCGTTCCGTCGATGGTGAGCGCAGGAGCATCAGCCCGTGACAATATCGATGCGGAATCTCACCTCAGGGCGCTGCCTGGAAGTGGTGGGTTCCGGCCCTGCGACCGAAGTTGCAGGCCGGCTGCAAGTACTGTGTTCTTGGCACAGACCGTGCAGATTCGCGACAACGCCGCGTAGACAGCGACCACTCACGGCATTGACTCCGCCTCGGGCCGATCGTCGGGTGAAATTCCAGCTACGTAGACCTATTATTGACC
>JABAQU010000041.1 GCA_019187185.1 Steroidobacteraceae bacterium | reverse complement strand
GACGCCCTTGAGCGCATCGCCGCCCGGCTCGACAACGGCGTGCCCGTGGAAAACGTCACGGGCGGCTACCGGTAGTTGTCAACGCCCGCAACCGAAACCCCTCTCCGCTCAGCAAGCGTAGAGTCCGGCGGGCCGACCTCCTTTCGGCGGGGTAGCCCAGGTGTGGCAGGGGTGTGCTGGCTACCAGAGGGCGATTGATTACATGGGGGCTGGCGGCGAGGGGAAACCGTCAGCCCCACAACACACACACGGGGAGAAAGAGAATCATGAGTCTCGAAAGCGCAGTAGTAGGGAAGTACTGCATCGTCCGCTGCTACGCCGCCGGCGTACATGCCGGTGAGGTTGTGCAATTGGACGGAGACAAGGCCATCCTCCGCGACAGCCGCCGCCTCTGGTACTGGGTGGCAAGGGAGGGCATCGCGCTGAGCGGCGTCGCTCAGTGCGGTGTAGTCCGCGACGACTGCAAGATCGACAGCCGCAATCCGGTTATCTATTTGACCGGAGTCATCGAGGTTATCCCTTGCGCGGCAGGAGTGGAGGACACCATCAATGGGTAGCGATTTCGGCGACGATTTCGGCGACGGCTTCGGCGACGGCTCCGGCGACGGCTCCGGCGACGGCGACGGCTACGGCGACGGCCACGGCTACGGCGACGGCAGCGGCGACGGCAGCGGCTACGGCGACGGCTCCGGCTACGGCTCCGGCGACGGCGACGGCTCCGGCTACGGCTACGGCTCCGGCTCCGGCTACGGCTTCGGCGACGGCTCCGGCTACGGCTCCGGCTCCGGCTACGGCTCCGGCTCCGGCTTCGGTGCTGGCAACGGCTGAATGAAGCAAAGGAGGAACCATGAGCAACGAAATTGATACCGAATACGTGTACCCGCCGGTCAAGCAGGGCGGCCAGCTGTACAGCGCCGCCGACGTGCGTCACGAGCGGCTTGAGCACCAGTTAGCGGAGTTGGTGGCGCGGATCGATGCGCTTGAGACGCGCGCCCGCGCCGCCTCCGAAGATCGAGGTCGCCTTTCCGACGATCTCGCCGATCTCGCCCGCATCGTGCGCCGCCTTGGCGTGCGCCTTGAAAATGCAATCGATGATGTATTTGCGCATCTGCGCGACAAAGGAGATTAGGAGATGGCAACGTACGTAGTGGAGTGGACTGGCAAATCTAAGGAGTTTTCGGGGAGCGGTGACAAGGCGAACTACATCAACGCGCAGCAGTTCGCCGACAAACTTAACGTGCCGGCGCGCATTGTCCGAGTCGAGCACGCCCGCCGCGAGTCGTGGGGCGGAAACGCCCTGTGGGACGACTACACGCGGGGGCGCAAATGAGCGCCGCCTACGTGGTCACCTTCGCCGTCGGTTTCGCCGTCGGCATTGTGCTGGTAGTCCTGTGGTCTGCGCTGAGCATAGCGGGGGAGGATGCGGATGACGAATGACCCTGTGCGCGACGCTGACGGATTCCCCGTCTGGCGCGTGCGGGTGAGCGTCGGCGAGCGCACTTGTCTGGGGTGCGGCGAGACGTTCGCCGCTGGGGGTTACTGCGTCGTGTGCGGGTTAACGCCGGATGGGAAGCGGCGCAAGGACGCGCCGGCATCAGTACTAACCGAGTCGTATTTGAGAGATGGGGAGTGGGAGCGATGATTGTTTTCGCCGTGTTGCTGGCGCTGTGCGTAGGGCTGGCGTTGCTGGACAACGAGCGGCTGATGGGGATGCGTGACAACGACAGGGGATCAGGGAACGGGGAATAGGGAACGGGAAACGAAGGGCCGGAGCGCTGGAAACGCTCCGGCCCGGGTCAAATCAGTCGGGTCAGGACGGATTTTCATTGAGGAGGATAGCACAGATGGAGACGAGCATCAAGGAGTTGATGGAAGAGTACGTAAGGCGCGAGGCGGAGACGCTCCAGCGGCAAATGGAGCAGCAGGCCGCGAGGCAGAAGGCAGAGTGCGACCGCCTGCGGGAGGCGATCACGTGGTCGGGCGTGGGAGACGTGCTGCGGCTGGGGCCGGTGGCGTGGACAGCCGAGGCCAAAAGGGCAATCGCGACAGGGGAGATCCTGCTGCCCTGGGTCGGGGTGACTGCGCGGACGATGGCCGAACTGTCGCAACAGAACGAGGTGTGCGTACTGCTGGACGCGGGGAAGGAGCGCGGGCTGGCCGTATCGAGGAGATTCCCGGCGATTCGCTTCGAAGAGACGCTGCCGGGGTCGGTGCGATCCGTCGTGGGCGAGATGACGGTTCGACTGGTGCGGATGATCGAGGAGGAGCGGCACCGGGAAAAGAAGAACGAAGAGTGGGCGAAGGCTCGGGCCGCGGAGAAAGCGGAGGCGCTGGAGCGCGGCCGGCGGGGGGCGGAGATTCTGCTGGGCTGGGCGCGGGAGTGGAACGAGATCAGCGCGCTGCAAGAGGAGGCGTTGCGCGCCTGGGCCGAGGAATGGACGGACAGACTCTGGCATGCGTGGTCGGTGTGGCGCATTCGCTATGTGCCGGTGGGGAAGTGGCCCGCAAGCGGCGAGGAGGAGTTCGGGCTGATCGAAGAGTGCCATGTGCTCGACGATCCGGACGACATCGCCGCCAGTTCGCCGGGAGCCAGGGTGCAAGTGGTGGATTGGAGAGGCGGCGTGCGCGAGCGGGTGATTGGCGCATTCCTTGATGCGGAACTGGTGGGGTATCCCCTCGCGAACCTGCATGAGGCGCTGCCGCACCACACGTCGACGACGGCATGGTCGCAGCGTGGGAACTGGGTGGTCAATGTGCCGGCGGGGGAGGAGCAGACGCCTCCGTGGCCGCCGACGGGTGTGTCATGGGTCGACTTTCTGGAATCGAAGGGCATGGCGGTCATCGGGTCCGAGATGGGGCTGGCGCCGGAACAACTGGCGAGGATGAGCATCGACGAGATCGCGATGCGCTATGAAGTGCAGCAGCTGGCGGACCTGGAGGGGATATGACGCCGGGGCAGGAGGTGGTGGAGATTGTGCTGCTGGGGACGGCGGCGCTGCTGGCGTGGGCGGCGGACTGGTGGGTGAACCTGCGGGGATGGAGAGGATGAAGAGGAAAAGCGCAGAGGTGGCCCGATGACAGGACCGATTGTGTTGAGCGGCAGCCTGACGATGGTGAGCGCGAACGGCGACGGCGAGGCGATGCTGATTGAGGCCGCCGAGTTTGTGAGCGGCTTTGCGGCGCTGGGCGTGGTGATCGCGGTGGAGATTCGGCTGCGGCCGGCGGCGGAGGAGAGTGCGCCGGAGCCGTCTCTGGTGTGGATTGCGCACCCGGCCCCCATGTGGTCGTCCGCGCCCGGCACGCTGACGACGGGAGACACGTTGACTCCGGGCGACGAGGAGTGGATTGAGACGCCGCCGGGGATGGTGGTGGACCCTTTGACGGCGGCGGCGCAGGGCGAAGCGTCGTCCGCGAGGAGCAGGAAGGAATCGCCGGCACGGAAGCGCGGCGGCAGCACCTCCTGGCGGGTGCTGTCCACGATGGAACAGCGCAGGGCGGCAGTCGACGTGCTGGCGGCGCTGTGGGAGAAGCACGGGCGCGCGCCGACTCAGCGAGAGTACGAAGAGGCAAAGCCGGAATGGATGCCTGGTGCGGGGACGCTGATGACGGGCACGTTCAAGGAGCCCTGGGCGGAGATCGTGAGGACCTCGAGGCCGCTGCCGGACCCGCAGTGACGGCGGGCGGATTTGTGGCGGCGCGTGCGGGTGAGCGTCGGCGAGCGCACTTGTCTGGGGTGCGGCGAGACGTTCGCCGCTGGGGGTTACTGCGTCGTGTGCGGGTTAACGCCGGATGGGAAGCGGCGCAAGGACGCGCCGGCATCAGTACTAACCGAGTCGTATTTGAGAGATGGGGAGTGGGAGCGATGATTGTTTTCGCCGTGTTGCTGGCGCTGTGCGTAGGGCTGGCGTTGCTGGCCCTGCGCGTGGTGCGCCCGCGCCGGTATCCGGTTGCTATTGCATGGCGCAAGGGCGCGGACGGCATGGCGCACCCGTCCCGGTGGCTCATGCCGAACGGTGACATCTGGGAGGACGGCGACCGGTGAACGTTCGCACCACGACGCCCGCCGCTCCAAATCCGGAATCCGTGCGCGAAGAGCGCGTGCTCTATGAGCGCAGTTTGTTCGGCGTGCTGGCCGGAATCCTCGGCAACTGTGCGGCGGGCGTCGGTGCGGGGTTTCTGGCGGGCGTCGCTTGCCATTGGGCGGGGCTTAGCGCGTACACCACGACGCGTGTCGTTGTCTCGGCATGGCTGGCAATGTGGGGCCTGCTCATGATCGCGTGGTTCGGCGCGGACGAGTTTACCGTCCTACGCCTGCGCCATCAGCGCGCCGAACTCGCCGACGACCTCGAAGCCGCCGAAGACGAGATTGAAAGCCTTCAAGCCGATCTCGCCACGACGTCCGGAGAAAACGCAATGCTGCGATGGAAGAACGAGGAACTTCGCCGCGCCGCGAACTTTATCGCGCCCGTCGAGGTTGACACGCAGGCTTACGCCGATGCAAAGGCGCTGATCCGCCAGTGGGGGGAGACCGGCGCGCACCCAGCGCGGCGCGCGACAAATCTCACCGACGCCCGACACCGTGCGGCGCTGGATGTCTTGCAGGCGTGCAACGTCATCGACCGCCCGACGCCGAATCGGGTCGAATGGCTGGCCGCTGACGCCGCCGCGGCGCTGGATATGGTGGCGCGGCGTGGAGCGCGCCACCACGCCATCCCAGAGGTAGCCGATTCATCCGTGCCAACATGGGTAGCAGGGGGGTAACTATCGACGTGCTGATCCCGTGGATACTGGTGGTAGTCTGCGCTTTCGTCATGTGGCGGTGGTGCAGGGATTACGCAAGCGGGCGGGCGATACCTCTCGTGCTGCTCTGGGACGCTGCGGCACTGGTCGGCTTTTTCGCATGGGGGCGCGCGGCGCGCGATGTCTGGGCAACGTGGGACTACCAAGTAACGATTGTCCTGTGGTTTGTCGTGGGCGTCGGCTCGATCCTGTGGACGGTGCTGGCCCTGAGTCTGGTAGAGCAAGACCCGCCGCCGTCTGGGTCAACTGCGCCGCCGCACAACTACGTATCAGCGCACACGACGACTCGGCAACGCTATCAATGGCGGGGCCAGCGCGCCACGAAACGAAAGGGGAAACGACGATGAGGGTGATTGCACTGGCGCTGACAGTTGCGGCGCTACTCTGCTGTGCGGGGCCTGTCGCGGCGCAATGGCCGCCGGTCTCACCGCTCGAACCGCCGCCGACAATCGGGATCACGTCCGACGGCATCTACCTGCCGGTGGTGCGACGATGATCCAGATTGATGGGTACTCGCACGAGTGGGAGCGGCGCATGGTGTACGTCAAGCGCGGCGATAGCCAGCCGACGCCGGTGGACGTGTGTGTGCGTTGTGGGGCAGAGCGGCGCGCCGTGACCGACGCCGCGGGGCGCATGGTGTGGCTGTATCGGATCGGCGCGGGGGACTGGCACACGTCCGCGCCCATGTGCAAGGCGGTGCGAAGTGACTCCTGACACGCTCGACTACTCGGAAAGGCAGCTCGAGGAACTGGTGGCGGTGTTTGCGGCGGCGGACGGAGATGACTGGAGCGTCAACAACCTGCCGGGCGAGATCGCCTGGCGCGCCCCGTACAGCGACGAGCTGGCCGCGGCGATTGTTGGCGGCTCTATCATGTAGTTTCAGGGGGCCGGGCAACCGGCCCCCACGGTAATGCGGGTAGCCGGTCGCAACCCCGGCGGAAGACGCAGAGCGACGCAACAAACAATAGGTCTGGCAGCGATTTACTCGAGTAAAATCGCCCGCTGCCATACCTGCCAGACCTTTTCTATATAAAGTATAAAAAAGGGGGGGGAGGGGGGTAGGGTAGGAAGTGTGGTGTGTGTGTTTTTTAAAGTTTATAGGAAAAGGTATGTCAGGTATGGCAGGTCTGGCATTTACTCGAGTAGAAGTGCGTCAGAGGTCTGGCAGCGGGCGGCAGAGGTCTGGCAGCGGGGGGGGGGTGAGGTATGGCAGCGACGGGCAAAAACGAATGCGATTGCGATCTTTGAGACGGGGAGGCCGTAAATGAGCGACGATAGGGAAGACTGGGGGCCGTTTGTGTGGGGGAACGCAACGGCGGCGACGGCGCAGGCTATGAGGAATCCGGCGCAGGCAGACCAGTCGCACAATCACGTACGGGCAATTCTGTACCTGCGCGGGCGCGGGCGGTTGCCACAGGACGACAGGCCGCACAGTCTGCGCGTGCGACACAATGACTGGTGCGCCTTGCGTGGGGATACGCGGCTGGCTTGAATACGAGTTTGAAATGAGCAAGGCGCGGGAGGTGCGCAGTGAGTGATCCAGCGGACATCCGGTATCAGACACTCGCCGAACGTGCGGAGGCCGCCAACGAGTTGGCGAGTATGCTCAGCGTGCAACTGCGCGACGTGATGCGCGAGCGCGACGCATTGCGGGCGTGGGTGGATGCAATGCCGCGGACATCCAGCGCTGAGGCGATGGCGGCATGGCTGCGACGTTGTCCAGCGCACGCGCAGGATGGCCCGTCGCACGAATGCGACGGGGGGTAGGTTGCAAGATGCGCGCAAAAACGAGTCGTAGCCCATCGAATGCGGAAACAGCCGTCTACGTGCGTCAGGCGGTCGAGGAGGCTGGCAGCCTGCGCAAGGCGGCGCGCCGGCTGGGTGTAAGTCCGGCGGCGCTGGGCGACATCGTGCGTGAGCGTCAGGGGCATGTGAGTCGGAGCACAGAAAATCGGGTGCGGGCGGCGCTGGGTCTCGCGCCCGTGCCGGCGCGGGTCGAGGTAGACGCGTGCCCCGACTGTGGCGGCGTGCATGTAGGGCGCTGTCACGGGCGCGCCGTCGAAGTGCGGCC
>JABAQU010000043.1 GCA_019187185.1 Steroidobacteraceae bacterium | reverse complement strand
CAGCGCGGCATCAAGAGCGTACGTTCAGAACCTCTTGATTCCGCTGCGCATTGTAGCGTGCTTCGAACCTCCCCTTGATTTCTTCGGAGGGCAGTACTCTATCCAGCTGAGCTACGGGCGCCCGAACGGGGAATTATAGCCGGTCCGGCCGATCGAACCCCATGCGCGCCATCGGGCGCACAATGACCCTCGAACCGGAGCCATGCCATGTCAAACCGCATCGCCTATCACAGGATCGCCAACGAGGGAGTGAATGCCCTCGGCAAACTCGAAGCCTACGTGCGCCACTGCGGGCTCGAGCACTCGCTGCTCGAACTCGTCAAGATGCGCGCCTCGCAGATCAACGGCTGCGGTTACTGTCTCGACATGCACTCGAAGGATGCGCGTGCCGGCGGCGAGACGGAGCAGCGCCTCTATGTGTTGCCCGCCTGGCGTGAAGCACCCTTCTACAGCGAGCGCGAGCGTGCGGCCCTCGAATGGACGGAGGCGGTCACGGTCATCTCGCAGAACGACATCCCGGACGATCTCTACCGGCGGGTGCACGCACACTTCAGCGAGAAGGAACTCGTCGACCTGACCCTCGCGATCACGACCATCAACAGCTGGAACCGGCTCGCGATCAGCTTCCGCTCGGAAGTCGGCAGCTATCAGCCGCCACGCAAATCGCAGGCAGCGGCCGGATGAGCGACGGAACGACAGTCGAGTTCGACGGCGAATCGTTCAGTGTCGATGCGGCGCTGATCGCCGAGAGCTTCGGCATCACGCCGGCGCGTCTGAAGCGCCTGATGCGGGAGGCCCGGATCACGAGCCGCTGCGAGCGCGGCACGGACGAGGATGCAGGACGGCATCGGCTGACTTTCGTCTACGGGGTGCGGCGCCTGAGTCTCACCGTCGACAGCACGGGCAGCCTCATCGAGCGCCGCATCGACTGGGGAACCTGAGCGCCCGCCCGGCTATTCGACCGGCGCGTGCGCCGCGCCCTGCGCGCGCCGCGTGAACCAGACGAGCGCGATCATCGCGAAGCTGAGCCAGCCGCAGATCCAGAAGAAGTCGAGCGCCGAGAGGAGATACGCCTGGCCCGTCATTTCGTGCGTCAGCACGCCGAGTGACTGCAGTTCACCGAGGCCGCGTGCGCCGAGCGCATCGACGGCGTGCTGCAGTCGCGGGTCGTAGACGCTCGTCACCTCGGCGAGCCGCGCCTGGTGGATCGTCGCATCGCGCTCCCAGAATGTGGTCGCGATGGACACGGCGAACGCGCCCGACGTGATGCGCGTGAAGTTCCACAATCCCGAGGCTTCGGGCAGGCGCGCGGGCGGTACGCCGTCGAGCACGATCGCGAGCATCGCGACGAAGAACGTCGCCATGCCGATGCCCTGCACGAGGATTGGCAGCACGAAGGCCGTGAAGCTCGCGTCGGCCGTGTAACCGGCGCGCATCAGGAAGGAGATGCCGAAGGCGACGAAGGCCGCCGAGGCGATGAGCCGGGCATCGATCCGGCCGATCATGCGTCCGACGAGCGGCGAGAGCAGCAGCGCGACGAGACCGGCGGGCGCGGCCACGAGCCCGGCCCAGGTTGCGGTGTAGCCGATCCAGGTCTGCATCCACAGGGGCTGCAGCACGACCGAGCCGACGAACACGGCATAGCCGCCGACCACGGCGATCGTGCCGAATGCGAAGTTGCGTCGCCTGAACAGCGACAGGTCGACGATCGGATGCTGCTCGCCGAGTTCCCAGATCACGAACGCCGCGAAGGCGACCGCGGCAATGATCGCCTCGACGACGATCACCGGCGAGTCGAACCAGTTCGCGTCCTTGCCGGTGTCGAGCATGATCTGCAGCGTGCCGACCCACACGACGAGGAGTGCGAGGCCCACGGTATCGACCGGCACCTTGCGCGTGGGCGTTTCCTGGTTCCTGAGTCCCATCCAGCACACCGCTGCGCACGCGAGCCCGATCGGCACGTTGATCAGGAAGATCCAGGGCCAGGAGTAGTCGTCGGAAATCTTGCCGCCGAGCACCGGCCCGCAAATCGGCGCCACGAGGGTCGTCATCGACCAGACGGCGAGCGCGGCGCCCCGGCGCTGCGGCGGAAAGATCGACAGCAGCAGGGCCTGCGAGCCCGGCACCATCGGGCCGGACACGGCGCCTTGCAGCACGCGGAAGAAGATCAGGGCCGGCAGGCTCCACGCGACGCCGCAGAGAAAGGACGCCGCGGTGAAGGCGAGCACCGAGGCGACGAAGGTGCGCACGACCCCGAAGCGCTGCATCAGCCAGCCGGTCAGCGGCACGCTGATGCCGTTCGCGACGGCAAAGGACGTGATCACCCATGTGCCCTGGTTGGCCGGGATGCCGAGGTCGCCGGCAATCGTCGGCAGCGACACGTTCGCGATGGTCGTGTCGAGCACCTGCATGAACGTGGCGAGCGCGAGCGCCGTCGCGAGCACACCGCGAGGCACGGGTGGTTCGAGCGCGACCGACGCCGGGCTGCTCACGGCGTATCCGCGGCCTCGGGCGCGGCGGCCGCGCTGCCGGCATTGGCTGCGATGATCCCGGCGATGCGCTCATCGACGCGGGCAGTGCGCGCTTCGTCCGTGTTCGCTCGTCGTGTATCGCGCACAGCGGTACTCGCGAGCGGCCCGGACGTGTCGTGCGTGTCGACCTCGGCCGTGATCGACAGGCCGACACGCAGCGGATGGCCCGCGAGTTCGCGCGGGTCGAGCGCGATGCGTACCGGTACGCGCTGCACGACCTTGATCCAGTTGCCCGAGGCGTTCTGCGGCGGCAGCAGCGCGAAGGCGCTGCCGCTGCCCGCGCCGAGGCCGGCGACGCGCCCGTGGAACGTCACGTCGCCACCGTACACATCGGCGTGCAGTTCGACCGGCTGTCCGATCCGCAGGCGCGCGAGCTGCACTTCCTTGAAGTTGGCTTCCACCCAGACATCGCTCAGCGGCACGACGGCCATCAGGGGGGCTCCCGGCGCGATGCGCGTGCCGATCTGCACGCTGCGCCGGGCGACCGTGCCCGCGACCGGTGCGACGATCCGGGTGCGTTCGAGCGCGAGCGCCGCTTCGCGCACGCGTGCCGCCGCCGCCAGCACCCGCGGATGCGTCGCGATGCTCGTGTGCGCGATCTGCGCCTCGGTGCTCGCGAGCGTCTCGCGCTCCGCGAGCAGCGCGGCCTGCAGGCGGTCGACCTCTGCCCGCGCATGCTGCACTTCCTCGGCGGAAACCGCGCCGCCCTCCGCGATGCCCGCGCGGCGCGCGAGGTCCGCGCGCGCGGTGTCGAGGGCGATCGCATTGGCGCGGACCTGCGCGCGCTGCGCGTCGACCTGCGCAAAGAGGCTGCGCACCTCGCGCACCGTGCCGGCGAGTGCGGCCTCGGCGGCGTCGTTCGCGAGCGTGGCATCGGCCGGATCGAGTTCGACCAGCAGTTGCCCGGCGTCCACGTGCTGCGTGTCGTCCACGTGCACGGCGCGGACCGCGCCCGCCACTTCGCTCGTGATCTCGACGAGGTCGGCGGCGACGTAGGCGTCGTCGGTCGATTCGTGGTAGCGCGCGTGCAGGAACCAGTAGAGCCCGTAGGCCACCGCGCCCAGCACGACGACGCCGGCGAGTGCCAGCAGGCGCTGCCGGCGTGTGTTGTTCTCAGGTTCCGTCATGAAAGCTTCCGCCGAGCGTGAGCAGGAGATGGATGCGCGCCATGGCGCGGCCGGTGTCGAGGGCCACGACGTCCTGGCGGGCGGCCAGCACTTCGCTGTCCGCATCGAGCACGACGAGTTGCGTGACGAGGCCGGCGCGGTAGCGCTGGTTCGCGAGATCCCAGGCGGACTGCGCGGCGGCGAGCCGCTGCCGCGCCTGGCTCGCCTGCCTCGCGAGGGAATCGACGAGACTCAGCTGGTCTGCGGTCTCGTGCACGGCATTCAACACGATGGCGTTGTACTGCGCTACCGCGGCGTCGAGTCCGGCGGTCGAGCGGCGATACGCCGCGCGCAGCCGCCGCGAGTCGAAGAGCGGCAGGTGCAGCGTCGGGCCGATTCCATAGATGGCACTGCCGCTGTCCAGCAGGTCGTCGAGCCCGATCGCCTGCAATCCCGCGAATGCCCGCAGGCTCACCTCGGGATAGAACGCCGCGCGCGCCGCGATGCGGTCCGCGTCCGCCGCCTCGACCCGGGCGCGTGCGGCGAGGACATCGGGCCGATGCGCGAGAAGGTCGATCGGCAGCGCATCCGGGACGGGCAGCGGCGCATCGAGGTCGAGATCGGGTCGCTGTACTTCGGCGTAGAAATCCGCACCGCGCCCGGTGAGTGCCGCGAGCCGATGCACGGCCAGGTCACGTGCATTCGCCGCGCGCTCGACGCCGCTGCGGGCATCGGCGAGGCGCGCCTCGGCGAGGTTCAGGCTTGTCGACGCGTCGAGACCGGCGGTGACACGTTCGCGCGTCAGGCGAAGCAATTGCTCGCGCTGATCGAGCGTGCGTGCCGCAATGTCGGTGAGCGCCCAGGCGCGGTCCAGCTCGAGATAGGCGTCGGCGAGCGAGGCCGTCACGGCGAGCCGTGCGGCGCGCACATCGATCTGCGCGGCGGCTTCGGAGGCACGTGCCTCGCGGATGACAGCGGCCTGCCGGCCCCAGAAATCCAGCAGCCATGAAAGATTCGCACCGGCGCTGCCGACCCAGTAGCGGCCACCGGCGAACGGGGGCGGGATGTAATAGTTCTCCGAGAAGCGCTGCCACGTCTCGTCTGCGTCGAGCGTGACACCCGGCCGGCGGGCCGCGCCCGCGCCGAGGACCTGCGCACTCGCGTCGCGCACGCGCGCGAGCGCTGCGTCGAGACTCGGATTGCGGGCGAGCGCGGCGTCGATCAGGCGATCGAGCTGCGGATCGTCGAACGCCGTCCACCAGGCAACATCGGCCACGGGCGCCGTCTGCTGCGAAAGCCCGAGCGCCGCAGGCTCGAGCAGCACCCCGCGAGGGGCTTCGCGCGGGGCCTGCACGCAGGACGCCAGTGCCGCGACCAGAGCGCAGGTCGATACGAGGCGAACGCTCATCACGAGCTTCCCGTCACGAATCTCTCCGATCGGCACAAGCGGGAAGGGGGTCCCGGGGACCGCGCAATTCCGGCGCCCGGAGGCTGTCCGGCCCGCGGGCGCGGGTCTGATGCGGGCATGCATCGCCGTGCCCGGCACGCAGTGAGTCGATGCGATTGAACTCCGCCGCGGCGAGCCCGGATGACCTCAGCCGCCGAGGGTCTGGCCAGGCGTCGAGCCTGATCCGTCCTGGCTGGCGAGAATGCCCTTCCAGGTCAGCTCGAGGCCATTGCGCCGGCCCTTCGGCACGATCTTGAGGCCATCGGGCGAGATCGTGATCATGTACGGCACGTCGCCGATCGCCAGTTCGCGCTTCAGGGGCTTCTCGAGTTTGGTCGCCATGGGGGCCTCCGTTGGTCCAGGTGAGCAAGCATAACGAGTCCGCGCTTGACGTGCCGCGCCCGCTGCTACAGCCAGCCCTTGCGCTTGAACCAGACGTAGGGCAGCACCGCGGACGCGACCATCAACCCGAGCGCATAGGGATAGCCCGTCACCCATTCGAGCTCCGGCATGTGCTGGAAGTTCATGCCGTAGATGCTCGCGACCAGCGTCGGCGGCAGGAAGACCACCGCAGCGACCGAGAAGATCTTGATGATCGCGTTCTGCTCGATGTTGACCATGCCGAGCGTCGCGTCGAGCAGGAACTGCACCTTGTTGCCGAGGTAACTGACGTGGTCGCTCATCGCGAGCGCGTCGCGGGAGAGCATGCGAAAGCGCGCACGCACGTCCTGCGCGAAATAGTTGGTCGGCTGCTGCTGCGCGAACGCGAGCAGCCGCCCGAGCGACACGAGGCTCTCGCGCGACTTCGACAGCAGTTCGCCGTTCTGCCCGAGCCGCTCGAGGACGCCGCGAAAATCGCGCGATGCCGAGCGGCGCCGGCCCGGCGAGGTGTGCGCGAAAATGCCCGCCGACTCCGCGTCGAGCTCGCTGCCGGCGCGTTCGAGGACGTCGGCGATGCGGTTGATGATCGACTCGAGGATGCCGGCGAAGATCGCCGCGCCGGAATTGCACGCCGCCACGTGGCGTTCGGCATAGGCGACGAAACGGCGGAACGGCAGCGGATCGACATAGCGCACGGTGATCAACCGCCCGCCGGAGAGGATGAACGTGATCTGCGTGCTTTCGGGGAGGTCCGAATCGAGCTTCGTGACCACGGTCGCCGTCATGTAGAGCGCGCCGTTGTCTTCATAGAGGCGGTTCGACGACTCGATCTCGCGCATTTCCTCGCGCGTCGGGACTTCGATGCCGAAGCCCGCCTCGAGGCGTTTCTCGTCGGCCGGCGTGGGATCGTGCAGGTCGAGCCACAGCGCGTCCTTCGGCAGCGCCGCCTCGCAGTCCGGCTCGATCCGGTTGAGTCCGACCTGCCCGGGAACGAATGCGCTCAGCATGCCGGATCCGCCGCCGTGCGCGCGCCCCTCAGCGGCGCTTCTCGTGGGCTGCCAGCGCGTCGATCAGCTGCGTGAGCTCCTTCTGTCCGCCGGCCATGCCGATATCGGTCTGGTACTTGCCTGCGACGAAAATGACCGGGGTGGCATCGACCCGATAGCGCCGCGTGATCTCCTCGGCGCGCTGCAGCTGCGTGTTCACGAAAAAGCCGTCGTACTCGCGCAGGAAATCCGCCTCGGCGATGCCGTTGGCCTTTGCGAAAGCGAGCTGCAGCGCGCGCGTGCGCGCGTCGTCGTTCGCGGCGAGCATGTTGCCGTGTGTGTGGATCTCCTCGAAGACCTTCGCGTGCAGGTCCATGCGCTTCAATGCGACGAGTGTGTAGAAAAGCCGCGCGTGCGCCGCATTGACCGGGTTCCACATGACCGGTACGCGCACGAATTCGATGTAGTCGGGCTTGGACTTCGCCCAGCTCGACAGGTAGGGCTCGAGGGCGAAGCAGTGCCCGCAGCCGTACCAGAAGACCTCCATCACTTCGACCTTGCCCGCAGGAACGTCCGTCGGCTGTGCGGGCACGATCGGCGTGTAGTTGACACCCGCCTTCCAGCGCCCGCCCGGCAGTTCCTCGGTGGCCGGCATCGGCGTGAGGCGCTCGAGCGCGGCGTCGGCCTGCGCATCGACCCCTTCGCCGGCGCTTTCCTGCGTCGCGGAGGCGGCGTCGCCCGGTGCCGCGGCGGGGGCCGCGGGCGCCGGCGTCGCCGTCGCAGGGGCGCTGGCCGGT
>JABAQU010000033.1 GCA_019187185.1 Steroidobacteraceae bacterium | reverse complement strand
CGTCGCCTGCCGCCGCGCGCAGGACGCCCACCGCCGGCGAGCGCCGCTTCACCTCGGCAAAGAGGTCGAAGCCCTGCGGCGACAGCACGAGCTGCGGCGGCGCGGGTGCGGCGAGCGCGCGCCGCTCCATCGCCGCGCGCGGACAATGGACGAGCGCGCTCGCGACGCGCGCCCGGCTCGCCGCGGCCATCGTCGCGAGGAAATCGGTACTCATGCCCGCAGCGCCTCGAGCACGCGCGCGGCGCGGCCATCGTCGATTGCGCCGCAGGCGCGCGCGATGCCGGCACGCAGGTTGCTCGCCTCGCCCATGAGCTCGAGCGCCAGCCCCGCCCCGAGTGCGAGTGCGTCACGCAGTGCGCCGCGGTCTTCGCCACGCAGCGTGCGCTCGATCGCTGCGGCGTTGTAGGCCGCATCGTCGCCGGCGAGCGCCGCGGCCGTGCAGCGCGCAAGGCCCGCCTCGCGGGGATCGCACACGGTCTCGACGACGCGCCCCGGGCGCACATCGAGCAGCATGAACGCCCCGATCGGCGTCGGCTCGTCCCAGCCCTCGGCACCGTGCACGACGAACGCACGCTCGATGGGCATGCCTGCGAGCGCCTCCGCCATGAGGTGCGCCACCGCCGGGCTGTACGCACCGATCAGCTGGAACGGTGGCTGTGCCGGGTTCATCAGGGGCCCGAGGATGTTGAACACCGTGCGCGTACCGAGCGCCGCGCGCACCGGCGCGACCGCCTTCATCGCCGGGTGATAGTAGGGCGCGAAGAGGAACGTGAACCCGCAGGCATCGAGCAGCGCGCCGGCCGCACGCTCGTCGAGCGGCAGCGCAAGACCGAGGGCCGCGAGGACGTCCGCACTGCCGGTGCGGCTCGAGATCGAGCGGTTGCCGTGCTTGACGACACGCACGCCGCACGCTGCCGCCAGCAGCGCACTGCCCGTGGAGAGATTGACGCTCCCGGACTGGTCGCCGCCCGTACCCACGATGTCGATCGTCGGTGTGCCGGGCGAGATTTCCGGACGGCGCGCGAGGCCCCGCATGCCGAGCGCGAAGGCGCGCAGCTCGCCCGGTGCGACGCCTTTCGCCTGCAGCGCCGCGAGCAGCGCCCCGGCGAGCGCGGGCGAGGTCTCCGGGTCGGTCAGCGCCGCAAGCACTGCGCCCGCGCCTTCCGCGTCGAGGTCCCGGCCCTCGATCAGCTGCTGCAACCGCTCACGCATGGCGTGCCCGCAGGAAATTCGCGAGCAGCTGCGGGCCCTCCGGCGACAGCACGCTCTCGGGGTGGAATTGCACACCTTCGACTGCGAGCGTGCGATGTCGCACGCCCATGATCTCGCCCTGCGCGGTGCGCGCCGTCACTTCGAGTTCGGCAGGCAGCGAATCGGGCGCCGCGATCAGCGAATGGTAGCGCCCGACGGTGCACGGATTGGGCAACCCCGCAAACACGCCGCGTCCGTCGTGCTCCACGTCCGAGGTCTTGCCGTGCATCAGCCGGCCCGCACGCACGATCTCGCCGCCGAACGCCTCGACGATGGCCTGGTGCCCGAGGCACACGCCGAACACGGGAACCTCTCCCGCGAACGCGCGGATCATCGCGAGCGAGATGCCGGCGTCGCGCGGCGTCCCCGGACCCGGCGAAATGCAGAGATGGGTCGGCGCGAGCCGCCGCGCCGCTTCGACGTCGATCGCGTCGTTGCGAAACACCTCGACATCGGCACCGAGCACCATGAAGGCCTGCACGAGGTTGTAGGTGAACGAATCGTAGTTGTCGATCAACAGCAGGCGCGCGCTCACATTCCCTCCTCCGCGAGCGCGAGCGCACGGACGAGCGCGGCTCCCTTGGCACGCACCTCGTCGTACTCGGCGTCGGGGTCGCTGTCGGCCACGATGCCGGCGCCCGCCTGGAAGCTGTACTCGTCGCCGTTGAACACGAGCGTGCGGATCGTGATCGCCTGGTCCATGTCACCCTGGGCGCCGAAGTAGCCGATGGTGCCGCCGTAGAGTCCGCGCCGCACGGGCTCGAGCTCGTCGATCAGCTGCATGGCCCGTACTTTCGGCGCACCCACCAGCGTACCCGCGGGGAAGGCCGCCGCGAACAGGTCGAAGGCGTCGCGTCCCGCGGCGAGCGTGCCGTGCACGCCGCTCACCATGTGCATCACGTGGCTGTAGCGCTCGATGGCGCGATACGGCTCGACGCGCACGCTGCCCGCCGTCGCGACGCGGCCGAGATCGTTGCGCGCGAGATCGACCAGCATCACGTGCTCGGCATTCTCCTTCGGGTCGGCGCGCAGCGCCGCCTCGTGCGCCGCGTCCGCGGCGGCATCGTCGCCGCGCGGCCGCGTGCCCGCGATCGGCCGCAGTTGCGCCGCGCCGCGCTCGAGTTTCACGAGTGCCTCGGGCGATGAACCGACGACCGCATGCTCGCCGAGGCGGCAGTAATAGAGGTAGGGCGAGGGATTGATGAGCCGCAGCGCGCGATAGACCTGGAACGGATCCAGGTCGTGCCGGCCCGAGAATTTCGCCGACAGCACGAGCTGGTACACATCGCCCGCGGCGATCGCTTCCTTGGCGCGCCGCACGCCATCGACATAGTCGGCGCGCGACAAGGACGGCACGGGGGTGCTGTGCGCGCCACGCGCCCTGCCGTTCGGCAAGGCCCCGTGCAGCGCGCGGACGATTTCGCGCCGCAGCGCCACGCGCTCGCTCTCGGGCCCGGCGTGCAGCACCGAGATGCCGCGCGTCAGGTGATCGAACACGAGCAGCGAGCGTGGCGCGACGTAGTGCATCAGCGGCGTGCCCGGCAGCGTGCGCGCATGGTTCGGGAGCCTTTCGAACCAGCGCACCACGTCGTAGGCGGCGTAGCCGACGAGGCCGCCGGCGAGCGGCACGTGCGCAATCTCGGGCTGCGGGCGCGCGACGCGCGCGAGCGCCGCGCGCAGGCTCGCGAGCAATGCGGCCTGGTCCGCCGGCGGCGCACCGCGCACGCCATTGATGTACAGCGCGTCGCTGTCGAGCCGGTACTCGACGCTGTCGCCGAAGCCGATGAAGGAATAGCGCCCGAGACGCTCACCGCCCTCGACGCTCTCGAGCAGGAAGCGGGGCTGGAACGCGGCGAGCTTCATGAACGCCGAGACCGGCGTATCGAGATCGCCGACGATGTCGTAACTGTGCCGCATCCTTGACTGTCGCCCTCACGTCGCCCAAACAAAAAGACCCATCACCGTCGTGGACGGAGATGGGTCTTGCCGTTGCGAATCCTGCTTGTCGAAGAACTAGTCGGTCACGTCGGCGCCCACTCCGTCAGGAGTGCCGCCACCACCACGCCGCATGCACGTGAACGACCATCCGTTCAGTATGGCGAGCAGGCCGCATCGCGTCAATGCCGGGGTCCGGCCAGCCCTCAGGCGTACTCCGTTGCCGGGATACCGAGCGCCCGCGCCACCCCCTCGCCATAGGCCTTGTCGGCTTTCAGACAATTGCGGATGTGGCGCAGCTGGATCTCCCTCGGTGCCCCGCCGATCGACCGGGCCGTATTGTCGAACAGCGCCTGCTTCGCGCCCGGCGTCATCAGGCGAAAGAGCGCGCCCGGCTGCGAGTAGTAGTCGGGGTCCTCGCGGTGGTTCCAGTGGCCGGCAGCGCCCTCGAGCATCAGCGGCGGCTCGCGGAAATCGGGCTGCTCGGGCCACGCGCCGAGACTGTTCGGTTCGTAGCCTGGCGTCGCACCGTGGTTGCCGTCCACGCGCATCGCGCCGTCGCGGTGATAGCTGTGCACCGGGCAGCGGGCCGCGTTCACCGGAATGAGATGATGGTTGACACCGAGACGGTAGCGCTGCGCATCCCCATAGGAAAAAAGGCGCCCCTGCAGCATCTTGTCCGGCGAGAACCCGATCCCCGGCACGACGTTCGCCGGGTTGAAGGCGGACTGCTCGACCTCCGCGAAGAAGTTTTCCGGATTGCGGTCGAGCTCCATCACGCCGACATCGATCAGCGGATAGTCGCCATGCGGCCAGACTTTCGTCAGGTCGAACGGGTTGTAGGGCACCTGCGCCGCGTCGGCCTCCGGCATGACCTGCACCTTGAGCGCCCAGCGCGGCCGCTCGCCGCGTTCGATGCTGTCGTACAGGTCGCGCTGGTGGCTTTCGCGGTCACGGCCGATCAGCGCCTCCGCCTCGGCATCGGTGAGGTTGCGGATCCCCTGCAGGCACTTGAAGTGGAACTTCACCCAGTGGCGCTCGTTGCGGTCGTTCAGGAAGCTGAAGGTGTGGCTGCCGAAACCGTGCATGTGCCGATAGGACGCCGGGATGCCGCGGTCGCTCATCACGATCGTGACCTGGTGCAGCGCCTCGGGCAGCAGAGTCCAGAAATCCCAGTTGTTGCGCGCGCTGCGCAGGTTCGTCCGCGGATCGCGCTTCACGGCATGGTTCAGGTCCGGGAACTTGAGCGGGTCGCGCAGGAAGAACACCGGCGTGTTGTTGCCGACGAGGTCCCAGTTGCCCTCCTCCGTGTAGAACTTCACGGCAAAGCCGCGGATGTCGCGCTCGGCATCGGCTGCGCCGCGTTCGCCGGCCACCGTCGTGAAGCGCGCGAAGAGGTCCGTCTTCTTGCCGACCTTCGAGAAGATCTTCGCCCGCGTGTAGCGCGTGATGTCGTGCGTGACCGTGAAGGTTCCGTAGGCGCCCGAGCCCTTGGCGTGCATGCGCCGCTCGGGGATCACCTCGCGATCGAAGTGCGCGAGCTTCTCCAGGAACCACACGTCCTGCAGCAGCTGCGGCCCGCGTGGCCCGGCAGTGAGGACGTTCTGGTTGTCCGCGACGGGTCGGCCCGCATTGGTCGTCAGTTTCTTCCCGCTCATCGCCATGCTCCCGTGGTGTGGTGACGGAGTTCGCCGTCATTTGACGGCCCTGCGGCGCAAATGGGAAATCGTTTGATTCGACCCGATCGATAGGTTTCGTCTATGGCGTGCCGCCCGTGTGCCCGGCCGGCTTCCCCACTATCATGGGCGCATGAAACGCAGGCTCATCAGCTCGGGCTCGACGTTCGAAGCCGAAATCGGCTATTCGCGCGCGGTCGTCGACGGCGAATGGATCTTCGTGTCGGGCACCACCGGCTTCGATTACGCGCGCATGACCATCGCGCCGGACGTCGAGTCACAGGTCGAGCAGGCGCTGGCGAACATCGCGGCGGCGCTCGCCGAGGCGCAGGCGGGCTTCGCGGATGTCGTGCGCGTGCATTACATCCTGCCCGATGCAGCCGACTTCCCGGCCTGCTGGCCGGCGCTGCGGCAAGCCTTCGGCGCGAGCCGGCCGGCTGCCACCATGATCAGCGCCGGCCTCGCCGATCCGCGCATGAAGATCGAGATCGAAGTCACGGCGCGGCGATCACCCCGGGGCGCGTAGAATGCCGCGTCCCCAATGCGGCCACCGGAAATGGCGACAGACTACGAGAAGCTCGGCGCGTTCTATCTCGGGCGCCCCTACGACGCCGAACGGAAGGCGACCACACCGGAACCCCTGCTGTACGACTCGCGCGACCTGACGACGCACGGTGTGTGCGTCGGCATGACCGGCAGCGGCAAGACGGGGCTGTGCCTCGCGCTGCTCGAGGAAGCAGGCATCGACGGCGTGCCGGCGATCTGCATCGACCCGAAGGGCGACCTCGCGAACCTGCTGCTGACCTTTCCCGAGCTCGCGCCCGCCGACTTCGAGGCGTGGGTCGATCCGGCGGATGCGCAACGCAAGGGGCAATCGGTCGCCGACTACGCGGCCGCGGTCGCGGCCCAATGGCGCAAGGGTCTCGCCGACTGGGACCAGACTCCCGCACGCATCGCGAACCTGCGCGCGCGGGTGGACATGGCGATCTATACGCCGGGCGCGACAACCGGCCTGCCGCTGTCGGTCCTGCGCTCGCTCGATGCGCCGCCCGCAGCGCTGCGCGACGATGCGACCGCGCTGCGCGAGCGTATCGCCGGTGTCGTCGGCGGCCTGCTGTCGCTCATGGGCCGCGATGCCGACCCGCTGCAGAGCCGCGAACACATCCTGCTGTCCACCCTCATCGATCACGAGTGGCGCGCGGGTCGCAACCTCGATCTCGCGGGCCTCATCGCGGCCGTGCAGAAGCCGCCGATGGACAAGGTGGGCGCCCTCGACCTCGAGACGTTCTTTGCCGCGAGGGAACGCACCGCACTCGCGATGGCGCTCAACAACCTGCTCGCCTCGCCGGGCTTCGCGGCGTGGCTCGCGGGCGATGCGCTCGATGCACAGCGCCTGCTCTTCACGCCCGAAGGCAAGCCGCGCATCAGCATCATCTCGATCGCGCACCTGTCCGACCCCGAGCGCATGTTCGTCGTCACGCTCGTGCTGAACGAGCTGATCGGCTGGATGCGACGCCAGTCGGGCACCTCGTCGCTGCGCGCGCTGCTCTACATGGACGAGATCTTCGGCTATTTTCCGCCGACCGCGAATCCGCCGTCGAAGCCGCCGATGCTGACGCTGCTGAAGCAGGCGCGCGCATTCGGCGTCGGCTGTCTGCTCGCGACGCAGAACCCGGTGGATCTCGACTACAAGGGCCTCGGCAACACCGGCACCTGGTTCATCGGCCGCCTGCAGACCGATCGCGACAAGCAGCGCGTGCTCGACGGGCTCGAAAGCGCATTGCCCGGCGGCGAGGCGGGCAGTCGCGCAACGCTCGACACGCTGATGAGCGGCCTCACGCAGCGCGTGTTCCTGATGCGCAACGTGCACGACGATGCGCCGATCCTGATGCAGTCACGCTGGGCGCTGTCGTACCTGCGCGGGCCGCTCACGGGTCCGGAGATCACAAGGCTCATGGCGGGTCGCAAGGCCGCTGCGCCCACGGCCCCGGTCGCGGCCCCTGCCGCAGGCGCGCCGCCGTCGATCGCACCGGCGGGCGACGGTGCGATGACTGGCGCCGGCGCGCCTCGTCCGGCGCTGCCCGCCGCAGTGCACGAATGCTTCGTCGCCGCGACCCGCGGCGACGGCGCGATCGAGTATCGGCCGATGGTGCTCGGCGCCGCCAAACTGCACTTCGTCGACAAGGCTGCGGGCCTCGATGCCTGGCGCACACTGTCGCTGCTCGCTCCCCTGTCCGACGACGGCGTCGCGTGGGCCGAGGCGTCGAGGAGCCACGGGCCGGCGTCGCTCGCCGACCGCCCGCAGGACGGGGCACGGTTCACCGCGCTGCCGGCGGTGGCGCAGCGCGCGCAGAGCTATGCAGCCTGGGGCAAGGCGCTCGCGGCGCAGCTCTATGAGACGGCGCGCTCGGATCTCTACGTCTGCAAGGCGCTCGACCTGACATCCAATGTCGATGAGAGCGAGGGCGACTTCCGTGCGCGGCTCACCCTTGCAGCCCGCGAGCGACGTGACGCGGCGGTCGCGAAGGTGCGCGACCGGTTCGCGGCGAAACGCACCGCGCTCGCCGATCAGTTGAGGCGCGCCGAAGACCGGGTCGGGCGTGAGCGCGGCCAGCTCATGGAACGACGCACGCAGACGGCCGTTTCGATCGGCTCGGCGGTGCTCGGCGCGCTCTTTGGCAGGAAATCGATCAATGCCACCAGCGTGGGGCGCGCGGCCACCGCGATGCGCACCGCCTCGCGCGTCGGGCGTGAAAAGGAGGACGTCACGCGCGCCGAGGACAGTGTCGAAGTGCTCCGGCAGAGGCTCACCGATTTCGACGCCGACTGCGAGGCGGAGCTGAAGGCGGCAGCGGCCGCCTTCGAAGCGGACGCGCTCACGCTCGATCGCCGCGCGATCGCGCCACGCAAGTCCGACATCGCGATCGGCGACATCGCGCTCGCGTGGGTGCCCTGGCGGCGCGGCGCCGACGGCTTCCCGGCCCCCGCGTGGACCGCGCCGAACGACTGACGATGGGGAACCGATGCCTTCCTTCGACGTAGCGTCCGAGGTCAACCTGCACGAACTCGCGAATGCGGTCGACCAGTCGAACCGCGAGCTCGCGCAGCGCTTCGATTTTCGCGACACCGGCGCGCGGTTCGAACTCGAAGCGCACACGGTCACGCTGCACGCACAGGTCGAGTTCCAGCTGAAACAGATGCTCGAGATCCTGAAGGTGAAGCTCGGCAAGCGCGGCATCGACGTCGGCTGCCTCGATGTGCAGGATCCCGAGACGAATCTCGCCGCGGCGCGCCAGCCGGTGCTGCTGCGCCACGGAATCGACCACGAAACCGGCAAGAAGATCGCGCGCCTCGTGAAGGATTCGAAGCTGAAGGTGCAGAGCGCGATCCAGGGCGACAAGGTGCGCATCACCGGCAAGCAGCGCGACGACCTGCAGGCCGCGATCACGCTGCTGAAGAAGGCCGCATTCGACCGGCCGCTGCAGTTCGAGAACTTCCGCGACTGAAGGGTCCCGGCGTCGCGCCGCGCGACGCGTGCCGCTCGCCCGCCGCTAGGGAATCTCTGCACAGGTAGCCATGGCTGACGGATACTGCGTGCAGGGGACAGCAGCCATCAGGGAGCGGGGTTCCGGATGAAGCAGACGACGTTTGCGTCGGTGGCCTGGGACAGGAAGG
>JABAQU010000007.1 GCA_019187185.1 Steroidobacteraceae bacterium | reverse complement strand
ACCCTTCCTGTCCCAGGCCACCGACGCAAACGTCGTCTGCTTCATCCGGAACCCCGCTCCCTGATGGCTGCTGTCCCCTGCACGCAGTATCCGTCAGCCATGGCTACCTGTGCAGAGATTCCCTAGGGCGACGATGCCAAACTCGGTCTGCAGCCGCGACTTCCTGTTCGATCGCATGGCCAGCGGCGCGACCTTGAAGATGCTCTGCATGCTCGGCGAGCAGGCGCGCGGGCGCCTGGCCATCGAGGTCGGTTGCTGGATGCGGTCGCAAGACGTCATCCTGACGGTGTCGCGGCAGATGAAGATCTATGGTAAGCCCGCCTACATTGGAAGCGAAAATGGCGCTGAGCCCACCGCTACTGCGGTCGCGCGCTGGCTGCGTGACCAGAACATCGGACCTGCGTTCATCACTCCGGGCGGTCCGTGGCACAACGGCTACGTCGAAATCCTCCACTGCAAACTGCGCTACGAATGCTTGCGCTCATTCGAGTAGCCGGGCGAACGCGTGTTAACCTGACGTTATGAGTCAGCTTACTCTGAGCAATTGTGCATTTCATGGCGCGCAGGTGTAATCCATGCCCCGCTCGCTGACGAGCAGCCGTCTTGAGGCAGGATGTTCGCCGCCTTGCTTGTACTCTAAGGAATGTCTGAAGAACTGGCCATGACGACAGCGAAGTCGCGGTTTGGGGCGGCATCTGAAGCCACTTGCGCGTTCGACTGCGTTGCAAAACCGTCGCTACGGCGGATTTGGCCGATATCTTCGCTACGCAGTCAACAGCCTCCTGCGAACCAGGGACAGGTTGGCCAGTGCCGCCGTCACTTCCAACCGGTGCAGATTCTTCGCCAGCCCTCGGTATCGGACCTTCTGGAACCCGAACACCCGTTTGATGACCCCGATGGTGTGCTCGACCTTGGAGCGCACAATGGCTTTGGTCCGGTTGACCGCCTTGATCCGCTCATCTATCGGCTTGCCCCAGCGGTAACGATGGTGAGTGAAGTCCCGTGCCCGCGGCGCTGCCGCTCGCATCGCTTCGGTGTGCTCGCGGTAAGCCTGATTGCCCCACACCCGCGTCTCCCGGCCGTGCAGCAGGTGCGGCAGCGCCAGCGCGTCGGCCACGTTGGCGGCCGATGCCTTGATCGTGTGGATGATCTTGGTCTTGCTGTCCACGCCGATGTGCGCCTTCATGCCGAAGTACCACTGCTTTCCCTTGGCCGCCTGGTGCATCTCGAGATCCCGTTTGCCCTCCCAGTTCTTGGTCGAACTGGGCCCGCCGATGATCGTGGCATCCACGATAGTGCCGTTGCCGACCTTGATCCCGTTCTCCCGCAGATAGGTATTCATCGCCTTGAGCAGGATCTTGCCCATGCCGTTGCGTTCCAGCAGGTGCCGAAACTTGCACACCGTGGATTCATCCGGCACCGGCTCTCTTCCCAGGTCAACGCCGGCGAAGCTGCGCATCGAGGCCGAGTCGTACAGCGCTTCCTCCACCGCAGGGTCGGAAAGATTGAACCACAGCTGCAGAAAGTAGATCCGCAGCATCCGCTCCAGCGGTACCGGCGGCCGGCCACCGGCTTCGCCCGTGCCCTTGGGGTAGATCGGCTCGATGGACTCGCCCAGTTCCTGCCAAGGAACCAGCCGATCCATCTCCGCCAGGAACTTCGCCCGGCGCGTGGTCTTGCCGTACTTCTCTAACCCCATCAGCGTCTGCTGCTTCATCGATCAGGCCCTCCGTGCATCGATTTTGCACCAGATGCCGCGCGTAAATCTGAGTGTCCCTAAATAAGGATGTTTCGTCGCGGGACCGATCACTGCCACTCCTTCGGGAGGCTTTATGAGCACGCCAATTCGCTTGGCTGTAGCCGGAGTCGGCCTGATCGGTCGACGTCATGTCGATCTTGTAATGGCGGTGAAATCCGATGTCCATCTCGCCGCAATCGTCGACCCTTCCCCAGTAGTAAAGCAATTCGCTGAGTCACTGGGGGTCCGATGGTATGCGTCACTCGCGCATCTCCTTGCCACTGACGTGCCGGATGGCGTTATTATCGCAACGCCAAGCCAGCTGCACGCGGAGCATGGGCTTGCGTGCGTAAATGCCCGCTGTCCGATGCTCATCGAGAAGCCGGTAGCGACCTCGGTCACCGACGCAGAGAGGCTTGTCGACGCCGCCAAAGTGGCGGGCGTTCCCATTCTCGTCGGCCATCACCGCCGGCATAACCCAATCATCGCCACTGCCAAAGCCTTGCTGGACGAAGGCCACCTGGGCAAGGTCACTACTGTCCACAGCACGTGCTGGCTAAAGAAGCCCGATGACTATTTCAATCTTCAGTGGCGACGCCAGCCCGGCGCCGGCCCACTGATGATCAATGCCATTCATGATCTTGACTTGCTGCGCTATCTTTGCGGCGAGATCGTTGGTGTCCTGGCGTTGTCCTCCAATCTTGTGCGATCGTTTCCGGTCGAGGACACGGCTGTCAGCCTGCTACGCTTTGCATCGGGAGCGTTAGGCACGCTCACTCTTTCCGACGCGGTCGCATCACCTTGGAGCTGGGAGAACTCGTCCGGCGAAAACTCGGCATTCGCAAACACGCTGGAGAGCTGCTATCACATCGGGGGCACATCGGGTTCCATGTCGATCCCGGATCTTCGCATCTGGAAGCACGAGGACGCGGGGCATTGGAAGTCGCCAATAAAGGCGACATCATTCCCCAAGAGTTACTGAGATGCGCACGCAAGGCAAATTGAGCACTTTGTCAGCATTATTTGTGGATTCGAGAAGCCTACTGTTTCAGGAGAGGAGGGATTAAAGGTGCTGCGGATCATAGAAGCTGTGCAGCGCTCAGCCGCCAGTCGTTCTTTCGTCGATCCTACGGAGATTTTTGATGCCAAGACCTAGTGTCTCTGCGCAGCCGGTTGTTCCGGCGCGTTCCCGAAGCCGCTTCAGGGCCTTGGCGTTGATCTGTATTGCCACGAGCCTGAATTACCTTGACCGCGCGGTGATCGGTGTTGCGGCGCCAGCCATCACGCAGGAACTTTCTATCACGCCGACGCAGATGGGGATCGTGTTCTCTGCCTTTTCGTGGACGTATGCTTTTTGCCAAATCCCCGGCGGCGTGGTGCTCGACCGCCTCGGCACGAAGATAACCTACACTCTCTCCTTGGGCCTGTGGTCCTTATTTGCATTGCTGCACGGCACGGCCACTGGGGTCGTGTCGCTGGTGGCGATGCGCCTCGCCCTCGGTGTCGCCGAGGCGCCTTGCTTCCCGACCAATAGCAAGGTGCTGAGCACATGGTTTCCGCAGCAGGAGCGTGCTCGTGCCACGAGCGCGTACGCGGTCGGGCAATACGCCGGCCTTGCGTTCTTCAGTCCGGTCCTCTTCTGGATCGTGATGACTTGGGGCTGGCGCTCCCTATTCGTGATCTGCGGAGCCATTGGCATCGTCTACGCTGGCATCTGGTACGCGCTGTACCGCGACCCGCAACACAGCTCACGCGTCAATGCCGCCGAACTCGAGTACATCCGGGCCGGGGGCGCAGTCAGCTCCACCGAGAAACCCGTTCCGTTTTCGTGGCGCAATGTACGCACTCTCCTGGGCAGGCGACAGATCATCGGCGCCGCGATCGGACAATTCTGCAGCAACTCCACGCTGGTGTTCTTCTTGACGTGGTTCCCAACTTACCTGGCGACCGAGCGCCATATGAACTGGGTGACCTCTGGTGTCTACTCAATCATGCCATTTCTCTGCGCCTCAGCCGGCGTGATTCTGGGCGGTGTCCTGTCCGATGCCATCATCATGCGAACCGGCTCGGCAAATTGGGGGCGAAAGCTCCCGATCATTATCGGGCTGCTGCTTGCTTCCATGATCGTGCTTGCCAACTTCGTTAACGGTGACAGGCTAGTGATTGGCATCATGTCCATCGCATTCCTCGGCCAAGGCATGGGCAACCTGGGCTGGACCTTGGTGTCAGACATTTCGCCGCGATCCATGTTCGGGCTGACTGGCGGCATTTTCAATTTCTGCACCAACCTCTCAGGCATCACGACCCCCATCATTGTGGGGCTGATTCTAGCCGGAACTGGCTCCTTCTATAGCGCGTTGGCCTTCATCGCGTTGCTTGCCTTGCTGGGAGCACTGACCTACATCTTCGTAATTGGAGACGTGCACCGTCTGGAGATCGAGTGAATTTGAGCTACTGCAATGGTATTTCAGTTGGTTCTTCACCGATCAGGTCAAGGCAAAAAACGCAAGCGGCTATGCGACCAGATACACCGGGCGCTGCAACTCCGCCGAGCGAGCTATCGCCAGCGTGGCTTCCAGTGTGCGCGCGGCATCGCGGGGTCCGCAGACAGGCTGTTCGAGTCCTCTAATGACTGCCACAAAGTGGGTTAGCTGGGCCTCATAGGGATCCCCCTTCTCGACTGGAATCCGCTCCTGCACGAGCGGTTCACGCCATCCGTCGTCGCCCCTTGAGCGCCAGATCCGGAGAGATGGGATGGCCAATGCACCTGCTGAGCCGGTCAATCGGTAACAATCCTGATGAGATTGCGGAAACACGTAGGAAGTCACCTCACCTGAAGAGAGATCCCAGGCCCACGGTGACACGGAAGCGTCTGATGCAGCGATGGTTCCCAGGGCACCTGACTTGAACTTCAGAAGCCCGACTGCCGTATCCTCCACTTCAAAGCTCCTGCGCTCCGAAGAAACCATACCGCTAACGCATTCCAGTTCTCCCGCGATGTATCGCAACGAGTCGATGTCGTGAATCAGGTTTGTCAAAATCGGGCCAGCCCCCTTCTTTCGACGCCAAAGCACATCAAAGTAGCTGTCGGGCTTATGCACAAACCAGATTGCAGCAATTGCATTGAGTTCTCCGATCTCGCCGGCGCGAATCAGTGCCCGTGCACGCTGGGTTATCGGATTATGCCGACGATGGTGCCCCACCAGCACTGGCACTCCTGATTGTTCTGCCAAATCGGCCAGAACCAATGCCCCCTCGACAGTATCGGCAATTGGCTTCTCTACAAGCGAGGGAAGCCCAGCCTTTATGCAATCGATTCCCACCTCGACGTGGGTACCCGTTGGAGTGGCCACAATCACTCCGTCTGGCCTCTGGCGCTCGATCATCTCCAGAACGTGACAGTAAAGCGGGACACCGTGCTCGCTGGCGAGCGACTCGGACCGAGCACCGCCGTCCGCGTCCACCAGCGCCACCAGAGCGGTTTCGGGATCGCTGTGAATAGCTGCTGCATGGCGACGACCCATGTCGCCAGCTCCGACAACTGCCAAACGTGCTTTGGAACGTGAGTTCATTTGTATGGATCTGTCCCAGGATATAAAGTTATCGGCCTACTCATCGAGTTTGTGTCTCGCTTCCCCCTGCGGCCTCAGCTTCCCGCAGCAGCCCGATGATCCGTTCTTCGGTAGGGGAGCACCTCAATGAGAATAGTTAGATCCCGTCCGGCCGAGCCCGTGCTCTCTGAAGTACGCTTGCGTCCGAACTAGAGCCCTGCGGACAAGCTCCTCGTCACCGAGCATCCTGCGACTCTCGCTATTCGGGATTTCCACAACATATGGCACTGTCGGCATCCGTTGCAAAATTGCGGCAAGGTCAATACCACCCTCTCCGGGCAGCAGACGCGCCCCTCTCGCGACTCGAATGAGTTCTTCGGAGTCGCGAGAATAGACCCTTGGCCCATCGCAAATCTGGGCGTAGTTGAGGAGATCGCTATTGAGCGATTCTAACTCCGTCAGTGCAACACCTGAGCGGTCAAAGTGAAGCGTATCAATGCACAACCCGAGATTCCAGCGATTGACCTCTTCCACGATGTCGCGGGCCTGGCGCAAGTTGGTACATCCCGAAAAGGTGACGAATTCGAAGTTGATGACCAAGCCCATCGGCTCCGCCAGATCACAGAGTCTTGCGAGCTGATCAACGACGAAAGCTTTGTCGTTGCACCACGCACTAGACAGAACGTGCTTCGCGCCTAGCTCCGCACCCGCTTCCAGTGCTGGACGGTACTGACGCACATCGGCACCGGTGTATATTCTCGCGAGTTCAACGTCGAGCACTCGCACTCCGCTGCTTCGCACAGTAGCCCGTAGTTCGCGTAGTCGTTGCGTGTCACCAACTATTCTATGGTCGATCTCCCCCGCTACGCCCATGGGCATGAGCCGTAGGCTGACCGACTCGTAACCTGTGCGTTCCGCCATCTGAACGAGCTCACCGGGCGTCCTGTCAAGCACCATAATGTGCGCAAGGCTAAAGCTCATGTGATCTCCAGAACTCCACCCGTTGGCTACCGGAGCGTAACGTTGCACCCCGCAGTGCGCTATTGCGCTATTGTTCGTCACCATTGCCAATTTGTTATAGGTGACCCATCCCCCAGCTTTGACAGGTTGCTGAAAGAGCGGGTGTCTCGATCATGAACCTCCTCTCGACGCTTGGTGGGGTGGACCGCGAGGCGCGAAGCTGATGTTACCGGTTCTCCTGGAGTACAGCTTGGTGCAGCGATCATCCTCGCTTGGACGGTCTGCGCGCACGGCGAAGACTCGTATCCTGTGGACGGGCACAGGCAACTGATCCGCGGCAGATTGTAGGCGGCCCCGTTCATCGCGAACCTCGGCCCATTACGCCGCACACCGCGCAAGCGCGACTTGCGCAGCCCGCCCACACTCTTGCTCCAGCCCCAGAAATCTTCGATGCGCTTGCGCACGATCTGGCTCGCCCAACACGCCGCGTTCTCGAGCACCCCTTCGCCGAGACCGACGTTGCCGGCCGCCTTGCGCAGCAGCTTCGCTTCCAAATCGGTGGTGCCCGCGTGCGTATCATTGCGTCGCCGTTCACCCTTGAAATCCCGGTCGGCGCCGTCCGGCCCCGAGCCCCTACCGTCCGACGGTCGAAACGACTTCATCGACACCCAAGCTTCGATCAGCGTGCCATCGACGCTGAATTGCTCGTCGGACAGCACCTCGAGACAGCACGCCTCGCGCACTGTCATCGGACTTCCAATAATCCCCAGTTGTGGACGTGGAAAATTACCCACCCATCGCAGTCGCGCGCGAGCCGCTCGCAGAACAGCCGGCTACTGCGCACCGAATACAGCGCAATCAACAACTGTGCCTTTAGCAGCCGCTCCGAGGGGATCGACAGCCGGCCGAGAAGTAACTTGACATCTGCGATTGGGGACCTACATGTCCGCGCATCGGGTCATCTGTCATTGGGCAGCCCGGCCATTGGGCAACACCAATATGCTCAAGTTCCTGACTTTCTAGCAGGGTGATGCAGAACGCCGGGATACGAGCGAGAAGATGATTCCAATCGCCAGATCCAGCCGCTGTCTCAGGTTCGGTGAGGTCTCTGCTATCGATCGGATGCTCATGGCCATGCTCGTTTCACCGTTCTCACGACGCGCCGATCGGCACCAGCCGCGACATCCTCAGCAAGTTGTAAGCACTCGCTGCAAGGTAGGCCTGCATCTGGGTCCGGGCGATGCCGATGACGCGGCTCTTTCTCATCCCGCCCACGGTCTTGAGCCAGCCAAAGATCTCCTCGATGCGCTTGCGGGCCCGCTGGCTGGTTCGGTAGCTCGCATGACGTGTCGTGCGGGCGTCCAGACCCGGGGTTGTGCGTCCTTCGATGCGCGCGATGTGCGGCCGAATGTGATGCGCACGCAGGTGCTCGATGAAGGCCCTGCTGTGGTATCCCTTGTCGGCACCGAGGCTCTTGGCGTAGACGCGCTTCCTGCGCAGCCGTGCCAGCAGCTTCTGGGCCATCATCGGTTCGCTGGTGCGCGAGTCACTGATCTGAAGGTCCGCACACAGCCCCGAGCGATTGTCCATCAGTGCATGCCCGCCAAAGCACAGCTTGGCCGGCTGCCGATTGCCCCGGCGCATCAGCTTCGCCTCCGGGTCTGTGCTGCTCTGGTGCGTTTGGTTCGTGCGCCGCTCGCCCTTGAAGTCCACCATCCCGGTACCATCGCCTCCGTCCTTGGGCGGCCGACCGTCCTTCTTCAGACTCTTCAAGCTCGCCCAACTCTCGATCAGCGTGGAGTCCACCGTAAAGTGCTCCGTGGACAGCAACCGATGCGTCTTGGCCAACCGCAGCACCTGGTCGAAGAAATGGCGGGCTACGTCCGTCCTGACCAGGCGCTCGCGCAGGCGCGAGAAGTTCGACTGGTCCAGTCCTTCATCATCCAAGCCCATGTCCAGGAACCAGCGAAACAGCAGGTTGTAATCGAGTTGTTCGCAGAACGCTCGGTCCGAGCGCACCGAGTACAGCGCGATCAGCAACTGCCCCTTCAGCAGCCGCTCGGGGGCAATCGAGGGGCGGCCGGTCTTGCCGTACAGCTCATCCAGTGTGGGACTGATCGAGCGCAGCGCGGCATCGGCGTAGGCCTTGATCGAGCGCAGCGGATGATCGACCGGCACCCGCCTCTCCGCCGACACGTAAGAGAACATCGCTGCATGGGGATCCACTTCGCCACGCATCGCGCCGACTCCGCTTCCACGACGAGTGCCATTATCTCTCGTAAAGCGCTCAAGTTCGGGCGTTTTGCATCACCCTG
>JABAQU010000022.1 GCA_019187185.1 Steroidobacteraceae bacterium | reverse complement strand
GCGACGGGTTCGGGGCATAAGTTGCTGAAAAGGAAAGACAAAAGTGTTCCTGCTTCGCCGTAATTACCGGCCCCTGCTCGGGCTGGACATCACGACTTCGTCCGTGAAGCTGATCGAACTCGCCATGGCGGGCGGTCAGTACCGGGTCGAGTCCTACGCGGCGGAGCCGACGCCGCAGAACGCCATGAACGAAAAGGCCATCGTCGACGCGGAAGCCGTCGGCGAGGCCATCCGCCGCGCCGCGAAGCGCGCCGGCGCGAAGAGCCGCGAGGTCGCGATCGCGATCAGCGGCGACGCCGCGATCACCAAGGTGATCCAGATGCCGCGCTCGCTGCGCGAGCGCGATCTCGAATCGCAGGTCGAGATGCAGGCCGACCAGTACATCCCCTTCCCGATGGACGAAGTGAGCTACGACTTCGAAGTGCTCGGCCCGTCGGAAAAGGACACGGACACGAACGACGTATTGCTCGTCGCGACGCGTACGGAGAACGTGGAGCAGCGCCAGGCCGCGGTGAACGCCGCCGGCCTCACCGCGAAGATCGTCGACGTCGAAGCGTTCGCGCTCGAGAATTCCTGCCGCCTGATGACCCACCAGATGCCGGACGGCGGCATCGACCGCACGATCGCCGTGGTCGACTTCGGGGCGAGCAGCACCACCTTCAGCGTGCTGCGCAACCTCAAGGTCGTCTACACGCGAGACTTCGCGTTCGGTGGTCAGCAACTCACCGAGGAGGTCATGCGCACGTATGGCCTTTCGATGGAAGAGGCCGGGCGCGCGAAGAAGGAAGGCGGGCTGCCGGGCAACTACCAGACCGAGGTGCTCGACCCCTTCATCGACGACATGACCCAGCAGGTCAGCCGTTCGCTGCAGTTCTATCTCGCCTCGGGCAGCGGCCGCGAGCAACCCGAGAAGATCCTCGTGTGCGGCGGCTGCGCCAACATCGCGGGCGTCGCCGAAGTGATTTCGAGCCGCGTCGGCATCGCTGCCGAGCGCGGTGACCCGCTCGGGCAGATGAAGCTTTCGTCGCGCGCCAAGGCCCAGGCGGTGCAGCGCGACGCCACGGCCCTGCTCACGGCTTGCGGACTTGCGCTGCGGAGCTTCGACTGATGCCACAGATAAACCTGCTCCCCTGGCGTGCCGAACAGCGCAAGGAACGCAAGGTTGCGTTCCTCGCCGCGCTCGGCGGCGGCACGATCGCCGCACTGCTCGCCACCTTCGTGACTTACCTCATCTTCGGCTCGATGATCTCCGGCCAGCAGGAGCGCAACACGAAACTGAAGGCCGAGATCGCCACGCTCGACAAGCAGATCGAGGAGATCAACAGCCTCGAGGCGCAGAAGCAGCGGTTCATCGCGCGCATGGAAATCATCGAGAAACTGCAGCGTTCGCGCCCCGAGATCGTGCACGTGTTCGACGAACTCGTGCGGACGCTGCCCGACGGCACCTTCCTCACCGGCGTCACGCAAAGTGGCAGCCGCCTGAAGATCGACGGTGTCGCGCAGTCGTCGACCCGCGTGTCGACCTTCATGCGCAACATCGACAAATCCGCGTGGCTCCGGAATCCCGAGCTGTCGGTGATCGAGACGAAGTCCGGCCAGTCGCTCGGCTCGGCATTCACGCTGTTCGCCGACGAGGTCACCGTGGCGGGCGCGGACGATGCCGATACGGGCAAGCCCAAGCCGCGCGCGAACAGGAAGGGGGCCGGTTCATGAACCTGATGGAAGAACTGCGCGCGCTCGACCCGAGCGACCCCGGGCGCTGGCCGCTGCCGATCCGCATCGGTGCCGTCGCCGTGTGGTTCGTCGTCCTCGCTCTCGTGCTGTCCTACGTCTTCGTCTGGCAGAAGCAGCGGCCCGAGCTGCAGCGCTTCCAGGCGGAAGAGCAGAAGCTGCGCGGCGAGTTCCGCGACAAGCACGCCAAGGCGGTCAATCTCGAGGTCTACAAGCAACAGCTCGCCGACATCGAACGATCGTTCGGTGCGCTGCTGCGCCAGCTGCCCGGCAAGACCGAGGTGCCGAACCTGCTGGTCGACATCTCGCAGACCGGCCTCGCCGCCGGGCTCGAGGAGAAACTCTTCCAGCCGCAGCCGGAACAGAAGAAGGACTTCTACGCCGAGCTGCCGATCAAGATCCGCCTCACCGGCAACTACCACGAATTCGGCGCCTTCGTGAGCGGCATCGCGGCCCTGCCGCGCATCGTCACGCTGGGTGATATCGCGATCAAGCCCGATTCGAAGGACGCGTACGACGTGCTGACGCTCGATCTGACCGCGAAGACCTACCGCTATCTCGACGAGGAGGAAGTCGCGGCGGCCGAGGCGGCCCGTCGCGAGGCCGACAAGGGCAGGCGCAAGTCTTCGGGAGGTGGCGCATGAAATCCATGCTCGCCTGCGCAGGGCTCGCGTGCGCCGCACTGCTCGTGACCGCGGGCTGCTCGAGCCGCGACAGCGACCTCGACAACTTCATCGCGCAGGTCAAGAAGGAGCCGGGCGGTCGCGTCGATCCGCTGCCCGAAGTGAAGCCGTACGAAAGCTTCACGTACGACGCCTACAGCCTGCGCTCGCCGTTCATGCCCGGTGGTTCGGGGGCCTCGAGCGCCTCGCATATACGCCCGGACAGCAAGCGCAATCGCGAATTCCTCGAACAGTTTTCGCTCGATACGCTGCGCATGGTCGGCACGCTGAAACTCGGCGGCCACACCTATGGCCTCGTGAAGACGAAGGATGGCCTCGTGCACCGCGTCCTGCCCGGCAACTACATGGGCCAGGCGGAGGGCAAGGTGATCGATGTGGGCGCCTCGAAAATCGATTTGATTGAAATAGTTCCGGACGGGCTTGGCGGGTACATGGAGCGTCCCGCCTCGCTCGCCCTGAGCGAGTGATCGGCAGGGAGAAAGTCAGAATGAACCGATATGTCGCGTTCGAACCCGTGCGGAGCACGCTGCTGTGGCTGTTGGCCGCCTGCGTATTCCTCGCCACAGGTCAGGTCGCATCCGCTGCCGATCCCGGGAATCGCCTCGAGGCGGTGGATGTGCAGACATTGCCCGGACAGGTCGTGCAGCTGACGCTGCGCACGTCCGGCCCCGCACCGGAGCCGGTGGCCTTCACCATCGACAACCCGGCACGCATCTCGCTCGACTTGCCGGATACGGCACTCGCGCTGCCGTCGCGGCGCGTCGACGTGAACTCCGCGGGCGTCGATGCGGTGCTGGCGGCCGAAGCGTCCGGGCGCACGCGCCTCGTCGTGAACCTCGATCACATGCAGCCGTATACGACCCGCGTGGCGGGCAATGAAATCATCGTCACGATCGGCGCCGGCCAGGGCGTGGCGGCCGCAGGCGCGGCGTCCGAGGCCCCGACCGCGATGGCTGCGCCGACGATGCGGGCATTGCGGAACATCGACTTCCGTCGCGGCAAGGACGGCACCGGCCGCCTGATCGTGCGGCTCACCGATCCACGCACGCCCGTCAACGTGCGCCAGCAGGGCGACCAGATCGTCGTCGATTTCACCGGCACCGACGTGCCGAAGAACCTGCTGCGCCGTTACGACGCCACGGACTTCGCGACTCCGGTCACCGGGTTCGATGTCCTCAAGGTGGGCGACAGCGCGCGGATCGTCGTCAACGGTTCCGGCAACTACGAGTACCTCGCGTATCAGTCCGATGACCAGTACGTCGTCGAGCTGTCGCCGGCGCGCAAGGCCGCCGCGGACGCCGACTCGAAGCCCGTGTACACGGGCGAGCGCCTGACACTCAACTTCCAGGACATCGAGACGCGTGCGGTGCTGCAGCTGCTCGCCGATGCGAGCGGCCAGAACATCGTCGTCAGCGATTCGGTCACGGGGAATGTCACGCTGCGCCTGCAGAACGTGCCGTGGGACCAGGCGCTCGACATCGTGCTGCGCACGAAGGGCCTCGACAAGCGCAAGCAGGACAATGTGATCATCGTGGCCCCGGCCGATGAGCTCGCGGCACGCGAGAAGGCCGACCTCGCCGCGAAGAAGGACATCCAGGAACTCGCGCCACTGCGGTCCGAGTACCTGCAGGTGAACTACGCGAAGGCGGGCGATCTCGCCGAGCTGATCAAGTCGCAGGGCGGGTCGCTCCTCTCCGAGCGCGGCAGCGTCGCGGTCGACGAGCGCACGAACACGCTGCTGCTGCAGGACACGGCAGACAAGCTCGCCGACATCCGCCGCCTCGTCGGCACGCTCGACATCCCGGTGCGCCAGGTGCTGATCGAGGCGCGCATCGTCGTCGTGAACGACGACTTCACGCGCGAACTCGGCGTGCGCGCGGGCTTCAACGGCCTCGATATCCGCAACGGCGGCACCGAGCTCGGCATGATCGGCGGCAGCGCGGCGGCCACCGACACGGGCCTCGCCTCCGCGCTCGACAACCTCGCGAACAGCGGTACGGTCACCCCGGTGGAGATTCCGACCGGTGCCGGCGCCGCCAATCGCTACAACGTGAACCTGCCGGTCGCGAACCCGGCCGGGCGGCTCGCGTTCATGCTGCTCGGCTCCGACTACATCGTCGACCTCGAACTGTCGGCGGCGCAGGCCGAAGGCCGTGGCGAGATCATCTCCTCGCCGCGCGTGATCACGGCAAACCAGCGTGAGGCGAGCATCGAACAGGGCGTCGAGATTCCGTATCAGGAATCGGCCTCGAGCGGCGCGACCACCATCCAGTTCAAGAAGGCGGTGCTGTCGCTCAAGGTGACGCCGCAGATCACCCCGGACAACCGCATCATTCTCGACCTGAACGTCAAGAAAGACAGCGTCGGCGCCGTGATCGTCGGTTCGGGCGGCGTCAACGTGCCGTCGATCGACACCCGCGAGATCACGACCCAGGTGCTGGTGAACGACGGGCAGACCGTGGTGCTCGGCGGCATCCTCGAGACGGAGCGCCGCGAGACCGAGAAGAAGGTGCCTTACCTCGGCGACATCCCGGGTCTCGGCATCCTCTTCAAGCAGAAGAGCAAGACGAACAACAAGGACGAGCTGCTGATCTTCGTCACCCCGAAGATCCTGCGCGAGGGCGTCAACGTCTACTGAGGCGTGGCGACCGGGCGCGCCCGCGGCGCCTCCTGCTAGACTCGCTGGCCGCCTTCGGGCGGCCAGCTTCATTTCCGGCGCCGGAAACCTCGCATTGCTCGGCAAGCGCAACATCTTTCTGATCGGCCCGATGGGCTCGGGCAAGTCCGCGGTGGGCAAGCTCCTTGCCCGCCACGTGCGCGCGCCGTTCTACGACAGCGATGCGGAGATCGAGATTCGTACCGGTGTCGACATCCCCTACATCTTCGAGAAGGAGGGCGAAGCGGGCTTTCGCGAGCGCGAGCGCGAGGTGATCGACCTGCTCACGGCCATGGAGCCGGTGGTCGTCTCGACCGGCGGCGGGGCAATCCTGCTGCCCGAGAATCGCGCATGCCTCGCCGGGCGGGGCGTCGTCGTCTATCTCGAGACTTCGGTCGATCAGCAGGCCGGTCGCGTGCAGCATGGGCGCCATCGCCCGCTGCTGCGCGACGTCGACCCGGCGCAGAAGCTCGGGGAACTGATGGCGATCCGGGAGCCGCTGTATCGCGGCATCGCGGACGTGACCGTCGCGACCGACGGTCGCAAGGTGCAGCAGGTAGTCGATCGCATCCTGCGCGAGATCCAGGGCGCCGCACCGGGCTGATTCGCGGGCGCGAGGCCGGGGCGGGCCACTATAATCTGCGGCGCGTGGACACCCTCAGCGTCGAACTCGGCTCGCGTTCCTATCCGATCCTCATCGGCACGCAGTTGCTCGCGCGGGGGGACGAGGTTTCCAGGCACGTGACGGCCCGGGACGTGCTGATCGTCACCAATGCGACCGTCGCGCCGCTGTACGTACCGCCGCTGCGCACCGCGCTCGTGGACCGGCGCGTCGTCGAAGTCGTGCTGCCGGACGGCGAAGCCCACAAGACGCTCGCGAATGTGTCGCGCATCCTCGACGTGCTGGTCGCCAACCGGTTCGGGCGCGATGCCTGCGTCGTCGCGCTCGGCGGCGGAGTCGTCGGCGATGTGGCGGGATTTGCGGCCGCCTGCTACCAGCGCGGCATCGCCTTCGTGCAGGTGCCGACCACTCTCCTGGCGCAGGTCGACTCGTCGGTGGGTGGCAAGACCGGCGTCAACCATGTCGGCGGCAAGAACCTCATCGGCGCGTTCCACCAGCCCGCGGCGGTCATCGCCGACACCTCGACGCTCGATACGCTGCCCGAACGCGAACTGCGCGCCGGCCTCGCCGAGGTCGTCAAGTACGGCCTCATCTGCGATCGGGACTTCCTCGCGTGGCTCGAGCAGCACGTCGACGCGCTGCTCGCGCGCGAATCGGCTGCCCTCGCGCAGGCGATTCGCCGTTCCTGCGAGCTGAAGGCGCAGATCGTCGCCCGCGACGAACGTGAACACGGTGAACGCGCCTGGCTCAACTTCGGCCATACCTTCGGGCACGCGATCGAGGCCGCGACACACTACACGTCGTGGCTGCACGGCGAAGCCGTCGCGGCAGGCATGCTGATCGCCGCCGACTTCTCGCGCGCCTGCGGCCGGTTGACCGCCGCCGATGTGCAGCGGATCGGTCAGCTGCTGTCGCGTCTGCAGCTGCCGCTCGACGTCCGCGCGATTCGTGCCACCGATGCTCTCGAGCTGATGCGGATGGACAAGAAGGTGCAGTCCGGGCGCATCCGCCTCGTGTTGCTGGACCGGATCGGCACGGCCCGTGTGACGGCCGACTATCCCGAGGAGGCGCTGCGGGCGACGCTCGCGGCGCATTTCGGATGAGCGGCGGGGCCGCGTCATCCGGCGGGCGCATCGTCGCGCCCTATGCTGCGCGGCGCGAAACCTCCCGAGGTCGCCGCTACCCGGAGCCGGTATCCGAGCATCGCTCCGAGTACCAGCGCGACCGCGACCGGGTCATCCACTCGAATGCGTTCCGGCGGCTCGTGTACAAGACCCAGGTGTTCGTCAACCACGAGGGCGACCTCTACCGCACGCGTGTCACCCATTCGATGGAGGTGGCGCAGATCGCGCGCTCGATTGCGCGCGCGCTGCGTCTCGACGAGGATCTCACGGAAGCGATCAGTCTCGCGCACGACCTCGGCCACACGCCGTTCGGCCACGCCGGCCAGGACGCGCTCAACGAATGCATGCGCGACTACGGCGGCTTCGAGCACAACCTGCAGTCGCTGCGCGTCGTCGACGAAATCGAGGAACGCTACGCGGATTTCCCCGGGCTGAACCTCACGTTCGAGGCGCGCGAAGGCATTCTCAAGCACTGCTCGCTGACCAACGCGCGCACGCTCGGCGAGCTCGGACAGCGCTTCATCGAGCGCCGCCAGCCGGGGCTCGAAGCGCAGCTCGCGAACCTCGCCGACGAGATTGCCTACAACAACCACGACGTCGACGACGGCCTGCGCGCCGGCCTGATCGAAGTCGCGGACCTGCGCGACGTGCGGCTGTTTGCGCGCCATCACGATGCGGTCTGCGCCGCCTACCCGGAGCTCGCACCGCGCAGGATGGTGCACGAAGTGATACGCCGCATGATCAACGAGGTGGTGCTCGACGTGATCGACACCAGCGAGGAGCGCATCGCGCGCGCTGGAGTCGCGAGCATCGACGATGTGCGCGCGGCCGGCGGCGGCCCGCTGATCGCCCTCGGCGCGGCGCTGCAGGCGGAGCACCTTGCGCTCAAGCGCTTCCTGGGCGAGCACGTCTATCGCCACTATCGGGTGCTGCGCATGACGACGAAATCGCAACGCCTGGTGAAGGAGTTGTTCGAGGCGCTGTTCGATGATCCGAGGCTGCTGCCTGACGAATATGCCGACAACGCGCGCGCCGCGGAGGCGGAGCAAGGCAAGGCCGGCCGGGCGCGCGCGGTGGCAGACTACATTGCAGGCATGACCGACCGTTACGCGCTGCTCGAACACCGCAGGCTTTTCGATCCTGGCGAACGCACATGAAGATGATCCCGCCGCGCGAGCGGTTGATATTTGCGATGGACGTGGCCGATCCGGCGGCCGCGCGACGGCTGGTCGAGGTGCTCGGCGACAGCGTCGAGTTCTACAAGATCGGCCTCGAGTTGTTCATGAGCGGCGGCTACTTCGAATTGCTCGACTGGCTCGCGGCCCGCGGCCGGAAGATCTTCGTCGACCTCAAGTTCTTCGATGTGCCGGCGACCGTGGCCGCGGCCGTGCGACAGCTTCGCAATCGGGGCGTGACCTTCGCGACCGTGCACGGCAACCAGTCGATCATGGAAGCCGCAGCGGCCGCCAAGGGCGACGTGAAGGTGCTTGCGGTCACGGTGCTCACGAGCCTCGATCGCGGCGACCTCGACGATCTCGGGTTCGCGTGCGACGTGGAGCAACTCGTGCTGTCGCGCGCCCGTCGCGCGCTCGAAGCGGGCTGCGACGGCGTCGTGTCGTCAGGCCTCGAGGCAAAGATGCTGCGAGAGTTCGTCGACGACCGCCTGCTCGTCGTCACGCCGGGAATTCGCCCGGTAGAGAACCGCCCCACCGACGACCAGAAACGCGTCGTGACAGTCGAGCAGGCATTCGAATGGGGCGCGGATTACATCGTGGTCGGCCGGCCCATCCGTGACGCGGCGGACCCGCGCGCGATGGCCGAGCACATGCAGGCAAGTATTCTCGCCGCCGTCGGCGGGAGGTGAGCAGCGATGGTTGAAGAAATTACCAAAGGTGCGAACGCGAAAGACCCGGGTGCGAAAGACCCGGGCGCCAAGCCGGAAGCGACCATCGACGAGATGACCGCCGAGGCGCGCGCGCACCTGCTGCAGGCGTTTCGCCGCATCCTTCGGCCGCTCGTGAAATTGCTGATCCGGGCGGGCGTTCGCTTCGACGAATTCTGCGAGACCGTGAAGGGCGTGTACGTCGAGAGCGCCGTGCGCGACGGCCTCGGCCCGCTCGGCAAGGGCACGCGATCGCGCATCGCCTTCGTCACGGGGATCCCGCGCCGCGACGTCGATCGCTACATCGACGATCCCAGTCTGCTGGCGGGGCCGCGGGCGACAGACTCCAAGACCATTACAGAGATTCTTCATGTCTGGCACACGGATCCTAACTACCAAGCGCCATATGGAGTTCCAATCGCGTTGGATTTCCAAAGAGAGCGCGGTCGGAGCTTCACTGAGTTGGTACGTCGCGCTAACCCAGGTAGTGATCCAGTTGCGGTGCTTGATGAATTGCTCCGCGCGGGCGTAGTGACAGGATCAGTTGATCAGCTCGTGAGGGTGCGTTCACGTGCCTATGTAGTTCCGGAGGCATTGAGCGCACCAATGCTTGAGCACATGGGTACAACGCTTGCGAACTTGGCCTCAACTATCGAGTTCAACATCGCATCAGACAACGACGAAAAGCGCTTGGAACGGAGTGTTATCGCAGATCGGGGACTGCCCGAGGAGGTTATTCCGCGGTTCGATGCCTTTGTTCGCGGGCTTGTAAAGGAAATGATGGTAGAGATTGATGACTGGCTGGGAGATCTAGCTAAGAACGAACCACATGTGCTCCAAGGGCCAAACCGAATGGACACCGGCCTCACGGTGTTTCACTACGTAAGAAGCCAGAAACCCCTACCCCTCATTAGAGACCTTATTGGGAAGGACTGATCTGTTATTTTGCACTGCAGTGCCTTCTAGCACCTTCTGACAAGTCTTTGACGTAGTTCACACTTTCCTGCTAAGTTACATAACGTTAATACATAATTAGGCGAAGACCGTAGGAATGCCGCTTGACACGGCAGTACATGCGGTAAGCGTTTGATTCGGCAACAAAAATAGCAGGGGCCAGTTATGGTGCTTGTCGGCAAGTCCCGCGTACTCGGTCTGATTGTTGGTATCGCCGCATGTGCAGCAAGCGCTCAGTCTTCGGCTGCAGATGTGTTTGTTGTCGGGCCCGTTGAGAAGGTCAACGTGGCGAAGAGTGAGGCTGTAGTCCTCGGCCAAACCGTCCGACTCAGGCGTAATCAGCTGATACAAGTTCAAAGTGCCGCCCAGAAGCAGGGAGCAACTGGCTACCCGGCCTATGTGGAAATCACTGGTACCGAGCTGCCCGATGGCGCCATATCCGCCACGACTCTGCGCAGTGCGGGCGCCGCTGCGTATGTAGCAGGCTCGAGTTTGGTCGCTGTTCGAAATTTCGTTCTCGCGTCTGATTCGTGGCGCGGCCAACTGGTAATTGGAAGCCTTAAGGTAGATGCGTCGCAGGTACCAGGGGACGCGCAGGTAGGTGACTTAGTCGAAATCGCAGGGATTCAGCCAAGTTCCCGTGGTGTAACAGTCGCTACCATTGTTAGAAAGATTTACGGTGACGGAATCATCGGTTCCGGCCAGAACGGGATCATTGGCTCGGGTCAGAACGGAATCATCGGTTCCGGCCAGAACGGCATCATTGGCTCGGGTCAGAACGGAATCATCGGTTCCGGCCAGAACGGCATCATTGGCTCGGGTCAGAACGGGATCATCGGTTCCGGCCAGAACGGGATCATCGGCTCGGGTCAGAACGGAATCATCGGTTCCGGCCAGAACGGCATCATTGGCTCGGGTCAGAACGGGATCATCGGTTCCGGCC
>JABAQU010000027.1 GCA_019187185.1 Steroidobacteraceae bacterium | reverse complement strand
CTGGCCGTCGCGCTGGCCGCGCGGGCGCTCGCCCCGGCCGTCACGGCGCGAGCCTCCGCCGTCGCCGCCGCGTGCGCGCTGGCTGTCGCGATCGCCACCGTGGCGGAAGCGATCACCACCGCGCTCGCTGCCACGCTCGCCGCGCCGCTGGCGATCCCGTCCACGATCGCGATCGCGGTCGCGATGGTGGCTGCGCTGCGACGCGCGGCGCGCCGCGTCGGGTCGGTCCTCAGTCGGCGCGCTGGCTGCGATCTGCCCGCTGCCATTGAGCCATTGCCTGAGACGCCCCCAGAAGCCACTCGCGCGCGGTTCCTCCGCGGTCCTCGCCACCTCGGCCGGCGCGGCGGGTACGTGCACCACGATCGGCGCCGGCGTGGTCGGTTGAAAGGCGGGCACCGCCGCCGGCTCCTGCGGCTTGACCTGGCCGATCGTCGGATCGGGTACCGCGGGCGGCGTCGGCATCTTGTACGACGCACGGCGGAACTCCGGCTGGTCCACTTCGTCGTGGCGCAGGCGGCGGATCGAATATTCCGGCGTCTCGATGTTGGTGTTCGGCACCAGCACGAGTTCGACGTCGCTCTTGTCCTCGAGCGTGCGCAGCCAGTCGCGTTTCTCGTTGATCAGGAACGTCGCGACATCGACGGGCACCTCGGCGATCACGCGCGCGGTGCGGTCCTTGCGCATCTCCTCGCCGATGAGGCGCAGGATCGCGAGCGTCATCGACTCGACGCTCCGGATGCTGCCGATCCCCGAACAGCGCGGGCACGCGATGTGGCTCGATTCGTCGAGCGAAGGGCGCAGGCGCTGGCGCGACATCTCGAGGAGCCCGAAGCGCGACAGGTGGCCGATCTGGATGCGCGCGCGGTCCATGCGCACCGCGTCGCGCAACCGCTGCTCGACCTCGCGCTGGTTCTTCTGCGACTCCATGTCGATGAAGTCGATGACGATGAGCCCGCCGAGGTCGCGGATGCGCAGCTGGCGGGCGATCTCGTCGGCCGCCTCGAGGTTGGTGTTGAGTGCGGTGGCCTCGATGTCGCTGCCGCGCGTCGCGCGTGCGGAGTTGATGTCGATCGAGACGAGCGCCTCCGTGTAGTCGATGACGAGGCTGCCGCCGGACGGGAGCTGCACCTTGTGCGCATAGGCCGACTCGATCTGGCTCTCGATCTGGTAGCGCGTGAAGAGCGGAATGTCGTCGGTGTAGAGCTTGAGCTTCCTCTGCACGTCGGCCGGCATCGAGCGCTGCATGTATTCCTGGGCGGTCGCGAATGCGGCCGGCTCGTCGACGAGGCATTCGCCGATGTCGTCCCCGAGATAGTCGCGCAGTGCGCGCGACACCGGGTCGCTCTCGCGATAGACGAGGAACGGGGCAGGGCGGCCCTCGATCGCCGCGGAAATCTGCGTCCACTGCTGGACCAGGTTGTCGAGGTCCCACTGCAGTTCTTCGACCGTGCGGCCGACACCGGCCGTGCGCACGATGGCGCCCATGTCCTGCGGGACCTTGAGCGCATCCATGGCCTGGCGCATCTGGTCGCGGTCCTCGCCCTCGATCCGGCGCGACACACCGCCGGCCCGCGGGTTGTTCGGCATCAACACGAGGTAGCGGCCGGCGAGGCTGATGAAAGTGGTGAGTGCGGCGCCCTTGTTGCCGCGCTCCTCTTTTTCGACCTGGACCACGACTTCCTGGCCTTCGGACAGGAGCTCGCGGATGTTCATGCGCCCGCCCTCGGGCGCCTTCCTGAAGTACTCCTTCGAAACTTCTTTCAGCGGCAGGAAGCCGTGACGCTCGGACCCGTAGTCGACGAAGCACGCCTCGAGCGACTGCTCGACGCGCGAGATGCGACCCTTGTAGACGTTCGCCTTCTTCTGTTCCTTGGACGGCAGCTCGATCGACAGGTCGTAGAGTTTCTGACCGTCAACCAGTGCGACTCGCAACTCTTCCTGTTGAGTTGCGTTGACCAGCATTCTTTTCATTGGCCCCTTCTATGGATGCGGGGGCCGACCGGCGGGCGGAGAAAGATGAATCGGACGCGGGGATTTCGCGAGGCAGGGATTGCTGCACGTGTTATCGACCGCCCCTTTGTGGCGTGAGCGGTGCGCCGAAAACCTTTGGTCCGCCTGAGCTGCGCGTTCCGCGCTCGGGTCGGCCTTCAGAGTGCGATGGCCCCCGAAGCGGGGACCAACTAACATGCGGCGCGTTCGGATCGGCAACTTTGCTGCGACCCCCGGCGCCACGGACGCGCGTATCCTAGCAAATCGACTGTTGGAAAAACAATATCTTACGCAATGACTGACGTTCCCGCGCCACAACTGCCCCCCGAGCGCAGCCGCGTGCGCCAGGTCGAAGTGACCCCCGACGCGGCCGGCGTGCGCCTCGACAGGTTCCTCGGCAAGGCGTTGCCGGACGTGCCTCCCAGCCATGTTTTCCGGCTGATCCGCAAGGGCGAAGTCCGCGTGAACGGCAGGCGGGCAGCGGGCTCGCTGCGGTTGCAGGCGGGCGACAGGGTCCGCGTGCCGCCGGTGCGCGTGCAGCCGCCGCAGGCTGCCGGCGACGCGCCTCCCGCCCGCCGGGTGCCGCCGCGTCTCGTCGAGCAGGTGCGGGCGGCGGTCCTGCATCGCGACGATGCGCTCCTCGTGGTCGACAAGCCGGCAGGACTCGCCGTGCACGGCGGCAGCGGCGTGTCGTTCGGCGTGATCGAGGCGCTGCGCGCTGCGTACCCCGACGACACACTCGAACTCGTGCACCGGCTCGATCGCGACACGAGCGGCTGCCTGCTCGTCGCGCGCAAGGCCTCGGCGCTGCGCACGCTGCACGCACTGCTGCGCGAGCACGACTTCGAGAAGCGCTATCTCACGCTCGTCATCGGCAAGTGGGACCTCGGCAGGAAGCGCATCGACATGCCGCTGCGCACGGATCTTCGGGTCGGCGGCGAACGCACGGTCAAGGCACACGCGTCGGGCAAGAGCGCCGTGAGCGACTTCCGGCCCGTGCAATTCTTCGGCTCCCGCGCGAGCCTCCTCGAGGTGTCGATCCACACGGGGCGCACGCACCAGATCCGCGTGCACGCCGCCCATGCGGGCCATCCTGTCGCGGGCGATGCCAAGTACGGCGATGCCGAGGCCAATGCGGCGCTCGCGGAGTTCGGCCTCGCGCGCATGTTCCTGCACGCCTCGAGCGTGAGCTTCGTGTGGCCGCAGAGCGGCACGGAATTCAGCGTCAACGCGCCGTTGCCCGCCGACCTCGCTGCGGTGATCGACCGCCTCGCCGCAGCGCCGGTCAGGGGACGCAGAGGCCCGCGCGGCGCAAGGCCGCCGCGAGCCAGATGAGCGGCAGGCCGACGAGCGCCGTCGGGTCCGTCGATTCGATACGCTCGAAGAGTGCAATGCCGAGCGCCTCGACCTTGAAGCCGCCGGCGCAGTCGAACGGCTGCTCGCGTTCGATGTAGCGGTCGATCTCCGCGCCCGTGAGAGCGCGCGCAACGACACGTGTCGTGTCGGTATGCGCAAGGTCGATGCCGGCATCGAGTCCGACGAGCGCGCAGGCCGTGAAGAAGCTCGCGGTGCGGCCGGCGAGGGTGGCGAGTTGCACGCGGCAGCGTGCGGCGTTGCCGGGTTTGTCGAGGACGGTGCTGTCGAGGGCGGCGACCTGGTCGGAACCGATCACGAGCGCCGCGCGGTGTCGCCGGGCCACGGCGTGTGCCTTGGCGGCCGCAAGGCGGGCCGCGCGGTCGGGCGGCGTTTCCCCGGCCCGCACCGCCTCGTCGACGCCGGGCGATTCGACGACGAACGGCAGGCCGAGCCGCGCGAGCAGGCCGCGGCGGTAGGGGGAGGTCGAGGCGAGGATTAGCGGCCTTTGAAACAACGACTTAGCTGAGGTTTTCTTTGACTCGGCGGGGAGCGGTACCTATTATACGCGCCCCATGCCGGACGGCTGGTCGCGCTCCCTCGATGCCGGGCAACTGGCGGATCGCCGCACGGACATCGACTTTTCGATCCCGCTCGCACAGCTCGCGCGCCTCGCGCCGCAGCTCGCGGGCGGTGCGGGCCATGCGAAGGGCCGGGCGGCATTCGTGCGCGAGCAGGGGCTCGCAGTCGTCGACCTTGCGGTCGAGGCGGCCGTGCCGCTCACGTGCCAGCGCTGCCTCGCGCCGATGGTGTGGCCGGTGGCGAGCCGCGCCCGCATTGCGATCGTCGCCGATGCGGACGCGGCGGAGCGCGTCGCGCCGGAATTCGAGACCGTGCTCGCCCCGGGTGGGCGGATCACGGTCGGTGAGCTCGTCGAGGAAGAGCTGCTGCTCGCACTGCCGATCGTGCCGATGCACGCGGACCGCGCGGACTGCGGCGTGAGCGCCGCCGGCGAGCGTGCAGCAGAAGAGACACAGAAACCGTTCGCGGGACTTGCGGCGTTGCTGAAAGGCGGCGCGGGGCCCGATGAGGAGTAGAGCCAATGCCTGTTCAGAAGAGCCGAAGGACCCCGTCGACACGCGGCATGCGCCGTGTGCACGACAAGCTGGCGAAGCCCGCGCTGTCGATCGACCCGCAGTCGGGCGAGACGCATCTGCGCCATCGCATCACGCCGGACGGTTTCTATCGCGGCAAGCGAGTGATCGAAAAGCCCGCCGGAAACGAAGGCGAAGAGTGAACGCCGGCGCCGCAACGCGCGCGCCCCGTTGACCCGCGGCCGGGCGGCATCCCTTGCCGACGCTCGCGATTGACGTCATGAGCGGCGATCTCGGCGCACCGGAATGCGTGCCGGGCGCCCTGCTCGCGCTCGCCCGCACCCCGGACCTGCACCTCGAACTCGTCGGTGACCCCGCGGCGATCGAGCCGCACCTCGCGCAGGCATCGTCGCCGGTGCGCGCACGCGCGCGCATCGTGCCGGCACACGACGTCGTGCCGATGGACGAGTTGCCGCGCGCGGCGATTCGCCGCCGCAAGGGCTCGTCGATGCGCATCGCCGTCGATCGCGTGAAAGAGGGTGCGGCCGGGGGCTGCGTCAGTGCCGGCAACACCGGGGCGCTCACCGCGATCGCACATTTCGTGCTGAAGACCGTGCCGGGTGTCGAGCGTGCGCCGATCATGTCGGCACTGCCCGCCGCTCACGGCCATGCGTACATGCTCGATCTCGGCGCCAATGTCAGCGCAACGGCGGAGCAGCTGCGGCAGTTTGCGCTGATGGGGTCGATCGTCGCACGCGACGTTTACGGTATCGCCACCCCGAGAGTGGGCCTGCTGAACATCGGCGAAGAAGACATCAAGGGCCACGAAACGGTGCAGGCCGCGCATGCACTGATCGCGGCGAGCGGCGTGCACTATCTCGGATTCATCGAGGGCGACGACATCTTCTCGGGTGAGGTCGACGTCGTCGTCACCGACGGTTTCACCGGCAACGTCGCGCTGAAGGCGATGGAGGGACTCGCGCGACTGATCACCGGCACGCTGCGCGAGGAATTCACTCGCTCGCTCGGCACGCGGGCCGTGGCGTTGATGGCCCGCCCGGTGCTGCGGCGCGTGGGTGCCGCGCTCGATCCGCGTCGCTACAACGGTGCCTGCATGGTGGGACTGCGCGGTGTCGTGGTAAAAAGCCATGGGCGGGCGGATCGCACCGCGTTCGCGCGTGCCATCGAGACCGCCGTCGCAGCCGTGGTCCAAGACATTCCGGGCTGCGTGGCGCGTTCGCTCGTGGCCGAGACGACACAGGGGTCCTGATGTATTCGCGAATTGCCGGCACCGGCAGCTATCTGCCCGAGAAGATCGTCACGAACTTCGATCTGGCGAAGACGATGGATACCACCGACGAGTGGATCCGGGAACGCACCGGCATCGTCGAGCGTCACATCGCCGCGGACGGCGAGACGACCGTGGACCTCGCGGAACAGGCCGCGCGCCGCGCGATCGACGCCGCCGGGATCGATCCGGCCGAGATCGACCTGATCGCCTTCGGCACGACGACGCCCGACCAGGTGTTCCCGAACTGCGGCGTGCTGCTGCAGGACCGCCTCGGCGTGCGCGGCTGTGCTGCCGTCGGCCTCGAGGCCGCGTGCACCGGCTTCATCTATGCACTCGCGATCGCCGACAAGTTCATCCGCCTCGGCGACGCGAAGTGCGCGCTGGTCGTCGGCGCCGAGACCTTGTCCCGCATCTGCGACTGGACCGATCGCGGCACGGCGATCCTGTTCGGCGACGGCGCGGGCGCGGTCGTGCTGAAGCCCGACAGCGAGACCGGCATCATTTCGACGCACCTGCACGCCGACAGCAGCTACAAGGACCTGCTGTACGTCCCCGCGGGCGTGTCCCGCGGCATTGGGCGTCCGGGCGACCCGCCGATGCAGATCCGCATGTCGGGCAACGAGACCTTCAAGGTCGCGGTCAACACCCTCGGGCGCATCGTCGACGAAACGCTCGCGGCGAACTCGCTCGACAAGTCCGCGATCGACTGGCTCGTTCCGCACCAGGCCAACATCCGCATCATCCAGGCGACCGCGCGCAAGCTCGCGTTGCCGATGGAGCGCGTCATCGTGACCGTCGACCGGCACGGCAACACTTCCGCGGCGTCGGTGCCGCTCGCGCTCGACGAGGGCGTGCGCAGCGGGCGCATCAAGCGGGGCGAAATGCTGCTGCTCGAAGCCTTCGGCGGCGGATTCACCTGGGGCTCGGCACTGCTGCGCTACTGACCGCAGCGCCGGTCAGAGCGACGCCTCGTCCTGCGGCAGGACCTCGGGCGCGCAGGGCAGCGCCTCGATGCAGCGCTGGTCGGTCGCGGCGACCGGCAGCGGCGAGTAGAGTTCCGTCGATCGCACGTAGCTCATCATCTTGCGGCCCATCACCTTGAGCTGCGTCTCGTGCTCGCGCAACGCGAGCCGCTTCGACTCGCGCGCGGCTGCATCGACCGCGAAGACGTCCCAGGGCAGCGTGCGCCCGCGCGGTGGTGGCGACTGGGGCAGGTCGGGCCGCAACGCGCGCGGGCGGGGCCATCCACGGCCCCCGTGCACGATCCAGAACCGGGCGCGGTCGAGTTCGCCGCGCGTGCCGAGCACGCGCAGCACGAGAATGCCTGTCGCGCGATGATCGGTATGGGCATCGTACGGGCTCGGTGCCAGCACGAGCGTCGGCCGGACCCGTTCGACGATCCGCGCGAAATCGCGCTCGAGGTTCGCGCCGTCGTAGGGTGACCCCGGGTTCACTGCCACGTCCCACGGTACGGCGCTCGCGCCCGTGTATTTGGACCGATACGGGGATTGGTAGTGATCGAGCAGCAGCGCGAGCAGGCCGCGGTCGGGGTAACCGAGAAAGAACCTGTCCTCGGGCGCGACATCGAGCACTTCGGCGGCATTCTGCGCCTCGTCGATGCGGCGGCGTGCGAGCGCGCGCATGTCGGCATGCTTGGGACGCGCTTTCTTCTGCACGACCATCGCATCGAGCCGGAATCCGCCGCCGCTCGTGATCCAGACGATGGAGACTTCGGCGCCGGCGCGTCGCGCGGTCGCAATGAGTCCGCCGCAGCAGAGCGATTCGTCGTCCGGGTGGGGCGCGACGACGAGGATGCGTGCGCCTGCATCGAGCGCCGCGCCGCCGAGTGCGGGGGTTGCGGCCGCGGCGGTTGCCGCGCCCGCGAGGGCAGCGAGCGTGGCGAGCAGTATCGTTGCGGACCTGAGTGTCATGCCGGGCGCCAGGCGTACAAAACAAAACGCCGCGCAGTGCGCGGCGTTTTGGGGTCGAGCGAAGTAGTGATTACTTCGAGATCGAACGCTTGAACATGCGGTCGATCTTCTCGTTCGTCGCGTCACAGCACGACTGGCTCGCCTGGGCGGCCGCCAGCGCCTGGTTCGCAGTGCTCTGCGCGCCGCTCGCCGTCGACGAAGCCGACTGGGCAGCCGAAGAGGCCGCGTCTGCCGAGCTCTTGGCCGCAGCGACGTCGGACGAGAGCCGGCCGACCTGCGCCTTCAGGTCATCGACCTGCGCCTGCAGCGGCTTGAGGTCCGTGCAGCCGACAAGCATGACAACAGCGGCTGCCGCCGCAACTTTAACGATCGCGCTCTTCATAGAAGTCCCCTTCGTGTGGATACAGAAACCGGTGCCGCCCGAACGTTAGCACATTGCATTATGTACGGCGGCTACGCGGCGCAACTGCAACAAATTCGGTGGCGGATTGCAAGATTTTCGATCCTACGGGCCTGTCGGCATCGTCCGACATGAGCGCGAGAATGCGATGCGTCGCCGTTTGGAGACGGCACGCTGCCAGGGTCTGCCGACGCGGTCGTGACGAGTCGTGCTTGCGCGAGTGTTCGGTTGTCGGGCGTGCGGTCGATCGTTGCTCGGCCAATCGACCGTTGCGCGAGTGTGCGGTGTGCCTGCGCGGCGCTCGGTTTCTTCGCCTTCTGGTGGCAGGACCCGGCCGTAATCCGTCTGCTTCACGCGATGCGCGAGTCGCCCGCCCTTGGCTTTCCTGCCTCTTGCATCCCTCCGGTTTCTGGATAGAATCACAGCCTGTATGTAAATACAGTTTTCGGGACCAGGCAGGTAACCATGTCAGACCTCACACCCCGTCAGACCGAGATCCTTCGTCTCATCCAGCGCACCATGGCGGAAACCGGGATGCCGCCGACCCGCGCGGAAATCGCCGCCGAACTCGGCTTTCGCTCGGCAAACGCTGCCGAGGAACACCTGCGCGCACTCGCCCGCAAGGGCGTGATCGCACTGATTCCCGGCACCTCGCGCGGCATCCAGCTGAAGGACACGATGCGCGAGCAATTCGGGTTGCCGCTCATCGGTCGGGTCGCAGCCGGCCGCCCGATCCTCGCCGAGGAGAATATCGAGGCGCGCCTGCAGATCGATCCCGACCTGTTCCAGCCGAAGCCGCACTACCTGCTGAAGGTGATCGGCATGAGCATGAAGGATGCCGGCATCCTCGACGGCGATCTCGTCGCGGTGCACCGCACTCCCGAAGTGCGCAACCGCCAGATCATCGTCGCGCGGCTCGAGAACGAAGTCACCGTCAAGCGTTACCGGCAGGAAGGCTCCATCGCCTGGCTGCTGCCGGAGAATGCCGACTTCGAGCCGATCCGTGTCGACCTGAAGCAGGAACACATGATCATCGAGGGCATCGTCGTCGGCGTCGTGCGCCGGGGGAAGGTGTCATGAGCATCCTTGGATTGCGCACTGTCGTCTACCACACCCCCGATCTCGCGGCGGCGAAGCGCTGGTATTCGCGCGTGCTCGAGCGCGAGCCGTATTTCGACCAGCCGTTCTATGTCGGCTACGAAGTCGGCGGCTTCGAGCTGGGCCTCGTCCCCGACGCCAAACCGGGCGAGGGCGGATCGATCGCATACTGGGGCGTGCCCGATATCGCCGCGGAGCTGCGCCGCCTCGAATCGCTGGGCGCCGCCGTGCGCGAGCCGGCGCAGGATGTCGGCGAGGGCATCAAGGTGGCCACGGTCGCCGATCCGTTCGGCAACCCTTTCGGCGTCATCGAGAATCCGCATTTCTCGCTCGCCAAAGTCCGCTGATGCACTGGTCGCGCTGCCGCTTCCCCGATGTCCAATCCCCGGCTGGCCCGGCTTCTCGAGCATCCCGCGCTCTGGCGCGGGCGCAGCGCTGCGCGGATGCCCACCTGGTCCACGGGCTATCCGGCGCTCGATGCCGGGCTGCCGGGAGGCGGCTGGCCACGGGCCGGCCTCGTTGAGCTGCTGACACCGCGGCTCGGTGTCGGCGAGCTGCATCTGCTGGTTCCCGCGCTCGCGCGACTGACCGGGCTCACGCCCGCACGCTGGGTCGCGTGGATTGCGCCTCCGCTCGAGCCTTATGCGCCGGCGCTCGCGGCGCGCGGCGTGGCGCCCGACCGGCAGCTGATCGTCCGTACCCGCCTGCCGCTCTGGGCGATGGAGCAGGCACTCGGTTCGGGCGCCTGTGAGGCAGTGCTCGCGTGGGTGGACGACGCGCGGCCCCGCAGCCTGCGCCGCCTGCAACTCGCCACCGAGCGCGGCCGCACGCTCGGTTTCGTTTTCCGCAGCCTCGTGCATGCGCACGACGCATCCCCCGCAGCGCTGCGGCTGTCGGTCGAGCCGCGCGGCGAGGGCGTGGAGATCGTGCTGCTCAAGAGCCGGGGCGGCAGCCGGGAGCCGATCGAGGTGGTGTATGCGCGCTGAGGCGGCAGGTGTCGTCGAGACGGCAGACCCGTCGCCGCGCGAACAGCCGACAGGGGATCGCGGGCAGCCGGAGCGCACGGGCGTGTACGACGATGGAGGTGCCGTTTCCGGTCGTCCACCGTCCGTCGTCCGCCGTTCGCCCGGCGGCGGCGCAGCGGCCGCCGAACTGTGGCTCGCCGTTCATCTGCCCACGCTCGCGTTCGATGCCGTGTGTCGCGGGGACGAGGCGACGGGCCTGATCGTGGTGGTCGATCTCGTGCGGCGAGTGCAGCGTGTCGTCGCCCTGGGCACGGCGGCGCGCGCACGCGGCGTCGCGCGGGGGCAGGCGCTCGCCGCCGCGCTCGCGCTCGAGCCGCGTCTCGTGATCCGCACGCGCGATCCCGACGCCGAGCGCGCATTGCTCGGGCATCTCGCCATGGCGGCAGGCGAATTCACGCCGCGGACCAGTGTCGAGCCGCCCGATGGCGTATTGCTCGAGGTACGCGGCAGTCTCGCGTTGTTCGGCGGAGTCGATGCGTTGTGCGAAAAGGTACGCGGCGCGGCGCAGCGCGCGGGTGTGCGGGTGCGGCTGGCGCTCGCGCCCACGCCACTCGCCGCGCTCGC
>JABAQU010000028.1 GCA_019187185.1 Steroidobacteraceae bacterium | reverse complement strand
CGCGGCGAGCCGCTGGTCGCCCCGGCCGTTGCCGTCGCGTCCGGCGACGCCGACAAGTCGAGCGCCGCACGCGTGATCGAGGCGGTGCCCGTGCTCGCCTCGCCCGAGCCTGCGCCGCCGGCACCCGCCGCGCCGGCCGAGTCCGGGCCGCCCACGCCGCCCGCGCCTGTGCCACGGCCGGTCAAGGAACCGCAGAAGTTCGTCGCGGACGCGTGAGCGAGTGCGCTCGGGGCGAGGCGCTACGGCTTCGGCTTCTTCACGAGCAGTCGCTCGATCAGCGTGACACCGGTCGTCTCCACGGGTTCACCGTTCTCGAGCCGGGGGGCGTAGAGCGCCTTGCGGACCGCGGCCTCGACGCCTTCCTGGTGATCCTTCGACGCGGTAGCCGATGAGGTGACGATTTCCGCCGTGCGGCCGTTTGCCTTCACCGTGAACTTCGCCTCGACGACGAATTCGTCGTAGCTGTCGACGTCGCCGCCCGTGAAGCGGGTGATCGACGCCGAAGGCGGCTTGTAGCGCAGCTGTCGCGGCGCCTCGACGAGCTTCGTGTCGCCCGCCGCGACGAGCGAGGCCCAGGCCTTGCGATACGTGTCCGTGGCCGCGCGAGTGTCGCCCGCAGTGAGAAACCAGTCGCCCTGGTCGACGAGCGTGGCACCGAGCATGCCGGGCACGGGCGGCGTGGCGCGGCTCGCCGCGTTGACCGCGAGCTGCAGCGCGCGCGCACCCTCGGCATTCAGGCTGGTCGCCGTCTGCCCCGTGCCCGGATTCGTGCTGAACAGCACCGGGTCGGTCGTGGTCGACTCCTGCGTGACTTCGGGGCCATACAGGTACTCGAGGCGATACGCGCGGGCAATGCCGCGCAACGGCACGACGGTCTGCACGCTGCCGCGGCCCGACGTGGCTTCGGCGAGCCGCAGCGCGCGCAGATGCTCGGTTCGCGCGGTCGTGTACCGCCCGACATACTCGTACCAGCGCGCGAGGTAGTCGTACGCGGGGAGCATGCGCGGGTCGCGCGGGCCGTAGGCGGTCTCCTCGATGCGAAACGCGTACAGGTGTTCGCGTTCGGCGTCCTCGAGCCGGTTCTCTGCGACGTACACATCGATCAGCGCCCGCACGAAGTCGAGCTGTTCGAGGTTGTAGAGCCCGTCGAGGTTGCGCGAGAGGTCGACCGCCTGCTTCAGTGTGTCGCCGGCCGGGCCTGCCTGGTCGGTGCGTGCATAGCTGATCCCGAGGCCCTGCAACGGGCGCAGCCGCGCGCGGTCGGTGGCCGGAGCCACCTTGTCCAGGATCGCGAGCGCACGGCGATAGGCTTCCTCGGCCGCCTTGAAATTGCCGAGGCGCAACTGCGTCGTGCCCACGTTGGCGAGCGGGTTGGCGAGGGCACGATCCTGCTCGCCGTACTGCTCCTCGGTCGCGGCGACGAGCCGTTCGGCGACCGGCAACGCCGCGGTGTACTGCCCGGCATCGAACAGCGCGCGGAAATCCCTGTAGATTGTCACCCGGTCATCGTCGGTGACGGCCAGCGCCGGCACCGCGACGGCCACGGCCGCCAGGGTCCACAGCAGCAATCCGGACATCCGACTCTGTCGCATGAGCTTCGCTCCCAGTGCCTGCGGCACGATATCATTCCGGCGGGGGAGCGGCGAATGAACGACAACCGGAAAGTCGCACTGGTTGCAGGGGCGAGCGGGCTCGTCGGGCAGGAACTCGTGACGGCGTTGTGCGCCGCTCCGGAGTACGGGCGCATCCTTGCCGTGACGCGGCGCCCGTTCCTCAGGAATCACCCGAAGATCGCCAACCGCATCGTGCGCTTCGATACGCTCGAGGCACAGTTGCGCGGCACGACCTGCACCGACGCGTTCTGCTGCCTCGGTACGACGATCGCGGCCGCAGGCTCGGAAGCCGCGTTCCGGGAAGTCGACCACGACCTCGTGCTCGCGTTCGCGCGGGCGGCGCGCGCGGCACAGGCGCAGCGCTTCGCGCTCGTCTCGTCGATCGGTGCCGATGCCGCGAGCCGTGTGTTCTACCTGCGCGTGAAGGGCGAGATCGAGGCTGCCGTCATGACGCTCGGCTTCCCGGCGCTCGACATCATGCAGCCGGGGCTCCTGCTCGGCTCGCGCCGTGACTGGCGGCCGCGCGAGTTCCTGTTGCAGTGGACGCTGCCGGCCATCGCGCCGCTGATGCTCGGGCGGATGCAGGTCTACCGGCCGGTGCGCGCGGCGACGCTCGCGCGCGCGATGGTCGGCGCAGCACGCTCCGGCCGGCGCGGCGTCATGCGTTTCACGTACCCGGCGCTGCGCGGCCTCGCGGCCGGCGTCGAAGCCGGCGCCTGAGAGCTACTTCTTCCTGGCGGTCTTGCGCTTGGCGCGCGCGACGGCTTCGCCGCGCGTGGTTCCGCGCTTGATGTCGGCGGCATGTGCGCGCGCATACACCTGGATATCCTTGAACCGACCGGCCTTGTCGCGCACCGCATAGAGCTTGGTGCCCTTGCTGCTGCGATGGGTCGTGCGCCGCGCCTTTGCCTTCGCCTTGGCCATGAGTGTCTCTCCGCGGGTGATTCGAACGGCGCAACGCTATAACGACCCTCCCGCGAGCGTCAACGATCGACGACGCGCGGCACCGGCGAGTAGTGCAGCACCCGTCCGGCATGCACGAGAAAGCCGGCGACGATCGCGAGCAGCCCCGCGGTGGGGCCTGCGAGCAGCGCGATCCCGATGGCATAGGCGACCGTGGTCGCGAGCAGCGAGATCCCGGCGACGGCGGCGAGCCACAGCGCGCCGACGATCATGAACGCACGTTCGAGGAATCTCACGGCGTCGGTCCACGGCTGCGACGGCGGGAACGCGAGTGCGAGTGCGAGCGCGAGCGTCACGATCGCGAGCGTGATCCGGAATGCGCGTGCGCGCGTGACTGAACGCAGCCACATGGCGGCCGGCAGGGCGAGCGCGAGCGCGATGCATTCGTCGAGCGTGAGCCACTGGGCGACGAAGGCCACGCGCAACGCGAGCGACAGCACGGCGACGCCGAGGAGCACGCGCGCGAAACTCGCAGGCACCACGAGTCGCCGGATCGCCGAGGCGACGATGAGGTAGCCCGCGAAGAACGAGCCGATCGCGACGCCGTTGTGCTCGAGGTTGCGCAGCGGCTGCATGCCGGCCCACGCATGACCCTGGTTGAGCCGCGGCATGAAGGGCACGGCGTGCATCGCGAACCACAGCGCGAGCAGCACGAGGGCAATCGGCTCGGGCCGCGCATGGCGCAGCACGATGGCGCGCAGTGGCCAGTGCCGCCGGCGCAGCAGCGCCCCCGCGAGCGCGCCGAGGCTGCCGCCGGTCGCGTTCATCACGACATCGACGAGATTCGGCACGCGGGAGCGGGTCAGATTCTGCAGCACCTCGATCGCGCACGACAGCGCGGCGGCGGGCAGGGCCGCGCCGATGAAGACAGCCGCGATGCGCCAGCGGGGTGGCGCGAGCCACGCGAGCAGCGCGCCTGCGGGCACGTACGACAGCAGGTTGCCCGCCCGGTCCGCGCGCGCGGAATAGCCCCAGGGCAGCAGCGCGTCGAGGCCGCCCCGCCACGCGGCGGCGAAGCGCGACGGATCGAAGCGAAACGGGAAGAACGATGCGTACACGATGACCGCGAGCGTCAGCGCGAGGAGCCACGCGGCGAGGCGCCTCGATTGGTGCGGGTTGAACGGGTCATGCGGCACGTCCACAAGCATAGCGTGATGCATTTCACATCTGGCCGAATCGTGACCCGCGCCACGTCGATTTCCCGCCGGGTTTCGTTAAATTCGCCGTCATGGACGGACTGCGCGCGAGCATGGGCACCCGCATGGGGCGGAGGATCGCCGCCACGATGCTGGTCGCGGCGCTCGTGCCGTCGCTGGTCGCCGCGCTCGTCATCCTTGCGCAGTCGGGGCACGCGATCGATGCCGGCGCCGCGCAGCGCCTTGCGCACGAAGCGCAGGAATTCGCGGAAGAGTTTGCCACCCGTCTCGCGGAACCGCAGCGAAGCGCCCGCGGCCCGGATGCCCTCGGTGTCGCCGCGGCTGCCGACGACCCGCTGACCGCAGGACGGCGCATCGCACTCCTCGACGGGCAGGGACGCCTGCTGTTCAGCAGCGCCCCGCTGCCGGACGATGTCGTCGCGATGTTCGCGCGCTATGCCGCGACGCACGATGGTGCGCGAGGCGCGTTGCCGCTCGCCTGGCAGGCGGCGGGCCTCGAGTGGCAGGGCGGGCTGGCACGCCTCGCGACAGGAGCCCGGGATCCCGCGTGGTCGGTGGTCGTCTTCAAGCCGCGCCCGGGATGGATCGAAGCGGCGCGACCGGTTGCACCGGAACTCGGCGCGCTCTTCGGGCTCGCGCTCGCGGGTGCCGCCACCGGTACGCTCCTCCTCGCGCGGCGCTATGTGTTGCCGGCTGCACGCCTGCGCGCAATGCTCGCGAGCGACGGGGAGCGTTGCGACATGCCGATCGTGCGCAGCGCGGATGCCGACGAACTCGGCGATGCCATGGATGCCTACAATCTGCTCGCCGGCCGGCTCACGGAGCGCCTCTCGGCGCTCGAGACGCTGGGCGAGATCGACCGCCTGCTCCTCGGGTCCGCCGAACTCGAGCAGATGTTCGACACGATCCTCGTGCGCCTGCAGGGCGTCACGCACAGCGATGGCGTGGCGATTACGCTGATCGATGCGGACTCGGCGGACTACGGTCGCGTCTACTTCACCGCGCCGCAGTTGAGCGATCTGCCGGTGGTGCGCGTCGAACTCGACCCGGACATGCTCGCGACGCTCGTCGAGGCGCGCGACGGCGTGACGATCGCGCGTTGCGAGCCGGATCGCCACAGCCTGCTGCGCCCGCTCGCCGAACTCGGTGCCGCGTACTTCTGGGTGTGGCCGGTCATCGCGGGTGATCGCCTCGTGGCCGCGCTGTCCCTCGGCTACCGCGAGGCACCCTCACCGGATCCGGCGATCGCGCGGTACGGCGCGGAGTTCGCGATGCGGCTGTCGGTCGCGCTGTCGAACAGCGCGCGCGACGAGCGTCTGTACCGCCAGGCGCATTTCGATGCGCTCACGAGCCTGCCGAACCGGCTGCTGTTCCGCGACCGGCTGGCGCAGGAACTCGCGAGCGCGAGCGCGGGCGGTACGCGTGGCGCGCTGCTCTACATCGACCTCGACCAGTTCAAGCGCGTCAACGATACCGTCGGCCACGGGGCCGGCGACCAGCTCCTGACGATCGTCGCCCAGCGCCTGCGCGCCTGCGTGAAGGACGGCGACACCGTCGCACGCCTCGGCGGCGACGAGTTCACGATCATCCTGCGCCAGGTCAGCGACCCCGATGCGGTGCGCGCAGTGGCCGACCGCATCATCGCGGCGCTCGAGGCTCCCGTGAACGTCGCAGGCCGCGATCACCTGGTGCGCGCCAGCATCGGCATCACGCTGTTCCCGGACGACGGCGTGCACATCGACGAGCTGATGCGCAATGCCGATACCGCGATGTACCGCGCGAAGGAGGGCGGCCGCGGGCGCGCCGTGTTCTTCGACCGCTCGACGACCGCGCGCCAGTTGTCGGCGACCGGCAGCGGCCTGTACCGCGCGCTGCGGCATCGCGAGTTCTCGTTGTTCTTCCAGCCGCAATATGCGGTCGGCGATGGCCGCCTGGTCGGCCTCGAGGCGCTGTTGCGCTGGCAGACACCGCGCAGCGGCCTCAAGTATCCGGCCGAGTTCGTGCCCGCCGCCGAAGAGACCGGGCTGATCGTCGACATCGGCAGCTGGGTGATCGACGCCGCCTGCGCGAAGCTCGCGCGTTGGCGCGCCGAGGGCATGGCGCCGCCGCGCGTCGCCGTGAACGTGTCGGTACAGCAGCTGCGGAGCGCACAGTTCGCCGAGAATGTCCGGCGTGCCCTCAACCGTCACGCGCTCGCTCCCGAGCATCTCGAGCTCGAATTCACCGAAGCGGCGCTCGCCGATCCGGCGGTCCGGCCGGTGCTGCACGCGCTCGATGGCGACGGCGTGCGGCTCGTGCTCGACGACTTCGGCGCAGGCGACACCTCGCTCGCACACCTGCGGCACGCGCCGGTGAGCGTCGTGAAGATCGACCGCTCGCTGGTCGAGGAGCTGCAGGATCCTGCCGTGGCAACCCTCGGGACCACCGTGATCGCGATGGCGCACGCGCTCGGCAAGACCGTGGTGGCGGAAGGTGTCGAAACGATCGAGCAGCTCGACTTCCTGCGCGAGCGCGGTTGCGATGTCGTGCAGGGGTACTACCTCGCGAAGCCGATGTCGGCAGAGGCGATCGGCGAGCTGCTCGCCGGCCGCGCCGCTGCCGCGTCACCGGCGGATGCGCGCCTCGTGGGGTAGCACGCGGGCCCTTCGTGCGCATCGCGTCGGCATGTCTCGTGATGCTCGTGCTGGGCGGGTGTGCCGGCGCACCGCGCAGCCCGGCCCCGGTGCCGCACGAACCCGTTCCCCGCACGACGGGCGCAGCGCCCCCCGAGATCCTGCAGGCCGCGGAGTCCGCCATCGGCGTGCCGTACCGTTACGGCGGCGCGAGCCGCGCAGGCTTCGACTGCAGCGGACTCACGCAATTCGCCTATCGGGCGGCCGGCATCCTGATCCCGCGCACCGCTGCCGCGCAGCAGCGCGACGCCGTGGCCGTCGCGCGCGACGCCCTGCAGCCGGGCGATCTCGTCTTCTTTGCGACCGGTCATGCCGGCATCGATCATGTCGGCATCTACGCAGGCGACGGGCGCTTCGTCCATGCGCCTTCGAGCGGACGCAGGGTGTCCTTCGGCGATCTCGCCGATCCATGGTACGCGTCCAGCTACGCGGGTGCCGGCCGTTTCTGGTCACCCGGAGAAAAGACGCAGGCTCTGCGCGCGGCACCGTGATACGGTCGGCGCCATGCAGCACCTCAAGTCTTTGTGCGCCACGCTGGTACTCGCCGCCATGACCACCTCGCACGCCGGGGAAGCCCCCACAGTGTTGATCACCGGTGCCAATCGCGGCATCGGCCTCGAGCTCGCCCGCCAGTACGCCGAGCGGGGCTGGCACGTGATCGCGACCGCGCGGCGGCCCGCCGCCGCCAGCGCACTGATCCAGCTCGCTGCTGCGCACCCGGCCGTCGCGATCGAGCCGCTCGACGTGACCGATGCTGCCGGCATTGCGGCGCTCGCCGCAAAGTACCGTGGGCAGCCGATCGACGTGTTGATCAACAATGCGGGCATCACCGGCAAGCGGGGCCAGCGTCTCGGCAGCCTCGATTACGACGACTACCGCAGGGTGCTCGAGACCAACACGATCGCGCCGCTGCGTGTCAGCGAGGCGCTGCTGGCCAATGTCGAGGCGAGCGCACAGCGCAAGATCGTGACGATCTCGTCGAGCGAGGGCTCGATCGCGCAGGTCAATTCACCGCGCGGCTACGCGTACCGCTCGAGCAAGGCCGCGGTGAACATGCTGATGCGCAATCTCGCCTTCGATGTCGCGGCGCGCGGCATCACCGTGGCGCTCGTCAACCCGGGCCCGGTCGACACCGACATGATGAAGGGCGTGCCGATGCCGCTGCAGAAGCCCGCCGATGCCGTCGCGAAAGTGATCGCCGTCGTCGATCGGCTGACGCCCGACACAACGGGTCGCTTCTGGGATTACCAGGGTGGTGAAGTGCCCTGGTGATGTCGGCCACGGCGCGTTATGTCGCGCCGCCGATCCGCGCGGCGTCACTCTGCGAACGGCCGCACGGATTCGACACGCGGCCGCACCCGCCGCTTGACGGTACGCAGCGACACTTCCAGACTTTATGTGTGATCAGGGCAAACCCGTCGCGAGGCGGGGACGCAAAGCCACCGGTCTTCGGCGTCTGGCCGCAGACAGCGGGGTTGCCTCGGGACGGTGACGCCGGCCCGGGCTCCCCCCGGTGCAGCGTTTCCGCACGCGAGGGTCCGGGGACAATTCCATGCTGGTAACGGCAAAAGCCGCGGCTGATGCGGGCGACGAGCCCGAACAGTACGTGATCAACCTGTGTGCATCGACGACGCCGATGGCGCTCGTGCAGCCGAAAACGGAGGCGTTGCGACGCTTCACGTTCTTCGTCAGCCGCCGCCGTGAAGACGGTCGCGAGCGATTCCGCCTGCACATGGGTTACTTCACGAGTCCCGGCGAAGCGGAGGAATGGCTCGCGGTCGTGCGTGAGCTGTACCCCGCGGCCTGGGTCGGTGAAGCGCCCGGCAAGAAGCTGCGTGCCGCTGCACGCGCAGCGGCCGCGGCGGCAGCCACACCCGAGCCCGCTGCACCCGAGATTGCCGCACCCGCACCTGCTGCACCCGCGGCTGCCGCACCTGCGGCTGCCCCACCGGAGCCACCCATTGTGTCGCCATCGGCACCTGTGGCGGCACCCGTGACGGCGCCCGCCGCCACACCGCCGGCGGTCGCCGCCCTGTCGAATGTCCGCGAAGTCCTGGCGCAGCTCGAGGCGACCGATCCTCCGCGCCCGGCAACGCCGCACATGCTGTACGTGCCGCCGCCGCCGGTCCTGCCCGAACACATTCCCACCGTGCAGGCACTGACGCCGCCTCCGATGCCCGCGCCGCCGGCAATGCCCGCGCCGCCGGCAATGCCGCAAGCCGTCGCGCCACCGCCGGCGCCGACCGCACCGCCGGCCGCAGCGCCGCCCCTGAGCGACACGCAGGTCTTGCGCGTGCTCGAGGATCGGCGCGCCACAGGCGCCAGCCCGCCGCCGGCGCCGACCAGTGCGGAACGCGAAGCCAATGCCGCGATCGAGCTGCTGCGCCCCGAAGATACGCGGACGATGCGCGCGCTCAAGGAAGACGTACAGCGCAGTGCGCCGATGCAGTTTGCGGTACAGCTCACGTGGTCGGTCACGCCGATCGACCTCGAGAGCGTGCCGCCGCTCGCCATCTTCAGCGCCTATACGCTCTACACGGCCGAGTCGACGCGCGACGGACGCAAGTGGTACGGCCTGCGGCTCGGTTTTTTCAGCGACGCGCTGTCCGCCAAGCAGGTTGCGTACTACGTGCGCTCCGATTTCACGTCGGTGGCGGTCGTGCCCGTGACTTCGGCCGAGAAAGACAACGCGATCGCGGGCGCCGGCGCGCAAGCACTGCCGGTGCGCAGGACCGGGCGCGTCAAGAAAAGCGACGAGTTCAAGCTGTTCGACGTCGATCCGGTGCCGGCCAGGCCGGCGCCGACCGCGGCGCAGGTGCACAGGAAGCTCGCCGCAGCCGCGGCCGCAACTCAGGCCGGCAAGCGGCCCGGCGCCGCGGCCCGGGCAACGGCGCCGCCCCGCAGGAAGGCACGCTCGCTCGAGGAGTCGCTCGAACAGACACTCGAGATCCTCGGCGCGAGCGAGCTCGAGATCGACAAGGGTCGCGGCGAGCTGCTGAACGACTCGGGAGTGCGGCACCTGTCGGTGAAGGTCGACAAGCGGACCTCGACTTTCTCGAAGCTGCTCGATCGCCTCTCCGACCGCGTGGGCAAGTCCTAGCCCTTCCGGAACATCTCCTCGAGCGCGGCCCTCGCGGCGTCGATCTCGCCGGTATTGGGCGGCGTCCAGGCCCTCTCGCGCGGCTTGAAGTGATCGCAGAAGTTTGCGTGCTCCTTGTCACGGACTTCCTCGGCGGTCGGTTCCCGGCAGTGCTTCGCGACGCGCGTGTCGTACTCGACGCACAGCTTGCACACGTGCAGCTGCGCGCGGCACGCGGGGCACTCGTCGAGCCGCAGCAGCGGCAGCGAGAGTGCCGCGAGCGACGCGCCGCATTTCCAGCACACGAGACTGTGGGCCATGGTCGCACTCCGGCAAGGTCGCCTGCAGGGTGCACGCAGGCTACCATCTCCCGATGGTACGTTCCCCATTGGCAGCCGCCCCGGCTGCAGCTCGCGAGGCCGTGGCCTTCCCCGGCCGCATCGTCATGGTCGGCTGCGGCAGCGTCGGCCAGGCCATCCTGCCGCTGCTGCGCAAGCACGTCGCGCTCGGTCCGGATGCGCTCATCGTGCTCGCCGCGGACGAAGTCGGCCGCGGCGTCGCCTACGAGAACGGCGCGCCGTTCTTCTATGCGCACCTGAAGCCGCGCAGCTTCCGGCGCCTGCTGTCGCGCCACGTGCGCGCGGGCGACCTGCTGCTGAACCTGTCGGTCGACGTGTCGAGTCTCGATCTCGTGCGCTTCGCCGCCGAGCGCGGCGCGCTCTATGTCGATACCTCGATCGAGCCGTGGCCGGGCATATTCGACAATCCGATGCTCGACGTGCGCCAGCGCACGAACTTCATGACGCGTTACCGGGCGCTCGCGCTCGCGCGCGAACTCGGCCCGGAGTCGCCGACCGCCGTGCTGGATCACGGCGCGAACCCCGGGCTCGTATCGCACTTCGTCAAGCAGGCGTTGCTCGACCTCAGGCGCGCGCTGCGCGCCGAGGGCGGGGCGCCGGCGACGCGCGAGGAGTGGGCCACCCTCGCGCGCGACCTCGGCGTCACGACGATCCAGATCTCCGAGCGCGACACGCAGGCGAGTGACCGGCCGAAGCGCCCGGCGGAGTTCGTCAATACCTGGTCGATCGACGGCATCCTCGACGAATCGGTGCAGCCGTCCGAGATCTCGTACGGCACCGCGGAGAAGCACCGGCCGCGCGGTGCGCAGTTTCACCGGCGCGACTCGGGCACGCTGTTCCTCGACCGCCCGGGCGCGGCGACCTTTGCGCGCAGCTGGACGCCGTCGGTCGGCGGCTTCCAGGGCCTCATGATGTCGCACAACGAGGTCTTCTCGATCGGCGACTTCCTGTCGCTGCGCACGGGCGCGAAGTTCACCTACCGCCCGAGCGTGATGTTCGTCTACCACCCGTGCGACGACGCGATGCTCTCCGTGCTCGAGCTCGAGGGCCGCGGCTGGCTGCCGCAGGAACGCAGGCGACGCCTCGGCACCGACATCGTGACGGGCATGGACGAGCTCGGCGTGCTGCTCGCGGGGCATGCGCGCAATGCATACTGGTACGGCTCGCAGCTCACGATCGAGGAGGCGCGGCGCCACGTGGCCTACGCCAACGCGACGACCTTGCAGGTCGCAGCGGGCGCGCTGGCCGCGGTCGTGTGGGCCATCCGCAACCCGCGTCGCGGCATCGTCGAGGCCGAGGACCTCGATTTCGAGGACTGCCTCGCGACCGCCGTGCCGTACCTCGGCCGGATGGTCGGCGAGTTCACGGCCTGGACGCCGCTGCAGGGCCGCGGCGAGCTGTTCGAGGAGCGCCTCGATGTCGACATGCCCTGGCAGCTGCAGAACGTGCGCAGCCGCCAGTGGCGGGGATAGGTCGGGCATCGTTTCCGCGGGTCGCTCGCGAGGCCGCAGGAGCCGCTTGCGCGGCCCGTCGCCGGGCGCGTGTCAACAGGCGGACGAATCGCGCGGATTTGTCCGCCCATTGACGTTGGCCGCGGCAACGGCCATGTGTCGCACTTTCCGGCGGGTGATCGCGACCGCGTCGCGTCAATCTGCCCGCGCGGCGAGGAACGGCGCGAGCGCCGCGCCGGTGTGTGAGCGGGCGCGCGCGGCGGCGATGACCCGCGGCGCGCCCTGCGCCACGACGCGGCCGCCCTGTGCGCCGGCGTCCGGCCCGAGGTCGATGATCCAGTCGGCCTGCGCGATCACGTCGAGATTGTGCTCGATGACGATCACCGAGTTGCCGGCCTCGACGAGGCGATGCAGCACTGTGATCAGTTTCTCGACATCGGCCATGTGCAGGCCGACCGTGGGCTCGTCGAGCACGTAGAGCGTGTGCACGGGCCTCGCGCGCGCACGCGTGCCGGCCGCCGTGTGCGCCTTCGCGAGCTCCGTGACGAGCTTGATGCGCTGGGCCTCGCCGCCCGACAGCGTCGGGCTCTGCTGGCCGAGGGTCAGGTAGCCGAGGCCCACTTCCTGCAGCAACGCGAGCGAATGGTGGACCCGCGAATGCGCGCTGAAGAACGGCAGCGCGTCGTCGACGCTCATCGCGAGCACATCGCCGATGTTCCGGTCACGCCAGGTCACCGAGAGGGTCTCCGCGTTGAACCGCCGCCCGCGGCACACGTCGCACGGCACTTTCACGTCGGGCAGGAAGCTCATCTCGATCGTCTGCAGACCCTGGCCTTCGCAGGCCTCGCAGCGTCCGCCCGCCGTGTTGAACGAGAAGCGGCTCGCCGTGTAGCCGCGCAGCCTGGCTTCGGGCGCGGCGGCGAAGATGCGACGGATGTCGTCCCAGAAGCCGATGTAGGTCGCGGGACAGGAACGGGGCGTCTTGCCGATCGGTGTCTGGTCGACCTCGAGCACGCGATCGATCGCCTCGCCGCCGCGGATCGCGCGGCAACCCTCGGGATCCGGCGCCTTGGGGCCACGGGCCCCTCGCGCCGCGACGAGGCGTTGCAGGTTCGCGTACAGCACGTCGCGCGCGAGTGTCGACTTGCCGGAGCCGGAGACGCCGGTGATCGCGACCAGCCGCGAGGTGGGCACGCGCACGGTGAGTCGCGCGAGGTTGTGCAGCGTCGCTGCTTCGACCACGAGCGCAGCGGCACGCGCACTGGTGGCGCGCCGGGGCCTCGCGGGATGGCGCAGCGGGGCGGCGAGGTAGCGGCCCGTCACCGACTCGGGCGCGCGCTCGAGATCGCGTGCCGTGCCTTCCGCAACAATACGGCCGCCGCGGGTGCCGGCGCCCGGCCCGAGGTCGATCACGTGATCGGCGCGCAGGATCGTTTCCTCGTCGTGCTCGACGACGACCAGCGTATTGCGATGCGCGACGAGTTCGCCGAGCGCCGCGAGCAGCACGCCGTTGTCGCGCGGGTGCAGGCCGATCGTCGGCTCGTCGAGCACATAGCACACGCCCTGCAGGTTCGAACCGAGCTGCGCGGCGAGGCGGATGCGTTGCGCCTCGCCGCCCGAGAGCGTGGGCGCCGCGCGATCGAGCGATAGATACCCGAGGCCGACGCGCTCGAGGAAAGCGAGACGGTCGCGGATCTCGGCGAGGAGATCGCGCGCGATGGCAGCGTCGCGGCCCGCGAGTCGCAATTCGCCGAACAGGCGCGCCGCGGCGTCGATGGGCAACGCCGTGAGCCCGGCGATCGAGCGGCCCTGGAAGCGCACGTTGCGCGCGATGCGATTCAACCGCTCGCCACCGCAGGCGCCGCAGACCGGGCGATCGGCGGCATCGGCCGCATCGTCGTCGTCTTCGCCCGGTTCGAGCCCGCTGCCCTGGCAGTGCGGGCACCAGCCGTGCGGCGAGTTGAACGAGAAGAGCCTCGGGTCGAGCTCGGCGAAACTCGTGCCGCAGCCCGGGCAGGCGCGGCGCGTGGAAAACACGATCGTCCTGTCCGGCCGGCGTGCGTCGAGATCGAGGAGGTGCACGAGGCCGTTGCCGTACTGGAAGGCACGGGCGAGTGCGGCGCGCAGCGTCGCCTCGTGTGCGGGCTTCACGAGCACGTCACCGAGCGGCAATTCGATCGTGTGCTCGCGAAAGCGCGACAGACGAGGCCAGCGGGCGGTCGGCGTATCGACGCCGTCGACCCGCAGTTCGCGGTGACCCTTCCTCGCCGCCCACTTCGCGAGGTCCGTGTAGTAGCCCTTGCGGGCGACGACGAGCGGCGCGAGCACCCGCACCCGGTGTCCGCGATGCCGTCTCGCGATGGCAGCGGCGACCGCCTCGGCGCTCTGCGGCTCGATCGCGATGTCGCAGTCGGGGCAGAACTGCGTGCCGAGCTTCACCCACGCAAGGCGCAGGAAATGGTAGATCTCGGTGAGCGTCGCCACGGTGCTCTTGCGCCCGCCGCGGCTCGTGCGCTGCTCGATCGCGACGGTGGGTGGTATCCCGTAGATCGCATCGACATCGGGCCGCGCGGCGGGTTGCACGAACTGACGGGCATAGGCATTCAATGACTCGAGGTAGCGCCGCTGCCCCTCGTTGAACAGGATGTCGAAGGCGAGCGTCGACTTGCCGGAGCCGGATACGCCGGTGATCACGGTAAACGCATCCCGCGGTATGCGCGCGTGGACGCTCTGCAGGTTGTGCTCGCGCGCGTTGTGCACGACGATCGCGTTGTCGCGCGTTTCGCCGGCACTCCTGCGCCGGCGCGCATCGGCGACGCCGGCGGCCGGCGCGTGTCGCGCGAGTGCGGCCTCGTACTCGCGCAGCGCGCGGCCCGTGTGCGAGGTCGGGTGCTCGCGCAGCGCACGCACCGTGCCTGCGCAGACGATCTCGCCGCCGCGCTCGCCGCCCTCGGGGCCGAGGTCGATGACCCAGTCGGCCGCGCGGATCACGTCGAGGTTGTGCTCGATCACGAGCAGCGAATGGCCGGCGGCCAGGAGCCCGCGCAGCGCGCGCAGCAGCTTCGCGACATCGTCGAAGTGCAGGCCGGTCGTCGGCTCGTCGAACAGGAACAGCTTGCCGCGCGTCTGCACGTCGGCCGCGCGCTTCGGCGCCGGCGCGACGAGCGCGGCGAGGTGGCCGGCGAGCTTCAGGCGCTGCGCCTCGCCGCCCGATAGCGTCGGCACCGGCTGTCCGAGCTTCACGTACTCGAGTCCGACTTCCTGCAGGGGCTTCACGAGCGCGCGCACCGCGCCCGCATTGGCGAAGAAGGCGAGCGCCTCGGTGACCGTCATGTCGAGCACGTCGGCGATGCTCGCGTGGCGGCCGCCGGCGCCCTCGAGCCGCACTTCGAGCACTTCGTCGCGGAAGCGGCGGCCGTTGCACGTCGCGCAGCGCAGGTACACATCCGACAGGAACTGCATTTCGATGTGCTCGAAGCCGTTGCCGCCGCAGGTCGGGCAGCGGCCCGTGCCCGAGTTGAAGCTGAACGTGCCCGGCGTGTAGCGGCGCACGAGCGCCTCGGGCGCGGCCGCGAAGAGTTCGCGGATGACATCGAGCGCGCCGACATAGCTCGCCGGCGTCGAGCGGGTCGTGCGCCCGATCGGGCTCTGGTCGACGAGCACGACGTCGTCGAGCGCACCGGCCCCCTCGAGGCTGTCGTGGCGCCCTGCTGCCTCGACCGCCTTGCCGAAGCTCTTGGCGAGGGCCGGGTAGAGCACATTGCCGACGAGGGTCGACTTGCCCGAGCCCGAGACTCCGGTGATGCACACGAAGCGGCGCAGCGGAATCGTGACATCGAGCGCCTTCAGGTTGTGCTCGCGCGCCCCGCGCAGCACGAGCGAGGTGCTCGCGCGCACCGCGTGGGCGACGCCGGCGCCGGCGGGAGCGGCCGCGGTCGGCGGCTCGCGCGGG
>JABAQU010000036.1 GCA_019187185.1 Steroidobacteraceae bacterium | reverse complement strand
GCCGTTCGTCTCCGCCATCACCTTCGTCAGCGCCGCCGTCAGCGTCGTCTTGCCATGGTCCACGTGACCAATCGTCCCCACGTTCACGTGCGGCTTCGTTCGCTCAAACTTCTCTTTCGACACGACGGAATTCCTCTGTTATTTCTTGATCAACGACTCGGCGATGTTCGGCGGAACCTCGAGGTACTTCGAGAATTCCATCGTGAACGTCGCACGACCCTGGCTCATCGACCGGACATTGGTGGCGTAGCCGAACATCTCCGAGAGCGGCACTTCGGCCGTGATGACCTTGCCGGCCGGCCCGTCTTCCATGCCCTGGATCTGGCCGCGGCGGCGGTTCAGGTCGCCGATCACGTCGCCCGAGTAGTCCTCCGGCGTCACGACCTCGACCTTCATGATCGGCTCGAGCATCACCGGCTTCGCCTTCCTGAAGCCTTCCTTGAAGCCCATCGAGCCCGCGATCTTGAACGCCATCTCGTTCGAGTCGACGTCGTGGTACGAACCGTCGAACAGCGTGATCTTGACGTCGACGACGGGGTAGCCGGCGATGACGCCGGTCTCGACGGCCTCGCGGATGCCCTTGTCGACCGCCGGGATGTATTCGCGCGGCACGGCGCCGCCGACGATGCCGTTGACGAACTCGTAGCCCTTGCCTTCCGGCTGCGGCTCGATCTTGAGCCACACGTGACCGTACTGGCCGCGGCCGCCCGACTGGCGCACGAACTTGCCTTCCGATTCGACCGAAGCGCGGATCGTCTCGCGGTAGGCGACCTGCGGCTTGCCGACATTCGCCTCGACCTTGAACTCGCGCTTCATGCGATCGACGATGATCTCGAGGTGCAGCTCGCCCATGCCCGCGATGATCGTCTGTCCCGACTCCTGGTCGGTGCTGACGCGAAACGACGGGTCTTCCTTCGCGAGGCGCTGCAACGCGAGACCCATCTTCTCCTGGTCGGCCTTGGTCTTCGGCTCGATGGCGACCGAGATCACGGGCTCCGGGAACACCATCTTCTCGAGCGTGATGACCTTCTCGAGGTCGCACAGCGTGTCGCCGGTGATCACGTCCTTGAGGCCGACGGCTGCCGCGATGTCGCCGGCGCGCACTTCCTTGATCTCGGTGCGGTCGCTCGCGTGCATCTGCAGCAGGCGGCCGATGCGCTCCTTCTTGCCCTTCGACGGCACGTACACGGTGTCGCCCGAATTGAGCGTGCCGGAATAGACGCGGAAGAAGGTCAGGTTGCCGACGAAGGGGTCGTTCAGGATCTTGAACGCGAGCGCGGCGAACGGCGCATCGTCACTCGACGGGCGCGTGTCGGGCTCGCCCGCCTCGTTGAGGCCCTTGACGTCCGGCATCTCGATCGGCGAAGGCATGTACTCGATCACCGCGTCGAGCAGCGCCTGCACGCCCTTGTTCTTGAATGCCGTGCCGCACATGCACAGCACGATCTCGTTCCGGAGCGAACGCTCGCGCAGGCCCTGGCGGATCTCGTCGTCCGTCAGCGTGCCTTCCTCGAGGTACTTGTGCAGCAGCGTCTCGTTGCCCTCGGCCGCGGCCTCGACCATCCTGGCGTGATATTCGGCGCTCTGGGCCTTCATCGACTCGGGAATGTCCCGGTACTCGAATTTCATCCCCTGGGTTTCCATGTCCCAGTAGATCGCCTTCATGCGCACGAGGTCGATGACGCCCTCGAAGTTGTCCTCGGCACCGATCGGCAGCTGGATCGGCACGGGATTGCCGCGCAGGCGCGTGCGGATCATGTCGACGCAGCGCAGGAAATTGGCGCCCGCGCGATCCATCTTGTTGACGAACGCGATGCGCGGCACGTGGTAGCGGTTCATCTGCCGCCACACCGTTTCCGACTGCGGCTGCACGCCCGCGACCGAATCGAAGAGCGCCACGGCGCTGTCGAGCACGCGCAGGCTGCGCTCGACTTCGATCGTGAAGTCGACGTGCCCCGGCGTGTCGATGATGTTGATGCGGTGCTCCGGGAAGGTCTTGTCCATGCCCTTCCAGAAGCAGGTCGTCGCCGCGGACGTGATCGTGATGCCGCGCTCCTGTTCCTGCTCCATGTAATCCATGACAGCCGCGCCGTCGTGCACCTCGCCGATCTTGTGCGATACGCCGGTGTAGAACAGGATGCGCTCGGTCGTCGTCGTCTTGCCGGCGTCGATGTGCGCCGAGATGCCGATGTTGCGGTAGCGCTCGATGGGGGTCGTGCGGGGCATGGCGCTCACCACCGATAATGCGCGAAGGCCTTGTTGGCCTCCGCCATGCGATGCGTGTCTTCGCGCTTGCGCACGGCGGCGCCGCGATTCTCGGCCGCCTCCATCAGTTCGTGCGCGAGCCGGGCCGACATCGACTTTTCGCTGCGCTCACGCGCCGCTTCGATCACCCAGCGCATCGCCAGGGTCTGGCGGCGCGCAGCGCGCACCTCGACCGGCACCTGGTAGGTCGCGCCGCCAACGCGGCGGGACTTCACTTCGACCATCGGCTTGACGTTGTCGAGCGCCTGCGACAGCAGCTCGAGCGCGTCGCCGCCCTGCCGGCCGGTCTTCTCGCCGATGCGGTCGATCGCGCCGTAGATGATGCGTTCGGCGGCGGACTTCTTGCCGCTTTCCATCACGACGTTCATGAACTTCGCCAGCATCTCGCTGTGGAACTTCGGATCGGGCAGGATTTCGCGATGAGGCGCCTGGGCTCGACGTGACATGATGCTTACCTGGAATTACTTCTTGGGGCGCTTGGCGCCGTACTTGGATCGACCCTGCTTGCGTTCGCCGACACCGGCGCAGTCGAGGGTGCCGCGCACCGTGTGGTAGCGCACGCCCGGCAGGTCCTTGACGCGCCCGCCGCGGATCAGCACGACCGAGTGTTCCTGCAGGTTGTGGCCTTCCCCGCCGATGTACGAAGACACTTCGTAGCCGTTGACGAGGCGCACGCGGCACACCTTGCGAAGCGCCGAGTTCGGCTTCTTCGGGGTCGTCGTGTAGACACGGGTGCAGACACCGCGCTTCTGCGGTGCCGCGCCGAGCGCCGGCACCTTCGTTTTCTCCGTGCGGGTCCGGCGCGGTTGCCGGATCAACTGACCCGTAGTGGCCATGCAATCTCCAGAAAAGTGAAGCAACGCCGGGCCGGCCCTGCCGGTGCCGGCTCGACGTTGCGTGTCTGTCGCGTATCCTCGGCCGGCAGCTTGAAGGCCGGGCGAAAAGGCGGGGGATTCTAGGTAGCCGTCAGGGACCTGTCAATGCATGGTGCGGTGCCACATGCGGCCACGGGCGCCGCTCAGGTCTGCGGCGGGCCGACACTGCCCTGCGAATCCTCGGTCTGCTTGCGGGCCTCGCGCTGCTCCATGTCCCACTGCAGGCGGGTCTGGCAGCGGGTCTCCGCGAAGCGGCTGCCGGTCGTGATCTGGCGGCGGCAGATGACCTCGTTCGGATCGAGACGCGCCGTTTCGGTCTGCTTCGCCGCAGGCTTTGCAGCCGCCGGCTGCGCGACCGCCGGCGTCGCCGCGGGTGTCGACGTCGGTGTCGGCGGTGGAGCACTCGCGCAGGCACCGAGCCACGCTGCGACGCCGATCGCCAGAACTGCTCTCGTCATGTTCATGCCCGCTCCACCTGTACCTGTACCTTGTAGACTACCGGGACCATGAACGATTCGAAAGTGCTCCACGCGCTGCTGCCGTCACTGTTCGTCGCATCGGGCATCGCCGCCGGCGGGTGGTTCATCGGCCACGGCTTGCTCGAGGCCCGCGCCTCGGATCGTTATGTCACGGTCAAGGGTCTCGCCGAGCGCGAAGCCAAGGCCGATCTCGTGATCTGGCCCCTGCGTTATGCGGTCACGGCCGACGATCTCGCGACGCTGCAGCGCCTGTCCGACGACAGCGAACGAAAAGTGCGTGCGTTCCTCGGCCGGTATTTCGCCGGTGACGAGGTGAGTGTCTCGGCCCCGCAGATCCAGGACCGCAATGCCCAGGGCATGGCCGATCGCAGCGGCAACCTGCAGCGTTATGTCGCGGAAGTCGTCGTCACGCTGCGCTCAAACCGGATCGACGAAGTGCGCAAGGCGAACGAACTTCTCGGTGAGCTCGTCAAGGAGGGCGTCGCGCTCGTGCAGAACTACGAGAGCCGTACACAGTTCTCCTACACCGGCCTCGACCGCATCAAGCCGGAGATGATCGCCACCGCCACCCGCGACGCGCGCAAGGCGGCGGAGCAGTTCGCCAAGGACTCCGGCAGCAAGGTCGGATCGATCAGGAACGCCCAGCAGGGATATTTTTCGATCGAGGATCGCGACGCCTTCTCGCCCGAGTACAAGCAGATCCGGGTCGTGACGACCGTGCAGTTCTTCCTCGAGGATTGACGCCGGCTAGCGGAAGTAGTCGACGAACAGGACATCCCACGGCCCGGGGCCGCGGCCGGCGCTGACGCGCACGCAGCCGCCTGCAATGTCGACCACTGCGGCGTCCTCGCGCTGGTCACCCTCGCCGCGGGTCAGTTCGAAGCCTTCGAGCGTCGTGAAGGCACGCTGCGCGTCGTAGTGGAAGCAGATCCGCACGGGCAGGCGGCCGCGCAACACGAACGAACCGACACCGCGGGCGCTGTACACCTGCAGCACCCCACCCCGTCCGGATTCAACCCGCTCCGCACCTTGCAGGCGTTCGACAACGGGCGACGGCGCACACGCCGCCACGAGCACTGCACAGGCAGCGGACACGAGGAATCTCATGCGCATGTCCCCGATTCGGCAGGCCCGGCGCCGCGGACCATGCGGCCCGCGGCGTTCGGCTTCACGACCGGTCAGCCTGCGGCGCTCTCTTCCTCGCCGACGACGCTCGTATCGTCGATGTCCGCGACGCCGCCACCCACGTCCATGAAGCTGCGGCGCTCGGCGGTCGTCTTGCGCCGGCGATGCGCGTGGGCGGCGAAGCCCGTACCGGCCGGAATGAGCCGCCCGACGATCACATTCTCCTTGAGGCCACGCAGGTCGTCCTTCAGGCCGCGCACCGCGGCCTCGGTCAGCACGCGGGTCGTTTCCTGGAACGATGCCGCCGAAATGAACGACTCGGTCGCGAGCGACGCCTTCGTGATGCCGAGCAGCACCGGCGACAGCGTCGCCGCCACCTTGCCGTCCTGCGTCACGCGGTCGTTGATCTCGAGCGCGCGGGCGCGATCGAGCTGCTCGCCCTTCAGCAGCGGCGCATCGCCGGGTGCCGCCACTTCGGCCTTGCGCAGCATCTGGCGCACGATCACCTCGATGTGCTTGTCGTTGATCTTCACACCCTGCAGCCGATAGACGTCCTGGATCTCGCGCGTCAGGTAGTTCGCGAGCGCCTCGACGCCCTGCAGGCGCAGGATATCGTGCGGGTTCGGCTCGCCGTCCGCGATCACCTCGCCGCGTTCGACCTGCTCACCCTCGAACACGTTCAGCTGCCGCCACTTCGGGATCAGCTCCTCGTACTTCTCGCCATCCTCGCCCGTCAGCACGAGACGCCGCTTGCCCTTGGTCTCCTTGCCGAAGCTCACGGTGCCCGTGCGCTCGGCGAGGATCGCCTGGTCCTTCGGCTTCCTCGCCTCGAACAGGTCCGCGACGCGCGGCAGGCCGCCGGTGATGTCGCGCGTCTTCGACGACTCCTGCGGAATGCGTGCGATGACGTCGCCGACCGATACGCGCGCGCCGTCCTCGAGCGAGATGAGCGCGCCGGCCGGCAGCGTGTAAACCGCCGGAATCTCGGTGTTCGCGAACGTCACTTCCTTGCCCTTGGCGTTCAGCAGCTTGATCGTGGGGCGCAGTTCCTTGCCGCCGCGCTGCTTCGAGTCGAGCACGACGATCGAGGAAATGCCGGTGACCTCGTCGACCTGCGTCGTGACCGTGAGGCCGTCGACGAAATCCTGGAAGCGCAGGTTGCCCTGCACTTCCGTGACGACCGGGTGGGTGTGCGGGTCCCAGGTCGCGACGACCTGCCCGCCGGCAACCTCGGCACCCTCGCGCACCGAAATGCTCGCGCCGTACGGGATCTTGTAGCGCTCTCGCTCGCGGCCGTATTCGTCGACCACGCCGATTTCGCCCGACCGCGACACGGCGACGAGGTGACCCTTGTCGTGCGCCACGGTCTTGACGTTGTGAAAGCGCACCGTGCCCTTGTTCCGCACCTCGACGCTGCTCGCCGCCGCGGCCCGCGATGCCGCACCACCGATGTGGAACGTGCGCATCGTCAGCTGCGTGCCCGGCTCGCCGATCGACTGCGCCGCGATCACGCCGACCGCTTCGCCGATGTTGATCAGACGGCCACGCGCGAGATCGCGCCCGTAGCACTTGCTGCAGACGCCGTAGCGGGTCTCGCAGGTGATCGCTGAACGCACCTTGACCTGGTCGACACCCTCCTGCTCGAGCGTGCGCACGAGCTTCTCGTCGAGCAGCGTGCCGACCTCGACGAGCACGATGTCCTTGCCGGGCTTCAGCACGTCTTCCGCGAGCACGCGGCCGAGGACGCGCTCGCCGAGGCCTTCGACCACATCGCCGCCCTCGACGAGCGGCGCCATCGTGAGGCCATGGGTCGTGCCGCAGTCCTCTTCGGTGACCACGAGGTCCTGCGCCACGTCGACGAGTCGGCGGGTCAGGTAGCCCGAGTTCGCGGTCTTCAGCGCCGTGTCGGCGAGACCCTTGCGCGCACCGTGCGTCGAGATGAAGTACTGCTGCGCGTTCAGGCCCTCGCGGAAATTCGCCGTGATCGGCGTCTCGATGATCGAGCCGTCGGGCTTCGCCATCAGGCCACGCATGCCGGCGAGCTGACGGATCTGCGCCGCGCTGCCGCGCGCGCCCGAGTCGGCCATCATGAAGATCGAGTTGAACGACTTCTGGCGCTGCTTCTCGCCCTTCGCGTCGGTTGCATCCTCCGCGCCGAGCTTCTCCATCATCGCCTTGGCGACCTGGTCGTTGGCGCGCGACCAGATGTCGACGACCTTGTTGTAGCGCTCGCCGTTCGTGACGAGGCCGGACGCATACTGGTCCTGGATCTCCTTCACTTCGCGGTCGGCGGCCGCCACGAGGCGCGACTTCTGGTCGGGGATCACGATGTCGTCGACACCGAACGAGATGCCGGCGCGCGTCGCGTACTGGAAGCCCGTGTACATCAGCTGGTCGGCGAACACCACGGTTTCCTTCAGGCCGAGCGCCCGATAGCACGCGTTGATCGTCGCCGAGATGACCTTCTTGGTCATGTCCTGGTTCACGAGGTCGAACGACAGGCCCCGCGGCAGGATCTCGGACAGCAGGCAGCGGCCGACCGTGGTCGCAACCGTGCGCCGGCGCTCCTGCTGCTCCCCGCCCACGACCTGCCACTCGACGATGCGCACGCGGATGCGCGCCTGCAGGTCGATCTGGCGGCTCTCGTAGGCGCGATGCACTTCGGCGACGTCGGCGAACACCATGCCCTCGCCCTTCGCGCCGATGCGCTCGCGGGTCATGTAGTAGAGCCCGAGCACCACGTCCTGCGACGGCACGATGATCGGATCGCCGTTGGCGGGCGAAAGGATGTTGTTCGACGCCATCATCAGCGCACGCGCCTCGAGCTGCGCCTCGAGCGACAGCGGCACGTGCACGGCCATCTGGTCACCGTCGAAGTCGGCGTTGAACGCCGTGCAGACGAGCGGGTGCAGCTGGATCGCCTTGCCCTCGATCAGCACCGGCTCGAACGCCTGGATGCCGAGACGGTGCAGCGTCGGCGCGCGGTTCAGCAGCACGGGATGCTCGCGGATCACCTCTTCGAGGATGTCCCACACCTCCGGGCCCTCGCGCTCGACGAGCCGCTTCGCGGCCTTGATCGTCGAGGCATCGCCACGCAGCTGCAGCTTCTGGAAAATGAACGGCTTGAAGAGCTCGAGCGCCATCTTCTTCGGCAACCCGCACTGGTGCAGGCGCAGGGTGGGCCCGACGACGATGACCGAACGTCCCGAGTAGTCGACACGCTTGCCGAGGAGGTTCTGGCGGAAGCGCCCCTGCTTGCCCTTGATCATGTCGGCGAGCGACTTCAGCGGGCGCTTGTTCGTGCCCGTGATCGCGCGGCCGCGCCGGCCGTTGTCGAGCAGCGCATCGACCGCTTCCTGCAGCATGCGCTTCTCGTTGCGCACGATGATGTCCGGCGCGTTCAGCTCGAGGAGCCGCCGCAGCCGGTTGTTGCGGTTGATCACGCGCCGGTACAGGTCGTTCAGGTCCGACGTCGCGAAGCGCCCGCCGTCGAGCGGCACGAGCGGCCTGAGGTCCGGCGGCAGCACCGGCAGCACCGTCATGACCATCCATTCCGGCTTGTTGCCTGACTCGATGAACGACTCGACGAGCTTCAGGCGCTTCGACAGGCGCTTCAGCTTCGTGTCGGAGCTCGTGCCCGCCATGTCCTCGCGGATCTTGACCATCTCCGCCGCGAGATCGATCGTGCGCAGCAGCTCGTAGACGGCCTCGGCGCCCATGCGGGCGTCGAACTCGTCACCGTGCTCCTCGATCGCCTCGAGGTACATCTCGTCGGTCAGCAGCTGGCCGCGCTGCATCGGCGTCATGCCCGGTTCGACGACGACGAAAGCCTCGAAATACAGCACGCGCTCGATCTCGCGCAGCGTCATGTCGAGCATCAGGCCGATGCGCGACGGGAGCGACTTCAGGAACCAGATGTGCGCGGTCGGGCTCGCGAGCTCGATGTGGCCCATGCGCTCGCGGCGCACCTTCGACTGCGTGACCTCGACGCCGCACTTCTCGCAGACGACGCCGCGGTGCTTCAGGCGCTTGTACTTGCCGCACAGGCACTCGTAGTCCTTGATCGGCCCGAAGATCTTGGCGCAGAAAAGCCCGTCGCGTTCCGGCTTGAACGTACGGTAGTTGATCGTTTCCGGCTTCTTGACCTCGCCGTACGACCATGCGCGGATCATCTCCGGCGAAGCGAGCCCGATCTTGATCGAATCGAACTGCTCGACCGGCGCATGCTGCTTGAACAGTTTCAACAGGTCTTTCATGGCTTACTCCTGCTCCAGCTCCATGTTGATGGCGAGCGAGCGGATTTCCTTCACGAGCACGTTGAAGGATTCCGGCATGCCTGCATCCATCTGGTGATTGCCGTCGACGATGTTCTTGTACATCTTCGTGCGGCCGTTCACGTCGTCCGACTTGACCGTCAGCATTTCCTGCAGCGTGTACGCCGCGCCGTAGGCCTCGAGCGCCCAGACTTCCATCTCGCCGAAGCGCTGGCCGCCGAACTGCGCCTTGCCGCCGAGCGGCTGCTGCGTGACGAGGCTGTAAGGCCCCGTCGAGCGCGCATGCATCTTGTCGTCGACGAGGTGGTTCAGCTTCAGCATGTACATGTAGCCGACCGTCACCTGGCGTTCGAAGCGCTCGCCGGTGCGTCCGTCGTAGAGGTACGTCTGGCCGCTCGTCGGCAGGTCGGCGAGCACGAGCAGGCGCTTGATCTCCTGCTCGCTCGCACCGTCGAATACCGGTGTCGCGATCGGCACGCCGTTCGAGAGATTGCGCGCGAGCGCGACCACGTCGTCGTCGTTCAGGCTGCCGATGTCTTCGTGCTGCCCGCCCGTCTCGTTGTAGATTCGGCCGAGGAGCGTACGCAGCTCGCCGACCGCCGCCTGCTGTTCGAGCAGGCGGCCGATCTTCACGCCGAGCCCCTTGGCCGCCCAGCCGAGGTGCGTCTCGAGCACCTGGCCGACGTTCATGCGCGAGGGCACGCCGAGCGGGTTCAGCACGATGTCGACCGGCTGGCCGTTGTCGAGGTGCGGCATGTCCTCGACCGGCACGATCGTCGAGATCACGCCCTTGTTGCCGTGGCGGCCGGCCATCTTGTCGCCCGGCTGCACGCGGCGCTTCACCGCGAGGTAGACCTTGACCATCTTCAGCACGCCTGGGGCGAGGTCGTCGCCGGCGGTGATCTTGGCCTTCTTGTCGTCGAGCTTCTTCTCGAAACCCTTGCGCTGCGCCGCGAGGCGCTCGGCGGTCGTCTCGAGCTGCGAGTTCGCATCCTCGTCGTCGAGGCGGATCTCGAACCATTCCTCGCGCGGCAGCGAGTCGAGGTACTCCGCGGTCACGGCACCCTTCAGGCGGCGCGGCCCGCCGACGGCATTCCTGCCGACGAGCGCACTGCGCACGCGCGCGAACATGTCGTCCTCGAGGATGCGCTGCTGGTCGGCGAAATCCTTGCGGACCCGCTCGATCTCCGCCTTCTCGATCGCGAGCGCACGGCTGTCCTTGTCGACGCCGTCGCGCGTGAACACGCGCACGTCGATGACGATGCCGTCCATGCCGGGCGGCACCCTCAGGCTCGTGTCCTTCACGTCGGACGCCTTCTCGCCGAAGATCGCCCGCAGCAGCTTCTCTTCCGGCGTGAGCTGGGTCTCGCCCTTCGGCGTGACCTTGCCGACGAGGATGTCGCCGGCGCGCACTTCGGCACCGATGAACGCGATGCCGGCCTCGTCGAGCTTGGCGAGCGCCGCGTCGCCGACATTCGGGATGTCGGCGGTGATCTCCTCGGGCCCGAGCTTGGTGTCACGGGCGACGCAGGTCAGCTCCTCGATGTGGATCGTCGTGAAGCGGTCCTCCTGCACGACCCGCTCCGAGATCAGGATCGAGTCCTCGAAGTTGTAGCCGTTCCAGGGCATGAACGCGACCAGCAGGTTCTGGCCGAGCGCGAGCTCGCCGAGGTGCGTCGACGGGCCGTCGGCGAGCACGTCGCCGCGGGCGATCCGGTCGCCCGCGTTGACGAGCGGCCGCTGGTTGATGCACGTGTTCTGGTTCGAGCGCGTGTATTTCGTGAGGTTGTAGATGTCGACACCGGGCTCCCCGGCCGTCGTCTCGTCGTCGTTGACGCGCACGACGATGCGCGAGGCGTCGACCGAATCGACCTGCCCGCCGCGGCGTGCGACCACGGTCACGCCCGAATCGATCGCCACCGGGCGCTCCATGCCGGTACCGACGAGCGGCGTCTCGGCGCGCAACGTCGGTACGGCCTGGCGCTGCATGTTCGAGCCCATCAGCGCGCGGTTGGCGTCGTCGTGCTCGAGGAACGGAATCAGCGAGGCGGCGACCGACACGATCTGCTTCGGCGACACGTCCATGTAATTGATGCTGTCACGCGGCATCAGCGTGAATTCGTTCTGGTAGCGGCACGACACGAGGTCGTCCTGCAGCATGCCCTTCTCGATGCGCACGTTGGCCTGCGCGATCGCGTACTGGCCCTCCTCGATCGCCGACAGGTAATCGATGTCGTCGGTGACGCGACCGTTGTCGACGCGCCGGTACGGCGTCTCGAGGAATCCGTAGCGGTTGGTGCGCGCGTAGACCGACAGCGAATTGATGAGGCCGATGTTCGGGCCTTCCGGCGTCTCGATCGGGCAGACGCGGCCATAGTGCGTCGGGTGCACGTCGCGCACTTCGAAGCCCGCGCGCTCGCGGGTGAGGCCGCCGGGGCCGAGCGCCGACACGCGCCGCTTGTGCGTCACTTCCGACAGCGGATTGTTCTGGTCCATGAATTGCGACAGCTGCGAGGAGCCGAAGAATTCCTTGACCGCGGCCGCCACCGGCTTGGCGTTGATCATTTCCTGCGGCATCAGCGGCTCGCTCTCGGCGACCGTCAGGCGCTCCTTGACCGCGCGCTCGACGCGCACGAGCCCGACGCGGAAGGCGTTCTCGGCCATCTCGCCGACGCTCCTCACGCGGCGGTTGCCGAGGTGATCGATGTCATCGACCTGGCCGTTGCCGTTCCTGATGTCGATCAGCACCTTGAGCACGTCGAGGATGTCTTCCTTCGACAGCACGCCCGAGCCGGTGATCGCCTCGCGCCCGACGCGGCGGTTGAACTTCATGCGCCCGACGCCCGACAGGTCGTAGCGTTCGTCGTTGAAGAAGAGGTTCGTGAACAGGTTCTCCGCGGCGTCCTTGGTCGGCGGCTCGCCGGGTCGCATCATGCGGTAGATCTCGACCAGCGCCTCGAGGCGAGTCTTGGTCGGGTCGATGCGCAACGTGTCCGATATGTAGGCCCCGCGGTCGAGGTCGTTGACGTACAGCGTGCGCAGTTCGGTGATGCCGGCATCGATGATCTTCTCGACCGACGCCGCCGTCAGCACCTCGTTCGCCTTCGCGAGGATCTCGCCGGTGTCGGTATTGACGACATCGTGCGCGAGGATCTTGCCGTAGGTGTAGTCGCGCGGCACCGCGAGGCGCTTGACGCCCGCTTCCTCGAGCTGGCGCACGTGGCGCGCCGTGATGCGGCGGCCTTCCTCGACGATCACGCGATCGCCGATGCGGATCTCGAAGCTCGACGTCTCGCCGCGCAGCCTCGCCGGGACGAGCTCGAGCGAAACGCTGTCCTTCGAGACGAAAAAGGTGTTCTTCTCGAAGAAGGTGTCGAGGATTTCGGTCTCGTTCATGCCGAGCGCGCGCAGGATGATGCTGACCGGCAGCTTGCGGCGCCGGTCGATGCGCGCGAACACGCAGTCCTTCGGGTCGAACTCGAAATCGAGCCACGAGCCGCGATAGGGGATGATGCGCGCCGAGAACAGCAGCTTGCCCGACGAGTGGGTCTTGCCGCGGTCGTGGTCGAAGAACACGCCGGGGCTCCTGTGCAGCTGCGAGACGATCACGCGCTCGGTACCGTTCACGACGAACGTGCCGTTGTCGGTCATGAGCGGCAGTTCACCGAGGTAGACCTCCTGCTCGCGCACGTCCTTGACGGGCTTCTTCGCACCCGGCGCTTCCTTGTCGAGCACGATCAGGCGCACCTTGACGCGCAGCGGCGCGGCATAGGTGAGGCCGCGCAGCTGGCATTCCTTCACGTCGAACACCGGCTCGCCGAGGCGATAGCTCACGTACTCGAGCGTCGCGTTGCCCGAGTAGCTCGAGATCGGGAACACGGTCTGGAACGCCGCATGCAGGCCGATGTCCGCGCGCGCATCCTCGGCCACTTCGGCCTGCAGGAAGGTGCGGTAGGACTCGAGCTGGATCGCGAGCAGGTACGGCACGTCGAGGATGCTCGCCTGCCTGCCGAAATTCTTGCGGATGCGCTTCTTCTCGGTGAAGGAATAAGCCATCTGGATTTACCTCTGAAACTGCAATGTGCGCACGCGGACTGCACGCGCGCGGCAGCGGGCGCCCGACCGTGACCGGTCGGGCGCCGTGCGCGCGCTACGCGGCGAAACGCCGCGCATGGAGGTTACTTGACCTCCACCTTGGCGCCGGCTTCCTCGAGCTTCTTCTTGATCGCGTCGACGTCGGCCTTGGAAACGCCTTCCTTGACGAGGGCGGGCACGCCCTCGACGAGGTCCTTCGCTTCCTTGAGGCCGAGGCCGGTGATCTCGCGGATCACCTTGATGACCGTGACCTTCTTGTCCGCCGGGTACTCCTTCAGGGACACCGTGAACTCGGTCTGCTCTTCGGCCGGAGCCGCGGCAGCTGCGGCGCCTGCGCCGCCACCTGCCACCACCGCGACCGGTGCGGCCGCCGTGACGTTGAACTTCTTCTCCATGTCGGAGATGAGTTCCACGACGTCCATCACGCTCATCTTGGAAATTGCTTCGAGGATTTCGTCTTTGCTAACAGCCATTGTCCTTACTCCGTAAATGTCCTGAATCCAAAGCCGTCAGGCGCCGGCGGCCTGCTTCGCGTCCCTCACGGCCGCGAGCGTGCGCACGAGCTTCTGGTTCGGTGCGGCGATCGTGCCGACGAGCTTCTGGATCGGTGCCTTCAGCACGCCCAGCAGCATCGACAGCGCCTGATCGCGCGTCGGCATGCTCGCCACTTTCTCGATGTCCTTGCCGGGCAGCACGGGGCCGCCGAGCGACACGAGGGTCGCGACGAGCTTGTCGTTGTCCTTCGCAAAGGCCTTGATCACGCGCGCCGCGGCGCCCGGATCGTCCTTCGAGAAGGCGAGAACCAGCGGGCCCTTCAGGTGCGAGCCGATCGACTCGAACGACGTGCCTGCCACGGCCTTGCGCGCCAGCGTGTTCTTGACGACACGCATGTACACGCCTTCGGCCCGTGCCCTGGCACGCAGCTCGGTCATCTGCGTCACCGAGAGGCCGCGATACTCGGCGGCCACCACGGAAAGGGCCGAGCCGGCCACCTCCGCGACTTCCGCGACGAGCGCCTTCTTGCTCTCTAGGTTGAGTGCCATTCCTGTCTCTCCTGGCTTGAAGATCACACCAAAAGACGGCGATCTTCCGCCGGGGAAATCCCCGATCGAGAGATGCACCATCTGCGCAGGCGCCCATTAAGGGGCGAGCCGATGGCCGGTAGCCGACTGCTGACTGCTACCCGCTGTTCGCTTCCCCGCCTGCGGTCTTCGATGGAACCGGCGCCCGCCATGCAGCGCCGGCCTCACGAATTCCGTAATTCCGGACTCTCCGTCAAACTCCGAGCGTGCCGGCGTCCACCACGACACCCGGCCCCATCGTCGAGGACAGCGTGACGCGCTTGAGATAAATGCCCTTCGACGTCGCGGGCTTCGCCTTCTGCAGGTCCTGGATCAGCGCGAGCAGGTTCTCCCGCAGCTTCTCCACTTCGAAGCTCGCCTTGCCGATCGTGCAATGGACGATGCCGGCCTTGTCGACGCGATAGCGCACCTGGCCCGCCTTGGCATTCTTCACGGCGGTCGCGACATCCGGCGTGACCGTGCCGACCTTCGGGTTAGGCATCAGGCCGCGGGGCCCCAGGATCTGGCCGAGCTGGCCGACCACGCGCATCGCATCGGGACTCGCCACGACCACGTCGAAATTCATCTCGCCGGCCTTCACCTTCTCGGCGAGGTCTTCGAGACCGACGATGTCGGCACCGGCCGCGCGCGCGGCATCCTGGTTCTTGCCGGAAGTGAACACGGCGACCCGCACGCTCTTGCCGATGCCGTGCGGCATCACGGTCGAGCCGCGGACCTGCTGATCCGACTTCGACGCATCGATGCCGAGGTTCACCGCGGCGTCGACCGACTCGTTGAACTTCGCGGTCGCGAGATCCTTGACGAGCTTCAGTGCGTCATCGACCGCAAACTGCTTGCCCGGCGGCACCTTCTCCGCCCAGTTCTTCGTACGCTTGGCTGCGAATGTCATGTCAGGCTCCTTCCACGTCGACGCCCATCGAGCGCGCGCTGCCCGCGATCGTGCGGACTGCGGCGTCGAGATCGGCCGCCGTCAGGTCGGGAGTCTTCGTCTTCGCGATCTCCTCGAGCTGCTTGCGCGAGATCCTGCCGACCTTGGCCGTGTTCGGCGTGCCGCTGCCCTTCTCGATGCCGATCGCCTTCCTGATCAGCACCGCCGCGGGCGGCGTCTTCATCACGAAGGTGAAGCTGCGATCGGAATAGACGGTGATCACCGTCGGGATCGGCAGGCCCTTCTCGAGTTTCTGCGTCGCAGCGTTGAACTGCTTGCAGAACTCCATGATGTTGACACCCTGCTGGCCGAGCGCGGGACCGATCGGCGGCGACGGATTCGCCGAGCCGGCCGGGACCTGCAGCTTGATATAGCCCTGGACTTTCTTTGCCATCGATACGACTCCTTGGGTGCAAGCGCCTCACGGCTCCCCAAATCAAGGCTCAAAACCCTTACGCTTTCTCCACCTGCGAGAAATCGAGCTCCACCGGCGTCGAGCGCCCGAGGATCTGCACCGCCACCTGCAGGCGGTTCTTCTCGTAGTTCACCTGTTCCACGACACCGTTGAAATCGTTGAACGGGCCATCGTTGACCCGCACCACTTCGCCGGGCTCGAACAGCACCTTCGGTCGCGGTTTGTCGACGCCTTCCTCGACCCGCCGCAGGATCTGGTTCGCCTCGCGATCCGAGATCGGCGCCGGCTTGTCCGACGTGCCGCCGATGAACCCGAGGACCTTCGGCACTTCGCGCACGAGATGCCAGGTCTCCTCGTCCATCTCCATCTGCACGAGCACGTAGCCCGGGTAGAACTTGCGCTCGCTCTTCCTCTTCTGCCCGTCGCGCATCTCGACCACTTCCTCGGTCGGCACGAGCACCTCGCCGAACTTCGCCTCGAGGCCGGCGCGCGCGATGCGCTCCTTCAGCGCCTTCTGCACGGCGTGCTCGAAGTTCGAGTACGCGTGAACCACATACCATCGCAGCGCCACGATCAGCCTCCCTGCCCGGTCAGAAGTCGGGTGGCCCACGCGAGCACGAGGTCGATCACCCAGAAAAACAGGCTCGCCACCGCGATGAACAGGAACACGATGCCGGTGACCTTGAGCGTCTCCTCGCGCGTGGGCCAGAACACCTTGCGCAGTTCGACCCGCGCATCGAGCGAGAACTGCTTCAGTTCGCGCCCGTAGCCGGACGTCGCGATGACGATCGCCGCGAGCACGATGCCGCCCGCCATCGCGAGCCAGCGCACGTACGCAGGCTGCGCGGCCAGCAAGTAGAACGCCACGATGCCGCCGAGCACGAGCACGACCGCGGCCGTGAGCTTCGCGGTATCCAGCGGACTGGTACCTGTTTGTTTGACTGCTTCGTTCATTGATCGTCAGTGGCAGGCCAGGAGGGAATCGAACCCCCAACCTGCGGTTTTGGAGACCGCCGCTCTGCCAATTGAGCTACTGGCCTGTGGCAAAAAATCCGCTGACGGCAAATAGCCCATGGCTATCGGCTGTCAGCGATCAGCTTTCCTACTTCAATACCTTGGACACCACGCCGGCCCCGACCGTGCGACCACCCTCGCGGATCGCAAAGCGCAGACCCTCTTCCATCGCAATCGGCGCGATCAGCTCCACGTTCATCTTGATGTTGTCCCCCGGCATCACCATCTCCGTGTTCGCCGGCAACTCGATCGTCCCCGTCACGTCCGTCGTGCGGAAGTAAAACT
>JABAQU010000034.1 GCA_019187185.1 Steroidobacteraceae bacterium | reverse complement strand
CGGGCGGTGTACGTACTCGAGCGCGCGCGCGAGCGCCGGCAACTTCAGCGCGGCGAGCACGCCGGCCGGCAGCCAGTCGCGCACGCCGGCCGCGTGCAGCTCGCCGAGCGCCTGGCCGATGAGCGCGCGCAGGCGCGCCTGCGCGACGCCCTCGGTCGTCGGGTAGATCGGCGTCAGCGTTTCCTCGAGCGGCGCGCCTTCGGCGGCGATGTGGCGATACTCCGGGTGCACGATCTCGAGGCCGAGTGGCCCGCGTCGCACTTCGCCGTAACAGCGCAGGCGGCTGCCTCGCGCAAGGCCCGCCTGCTGGCTCGCCGAGAAGTGGAAGAAGCGCAGCGTCACGTGGCCCGAGCCGTCTGCGAGCCGCGAGAGCAGCTGTCGGCGGCGGCGGAAGGTCACCTCGGTCAGCTGCACCTCGCCCTCGATCACCGCGCGCATGCCGGGCGCGAGCGCGCCGATCGGTACCGTGCGCGTGCGGTCCTCGTACGTGCGGGGCAGCACGAAGAGCAGGTCCTGCACCTGCGCGACGCCGAGGTGGCGCAGGCGCTCGCCGAGCGCCGGCCCGACCCCACGCAGCGCGGTGACCGGGCGCTGCTCGGCCGCGGTCAACCGAGGTGCAGCACGCACTCGACCTCGACGCGCGCACCTTTCGGCAGCTGCGCGACACCGATCGCGGCGCGTGCCGGATAGGGCTTGTCGACGTAGGTCGCCATGATCTCGTTGACCTTGGCGAAGTGGGCAAGATCGGTCAGGAACACCGTGAACTTGACCGCGCGGTCGAGCCCCGCGCCGGCGGCTTCCGCGATCGCCTTCAGGTTCTCGAAGCAGCGGCGGATCTCGGCGTCGATGTCGCCTTCGATCAGCTGGCCGGTCGCCGGATCGAACGGGATCTGGCCGGAGATGTACACGGTGTCGCCGGCGCGCACGGCCTGCGAATACGTGCCGATCGCCTGCGGCGCCTTGTCGGTGTGGATGATCTTGCGGGTCATGTACGGGCCTTGCCTGGTGAATGAGCGGCGATTGTACGACTAACGCGCAGCACGTCGGGCATGCGCCGGATCGTGCGCATCAGGGCCGCGAGATGCTTGCGGCCCTTCACGCGCACCTCGAACACGAGCACGGTGAGCTCGCTGTCGCGTTCCTCGATCGACACGTGCTCGATGTTGGTTTCGGTGGTCGAAATCGCCGCCGCGACCGCCGCGAGCACGCCGAGCTTGTTGACGACATCGACACGGATCTGCGAAACGAACTGGCGATCGACGCTCGCCTCCCACACCACCGGCAGCCATTTCTCGGGATGCTTGCGATAGTCGTCGACGTTCACGCAGGCCTCGCGATGCACGACGATGCCGCGCCCCGCCGAGAGATACGCGATAATCGGGTCGTTCGGGATCGGGAAGCAGCAGCGCGCGTAGCTGACGAGAAGCCCCTCGGTGCCCGCAACCGCAATCGGCGGTGCGACGCCGCCCGGCTCTTCCTCCGGGGCCCCGGTCAGCAGGCGCCGCGCGATCAGCGGCGCGAGCCGCTCGCCGAGGCCGATCTTCTCGTAGAGCTCGTCCTCGCCTTTCATGCCGAGCTCGCCGAGCGCCGCCTGCATGGCGGCCGGGGCCACGTCCTCGAGCGAAGTCCTGAATTCCGCGAGTGCCTGGTTCAAGAGGCGCGCGCCGAGCTCGATGGCTTCCGAGCGGCGCAGGCCGCGCAGGTACTGGCGGATCGCACTGCGCGCCTTCGCGGTCGCGACGAAATTGACCCATGCCGGGTTCGGCATCGCGCCCTTGGCGGTGATGATCTCGACCGTCTGGCCGTTCCTCAGCACCGTGCGCAGCGGTGCGAGGCGCCGGTCGACTTTCGCGGCGACACAGCGGTTGCCGACGCCGGTGTGCACCGCGTAGGCGAAATCGACCACGGTCGCGCCGCTCGGCAGGCGCAGGATCTCGCCCTTCGGCGTGAACACGTACACCTTGTCCGGGAAGAGATCGACCTTGACGCTCTCGAGGAATTCCTCGCTGCTGCCCTCGCCCTGCAGCTCGACCAGGTTCGTGAGCCACTGGCGCGCGCGCTCGCGCTGCGTCGCGCTCATGTCGCCCGCCTTGTATTTCCAGTGCGCGGCGATGCCGGACTCGGCGACGACGTGCATGTCGGCGGTGCGGATCTGCACCTCGATCGGCACGCCGTTCGGGCCGAAGAGCGTCGTGTGCAGCGACTGGTAGCCGTTGACGCGCGGGATCGCGATGTAGTCCTTGAAGCGTCCCGGCATCGGCTTGTAGACGCCGTGCACGACGCCGAGCGCACGGTAGGTCGTGTCGACCGTGTCGACGATGATCCTGAGCCCGTACACGTCGACGATGTCGGCGAGCGTCGCACGCTTCCTCTGCATCTTGCGGTAGATGCTGTAGAGGTGCTTCTCGCGCGTTTCCACCTGGGCCTCGATGCCCGCCTTCTGGAACGCGTTGCGCAGCTGCGCGGCGATCTTGCCGAGGAATTCCTTCTGGTTGCCGCGCGCGCGGCGCACCGCACGCTCGAGCACGCGGTAGCGCTGCGGGTGCGCGGCCTGGAAGCCGAGGTCCTCGAGCTCGAGCTTCAGCTTGTAGAGGCCGAGCCGCTCGGCGATCGGCGCGTAGATCTCGAGCGTCTCGCGCGCGATCGCCCGGCGCCGCGCCGGCGCCATCGCGTCGATCGTGCGCATGTTGTGCGTACGGTCGGCGAGCTTGACGAGGATGACGCGCAGGTCGCGCACCATCGCGAGCAGCATCTTCCTGAAGCTCTCGGCCTGCGCTTCTTCGCGGTTCTTGAACTTGATCTGGTCGAGCTTCGTGACGCCGTCGACGATCTCGGCGACCGCGGGACCGAAGCGCTCGGCGAGCTGCTCCTTGGCGATCGGCGTGTCCTCGATGACATCGTGCAGGATGGCCGCGACGATCGTGTCGGCATCGAGGTGCAGGTCCGCGAGGATGTCGGCGGCGGCGACCGGGTGGGCGATGTAGGGCTCGCCCGAGAGGCGCTTCTGGCCCTTGTGCGCGGTCGCGCCGAATTCCGCCGCCTCGCGGATGCGCTCGACGTCGGCGGGCGGAAGGTAGGTGGCGGCCTGCGCGAGCAGGTCGCGAAGGCCCGGGGTGCGCCTTGCGCCGGGAAGCAGTCCCAGGAGCGAAGACGCGTAGTCCATAGAGTGCCGGGCGGCGGGTCAGTCTCCCAGGCCGAACTGGGGCGCGCGGAACATCGACTGGTTGTCCGCATCCGGCACCGGCGCCTGCACCTCGGGCTCCGGCTCCTTCAGCATCTCGGCGGTGATCGTGCCCTCGGCGATCTCGCGCAGCGCGACGACGGTCGGCTTGTCGTTCTCCCACGGCACCGTGGGTTCGGCGCCGTTGGCGAGCCGGCGCGCGCGCTGCGAGGCGAGCAGCACGAGCTGGAACAGGTTATCGACGTTCTGGAGGCAGTCTTCGACGGTCACGCGGGCCATGGTTCAACCTGGGCAAATCGGGCGAAAGGTCGGTCACTATACCACGCGGCCCGTCAGGCCCGCGACGAGGGCAGCGAGGCCCGGCCGGTCGGCACGCCAGGCCGCTCCATCGCGCCCGACGATCCGCGACAGCGCTTCCAATGCCTGCCCGAAATCGTCGTTCACGACCACGTAGTCGAATTCCTGCCAGTGCGAGATGTCTGCCTCGGCATCGCGCAGGCGCCTCGCGATCACCGCTTCGTCGTCGGTGCCCCGCTTGAAGAGGCGAGCTGCCAGCTCGGCATGCGAGGGAGGAAGGATGAAGATGGTCTCGCACTCGGGCATGCGCGCGCGCACCTGCCGGGCGCCCTGCCAGTCGATTTCCAGCAGGACGTCATGGCCCGCCGCGAGCGCACGCTCCACGCCCTCGCGGCTCGTGCCGTAATGGTTGTCGAAGACCTCGGCGTCCTCGAGGAAAACCCCGGCGGCTTTGAGCTCGGCGAAGCGTTCGCGCGTCACGAAGTGGTAGTGCTCGCCTTCGCGCTCGTTCGGGCGCCGGCGGCGCGTGGTGTGCGAGATGGACACCTGCAGGTTCGGCGTGCACTCGATCAGCGCCTTCACGAGCGAGGTCTTGCCGGCGCCGGACGGTGCGGCGATCACGAACAGGCGGGCGGGGAACATGCCGCGCAAGTGTATCGTGCCGGCCGCGGCAAGGCCCGGGCGCGATTCCTCGCTCGCGAATTCGGCGATGCGCCGCGCGGATGTCTCGGAGGGACGCGCCGGCCTGTCGCTGGCGTTCGTGCTGAATGTCGTCGACATGAGCAACGCCTGCGCGCCGATCAGCGACGTGGATGCCTGCATCCGGCACTGCGACCGCGACGGCGCGTACTCGGGCCACGCGAACCAGGGCACGGCCGGCGAGTCGACGCAGCTGCTCGCGATGTCGGGCAGCGTGGCGGCGGGCTACCCGGGGACGCTGCAGATCGGCATTGTGATGCAGGACGCGGCGGGGCCCGAGGCCCGGCCGTTTGCTCAGTACATTGAGCAAAAATACTCAAGGTCGTGAGCAAACGGGGGATCGTCTCGCGGCACGGCACTTGGGGTAGTGCACGCACGCGCCGCTGACGGCTATTCGATGTTCTGCACCTGCTCGCGCATCTGCTCGATCAGCACCTTCATGTCGACCGCGATGCGGGTGGTCTCGAGGTCCTGCGACTTCGACGACAGCGTATTCGCCTCGCGGTTGAACTCCTGCATCAGGAAGTCGAGTCGCCGCCCCGCGGGCTCGCCGCTCGCGATGATCCGTCGCGTCTCCTCGATGTGGCCTGTAAGCCGATCGAGCTCCTCCGCGACGTCGAGCCGCTGCAGCAGCATGACGATCTCCTGCTCGACGCGGTCCTTGTCGACCTGCCCCGCGAGCTCCGCGAGCCGCTCCCCGAGCCGGCCGCGCACGCGCGCGTGCACCTCGGGTAGCCGTGCGCGTACCTGCGCGACGAGCGCCTCGAGCCCGGCGCAGCGCTCGCCGATCAGTTCGCGCAGTCGCACACCCTCTCGCGCGCGCGCCGCGACGAGATCGCGCGCCGTGGCCGCGAACAGCGCCGCAAGCGCGGCGTGCAGTCCTTCGGCATCGACCGCCGTCTCGCGGATCACGCCCGGCCAGCGCAGCACCTCGAGCGCATCGACCGACGGCGCGGGCAGGGCCGCCGCGACTTCGCGGACCCGCTTGACGAGTCGCGCGAGAGCGGCCTCGTCGATGTCGAGCGCGCGCGCGGCGCCCTCGGGCTCCCGCAGATGCACCGTGCAATCGACCTTGCCGCGCTTCAGCGCCTTCGCGAGCGCCTGGCGCAACTCGCTCTCGCAGCCGCGCAGGTCTTCCGGCAGGCGGAACTGCGATTCGAGGAAGCGGTGGTTCACGCTGCGCAGTTCGCAGGTGAGGGTGCCCCAGGGGCCGGTGGCCTCGCCGCGGGCAAAGCCGGTCATGCTCGTGATCATTGGATGGCGGGATGCTATAAATCGCCGCCCAGTTTAGCCAACGCCAAAGGTCGCCGCTTGCGCATCGATTACGCCGAACTCAGCCTCATCGGAGCGCGCGACGACAACCAGGACCGCGTGGCGACCGCCGTCGCCGAGCATGCGGCGATGCTCGTCGCGGTCGATGGCATGGGCGGCCACGCCGACGGCGCGCGCGCCGCCGAGGCGACGCTGAAGGCGCTCGTCGAGGCGTTCTGGCACACGCCGCAGCCGCTGTTCGACCCGATCGGCTTCCTGCACCTGACCCTCGGGCGAGCGCACGACGACGTCGTGAAAATGGGCACCGCGCTGCCGATCGAGCATCGACCGCGCGCCACCTGCGCCGTGTGCATCGTGCAGGGCAACTCGGCGTACTGGGCGCATATCGGCGACAGCCGCGTGTATCACCTGCGGGGCGCATCGGTCGCCGAGCGCACGCGCGACCACAGCCACGTCGAGTTCCTGCTGCGGGAAGGGGTGATCACCGCCGAGCAGGTGCTGAGCCACCCGATGCGCAATTTCGTCGAGTCCTGCGTCGGCGGCGATCCGATCCTGCCGGAAATGTCGATTTCCGGCCGCCATCGGCTCGCGCCGAACGACATCGTGCTCGTGTGCACCGACGGCTTCTGGGGCAACCTCACCGACGACGACATCGCGCGCAGCCTGCCACCGGGCGGGGCGCCGCTGCGCGAGGAGCTCACGAAGCTCGCCGAGCGGGCCGTGCTGATCGGCGGCGCGGTGAGCGACAACACGACCGTCGCGGCGCTGCGCTGGATGGGGGCGCAATGAGCGACCGGGCCGGGGGCCGCGCGGCCGATGCGCTCCGCGACGTGCGCTTCACGCGCCGCTACACCCGTTATGCGGAAGGGTCGGTACTCGTCGAGTTCGGCGCCACGCGCGTGCTGTGCACCGCGTCCATCGAGGACGGCGTACCGTCCTTCCTGCGCGGCAAGGGCAAGGGCTGGGTCACTGCGGAGTACGGCATGTTGCCGCGTGCAACCCACACGCGCGGTGCGCGCGAAGCCGCGCGCGGCAGGCAGTCGGGGCGCACGCAGGAAATCCAGCGCCTCATTGGCAGGAGCCTGCGCGCCGTCATCGATCTCGCGGCGCTCGGGGAACGCACCGTGACGCTCGACTGCGACGTGCTGCAGGCCGACGGCGGCACGCGCACGGCATCGATCACGGGCGGCTATGTCGCGCTCGCCGACGCCTGCCAGTCGCTCGTGGCGCGTCGCGCCCTCGCGGCCGTGCCGCTGCACGGCCAGGTGGCCGCGGTCTCGGTGGGCATCGTCGACGGCGCGCCGGTGCTCGACCTCGACTACGCGGAGGACTCGAGTGCCGAGACCGACATGAACGTCGTCATGCAAAGCGGCGGCGGCTTCGTCGAAGTCCAGGGTACCGCCGAGGGGCACGCGTTTCGCCGCCATGAACTCGATGCGATGCTCGATCTGGCGGTGAGCGGCACGGCCACGCTCTTTGCGCTGCAGGCGCAGGCGCTGGCGGCCGACTGACCGGAGCGGCCCGTGCGTGTCGTCGCGGCGACCGGCAACCCGGGCAAGCTGCGGGAGCTCTCGGCGCTGCTCGCGCCGCTCGGCATAGAGGTCGTGCCGCAGTCGGCGTTCGGCATCGAGCCACCGCCCGAGACCGGCGCGAGCTTTCTCGACAACGCGCTGATCAAGGCGCGCCACGCCGCCGCGGTGAGCAGGCTGCCCGCGATTGCCGACGATTCCGGGCTCGAAGTCGACGCGCTCGGCGGTGCGCCCGGCATTCATTCCGCACGCTACGCGGGCCACGGTGCGAGCGACACGGCGAACAACGCCCGGCTGCTGGCCGCGCTGGCGAATGTGCCGCCCGGGAAACGATCCGCGCGCTATCGCGCCATTATTGTGTTCGTGCGCACCGCAAACGACCCGGCGCCGCTCGTCGGCGAAGGGCGGTGGGAGGGGCGCATCGCCCTCGCTGCGCGCGGCACCGGCGGCTTCGGCTACGACCCGTTGTTCGAGCCGCTCGATGCCTCCGGCACGGCCGCCGAGCTCACGCCCGCCGAGAAGAACCTGCGCAGTCATCGGGGTGCGGCGCTGCGCGCGCTCGTGGCGCAATGGCGCTGATCACGCCACCGCTCGCGCTGTACGTGCACTTCCCCTGGTGCGTGAGCAAGTGCCCGTACTGCGACTTCAATTCACACGCCGTGCAGGGCGAGCTGCCGGCCGCGCGTTACGTCGCGGCGCTCGCGGCGGACCTCGAAGTGCAGGCGCCGCAGGTCGCGGGTCGCACGGTCGGGAGCGTGTTCCTGGGTGGCGGCACGCCGAGCCTGTTCGCACCGTCGGACATCGCGCGCGTACTCGAGCATGCGCGCCGGCATCTCGCCTTCGCGCCCGATGCCGAAGTCACGCTCGAAGCGAACCCCGGCACGATCGAGCGCGGCCGGTTCGCGGACTACCGCGATGCAGGCGTCAACCGCGTCTCGCTCGGCGCCCAGAGTTTCGATGCCGCTGCGCTCAGGGTGCTCGGGCGCATTCACTCTCCCGACGAGACGCGACTCGCGGCCGAAGAGCTGCATTCGGCGGGACTGGCGAACTTCAACCTCGACCTGATGTATGCGCTGCCTGCGCAGACGCGCGCCGCCGCGCTCGACGACATCGATGCGGCCCTCGCGCTCGCGCCGGCACACCTCTCGCATTACCAGCTGACGCTCGAGCCCGGGACACTGTTCGCAGCCCGCCCGCCAGCGCTGCCCGACGACGACACGGCGCACGCGATGCTCGAAGCCTGCATCGAACGACTCGGTGCGCACGGATTTGCGCGCTACGAAGTCTCGGCGTACGCGCGCGCGGGGCGATGCTGCCGGCACAACGTGAACTACTGGGAGTTCGGCGACTATCTCGGCGTCGGCGCCGGCGCGCACGGCAAGCTGACGCGCAGTGCGGACGGCGATGGTGACAGCGGCGACGACAAGGCGGTCGTCATCCGCACGACCCGGCCGCGCGAGCCGCGCCGCTACATGGCCGCTGCCGGCTCGACGCCCGAGGCCCGCGCGGTCGCGCCCACCGAATTGCCGTTCGAGTTTGCCCTGAATGCCCTGCGGCTCTGCGCCGGGTTCACGCCTGCGCTGTTCGAGGCCCGCACGGGGCTTGCCTTCGAGACGATCGCACCCACTGTCGAGCGCCTGATCGGGCGCGCGCTCCTCGAGCGGGCCGGTGACAGCTGCCGGCCCACAGGTCGAGGCCTTGCCTTCCTGAACGACATGCTGCTCGAGTTCCTGCCGGAATCACGAGCAGGGGCAGCGGGTTAGGCGCTTTATCGCCAAATCACGAGCGCCTTTATGCACAGCGTTCCTGAGTGGCACCACAAATGAGTGCATTACGTCTCATTGCAGTCAAACAGCTCGATATCACATTCGTAATACATTGATTTTATAGAGGGAAATGGGCTGGTCATTTTTTGACCAAGCCTGCAGAAATGCGATCCTGCCGCCCATTCGGGGATTCGGCCAGCGGGATACCCACAAAGTTATCCACATGTTTTGTGGATAACGGGGCGGTATCGCAATGCGGCAAAACCGGGAGGCTAAAGTGCCGCAGGCACCGCCCCTTGAGCGCCCCGGTCTGGCTCGCTAAACTGCGCGCCCTTTTGGCCGGGCCCTTCCCGGCGCGGGCAGGACCATGAAAGCCGATACGCATCCGACCTACGCCGAAATCAACGTCACCTGCACCTGCGGGAACACGTTCAGGACGCGTTCGACGCTCGGCCACGACCTGCACGTCGAAGTCTGCTCGAGCTGCCACCCGTTCTACACCGGCAAGCAGAAGATCGTCGACACGGCGGGCCGAGTCGACAAATTCCGCAAGAAGTACGCGAGCGCCGCGGCGCGCGGCTGAGCGCTGCGCGTGGCTGGATGCCACGCGAGCTGATGGCTCCATGGCCTGTCGCTCACAGCCAGGGGCGCTGTGTGCGGAGCGCCTGCCGGGTGTTCGCCGCGCGTCACTCACTGTTCGCGGGTTCAGGGGCCGGAACCTGTTGTCCGCGGGTGGCGTCGCAGCTATATAGGCATCAGTTCCGCGACGATGGACCGGCTCATGCCCCGATTCATGATGGCTCTCGTGCTGGCTGCAGCAACGGCATTCGCGCCGGGGCTCGCGGCGGCCGCCAAGCCGCATGCCGAGAGCGAGTCCTCGCGCAAGGCGCACGTCGAGATCCTGAAGTTTTATGGCCTCTACGAAGACCAGGCCATGCAGGACTACGTCAACCAGGTCGGCACCCGCGTCGCGCGCCAGAGTGACTGGCCGGACGCGGAGTTCAAGTTCTTCGTCCTCGACGACGATGCGATCAATGCGTTCACGACGGGCTGCTGCTTCATCTACGTGCACCGCGGCCTGCTCAGCTACCTCGAGAGCGAGGCGGAACTCGCGACGGTGCTCGGCCACGAAATTGCGCACGTCACCGCGAACCACCCGCAGAAGCGCCGCACCCAGGGCATTCTCGCCAACATCCTCGCGATCGGCGCGACGCTCGCGACCGGATCGGGCGCGATCGGGCAGCTCGCGAATCTCGGCGCGGGCGCATGGATCCAGGGCTACGGGCGCGAGAACGAAATGGAGGCCGACCGGCTCGGCCTCAAGTTCGCGACCAAGGCCGGCTATCGCCCCGAGGCGATGGCGCATGTATTCAAGGTCTTCAAGGACCAGGAACGCTTCGAGATGGACCGCGCGCGCCGCGAGGGCCGCGAGCCGCGCATCTATCACGGCATTTTCTCGTCGCATCCGGCGCCCGATGCGCGCACGGTGCAGGCCGCCATGGGCGCTGCGAGAATCACGAACGAACCGCCCGGCGGCTGGATCGACAATCGCGAGATCTTCCTGCGCAACCTCGATGGCCTGCCTTATGGCTCGAGCCGCGCGCAGGGGATCGTGCGCGACAACCGCCTGTATCACGCGGGTCTCGGCATCACCATGGCGTTTCCGCGCGGCTGGACCGTCGAGAACCTGCGCGACCGGATCCTCGCGTACACGCCGAACAAGGACAGCCTGATGCAGGTGACCGTCGATGCCCGGCCACCCACGCAGTCGGCGCGCGAGTTCCTGCTGACGCGCCTCAAGGGCCAGTCGGTCGCGCTCGGCGAAGCGATCGAGTCGAACGGCATGCAGGGCTACACCGTCGTGACACGCGGCGGCTCGCCGCTCGACAACGGCCGGGGGCCCGTGCGCTGGACCGTGCTCTACCGCGAGAACAGCGCGTACGTGTTCGCGGGCGCGAGCCGCGCGTCGGTGAATTCGCGCCCCGAAGCCGACGGCGTCATCAGCTCGGTGGTCGGCACGATGCGCAGCCTCAAGCCGTCGGAATTCCCGCTCGCGGAGCCGTATCGGATCGCGGTCGTGCCGTATGACGGCAAGACGCCGCTCACGACCTACGCGCGCGACGTGCCGGTCGAGCGCTATCAGCTCGAGGAGCTCGAGCTGATGAACGGGCTCTATCCCGACAAGCAACCCGGATTCGGCGAACTCATCAAGATCGTGCAATAGCCCCGGCGAGCGCATGCACCGCGCCCGCTGCAGGGCGGACCTGCGGCTTTCGCGCCTTGATTCCGGCGCCGCGCCATGGAATCCTCGCGGTCCCCCGTTGCAAATCCGCTACGGGCGCAGCCTGGATCGAGTGCATGCCCAGCAAGACCTTCGAACTCGTCGATTCCGCGACCGGCAGGAAATCCTCGCTGCCGATCCGCTCCGGCACGATCGGCCCCGACGTCGTCGACATCAGCCCGATCCACAAGGATCTCGGTGTCTTCACGTTCGACCCGGGGTTCATGGCGACCGCGAGCACGGAAAGCCGCATCACCTACATCGACGGCGACAAGGGCATCCTGCTGTACCGCGGCTACCCGATCGAGCAGCTCGCCGAAAAGAGCTCGTTCCTCGAGGTCGCGTATCTGCTGCTGGACGGCGAGTTGCCGGACAAGAGGCAGCTCGCCGAGTTCACCACCAACATCTCGCGGCACACGATGATCAACGAATCGTTGCAGCGCATGTTCAACGGCTTTCACTACAACGCGCATCCGATGGCCATGGTGTCGGGGATCGTCGCGTCGATGTCGGCGTTCTACCACGACTCGATGGACATCAATAACCCGCGCCATCGCGAGATCTTCGCGCACCGGATCATCGCCAAGCTGCCGACGATCTCGGCGGCCGCGTACAAGCATTCGCTCGGCCAGCCGTTCGTCTATCCGCGCAACGACCTCAGCTACTGCGCGAACCTGCTGCACATGTTCTACGCGGTGCCGTGCGAGCCGTACGATGTCGATCCGCTCGCCGCGCAGGCGCTCGACCTGCTGCTGATCCTGCACGCCGACCACGAGCAGAACGCCAGCACCTCGACCGTGCGTCTCGCCGGCTCGACCGGTGCCAACCCGTACGCCGCGATCTCGGCGGGCGTGTCGGCGCTCTGGGGGCCTGCGCACGGCGGCGCGAACGAGGCCGTGCTCGAGATGCTGGAATCGATCGGCACGCCCGACAACATCCCGAAGTTCCTCGCGAAGGTGAAGGACAAGAACTCGAACGTGCGCCTGATGGGCTTCGGCCATCGCGTGTACAAGAACTTCGACCCGCGCGCGAAGATCATCCGCGAGATGTGCCACAAGGTGCTCGCGAAGATGGGCCGCGCGGACAACCCGCTGCTCGAACTCGGCGAACGGCTCGAGGAGGTGGCGCTCAAGGACGACTACTTCGTCTCGCGCAAGCTCTACCCGAACGTCGATTTCTATTCGGGCATCATCTACAGCGCGCTCGGCATTCCGCGCTCGATGTTCACGGTGATGTTCGCCGTGGCGCGCACCGCAGGCTGGGTCGCGCACTGGCAGGAGATGATCTCAGAACCGGGCTACAAGATCGGCCGCCCGCGCCAGCTCTATACGGGGCCCACGCAACGGGACTACACGGACATCGGCAAGCGCTGAGCCGCGGGGAGCGGCGCTATGTGCCGCGCAGGTGCTGCTCCACCCGCGCGCGCGGCAGGCGGCAGGACACGGCGAGCCACATGATCGCCGCCGAGAAGAGCGCAACCACGAGGATGGACCATCCGAACGGCAGCCAGCCGAGATTGCCGGCTCCCGCGGCGGGCGCAGGATAGATGCCGAGGTAGCTGATCAACGCGAGGCCGCCGAGCCAGGGAAGCACCCAGAACCCGGAGCGCCATTCGAGCGGCGGCGAGTCGCCCCGTCCTGAAGTCTCGTGGATCGCGAGCACGACGAAGCCGAGCAGCACCGCAACAGACAGCTTCCACTCCGTATCCCACCCGGACCAGTACACGATCAGGTTCGACGACAGGAACGCGAGGTAGGCGAGCGCATTCGCCCACGGCAACCGGAACGTGCGCTTGCGGTCGGGCAGCTCGCGGCGCAGACACAGCAGCGCGAGGGGACCGGAGCCGAACGAGAGGACGGTGGCCGATGTCACGAATCCGACCAGCTTCTGCCAGCCCGGGAACGGCAGGAAGAAGATCAGCCCGACGACGAAAGTCAGGATGACGCTCACCCACGGCACGCCGCGTCGGCTGACACGCGCGAGCGCCTTCGGCGCGTTGCCATTGCGACCCATCGCATAGGAGATGCGCGACGTGACGGTGGTGTAGATGAGGCCGGTGTCCGCCGGCGAGATGACCGCGTCGATGTACAGCAGCACCGCGAGCCACGACAGGCCGAGGAGGCTGGCGAGCGCCGCGAGCGGGCCGAAGGTCGCGGCAATGTCGGCCGCGCCGCCGGAGAAGCTCGTGCCGACCTGCGCCCAGCCGTGGCGCAGCGCCACGTCAGGCAATGCACCGACGAAGGCGACCTGCAACGCGATGTAGATCGTCGCGGTGATCGCGAGCGAGCCGATGATGGCGATCGGCACATTGCGCTGCGGATTGCCGGTTTCGCCGGCGAGCTCCACGCCCTGGCGAAAGCCGAGATAGGAAAAGATGATGCCGGCGCCGGCAATGGACGAGAACACGCCGTGCCAGCCGAACGGCAGAAAGCCGCCGGCCAGCGCGTGGCTGAAGTTGGCGCGATGGAAGGCGGTGGCGAGGAACACCACCACCACGAGCGCGATGACGATCAGCTTCCAGGCGACGAGCAGGTTGTTCACGCGCGCAAACCAGCGGATGCCGATCACGTTGACGAGACTGAACAGTGCCATCAGCGCGGTGGCGACCGCGTAGCCCGGCAGCGTCAGCACCGGCACGCCATCGGCGAGCGTCTGCAGCCAGGGCACGTAGTTGGTCGCGTACTGCATCGCCGCGAGCACCTCGATCGGTGCCGTCGACGCGGCCGCGACCCAGGTGATCCAGCCGGTGGTGAAGCTCGCGAACGAACCGAACGCATAATGCGGAAAGCGCACGACACCCCCCGACACGGGAAACAGGGTGCCGAGCTCCGCAAACACGAGGCCGATGAAGAGGATCATCACTGCGCCGATGAGCCAGGCGATGATCGATGCGGGCCCGGCCAGTTGCGACGCGGTCAGCGCGCCGAACAACCATCCGGAGCCGATGATCGAGCCAACCGCGGTGAACAGCAGGCCGAAGATGCCGATGTGGCGCTTGAGGCGACGATCGTCCTGTGCCCCGGTCATGTCATTGCGCCGGATGCACGCATGCGGGAATCTGACCGCGACGAGCCCGGCAGGTTCCGGCGGTCCGCCTTGCGGCCGGCCACAACGACGCGCCGCTACATCCCGGTCGATTCCCCGTTGCCTGCCCGCTGCTCGCCCGCGACCAGGGTCGCAACCTCCGCGAGGTCCGCCCTGCGCATCGGGCGGCCGTCGACCGGGCTGACGGGCGCCTGCCGGATGCCATCGCGCGGAAACACGATCGCCTCGATCGCGATATCCGCCATGTCGAACCGGATGGTCGGACAGCCGACGACGCGCTCGGCGTTCAGCTTCACGCGCCGCTCGCCGATTTCGTGCGGCACGCCGTGGTCCATCAGCTTGAGCGCCACGGTCTCTGCGCGGTCGGCGAACAGGTGCAACTGTACGTCGACATGTTCAGTCGCCGTGCCCGCGAGCACGGGGCCGACGAGCCGCGGCTCGAACTCGGCGAGCCACTCCATCGCCTCGAGTGCGGCACTGCGCTGCGCGAGCAGCGATTGCGCGTGGGATGCGCCGCCAAAGAGGCGCTGGTAGCCGGCGAGCGCCTCCTCGATCTCGATGTTCTTCGGCAAAAGGCCGCCGTCGAACACGCCGTAACGTTCGGCCGCCTTGCGCTTCGCGACGTAGAAATCGCGAATGCCGTGCTCGGCCATGATGCGCGCCGCTTCCTGCGCGATCGCCCGGCGCAGATTCTCCGCGCGGGCGGGCTGGTGTCTGCTCATCGCGCCCCGAGTGTAGCCAACTCGGGCGCGCCGCGCAGTGCGGCGCGCCTCAGAACAGCGGCTCGCTCGCCTGGGCGTTGTCGATGGATGCGGGCGCGCCCGGCGTCGTGCCCGCCTCGCCGCCCGGCAGATGGTCGACCATGAACAGCTCGGTGACCGCATCCGGATCGTCGGCAGGCGCGAGTCGCCCCGTCTCCCGCGAGATCGGCAGTTCGATCACGCCGGGCGGTCGCGGCCGCGTGTGTTGTGGCAGCGCCTTCAGCGCCTCGCGCATGAAATGCACCCAGATCGGGACGGCGGTGCGGCTGCCTTCCTCGCCGGCGCCGAGCGAGCGCTCCTGGTCGTAGCCCACCCACACCGTCGCGACCAGGTCGCGATTGAATCCGTTGAACCACGCGTCCTTCGCGTCGTTCGTCGTGCCGGTCTTGCCGGCGATGTCGCTGCGATTGAGCACGTTGGCGCGTCGCCCCGTGCCGCGCCGGATCACGTCGCCCATGATGTCGTCCATGATGTACGCGTTCGGCGCGCTGACAATGCGTTCGGCGACGCGGCTCGCAGGCAGCAGATCGATGCCGCCGCGCAGCGCGCCGGCCGCCTGCAGTGGTCCGGGCACGTCGAGCGGCGGGGCCGCGATCTCCGTGGCGGGTGCTCCGCACTCCGTGCAGACGACTTTCGGCTCGGCGCGGTACACGATCTTGCCGGCGGCGTCTTCGATGCGATCGATGTAGTACGGCTCGATCTTGTAGCCGCCATTGGCGAAGGCCGCGAACCCGGTCGCGACGTCGAGCGGCGTCGCCTGCAGTGTGCCGAGCGCGAGCGTCAGGTCGTCCGGCATCGACGCGCGCGAAAAGCCGAAACGCACGGCATAGTCGATCAGGGTGCGGATGCCGATGTCGCGCAGGATGCGGATCGACACGAGATTGCGCGAGCGCACGAGCGCCTCGCGCAGGCGGGTCGGGCCGGAGAATTCGCCGCTCGAGTTCTCCGGGCGCCACGAGGTCTCGGAGCTCGGGTCGTCCATCACGATCGGTGCATCGAGGATCACGGACGCGGCCGTGAAGCCGTTCTCGAGCGCCGCGGAATACAGGAACGGCTTGAACCCCGAGCCCGGCTGACGGCTCGCCTGCACCACGCGATTGAACTTGTAGGCGTAGTAGTCGAAGCCGCCGATCAGCGCCGCAATGGCGCCATCGTCGGGGTCGAGCGCGACGAGCGCGCCCTGGGCCTCCGGCACCTGCACGAGCTGCGCAGTGCGCTTGCCGTCGGTGACGACGTACACGACATCGCCCGGTGCGAGCACCTCCGATGCCCGCTTCGGCGCCGGTCCACGCAGGTCGTCGCCCGTGACCGGTCGGGCCCACGCGAGGCCGTCCCAGGGAATCGTCACGCGGCCGAGCCCCTTCACGTGCACGTCCGCACTGCGCTCCGCGACTGCGATGACGAGTGCAGGATCGATGTTGCCCAAACGCTCGTAGGGCACGAGCAGTGCATCGAGCGCGGCGGGTGCGCGGTCTGCGGGCAGCGCGACTTTCGCGGTGGGTCCACGCCAGCCGCGACGCCGGTCGTACTCGAGGAGCCCGAGTCGCAGCGCGCGATTCGCTGCCGCCTGCAATCGCGGATCGATCGTCGTGAACACGCGATAGCCGGCATTCTGCGCGGCCTCGCCAAAGCGTCGCACCAGTTCGAGGCGCGCCATCTCCGCCACATACGGCGCGTCGACGTCGTTGAGCGGCGCATTCAGCTTGCCGGACACCGGCTCGGCATTGGCGGCTGCGAGCTGCGCGTCGTCGATGAAGCGCAGTTCGTGCATGCGCCGCAGCACATAGCTGCGCCGCTCACGCGCACGCTGCGGGCTCGCGATCGGGTTCGTATCGGTGGGCGCCTTCGGTATGCCGGCGAGCAGCGCAGCCTCACCGACGGTGAGCGCATCGAGCGGCTTGCCGAAGTAGGTCTCCGCGGCCGCGGCGATTCCGTATGAACGCTGCCCGAAAAAAATCACGTTCAGGTAGAGCGCGAGGATCTGCTCCTTCGAGAACTCGCGTTCCATGCGCCAGGTGAGGAACACCTCCTGCAGTTTGCGGCGCCATTCGCGCCGCTGCGTGAGGAACATGTTGCGCGCCACCTGCATCGTGATCGTGCTCGCGCCCTGCGCGCGATTGCCGGTGAACAGGTTCACCGCCGTCGCGCGCAGCACGCCCGCGTAGTCGATGCCGTGGTGGCGGAAAAACCGGTCGTCTTCGGCGGCGAGGAATGCGTTGCGCACCGTCGCCGGAATCTCCGCGTAGGTCACCGGGATGCGCCGCTGTTCGCCGATCTGCGCAATCAGCTGCCCGCTACGCGTATACACGCGCAGCGGTACCGCGAGCTCGACGTTCTTCATGTCGGCGCTCGTCGGCAGCGAGGGGGCGAGGAACGCATACGCGCCGGAAATGCCGATCGCCGCCAGCAGTGTGATGCCGGTCACACCGGCAACGGCGATGACTCCGATGCGAAACCAGTTCCACTTCACAGAAAACCACTCTCGTGTCTTGCCCGCATTGCGTGGGCTATGCATAGTAGCCCGCGAACGCTTGGCAAACTCATCGAAAGGTGGGGACGCAAAGCCTCCGGTCTAAGGGCGCAGGCCTACGACAGCGGGGTTGCCGGCCGGGTGGCTGACGCTTGCCCACCCGACTGTCGATTGCCGCTACTTGCCATGCGCTCCGGGCCCGGGGTCGAGGGTCTCCTTGAGGCGTGATGCACATTGGACAGCGACTGCACTGCCAGTTCCCGCCACCCGCCTCGAAGATTCGGGGAGTTTCGTGAGCGTTCTCACGTTCTATTTGACTTTACGCTGATATATAGTTGGCCGATAAGTTACAAAAGGCGACGGGTTCGGGGCATAAGTTGCTGAAAAGGAAAGACAAAAGTGTTCCTGCTTCGCCGTAATTACCGGCCCCTGCTCGGGCTGGACATCACGACTTCGTCCGTGAAGCTGATCGAACTCGCCATG
>JABAQU010000035.1 GCA_019187185.1 Steroidobacteraceae bacterium | reverse complement strand
AGTTTTACTTCCGCACGACGGACGTGACGGGGACGATCGAGTTGCCGGCGAACACGGAGATGGTGATGCCGGGGGACAACATCAAGATGAACGTGGAGCTGATCGCGCCGATTGCGATGGAAGAGGGCCTGCGCTTTGCGATCCGCGAGGGCGGTCGCACGGTCGGGGCCGGCGTGGTCTCGAAGGTATTGAAGTAGGAAAGCTGATCGCTGGTAGCCGATAGCTGCGGGCTATTCGCTATCGACTGTCTGGAGTTGTGCAGTGGCCAATCAAAATATCCGCATTCGCCTGAAGGCCTTCGATCATCGCCTGATCGACAGCTCGGCGCGCGAGATCGTCGAAACGGCGAAGCGTACGGGCGCGACAGTGCGCGGCCCGGTGCCGCTGCCGACCAAGATGGAGCGCTTCACGCTGCTCGTCTCGCCGCACGCCGACAAGGATGCGCGTGACCAGTTCGAATTGCGCACGCACAAGCGCCTGATGGACATCCTGAACCCGACCGACAAGACGGTGGACGCGCTGATGAAGCTCGAACTGCCGGCGGGTGTGGATGTGCAGATCAAGCTGAACTGACGGCGAACCGCGGGCGGCCGAAGGCTTGCGCGGCCCGCCCGGCCTGCTATAATGCGCGGCCTTTTTTGACCCCCTTCGCAATCCCGGAATCCGGGGTGCGTCGAGGGTGCCGCCGGCGGGGCGTTGGTCCCGCCGCATTCGACAAGCGGCTTCGGGCGAGGTTGGCGCCGTGGCGCCAAGACCACTCGAGTATCCAAGCGACCGCAATCGCGGCCGGATGCCCGGGTTTTCCCCTCCCGCAGCGCAGGTGCCGACCACCAATCGCAGTGGCCGGCGGTGATTTTTAACGAGGAATAGGCCCATGGCTATCGGTCTGGTCGGCCGCAAGTGCGGCATGACGCGTGTGTTCACGGCGGCGGGCGAAACAGTCCCGGTCACCGTGATCGAGGTCCTTCCGAACCGCGTCACCCAGGTGAAGACGAGCGACAAGGACGGCTACCGCGCCGTGCAGGTCGCCTACGGCTCGAAGCGTCCGCAGCTGCTGTCGAAGGCGCTCGCCGGCCATTACGCCAAGGCGAACGCGGCGCCCGGCAAGGCGCTCGTCGAGTTCCGCCTCGACGGCAAGGATGCCGCGGATGTCGCCGTCGGTGCCGAGTTCAAGGCCGATCACTTCAAGGCGGGCCAGGTCGTCGACGTCACGGGCACGACGATCGGCAAGGGCTATGCCGGCACGATGAAGCGCCACAACTTCGGCGGCCACAACCAGTCGCACGGCGTCTCGGTCTCGCATCGCACGCCGGGCTCGATCGGCCAGCGCCAGACGCCGGGCCGCGTGTTCGCCGGCAAGCGCATGTCGGGCCGCATGGGCGGGGAACGCCGCACCACCGAGAACCTGCGCGTCGTCGAAGTCGACACCGCGCGCAACCTGATCCTGATCCGCGGTGCCGTGCCCGGCGCCGACGGCGGCCAGGTGATCGTGCGCCCGTCGGTGAAGGCCGCGCGCGCAGCGAACCGCAAGACGCTGACGCCGAACAAGGCGGGCGACAAGAAGGCCGCGAAGAAGTAAGGACTGACACTCATGAAGCTCAAGGTGGCAGGCAGCGGCAAGAACGCGGCGGAGCTGGAACTCTCCGCAGGGACGTTCGGCCGTGAATTCAACCCGGCGCTCGTGCACCAGGTCGTCACGGCGTATCGCAACGCCGGCCGGTCGGGCACGAAGGCGCAGAAGTCGCGCGCGGAAGTGCGCGGCGGCGGCAAGAAGCCGCACTCGCAGAAGGGCACCGGCCAGGCGCGCGCGGGCTCGAGCCGGAGCCCGATCTGGGTCGGTGGCGGCGTGACCTTCGCGGCCAAGCCGCGCAGCTTCGAGCAGAAGGTCAATCGCAAGATGTATCGCGGCGCGATGCGCTCGATGCTCTCGGAACTCGTGCGCCAGGACCGGCTCGTCGTGACGCAGGCTCTCGCGCTCGAGGCGCCGAAGACGAAGCTGCTGGTCAACGAACTGAAGAGCCTCGCGCTCGCCGACGTGCTGATCGTCGTCGAGGCGATCGACGAGAAGCTGTACCTCGCGGCGCGCAACCTGCCGAACGTCGAAGTGCTGCACGCAGCGGCGCTCAACCCGGTCTCGCTCGCGAACCATGACAAGGTGCTGATGACGGTCGGCGCCGTGAAGCTGATCGAGGAGCGCCTGCAGTGAGCGGCAAGGAACAACTGATGAACATCCTGCTGGCGCCGCACGTCACGGAGAAGACGTCGCTCGTCATGCAGAACCACAACCAGTACGCGTTTCGCGTGCGCCGCTCGGCGACCAAGCCGCAGATCCGCGCCGCCGTCGAGCTGATGTTCGGCGTCGCGGTCGCGGGCGTGCAGGTCGTCAACGAGACCGGCAAGGCGCGGCGGTTCGGCATGACGCCGGGCCGCACGCAGGACTGGAAGAAGGCCTACGTGAGCCTCGCCGCCGGCCAGACGATCGACCTCGAAGCGAAGCCGAAGGCGTAAGGACAGGAATCATGGCGCTCATCAAGATGAAGCCGACGTCGCCTGGCACGCGTTTCGTCGTCAAGATCGACAAGTCGCAGCTGTGGAAGGGCGGGCCGCACGAGCCGCTCACCACGAAGCAGAAGAAGCGTGCGGGCCGCAACAACCAGGGCCGCATCACGACCCGCCACCAGGGCGGCGGTTCGCGGCAGAAGTACCGCCTGATCGACTGGAAGCGCGACAAGGACGGCATCCAGGGCGTCGTCGAGCGCATCGAGTACGACCCGAACCGTACCGGTCACATCGCGCTCGTGAAATATGCGGACGGCGAGCGCCGCTACATCCTCGCGCCGAAGGGGCTCGCCGCGGGCGACGAGGTGCGCTCGGGCCTCGATTCGCCGATCAAGCCCGGCAACGCGCTGCCGCTGCGCCACATTCCGGTCGGCACGACCGTGCACAACGTGGAACTGAAGCCCGGCAAGGGTGGCCAGCTCGCGAGGAGCGCCGGCGGCTCGGTGCAGTTCACCGCGCGCGAGGGCCTGCACGCCTATATCCGCATGAAGTCGACGGAGACCCGCAAGGTGCACATCGACTGCCGGGCGACCATCGGCGAGGTCAGCAACGACGAGCACAACCTGCGCAAGTACGGCAAGGCCGGTGCGAAGCGCTGGCGCGGCGTGCGCCCGACCGTGCGCGGCGTCGTCATGAACCCGGTCGACCACCCGCACGGCGGCGGCGAGGGCAAGCCCGGCCAGGGCAACCCGCACCCGGTGTCGCCGTGGGGCTGGCAGACCAAGGGCAAGAAGACCCGCACCAACAAGCGCACGAGCCACATGATCGTGCAGCGCCGTACGAACAAGGTTCGCTGAGAGGCCAGAAGAGAATGCCACGCTCACTGAAGAAGGGTCCGTTCGTCGACCTGCACCTCGCGAGGAAGGTCGCGACCGCGGTCGCGAAGAACGATCGCAAGCCGATCAAGACCTGGTCGCGCCGCTCGATGGTGACCCCCGACATGGTCGGGCTCACGATCGCGGTCCACAACGGCCGCCAGCACATTCCCGTGCTCGTCACGGAAAACATGGTCGGGCACAAGCTCGGCGAATTCGCCCCGACGCGCGTGTTCAAGGCGCACGGCGGCTCGCGCAAGGCCGAGGCAGGAGCATAACGATGCAGGTCACCGCCAAACTGCGCTACGCGCGCATCTCGCCGCAGAAGTGCCGCCTCGTCGCCGACGTGGTGCGGGGCCAGCCGGTCGGCAGCGCGATCGCACAGCTGAAGTTCATGCCGAAAAAGGGCGCAGGACTCGTCAGGAAGGTGCTCGAGTCGGCGATCGCGAACGCGGAACACAACCACGGCGCCGACGTCGACGAGCTGAAGGTGGCGCGCATCGAGATCGACACCGCGCCGGTGCTCAAGCGTTTCGCGGCCCGCGCCAAGGGGCGCGGCACGCGCATCGTGAAGAGAAACAGCCACATCACGATCGCGGTCAGCGACGGGAAGAAGGACTGAGCGCATGGGTCAGAAAGTCAATCCGGTCGGCATCCGCCTCGGCATCACGCGCGACTGGTCGTCGAAGTGGTATGCGGGCAAGAAGCAGTTCCCGCAGCACATCCACACGGATTTCCGCGTGCGCGAATTCCTGCGCGAGAAGCTCGCGGAGGCCTCGGTCAGCCGCATCCAGATCGAGCGTGCGGCACGGCGTGTCAACATCACGATCCAGACCGCGCGTCCGGGCATCGTGATCGGCAAGAAGGGCGAGGACATCGAGAAGCTGCGCCAGGAAACCGCGAAGCTGCTCGGCCTGCCGACCGTCGACGTGCGACTGAACATCGCGGAAATCAGGAAGCCCGAGCTCGATGCGCAGCTCGTCGCCGACGGCATCGCGCAGCAGATCGAAAAGCGCGTGATGTTCCGCCGCGCGATGAAGCGCGCCGTGATGAGCACGATGAGAAGCGGCGCGCTCGGCGTGAAGGTGCGCGTCTCGGGCCGCCTGAACGGTGGCGAGATCGCGCGCACGGAATGGAGCCGCGAGGGCCGCATTCCGCTGCACACCTTCCGGGCCGACATCGACTACGGCTTCGGTGAGGCCCACACGACCTACGGCGTGATCGGCGTGAAGGTGTGGATCTTCAAGGGCGAGATCTTCGACAAGGGCGAGCTCGAGGCTGCGCCGCAGGAAGAAGCGCCGGCCGCCACGCAGGCGCCGGCCGCGGCTGCACCTGCCACGGCTGCGCCGGCCGAGTCGCAGACGACGGGCTGAGAAACCTATGCTGCAACCAAAGAGAACCAAGTACCGCAAGATGTTCAAGGGCCGCAATACCGGCCTCGCGCATCGCGGTGCCGGTGTGGCCTTCGGCGAATATGGCCTCAAGGCGACCGGACGCGCGCGCATGACCGCGCGCGAGATCGAGGCGGCGCGCCGTGCGATGGCGCGGCACGTCAAGCGTGGCGGCCAGATCTGGGTGCGCGTGTTCCCCGACGTGCCGATCAGCAAGAAGCCGCTCGAGGTCCGCATGGGCAGCGGCAAGGGCAACGTCGAGTACTGGGTCGCGAAGGTGCTGCCCGGCAAGGTGCTTTTCGAGATGGAAGGCGTCGACGAGAAGACCGCACGCGAGGCATTTCGGCTCGCCGGTGCGAAGCTCTCGGTGCCGACCTCGTTCGTGAAACGGCAGGTGCGGTGATGGACGCGAAGCAGTTGCGGTCGAAGTCCGCTTCGGAGTTGCGGGACGAGCTGCTGAAGCTGCGCCGCGAGCAGTTCGCGCTGCGCATGCAGCGCGCCACGGGCCAGGGCGTCAAGCCCGACCAGTTCGGCAAGGTGCGCAAGTCGATCGCGCGCCTGAAGACGGTGATGCGCGAGACCGCGGTCGCTGGAGGCAGGAAATGAGCGAAGCAGCAGGCAGCGAGAAGGGTACCCGGATCCTGACGGGCCGGGTCGTCAGCAACAAGATGCAGAAGACCATCGCCGTCGAGATCGAGCGGCTCGTGAAGCACCCGACATACGGCAAGTACATCCGCCGCACGACGAAGCTGCTCGCGCACGACGAGAACGGCGATTCGCGCGAGGGCGACCGGGTGTCGATCGCGCCGTGCCGGCCGATGTCGCGTCGCAAGTCGTGGCGGCTGGTCGAAGTGCTCGAACGCTCCGGAGGCCGCAACCCATGATCCAGCTTCGCACGATGCTGAATGCGGCCGACAACAGCGGCGCGCGCACCCTGATGTGCATCAAGGTGCTCGGCGGCACGCGCCGGCGCTATGCGACGGTCGGCGACGTCATCAAGGTGAGCGTCAAGGACGCGATTCCGCGCGGCAAGGTCAAGAAGGGCGAGGTCTATGACGCGGTGGTCGTGCGCACCCGGAAGGGCGTGCGGCGCGGCGACGGTTCGCTGATCCGCTTCGACGGCAATGCGGCGGTGCTGCTGACGAACAAGCTCGAGCCGATCGGCACCCGCATCTTCGGGCCCGTCACGCGCGAGCTGCGTACGCAGCAGTTCATGAAGATCATCTCCCTCGCCCCGGAAGTGATCTGAGGAGTAGGCGCGGTGAGCAAGATTCGACTCAAGGATCACGTCGTGGTGCTGTCCGGCAAGGACAAGGGCCGGCGCGGCGCGATCGTCAAGGTGCTCGACGACGGCAAGGTCGTCGTCGAGGGTGTCAACATGGTGAAGAAGCACCAGAAGCCGCGCAATTCCGCGGCGGGCCCGCAACCGGGCGGCATCGTCGAGCGCGAGGCGCCGCTGCCTGCCTCGAAGGTCGCGATCTGGAACCCGGCCGCGAAGAAGGGCGACCGGGTCGGCTACAAGCGGCTCGCGGACGGCCGCAAGGTGCGCGTCTTCAAATCGAACGGCGAACAGATCGACGCCTGAGGCGTCGGCAACGGTAGGGCACATGGCCAGGCTACAGGAAATTTACCGCAAGACGATCGTGCCGCAGCTGCAGCGCGAGCTCGGTGTCGCGAACCCGATGCAGGTGCCGAAGATCACCAAGATCACGGTCAACATGGGCGTCGGCGAAGCCGTCGCCGACCGCAAGGTCATGGACGCGGCGATCGCCGACCTGACGAAGATCACCGGCCAGAAGCCGGTGCTCTGCAACGCGAAGAAGTCGGTCGCGTCGTTCAAGGTGCGCGAGAACCTCGCGATCGGCTGCAAGGTGACGCTGCGCGGCGAGCGCATGTACGAGTTCCTCGATCGCCTGATCAGCATCGCGATGCCGCGCATCCGCGACTTTCGCGGCATGCCGTCGCGGTCGTTCGACGGCCGCGGCAATTACACGCTCGGCGTCAAGGAACAGATCATTTTCCCCGAGATCCAGTACGACCAGATCGACCAGCTGCGGGGCATGGACATCACCATCACGACGACGGCGAAGGACAACAAGGCGGGCAAGGCATTGCTCGACGCCTTCAACTTCCCGTTCCGCAAGTAAACGAGAGAGACCGGCATGGCCAAGACCAACATGGTGGAACGCGAGAAGCGACGCGCCAAGACCGTGCAGAAGTACGCGGCGAAGCGTGCGGCGCTGAAGGAAATCATCCGCAGCCCGAAATCCTCGCCCGAGGCGCGGGCCGAGGCGCAGGCGAAGCTGCAGGCGCAGCCGCGCGACGCGAGCGCGTCGCGCGGACGCAAGCGCTGTGCGATCACGGGCCGCTCGCGCGGCGTGTACCGCAAGTTCGGGCTCGCGCGCGTGAAGATCCGCGAGGTTGCGAGTCGCGGCGAGATCCCGGGCCTCGGCAAGGCGAGCTGGTAAGGAGCGCACGGCATGAGCATGACCGACCCCATCGCCGATCTGCTGACGCGTATCAGGAATGCGCAGTCCGCGCGCAAGACGGAAGTCTCGCTCGCGAACTCGCGCGTCAAGACGGCGATCGTCAAGGTGTTGAAGGACGAGGGCTTCGTCAGCGACTACCGCGTCGCCGAAGGCGCCGGCAAGGCGACGCTGACGATCGAGCTGAAGTACTACGAGGGACGGCCGGTGATCGACCGGCTCGAGCGGGTGAGCCGGCCGGGCCTGCGCGTCTATCGCGGCAAGAACGAGCTGCCGAAAGTGCTCGGCGGTCTCGGTACAGTGATCGTCTCGACGCCGAAGGGCGTGATGACCGATCGCGAGGCGCGTGCCGCCGGGCAGGGCGGCGAAGTGCTCTGCATCGTCGCCTGACGGAGAGAAGATCATGTCGAGAGTTGCCAAACGTAACGTGCCGCTGCCGCAGGGCGTGACCGCCCAGATCGGCGCGGAGGCCGTCACGGTGAAGGGCGCCAAGGGCGCGCTGACGCTGCCGCTCGCGCGCGGCGTCACGGTGGAGCAGCAGGACAAGGCGCTGGCGGTCAGGTTCGCCGACGCGGTCGCACGCGTGCACGCAGGCTCGACCCGTGCGCACCTCGCCAACATGGTGCAGGGCGTGTCGAAGGGCTACGAGAAGAAGCTCGAGCTCGTCGGCGTCGGCTTTCGTGCGGCAGTGCAGGGCAAGACACTGAACCTGACGCTCGGGTTCTCGCACGCGGTGAACTTCCCGATCCCGGAAGGCATCACGATCGAGGCGCCGAGCCAGACCGAGATCGTGGTGAAGGGCACGGACCGGCAGCAGGTGGGCCAGGTGGCCGCCAACATCCGCCGCGTCCGTCCTCCCGAGCCCTACAAGGGCAAGGGCGTGCGCTACACGGACGAGCGCATCGTGCTGAAGGAAGGCAAGAAGAAGTAGCAGGTGCGGCGATGAAGATTACCAAGAAGGAGCGGCGCCAGCGCCGCGCAGTGAAGACCCGCGCGAAGATCCGCGAGCTGGGCGTCGCCCGGCTCACGGTGCATCGCACGCCGCGCCACATGTACGCGCAACTGTTCGACGCGTCGGGTGGCAAGGTGATCGCCGCCGCCTCGACCGTGCAGGAAGCGGTCGCGAAGGGTCTCGAGGGCACGGGCAACGTCGAGGCGGCGAAGGCCGTCGGCCGCGCGATCGCCGAGCGCGCGAAGGCCGCCGGCATCACGCGCGTCGCATTCGACCGGTCCGGTTTTCAGTATCACGGCCGCGTGAAGGCGCTGGCCGACGCCGCGCGCGAAGCGGGCCTGGAGTTCTGACGTGGAAAGATCACGCATGGGCGGACGAGACAAGCAGCAGCCGGCCGACGAGTTCCTCGAGAAGCTGGTCGCGGTCAACCGCACGGCCAAGGTCGTCAAGGGCGGCCGGCAGTTCGGCTTCACCGCGTTGACGGTGGTCGGCGACGGCGCCGGTCGCGTCGGCTTCGGGTTCGGCAAGGCGCGCGAAGTGCCGGTCGCCATCTCGAAGGCGATGGCGCAGGCGCGCAAGAACATGGTCAACGTGAGCCTGCGCGGCGACACGCTGCATTACGCGGTGAAGGGCGCGCACGGTGCGACCCGGGTGCTGATGCAGCCGGCCGCCGACGGAACCGGTGTCATCGCGGGCGGCGGCATGCGTGCCGTGCTCGAGTGCGCGGGCGTGCGCAACGTGCTCGCGAAGAGCTACGGCTCGCGCAACCCGATCAATGTGGTGCGCGCGACGGTCGAGGCGCTCGGTGCAGTGCGTTCGCCGGAGGAATTCGCGGCCAAGCGCGGCAAGAGCGTCGACGAGCTGATCGGAGCCTGAGCATGACCGGAACCAGCAAAGCCCGCGTGCGCGTGACGCTCGAAAAGAGCGTTGCCGGACAGCTGCAATCGATCGCCGCGTCGGTGCGGGGCCTCGGCCTGCGCCGCCGGCACCAGACCGTGACCGTCGCCGACACTGCGGAGAACCGCGGCATGATCCGGGCGGCGCGCCACCTCGTGAAAGTGGAGAACGCCTGATGCGACTCAATACCCTCAAGCCCGCTCCGGGTGCCAGGCGTGCGCGCCTGCGCGTCGGCCGCGGCGCATCGGCCGGTCAGGGCAAGACCTGCGGTCGTGGCGTCAAGGGCCAGCGCGCGCGCAAGGGCGGCTACCACAAGGTCGGCTTCGAAGGCGGGCAGATGCCGCTGCAGCGCCGGCTGCCGAAAGTTGGCTTCCGCTCGAAGATCAGGGCGACGCGCGCCGAAGTGCGCCTCTCCGAACTCGCGAAGGTCGATGCGGCAGTGATCGATCTCGATGCGCTGAAGAAGGCGAATGTCGTGCCGGTGTTCGCCGAACAGGCGAAGGTCGTGCTGTCGGGCGCCATCACGAAGGCGGTGACGCTGAAGGGCGTCGCGGCCACGAAGGGTGCCAGGGCGGCGATCGAGGCCGCGGGCGGCAGGCTCGAGGCGTAAGCGTGGCGACCACGACCAGCAATCCGACGGCCATGCTCGGCGATGCGGCTCGCGTAGGCGAGATCCGCAGCCGCGTGCTGTTCCTGATCGGCGCACTGATCGTGTATCGCATCGGGACCTTCATTCCCGTTCCCGGCATCGACCCGGGGGCGGTCGCGCGCTTCTTCGATGACCAGTCGAGCACGATCCTCGGCATCGTCAACATGTTCTCCGGCGGCGCGCTCGAGCGCCTGTCGATCTTCGCGATGGGCGTGATGCCGTACATCTCGGCCTCGATCATCGTGCAGATGATGTCGATGGTATTGCCCTCGTTCATCGAGATCAGGAAGGAAGGCGAGTCGGGGCGGCGCCGCCTGTCGCAGATAACGCGCTACGGCACGCTCGCGCTCGGCGTGGTGCAGTCGTTCGCCGCCGCGATGGCGCTGCAGAACGGCGGCATGGCGCTCGGCGGCGGCGGCTGGCAGTTCCTGTTCACCGCGACCGTGACGATGACGACCGGCACGATGTTCCTGATGTGGCTCGGCGAGCAGATGACCGAGCGCGGGGTCGGCAACGGCATCTCGATGCTGATCCTCGCCGGCATCGTCGCGGGGCTCCCCGGCGCGGTCGGCCGCACGGTCGAGGCGGTCAACACCGGCGAGATGTCGGGTCCGTTCGCGCTGCTGCTCGTGATCCTGATCGTCGGCGTCACCGCGTTCTGCGTCTATGTCGAGCGTGCGCAGCGGCGCATCGTCGTGAACTACGCCAAGCGCCAGGTCGGGCGGCGCATGTACGCGGGCCAGAGCACGCACCTGCCGTTCAAGCTGAACATGTCGGGCGTCATCCCGCCGATTTTCGCCTCAAGCCTGCTGCTGTTCCCGGCGACGGTCGCGAGCTTCGCGGGCACGGGCACCTCGACGGCCGCCTCGGTGCTGCAGCAGGTGGCGGCCGCGCTCGGCTACGGCCAGCCGCTGCACCTCGTGCTGTACGCCGGGCTGATTTTCTTCTTCTGCTTCTTCTACACGGCACTCGTGTTCAACGCACGCGACACCGCCGACAACCTGAAGAAGCAGGGCGCGTTCATTCCCGGCATCCGCCCGGGCCAGCAGACCGGCGAGTACATCGACAAGGTGCTGACGCGGCTCACGCTGTGGGGCGCGCTGTACGTCACCGGCGTGTGTCTGCTGCCGGAGATCCTGATCTCCTCGCAGGGCGTGCCATTCCAGTTCGGCGGCACCTCGCTGCTGATCGTCGTGGTCGTGGTCATGGACTTCATCGCGCAGCTGCAGGCTCACATGATGTCCCACCACTATCCGGGCCTTCTGAAGAAGGCGAACCTCCTGGGCTACGGGCGCGGCGGCGCGCCGCAGGGTTGAGTCATGAAAGTCAGACCTTCGGTCAGGAAAATCTGCAAGAACTGCAAAGTCGTACGGCGTCGCGGCGTGGTGTACATCATCTGCTCGGACGTCCGCCACAAGCAGCGGCAAGGGTAAGCACATGGCACGTATAGCGGGCATCAACATCCCGATGAACAAGCACGTGTGGATCGGGCTCACGCACATCTACGGCATGGGCCGCTCGCGTTCGCGCGCGGTCTGCGAGGCCGCAGGCGTCGATCCGGGCACGCGCGTCAAGGACCTGACCGAGGCGGAAATCAACGCGATCCGCTCGGCGATCGCGAAGTCGCCGGTCGAGGGCGACCTGCGTCGCGAGGTTTCGATGAACATCAAGCGACTGATGGACCTCGGTGCCTACCGCGGGCTCCGTCACCGCAAGGGCCTGCCGGTCCGCGGCCAGCGCACGCGCACGAACGCGCGCACGCGCAAGGGCCCGCGCAAGCAGGCAGTCAAGCTGAACGCACCTCCGGGCAAGGCATAAGACATGGCTGAAACGAAGCAGCAGACGGCGGCGGCTGGCGCAAAGAAGCCGAAGAAGGCACGCAAGAACGTGCTGGACGGCATCGCGCACATCCATGCGTCGTTCAACAACACGATCATCACGATCACCGATCGCCAGGGCAACACGCTCTCGTGGGCGACTTCGGGCGGCTGCGGCTTTCGCGGCTCGCGCAAGAGCACGCCATTTGCGGCCCAGGTGGCCGCCGAGAAGGCGGGCGTCGCGGCGCAGGAGCACGGCCTGAAGAACGTCGAAGTGCGCGTGGGCGGCCCCGGCCCGGGACGCGAATCGGCCGTGCGGGCGCTCAATGCCTGCGGCCTCAAGATCACGAGCATCGCGGACGTCACGCCCATCCCGCACAACGGCTGCCGCCCGCCGAAGAAGCGGCGCGTCTGACGGACAGAGGACAACGATACATGGCACGTTACACAGGCCCGAAGTGCAAGCTCGCCCGCCGCGAGGGCACCGACCTCTTCCTGAAAAGCGGCGTCAAGCCGCTCGAGAACAAGTGCAAGTTCACGGTGCCGCCGGGCGGCGTGAAGAGCGAGCGCCGCCAGCGCCTCTCGGACTACGGCACGCAGCTGCGCGAGAAGCAGAAGCTGCGCCGCATGTACGGGGTGCTCGAGCGCCAGTTCTCGAACTACTACACGCTCGCGGCGAGCCGCAAGGGCGCCACCGGCGAGAACCTGCTGAAGCTGCTCGAATGCCGGCTCGACAACGTCGTGTACCGCATGGGCTTCGCGACGACGCGCGCCGAGGCGCGCCAGCTCGTCGCGCACAAGGGGCTCGATGTCAACGGCGAGGCGGTCACGATCGCCTCGTACCAGGTCAAGCCGGGAGACGTGGTGCAGGTGCGCGAGAAGGCGCGCAAGCAGCTGCGCATCCAGAATGCGATGCAGATCGCCGCACAGGTCGGTCTGCCGGAATGGGTCGAGGTCAACGACAAGGAGATGAAGGGCGTGTTCAAGGCCGTGCCCGGCCGCGAAGACGTGCTCCCTGACATCAACGAAAACCTCGTTGTCGAGCTCTACTCGAAGTAAAGGTGGTAGTCATGCAAGGATCGGTCAGCGAATTTCTGAAGCCTCGCGTCGTCAAGGTTCAGCCGCTCGCGCCGCGGCAGGCGCGTGTGGTGATCGAGCCGTTCGAGCGCGGCTTCGGCCATACGCTCGGCAACGCGCTGCGACGCGTGCTGCTGTCGTCGATGCCGGGCGCCGCGATCACGGAAGTCGAGATCGACGGCGTGCTGCACGAGTACACGAGCATCGAGGGCGTGCAGGAAGACGTCGTCGACGTCCTGCTGAACCTGAAGCAGGTGGCGTTGCGCATGCACACGCGCGACAGCGCCGAGCTGCGCCTGTCGAAGAAGGGCCCGGGCCCGGTCACCGCGGGTGACATCCAGACCGACCACGACATCGAGGTCGTGAACCCGGAACTCGTGATCGCGAACCTGACGAAGGCCGGCGAGCTGACGATGACATTGCGCGTCGAGCGTGGCCGCGGCTATCGCCCGGCGGTGCAACGCGCCGCGTTCGAGGAACAGTCGCGTCCGATCGGCCGCCTGCAGCTCGATGCCTCGTTCAGCCCGATCCGTCGCGTGACCTACGCGGTCGACGCGGCGCGCGTCGAGCAGCGCACCGACCTCGACAAGCTGGTCATCGACATCGAGACGAACGGCACGATCGACGCCGAAGAGGCGATCCGTCGCGCGGGCAGCATCCTGAAGGACCAGCTGTCGGTGTTCGTCGACCTGCAGGGCGAGGAGGAGTCCGCCGCGAAGGTCTCCGAGATGCAGTTCGACCCGATCCTGATGCGCCCCGTCGACGAGCTCGAGCTCACGGTGCGCAGCGCGAACTGCCTGAAGGCGGAGAACATCCACTACATCGGCGATCTCGTGCAGCGCACGGAGGTCGAGCTGCTGCGCACGCCGAACCTCGGCAAGAAGTCGCTCACCGAGATCAAGGAAGTGCTGCAGAGCCACGGGCTCATGCTCGGCATGCGCATCGATGGCTGGCCGCCGACCGCGCTGAAGCACGACGACGAGCGCGGCCTCACGCTGTAAGAGTCGAAGGAAAAGAAGTCCATGCGTCACAACCTTTCCGGGCGGCAGCTGTCGCGCAATAGTCCGCATCGCCAGGCGATGCTGCGCAACATGAGCGTATCGCTGCTGCGGCACGAAACCATTCGCACCACGCTGCCGAAGGCGAAGGAGCTGCGCCGCGTCGTCGAGCCGCTGATCACGCTCGCGAAGAGCGACTCGCATGCCAACCGTCGCCTCGCGTTCTCGCGCCTGCGGGATACGGCGGTGGTCGACAAGCTGTTCGTGGACCTCGGCCCGCGCTTCAAGGCGCGCCCGGGCGGCTACACGCGCATCCTGCACATGATGCCGCGGCCGGGCGATTCGGCGCCGATGGCGCTGATGCAGCTGGTCGACGGGCCGGTCGAGGCCGCGCCGGCCGCCACGGCAGACGAGGCGCCGCCGAAGAAGGCGAGGGCCGCGAAGAAGAAGGCGCCTGCGAAGAAGGCGGCGAAGGCGGATGCCGAGGCGGCGCCAAAGAAGGCGAAGGTCGCGAAGAAGAAGGCGAAGAAAGCATAGCGCTGCCGCTCGCCTCACGGCCTTAAGGAGAGACGAAAAAGCCCGGCATTCGCCGGGCTTTTTCATTCAGCCGCAGCTCAATGACGCATCGCTGTGCCCGCGAGCGATGCGGCGCCGCGCTCCGGGCCGGTCGTGGCCGTCGGGCGCAGCGGTCTCGGGCGCAGCGACGGCAGGATCATCGGGACGCTGCGGCGGTACGCCTCGTACGAGGCGCCGTGTTCCGCGACGAGATCGCGCTCCTCGAACTGGATCGCGAGGACGATGTAGGCCGTCGTCGCAATGGCAAAGACGAGGTGCGCCAGGGTCATGTGCGGCGTCGCCCAGAACGCGAGCAGGAAGCCGAAATAGAGCGGGTGGCGCACGTGCCGATAGGGGCGTGGCGTGCGAAAGGCGACCGGCGTATAGGGCCGCCCGGTGAGCGGCAGCCAGACCTGGCGCAGTCCGAACAGGTCGAAATGATTGATGAGGAAAGTGACGACGAGCACGGTGGCCCAGCCGGCGCCGAACAGCGCCCAGAGTGCGACACGACCGCCGCTGTTGTCGACCGACCAGATGTCGATGCCGATGGGCCGCCACTGCCGGAAGAGGAGCAGCAGTGCGAGGCTCGCGCACAGGACGTACGTGGAACGCTCGATGGACCACGGAATGATCTGTGTCCAGCGCTCCTTGAACCAGCGCCTCGCCATCACGCTGTGCTGGATCGCAAACAGGGCGAGCAGCAGGCAGTCGATCGCGATCGAGGCCGGCAGCGAGCCCGACGTGGGGCCGTCGAGACGCCGGGGCACGAGAAAGCCGCCGACGAAGGCGATCGCGTAGAGGAACGTCACGAGAAAAACGAGATAGCAGGCCACCCCGTACAGGAAAAACAGCTGGCGCTTCAACATCGCACACCCTCCGTGGCAGAACTGCCGTGGGTGCGTAGCGTGCGACGGCGGCGCCTGCCGCACCATGGGTCCTATGTCCCGATTCGGCTAAGATGGGGCCGCCCGCGCAAGACAAATGTCCCGGTGAGGGCCATGACGACCGCCAGGCAAGTCCGCCAGCACGTCCGTTACGTGACGACCTCCGACGGGACACGTCTTGCCTGGGCCGAGGCGGGCGCCGGCCCGGTCGTCGTCAAGGCGGCAAACTGGCTGACGCATCTCGAGTACGAGTGGGAAAGCCCGCTCTGGCGGCACTGGCTGCAGTTTTTCTCCGCGAATTTCCGCTTCATTCGCTACGACGAGCGCGGTTGCGGCATGAGCGACTGGCAGCCGGGCCGCTTGTCTGTCGATCAGTGGACCGATGATCTCGAAGTCGTGATCGATGCCGCGCGGCCGACGGAGCCCGTGACGCTGCTCGGCATTTCACAGGGCGGTGTCGCGTGCATCCGCTATGCAATCCGCCATCCCGAGCGGGTGGGGCGCCTGATTCTGTACGGCTCCTATGCACGCGGCGTGTTTCACCGCGGAACGCCGGACAGCCAGGCGACGTTTCGCGCCGTCATCGATCTCGCCCGTGTCGCGTGGGGCAGCGAAAACCCGACGTTTCGCCAGGTCTTCACGTCGCGCTTCGTCCCCGGCGCCCGGCCCGATCAGCTGCAGTGGTTCAACGAGCTGTGCCGCAAGAGCACGACGGGCGAGATCGCGGCGCTGCTGTTCGGAGCACGCGCTGCCGTCGACATCGAAAGCACGCTGGGCGAGGTGCACGTGCCCACGCTCGTCCTGCACGCTCGGGACGATGCGATCGCCCCGGTCGAGGAAGGACGTCGCCTGGCCACCGGCATCGCCGGCGCCGAGTTCGTCGAGCTCGATTCCGCCAATCACGTGCTGTTGCAGGACGAGCCGGCCTGGCGCCGCTTCCAGGAGGCCGTGCTCGCCTTCGTGCGGCCTGAAGGTGCCGCAGCTGCCAAGGTGTTCTCGGCTCTGTCGGCGCGCGAGCGCGAAGTGCTGGCCCTGATGGGCGAGGGCCTCGGCAATGCCGACATCGCGCGACGCCTGTCGATCAGCGAGAAGACGGTGCGCAATCACGCCACCAACATCTTCGACAAGCTCGGCGTGTGGTCGCGTGCCCAGGCGATCGTGTTCGCTCGCGAGCGGGGGTTCACCGGCTGAGTGGCATGCAGGGTGCCGGGTATTCGGTTATTCGGTTATTGCCGGTCCGCAATAACCGAATAACCGAAAACCCGGCACCAACGCCATGCCGACGGTATTCTTGGCCCCGGCACAACAACAAAGGAGTGCGCCATGAGCCTCGCGTCGGAGTTCAAGGAGTTCGCGATGAAGGGCAGCGTCATCGACCTCGCGGTCGGTGTCGTGGTCGGTGCCGCATTCGGCAAGATCGTCTCGTCGCTCGTCGCGGATGTCATCATGCCGCCGATCGGCATGGCGGTGGGCGGCGTCAATTTCAGCGACCTCGCCGTCGCGCTCGGTACCGCGCCCGATGGCTCGGCCGTCGTGCTGAAGTACGGCGTATTCCTGCAGACGATATTCGACTTCCTGATCATCGCGATCGCGCTCTTCATGGCCATCAAGCTGATCAACAAGCTGAAGCGGCCCGACCCCGCGGCACCGCCGCCGCCGCCGCCGAGGAATGAAGTCCTGCTCGAGGAGATCCGCGACCTGCTCAGGAAAGGGTCCTGAACGCCTCGCGTGTCAGGTTCTCGCAACCCGAGGCGGTGACGGCGAGGTCGTCCTCGATCCGGATGCCGCCGAACGGCGCGAACTGCGCCACGCGCGCCCAGTCGATGTGGCGCGCGTGGCTGCCCGCCTTCGCGCCGGCGAGCAGCGAGTCGATGAAGTACAGGCCGGGCTCCATCGTCACGACGTAACCCTCCTCGAGGACCCGCGTGAGGCGCAGATTCGGGTGCCCCGGCGGGCGCGCAATTTCGCCACCCTCGCGCGAGGCGAGCGTGCCGCCCACGTCGTGCACCTGCAGGCCGAGGAGGTGCCCGAGACCGTGTGGCAGGAAGACACTGGAGAGGCCCGTGTCGACCGCCGCCTCGGCGTCGAGCGTGATGAGGCCGCTGTCGTGCAGCAGTTCGGCGATGAGCCGGTGCGCGGTGAGGTGCAGGTCGCGCCAGTCCACCCCGGCACGCACCCCGGCGCAGAGCGCGAGTTGCACTTCGTCCATCCGGCCGACGAGTGCCGCGAAGTCGGGATCGCTGCGGGAATACGTGCGCGTGATGTCGGACCCGTAGCACGCGAACGTTGCGCCGGCGTCGATCAGCATCGATCGGTGTTCCGCAGGCGGCCGGCGCTCGAGCACCTGGTAGTGCAGCACGGCGCCGCCACTGTTGAGCGCGATGATCGGGTTGTACGGCAATTCCTGCTCGCGCACGGTGATCGAGGCCATGTAAGCGAGCGCGATGCCGTACTCGCTTTCCCCGGACTCGAAGGCGTGCGCTGCGGCCGTGTGCGCACGGGCGCCGAGCCGGTTCGCCGCGCGCAGGCACGCGATTTCGTACGCCGTCTTGCGCGCCCGCGCGTAATCGAGGCGAGTCAGAAGCGGCGCGGGATTCACGGCCGCAAAGCCCCAGTCGCCGAACCCGGTGGCGTCACCGATGAAGGCAGCGCGGCCGGGGTTCGGGATCGCCGCTCGCGCCGCCGCCCGGTCCGTGACCGGCTCGATATCGAAAGCGCCGGTCCACCAGCTGTCGGGCAATGGCGACGGCTTGTGCCAGTAGTCATCCGGGCGGTTGAAGAGGAGGCGTGGGCGGCGGCCGGGCTGCACGAGGACGAAGCAGTCGGGGTTGTCCGCAAGCGGCGCCCAGAGCTTGAATGCGGCGTGTGCCTTGAACGGGTAGGGGTAATCGTCGAAATCGACCGCCCGCAAGCCGCCGGAGTGCAGGATGAGGGCGTCGTAGCCGCAGGCCGCGAGCGCCCCGGCCGTGGCCGCCCCGATCGCCTCGAGGTGGGAGGGGAACAACTCGTCGAGTGCATCCGGCTGCATGGGATCTGTCCCGTAGGCGGATTCTGACGGCGGCGATGGGCCAACCGGCAGTTCCGCGCTGTTTCAAATGATTTCGGGACTCTATAGAATTTGCCGCCGCGATGAAAATCGCGCGATCTGTCCTACATTCAACCACTCTCGCTTCTCTTCTGGGGTATCGATCAATGAAGACGAAACTTGCCTTTGGCGCCCTCCTGGCGGCGCTCGTTCTGACCGCGTGCAGCAAGCCGGCCGACACGGCCGCTCCGGCTGCCGACGCAGCCGCTGACGCCGCTGCTGCCGCGACCGATGCGGCGAACGCTGCCGGCGACGCCGCCGGCGCAGCCGTCGATGCGGCGGGCCAGGCGGCCACGGACGCGGCGAATGCCGCGGCGGGCGCCGCGACGGATGCCGCCAATGCGGCGGCGGGCGCTGCGACGGATGCTGCCAATGCGGCGGCCGGTGCTGCGACGGACGGTGCCGATGCGGCGGCCGAAGAGGTGAAGAAGTAATTCGCAAGAATTACCCTTCTCCCGAGCCCTAGGCTCACCCGAGGCCCGGCTGGCGATTCGCATCGCCTGTCCGGGCCTCGTCACATG
>JABAQU010000032.1 GCA_019187185.1 Steroidobacteraceae bacterium | reverse complement strand
CACGCTCAAAAGCGCGCGTGATGCGCAAACGATGTTGACCAACGGCGCGCTAGGTTTGGCGGGCGAGGCCGGTGAGGTAGCCGACCTGCTCAAAAAGCACCTGTACCCGTCCAAGCCGGGCGACGGCGACGGCGTCGGCATCGACGCGCGGCTGTACGATGAACTCGGCGACGTACTCTGGTACGTGGCGCTACTGTGCGAGGCGCTGGGCGTCACGCTCCACGACGTGGCGCAGCGCAACATCGACAAGTTGGCCGACCGGCACAGGGTCTAGCCGCCTCGAGCCGTGCAACAAGATATGCCGTGGGCGGGAGCCAGACTGCGGACATACACAGTACTCGGTGGAGCCACCGAGTACTGTGTGAGCGGCGATGGTGGCGCTGCTATCGCCACCATCGACGACAAATTCGCGTGGATGCTCCCGCCCGCTGGGGCGTCCACCACCGACGCCCCAGCGGGCGGGCGGCTCAGCCTGTCGATGGGGGTCATATGACCCCCATCGATGCCATGCTCGATAGCCTGCTCCCCAACGGAGCAGGCTATCTTACTGCGGAGCGCCTGCGCTGGGCGCTCGAACAGGTGGCGGCGTCGGCCTACGTGGAAGGGCGCAATGATGCGCTGATCAGCCTGCGCACCGTCGCAGACGCCGCCGAAGCGTGGGGCGTCAGCCGCCAGCGCGCCAACGTGCACATCCAGCGCCTGCACGCGCGGTACGGCGTCGGCATGCGCGCCGGCGCGGGGATGTGGCTACTCACACGGGAGGAAATCGCCGCGCATCCGCCCGGCCCGCCGGGCAGACCGCGCAAAAGCGAATAACATTTTGCTACGCGAAGACCCGACATCCTCAGGATGTCGGGTCTTTTGCTTTGCGGCTTGCAGCGCCTCAAATCCACTGCGCCGTAACATGGCAGGTTCCATTGTTTGAGCCTGCCGTCCGGCGCACGTCCAGCGACCCGTTGGCGTTCAGCCGATATTGATAGGTGTCTGAGCTGATAGTAACGTTTTGCGTGGTAGTCCCGCCGATGTTGAGCGAAAATGCCGTGTAGTTTACCGTCGTGCCGTTGTGCGTGATTGCGCTGAGGCGGACAAGTTTTGTCACGTCGCCGCTGCCGTCGGGGATCAGCGTTTTCGCCGTGCCGGTAATTGCCGACTTCGAGACGACGAGAAAACCGCCAGCGCCGTCGTGCACGTGCAGCGGCCCTTGTGGAGCGAATGTATTGCCGCCGGCGGAAATGCCGACGCCCGCCGCCTCGATGCGCATGCGCTCATAGGTTTGCGAGTTGAAGCCGTCCGTGTTGAACCGAATTTGTCCGCCGGTTTTGGCCGCTGCCAGTTGCAGGATGCTTGTGGCCGACGAGGCGTAAAACATAATCGAATCCTGCATGTACGCCGTGCCATAGTCCGACGTGTAGCCGTAGAAGTTGAAGCCGACATCATCGCTGCCGTCGTTGACGCCGAAGGAAGCGATGCTGCCGTCACTTGCAGCCAGCACCGACAGGAGCGATGCGGGAGAGTTTGTGCCGACGCCGATGAAGCCGCCGTCCTTGACGAACAGGCCAAGATTGCCGCCATCATCCTCAACGCGGAGACCGGAGGCGCTGCGCGCTGCAACTTTGTCGCCGGCCACCTTGCGCGAGGCTCCAATGTCCCAATCGCCCGTTAGCGCGCGCGACCCGTCGGCGCGGAGCAGCGCCGCCTCGTGCTGGCCGTCGAGGAGGTCGGCGTCGAGGCCAGAGCCGGGGCCATCGTCGTCGAGTATCTCAGCCAGCGCCGCGCCGTCGGCCAACATGGTCGATGTTACGACGCCCGCGCCGATTGTGTGCGCGTGGTCATTGCGGGCGGGGTATGCGCTGACTCCATCCGCCGCCGCGCCGGCTACATCCGCCGGGCTGCCGGAATCGTCGAAGCCCGGCCACGACCCGCCGCCGGAACCTTGCTCCCGCCGCTCAAGGGCTGCGACGCGCAATTCCAGCCGGCGCACATAGTCGAGTAAGGCCCGTTCCGCAGGCTGCGTCACTTGTCTACCGTCCCGATGGTCAACCGTTCGCCGTATTCATCGACCGTGATTGACGCCGACGCAACCTGTTTCACGGCGGTGTACCCTTCGATGATGACTGTCACGAGGTCGCCGAAATCGTAGTGGACGCCGTAAAAACTGGCGGGCGTCTGCACGACTTCAAACGACGTTTCGCGCCGCGCTTGAGCGGCGTACAATGCCGCGTCGCCCGCCGTGTTGAGGCCGCCGGTTGTCGAGTATTGCATCGCCTCGACAAACGTTTCGACGCCGTGGTAGGTCGCCAAGTAGTTCGCCCCATTGCGCACGACCACACTGCGCGCCGCGGCTTCGCCCTGCCCGCCGACAATCGCGACCGTCGCTTCGGTCAACGTGCCCCATGTGACGCGCGGTAGTGTGACGTTGCCGTAGTCGAGACCAAAACGCACAGTAGCACTGCGGTCTGTCCCGCGCTGGCCGTTGTACCAACGGAATTCCCACGCCGCCGCGCCGGTGCGCACGAGGTCGTAATCGCCGCCGCCCAACTGCGCGACTTCCTGCAAGGCCGATAGCAGATTTTGCCACGCGCAATTGTAATCAAGCGTCGCGCCGGTGGCTGCATCCGCCGCCACACTGATGCGGGTCTCATCCACGTCGCGCATACGTCCGTCGCCGGTTGTCCCGTTCGATGTCGCGTTGCGCCGGACGAGCGACTTGGCGATTGTCTCAGCCTTTTGGGCGCTGAATGTGGAGCGGTTAGCGGTTCCGGCTTTGTAGGCGACGATGCGCCGCCCGAGGAGGGACAGGACGCCGGGGCAAATGATGCTAGTTTCCCGCTCGCCCCTATCGTCGGCATATCGCTCTACATCGCGTACAAGTCCCTCAAACTCGCATCGCCATGCCAGCCCGTTCCCCACATCGCGCCGCCAGACCTCAAAGCGCCAGTCCAGCGCGACAGCATCCACAAGCGGTGCCGATGTGGGGAACGCAATTGCAAGCGCACCGGCTGCGTTGACGGTGCGAGTGAAGGAAAATCGCCTCCAGTTGTCCGGTTCGTATTTGAGGGTTCCGGTGCGGTCGTAGACGCGCACCTTGTAATCGGTTGTCACGCCTCCTCGCCGATTGCAATCCAGTGCATTCCAACTTTCGTAGTCCCATCGACGGAGAGTGACCTATACCAGAATGTGAAATAGGTATCCGTAACCGTATCAATATGCACAGTAATTTCCGGGTAACTCCCGCCAAGATGCACCGGGGTTGCTACAACAAGCGGCGGCCGTCCAAACGTATCACTAAAATAGACTGTTAGTTGACCTAGCGTGGAGTAAGATACGACCGCCTCGAACGCGCCGACCTCCATCGCACACGCGACGTTGGTTGAGTACGGAGTTGTACCGCGAGACGACCAACTTGCATCAAGGCCGCCACGACGTCCGGTAATCATCGGCACGCCGGTCCCGATACGGTCTATATTGATGCTGTTCGGGGGAATTTTCCCTCCCGTCACTGCACCATCGGCCAGCGCGCTTGTGCCAACTGCACCGGCGGCTATCTTCGCGCTATCTACTGCTCCGGCGGCAATTTTGGCCGACGTCACTGAGTTTGATGCCAGTTTGTCCGCCGTCACTGCACCATTGGCCAGCGCGCTTGTGCCAACTGCACCGGCGGCTATCTTCGTGCCGTCCACTGCACCGGCGGCAATTTTGGCCGACGTCACTGCACCGGTTACTAGTTTGGCCGACGTCACCTGACCATCGAGGATTTTCGACGCGGAGACGGCTGACGCCGCAATCTTGTCCGACGTCACTGCCCCCGTGCCGAGTTTGGCTTCCGTGACCGCCCCCGTGCCGAGTTTGGCTTCCGTCACTGCCCCCGTGCCGAGTTTGGCTTCCGTCACTGCACCATCGGCAATCTTGGCGACGGTTACCGCAGTATCGAGGATTGCCGGCGCGTTAACTACACCGGCGGCTAGTTGTGCCGAAGCGCTGACGCCGCCGGTCGCAATCTTGCCCGCCGTGACTGCCCCCGTTGCAAGTTCGCTTGACCCAACTGCGCCGGCGGCTATCGCCGCTGCCCCTACTGCATCCGTCGCGATTTTGGCAGACGTGATCGCGCCGTCTGCAATGTCGGTTGTCCCTACCGCTCCGGCGGCTATTTTTGCACTTGTAATCGCGTCGTTGCCCACGAGGGACAGGTATTCGCGTTGGTCTGTGAGCGTGATTGCACCGGCGGTAGTAATACTCGCTTGCGCAAGCGGGATGTCCCACGTCGTTCCCGCCGACTGCGTAAGCGCGGGCGCTGCACCCCCTTCCGTTCCGGCAATGCGCGTAATCCGCACAGTCTGTGCAGCCCACGAGGCGCGCAGGACAATCCGATCGATACGTGTTGCGCCGCTGGGCGTCGGTATCGCCACGGTGACGTTGGCCGTATTGAAATAGGGGATGCCGTAGACAATCGCCGCGCCGGCCGCAATCGTGACCGGCGACGTCGTTCCGCTGGCGGCTAATTTGCTCTGGTAATCCGGCGAAACGCCGCCCAGATTGCCCGTCTGCGGCGTGAAGAGTGCGCGCCACAAGTCGAACATCTGTGCCGCTGTATAGCCTGAGCCGGAGCCGTCGCCCGTGCCGTTTGTTGTCCAGAAAAGGCTAGATTCGGCCATGTGCCCACCCCCTACAGTGACAAATAACGGTGATAGTACTGGATACTAACGGCACTAGCCGCCGTTAGACTTGCGCCGGACAGGCGCACGTTGTTGTAACCGTCGCCCGTCTCGAGGATTGACAAGAGCCGCCACGTCGCAAGGTCGCTTCCTTCCGTGAGGTCGCCGATGCGGTTGGCGTCCGTCGAATCGATGATGCTCTTGTGCCCGTAGCGCAAATCAATCGTCATCGTGCGCCCCGCCGGTAGCGTGTAGCCTAAGAACGATAGTTCGTCGCCAGACGTTACATTTTCGATAAGCAAGTCGGCTACTGGCCCTGTCACGGTGATGACAGGGTACTCATCAAACGTACCGGAATACGGAATTTGCACAGTATCGCCGCCGGAGGAACCCGAGGAAAACAGAAGCGGCATAACGACCGGAACCTGCATACCAGCCGATATTGATGCGAGGCTGAGCGCGAGTTGTTCATGGGCAGGGTCGTACCAATTCGGCTCGACGGCAATCAACTGGATTGCACAGCGCTGCATCCGCCCGAATCGGTCGCTCTCCGTGATAGGGAAATCCGCAATGCCGGACGTGCGACAATCAAGACGTCTGACCGTCCCATCGTCTCGCGTCACCTGCAAGCGCACTGGGTAGCCGATGCGCCGCGGGCCGAAAATGTACGCGAGACGGTCGCGCGCTTCATCGGCGGCGGCAAGGGAGGACGCTGCAAAGGCCATCACCAGATTCACGGAGCGGGCGTCAAGCCGGAAGTCCAGCGCCGTTTCGCCGTGCTGCAATGGCCCGCGCTGCGTAATGAGTCGCACGGGCGACAGGCCGACGCCGGTGGCCGAGACCACGTCGAACGGCGCGCGGTCGCTCAGGTTGAAAGTCTCCTCGCCTACCAGTACCTGCCACGTAGCCATACATCACCCGTACAGGGCGGTAAGCAGCTGGACGCTATCGTATACATCGCGACCCGCTGCCCCCGTGCCGCTCAATTGCACGTTGAATGTGTTCGTTGTCTGCACCATGGCGCGGGCGACTTCCTCCCGCCCGGCGTCAATCCCCTTCGCGATGCCTTGCGCCATAGGCAGCCCGATGCGCCGCGCCATCAACTGCGATGGGCTATGCATTTCCATGCGCGCCCGCAAATCGGCGTCGGCGCGCATGATCCCGCTCCAAATTGCATCGTAGATGGACACTGGTGCAGTTAGGATACCGTGCACGATGCCGCCGATGATGTCGTTGCCGAGTTTGTCCCAGTCGATTTGTGCCAGTCTCGACCACGCGTCCGAAAGCCAGCCGGCCAGCGCTGCCGACCATTCGGCGCCCTTGTTTTTGACCGTCTCAAATGCGCCGCCCGCTGCGTCGCGGAATGTGCCCCACCAACCCACGTCCTGCACCTTCGCTTTGACGGCGTCCCATTTCTCGCCCCACCACTGCGAGAACGATCCCGCCCATTCGCTTAGTTTTCCCTGAATATGCCCCCAGATTTCCAGAGTTTTCGTCTTGATGCCGAAGAAGTCCCGATTCCACGCGAACGCCAAACCCGCAACCGCTGCGACAATCAGGCCTATCGGGCCGGTCAACACGGCGAACGCTGAGCCGAGCGCGCCCAAGACAGCGGTGAATCCACCCGCCCCGCCGATTGCGCCGATGATGGGCCCAACGACGCTGAACAATGTGCCGAGTACACCGATGATGGGCCCCGCCGCTGCCACGACGCCGCCCGCAATGACAATCCATTGCTGTTGTGTGTCGGTCAGGTTGGAAAACTTATCCACAAGCCACGAGACGCCATCGACAACCTTTAGTGCTATTGGTAGTAGTTTTTCGCCTAATTCCGTTGCTGAATCCTTGAATGTCGCTGTGAGGATGCGCGTTTGATTCGCCAGCCCGTCCGACGTGCGTTGAAAGTCCCCCTGTGCCGCCGTGGTCTGCTCGAAGATTAACGCCTGCGCCGCAAGCGCTTTTTGCTGCGGCGTTAGCGCGTCCTTTGTGGTCTCAATCAGGCCCAATTTAAACGCGGCTTGGCGCATGGACGCGTCGTCCATAAGTACGCCGTACTTGCGGATCGGTTCGGTCTCCCCACGCAGCGCCGCGCCGATTGCCGTGATAGCCTCTTCCGGCGATGTGTTATTGAACGACGCAAGGTCGGAAGCCAGCTCGGTGAAGTCCTGCGAAAAGTTTTTCAAGTCTTCGCCGGCAAGTCCAGCGCCCTTACCAAAAATGGCGAATGTCGCGGCGGCGTCGAGCGCAGTTTGTTTGCTCTGGCCGAATGTCCGGGCCATGCCGCCCGCCCATTCTTCCATCGACGCCGCTTGATCGCCGAACAGCTCGCCGACCTTCGCCGTCGTCTCGCTGAGGTCGGAGGCTAGGTTGACGGCGGCGATTCCGGCCCCCACAATCGGCGTCGTAAGGCCAAGCGTCATTTTCGCGCCAATCGACTTCATACTATCGCCGAGCGCGCCGAGTTTTTCCCCCGCCGTTCGGTTCAGCGTTTCCAGTTTGCCGGTAAGCCCAGAGATAACCGGCGAGGCAGAATCGGTGGCCTCGATGCGGATGTCGAGCGTTGCGGCCATCACTTCCCCCGCTTAATCGCCTGCACTTTCGCTTCGGCGGCTAATATCGCTAGTAAGTCGAGCACGTCCGTCGCGCGCTGTTCGCGCACCACACTGGGCGGGCAGGCCCATTCGCGGCACAGGCGCATAAGTACCATTTCAGCGGGCGCTTCACCCCCCACCCACAGGTATTTTAGCGCCCGCTTCGTCAGTTTTTTCCCGCTGCGCCTGCACCGGTAAGCCGCTCGACAACATGCGTCGCAACCTGCACTACCACAAGCGCAGGAAGTTCGCCGACCGGCTGGCCGATTACACGGCTAACGATCCCATTCACAAGCGCTTGCTGCTCCGTCGGCGTCGCGTCGCGGTAGGCCGCCTGAAACTCTTCGATGTCAGCCCACGATACGGCGGCCCAGTTGCAGCGTACTACCACGTCAAGCGGAGCGTCCTCGTACGTGACATTGACGCCGGTCATGTCGGGATACTCTCCTGAAAGAGCGCTGGCGTACGAACGGAAAATTCAAACAGCGCCAGGCCAGCCGTTTCCGCGTCGAGCGCAGGCGGAAGACACGAGACAATCGGGACAACATCCGCTCCGGCTGCATCGACGGAAGTTGTGTACCGTTTGTGTCCGGCCAGCCCGCCGCGCGGCGAAAAACGCACGGCAAGCGTCTTGTCGCTCCCCGTGTAGCGCGTCCACACCTCGTCAAAGCCGCCGCCGGAATCTTCGCTGTACACAGTGCGGCACGTGATCCCTATCGGCGAAGTCTTCCCGCTGTCGCAAAGCAAGGCGAAGGCATTTTCTGCCGTCATCTGCTCGCCGATAAGTTGTTCGCCGCCATCCAGCGTGATGGCTACCCCTTCGCCGGAAATGTCAACCCATGACGATGCGTCATCGGATACTTCCAGCTTAAACCCATTCTGACATGCGATTGCCGTTGGCGCTGCCATGTTCTACCCCCTGACCGTTATTTCAAACTTAATGCCGTAGTGCACTTCGTCGTTCCACTGCAACGCGCCGGCAAGCCAGCGCACGGGCGATAACACATGTAAGCCAGCGCTTGTCTTGACCAACTCGTATACCGCATCGATCCACGGGTAGGACGCTTCGACCGCCTTCGCCAAGACTTGGCGCGACTGGTGAACTTCCACAATCAGGACATTCGTCGCGTCATCGCACCACGCGTCACGCACGCGCGTCCCCATGCCGCCACTCTGGGCGTAGACCACCGCGCACGGAAACGCGCTCATCGATTCCGGCGGGTAGGTGTACACACGCCGGAGGCCGCTGAGCGTATCAAGTTGCGTCGCTAACTCGACCACCTGTTCCGCGACCGTCATACTAGGTATGACTCCCTGTATGTATCGAGGATTGCGACAACTTGGCGCGGCATGGATTCGCCGTAGACAAGTTGACCTAGTTCGACGTTAGCGCTTGCATCGGCAAGCGCCGTTTGGTAGCGCTTGAACATCCAGCCAGCCAGCATTGCGCACGCCTCGCGAATCGCGGGCGGGGTGGATGCACTCAGGCCCCACACGCCCGTAATTGCGATTTCGCTCGCATCAGTCGGGAAAGTCCAGCCGGGGCCGGTTGACAGCATTTTGACGCGCCGGAACGTCTGCCCGTTGAGCGGTTCCAGCCGATAGCCGGACGTGACTCCTGCACCGTCGCCGTTCGTGATTGCGTCCACTGCCAGCAGCGGCGCATCAAGGTGCAGGGTACTTCTCACAATCGCTGCGGCGTCGTAGTACCGCACAGCCGTATCAGCATCGCCGGCGGCAAACGCGTTTGATATCCCGGCACAACAATACTGGTCAATCCAGCGGCTGGCCGCCGTCACCAATTCGGCAAGCGTGGCGTCATATTCAGTCCCGGTGATGTCGAGGCGTCCGTCCGCTTTGACATCGGCCACCGTACAGTAGTCAGTCATGCCGCCCCCTCCGGCGCGCCGCGGCTAATCCTGTTGCACCGGCTTGCGATAACATCGTGCCAGTAGACGGCAGGACTATCACGCCACACGTGCGCGATAAAATCGTAGTCGCTGGCATAGTGCCCACTCCCAAACGCATGTGCATGCCGCATCCACACATCCCGCCGGACGATGTACGACGATACGCCCAGATGGCCCAGCACCGGCGACTTGCCCCATACCAGAGCATCGGGCAGGACGCCCAGACTACCGCCGTGATCCATCCGCGCCATAATCACGCAAACTTCCGGTTGCTCCGCGGCAATGCGCCGCACGTCCGCTACCAAACCGGGGTAGGTACATTCGTCGTCGTCGTCCAGCACCCAGACCCAGTCGCCGCGCGGTTGGTGATGCGCTAGGCGCTGATAGGATGCTCCGATCCCGAATCCCACCGTGTCGACGAGGAAGACCTGCTCGTAGTCTGCATCACTTTGCGCGCGCAGGGCGGCCACGTTTCGCGCCAGAAGGGTCGGGCGCCGATACGCTCGCGTCACAATCTCCAGTAGTGCCACGCTCTACCACCAGTTGCACATAACCGGCGCGCGCCAATTCTGCGGCGTCGTCGACGGGCAGGGTATACTCGCCGCCCGTTACCAGACGCATGGTCTGCCGGTTGACGCTGATCACGACGCCCTGCAACGCAATCACGTTTTGCATATTTCCGGTCTCGCCTCCCAACGGCCACAGGATGCGCCCATCACTGTAGTGCCCGCACGGGACGCCGAAATGCGCCCATTGCTCGACGCCGTTTTGGACGCAGTCCCGCGCGAAGGGCAAATCAGGCGCGGTGCTACCCGTCTGCCGCCCGTCGTGGAACGGGAACCGCTCTACCACCGCACGGCGCATCAAAGTGAAGCCGAAGCCGATGCCGGACACACGTACCGCGCCGCTAGCCCTTGCCGCGCGCAACTTGGCGCGCCGCAAAGACAGGCTGTCACCTAGCGCCCGGTCGCCGATGTACTCAAGCGCGTTGAGGACCTTTGTTCCGTGGCGCAACAGGTAGACGCCGTAGGCGACGGGTACATCAAGACTCCACAACTGTTTCAAACCGTCCGGCGGCGGGATCATGTCGTGCTCGACCGTGAGAAGCGCATCATAATCGCCCGCTAGGAACAGGGTGCGAGCGTGCTGATATTGCGCCACCACATTGCGGATGTCCGGCGGCGGGAACGGGTTTTCCGTCAGGATTGCCCATTCCCGCCGTCCATCAAAACGCAACGCGCCTACACTATCGCGAGTCTCCTGCGACATCGCATCGCTGTAGGTTGGCGTCACTATCAGCACACTCGCCATGACGTTACGCCGATGGGTGCGTCGCGTACTGGATGGCTTCGGCTTGCAGTACGCCGAAGTCCACGTCGAAGTAGTAGTACAGTTTAACTTGCCCCGTGCCTGCGGCGCTGTACGGGTCGCGCAACGTGGTCAACTCCGTGCCTTCGCGAATCCCCATGAAATTGAAGTTGCCGAAGATCAGCGACTTCGCCGATGCGCCCAGCGCCGTCGCGTAACTCGACCGATTCACGGGATAACCGAAGCCCGGCGTCACGCCGTCAGTCCCCGGCGAGAACACGAAGGCGCTAGTGCCGAACAACCCGCGCAGATAGGCATACGTCGTCGGATGCATAATCCATTGCGCGCCGTCTTGGTACTCCGGCAACAACTTGCCCTCAAGTTCGGGGATTTCCGCCGCACCGATGGCCGCGGCTGCGTCAAGCGTCAAGCCTGCCGTACCGTTTGCCAGCGCCTCGGTGATCAGCAGGTTGTTCATCGTCGCCGCCAGCCCCCGCGAAATCCAGTCGTTGAGGAACGCCTGAAGGTTCGCGTCCTCGTCGCGGAGCAGCTCCCACGATAGCGTGATGTACTTGGCATACTTGACAAGCGTCATATCCACATAGCCGAGTGCCGGAGCATCCTGCCCGATTGGCGCCGCCTCGTTGACCGAGGTGAACAGCACGTCCGCTTCGCCATCCACGGGTACGCGCACGGTCGTTCCCTTGCCGGGGATGCGCCGCACGCCCAGCTTGGGAACAAGCGAAAGTTCATCGCGTCGGGCGATAATCTCGTTGTGAAGTCCCGTCGGGACAGCATACCCGCCATCTGCCGGCGTGCCGATGTTCATGTCGGTGTTGTTGTATGCCTTGACGCCGAGACCCGCGAGGTCGCCCGTGCGGATGTAGTGCAGATAGCCCTTTGTCGCATCATCGCCGCGCCCGTACTTGTTGAAGTGCGGGACGTCAATCGGCACATCGTTGACCGGCGGTTGTGCCGCCAACGCCTTGATTGCCTCCGCGACCTTCGCATTGATTGCCTCCGCGACCTTCGCATTGACAAGCGCATCGATGTCGGCGGGTTGCTCAGTCTGAGTGACAATAGTTTCGTCGCTCATGGTCTTAGTCTCCTGTTGTCCTGCATCGTCTGCCATATCGGTTGACGTGTCCGCTTCGCGCGGCGCGGAAATCGTCACTTCCGCCCCTGCCACGCCCTCGGCTTCGACGTCCTGAAATATCGATTTGATGCTTACTACCGTGTTGCGCGGTTCGGCGGGCGTTGGCGTCAACGACGCGTCCAGACCCAGCGGCCAGCGCGTGATCATTTTCGCCGCGCCGACATCCTCCCGCTCCACCAAGTGCGGCGCTGTCCCGCTCGACCACCCGAGTTTGCCATCCTCGGCCATTGCGTAGATTGCCTGCTCATACTCGTCGCGGATGGCAAGTTGCGCTTCGACCCAGATTCCGGCATCGTCGGCGCGCAGGTCTGCCCGCCCTAGTTTGCGTCGCTTAAGGACGGGGTCGAATCCGTGATTGTAGTAGACCGTCGCTTGCGCGGGGAATTCGATGTCGAAATCGGTTTGCGCCGTGAAAAAGTCCCCTTCGAGGTCGGTAGCCGTCTGGTCGCCGAAACGCACCAGATAGCCGCCGACCCTGCCAGCGCCCAACGCCTTTACCTCGTTCCCGAACGCGATTAGCATGTCGTCCATTTATCACCGCCTAAGCGCATCGTCGATTGACGTCTCAAAAAACTCCACAATCTGCGGTAGACTCTGTTCGAGCGTGTCGCGGTCTGTTTGCCAGCGCCGCCGGAAGAGCGCGCCTTGAGTTTCAAACCCCTGCACCCGCGGCGCGTAGCGCGTATTGTTGCCGATCACTCCCTCGAGGCCGGTCGCCGTCTCGTGCACAACATGCGTCCATCGCCGCCCCAGTGTGCCCGTGCGGATGTACTTTTGCTTTGGGCGCGGGGGCGGGTATACCTGCATCTTGCCTTGTACGAGTAGCACGCTCTTGTACATGGGCCGCCGGAGCGTCTCGATTGCAGTAAGCCGGTCGAGCGTCGCATAAAGTTCCGTGAGGCCGGCAATCATCACTGGCATGATACTACTCCACTACCGGTAATACCCAACAACGGCAATTGGGGTGCGCGGGCGGGACGTCTGTCGAATCGAGCGGCATCCGTTGCCCACGCTTCGGGCCGCAAATCGGGCATACAAGTTCGTCGGCGGCAGTCTGCCATTCGATGGATTCGACTACGCCGGCTTCGCGGTAGGACGCGCGTGCGCCCATTTGATAGGCCCGTGTAGTCTCGGTCTGCGCGATTGTCTGCGCGCGCCGTCGCCCGAATGTAGGTTCAAGATCGTCGATTAACCTGTCCAGCGGTTCACCGTTTTCGACCCAGCGCGCGACCGCCTCGCTGACAACCCTGCGCGTCGAATCCTCGACGTTGCGGATTAACTCGTAACTGTACGCCGTCGCCGCTTGCCGCGCCTGCGCATGTGCAAGCGCGTAGTCGAAGCCGATACTTCCCATCTGGTCAATCGCCACGTTGACCCCCAAATCGGCGGCGTCAATCAATGTCCGCTGCAATGCGTCTTTGACTTTCGGCGTTGCCTGTAAGTTCGCCGTCGCTGCCTGAACTTCCGCTACGCTTGCGCCCCGGTCGAATAGACTTTGCTGCCATTCGCTCAGCGCGCCGGCAATCTCCCGCTCGCTGCGCTTGTCCAGCGCGTCGCGGATTCTCTGCTCCGCCTCATCGTCATCCGGGTCGAGGCGCAAGCGCATGACCTTGTATTCCTCACGGGTAGCCACCCCAGTCCAGCGGAAAGGGCGCGCCCGTTTCGCTGGACTGCGCCTCTACCAACAATGCGAGTTTATCCGCGTCGCTCAATACGTCGCTGGTGAAGCGCGTGACATCCGGCGCGCGTCGTTTCGCCGCCCATTTCCTGAAGCGCACTTCCTCGGCGCGCCGCTCTTTGTCCGTCCCGGCGGCGGTCTTAACCTGCGCCGGAGCGTCGATGTCTGAGTAGTCATACCCCTGCGGGAGGTCGATGTCGAGCATCTGCGCCACAAGCGAATGCTGTAAGCCGGCTTCGATGTACGTTTTGAAGGTCGTTGCACGCAGGTTTTCGTCCGCCTGATAGACCTGCAACGATTCCGGGCGGAATTCCAGACGCAACCCCATCGGCGCGAACAATTGGTCATTCATCTGGCGCTGGATCAAGCGCGCCGCCGGCTGGACAGTTTGATTGTAAAAGTTCTGGACGTCCTGCGCACTTGTTGCGTAGTTCGCCGCATTGCTCAATACGATACTGTGCGGGACGCCCAGCGCCGTCGCGATGTCCTCGCGCTTTTCCGCCGTTAGCGTCGAATTGCCAAGTTCGGAAACGCCTTCGCCGATTGTGACTGGCTTAACCGCTGCGGCCACAACTTCCGCGGCAAAAGCCGTCTTGCCGCCGCGCCCAAAAGCGCGCGCCCACCACGCCTTAAGGCGGTCGCGCTCCGCTTGCGCCGGGACTCCATCGACGGTGAGCAGCGTCCCCTTGATTGCGCCGCGCTCGAAAAACGCTCTGGAAAAATCGTCGATGCTTGCCAGCACGCCCGCCGCTGCAAGTGCCGCCGCCGCCGGAGCGGGGCGCGGCTGCACTTCGCTTGTGCCTTTAAGCCAGAGGTAGACTACCTGTTCCGGCGGAAGTGCAAAAACGCCGCCGCCGGACAACGTGCGCCGGAAACCACTGATCCCCTGCGGCGTCCATACCGGATCCATCGTCGCAGGGTCAAGCCATTTCAGCCCGACGACGCGGACGGTGTTTGCAAGTTTCAAAAGATACGCGCGCGCAGATAGGCACAGCGCCGCTTCGATTTGATAAAGGTACTCTGGAAGATTCGCGCAAAACTCAAGGCCTGCGGGCATCTGGTCGATATCGTCGGTCGCAATCTCGGTCTGCCCACGGTAGATTGTCCACGGCATTGACGCCATTGCGTTCGCCCTGACATCGACGCACCGGTACAGGAACGGCACAGCGCCATAGACTCGTTGCGGCGTCAATTGTTTCCCGTCGCCGAATGAGTACCCGACTTCGTTCATCGTCAAGAGCGATTCGAGCGACATGCTCTTCGCGCCGTCAAAAAATTGCGTTTTCGTAGTTGTCATGGTCGCGCCGCCGTCACAATAGCAAGTGCCCCGCCGCCGTGCCAACCGCAGACCACGCAAGGGCGAGACTCATTACACAATCGTCATGCATCCCTTCCGGCGCGCTATACCGCATCAAGCCGGACGGGAGCCGCTCCATCTCGTACGCCTGTAACTCGGAGATTAGCACGGGATCGGGCGGAATGCGAAGCGCCCCCTGCTCGAAGGCCAGCGCCAGCGCGTCGATTGCAGCGGTCTTGCTCGCGTTTGTCGTGTTGAACGGGCGCACGGGGATATCTGTGCGCCGCAGCATGTCAATCAGCGGCTGGCCCATACTGTTAGACTCGGCTATGACCACGAGGGGCCGCCACCGCTCGACTGCCCCACTGAGCCGCCCTAACTGGACGACGTAATCGATCTGGTTGAAACGGTCGATGCTCACGACTGCCCGCTCAGTTGTGTCGAGCACAGTCAGCACAGTCCAATCGTTATCCCGCGCCCAGTCCACACCGATGATGTACTCGTGCCCAGCCTGCGGGCCTGCATCGGGCGGCGCTGTTGCGGCCTCCATCACGCGCCGGAAGACTTGCCCGCTGGATTCGATGAACTGTGCGAGTATCTCTTGTTGAAAGGTGCGTTCCGGCATCGTGCGAAAAAGATGTTCCACCTCGACAAACGGAACGTCAGGATTTTCGAGCGGATGCGGTTTCCGCTCGAGCCTGCTTCCGACGATTTCGACGCCCAGTGTTGGCACCTGCCATGCGTTTGAATCTGCTCTATCCAATGCCCTTGCATGTTCTGTCCAATACCAGTTGCGCCCCTTCGGAGTACCGACAAGCCACGCCCAGCCGTCTGTGTCAATCAGCATCGGACGCAGCACTTCGTACCATGCTTCTTGTTTTACATATGCACTTTCGTCCATCACGACGCCATCCGCGGTGTAGCCGCGTGCGTTGTCTGGATTGTCAAGTGAGCGATAGATGATGCGCCCGCCGTTCGGAAACTCTGCAACCATGCGCGAAATGTTGAATGCGGCATAGTTCCCAACAGCACGCTTTGTCTCGTCGAATCCGATTCGCACCTGATCGAACGTTGGCGCTCCCCAAATGTAGGTGCCCTTCTTCTCGATTGCCGCCTCTACAGCGATTGCCATACAAAGGGTCGTCTTTCGCCAGCGTCGCCCTGCCGATAACCAGTTAAACCGTTTCGCGTTGCGCCGCACTTCCTGTTGCCCAGGGTGCGGATACGGCAATCTCACCTTTTCGTTACGAAGTCCTAGCATGGTATAATGTCCATCGAAAGGGGTTCGCCATGCCGAAACGGATTGAAGATAATCGCCCGGACGTTATCTATTGCGCATGCGGTTGTGGTGAGATAGTTCCACGCCACAAGCAACCAAGCCAGCAAAAGAGGTACATCAACTTCCATCAGCATCGCGGCCGACACAACGGGAATTACCGAGGCGGCAAAGAGACTCGGTGTTGCCCGATTTGTGGAACTTCCTTCGAGACTTGGACCAGCCACGATCAGAAAACTTGCGGCAGCGATGAGTGCTATCGAAAGTGGCAAGGGCTCACTTCCTCTGCGCGTGGTAGAAACAAAGTCGCCGTGCAATGCGCGTATTGTGGAAAGGAACTCTGGAAGTACCCTAGCCAAGTGAAAGAACGGAACTTCTGCAATCGCCTTTGCTTGGCCGCATACTTCCCGAAGCAGAAGAACCTCAACGGACATTGGAAGGGCGGCAAGTGGCGATTTGTCCGCGAGCAAGTTCTGCTGCGAGACAATCACAAGTGCGTCATCTGCGGTTTCGAGTTCTACGTCCAAGTTCATCACATAACGCCTGTTGCCGATGGCGGCACGAATGACTTCTCCAACCTAATCACCCTTTGCCCGAATCATCACGTCATGGCCGACCGTGGCGCGCTTAATCTCGAATCGCTACGCAATACAGACTGGACTCCTGCGGTAGCGTTCACGAAAGGCGCGGCGCAGATCACTGACCGCGCCAGTCGTTCACATACTCGACGAGAACGTGTTGATTCGCGGGTGATGTACCCTGGGTCTGCAAGTCTCCAACAAGTTCTAGAGCAAGACGAGCCATCTGATAGTCACCAGAACGAGCCTTCCGACCAATAGCCGCATAGATTTCTGGAAGGTCATCGCGCAAGAATGTCTTTGCAATCGAGCGCACTTCGTCCATGAATCCTTCGCCGCGTTTCCAGCGTGACAACGTGGCTTCGTTTACGTGCAAACGCTCGGCGAGTTCGTATTGCGTCGCCGGATCGCGCAAGTCGGAAGGCAATGCCAACCACTCTTGCAGCACTCTCTGATTTGCACTCCAGATATTTGACATTTCTTTGCGCTACAATTCCCCTATGCAATCCTGCCTGTCACTTGGCTTCACCTTCAGCGAGTGCATTGGGTCAGTCACGTCAGACGTTGGGCCATTGCTCGTGATTGCCGTGCTTGCCGTCGGCGCTTGGCTCATGCAGCGTCGCTAACTCCTCGCAATCCACGGCAGAGTGACGCAATACGACTTGCGTCACATGGGCCCCGGATTTTTCGTGCATTATCCCCGCCCCGCAATCGGAAACAGAATACTTGTGTACCGCTCCGGTGGTGCACCGTACCAAGTTTCGGCGGCGTATGCATCCCAGTATGTCGGGTAGTCGCTTGGCTCCGGCGCTTTGCCGTCCAGCCACAGATCGCGCGGAATGTGATAGTTCATGACGCTCGGTATCGCGCCGCCGATTGCACTCACGTCGTCGAGCGGTAACCTTTCCAGCACATTCGCCTTCGTCCACCACTCCGGATAGCCTCGACTCCGATACCACGCGTAGACCGCCGGTTCGTCCAGCGGCCCCAAGTACGGATTCTGGTGGCCGTGGATAAAACCGAGAGCGTGCCCAAACTCGTGGTGAATCGGTCTGTCGATATGCGCCCCGGCGTCCTCAAGCCGGATTGCCAGATTCATGGTCGCTTGCTTCACCGGCACCCATAGCGCATCCGTTCCAACCTGCGACCACGACGATCCCGAATCAAACGAAATGCGAATCTCGGAATCCTTTTCGTCGCTGAAAACGAATTGCATCGCCGAACATGCGTTCCAGCCGTGCGGCCCGTCCACTGCCAGCGCGACGTAATGGTGCAGTTCAGGAGTGCCGGAGAGGAAGCGCACGCGCAATTGCTCGCGGTCTGTCCACTGCCGCGACACCTGCAAGGCGAGGCGGCTGGCCGCCATAAACTTCGGCCCGACTTCTGGCGGTTCGGCACAGACGAAGGCGGTCACTCGTTGCTCTCCCGTGTGTGAGGGCGGCGCGGGGCGGGGGACACACTGACGGTATGCTGCTCGAGGCGCTGCAGCGCCTCGATGATGGAGCGGTTTGTCTCCAGCACGCCCGCAAGCGCGTCTGTGTTGCCCTGCACAACTGTGATCATCCTGTCTGCCATGCTCTGGTATACGCCCGTGACGCGCTGTTCGTAGTCAAGGCGCGCAGCGTATTCGGCGCGCATTTGTTCCTCTCGCGCTACCGTTCGCTTCGACTGATCCTCGACCCAGCGCAGGGAGATGTAAAACAGCCCGATGAGCACGATACCCAGCAGGATTGCATATCCGCCGGACGATTCGAGCGACGCAAGCGCCTGTTCCACATGCCGCCCTAGTCGAGTTGACCGCCGCGCGCGCGCCCGGCGTCTTCGATTGCGACGCTGAGCACGTATCCGATTGCCGTCGCAACCGTCAGTACAGCGCTGGCAAGTTCCGCCTGTTGCGCGTCGGAGTAGTTCAGGACGCCGACGGAGACAAGTAAGCCGATAAGCGAAGCCCAAAATTTCCGTGACTTCAGCACGCCGCCGAATCGTGGCATGTGTTCACCCCCGCACTAGTTGCATTCAATCCCAGATACGCTTCGATCGCTCGAATCGCCTCGGCACAGCCGTAGCAAACTACCGCCATATTACCATTCTCGCGCAGGAGTGCAATTACAGTCTCCTGCGATGGCGTCGGCCCGTTGCTCCGGTCGGCGCGTTTCATTTCGATGTAGAGCGCGCCGTAGAGCGCGCCGTCTTCCAAGCGCCGCGGCACAGGCAGGCAGATATCGGGGATACCGGCAAGCACCCCTTCGGCGCACAACCTTGCGCCGGTCACTGCGCTACGTGCGCCGCCGTTCGGTATGGCGTACATAGTGCGTAGCGCAGGGACTTGCTCGACCAGCGCATCGCGCCATTGAAACAAGGCGCATTGTTCGTCATGCTCCGTCGGCGCGGCGCGCAATGACGCCGGTTTGTGCACCATGCGCACAGTCTCATACACGCGTATATCTGGATTGCGCGCGGTCAAGCGCTTGTACTCTTCCTCAGTCAGTCTCATTCCACGCCCCCGATCATTTCGACAAGGCGAACGTATTGCCCGCCGGTGATATCTATGCGAATGGTTTCGCCGCCGCGCAGAGCGTCCAGCGCATCGGCGAGTGTGCCGAGTCTATCGCCGGCGCGCTCAGTGTAAGTGACGCGCGGCGGGACTTCCTCTATCAGTCCGACGGGCACAAGCGCGCCTTCGTCGAGGCGCACCTTGCGCGAGGCACAGCGGGTCATTCCGGCGAC
>JABAQU010000025.1 GCA_019187185.1 Steroidobacteraceae bacterium | reverse complement strand
ATGTCGCTTGAACCGCTGCGAACCCTCGTCGACAATCAGCCCGCTCGGTTGTCGGCCATCGTCAACTGAGCAGGAGTCCAACCACTCCAGATCTCACGACTCATACACCACGTCGCGGGACACGATCCTCACCAGTCGATAATTTAGCCTACGATGAGGGAACCGGATGAGGTAGCGGTGGCCGAAGTGGACATGAAGATTGACGGTCGCACGCTCGATCACGCGACGCTCGAGCAGATTCGCAAGATGGCGATCCGACGGGTGCGTGAAGGCGAGAAACCGGCCGAGGTGATCGCTGCGTACGGGTTCTGCCGCACGACGATCTACAAATGGATGCAGGCCGCCAGCGGCCGCGGTCGCGGCTTGCGGGCGCTCGTTTCGACTCGCGGCACGGGTCGGCCGCGCAGTCTGACGCTGAGGCAGGAGCGGCAGGTATTTTGCTGGGTCAACGGCCACGATCCGCGCCAGTACGGGTTGAACTTTGGGCTGTGGACCCGCTCGATCGTGGCGCTGCTGATCCGCCGCAAGCTTGGCGTTCGGTTGGGCGTTACGGCGGTGGGTGCGCTGCTCGCGAAGCTCGAGTTGACCCCGCAGAAGCCGCTGCAGCGAGCCTGTCAGCGCGATCCAGAGGCGATTGCTCGCTGGCAACGCGAGACCTACCCGGCGCTGGCGCGGCAGGCCAAACGGCAAGGGGCACAGATTCTGTTCTGGGACGAGTCGGGTTTTCGCGCCGACACGGTCCATGGCAAGACTTGGGGGTTGCGCGGTCAGACCCCGGTCGTGCACCGACCCGGGCAACGCCAGTCGGTGTCGGCCGCCTTGGCGGTCAGTGCACGGGGTGAGTTCTGGTTCTGCACCTACACCGGTGGCTTGAACGGCGAGTTGTTCGTCGAGCTGCTGCGCCGGTTGATGCACCGGCGCAAGAAGCCCGTGTTCCTGGTGCTCGACGGTCTGCCGGCGCACAAGCGCGCCATCGTGCGCGACTACGCCGCTTCGAACGATCGCCGGTTGAGTCTGCATTACCTCCCCGGCTACGCCCCCGACTTGAACCCGGACGAATTGGTGTGGAGCCACGTCAAACGCACCGGCGCTGCGCGCCGTCCGTTGCACAAGGGCGAGCAGTTGCGTGACCGCATCGACGCACAACTCGCTGCTGTCCGTGACGATCGAAAACTGCTGCGCTCATTCTTCCTGGCGCCTTCTGTCGCCTATATTCGTGACTGCTGAGTAAACACGCGGTTGAACACTACCGCGATCGTGATGACCGCCATGCCAATCGTGGCCATGTACCCGGTTCTCGTACAGCACTGTGGAGTCCGAGCGCATGGCCTCTGCGGCCCATCTGGCGACCACTGCCAATTCGTTCATCACCGTAAAGACACTCCCGTGGCTGCCGATTTGACCGACAGGCAGGCTCAAACGAGCCAAAAGATGCTGTAGTCTGCGATCATTGGCAGGTCTGTTACGACGGCGTTGGGAAGATCCTCCATGGCGATGAGCAAGCGCATTCTGGTTCGCGGCAAGGCATTCGGAGACGACGAAGGGCCACTGGTTTGCATCCCGCTCGTGGGGCGCACGGCGGATGCGATACGCGCTGAACTCGAGTCGGTTATCAGTGCGGGCGCCGACCTGATCGAATGGCGCGCAGATTTCTTTTCCGAGATCGGGGACAGTCGGGCGGTTCTCGGCCTGGCACGCGAACTGGCAACGACCGCAAGCGGAGTTCCATTGATATTCACGATTCGTTCCGCAGCGGAAGGCGGCCAGCCCATCCCGCTGACAGTCGAACAGGTATCCCGGTTGTGCGCGGACGTCTGCAGCACGGGCTCGATGGGACTTGTGGACACCGAGATGTCCACAGAGCCTCACTGCATCGACATTGTCCGAACTGCCGCACGAGGGAGCGAAACGCTGCTGATTCTTTCCTTTCATGACTTCACATCGACACCTGATACTGACGCGCTCTTCAGGAAATTTGTCCGCGCGCAGGAACTCGGCGGCGACGTGGCGAAGGTTGCGGTAATGCCGCAAACTCCAGCCGATGTCCTGGCACTGCTCGACGCAACGCTACGCGCGCACACTGAACTCGATTTACCGCTCATCAGCATGTCCATGGGACCGCTGGGCGTACTGACGCGGGCGGCCGGATGGATGTTCGGTTCCTCCGTCACATTCGCCGCGGGCGTAGGGCGTTCGGCGCCAGGGCAATTACCCGTCGCCGATCTCAACAAGATTGTGGGGATCCTGCGCGAGGCGCTCCAGCAGGTTGGACAATGAAGCACAGATCGAGGCTGGCAACGCCTCCCTCGCCCTGAATCCGCACCGAGAACAAATCGCGGACACGTCAGCGCCGAACGCCGGCTTCAATTTTGGTTCACTGCAGTCGATGTCGACATTCGACCCGGATACCCGCGTCACCGCGACGACGCCACGCGCAGCAATTGCGCGAGCCGCCGCCCTGCCCGCCCCGGTGGCCGGTCGAGGCGATGCACGAGGCGCGGCGTGAAACGGTAGCGCGAGCCGCCCGTGTAGCGCAGTTCGCGCAGGCGCCGCGCGCGCAGGTCGGCGCGCACCAGCGCGAGCGGCATCCAGCCGAAGCCCGCGCCCATCAGCAGCGCCTCCTTCTTCGCGTCGAAACCCGAGAGATAGAAGACGCGCTCACCGCCAAAGCCGTGCGGGTCGTCCTGCCGGCCGCTCGAATCCTGCACCGAGAGCTCCACGTGATCCTGCAGGTCGTCGAGGCTCACGGCCCGGCGCGCGGCGAGCGGATGGCGCGGCCCGACGCACAGCACGCACTCGACCGGGGGCAGTTCCTCGGCGGCGAGATACGGCCTTGCCTCGTAATCCTTGACGACCATGAAATCGGCGTCGTCGCGCTCGAAGCAGAACTGCACGCCGCGCTGGAACTCGACCTTCAGCTGAAAGCGTGTCGGCGCGCCTTCGTCGGCGAGTGTCTTGAAGGCGGCCAGTGCGGGCTTGACGGGCAGGATGCCGTCGACGATCACCAGCAGACGCGGCTCCCAGGCGTCGGCGAACTCGCGCGCCAGCGACTCGACCTGGCGCGCCTGCGCCAGCAGGCGCCGGCCCTGCGCGAGCACCGCCTCGCCCACCGGCGTCAGCCGGACGCGATAGCCCGCGCGATCGAGCAGCGGCACGCGCAACTGCTGCTCGAGCCTGCGCAGCTGGTAACTCACGGCCGAGGGCACCTTGTGCAATTCGGCAGCGGCGCGCGCGAGCCCGCCACATCGCACGACGGCGTCGAGTGCTTCCATGGCATCGAGGTCGAGGCGCATGACGTTCCATTTCATTGATGCTGTTTGGCGAAATCATACGCTTTCTTCGAATCTCCAGGCGGCCTAGCCTTGCGTCGATGCCGTGAAGGAGCCGATCCATGAACACGCCCGCCGTTCACTCCCGCCCGCGCCCTGCCCGCCGCTCCTGGGCGGAACCGTGGAAGGTGAAGGTCGTCGAGCCGATCCGGATGACAACGCCGGAAGACCGCATGTGCGCACTCGCCGCGGCGGGCTACAACACGTTCCTGCTGAAGTCCGAGGACGTGTACATCGACCTCCTCACCGACAGCGGCACGAGCGCGATGAGCGACTGGCAGTGGGCGGGCATGATGCTGGGTGACGAGGCGTACGCCGGCAGCCGCAACTTCTACCACCTGGAAGAGACGGTGCAGCAGTACTACGGCTACCGCCACGTGGTGCCGACGCACCAGGGGCGGGGCGCGGAGCACCTGCTGTCGACGATCCTCGTCGAGCCGGGCGACTACGTGCCGGGCAACATGTACTTCACGACGACGCGCGCGCACCAGGAACTCGCCGGCGGCACCTTCGTAGACGTCGTGATCCCCGAGGCGCACGATCCGGCGAGCGAGCACCCGTTCAAGGGCAATGTCGACCTCGCCGCCCTCGAGGCGCTGATCGCGAGGGTCGGTGCCCAGCGCATTCCCTATGTGTGCGTCGCCGTCACGGTCAACATGGCCGGCGGCCAGCCCGTCTCGATGGCGAACCTGCGCGCCGTACGCGAACTCACGCAGCGGCACGGCATCCGGATCGTGCTCGACGCCACGCGCGCAGTCGAGAATGCCTACTTCATCCAGCAGCGGGAGGCCGGCCATCACGACCGCAAGGTCGCGGAGCTCCTCCGCGAGCTGTGCTCGTACTCCGACGCCTGCACGATGAGCGGCAAGAAGGACGCGCTCGTCAACATCGGCGGCTGGCTCGCGGTGAACGAGACGGGTCTTTACGAGGAGGCGAGCAACCTCGTCGTGCTCTACGAGGGGCTGCACACCTACGGCGGCATGGCCGGGCGCGACATGGAGGCGATGGCGCGCGGCATCGTGGAATCGGTGGACGACGAACACATCAAGGCGCGCATCGGCCAGGTCGAATATCTCGGCCACGCGCTGATCGAGATGGGCGTGCCGATCGTGCGGCCGATCGGCGGCCACGCGGTGTACCTCGATGCGAAGGCCTTCTACCCGCACCTGGCGCAGGAGGCATTCCCGGCGCAGGCACTCGCGGCCTATCTCTACGAGGACGCCGGCATACGCGCGATGGAGCGCGGCATCGTGTCCGCGGGACGCTCGAAAGAAACCGGCGAGCACCACCACCCCGCCCTCGAGCTCGTGCGCCTGACGATTCCGCGCCGCGTCTACACGCAGGCGCACATGGACATCGTGGCCGAATCGGCGGCGGCGGTGTTCGATGCGAGGGAGCGCGCGGTCGGGCTGCGCATGATCCACGAGCCGCGCTATCTCCGCTTCTTCCAGGCGCGCTTCGAACGGCTCGCCTGAGCGGCGTGCGACGGTGACTGCGACCGCCGCCGCGGGCCGTCAGTCGAAGGTCAGCGCGCGGTCGCCCGCTTCATCCCTGATACGCGTCGGCAATCCGAGTTCGCCGAGCAGCCCGAGGAACGGCCGCGGCGGCAGTTCCTCGACGTTGGCCATGCGCTTCACATCCCACGTGCCGTCCGCAATCAGCATCGCCGCGGCGACGGCCGGCACGCCCGCCGTGTAGGAGATCGCCTGGCTGCCGACCTCGCGGTAGCACGCCGCGTGGTCCGACACGTTGTAGATGAACACCTCGCGCGCCTCCCCGCCCTTCTCGCCCTTCACGAGATCCCCTATGCAGGTCTTGCCCGTGTAGTCGGGCGCGAGCGACGAGGGGTCGGGCAGCACGGCCTTGACGACTTTCAGCGGCACCACCGTCTGGCCCTCCGCGGTCGTGACAGGCTGCTCCGACAGCAGGCCGAGGTTCTTCAGCACCGTGAACACGGTGATGTAGCGCTCGCCGAATCCCATCCAGAAGCGGATGTTCGGCACGTCGAGATGCTTCGACAGCGAATGGATTTCGTCGTGGCCGGTGAGGTAGGCCTGGCTCTTGCCGACGACCGGCAGGTCCCACACGCGACCTACCTCGAACATCGCGTTCTGCACCCACTGACGGCCCTGCCAGGACCACACCCGGCCAGTGAATTCGCGGAAGTTGATCTCGGGATCGAAATTGGTCGCGAACCAGCGACCGTGCGTGCCCGCATTGATGTCGATGATGTCGATCGAATCGATGCGGTCGAAGTACTCGTCGCGGGCGAGGGCCGCGTAGGCGTTCACGACGCCCGGATCGAAGCCGGCGCCGAGCACCGCCGTCACACTCGCCTGTTCGCACTCGGCGCTGCGGCGCCATTCATAGTTGCCGTACCACGGCGGCGTCTCGCAGATCTTGAGCGGATCCTCGTGGATCGCCGTGTCGATGTACGCCGCGCCCGTCGCGATGCAGGCCGACAGGACCGACATATTGACGAAGCTCGCGCCGACATTGATGACGATGCCGGCGCCGACCTTGCGGATCAGCGCGCTCGTCGCCGCGATGTCGAGCGCATCGAGCGCGTGCGGCTCGAGCGCCCCCGGCGCGCGCAGGCTGCTGCGCTCGCGCACCGAGGCGACGATGTCGCGCGCCTTCGCCACGGTACGCGACGCGATGTGTATGTCCCCGAGCACGGCATTGTTCTGCGCGCACTTGTGCGCGACCACCCGCGCGACGCCGCCGGCGCCGATGATCAGGACGTTCCGCTTCATTTTCCGTGTGTACCTCTCAGGAAAGGCTCGCGAGGAAGTCGTGATAGTCGAACGCGCGCTGCACGCGCTCGGTGCCGTCGGCCGCCCGCACGCAGATCGCCGGCATGCGCACGCCGTTGAACCAGTTCTTCTTGACCATGGTATAGCCGCCGGCGTTCAGGATCGACAGGCGATCGCCGACCGCAAGCTCGCGCTCGAACGCGAACTCCCCGAAGACGTCGCCGGCGAGGCAGGAGCGCCCGCACACGAGGTAGCGGTGCGGCCCGCTGTCCGGCGCGAGCGATGCGCGTTCCCGGTAGATCAGGAGGTCGAGCATGTGCGCCTCGACCGAGCTGTCGACGATCGCGATGCGCTTGCCGCGCTCGAAGGTGTCGAGCACGCTCACCTCGAGGGTCGTGCTGCCGCTGACCGCCGCCTCCCCGGGCTCGAGATAGACCTGCACGCCGTAGCGCTCGCCGAAGGCGCGCAGGCGATCGCAGAACCGGTCGAGGGGATAGTCCGCACCGGTGAAGTGGATGCCACCGCCGAGGCTGATCCACTCGACCTGCGTAAAGAGCTCGCCGAAGCGCGCTTCGGCCGCCGTCAACAGCCGGTCGAAACGTTCGAAGTCGGCGTTCTCGCAGTTGTTGTGGATCATGAAGCCTGTGAGCTGCGGCAGCGCCGCGCGCACGCGCCCGGGGTCGGACTCGCCGAGGCGGCTGTGCGGGCGCGCCGGATCGGCGAGATCGAATGCGGAACTGCTGACGAGCGGGTTCAGGCGCAACCCGCGCGGCAGGCGCGCCGAGCGCGCGGCGTAGCGTTCGAGCTGGCCGATCGAATTGAAAATGATCTTGTCCGCGTGCGCGACCACGGCATCGATCTCGCCGTCGGCGTAGGCGACGCTGTACGCATGCGTCTCGCCGCCGAACTTCTCGCGCCCGAGGCGCACCTCGTAGAGCGACGACGACGTGGTCCCGTCCATGTAGCGGCGCATCAGGTCAAACACGGACCAGGTCGCGAAGCACTTGAGCGCGAGCAGCGCTTTCGCGCCCGAGCGCTCGCGCACGCGGGCAATCTTCTCGAGATTGCCGACCAGCCTGGCCTCGTCGACGAGGTAGTACGGAGTTTCGATCACTGCGCACCCCACAAAGCAAAACGGGCGCCCCACTGCGGGCGCCCGGCTACGGGGCGCGGAGGTTACCGTCGCAGCCGAGCGGAATCAATACCCCGTGAAATCCCGTAGCGGCGCCTTGCACGTCCCGTGCAGAATCGTGCGATCAGGGAGACACGATCATGCTGAAACGTTTTGCACTGCCGGCCAGCCTGCTGCTCACGCTCACCGCATTGGCGGCCACGCCGACGCCACCGGCGCGGCCCGCGGCATCCGCCGCAGCCGCCGCCGCCGTGCCGGCTGCGACGCCCGTCGCCGTCGTTCGCGCATTCAACGCGGCGATTTCGGGTCGGGAGCTCGACAAGGCGCTCTCGACCCTCGCCCCCGGCGCGGTGAAGTTCAACTTCGGATCGGCGCATCGCTTCAGCACGCCACCGGGCGGCGCCGAACCGCTCACGAGCGATCTCGCCGTGCAATGGCGCACGGTCGCACCGGTGCTCTACGCCGCGAACCGGCGCTATCTGCGCGAAGTCGTCGATGCGACCGCGCACGTCGAGGGTGATCTGGCGACCGTGTGGGCGCGCCTGCGCACGACGAGCGAGGCGCGCGACGGCAGCCGTACGGTCCTCGAATTCGCCGAGAGCTACATCCTGAAGCTCGAGGGCGGCACATGGCGCATCGCGGGTGTCGCCAACGCCCGCCCGACGCGGTAGCCAGTCGTCGGGCGGGCACGTCCGCAGGGATCTCAACTCAGTCGGCGCGCTTGCGTCCCGTCACCATGGCGGCGATCAGGTTCTCGCGGTGCCGGAAGCGCGCGACGAGTGCAGTGATCAGCTGGGCCGCCGGCTCTACGAGTTGCGCATGCTCGATGCGAAGCCGCGCCCTTTCGAAGCGACAGATGACACCTCGAGCTCGGCGAGTCCACACTCGGCGGCCTCGCGGCGACATTGCGACCAGCGGAGACCTGAGCGGCCATGCAGAACATCAAACGTGCATTCTGGGGCTTCTTCCTGCTGCTGAGCATATTGTGGCTCGCCCTCGAGCCGACCGTGTTTCGGTCGGAGGGCTTCTTCCCGCTGCGCCGGGCTTTGGTGCAGTACAGCGGCCTCATCGCCATGGGCGCGATGAGTGTCGCGATGGTCCTCGCGCTACGCCCTCGCGGGCCCGAGCGCCGGCTTGGCGGCCTCGACAAGATGTATCGCCTGCACAAATGGCTCGGTATCGCCGCTCTCGTCGTGGCAGTGCTCCATTGGTTGTGGAGCCAGGGGCCGAAATGGGCCGTCCGCGCGGGCTGGCTCGAACGCCCCGCGCGCGGTGCGCGACACGCCGGCGACAATGCCGTCGCACAATATCTCGCGGGTCTTCGCGAGCCCGCCGAGGGACTCGGAGAGTGGGCGTTCTATGCCGCAGTGCTGCTGCTCGCGCTCGCACTCATCAATCGCTTTCCCTACCGGCTCTTCTTCAAGACCCATCGCCTGCTGGCCGTCGCCTATCTGGTACTCGTGTTCCATGCCGTGGTGCTCGTGCAGTTCAGCTACTGGCCCTCACCGCTCGGCGTCACGATGGCCGTACTGTTCGCCGCCGGCAGCTATGCCGCGGTGATCGTGCTGCTGCGCCGTGTGGGTTCCGATCGGCAGGTGCAGGGCCGGATTGCTTCGCTGCACTTCTATCCGGGTGTGCGGGCGCTCGAGACCGAGATCGAAATGTCGCCGGGCTGGCCCGGCCATCGCCCCGGGCAGTTCGCATTCGCGACGTCCAGCGCAGCCGAAGGTGCGCATCCCTATACCATCGCCTCGGCATGGGACGCGCAGCATCCACGCATCACGTTTGTCACCAAGGAACTGGGCGACCACACCGGCATGCTGCGCAGGACGCTGCGGATCGGGCAGGACGTGAAGATCGAGGGCCCGTACGGCTGCTTCGACTTCGACAACGGCCAGCCCCGGCAGATCTGGATCGGGGGCGGCATCGGCATCACGCCGTTCATCGCGGGAATGAAGCATCTCGCGCGCGAGCGCCACGCCCATCCGGACCAGTCCGCCCCCGCGATCGACCTGTTTCACACGACCGCCGACTTCGATCAGGCGGCGATCGATCGACTCGAGGCCGACGCGGCGGCAGCAAACATCCGCCTTCACGTTCTGGTCGATGCGCGTGACGGCCTGCTGACCGGTGAGCGCATACGCGCCGCCGTGCCGGAATGGCGCGACGCGAGCATCTGGTTCTGCGGTCCGGTGGCTTTTGGCGCCGCGCTGCGCAAGGATTTTGCGGCACAGGGGCTGCCTATCGCGCAGCGGTTTCACCAGGAGCTGTTCGCGATGCGATGAGCGCGACGCAGCCGACGAATCAGTGGAAGACGACCGCCCGAAACTCGATGCTCGCGCGCGCGGGCGCATCGGCGGGCCGACCGGGCTCGTCGAAGGCCGCATGCGGAGAAAAGCGTGCCGGACCGTCCGTGGCGCTGTCGTAGTTCTTGAGAAGCAGCGCTTCGCGCGCCTGCATCGCCGGCGCGTAGTACCAGCGATGCGACGGGTTGTACTTGAGCAAATAGTATTCGCCGACGCGATCGGCGTAGACGAGGTCGGTCGGCACGAGATCGCCGGGCGCGATGGACGTGGCATCGGCGAGCGCCAGCGGCGCATCGTGCAACGGCCCGACGATCGGCCGCCACACATTGACGATGGCGTGACGCCGTCGCATCAGCTCCGCCGGGTCGCCGCGCAGCAGCTCGCGCACGCGGCGCGGTCCTGACTCGGCCGTGAAATCGACATGCGCGTTGTACACCGGCCGGCGTGGGGCGGCCGGATCGCTGCGGCGCACGGTGTGGTCGAACACGAGCACGCGCGCGGCGCCGGTGACCTGCCGGAGCAGTTCAGCCACCTCGGGATAGCCGGTCCGGCGCACCCGCTCACCGTCATCGAAATCGCCCACCCGGGTAGGCCCTTCGACGAACTGGAACCCTTCACGATCGAGCGACAGTCGATCGGCGATGGGCCTGAGGTCCCGCACCTCGACCGTGCGCATCTCGAACTCGGCCGAAATCTCGGGCTCACCGGGTGGCGGGCCGAACGTGTAGGCGAGCGGCTTCCCCGCACCCGGCAGGACATGGCGGAGTTCGATGTTCATGGCGCCCAGCATCGGGCGGTGCCGACCGCACTACAAACAGAGTACGTTTATGTGCGTACAGCGGCGCTTAAGCGGCGCCGGAACCGCGCCGGATACGCATATTTACACTTGTCCCGCGCCGAAACGCGCGCCCATGATTCGCGGTCTTTTCACAGGCGGGTGAGGCCATGGAATTCTACGTCACGACTCACGGGGTACTGCGCTGGCTGCACGTGCTCGCGATGGTGTACTGGCTCGGCGGCGAATGGGGCGTTTTCAACACCTCCCGATACGTCACCAACATGAACCTGACGCTCGAGGAACGCCGGCGCCACATGGACACGGCGTTTCGCATCGACATCCTCGCGCGGCTCGGCATCATCCTCCTGCTGCCGCTCGGGCTGCACATGGGCTACGACCTCGGCGTGCAGCCGCTCGGGGGGCCCTGGATCACCGGCACGTGGATTTTCTTCGGGGCGTGGCTGTGCCTGACGCTCGCGGCGTTCTTCACGCACCAGAGCGATCTTGGTATCAAGCTCACGCGGATCGACGAGGCGCTGCGCTACTTCCTGATCCCCGCGCTGCTCGTGCCGGGGCTCATGAGCCTCTTCGGCGACGGGCCGTTCGGCGCGCGCTGGTACGCGTTCAAGGTCACGCTGTACGCGCTGCTGCTGATCATCGGCCTCGTGCTGCGGGTCGTGATGCGCCACTGGGTCACGCTGTTTCGCAGCCTCGACACCGGTGCCTCGCGCGCGGCCGTCGAGGCGCAGCTCGGTCGCGAAATCTCGCTCGCCCGCGTGCTCGCGTATTTCTACTGGATCGGCATCGCCACCGTGGCATTCTTCGGCGTGGTGAAACCGATCGCGTGACGGAGGCTCGATGCGGCTGACCTTCCACGGAGCTGCCCGCCAGGTGACGGGCTCCTGCTTCGGGTTCGAGGTCGGCCGCAGCCGCTTCCTCGTCGATTGCGGGCTTTTCCAGGGCGGCCGCGCCACGCGCGCGGAGAATGTCGCGCCGTTCGCGTTCGACCCCGCGCAGCTCGACTTCGTCGTGCTGACGCACGCCCACCTCGACCACAGCGGGCTCCTGCCACGGCTCGCGGCGCAGGGATTTGCGGGCCCGATCTACATGACAGCCGCGACGCGCGAGCTGATCGGCGTGATGCTCCGCGACAGCGCGCATATCCAGCGGATCGAGGCCGAGCGCGCCGCGCGACGCGGCGGCGACTATGTGGCGCCCTACTCGCTCGCGGATGTGGAGCGCACGCTGCCGCTCGCCCGCGAGGTGGCCTACGGCAAGGTGATCGAGCCCGCGCCCGGCGTGAAGCTGCGCCTGCAGGATGCAGGCCACATCCTCGGCTCCGCCATCGTCGAGCTGTGGCTCGATGACGGCAGCAAGGCGCGCAAGGTCGTGTGCAGCGGCGATCTCGGCCAGCCCGGTCGCCCGATCGTGCGCGACCCCACGCCGATCGCCGACGCCGATGTGCTGCTGCTCGAGTCCACCTATGGCGATCGCGACCATCGGCCGCTGCCGGACACTCTCGATGAACTGGTCGCGGCCCTCGAGGGCGCGCGGCGCGTAGGAAACGGCATGGTGCTCGTGCCCGCATTCGCGGTCGGCCGCACGCAGGAGTTCCTCTACTTCCTGAACCGCTTGAGCCGCGAGCGGCGCCTGCGCGACCTGCAGGTGTTCGTCGATTCGCCGCTCGCCGCCGAAGTCACCGCGATCACCGCCCGGCACTTCGATCTCTTCGACGAGGAGGCACGCAGGCTGGCGCGCGAGCCCGCGCCGCGCGACCACAGGCCCGTGCTCAAGTTCACCGAGACCGTGGACGAGTCGAAGGCGCTCAATGCGCTCGAGGGGGGCGCCATCATCATCGCCGCGAGCGGCATGTGCGACGGCGGGCGCATTCGCCATCACCTGCGGCAACGGCTGCCCGATCCGCGCACAACTGTGCTCTTCATCGGCTTCCAGGCCGCCGGGACGCTCGGCCGGCGCCTCGTCGATGGCGCACCGCTCGTGCGCATTGCCGGCGAGGAGATCCCGGTGCGCGCCCGGATCGTGACCCTCGGCGGCTTCTCGGCGCACGCGGATCGCACCGCGCTCCTCGACTGGGTTGGCCACTTCAAGCGCCCGCCCGCGCAGATTTATCTCGTGCACGGGGAGAACACCTCCGCGCTCGCGCTCGCCGAGGCGATCGATCGACGCTTCCAGCGCACGCCGGTGTTGCCCACGCCACGCGAAACGGTGACGCTCTGACGCGCGGCGCGCGTGTACACTGCCGCCATGAGCTGGAAAATCCGCCGCATCCTGGTCGCGATCGGTGATCCGTGGCACGTGCCCCCCGCGCAACTGCGCAAGGCTGCGCAGCTGGCGAATGCAGTCGGCGCGCACCTCGAACTGTGCCACGCGATCCATCCCGCCAATGCGCAGCAGGTCGGCGCCGCGCAGGCGCGCATGGAACGCCTCGGATCGCGCAAGGTGTTCGCAGGGCTCGACGTGCGCACGTGCCTCGCCATCGACGCGCCGGTGCACGACGCCATCGTGCGCCGCGCCAGCCTCATCCGCGCCGACCTCATCATTGCAGCGACCGCCTCGCACCGTCGGGGCGAGCGCCTGTGGCTGCGCAATACCGATTGGGAGCTGATCCGTCACGCGCCCTGCCCGCTGCTTCTCGTGAAGGCGCCGCGTCGCTGGCGCGCCCCCGCCGTGCTCGCGTCCGTCGATCCGTTCCATGCCCGCGCGAAGCCCGCCCAGCTCGACCCGCGATTGCTCGAATCCGCAACCGCGTTCGCGCATTGGCTCGGCGGCAAGGCACATGCATTTCACGCCTACCTGCCGCTCGTCGCAGCGATGCCCGGTGCGATGGGCCAACCCGTCGCGCTCACGCTGCCGCCCGACGCCGAGGCCGTGCACGGCGAGAACGTGAGGCGCACGTTCGATGCGCTCGTCGCGCGCAGCGGCATTCCCGCCGCGCGCCGCCACCTGCGCATGGGCGATGTGCCCACGCAGCTCGTCGCCACCGTGCGTCGCGCCCGCGTGCAGATCGTCGTGATGGGTGCCGTGTCGCGCTCCGCACTGCGTCGCCTGTTCATAGGCAGCACGGCCGAACACATGCTCGATCGCCTGCCGTGTGACGTGCTGATCATCAAGCCGAAGACCTGACGATGCCGGCTGCCCTGTCCGCCGGGCACGCGCCCCACTACCGCTCAGCCGCCGAACGTCTCGCGGACAAGTGGGTCCACATCTTCGGCATCGCCCTCGCCGGTGTGGGCGCGCTCTACCTGCTGTCGCTCGCGCTGTACAGCGAACAGGCGGGACGCATCGCCGCCGTGGCCATCTACGGGCTCGGCCTGGTCGCGACGTTCGCCTGTTCGATCGCCTACAACCTCACGCGCACGCCCGCGCGGCAGCGCACGTTGCGGCGTGTCGACCACGCGGCGATCTACCTGATGATCGCCTCCTCGTACACGCCTTTCACCACGCAGTGCCTGCAGGGCGCATGGGCCATCGGCATGACGACAGCCGTCTGGGTCATCGCGGCGGCCGGCATCGTCGCGAAGCTCGCCTTTCCGCAGCTGCCCCGTGCCTGGTCGGTCGCGGGATACCTCGCGCTCGGCTGGATCGCACTCGTTGCACTCGTGCCGTTGATCGAGGGCGTGCCGCGCGCCGCGATGTGGCTGATCGCGGCCGGCGGCCTCGTCTACTCGCTCGGGGTGCCCGTCTATGTGTCGAAGCGCATGCCATTCAGGCGTGCGATCTGGCATGGCTTCGTGATCGCCGCTGCCGCACTGCACTGGGTGGCCGTGCTGATCGGTGTGGTCACCACCCCGGCCTGATCCATGTCAATGCGCATCGCGCGCCCTGCGGGCAGCATGGGCCATGAGCGCAACCCTCGCCAAAGGCAGCCCGCCGATCGATCCGCTGCGCCGGCCGACTGCGCCGGGCATTGCGGGATTGCTGCCGGCACGATGGTCGGCCGCATTCGACGAGGCGGCCTACCGGCACGAGGCGGCGCGCAGCAATGCCGACCTGATCCCGCGACCGCTCGCGATCCTGCTGCACATGCCGCCCGAAGGCCACCCCGAGCGGTTGATGCGCGAAATCGAGCTCGTCGCGCGGCTCTTCGACCGGGATCGGGACGCGACGAGCCTGCACGTCGACGCCACCGGAACCGGGATTGTCGCGGCCCGCGATCTCGAGGTCCTGGCGCGCAGTCTCGATCGGCATTTTCATTTCGGCCCGCAGGCACGCCGCCGCTTCGTCGTCGGCGTGTCGGCCCGCGCCTTGCGGCGCGGCGATCTGGCGGCCTGCGCGTCGCTCGGCTTCGAGCACGTGAGGCTCGCGGAAGGCGGTGCGGGCCCCGACACGGGCCGGGCGATCGAGCTCGCGCGGCGCGAAGGCATGCACACGATCGCCGTCGATGCGCCGATTGCCGATCACCGGGCAGCCGAGGCCGTCGTCGACTTGCGCCCCGATGCGGTGACCTTCATGTTCCCGGAGGCCGCCACATTCGAGTCGGCGTGGTCGGACCTCGAGCCGCTCGCCGCGGTACTCGCGGCAGGCGGCTATCGCGACATCGGCCTCGACCACCGGGCCCTGCCCTGGCTCGACGCGGCCGGGCCGTTGCGCCTGTCCGCCGTTGCAGGCTCGGCACCGCCGCGACAGCCGGATGTGCAGGTCGACCAGGTCGGCCTCGGCATCGGTGCGGTGAGCCGCATTCACGATGCGGTTTCCCAGAATTTCCCCGATGCCGAACGATGGCAGCAGGCGCTCGACGCCGCAGGTCTGCCCGTGTGGCGCGGCCACGTGCTCGACGCCGACGAGCAGCTGCGCATGGACGTGATCGGCGAGCTGCTCCGCACCGGCGCCGTGTCGATCGACGCGATCGAGCGCCGCTACGGCGTCGATTTCCATCAGTATTTCTCGCAGGAACTCGAGCGACTGCACGGCTCGTTCGGCGGGCTCATCGCCTCGACGCCGGGCCGCCTCGCGGCCACCTCGCAAGGCCATCTCGCCCTGCGTATCATGGCGGCGTGCTTCGACCGAACGGGCGCACGCCCACCCCCATAGCCGACGACGGCGACGAATTCACCTTCTGCAGTACCTGCGCCTTCTCGGCCGCCTGCCTCGAGAGCGGCTATGACAAGTCGCAGCTTCGCGAACTGCACGTGCTCGTCGAGCACATCGGGCCGTTTCGCGAGGGCGAACACATCTTCCGCGAGGGCGACCCCTTCAACGCGATCGCGGCCGTGCGATCCGGCACGGTCAAGACTTATGTGACCGACCCGAACGGCCGCGAGCAGGTCCAGGGCTTCTACCTGCCGGGCGAAATGATCGGCCTCAGCGCCATCTCCCAGGCGCGCTACCCCTGCAATGCCGTGGCGCTCGATGCGGTGGTCCTGTGCCGCTTCTCGTTTCCGTCGATGGCGGCGCTCGCCACGCGCATGCCGGGCGTGCAGCAGCAGCTCTTCCGGCTGCTGAGCCAGGATATCGGCAAGGCGGCGCTGCTCGCCGGCAACTACACCGCCGACGAGCGCATGGCGGCATTCCTCATTTCGCTGTCCCGCCGCTACGCGGCGCGCGGCTTCTCGCCCAACCGGTTCGTCCTCACGATGTCGCGCACCGACATCGCCAATTACCTGCGCCTCGCCGCCGAGAGCGTGAGCCGGGTATTCCGCCGCTTCCAGGACGAGGGGCTGATCCGAGTCGACCGGCGCGACATCGAGATCCTAGACTACGGCGCGCTCGACGAGCTCGCACGCAGCATCCTGCGCGACTGATTCCGGGTACGTACAACTCGCAGGCGCAACGGCTGCGTGCTTGACCCCGATCAGGGATCGAGCGCAGCCCGCAACGCAACATTCGTCGCATGGAGGCCGTCGTTGGCGCAGTTCTACGTCGACATCAAGTGGGTACATGTGTGCGCCGTGATACTGAGCGGTTGCCTGCTGTTCCTGCGAGGTCTCGCCGGCTACCTCGGCGCCCGCTGGACCATGGCGTGGCCGCTGCGCTGGGCGAGCTACACGATCGATACCGTGCTCATCACGGCGGCGCTGATGCTCGTCGTAATCGTGCACCAGTACCCCTTCGTGCACGCCTGGCTCACCGTGAAGGTCCTGATGCTCGCCGTCTACATCGTGCTCGGCAGCCTCGCACTGAAGCGCGGCAGCACGCGACGCGTGCGCGTCGTGTGCTTCGTGCTGGCGATCATCGTCTACCTGTTCATCATCAGCGTCGCGCGCACGCACGATCCACTCGGCGTACTGCGCAATCCGTCGGCGCTCGACATCACGGCACGCCCGCTGCTGCCTGCACCCGATTTCTGACATGGGAGTAACAATGAGAAGGTTCTTCGTCCTCGTCGCCTGCGCCACTGCGCTCGCGCTCGCCGCCTGCTCGCAGGCCGTGCCCCAGACCACACGCGTGGCCGACACGGGCGGCTCGCGCAAGGGCGACTTCGGGCCGCCGCAGGGCGAGCCGATCAAGGCGATCCTGACGAGCCCGCCGCACGTACCGCCACCGACGAATCGGGATTATCCCGCGAAGGTGATCGTCGAACTCGAAGTGATCGAGAAGGACATGGAAATCGCCGAGGGCGTGTCGTACACGTTCTGGACGTTCGGCGGCACCGTGCCGGGCAGCTTCATCCGCGTGCGCCAGGGCGATACGGTCGAGTTCCACCTCAAGAACCACCCGTCGAGCAAGATGCCGCACAACATCGACCTGCACGGTGTCACCGGGCCGGGCGGCGGCGCCGCATCGACCTTCACCGCGCCGGGCCATCGCACGCAGTTCACGTTCAAGGCGCTGAACCAGGGGCTCTACGTCTATCACTGCGCGACCGCGCCGGTCGGCATGCACGTCGCGAACGGCATGTACGGCCTCATCCTGGTCGAGCCGCCCGAGGGCATGACACCGGTCGACCACGAGTTCTACGTGATGCAGGGCGACTTCTATACGGTCGGCAAGTACCGCGAGAAGGGCCATCAGCCGTTCGACATGCAGAAGGCAATCGACGAGAACGCGACCTATGTGCTGTTCAACGGCGCCGAGACCTCGATGACCGGCCCGAACGCGCTCAAGGTCAAGACCGACCAGCGCGTGCGCATGTATGTCGGCAACGGCGGCCCGAATCTCGTGTCGAGCTTCCACCTGATCGGCGAGATTTTCGACAAGGTCCAGTACGAGGGTGGCACGCACTTCCAGGAGAACGTGCAGACGACCCTGATCCCGGCCGGCGGCGCGGTCACGGTCGAGTACCACACCGAGATCCCGGGCAGCTACGTGATGGTCGATCACTCGATCTTCCGTGCGTTCAACAAGGGCGCGCTCGCGATCCTGCAGGTCGAGGGCGCAGAGAAGCCTCATGTCTATTCCGGCAAGCAGGTCGACGAGATGTACATCGGCGACAAGGTGGCAAGCCTCGCGCCGGTAGCGGAAGCGGCGACCGCGCGGGTATCCGGTACGCTGACCAAAGCGCAGCAGATCGCCGCCGGCGCGGTGCTGTACAAGGGCACCTGTTCGACCTGCCACCAGGACAGTGGCGCGGGTCTCCCGAACGTGTTCCCGCCGCTCGCGAAATCGGATTTCCTGCAGAAGGACCCGCAACGTGCGATCGGCATCGTGCTGAACGGCCTCACCGGTCCCGTGACCGTCAACGGCAATACCTACAACTCGGTGATGCCGCCGATGAGCCAGTTGACCGACGACGAGATCGCCAACATTCTGACCTTCGCGTTGAACAACTGGGGCAACAGCGGTCCCGCGATCTCGAAGCAGGACGTCGCGACGATCCGTGCCACGACCAAGCGGCCCGAGGGAGCAGCGCATTGAGGAGGCGCATCGCCGCGGCGTTTGCGGTGCCCGCACTCGCGGTGGCCGCCGTCGCAGCGGCGCTGCCCGCGTTCGCGGTCGATGTACCGGGCGGTCGCTACCGCTCGGTACTGCCGCCGGCGCAGGGCGTCAAGGAAGTCGCCGTCGCGCCGTTTGCACTCGACCGCTCGCCTGTCACGAACGCAGACTACGCGCGGTTCGTGCGCGAGCGGCCCGAGTGGCGCCGCGACCGCGTCGCGCGCGTGTTCGCGAACACCGGCTACCTGCAGCACTGGCAGGCCGTCGACGCGCCGGGCGCGCAACTCGCACGCCGCCCGGTCGTGCAGGTGAGCTGGTTCGCGGCGAGCGCGTATTGCGAATCGAAGGGTGGTCGCCTGCCGACATGGCATGAGTGGGAGTACGTGGCGGCGGCGAGCGACACAGAACGCGACGGCCGCGACGATCCGGCGTGGAAGCAGCGCATCCTCGCGTGGTATTCACGCCCCGCCACCGCGGCGCTTCCCGAGGTCGGCAACACCCCCGCCAATGTGTACGGCATCCGCGACCTGCACGGCGTCGTGTGGGAATGGGTGTTCGACCTCGCCTCGATGATGATCTCGGGCGACAACCGTGAACAGGGCGACCCGGACCTGATGAAATTCTGCGGCTCGGGCGCGCTCACGATGGAAGAGAAGGACAACTACGCCACGTTGATGCGCATCGCGATGCTCTCGAGCATGCAGGCGAGTTACACCTCTGCAACGATGGGGTTTCGCTGCGCGTACGATGCAAAGGCAGCCGCACCGGGAGGCCGGCCATGAGACCAGTTGTGCCGATCCTTGCGATCGCGCTGACCGTCGTAATCGCCGGCCTCACGCACGCGAGCGCCGCACGCGCGGCCGACGCGGCCACGGCGGGTCCCGCGCTGCCGCCCGGCTCGATCTACCAGCTCGATGCCGCGCTCGTGGACCAGACCGGCAAGCGGATCGGCCTCGATGCGCACCGGGGGCATCCGGTGATCGTCACGATGTTCTACGCGAGCTGCCCAGCGGCCTGTCCGCTGCTGATCGACACGATCCGCGCGGTAGAGCGTTCGCTCGATGCGAAGCAGCGGTCGCAGCTGCGCGTGCTAATGGTCACGGTCGACCCCGCGCGCGATACACCGGCCGCCCTCACGGCGCTCGCGAAGTCCCGCCGCATTGATCTTGCGCGCTGGACGCTCGCGACCTCGGACGAGGCGACGATCCGCAAGGTCGCCGCGCTGCTGTCGATCCAATACCGCAAGCTGCCGGACGGCGATTTCAACCACTCGAGCGTGCTCACCGTGCTGTCGCGCGACGGCGAAATCCTGCGCCAGAGCTCGCAGCTCGGGCGGGTGGATCCTGAAATCGTCGCCGCAGCGACCCGCTAGGGAATCTCTGCACAGGTAGCCATGGCTGACGGATACTGCGTGCAGGGGACAGCAGCCATCAGGGAGCGGGGTTCCGGATGAAGCAGACGACGTTTGCGTCGGTGGCCTGGGACAGGAAGG
>JABAQU010000042.1 GCA_019187185.1 Steroidobacteraceae bacterium | reverse complement strand
GCACAGGCCGGCGAGTTTGCCCAGCGCTACGCGGCGCTGCGCTTCGGGCCGGGCGGCGACCGGGGGGCCGTGCGTGATTTCGTGCGCGACGTGCGCCGCCTGCGCATCGCACCGACGCCGGCGCCCGCACCCGCGGCGGCACCGGCGTGATTGCGCCCGCGCTCATCGGCGCCGCGCTCGTCATCATCGTCTCATGGCGGATCGCGCGCGCCCGGCGCCGTGCGCGCGAGCTCGACCAGCCGTTTCCGGAGGAGTGGCACGCGCTGCTCGCGCGCGTGCCGCTGTGGCGGCGCGTGCCGCCCCCGGTCCGCGCGCCCGTCGAGCACGCAGCGCAGCGTCTCCTCGCGCGCGTGAGCTTCATCGGCTGCAACGGCCTCACGGTGACCGACGAGATGCGGCTCGTCATCGCGGCGCAGGCGGCGCTCCTCGTCGCGCACCGCGACAGCCGCGCCTACGATGCGCTCTACAGCGTGCTCGTCTATCCCGGCGAGTTCGTCGTCGAGGACCGCGACGAGGACGAGTTCGGCCTCGTGACGGTGGGCCGCCGCGCGCTGTCGGGACAGGCGATCGACGTCTCGCGCATCGTGCTGTCCTGGGAGGACATCGAGGCGGGATTCACCGGCGACGACGGCTACAACGTCGTGCTGCACGAGTTCGCCCACTACCTCGATCATCTCGCCGAGGGCGCGCTGACCGACGGCGGCGCGCTCGCGCCGTCCGCCGCGCGCTGGCACGCGACGCTCGAATCCGCGTACGAGGCGCTCTGCGACGCGGTCGATCGCGGCGAGGACAGCCTGATCGATCCCTACGGCGCCGAGGATCTCGCCGAGTTCTTCGCGACGGCGACGGAAGTGTTCTTCGAACGCGCCCGCGAGTTCCGTGTGGCCCATCCGGGCCTGCACGCCGAACTGTGCGAATTCTACGGCGTCGACCCGGCCGCCTGGCCCTGAGCGCCCGCGGCGGGCACCCGCAGCAGCAGCGCGCCGCCCACGACGAACAGCAGCGAAATCGACAGCATCGCGAGCCGCGAGTCGGCCGTCAGCAGCGCGACGCTGCCCGCGAGCAGCGGCCCGAGGATCGCGGCCGCCTTGCCCATCATGTTGTAGAAGCCGAAGAATTCGCCGGCCTTGCCGGCCGGTACGAGCCGCCCGTAGAACGACCGCGACAGCGACTGCACGCCGCCCTGCACGCAGCCGATCACGATCGCGAGCGTGAAGAACTCCGTCTCGGTGTCGAGCCGGTAGGCGTACAGCGTGACACCCGCGTACACCGCAAGCGCGATCAGGATGCCGGCCCGGGCTCCGATGCGTGCGCCGAGCCAGCCGAAGGCGAGCGCCGCCGGGAAGCCGACGAACTGCACGAGCAGCAGCGCCTGGATCAGGCTCGACTGGCGAAAGCCGAGCGCGAGGCCGTAGTCGACGGCCATCTTGATGATCGTGTTGACGCCGTCGATGTAGAACCAGTACGCGACGAGAAACAGCAGCAACGCACGGCTCTCGCGCACGTGCGCGAACGTGCGCGAGAGTTCCGCGAGGCCCGCCGACACGGCTGCGCGCGGCGCAAGGGGCGCGGCGCCGCGCCGCTCGCGGACCAGCAGCAGGCAGGGCAGCGTGAAGAGGAGCCACCAGGCCGCGACGCTCGCGAAAGACAGGCGCACCGCGGTCGCCGCATCCGTGATGCCGAACAGTGCGGGCTGCGAGACCATCAGCGCATTGACCGCAAAGAGCAGGCCGCCGCCGAGATAGCCGAGCGCGTATCCGTAGCCGGACACGAGGTCGTACTCGCTTTCCGCCGCGACATCGGTCAGCAGCGAGTCGTAGAACTGGTTGCCGCCCCAGAACCCGATCGACGCGGCGCCATAGAGCACCGCGGCGAGGGCCCACTCGCCCTGCCCGACGAGCGGCAGTGCAGCGGTCATGGCCGCGCCCAGCACGGTGAAGAGGGCGAGCAGACGGATGCGGACTCCGCCCTTGTCGGCGATGGCGCCGATCACCGGCGCCATCAGTGCCACGACGAGGCTCGTCACGGCACTCGTCACGCCGAGGCGGAACGTGCTGTCCGTCGCCGCGACACCGGCATTCCAGTACTGCTTGAAGAAGAGCGGAAAGAACCCGGCCATCACGGTCGTCGCGAAGGCCGAATTCGCCCAGTCGTAGAGCGCCCACGCGACGACGGGCTTGCGCGTCAGGACCTTCGCCATGCGCCAAGGCTACCCGGCGCGGCGCCCCCGCGTCACCCCGGGACGGCGACGGCTACGTGAAGCGATCGACCAGCAGGTCGAGCATGCGCCGCGTGGACGCGTGTGTGCCGCTGACGCCGAGCTTGCCCGTGACCGCGAGCATGCAGATCCCGTGCACGGCGCTCCACAGGACCACCGCGAGTTCCTCGGGCGTGTCACGTGACCGCGACCCTTCACGCGCCGGCGCCGCGTCGCGCAAGGCCGACGCAACGAGCCCGAAGATCGCGTGCGTGTGACCGCGATAGGTCGGCGGAGCCGCCTGTCCCGGCGGCAATCGATGCTCGAACACCATGCGCCAGCGTTGCGTGTGCTCCTGTGCGAAGTCGAGATAGGCCGCGCACAGCAGGCGCAGGCGACGTGCCGGCTGGCGCGCGCGCCCGGCTACCGCCTCGAGCGACGCGCGCAACTGCATCACCGTGCGTTCGTTCACCTGCACGATCAGGTCGTCGAGATTCGTGCAGACCATGTAGAGCGACCCGACCGTATAACCCATCCGGCGCGCCACTTCGCGCATGCCGAGTGCGGCCATGCCGCCACTGTCGACCAGCCGGGCCGCCTCCGAGAGCGCGAGTTCCCGCAACTCGTCGCGGCTGTGCAGATTGCGTCGACCCATGGGCAAGCTCCTGATCCGGCTGGGAATATACATCGTTATTGATCAGTGTTCAATTTATCGATTAAACTGAGCACTGTTCAATTGGAGGCCTCGCCATGCCTGTCACACGCTGCCTGATGCCGGTCCTCGCCACGACGTCGCTGCTGTCCGGCTGTGCGATGCTCGATGGCGGCTGCTACCAGGGTTCCGCCGCCACGCGCGCGACGAGCACGCCACTCGTCTCGTTCCTCTACCCCGACGGCGATGTCGCCACGCCCGCCGACCATCCCGTCATGCCTGTGCCGATGCGTGTCGGGCTCGCGTTCGTGCCCGGGAATTACGGGAACCAGCCGGTCACCGAACGCTACGCCGTGCTCGAGCGCGTGCGGGCACGTTTCGCGAAGCTGCCCTACGTCGAATCGATCTCGATCGTCCCCGAGGGCTACCTGAACCCGCGCAGCGGCTTTACGGGCCTCGAACAGCTCGCCCGCCTGCAGGGCTACGACGCGCTCGCCCTCGTGTCGATGGATCAGGTCGCGACACGCAGGGACAACAGGGCCTCGCTCCTGTACCTGACGATTCTCGGGGCCTATGTCGTCGAAGGCAGCGACCAGGAAACGCACACGCTGCTCGACCTCGCCGTCGTCGAACCGCGTTCACGCGCTCTCCTGCTGCGGGCGGCCGGGACGAGCGCACTGGCCGGCGACTCGACGCTGGTCGACCAGCCCGCCGCGATCGACCGTCAGCGGGCCGGCGGCCTCGAACTCGCCACGGCACAGCTGTCGGACAACCTCGCGATCGAGCTCGACCGGTTCGCGGCACGCGTCAGGAATGGCACCGCGCCCGTCGCGGTCGCGAAACGTGGCGGCTCGGGGGGCGGCGGTGCGTTCGGCGGCGGCACGCTCGCGGTACTCGCCGCACTGCTGCTCATGCCGCGAGGTGTTCGCGCGTTTCGAGGAAGCGGACGTCCGGCCAGCGCTCTTCGGTGAGCGCGAGGTTCACGCGGGTCGGTGCGAGGTAGACGAGACCGCCCCCGTGGTCGACCGCGAGGTTGTCGTGGGCCTTCGAGCGGAACTCGTCGAGCTTGCGCTCGTCGTCCGCGGCGATCCAGCGTGCCGTGTAGACGTTGACGGGCTCGAAACGGCACTGCACGCCGTACTCGTCCTGCAGCCGGAAGGCCACGACCTCGAACTGCAGCTGGCCCACGGCGCCGAGCACCATGTCGTTGTTGCGCAGCGGCTTGAAGAGCTGCGTCGCGCCCTCCTCGCAGAGCTGCGCGAGCCCGCGCGCGAGCGCCTTCATGCGCAGCGGATCCTCGAGCACCGCACGCCGGAACATCTCGGGCGCGAAGTTCGGGATGCCGGTGAAGACGAGATGTTCGCCCTCGGTGAAGGAATCGCCGATATTGATGGTGCCGTGGTTGTGCAGGCCGATGATGTCGCCCGCGTACGCTTCCTCGGCGTGGCTGCGATCGGCGGCGAGGAATGTGAGCGCGTCCGCGACCCGCATCTCCTTGCCGAGCCGCACGTGATGCAGCTTCATGCCGCGCGTGTAGCGCCCCGAGCACAGGCGCATGAACGCGATGCGGTCGCGGTGCGCCGGATCCATGTTCGCCTGTATCTTGAAGACGAAGCCGGTGAGCGCGCTCTCCTGCGCGTCGACTTCGCGCTCGAGGGTCGACCGCGGCTGCGGCGACGGCGCGTGCTCGACGAACGCGTCGAGGAGCTCTTCGACGCCGAAATTGCCGATGGCTGAACCGAAGAACACCGGTGTCTGCCGGCCTGCGCGGTACAGGTCCGGATCGAAAGCGGCCGTCGCGCCGCGCACGAGTTCGATCTCCGCGTCGAAGGCGGCGGCACGCTCGCCGAGGAATGCGCGGCCGGATTCGCTCGCGAGGCCGTCGATCACGAGGTTCTCGCCGACCCGGCCACGCTCGCCGGCGGTGTACACGTAGATGCGGTCCTCCGGCAGGTGATAGATGCCCGCGAGGTCGCGGCCCATGCCGATCGGCCAGGTGATCGGTGTCGTCGCGATGCCGAGTACGCGCTCGATCTCGTCGAGCAGATCGATCGGCCCGCGACCTTCGCGGTCGAGCTTGTTGATGAAGGTCATGATCGGCGTGTCACGCAGCCGACAGACCTCCATCAGCTTGATCGTGCGCGCCTCGACGCCCTTGGCGCAGTCGATCACCATCAGCGCCGAGTCGACGGCCGTCAACGTGCGGTAGGTATCCTCGGAGAAATCCTCGTGGCCCGGCGTATCGAGGAGATTCACGATCCGGCCCCGATACGGAAACTGCATCACCGAGGAGGTCACCGAGATGCCGCGCTGCTGCTCGAGGCGCATCCAGTCGGAGGTCGCATGGCGCGCGGCCTTGCGGCCCTTCACGGTGCCGGCCATCTGGATCGCGCCGCCGAAGAGCAGCAGCTTCTCCGTCAGGGTCGTCTTGCCGGCGTCGGGGTGCGAGATGATCGCAAACGTCCTCCTTTTCCCGATGTTCTCGATACCTGTCTTGTCCAGCATCTTCGATCACCCAGCATTGAGGACGCGGCTCGCGCCGGCCGCGTCCCGGCCGATCCGGCACGGTCAAAATCACACGGGGAAAAGCGGCGCATGATACCAAAGCGAGGGCGGGCCGCCGGCGCACCGCCATGCGAATTGTCGCCCGATGCGCAGGCCGCCGCACGCTCGCGTTGGCCTTCGGCCGCGTTATCCTCGTGCACGACCGCGAGGCCTCCCGACCGCACGACCACGCGGCCGTCAGTGGCCGATCGGCAAGCCGCGCAGGAGTCACGATGGAGACCATGGAACGACTGATGGCGATCCGCGAGATCGAGACGCTGAAGGCGCGCTACTTCCGCTGCATGGATACCAAGGACTGGGCGGGACTCGAGGCGGTGTTCACGCCGGATGTCATCACGGATTTCCGGGATTCGACCGAACCGCGCGACGAGAACCTGCTGATCGAGGGCGCAGCCCGCTACGTCGCGGCGCTGGCACCGATGCTGCAGCCGCTACTCACCGTGCACCACGGCCACATGCCGGAGATCGAGATCACGTCGGCGACGACCGCCACTGGCATCTGGGCGATGGAAGACAAACTCTGGGCCCCCGAGGGCTCGGCGCTGCCCTGGCGTGCGCTGCACGGCTATGGTCATTACCACGAGCGCTACCAGAAGCGGGACGGCCGGTGGCTCATCAGCGCGATCCGGCTGACCCGCCTGCGCGTCGACTCGGCGTGAGCACGCCTCACGGGCGGGTCGGCGTCGGGCGCAGCACACCAAGCGACAGTCGCAGCACCGTGGCGTCCTCCCGCCCGCCGACCGCCTGGTAATAGCCGCGACGCACGCCCACCGGCACGAACCCGAACGACTGGTACAGGCGGATCGCCGTGACGTTCGACGGGCGCACTTCGAGGAAGGCGTCCGTCATTCCCGCATCGGTCGCGAGATCGAGCAGCTGCCGCAGCAGCGTGCGCCCGATGCCGCGGCCGCGCATCGGCTCGCGTATGCACACGTTCAGGATGTGCGCCTCGCCGGCGCCGGTGCTCATGATGCCGTAACCGACGAAATCGAAGCCGATCTCGACGACACGGCACACATAGCCGACACGCACGCAGTCGCGGAAGATGCCCTCGCTCCACGGAAACGCATAGGACTCGAGTTCGAGCGCGACGACCTGCGGCAGGTCCGCCTCGGTCATCGGCCGCAGCGTCACGCGCGGCAGCGGCAGGTCATCCCGTGCGGTGGCCACGTGCCGTCTCCCGCGCGAGCTTCAGGTCGTCCCACGCCTTGCGCTTCTCGCCCGGCGAACGCAGCAGATACGCGGGGTGGTAGGTCACGATGAGCGGAGTGAGCGCCGCGCCGTACGTGTGCACGCGACCTCGCAGGCGTGCGACCGGCGCATCGGTCCCGATGAGCGTCTGCGCGGCGATGCGCCCCACCGCGAGAATGATGTCGGGCTCGATCAACGCCAGCTGGCGCACGAGGTATGGCAGGCAGCTCGCGACTTCGTCGGGCCGTGGATCGCGATTGCCCGGCGGTCTGCACTTGAGCACGTTCGCGATGAAGACGGTTTCGCGCGTGAGGCCGACCGCACGCAGCATCGCATCGAGGAGCTGGCCCGCGCGGCCGACGAACGGTTCGCCGCGACGGTCTTCCTCGGCGCCCGGCGCCTCACCGACGATGAGCCAGCGCGCGCGCGGATCGCCGACCCCGAAGACCGTCTGCGTGCGTGTCTCGCAAAGCCTGCACTTGACGCAGCCGGCCACCTCCGCGCGCAGCGCCTGCCAGTCGCCGTCGGCCGCACCACCGCGAACCGGGGCGCTGTCGCGGGCGGGAGCCTGTTCACCCCCCTGCACGGGCACGCGGCGCGATACCCAGGTATCGATACCGAGCGCGTCGAGGTAATGCGCGCGGCGTGCCGGATCGCCGGCGTTCACAGGCGCCGCAGGCGACGTACGGCCCATTGCACTGGCGCCGACAGCGCGTAGGTGGAGAACATCGCGAGCAGCATCGTCGGCGGATCGATGGCGATCAATGCGAGAAAGAGCGGCACGACGACGAAGTAGTAGTAGCGCACACGCTTGTCGACGTCGATCTGCTTCAGGCTCATGTACGGGAAGCTCGTCACCATCAGCGTGCCCGCGAGCGCGGTGACCACGAAGGCGAGAATCAGGTCGACGAGCCCGCCCGGGCCGCGCCAGGTGCTCGAGAACCACACGAACGAGGCGACCACGGCGGCCGCCGACGGGCTCGGGAGCCCCTCGAAGTAGCGCTTGTCCTGCGCCGCGCGCGTGTTGAAGCGCGCCAGGCGCAGCGCCGCGGCCACGGCGAAGAAGAACGTGGCGACCCAGCCGAAGCGGCCCCACGCGCGCCCATACTCGGCGATGCGCTCGACGCCCCACTGGTACATGACCACCGCGGGCGCGAGGCCGAAGGCGACCATGTCGGCCAGGCTGTCGTACTCCTTGCCGAACGCGCTCTCGGTGCGGGTCCAGCGCGCCACGCGGCCGTCGAGCCCGTCGAACAGCATCGCCGCGAATACCGCGAGGCCCGCCCGGTCGAAATTGCCGTCGATCGCCGCGATGATCGCGTAGAAGCCCGAAAACAGGCACCCGGTCGTCAGCGCGTTCGGCAACAGGTAGACACCGCGACCGCGCCGTGCAAGCTCCGTGCTCGGTGTGGACATGGCGCGCATCATATAAGATGCGCGGCCCGACCGCCGTAGCCTCGATGGAGCCGCTGCCCCGATGCGCTGGACCCGATATCCGCTCAGCACGATGAAGGAAACGCCCGCCGAGGCGGAGATCGTGAGTCACCGCCTGATGCTGCGCGCGGGCCTGATCCGGCGCCTCGCGGCCGGCATCTACACGTGGACGACTTTCGGGCTGCTGACGCTGCGCAAGGTCGAAGCCATCATCCGCGAGGAAATGGACCGGGCCGGCGCCTTCGAGGTGCTGATGCCTGCCGTGCAGCCGGCGGAGTTGTGGCAGGAATCGGGACGCTGGGCCGAGTACGGCCCCGAATTGCTGCGCTTCACCGATCGCGGCGAGCGCGCGTTCGTGATCGGCCCGACGCACGAGGAAGTGATCACCGATCTCGTGCGACGCGAGCTGCAGAGCTACCGGCAGCTGCCCGTGAACTTCTACCAGATCCAGACCAAGTTCCGCGACGAGGTCCGGCCGCGCTTTGGCGTGATGCGCGGGCGCGAATTCATCATGAAGGACGCCTACTCCTTCCATATCGACGAGGCCTCGCTCGCGGAGGGCTACGAGCAGATGCGCGTCGCCTACACGCGCATGTTCACCCGCATGGGCCTCACGTTCCGCGCCGTGCGCGCCGACTCGGGCGCGATCGGCGGCAGCGCGTCGGAAGAGTTCCAGGTGCTCGCGGATTCGGGCGAGGATGCGATCGCCTTCTCGGATGTCGGCGACTACGCGGCGAACCTCGAGATGGCCGAGGCACTGGCGCCGGCTGCGCCGCGCGCACCCGCGCGCGCGGCCCTGCAGCGCGCTGAGACGCCGAACGTGCGCACCATTGCCGCGCTGACGAAGTTCCTCGCGGTGCCGGCGGCCCAGTGCGCGAAGACCCTGCTGGTCGAGGGTGCCTCGGGCGGTGTCGTCGCGCTCGTGCTGCGCGGCGACCATGAACTGAATGCCGTGAAGGCGCAGAAGCTGCCGGGTGTCGCCTCGCCGCTGCGCATGGCGAGCCCGGACGCCGTGCTCGCGGCGAGCGGCGCGGAACCGGGCTATGTCGGCCCCGTGGGACTCGCCTGCCCGGTGATCGCGGACCGCAGCGCGGCAGCGCTCGCAGACTTCGTCTGCGGCGCCAATGCGCGCGACACGCATTTCACGGGGGTCAACTGGGGCCGCGACCTGCCCGAGCCCGAAGTTGCCGACCTGCGCAATGTCGTCGCGGGCGACCCGAGCCCGTCGGGGCAAGGCACATTGTCGATCGCCCGCGGCATCGAGGTCGGGCACATCTTCCAGCTCGGCCGCAAGTACAGCGACGCGATGAACTGCGCCGTGCTCGACGAGGCCGGCCGCAGCACGAACCTCTACATGGGCTGTTATGGCATAGGTGTGACGCGCGTCGTGGCGGCAGCCATTGAACAGAATCACGATGATCGTGGCATCATCTGGCCCGAACCGATTGCGCCGTTCCAGGTGGTACTGGTCCCGATCAACATCGCAAGATCGCAACGAGTCCGTGAAACCGCCGACCGCCTCTACGACGAACTCACCCGCGCAGGAATCGAAGTGCTCCTCGATGACCGCGATGCGCGCCCGGGCGCGAAGTTCGCGGACGCCGAACTCCTCGGCATCCCGCACCGGATCGTCGTCGGCGAGCGTGGCCTCGACGCCGGCAAGCTCGAGTACCGCCATCGCCGGGCCGAGGCGAGCGAAGACTGCCCTCTCGATGATGCGCTCGGCTTCCTGCGCGCCAGGCTCGCGCCGCGCTGACCGCCTCGTCGCCTGGGCGGCCTGCGCCCTCGCCGCGGCTGCCGCACCGGTCGCGCAGGCCGATCAACAGCAGGATGCCGGGCTGCGCAGCGTCATCGAGCACGCGGTTGCACAGGCCGAGTGTTTCCCGGACCGCTACGAGTCGGCCGTGTGGTTCACGATGATGGAACCGCGGCTCGTGAAGCGCGTGCCCGACAAGGCCGAGAGGCTCGAAATCCTGCGTACCGTCTTCTGCGAGGCGCACCGCAAGGGCGAGATGCGCCTGCCGCCCGGGCTCGTGATGGCGGTCATCGACGTCGAGAGCCGCTTCAACCGCTGGGCCGTGTCATATGCCGGTGCCGTGGGCCTGATGCAGATCATGCCGTTCTGGCCCGACAAGCTCGGCATGAAGCGCCATCAACTGACGCAGATCGGCCCGAACGTGCGCATGGGCTGCGCGATCCTGCGTTACTACCTGAAGTACGAGAGCAACAACGTGCAGAAGGCGCTGGCGCGCTACAACGGCAGTGTCGGCCGACGCGACTACTCCGACCTCGTGATCAACAGCTGGAGCCGATGGAACGGTGCCGACGACCTCGGGATCGCGGCATCGGCCACCCGTCAGCCGGTGGTGAAACCCGCCGGGCGCTGACCGGGCGCGAGTTCGACGGCGATGACCTCCACGTCGCGCACCTTCGAGGCGGTCGAACCGGTCCACAACGCCTCGATGTAGCGCGCGAGGACATCCTCCGCAGCGCAGGCGAGCACTTCGACGCGCCCGTCCGGCAGGTTGCGCGCATAACCCGTGACACCGAGTTCGGCGGCGCGGCGCGCCACGGTCGCGCGGTAGAACACGCCCTGGACCCGGCCCGACACGAAACATTTGCGCGCAATCACGGGCGCAGATTCTACAATGCACGCATGAGCGAGATCCTGGTGCTGTACTACTCGAGGAGCGGCGCGACCGCCGAGCTCGCGCGCCACGTGTGCCGCGGCGTGGACAGCGTCGCAGGCGCGGCGTCGCGCCTGCGCACCGTGCCTCCGGTGAGTGCCGAGAGCGAAAGGCCCGTGAAGGGCGTACCCGACAGCGGCGCGCCCTATGCCACGCTCGCGGATCTGCGCGAGACGCAGGGGCTCGTGCTCGGTAGCCCGACCCGCTTCGGCAACATGGCGGCGCCGCTCAAGTATTTCCTCGACGGCACCTCGAGCCTGTGGCTCGACGGCGGGCTCGCCGGCAAGCCTGCAGGCGTCTTCACCTCGACCCAGACGCAGCACGGCGGCCAGGAAACGACGCTCCTGTCGATGATGCTGCCGCTCCTGCACCACGGCATGTATCTCGTCGGGATCCCGTTCACCGAACGGGCACTGTCCACGACCCGCACGGGCGGCAGCCCCTACGGCGCGTCCCATGTCTCGGGTCACGATGCCGGCGCGCAGTTGTCGGACGACGAGAAGCAGCTCGCGCAGGTACTCGGCCGGCGTGTCGCGGAACTCGCGCTGCGGATCAGCGCCCGCTGAGCACCGCGCGCACGAACGGCACGGTGAGTCGCCGCTGCGCCGCGAGCGCCGCATCGTCGAGCGTGTCGAGGAGCCCGTAGAGCGTGCGCATGTCGCGCGGATAGCGGCGCTGCAGGTAGCGCACCGTATCTTCCGGCAGCTCGACCCCGCGCAGGCGCGCGCGCAGGCGCAGCGCCTCGAGCCGGCCCGCTTCGTCGAGTGGTTGCAAGGCGAACACGGCGGCCGCGCCGAAGCGCGACGCGATGTCGCGAAGCGACCAGTCGAGCGCACCGGGCGGCGCGGCCGCCCCGACGATGAGCCGTGCGCCGCGTTCCTCGATATCGCGAAACAGGCGAAACAAGGCCGCGTCCCAGCGCGGATCGCCCGCGACGCGCTGCGCGTCGTCGATGCACAGGCAGTCGAGACCGAGCCAGCCGTCCAGGATCGCCGCCTCGCCGCCCGCAAATTCCGCGAGCGGCACATAGCCTGCCCGGTCGCGCGACGCGGCGAGGGCACAGGCGGCCTGCAGCAAGTGGGTCTTGCCGGCGCCCGCCGGACCGTGCAGCCATGCGCAGCCGCCCGGCTCGCCCGCGGCGAGCGTCGTGACGAGACTCACCGCCTCGCCATTTGCGCCGGCGACGAAGCTCGCGAAGGTCGCGCGATCGCGCAGGCGCACACCGAGCGGCAGCTGGCGCATGTCAGGGCCGGGGAGCGGCTGCGAGCTGCCAGGCGCGCTGCACGAAGCGCCCGACGTAATCCCAGCCCGATATCAATGTCGTGGCGAGCGTCGCGAGCGACAGGGCGAGAATGATCTCCCACGGCGGCACGCCGCTCGCGGCACGCAGCATCGCGAGCACGAGCACGATGATCTGCAGCAGCGTGTTCACCTTGCTGATGATCGTCGGACGCCCGTTCAACGGGCCGAACCAGAGGCGGTAGATGCTCGCGCCGATGCCGATCATGACGTCGCGGGCCACCGCTGCCGCCGTCAACCACACGGGCACGAGCCCGATCCAGGTCGCATATACAAACACGAACACGAGCAGGATCTTGTCCGCGAGCGGGTCGAGGAAACGCCCGAGCTTCGACGTCCAGCCGAAGCGCTTCGCGAGCCAGCCGTCGATCCCGTCGCTCACGGCCGCCACCGTGAAGAGCGCGAGTGCGAGGTCTGCGCGATCGCGCGCGAGCATCGCGATGATGGGCCAGGTGAGCGCGATGCGGGCGAGACAGATGAGGTTCGGCAGGTGCCGCATGCGCGTGCGAGTCAGGGGAGCCAGGACAGCGACAGGACGCCCGGAATGGGTGCGCCGGAGGGTACGAGGCGCGCATTGCCGGCCAGTGCGGCGGCGAGCGATTCGGCCGAGCTGCGCGTCGTGACGCGAAACCGCGCCGTGTCGCCGACCGCCTCCTCGAGCGCCACGCCCCGCACGGCGCTCACTTGCGCGAGCGCCTGCGTCACGCCCGCGTAGGCCGCGAGGTCGCGCACACCCGTCACCATCACGATCACGTCCAGTTCGCCGGTCGCGACCGGCGCGTCGTTCATGCGCACGAACGCATCGACTGCGCCGTCGATCGCCTCGGCCGGTGTGCCCGCCCAGCTTTCGGCCATCGACGGCGACGCCAGAGTCCACTGCCAGACCGTGGTCGCGTTGCCGTCACCGCGCCCGACCAGCACGGCATCGGCACCGAGTCGCTGCACCGCGGGCAGCAGCAGCTCGCGATCGGCGAAGCCGCCGGCACCGAGGTTGAGCGTCGCTGCAGGTACGACCGACACGGGCAGGCCACGCCGGCTGGCCGCGTCCTCCACGGCAATGCGTGCCGCGCCGGACGGAACGTCGCTCACGGCGCCCTCGAAAACGACCAGCGTGAACGGCCGTGCCGCCGGCCACACGCGCCGACCCGCCGCGGCAATCGCGCTGTCGACGGCGCTGCCGTCGAATGAGACATCCGTGCCCCCCGCCGTACCGGGGCGGCTTGCACGCACGTAACGCTGCGCATCGGCGATCAGCGCGGCGAACGCCGGATCGGCCGCCGCGTCGCGCTGCCCCGTCGCACGCACGAGCGCAACGCGCATCGCCGCCGGCGCGACCTGCGCGGCCGCGGTGTCGCGCACGGTCACGTCGTACACGCGCACGGTGCGCGCCGCCTCGGCGGCGGGCACGATGCAGAGGAGCGCGAGGACCGCGGCACAACGGAAGGCAATGCGCATGTCGGCTATTATAGCGGCATGCCCCCGCCAACCTCGCCGGTCACCTATCGCGACGCCGGTGTCGACATCGACGCCGGCGACGAGCTCGTCGAACAGATCAAGCCGATCGTGCGTCGCACGCAGCGCCGCGAGGTGCTGGGCGGCATCGGGGGGTTCGGCGCGCTCGTCGAAGTGCCGCTCGATCGCTACGTGCGCCCGGTACTCGTCTCCGGCACCGACGGGGTCGGCACGAAGCTGCGTCTCGCGATCGAGACTGCGCGCCACGACACGATCGGCATCGACCTCGTCGCCATGTGCGCCAACGACGTCGTGGTGCAGGGAGCCGAGCCACTCTTCTTCCTCGATTACTACGCGACCGGCAAGCTGCATGTCGACGTGGCGGCGGCCGTGATACGCGGCATCGCCGAGGGGTGCCTGCAGGCAGGCGCGGCGCTGGTCGGCGGCGAGACCGCCGAGATGCCGGGCATGTACGGCGGCGACGACTACGACCTCGCCGGCTTCTGCGTCGGCATCGTCGAGAAGGACGCGATCATCGACGGCAGCCGTGTTGCCGCGGGTGACGCGGTCATCGGCCTCGCCTCCTCGGGCGCGCATTCGAACGGCTATTCGCTGATCCGCAAGCTGGTCGGCCTCGCCGGCGCGAACGCCGACACACAACTCGAAGGCCGTGCGCTCTTCGACCGCCTGCTCGCGCCGACCCGCATCTACGTGCGTTCGCTCCTCGCCCTCACACGCCGCCTGCCGGTCCACGGCCTCGCGCACATCACGGGCGGGGGCCTCACCGACAACATCCCGCGAACCCTGCCGGACGGCCTCGAGGTCGCGCTGAGTCGCCGCGCCTGGCATCGCGATCCGCTGTTCGACTGGCTGCAGCGTACGGGCAAACTGCCCGATGCGGAGATGCATCGCACCTTCAATTGCGGGATCGGCATGGTCGTCATCGTCGCGCCGGGCGACACCGAGGCGGCGCTCGCGCTGCTGCGCGACCACGGGGAAACCGCAGCCGTCATCGGCAGCGTTCGCGCGGGCAGCTCCGGGGTCGTGATCGACGCATGAGCGCAGCCCCGCTGTCGCTCGCCATCCTGATATCCGGCCGCGGCAGCAACATGGCGGCGATCGCCCGCAGCTGCGCCGCGCACGAGATCCACGCCACCATCGCGTGCGTCGGCTCCGATCGCGTCGGCGCACCCGGGCTCGACATCGCGCGCGCGCTCGGCATCGATGCCTTCTCGCTCGCGCCTGCCGCGTTCGATGCGCGCGCCGCCTGGGAAGAGGCCCTCGTCGAGCGGCTCGACGCCGCACGGCCACAGCTCGTCGTGCTCGCCGGCTTCATGCGCATCCTCGGCAGCGGGTTCGTCGCGCACTATCGCGGCAGGATGCTGAACATCCACCCGTCCCTGTTGCCGCACTACAAGGGCCTGCACACGCACCGCCGCGTGCTCGAGGCGGGCGATACGCACCACGGCTGCTCGGTGCACTTCGTGACCGAAGAACTCGACGGCGGGCCGGTCGTGGCGCAGGGCCGTGTTCCTGTCTTCGCGGATGACGATGAGCAAGGCCTTTCAGCGCGCGTTCAGGCTGTCGAGCACATCCTGTATCCACGCACGATCGGCTGGATCGCATCCGGCCGGCTTGCGTGGCGCGACGGCGCCCCATGGTTCGACGGGCGGCCGCTTGCGGCGCCTGTCGTGGAGGATTTCGATGCGCCCGACAGGGATTGAACGTCGTATTGTCGCCGGGGCCGCAGCCGTGCTCATCGCGGCGCTGACCGGCGCCCGCGCCGATGCGGGCGCCGGTGACGTCACGGCAGACTGGTCGCCGACGCCCTTCCAGGCGACCTATGCGGTGCAATGGAAGGGCATGCACGCGGGCACCTCGAAGCTCGAACTGCGCCACACGGGCGGTGATGCCTGGGTCTACGACTCCCGCAACAACGCACGCGGCCTCTTCCGGCTCGCGATTCCCGATACCGTGCGCCAGACCTCGGAGCTGCGCTATGTCGACGGCCGCGTGCAGCCGCTGCACTTTCGCGGCGACGATGGCGGTGAAGCCACGAATCGTGACGTCGCACTCGATTTCGACTGGCAGCGCGGGCGCGTCACCGGGGTCGCCGAGGACAAGACGGTCGACCTCGCCGCGCCGGCCGACGTCCAGGACCCGATGTCCGTACAGCTCGTGCAGATGCACGCGGCGGCTACAGGCCGCGTGCCGCAGCGCATGCACACGATCGACAAGAACGAGATCAAGGCATACGACTTCACGCGCGTGGGCACGCAGCACCTTGCGACCGCGATCGGCGAGCTCGACACCGTGATCTTCGAAAGCCGCCGCCCCGGATCGAGCCGCGTGATCCGCCTCTGGATGGCGCCGTCCCTCGGCTACCTGCCGGTGCGCGCCGAACGCCGCCGCGGCGACAAACTCGAATTCGCGATGGCGATCCGCGAATACCGGCGCGGCTGAGCCGCCGCCCGCGCGCGGCTCAGGTCTTCGGCAGCGTGACGCCCCGCTGGCCCTGGTACTTGCCGCCGCGGTCCTTGTACGAGGTCTCGCAGACTTCGTCCGACTCGAAGAACAGCATCTGCGCGACCCCTTCGTTCGCGTAGATCTTCGCGGGCAGCGGTGTCGTGTTCGAGAACTCGAGCGTCACGTGCCCTTCCCACTCCGGTTCCAGGGGTGTTACGTTGACGATGACACCGCAGCGCGCGTACGTCGAATTATGCACGTACATGTCGTTGGCCATGAATGACCGGCCCCCTGGAACCACGATGTCGTACACATCGTCCTCTCCGGCCGGCTCGATCGATTCGACGACGTCCCATACAGGTCCGTTGACCAATGAATGGAGATTGTTCACACCTGTTCCGGACGCAACCGCGCGCGCGGCCTTGAGGGGTACGGATTGGCTGCGCTGCGCGTGGACGCCGAGCCGATGTGCGCTCGTACCTGCGTCGCGGGCGCTCGCGAGCAGCATCGGCCACGCCTCCCGAGGCAGCGTATCGAAGTTGCTGCGCAAGCGTGTACCCGCTACGCGCAGCGGCGGCACGATCTCCTGCTCGAGTCGCCGCTGCTTGATCGAGCCGGGCACGAAGCCGATCCGGTCAGCAAACCGCAGAATCTGTTCCCGATCGGTAATCTGGATCCAGTGTGCCTGCGTCCCGATCGCTGTCGTCTTCTCGCACATCAGCGAGAAAATGCCGAATCGCAGCAGCAGGTGGTGCACATCCTCGATCAACCGGCGCGACTTGGAATAGTATTCCAGAAAGAAAGCCTCCCCGGAGCGAAAGAGGCCGCCATCCCCGGCAAAGAGGGCCTGCAGGAAGGTCCGCGTCGAGGCCTCGTCGGAAGTGAATATCGCATCGGGAACGAACTTGTCGCCGCCCTTCACGGCAAGCCCCATCGACTGAAGCCACGCCGATGCACGGTTCCCTTCGGGCAGTCCGCCGCGCCCTGCATGATTGACCAGTCGGTAACCGAGACGTTCGTTGAAAGTGACTTCGTCCAGGCCACTTGCCGCGACCGATCGCCGCAACAGCGCCACGAGCGCGGGATCCTCGCTCGTGAACACGGGGCTGTGCCCGGGGACACGGCACTGCCCTTCCGAGATCATGAGCCCGAGCAGCGCACTTTCCCATTCGGGCAGAGCGCGGCGGCCGAACAGGGGCACTTCGCGTGCCACCGCGATTCGATCCCCTGTCTTCAGGTCGGCAAGGCAAGTCCATCCGAGCAGCTGTCGAAAGGGATGATTGGCGGTCGCGCGAATCCGAAGTCCCGCCTTCGTGCGCAGCTCGAATACCGGCTTTCTGCCCTGCGGCAGGAGCTCGCTGACACCTGCCACCCGATTCGCCCAGCCATCGAGCGCGAGCGTACGCCGCCCCCACTTCATCTCCGTGATGGGCAGCCATGCGCCGGTTTCCGCATCCACGACCCGGGTGTCCCCGGTCACGCACTTCCCGAGGCACACCACCAGCGTGCTGCGCGGAATGCGGAAATATTCGACCGTGCGCGCGAGCGCGAAGGAATTCGGCGGGATGATGCAGACGTCCGAGCGCATGTCGACGAAGCTCTTCTCGTCGAAGGCCTTCGGGTCGACGATCGTCGAGTTGATGTTCGTGAACACCTTGAACTCGTCGGAGCAGCGCACGTCGTAGCCGTAGCTCGACGTGCCGTAGGAGACGATCCTGTGGCCGTCCGCCGCGCGCACCTGTCCCGGCTCGAACGGTTCGATCATGCCGTGCTCGCGCGCCATGCGCCGGATCCAGCGGTCGGACTTGATGCTCATGCTCAGGTGTCCTCGACGACGATCTTCGGAAAGCCGGCGCCATGGTCGCCGGCGCGCAACGCGAGCGCCCCGGCCGTGCGGCGGGCCATGGCGAGGTAGGCCGCGGCGCGCGGCGATTCCGGTGCGGCGACCACCGTGGGCCGCCCGCCGTCGGCTTCCTCGCGGATGCGCGCGTCGAGCGGCAGGCGCCCGAGCAGCGTCACTCCGTATTCACGCGCCATCTCGTCGCCGCCGCCTTCGCCGAAGATCGCCTCGGCATGGCCGCAGCTGGAACACACGTGCAGGCTCATGTTCTCGACGATGCCGAGCACGGGCACCGAGACCTTCTCGAACATCTTGAGGCCCTTGCGGGCATCGGCGACGGCGATGTGCTGTGGCGTGGTCACGATCACCGCCCCGGATACGGGCACACGTTGCGCGAGGGTCAGCTGGATATCGCCTGTGCCCGGGGGCATGTCGACCACGAGATAATCGAGTTCGCCCCAGTCGGTGTCGCTCAGCAGCTGCGTAAGCGCTTGCGTGACCATGGGCCCCCGCCACACCATCGGCTGCGCGGCATCGATCAGGAAACCGATCGACATCGCGACGACGCCGTGCGCGGTGAGCGGCTGGATGCGCTTGCCGCCCGCGACCCTCGGCCGCTGGCCCTCGAGCCCGAGCATCAGCGGCTGGCTCGGGCCGTAGATGTCCGCGTCGAGGACGCCGACCCGCGCGCCCTGCGCGGCCCAGGCGAGGGCCAGGTTGACGGCCACCGTCGACTTGCCGACCCCGCCCTTGCCGGAGGCGACCGCGACCACGTTGCGCACGCCCGCCATCGGCTTCAATTGTCGCTGCACGGCATGCGCACGAATGTCGGCGGAAACCTCGAGGTCGAGCGGTGCCGTCACGCCCGCACGCGCGAGATGCGCGGCGAGCTGCGGCTGCAGCTCGTGCGCGTAACCGCCGACCGGGAAGCCGAAGGCGAGATGCACGCGGGCGCGCCCGTTGCGCAGCTCCGCCTGGCGCACGGCTTCGAGCTTGGCGAGCGTGGCTCCGGTCGCAGGATCGACAAAGTCGGCGAGCCCCGAGGCCAGGGCAGCATCGTCACGAGTGGGCATCGAGGATTCCCGGGTGCCGGGCGGCACGTGTCCTCGTGATTCTAGCGAAAATTGCCCGCGGTTCCGACCACTGGCACGATGCTCGCATGGGGCGTATGGCATACTGCGCGCCGAACGGGGGCCTCCCGTCGAGGCGCGAGAACAGACTGATGCGTGACAGGCAAGGCGCGACCGCGCGTCGCCGTGGAAAAGCCGCATGAGCTTCTTCTCGAACCTGCGCGCCGACCGGCTGGTCACGCAACTGCTTGCGACCAAGGATCCCCAGAGCCCGGAGACCCAGAAGGCCGCGGCCCGCCTGAAGTCGATCGGCGGCGCGGCGATCGAACCCCTGCTCGCCGCGCTCGCCGATGCCGACAAGAATGCGACCGTGGTCTTCGTCGACATCCTCACCGCGGTCGTGAACCCGAAGACCTTTCCGCAGTTCGTCCGCGGACTGGTCGAGGGCGGCCCGCGCGTCGTGGCGGGCATTTCGTGGGCGCTGTCGAGCAGCCGCGCCTATCCGCCGCACCTGCTGCTCGATGCGCTCGCCCAGGAAGGCGTGTCGAAATCGGCGCTGCTTGACATCATTGCCGCGCAGAAGCAGCGCTTCAGCGTGCGCGAACTGCTGAGCGCCGCGTACCAGCAGGAGCCGAACGAGAAGGCGGCGCTGTTCCGGATCATCGCCGAGGTCGCCGACGCGAACGCGATCCCCGAGCTGATCGGGCGCCTGCAGGGCAAGGATCCGATCGCACGCCTGCACCTGCTCAACATCCTCGCCCGCTTCAATACGCCGTCCGTGCAGAGCGCGCTGCAGGACCAGCTGAAGGACAACAACAAGCTCGTGCGTGCGGCCGCGCTCGCCGCGCTCCACAAGATGGACGGACCGATCGACGTCAAGCGGGTCTGCGAGATGCTGCGCGACCCGGAAATCGACGTGCAGAACAAGGCCGTCGACGTCGTGATCAAGGTGAACGACCCCGAAACGATCAAGTATCTCGTGCCAGTGCTGAAGGACGAGAACGAGTATGCGCGGCGCGCGGCCGTCGAGGTGCTGAACGAGATCGGCACCGCGAAATCGATCAAGTACCTGCTCGACGCCATCAAGGACGACGACTGGTGGGTGCGCAGTCGCGCGGCCGATGCACTCGGCAAGATCGGCGGCCCGAAGGTCGTCGACGCGGTGCTGCAGCTCATCAAGGACGACGACGAGGATATCCGTCGCGCCGCGATCGAGATCCTGAACCAGACGAAGGACGAGCGTGCAGTGGCGCACCTGATCGAGGCGACCCGCGACACCGACTGGTGGGTCAGCGAGCGCGCGGTCGACGCCCTCGCCGAGATCGGCAGCAAGCGCGCCGTGCCGCGGCTCGTCGAGATGCTGCAGACGGGCGCGGCGCGCTCGGTGCCGGTGGCGATCCGGGCGCTCGCGAAGCTCGGCGACCACAAGGTCATCGAGCCGCTGCTGCCGTTCCTCAACCGGCCCGAAAAGGAGATCCGCGTCGAGGCGATGGCGACGCTCGCGAAGCTGGCCGACGAGCGGCGCTCCGAGGCGATCCGCGTGCAGCTGCAGGCGCAGGCGTCGCAAGCCGACGTGACCATTGCCCAGGCCGCGCACAACGCCCTGCTCGAGCTCGACTCGCGCTTCAGCGGCAGCGGCGCACGCACGGCGCTCGGCACCCCGACACAGACACCGGTACCGGCGCCGCCGCCTGCGGCATCGGGCAGCGCGCCGCCGGCAGGCGCCACGGGGCGCGCACCGCCGCGCCCGGCCGAGGCCGCCCGTACGCTGCTGATGTCCGAGGCGGAAGTCGCGCAGGTCGTTCGGCAGGCCGAGGCCAGCACCCAGCAGAAGCCCGACATCTCGACGCCCAACTCGGGC
>JABAQU010000026.1 GCA_019187185.1 Steroidobacteraceae bacterium | reverse complement strand
TCGCCGGAGTAGATCGCCGTCATCGCGTCATCCTCCACGAGTCCCACGCCACCACGTCGCGCATCACCACACCCGCAATCTGTCGAACACCTGCATCAGCGCCATCACGACCGGGATCAGCCAGAGCAGTAGCCGCCGTATCCGTTCGCCCGCAACTCGAATCTCCGTTGCCACCGACGCTCGCACCATGTCCGGCAGGTCGTCCCGCAGCTCCGTTGACAACGAGGTCTGCTGCGTCTCCAGTGCGCTCATGCGCGCCTCCATTGCGTCGTAGCGCGCCATGCGGGCCGTCTCCCGCTGGTCGGCACCGGCCATGTGTGCCTCGAAATCCCGCTTGAGCGACAGGATCAGCGCCCGCAGCTCGGCAACGTCACCATCAGTCATATGCGCCCCCCGCTACGGGACCATCTCGCCCTGCGCGGCCGCCAAGCGCGCCCGCCTGCGCGCTACCCGCGCCCCGCCATCGCGCACCGCCGCATCGACGTAGGCCCGGCCCGCCGCCAGGCGTTGTTTCGGCGTCAGCCCCGGTTGGCGGACGATCGCCGCGAACTCCTCGCGGTCGATCCAGCGCACCAGCCGCGCGCCGGTCTCCTCGTGCGTGATCTCGATCACCACATGATGACCACTCGACGGCATCGCCGCCGCGTCGTCCGCTGCGTCCTCGTCATTCCGTGCCGCGAACTGGCGCTCCCAATTCGCCCGCATATCCTCGGCAAACTGGTCGAGGTTCGAGCGCCCATCCGGGGACGGCAGGTCGTCGGCGATCGCGTAGCCGATGCTCCAGCCCGGCGGTGGATCGCTCGCCAGGTCGTGCAGGATCAGCGTCAGCGCCTGCGTCTCCGCCGAATGCGCCTGTTTGCCCGGCGGGTTCATCGCCCGGATCAGCCGCTGTCGCGCCGCCGCCCGCCGTTCGTCCTCCATTGCCGCGCCTCCCTAGTGATCGTTCAGCCACACGCGCCAAGCCTGGCGCGCCGTGGCCCGCTGCCGTTGCGCGAACGATCCGCGCCCCGACGCCCCTGAAGCCCCCGACGACGCACCCCTCATCGGCGGCGCGACGATCACTCCGAGCGCCTCGTCGATCACCTGCAACCCCAAGGCCATCAGCGCCGAGTCATCAGATACCGTGCGGCTCAGCACGCGACAGACATGCTCGACCCCGCCCAGGTTAGCCTGTGGCAGCAGCACCCGCACGAAATCGCGCTCCCGTATCCCGAACAGGTCACTCGGCACCCCGCCAGTTACCGTCACATTGACGCTGGAGCGGCGAGCTAGCTCCGCCTGCGCCACACCATAGAGCGATTGCCCATCATCCGCCGTCACCATCACCTGCGACGGGTAGCCCTTCGCCACCGTCCCGTTGTACACACTCAACCGCGAGCTGCCCCGCTTGACTATCACCTCAGCCGCTCGCTCCGTCCCGTTGGTCCGATACGACCAATCGCGGAAATTCCCGTCGGCAACCAGCAGCGTCGTCTGTCGCAGATCGCCGGCCAGCGCCCCGTTCCAGGTCACCTCGCCCGTCTCCGCGTCGATGCATACCTCCGCCTGGGATTGGTCCATCAGGTCGAGCAGCGCGCTCCAGACATCCTGCCCATTGACCGAGTAATTGCGGATCAGCGGCCCAGCCGCCGACGGCAGATAGCGCGACCAGAGCCACGGCAGACCCGCCAGCCCCTCGCGCAACACGATCCCCGCCAGGTATCCGACGGGCATCGCTTGCCGATAGGTCGTCTCTGAGCGCAACACCCGGTCACCCAGCATCACCCACGGTTGCGCCAACGACAACGACAACGACGTAGCGTCGTAGTTGATCTCCCGCACGATCCCGACCCAGCGCCCGACCCCGCCCTCGTCGGCGATCTCCACCCACGAGCCGCCCGCCGGGTCGATGTAGGACGACGCCGCCGCTGCCGAGGAATACGGCAGCTCGATCGTCGCCTGCCCCACATCTCCGGTGGCCGGTATCTGCCAGGTGCGCTCGGCGTAGCAATCGGCATACGCGCTCGACGCATTGCGCCGGAAGACAACGCTCGCCATCAGGACACCGCCTGAGTGGTAAAATTTGGCTTGTGTATGGGAAAACCGGGCGGCGTTGGAGCGCCCCCGGGGTGGCAACGAGAGGATGATTCCCGATGCCCCGCCAGTTTATCAACGTGACATGTGAGCATTGCGGCAAGCAGTTTCAACGGTTGGCAGCAACCGTGAAAGGCAATGGAGGCGCTCGCTTCTGCTCTCGCGCCTGTAATGGTGCGTCGAAGCGGACCAGCGTTCTCCATACGTGCAGCCAGTGTGGCCGCGAGTTTCCGTGCCAACCGTCGCGACTGCATCCATCCGGCACTCGGCTGTGTTCGCTGGAATGCCGGAACGCAGCGTCGAAGGGCAAGGCAAAACGACGGAGACTGACTGCCCTTGATCGTTTCTGGAAGAACGTAGATACCGCTGGTTCCTGCTGGGAGTGGCGTGGCCATCGGTCCGCTTCTGGGTATGGCGTCATCTCGATAGGCGGTAAATCGCGGCGCGCCCATCGCGTTTCTTGGGAATTGGCAAACGGCACAATTCCTGATGGCATGTTCGTCTGCCACCACTGCGACAACCCCGCATGTGTTCGGCCCGCCCACCTGTTTCTCGGAACCCCGACAGAAAACACCGCAGACATGGTGGCAAAAAACAGAAACGCCCGTGGCGAATCGTCGGGCGTAAGCCGTCTGACTATGGGTCAGGTCCAGGAAATCAGACGCTTGCACGCCTCCGGGAACATGACAATGAAAGCGCTCGCTGCGCAGTTTGCGACATCTGATAGCAATATTGAGTCGATCATTCATCGCAAAACGTGGCGTCATGCTTAGCATCATCCATAACCATCTCTGTGAGTGATGACATCTGATGCGCTAAGTCCGTCTGTAATAGTGTTTACCCCTGGTTCTAGTTGAGCCCAAACCGAAGGATCTGTCGTGAACGTCGGCGCGTTGTAGACCGCCCCTGACGCGCTCGACGTGATCGCCTTCGTCTGGCAGTCGATCGTCAGCGTGCCATCCGGGGCGAACGTGTCCTCGAACGTCAGGGTGTAATTACCGACGACGTAGGTGCCGTCGTAGTAGTCCACATTGGCAGCCGACCCGACCGTCACCGTGGGAGACGTGATCGTCACTGCTACATACGAGACACTCTCGGTTAGTGTCAACGTCCCCGGCGCGCCCATTGTGCCGTCATTCTCCAGCCCTACGGCAATCGCCACGGAGTCCGAGAACGACTGCGTGGTCGTAACCGTGCCGTTGGATCGGGTGGACCATTCCGTCGTCCAGTCGCTCTCGCCGGTGACCCAATTACGCATGAACGCCTGGGTGTACGATCCGAGAGAGGCGGTCACCCTCGATAAGCTCGCGACCTGCGTAGACCCGGAGGGCGTTAGCAGGACCATCGAGTCATAATCACTGGTCCCGACATTGACCAATGCGAACACGGCCGATGTCCCGTCACTCGACAACTGGTGCGGCTCGTCGTACCGGTAATTCCCCGTCGTCGCCGGAAACCACGAGCCGGCATGCGTTCCGTGTGCGCGAAGGGACCAGTTGTCGTATTTCCAGCTGGAATTCGAGGTAGCCGTTGTGTCAAACAGGTCTGGGTCGTCCAGCTCCCCACAGCGCGGGTTGGTCAACCCCGAGCCGTAGATGATGTCCACGTAGGTATCGCTGCCGTCAGGAGCACAATCCACCAGCGCCCAGACCTTCGACGACGCCCCGCCCCCTCCCTGGACGTTGCACGGCCGCGACACCCCATTCACGAACACGAACACGTTGGTGCTCGTCGCCGCCGAGTCGTTGAGGGTGAATTGGATCGGGTAGGACACCAGCGACGTACCGACCGCCGCCGAGACGGTACAGGCGCGTAACGTCTTATGCGTCGAGGTCGTCAGCGCGATGCTCGGCCGCACCGCCACGTTGCCGTCGTTGGTAACCGTGGCCGGGTTCGACGATGAGGTGTCGGCGGACGATGCCTGCCAGATGGGGACCGCCGCCCACAGCCTCGCCTCGTAGATCAGGGACTGCACGACCCCTGCATCCTGGATCGGCTGGAGCTCCAGGATCTCGGCATCGACATAGACCGACGTACCGTCGTGCCAATTCGCCACCAGTGCCACGGTCGATGAGCGATAGGGGCTAAACCATTTCTCGATGTTCGACTTGAACGTCGCATAGGCCGTCGCTGTATCCGCAGCCGAAATGCGAACCGTGAATTCCAGCGCCTCATACTGCCGGGCCGTCGTCAATGGCGACGTGTTCAGCCGCGCCCGCGACTGCACCGATTTCCTGCGCGCGATTGGGTCGCCGTTGGGGAAATACACCTTGTACGACGTAGCCCCGTTGACCGTGTTCCCGCCGACCGATGTAATCGTGTTCGCCGGCATCAGATCACCCCCGCCAGCGAGGTGCGCACAGCGCGTTCGACTGCCTGCGCCACCTGTGTCGCCATCTGGCCACCGGCACGACTCAGCGACTGCTCCAGCGCATCAGCCAGCTTGCCGACCATGACCGAGTTCGCGTCCGTAATCGCCTGCCCCACGCTCGCCGCGACATCAGTCGCCATCGTGGCCAGCGGCGACACCCCGACCGCGCCGAGCAGCGTATTGACGAAATCGGCCTGCGACATGCCCAAAATGCCGAGGTCGGCCAGCGAAGCTGCCAGCTGGTCCCCCACGGCCTGCGCCGCCCCCTCCGGCCAGTCCTCAGGGTTCTGCTGTATCTGCTGCAACAGAGCGAGCTGGTCGGCAGCATAGGATGTAACGTCGTCGTCGTTCGTCGTTGGATCGCCCTCGGTCACGATGTCGATCACATCCGACAGCTGATCCGCCGTCGCCGTGAACCCGACCAGCGCCGAAATGAAATCGTCGAACGTCGGGTCGGGCGGCGGCTCCGGTGTCGGGGTGCCGTCGAATCCCCCGCCCTTGCCGCCCATGTTGCCGCCGCCGCCCACACTCCCAAGCCCGCCGCCGCCACTGCCGATGTTGCCCAGCCCGGCCAGCCCATGCTGGATGCCGCCCACCGCCGCGCTGGCCTCGTTGGCGCTCGCCCCCGCCGACTGCATCGCATCGGCGGCCGCCTGCCACCCCTCGGCCGCCGCCTCGGCCAGCGTCTTGAACGCCAGCACGTCGTCCAGGTACTGCTCGCCCTCAGCGACCAGTTGTCGAGTCATCGCCAGCATGGCCAGGAAGTTGTCGTGGAAATTGCCCAGCTGCCCCGCGCTCAACTTGCCCATCTCGGCGATCGACGCCAGCGCATCGGCAGCGTCGCCCACCAGAGAGAGGCCCTCGCCCGCCCCATCGGCGAACGTCGTCAGCGCCTCGATCTGCTGCGGGGTGTACTCCTCGGCGATCAGCACCAGTGCATCGGTCATCGCCTTGATATCGGCAGCCATCTGACTCGCCAGCCCGGCCACGTCTGGGCGCTTCTGGGCATTGCCGAAATTGAGGATCGCCTCCAGCGCGTCCGGCACAGCCTTGATCGTATCCAGGCTATCGCCTGCCGCCTCGGCGAAATCGCTCACCGCCGGGTTGATTGTGCCGTCCCAATCCGCAGCAGCTGCCGCGAATTCGTCGGCGATGATTCGCGCGTCCGCGCTCAGCCGATGCGCATATGCGCCCAGCGCCCGTGCGTTGACCTGCGCCCCGTCGGTCTGCTCGGCCAGGTCGGCCAGGTCGGCCAGAAATCCGACGGTATCCGACAGCGCCCCGCTGGATGCCGAGACGGCATCAGCCAGGTCGCTCACCGCCGGGGTGGCCGTGCTATCCCAATCCTCGGCCGCCGCCGCGAACTCATCGGCCACGATCCGGGCATCGCCGGCCAGCGAGTGCGCCCGCGCCGCGATCTCCCGCTGCGACATGCGCATGTCATCGGCAGCATCGGCCAGGTCAACGACGAACGAGAGGGCATCAGAGAGCACGTCCAGCGCCGCCCCTGCGGCGTCGGCGTACTCCTGGATACCGTCGAGGTACGGCCCGCTGTAGACCGCCGCGCTCTCGCCGATGTCCTTCACCGCGTGTTCGGCCACCAGTTTCAGGACATCCTCAGCCTCGCGCTGCCAATTGCCCCAGATGACGACGGTATCGCCCAGGTCCTTGACGAACTGGAGCGCCCCGCTCATCACGTCCAGCGCCGACTTCGCCGCATCGGCATAGGTCGAGATATGGTCGAGATAGTCGCCCTCGAACAGCGCCGCCGACTGCCCGCTCGCCGTCACCGCATACTCGGTCAGCAGCTTGAGATTGCCGATAGCGTCCTGCTGCCAACCACCCCACAGGATGAGGGTATCGCCCAGGTCCTTGACGAACTGCACCGCCGCCGCGTAGGTGTCCAGCACCGTCTTCGCTGCCTCGGCGTACGCCTTCGCCGACTCGATCCCGTCGCCCTCCCGCTCGGCAATCTCGCCCAGCGCCGTGACGAGCTGGTCGATCAGCCCGGCGTAGTCCTGTGCCGACGACAGCGCATCGCGAGCCGACTGGAGATCGTCTTTCCCCCAGAACGGCACCTGGGTATCGCCGACGCTCTGCAGTTGGGTCGTGCCCAGCCCCGAGTTCTGCCGTGCCCCGCTCGGCCCGTTGTTCGACATGTCCGGTGGCGTCCGCCCCGGCCCCCCGCCGGAGCTGTCCAGCCCGCCGCCCCGCCCCGGCTCCGCACCGATCGTGTCAACGACCAACGAGACGTGCGTGTTGTTCCAGTCCTCAACGATGCCTTTGATGACCTCGGACGCCTCGTCCTTCGCCGTAATCTCCAGCGGGTCCGGGCTGACTACTTTGCCCAACAGGTCGATCAGACTATTGATCGCCTCGGTCAACCCGCCTGGCCCGGCGATCGCCCCCTGCAACCCCCCGGCACTGTCGAGCATGGTGTTCATGTCGCCCTCGGTGTATCCGAGCGACAGGCCCACCTCCATCATCTTCTTGCGCCACTCTTCGGACCCCTCAACCAGATTGGGGAATTGCTGGTTGAGCTGATCCTGCACCGTCATCAGGCGCGTGTTCTGCGCCGCCCACAACCCCTGGGCGATCGTCGCATCCTGAACGCCGCCCTCCAGCCGGGCGTAGAGCCCTGGGTAGTCGCGCAACAGGTTCTGCTCATCCTGCGACAGCGCGATCCCGTCGGCCTGTTTCTGCTGGATCGCCTCATAGGCGTTCTCCAACGACGACAGCTGCCCCTGATACTCCCCCTGCTGCGACGCATACTGCGCCTGAATCGACAGCCCCGTCTGATAAGCCTCAGCCAGCCCGTGTTGGGCCTCGGTCAGCTTGTCGGTAGCGAACGCTGCCTCGGATTGAGCACGCGTGTATTCCTGCATCGACTCAGCGGTGACGTGGGCATCGCGCCCTTGTAGCGCCACGGCCTCCGCCTGTGCCTGCGCTGCCTCAATGCTGGCGCTCGTCAGCCGCTCAATCGTTGGGGCAGTGTCGTCTGCGGCCGCTCCAGCTGCCGCGACACCATGAGCGTAGCTGTAGAACGCCTCGGCGGCGGCTGCCGTAGCGGCCTCGCTCTTGTCAATCTCACTGTTCAGCTCGCGGACACGTTCTTTTTCCGCCTGTTGAATGGCAAGCGCCGCCGCCTCCCGTTCCCGGTCAGCCGGGCTAGTCGTGAACGGGAGCTTGTAATAGAGATCGCGGGCGATCGCCGCTCGCTTCCACTGATCCTCGATGAACTGGACGCCGAGCACTTCCTTTGCGGACTGCGCTGCCAGTGTCAGCGTGATTGCTGCAAGATGGCCGGGAACGCCCGCTAGCGCGTCGTCGAATGCCTTCCAGCGCGAGGTGCCGTCCGCGACGACCCCTGCGGCGAACTGGGCGTTCGTTGACACCTCGGAAAGCTGGCTTGCTGCTTCATTGAGAGCGTCAACCAGTGGCGGCAACGCAACCGTTGCGATCTGCCCGAACGCCTCGGCCAACCCCTCGGACGCCGCCGACCAACGGTCAATGCGACTCTGGAAATCCGCCCCATCGGTCGCCTGGATCGCCCCTTCCAAGCCTTTCGTGAACTGCTCGAACCACGGCTTGGAAATCGCCAACGCGGCCAGCTCGAACCGATCAGTCAGCGTGGACATGCGACCCGAGGTGGTCTCTGCGAGACCACTCACGACCGACATGTTCAGGCCCATTTGAGACAGCGCCTGAGAGATGACTTCGAGCGCGGGCAAGCCCTGCGCCTTCAAGTCGTTGATCGCCTGTCGGCTCAGGTTAAAGCGATCAATGACCGATTGGAAATCCCCGCTGAGCGCCTCACGCAGCGAGAACGCCGCGCCCTCCAACCCTTCAGCTGGGTTGCTGGCTGCCAGCACCTCCGCAACGTCGATCAGATCGTTGAGCGCCTCGCCGGACTGCTTGGATGCAGGGATCAGGCTCGCAACGGCTGTCGAGAGCTCGCGGAATGTAAACGGGGTCTGCGCGGCCTCTCGCTGAAGATCGGCCAGGATACGGTCGGCGGCTTCGCCGCTCCCGGTGAAGGCGACGAGCCGCGCCCGCGTATTCTCAACCTCTTGGTTCATGTGCAACAGGCCAGAGGCCGCGCCCCTTAGCCCGCCGAGAATGGATTGCGTCGCGGCCTGTGCAACGCCAATGGCCCCGCCGAAGCCAATGATCTGCGAGGCGGACGACATGAACCCGCCGCCTGCGCCTCGCGCCGCAGCATCAATCTGTTTGAGGTGTGTCGTCGTCGATTCCGCCTGCGCCGAAATCCCCTTGAGGTCCCCGACCAGCGCCGCGAAGGCCGGTTCCGAAAGGTTCGCCGCCCGGATGGTGATCTGAACGCTATGATTCTGGCTCATGCTACGATCCCGCCGATCGGCAGGAGGGGGCGATGCAGCGTTGGGAATATCAGGTCATCGTTCGAGCGCGCACGGTGCTGGTGCGCGCCCCGGCCAGTTTGTCGCGGGATGTCGTCAATAAGGAGCTCAGTGACTGGCAGCCAGACTCGGAAAACATGCTCGCCACGCTTGCCGACATGGGGGCTTCCGGCTGGGAGCTTGTCAGCGTCTACCCGCGCAGCAGCACCCACCCCAGTCCGGTTACGACCGAGGAAGTCTGGATCTTCAAGCGCCCAAGAGAATGACATCGCGCGCGTCCACCCCTCCGAGTGTCTCGGAGAGAGCGGACGCATGCTGCGGCGGCTCTCGTCACAACCAGCGCGGCGAGTCGCTCGCGGGGCCGGTTGCCCTCAGTCGGTCTGCCCGCGCATTCGCGCCACCGCCTGCATCGTCTGTGCCTGCGTCTGCGCGAACCGGGCCAGGTACTGTTCTGCGTCTCTCGTCAACGACTCCACCGCCCACCAGCGCGAGAGTCGCTGCCGATCGTCAATCGTCAACTGGTCGATCTGCTTGAGTGTCCAGCCGTACTCGCGGGCGATGCGCGACTCGAACAGGTCGATGTCCCACATCTCCCAGCCCGGCGGCGGCGGCTCCGGCGGCTCCCTCAGTCGTCCGTTGGTGTACCACCAGAAATAGCCCTCCCGGCTTTTGGGTCCGCGAAGATCGACGGCGGGCTGGTCACCAGCCCGACCAGGCGCAACATCTCGCCCCAACCCAACGCGAAGGCCAGCTCCATGCCACGGCTGGGCAGCGGGTCATCGTTCTCGTCCACCAGATTGTGACTGACGATACGCCCATCGAGGAACGTGCCGAACCGCCGCGTTGCCCAGGTGATCCCGCCAATCTGGTCGCGCTGGCGAATCTCGTCCGCCTTCTCGGCCACCCGCTGGCACCACAACCGCTCCTGCGCGGTGTTGCCGCCCCGAATCTCGACCCAGTGCACCCCGTCCGGCAACAGCGCCTTCCGTGCGCGCTTGGTCGGGTCCACCTTCGGGCAGCCCTTGACCGGCGTCAGGTCGATCGTGACGACCAGCTCCTCATCCTCGACAGTCTCCCGCTCGGCCAGGTCGGCGAATGACGTAATCACGTCGCTCCTCTCTGCCGATCCCCTGGGGCGCGGTGCGCACCGCGCCCCAGGCTCTCAGCGTCTCGCTACGGCTTCCAGGTCGGAGCCGTGCTCGCCACCAGCTTGTACTGGTTGGAAATGATCTGGTTCAGCCCCCCCGCGTTCACGTCGTCCAGGCTGACATAGCCCGTCCCGTACAGGTAGTCGGTGGTCACCGAACGGTCGGGATACCAGTACCATTTCCCCTCAGCTCGGTTCTGCGCCGCCGTGCGCAGCGAGGTCTCGTTGTGGTCGTACCACTTCGAGATGGTGCCGTCGAAATCGGTCAAGCCGGGCTTCTTCGTTTTGAACGTGTCCCCCCAGCTCGAATCCTCGGCGAAATCGGTCGGCATCGAAATCTGAAACCCGGTGCCCTCAGCGATCGGCGTCGCCGTCCCGGTCCCGAAATAGAGCACCTGATTCACCGCATGAGTCGTCGTTCCCAATGCCATTGTCGTCTCCTGTCAACTGAACCGACGGTTGACCAGGTGGACGCAGAACGGCGACCCGGTATGCCACGATCGGCAGCGCCTCGCGGGCGACCGTGGCAAGCACGCGCTATGTCTCGGTCATGTCCTTCCCCTTTCCTCCGTCGATCCCGAGGTAATCGTCCAGCGCCGCGACGATCATCTTCAGCGCCCGACGCACCGTCATCAGCAGCACCCGCTCGCGCACCTCAAACCACCTCGTCCGGGCAACACGTCGCCAACACCGCCTGCATCCGCGCCTGCGCCGTGTGCGCCTGCACCCGCTCCAGCGCCTCGGCCGCGCACCGCTCGCGCTCACGTGGATGTGCCAGGTAATAGCGGATCACCCGCTCCAGGTCGGCCGCGTCGCCCTGCCGGTAGGTCGGCACGCTGTCCCCGAACACCTCGGCCAGCTCGGCCCGGCTGTCGTCGGATATCTGAAACACCCCGGCAGCCGCCAGCTCGTAGGCCCGCAGGTTGATCGACTCCGCCTCGCCCTCGTCGATCCGGTCATCGTGCCCGTAGTAGCGGATCACCCGGTGATGATTGATCGCAATCTTCGTGCCGCAGTAGTACCGATGCGCCTCGGCGTTCGGCACCGCCCCATCCGGCGCCGCATACGGCTGGTCCAGCTCCCGCCGCGACCAGACCCCGCGCCAGAGCACGTCGATCCCGTCCCAGCTCACCCCACCGAACAACACCTGCCGCTCCGGGAACGGCGAACCGATGAAGCACACGTCGGACTGGTACTCCGCTGGGAGCGATTCGCGCGCCATCGGGTAATGCCGCTCGGGGTCGTAGCAGTGCGGCAGATAGTGGACATCATCCGGGCGTGGATGGTTAGCCTCAGCCCGCCAGCCCTTGATCCGCTCGACCATCAGCCGCTCATTGGTGAACACCGTGCGGAACGCCGACTGACACATCATCTCGGTCGGCGTCTGATACGGCCCCTCGGTCAACCAGACGGCCGTCTTCCCGTACTGGCCCAACAGCAGCGCCGCCGCCTGGGGGAACACGTAACCAGTGACGAACAGGATCAGGTGTGGGCGAAACGCCAACACCCTGGGGAACGCCCCGTCCGACGCCAGTTGCAGGATCAGGTCGGTCGCATGCTCCGTCCCCGACTCATCGAGATAATCCCCCAGCCGCATGAACAGCTGGATGCTCTCGTGATACGGGTAGCCGACCACCTCAGCACCCAGCGCCCGCAACCCGGCCACGGCGTTGTCGTACACATCACGGGTGGAGTGCAGGTGCCCAGGCGCGACCACGAACACCCTCGGCTGAGTGCGCGGAAACGTAATCGACGACTCGTCATAGCGCACGATTCGCAGCGGCGAGGTGGTGGACGCGCTGAAGCGCGGCTCAGTCGTCACGCTCATCGCTTCGTCGCCCTCGCGTAAATGTCGCCGGCATTCGGGTTCTCCACGATCGCGTAATGCTCGCCGAACGACGCCGCCAACCAGTCGGCCAGGTCGTCGCGGTGGATGTTGGCGTAATACTCGCCCGACACATCCCCGCCGTCGTTGCCATGAGGTGCACGCCCCTCGCCCGCCGCCGTCATGACGAAATGCCCGCCCCGCTTCAGGATGCGCGCCGCGTTGGCGACGACAGCGGCGGCGTTCGGCGCGTGCTCCAGCGTCTCGGTCGAGATCACCAGATCGAACGCCTCCGGCTCCCCGTAGTCGGCCCCGTCGGCCACCACATCAACGCCTCGCCCACCGCGCCGATCTACCCCGACGTACATCGCCACCCCGGCGAAGAGCGGCCGCACCGAGCCGTTGACATCGCAACTGCCCAGTTCGCAGACCGCCTTGCCGCCGTTCTGGAACTTCAGCGCGGTCAGCGTCTCAACCACGTAGTTCATCGCTGCGTCATGCATCAGACCACCCTCTGATTCGGCACCGTCACCGCAATCTCGGCGTAATGGATGATCGCCGCCTCGCCGATGCCCGGCACGTCGAACGTGGCGAACCCGTTCTGGCGTAGCGTCACCGGCACGTGCGACGCACGGGGCGTCAGCGACGCGGCACAGGTCACCAGCGCCGACATCATCGACTCGACCAGCGCGGAGAACGTCCGATCCGTCGCCTGCCCATCGTTCGCGCTCATGTACGAGCGCACGACGAACACCTCGTCGCCGGTCATGCGCATCTGCGCCGCCGATTGCCAGCCCTCCGGCTCCCAGGTCGCACTCTCCCAGGCGATCGAATGGCCCCGAATCTGCTTCACCCCGCCGATCGTGGCCGTGAACGCCGCATCGAGCTGGCTGTACGTCTGTGCCACCCGTCGATAGTCCTGCACGTTGCCGATGTTGGCCACGGTATTCAGACGCGCCTCGATGGCGTCGCGGATGTCGGCGTAGGTGGCCATCTCAGATCACCCGCCTGACCGCCGCCATTAGCTCGGCAATCCGCCCCTGCACCCGCCCGAGTTGGGAGTCGAACCCCTGCTGGAACATGTGCGCCCCGCGCGTCCCTCGCCGACCAATCGCCCGCTGGATCAGGAACACCAGCGCCGCATCGCCCCCCAGCTTCCTCCGCACCCACAATTCGATCGGCCCACGTGGCGGCATCCGGCCTGGTTTGCGTCCATGCTCGACGGAGACAACCTTGATCGGCACGTCAGTCGAATACACCCGGCCCTCGATCAGTAGCCCGCTACCACTCACCTGCTGGGTAATCGACTGACGGAGATGCCCGGTCGCGCCAACCGGCGTATGCGCCACGACCCCACCCTCGAAATCGACCGCGCCCAGCTCGACCGTCCGCCGCAGCGCGTCGCCGATTTCACCCGGAGCCTTCAGGAACGCCGCCGTCACGGCCCGCTGGTCGATCGACACCGATAGCTCGCCCATCAGCGCGTCCGATGGGTCAGCGGCGACAACACCCCGCCCAGCCGCGCGTCCCAATTGACCCGCGCCGAGCTGGGGCTCTCGCCCCGCGTGACGCCGACCACCTCGCGGTAGGCGGCGATCAGCTTGTCCGCCATCCGCCGCGCGATGTCGGTCTTCGAGTTGCGATCAACCGCGTCCAGGTTCAGCGTCGATTCCTGCTCGTGGACGAAACGGTTCGCGAGTCGCATCAGGCATTTCGCCGCCGCCAGGTTGACGAACGCCTCGGTGTGATAGGCGTAGATCGTCGTCGCCGCCGCGCTGTCCAGGTCGGTCAGCGTATGCCGCCCGGTGTAGGTGATCCGAAACGACTCGCCGCTGTCTGGTGTTACCGTCGCCAGCCGCACCTTCGTTGCGCTCGTCGTCCGGTACAACCCGTATTCATCACTGGGCAGCAACGTCGCCGGTCGGTCGCCGATGGGGTACTCCACCGACACGATCCGACTGTAACCATCGACGAACCCCGTCGGCAGACTGAAGTCGTAGGCCGTCCCATCCCCGGCCACGTCGGCAACGATCGTGCGCGGCACGTCGTCGTCGTAGACCTCCAGCGCCTCACGGATCGCCAGCTCCACATCGCCGGCGCTGCCAGTACCAAGCAGCGCCGGGGTGTCCTGTAGGACACTGGCGACCTTCGTCTTGATACTGGCGAGCGTCTCCGGCATGGGCTATCTCCCGTGCGGCTAGTTGGCCTGATAGGTAATGACGAACGTCCCGCGTCCGATCAGCAGGCCCGAGCTGACCTTCTCGAACTGGACGATGATGTGCGTACCGGCGGCGTAGGCCACCGGAGACGCAGGTGCGTAGAACGATTGCGCCGTGCCGATGGCGATATTCGTGCCGGTGGCGTAGTCGATGTTGCCGATCTCGGTCGTTCCGATCCCGTCCGTCCCACCGTTGATGAGGTTGATGTTGGTCGAGTTGGTCGTATCTCCGGTCGATGCAGCGTCGAAATAGCCCACAATCGACACGATCTTGACCGCGAACGGCGCGATCCAGAGTAGCCGCTTCTCGGTTGCCGTCGCCGCCGCGTGCGACTCCAGCGGCACCCGATCCACGAAATTGCCGGGGATGTCGTGTAGCTTCGTAACCATCGGTGGTTCCTCCTATGGTCTGAGGGCTGGAGCGTTCCAGCCCTCTCGTGTGCGTCTCAGTGGGGCTAGGCCACGACCTGCCGGTAGGTGCCGCGATGGTCAACGACCATCACGTACCAGATGTGCCGAATCTTGTAGGTTACCTTGTCGGCAGTGAAGACCGAGCCGACCGTCTGCGCGTCCTGCACAAACATCTCCGGCTCTTCCCGGCCCTGGTAGAACCCGACCTCCAGCACCGGCGAGAGGTTGGGGTCAGCGAACGCGTACCAGTCGGTCGCGTCCGTCCAGTCGTCAACCACGATCACCTGATAGCGGCCATTGAAGAAGTTGGGCGTTGTCGCAGTCTCAGCCGAGATCACCGCGTTCGGCCCCTGGGTGAGCTTGTGCGCCGTCACCCGCAGCTCGTTCGGAATCAACAGGAACTTCGGCATGTTCGCCTCGCCCAACGGGAGGCTGCTCTGGTTGCCGTACTCCAACTGGTCACGCATGGCCGTTTCGACGGCAGACAGACCAGTCTCGCCGAGCGCAGTGGTGCCAGTGTTGCTGTGGCTGGCATGGTAGAGCGCCACCGAGTCATACGACGCGGTGACGTTGCCGAGGATCGTCGTGTTGAAGACCGCCGCATAGAGCGTATCGGCTGCCGCGTAGCCCATCTTCACCGGGATACGCCGCACCAGCCCCATGTCGTCGTTGGCGATGGTCTCCAGCGTCAAGTCCTCAAGCCCGCCGTACTTGTCCAGGCTATCGGTCGCCTTCTCGTCGCCAGGGCTGGTCAGGCTCTGGTACGTCCCACCCTGCGGGACGGTCGGCAGCAGCCCGTAGCCGCCCCAGCGCGTGCGCTCGACGGTTCGGAAATCGACCACCGGCTCGACCCTGACGATCGGTCGCCAGGTCTGCCGGTCGGGCCGTCCGTACTCGGCCAGCATGCGTCGCCGGATCGAGTCGCCCAACACATCGCCGAACGTGCTGGTCGTGATCGACTCCGCCAGCAACGTATCGTCCCCGGCATAGGAGATGGCCTCCGCCAGGATGCGCCGCGGCAGCTCGCCGCTGATGTACGAGTGCCGGTAGTCGCCGGAGATGGCCTGGTAGGCCTCCTTCAGCGTCAAGAACGGCTGCACGCCGTCTCTGCGCTGTCCCCAAACCAGCCCGTCCATCGCCTTCTGATGCTTGTCCCGCTGGTCCTCAGTGACGGCAATGCCATCACCCAGCCCGTGCGGTCGCACCGAGACGAGCTGCCCGGCGATGTCGCGGTCACGGGTAATCCGTGCGTCCAGCTCGGCAGCCTCGAAGATGCGCCCATCGTAATCGGCGCTGATGGCCGTCCTCATCGGTTCCGGTAGCCGCGACTCGGCGAGCCGGGCAGTCAGGATCGCCCGGCACTCAGCCCGCCGCAACGACTCCTCCAGCTCGCGGATGCGCGCCTCATGCAGCGTCGCATCCGGGCTGGCCTGCGTCGGCTCCGCCTGGCGGGTGGCCGTGCTCCCGGTCCGCGACTTCGCCGCCGCGCCAGCGGCCCGCGCCTCGGTCAGCTCTCGCGCCGTCACCGACGCTTCGAGCAACGTCTCCTCTTCGGGCGAGAGGTCCGCCCCTGCGCGCAATCGCGCCAATACCGCCTCAACGTTCATGATCGCCTCCTGTAGTGCATCGAACACGTGGTCAGAGTCCGGTTGCCCGGACGTAGACTCCTGAAGTGGCGCGAGCAACGCACCGCCCGCCGCCGGACTCATCACCAGATCCACCGACTCGGCACGGGTAATCCGCGTCACCCGCCGCCCATGAGGGATGCGAGCCTCGGTCACCGCCCCGCCGCGCGGGATCACATGCGAGAACCCAACGGCATCGCGCCCGGTGCGCTGCTTCACGTCGTAGGCATGGCGGATCGCCTCGCGAATGTCCGCCCGCCCCCGGTTGATCTCAAACGTCGCCTCAACGCCGCGCGCGCTGGGGCGCGGCTCCGCGATATAGCCGGCCACCGACTCGAACCCGCGTTCGGTCGGGCTATGGTCTGGCCCGCGTCCGGCGAACACCGGCACCCCGGCGTACACCGGCGCGGCCTCATGCAACACCGATAGCGGGTACTCGTTGCCATTGGCCGATACGCCGGACTGGATCACCTGAATGCGCCAGTTCCAGCCCTCAGCGTCGGCCGACTCCAGCAGCACGCCGCCGGGATTGCGGGACTCACTGACGGGCACGTAGCTCGTCTGTTGCACGACCTCAGCGGGCCTATCTCCCAGCGTGACCATGCCGTCCGCATCGATGGCATAGGCGCGCCGATAGAGATGCTCGCCGTCGGCGTAGATGACGTAATCGTCGTACACCTCGCGCGGCCAGCAGCGCATGTCTGCATCGCCGCCCGGATTGAGCGCACGCGTGAGCATGTCGCGTATCTGATCGTGGCTGAAGCTGGATTCCGTGAGGAAGAACTGAATCTTGTGTGGGTCCACGGCTACCACCCCTGAGCAAAAACAAAACGCCGTCCGCTCCGGGGCTTCATAACCCGGTGCAAACGGCGTCTGGCGCTCTCTTGAGGGCGGCTTGCGGTGGCCCGTTATCCAGTTGTCGCCGCGATGCTACATCGCCGATAACAGAACTGTCAACTACGCCACCCGGCGCGGCATGATCCGCGCAGCATCCGCCTCACTCAACACCCACTCGTGCCCGTGCGTACAAACCGCGTAAATCGGCTGCGGCAACGGCCGAGCAAACCGATAGATGCGCCGACCGGGGCGAATGACCACCCGATCGACCGTAATCGCGGCCAGCATGCAGCCACACGCCCCGCGCCACTCCCGCGCAGCCACGCAGTCATAATCCAGCGGCTCACCGATCAGCGTGTCGTTGAACTCGATCAGTCGCATCAGCGCCCCGCATCACTCGATCGAATCTCGTTGCCGTCGTCATCGACCTCGATCGCATCGCCCGTTGTTTCGCCGCGTTCGATCGCCAGGATGAAGCGGGCGGTGACCTCATCGACGCCCAGGACCGTCATCTTCTCGCGGACCAGTTCAGCGTCGGTCGGTTGTCGTCTCATGCGATCCACCCCATCTCCCGGAACAACGCATCAAAGGCGGCAGCGATCGGCGCGAAGTCATCGTCTTCCCATTGCCCCGAATACGACACCATCGCGCTCCGTTCTCGTGTCCGCGTCACGTCCAGCTCGCGCAACATCGCCGCATTACCCGAGCGGATAGCGATGTACTGCGCGTACGAACGTGCCCAGACCTCATGGGCAGATGTCATATAGCGCAGGTACGCCTTGTCGATCGGGAAATCGTAGTTGCCGCTCGTGCCTTGAATCGTGATGCGGCTCGGCCCCTGGCGCATGTCTTCCAGCATCTTGAGTGCCTTGCTCTCTCGCACCGCATCCGCCCATGCGCTTGCAAGGCCGCGTAGCCGTTCTGGCAACAGGTCGGGTCGCCGCGACATCATCTCGCCCTGCAACCCTGCTGCAACATCGCCGAATCCCGCAAAGTCGAGGTAATGGCCGAACTCATGCGCCATCGTCAAGTGCGGGTAATCGCCGGCACGGCTAATGTTGATGTCCACCGCCCGGCTCTTGCTCATCGACTGCCGATAACGGAACAGCCCATGCCACGACTTCGCACTACTCGGCTTGACCGGAATTTGATACAGCGGACCGTCGCCATGCACCGACTCGATAGCACTGATCGCATCGTTGACCGCCTTGCCGAGCTTGCCCTTTACGGTCACGTCCAAGCTCGGCCCAATCGCCGACCCGGCAGGTTGCCCCCGTTGTTGCGTGCCAACTGGCTCCGGCGCGATCACGGCCACCCGGCACCGGCAGTTCACCGACTCGCTGGCCGGCAACAATGGATCGTGTGGAAACCGCGCCGTGATCCCGCCACCCAAAGAGAATGACTCGTCAACCGGAATCGGCTCGCCCGCCGTGCGTGCAGCCAGCGCGACATGGTTCGGGCGACTCATGCGCCGTTGGTGTCCAGTCGCGCCCGGTGCGGAAACGGCATGTACCCACTGCTTGCGCATCCCCGGATAACGCCCTGCCAGCTCGACCGACTGCTGATAGTGCGCCGTGTTGCGGATACGCGCCGTCTCCGTGCGGGCGATGGCCTCGGCCCGTTCGGCCAGGGTGCGGAACACGCCCCGGTCGTTGAGCGTCCGTCCAATGCGCTCGATCAGGTCGGTCGTCGTCCGCCCGCCCAGCGCCGCCAGTCGCACCTCGCGAGTCAACCGTGCGCGCGTCTCATCGGTCACGCCGGTCACCAGGTCGGCGACGTATTCCGCGCTGGCCCGTACCAGCTCCGGCGAGACCCCGACATACGAGCGCAGATCAAGCGATGACCCGCGCAGCTCATCCAGCGCATCAGCATCCCCCGCCTCAGCCGCCCGCTCCAACTGCTCGCCCAGCGCCCGCACCATGCCGGCGTGCAACGAGGTGAGATACGCATCAATCTCGGCCAGTAGTTGCCGATACGTCGCCACAAACGGCTCCTGCGTGCCGACAATCGACGCCAGCACCTCTCTGCGGAACTGCTCCAGCAGCTCGCGGACCGCCGCCGTCGCCACGTCGCCAAGATCGTCTATCTCAGCAACGACCATCAGTCGCCCGCCTCAGCCGACGCTTGCCGCCCACCGGCCAGCGCTACCAGCGGCCCGCTCGGCGGTTGCGCGACCTGGGGCGCGGCCTGTTCGCGCTCCTCCGCCTCCGCCTGTGCCCGCTCGGCCTCCTCGGTCACGTCGAAATCGACCCCGAGCTGCCCGGCCTGCACCAGCCACAACCGCCGCGCCAGCCCCTCGGTCACGAAGCCCTCGCCGATGGCCAGCACCAGCGAGCGGGTCAGTGTCTCCAGCGTCGTCGTCACCGATTGGGTATCGGCAGGCGACAGGTCGGGCATGTCCACCGACACCGCATCGCGGGCCGCGATCATCGCCTCGGTGTCGTTGCCATCCGAGTCCTGCACGGCAACCTCTGCCGGGAGCTGGCCGTACAACACCGCGTAGTCCACCTGCGCCCGCAGGATGTCCGCCACGATGTCGCGCCACTCGTTCTGAATCGCCGTCAGCCGCTTGCGCGTCGGCTCCGCCATCACCGTCCCGGTCGCCCGGTTGACATCGCCCCCCTCGGCGTACCAGTGCTCTGGTATCCCGCCCGCCCCCAGCGCATGGTTGCGCAGGAACCGTAGCCCGTTCGTCGCATCGTAGGTATCGAGGTTGGGGGAGACCGCCGCCCACACCTCCTGGTCGTTGTGCGCCCGCACCGTGCCCGCCTTCGGTGGCGTCACATTCTCCGGGCGCTTCGTCCACTCCGTCACCTGCGCCTGGTTCTGCCCGCGCAACGTCACATCCCAAACGAACACCTTCTGGAGTATCCAGCGCTCCACCTCGCTATAGGCCATGTTGTCCAACAAGTCGAGGAAGTCGGCCAGCGGGTAGAGAATCGAGATGCCACGGCTGCCGAATGGGTTGGCCCGCTTCCAGAACAGGGCCGGGTTGTCGGCCCCGGCCAGCGCCTGTGCGTCCTCCCGCTGGTTGACGACGCTATAGACGCGTCCGCTGGTCTCCCCGGTGCGCGCCTTCATGCGCACCGCCGTAATCTCGCGCCAGTTCTCCTCGTGCGTCTCCACCCGGTCGATGTTCTCGTTGATGACCGCGCCAACCCTCAGATGTCCGGTCGCCGTGTTCGGGAAGAGCGGCATCAGCAGCTCGCCGGTCGTGACATACGACTCGAAGAGGTCGATCATCGCCATGCCCTGCCAGCCGTTGAGCGGGTCCTCCCAGTGGCGATTGACCACCTCGGCCACCTGGTCGTTGCGGAACGACAACGCGACGCCCTCAGCCAGCACGAAATCGGACAGCAGCGTGATGAAGCGGTTCGCGACCGGGTTCGTGCGATAGAGATATTTCGCGATGCCCAGCATCTTCTCGTGCTTGTACTGCGGCAGGTTCTCGCCCCGCGAGCCGGTCAGCGAGCGCCACAGGTGCTCATCGCTATCAATCTCCACTCCGTCCAGAACCACCCCGTAGGCCGACTCCGTGACGGCAGCGTTCGGCAATCGGCGCGGCTTACGTGTTCGTCGGCTCATCGAATGCTCCTTCGCAACAACTCGCGGCGGTCTGTCCCGTAGGCGCGCAGGATCGGCACATTGCCACCGGCCACCGCGCCGGCAGGTGGCGGCACATAGGCATAGGCCAGGTTCAGCGCGTCGGCGTCGTCCGGGCTGCGACCAATGCGTTTCTTCGTCTCCGCCTTCGGCTCGACCACTCGCCGCCCCCGCGCATCGACCCGCCAGGTCGGGGCCATACACTGCCGCCGTAAATCGGCCAGCACGTCACGCGATAACCGCGACAGGTCGAGGGAGCCCTCGGCCGCCCGCTCAGCGGTCACAAACCACAGCTCCGAGCGTCGGTTCGGATAGTCCTCCTCGGCCACCGGCAGACTGCCGGCATTGACCGGGCGAAACGAGTAGTCCTCCCGCTGATCGACGACCCCGCCGCCAACCCCGTCGTCGTCCACCTTCACCGCCACCTCGCGCCCATCGACCCCGCAATGGCGGCCATACTCGCGGGCCAACTCCTTCAGTCGCCCGGCGGTCTGGTCCGTCCCCCAGCCGTTGTGCGCTTCGTGCCAGAGCGAGACACCCCCGCGTCGCACGTGCATTGTTGTGTTGTCGTCGCCGAAACGGGCCACGTCACAGCCAATCTCGCATGGCTCATCTGTCGGCTCCGGCAGGTCGGCCGTCGTCGCTGCGGAGAACGCGGCCTCACTCCAGACCGAATTGATCGCCTGCGATGGCCACAGCCCCATGACGCGCGACTCGAAGAGCGGTCCTGGCCGATGCCAGTCGCCCGACCCAGGTGGCCACTCCAGGTCGGTCGCCTTCGCGTCGCCCGGCAAGATCGGCGAACACCAACCCGCCACCCGCTCCGCGACCCACGATAGCCGCACCGCCTTCGGGAACGGCGGCGGGTCGCCCCGCAGCTCAGCAGCGATATTGGGATGATCGAGCGCACTGATGACGATCACCTGCGCTCCCTCGTCCAGCTCCGCCTGGTAGACGGCGGACGCTGTGTCGGTCGGGTTGTAGATCGCCAACATGCGATTCTCTGGCCCCGAGGTCAGCATGGCGTCCGCGCCCTCCCAGAACTCGCCACCCACCCCGACCGCCTCATCGAAGACGATCAGCAGCCGCTCCTCGTGCGTGCCCTGGAATGCGTTCACGTCGCGGGCCGTGTAGCCCACCGCGTAGTGATCGGGCGACGACTCCATTCGTGCCGCCTTTGGCAGCAAGCCGGGCCGACCCCGCCGCTGGACGCGCACCTCTTTCCAGAGCAGGTCCTGCACCTGGCGATCGGTCGGGGCCGTCGTCAAACAGATCGACGGATCGGCCACGTCGTACCACCAGTTCACGATCCCCCCGGCCACGTGCGTCTTCCCGACCGAGTGCGATGCTCGTACCAGCACCCGTGCGTGCCGCGTCAGCGCTTCGGCCACCTCAACCTGCTTGTGCCACCACGCCACGCCCAACACCTCACGGGCATAGGCGGCCGGATCGGCTATGTAGCGAGCATGGGGCGAGGATGCATGGCGAGTTGATTGATAGCGCTTGTCCAGTTGCCGAAGCGCGAACAGTTGTTCCAGGACGCCTGCTGTCGCGTTCATGACCTGCCCGCCAACAGCCCTGCAAGATCGCGCCGCACCTCATCTGTCGTGAGTCCGTACACCTCAGCCAATCTCTGTATCTCGTCTGAGAGAGCGATCTCCAGCTTCGCGCGATCGACCCACTGGCTTAGCTCCTTCGCGGCCTGTTCCTCGTGCGCTCGCAACTCGCGCAGGAGCCCGGTATCGACCGCGTACTCCTCGACGACGGTGTTGTTCTCGCCGAAACCGATGGATTTCGTCTGCCGCACGAGAAGGCCGGTTTCTCCGCCGGGCACCTCAGCCATGTCCTCAGCGCGGGCAGCGATGACCTGCCGCATACGACTCCAGCGATCATTGAGCGCGGCCACTCGGTTCTGGCGATTGGAAATACCCTCCGCCTCCACAGCGGCGAGCTGAATTGCCGCATGATGCGCAATGCGCGTCTGGAATGCAGGCTCCACCTTCCAACGCGCGAGAGTACGTCGACCGATTCCGACCTGTGCCGCGATCCACTCATCGGACATGCGATCTTCGGCGAGCAAGGCAGCCGCGGCTTCTCGCTTACTCGTACTCGGATTTCCTGTGCCATTTTGCGCCACGGAATCAGCCCTGCCTGAACCCAGCAGGGCCACGGGGGCCACGATGCTATCGACGTAATGTGATCCGATTGTACCTATTGGGCATCCTCAGTGGTCAACTCGTTGCGCGCATTGCAGCGTTGGCAGACGACGGCCACCAACCCGATCGGCGGCTGATAATGGGCGAGCGTCCGGTTGCAGCTCCAGCAACGCCAAACAGCCAGCCCCGGCGACGCCGGATCGGCCCACTCGGGCCGATCGCGACGTGGCGCTGGCCGCTGCGACTCCACCGCGATCACCGCCGCCCGCACAGCTCATCCAGCGCGATCACCAGCGCCGCCCCGCCGAACGACACGACGACCAGGAATAGCCAGGCGATGGCCTGGAGAGAAGGGCCGCTCACCGCCAACCCTCCTCCATCGCCATCGCCATCAACATCGCCAGCGCCACGGCGCGAGCAATGCTTTTGTGAACTGTGATCTCCGCCCCACACTCGTCCTGCATCCACTCTCACACAGCACCAATGGCCCCTCTGCTCTCACCCAGACGCCCGACTTTGGCCAGGGGAAATCCGTATACGGTCCGCGTCGTCCTGCCCACAGCCACTTGTAGTACGTCATCGTCTCCCCTCTCAACACTCGCTCACGTGCTCTAAGCGGATCGGCGCGACCCGGAATTCTCGCTGGCATACGTCGCAGCGGGCGATCATCTCGCCCCGTGGATGGCTCACGTCGTAGAGTCGCAGCATCGCCAGGTCGAGCGCGAGATCGTAGAGCAGTCGCACGACACGTTCGCGGCTCTCCGATTCGGCGATCCCGTCTCTGAGGATGCCGATCAACGCCTCTCGGCTAACAGGTCGATAGCCGTCGCAGATTGCGGCCAGTGCCGGGCCGTGCGGCGTCTGTTTGGTCATGCGATCCGCCCCACCCAGACGCTGACGTACTCCTCGCCGTCCTCTGAGGCCCAGATGCGCACCTGCGCGCTGGTGACCTGGTTGTCATCCGTGTAGGCCAATTTCAGAAGGGCGTCTTCGATCCCCTTCAGGACGTTTGTCGCGTCCCAGCGCCGATGGCGTTGGCCATCGACGTAGCACTCCACCATCAGAGAGACCGGCCCGCTGGCGATGGCGATCGGCTCCATGCCCGCAGCGCGTGCGTGCCAGGCCACCAGCTCCCGATAGGCGCGGTATTTCTGCGCCCGTTTCGAGCGATCCCCCCGCACCATACGGGTATAGGGCACCGGCGGGCCGGGAACGGTGAATCTCCACACGGCCTGCATCAGGGCACCTCTCTTCGGTCGGCTGTTGGCTCGTCAGCGCGTCTCATCGTCGATTCTCCGGCGCGATCCAGCGTAGGTGCGCTCATCGTCGATCCTCCGGCTCTCGACGTTGT
>JABAQU010000039.1 GCA_019187185.1 Steroidobacteraceae bacterium | reverse complement strand
GCACGTCGCGCACGAAATCACGCACGGCCCCCCGGTCGCCGCCCGGCCCGAAGCGCAGCGCCGCGTAGCGCTGGGCAAACTCGCCGGCCTGTGCGGCGAGATCGGGGCGGGCGTGGCCGATGCGCGCCGCATAGGCCAGCGGCGCCTCGGCCGCACCGCGCGCGAGGCCGACGTGCGCATATTTTGCGCCGAGGGCGAGCCACGCGCGGCCGAGCGCATCGGGGCGCGCGGCACGCAGCGCGTTACGCGACTGCCAGCTCATCCACGCGAGCCATGCAACGAGGCCGATGCCGAGCAGGGCCCCGAGCTGCTGCCACCGCGGCGACTCGAATCCCAGGCGCTCGAGCAACGCGAATTGCGATGCCGCACCGAACTCGATGACGCGCCGGCGCCAGGCCGTATTGAGTGCGTCCCAGGCCTGCGCGAGTTCGCCGAGCCAGGGATTCTCGCGCGCGAGACGCCGCGCCACCGATGCGGCATCGGGCATCAGGTCATACAGGCCGCGCTGCAGCCGCTCGGGCGCGACGACACCGGTCGGGTCGATGCGTGTCCAGCCGCGGCCCTCGAGCCAGATCTCGACCCACGCATGGGCGTCGGATTGCTTCACGAGGAAATAGCGGCCGATCGGGTTCCATTCCCCGCCGAGGTAGCCCGTGACGACGCGCGCGGGCACACCGCCCGCGCGCATCAGCGTTGCGAACGCCGATGCGTAGTGGCCGCAGAAGCCGCGTCGCGTGCTGAACAGGAACTCGTCGACCGCATTGCCCGAGAGCTTCGGGGGCGTGAGCGTGTACTCGAATCCGCCGCGCGCAAAGTACGCGAGCGCGGCCTGCGCGAACGCCCGGGCATCCGGGTTCGCGGCCCGCAGCGCCGCCGCGAGCTCGAGCGTGCGCGGATTCTGCCCCTCGGGCAGCGCGAGGCTGTAGCGGCGGCCGAGTTTCGACAACGGTGCGTGGGTCACGGTCCGGGCGCGCGATGTCGCGGTATAGCTCACGACCTCGTCGACAGGCTCCGCGGTAACGAGCCGGCGGTCTTCTGTCAGCATCACACGCCGGTCGGGCGATGCGACCACCGATTCGAGCGCGAACCACCAGTTGCGGCCGTTCGGCTCGAGCGTGACGTGATAGCGATAGGTCGGGCCCTCGAACTGCACCTCTGGCTCGAGGAAGTACCGGCCACGGACATGCCGCCAGGTCGTGCCGTCGAAGTCCTGCAGGACCGGTCCACGCCAGTAGCGCTCCTGTGGAGGCGGCGGGGCGCCGTCGAAGGCGACGCGGAACGCGGGCGTGTCGGAATCGGTCAGCGCGTCGATCTGGCCCGGGCTCATCTCGTCCGAGAGTCCCGTGACGGCGCCGCCGGCGTTCGGCAGCGCCCAGAATCCGCCCTGCAGGCGCGGAAAGGTCACGAAAAAGAGCAGCGCGAGCGGCAGCGCGTAGACGAGCGTGCGGCCCGCGAGCGCGAGCGGGGGCCGCAGGCCCGCGAGTGCCTGCGGCGCGGCAATCACCGCGAGCGCCGCGCAGTTGATCCAGAGCTGCAGCGCATACAACGGCACGCGCAGCAGGCCCTGGCGATCGAGGCAGGCCGCGAGCAGCAGGAAGAGCGCAACGGCGAGCATCACGTAGTCGTCGCGACGCGCGCGGGTCTCGAGGAGCTTCAGGGCGCCCATGGCGACCAGGAGGGCCGTGCCGGCCGTGAGCCCGTTCAGCGTGCGGAATGTCGCGAGGACGCCGAGCGTGAGGACGATCGCGATCGCGGCCCGCAACCACGCGCCCGGCAGTGGCGCGCCGCGCACGGCGATCAGCACCCGTGCGGCGATGGCACCGGCGGCGATGCCGGTGATCCACGGCGGCAGCCGGTCGACGTGCAGCAGCATCGCGCTCGCGAACGCCGCGAGCGTCCACGCGAGGGGCCGCAGTCGAGCGGGCAGGCCCGGCATCATGCGGGCAACCGCGCGAGCGCCGCGAGGCATCGATGCCGATGCCGGGCGCCGCTGTCCATCCCGATCGCGACGCCCGGCAGGCGCAACGCCCAGGGTTCGCCGCGCTCTGCTGCATCGACGATCCACCGGCAGAGCTGCTCGAGGCGTGCCTCGTGCGGCAACGGCGCGAGGGCGTCGTAACTGAATTCGTGCTGCGAGCTGCCCTCGGCTGCGTACTCACCGACGAGCAGCGGCGCACCGCGCGCCCAGGCCTTCCATGCGATGCGCCGCGGCGCGTCGCCGTCGCGGTAGGCCCGCAGCGCCTGCCATTCGTCGTCGCCCGCCTCGGGCCGTTCGAGCGCGCCGCGCCGCGATCCAGCGGCGGCGTAGCGCGACAAGGTGCCGCGCGCGGCCGGGTAGACCACGCGCTCGAGCGGCAGGTGCAGCCAGGTCCACACGCGAAAGAAGCCGAACGGCCAGGTGCTCGCGACGCGGATCCTGCCGACCTCGTACACCCCGCGCCGCGGCGCCGGCAGCGACACCGTCGCGGCGGCCTGTTCGCCGCGCGATGCATCGACCGGAAGGCTCCGCGATTCGCCGCCCACGTCGCGCCACAGGAGCGCGCAGGCGACGCGGGTGGCGCAGCCCGCATCGAACACGATCTCGAGGCGGCTTTCGTCGCCCGCGAACGCCGGCTCGACGCGCGCGCCGACGATGCGCACGCCGAGAAGGTTCCTGTGGGCGAGATGCATCGCGACGAGCGTGAGGCCGCCGAGCAGGAACGTCACGAGGAGGGCGAGGCTGTTGGCGTAGTTGAGCCCGGCGAGCAGCATGCCGAAAAGCAGCACCGCGAAGCCGGCGCCTGCCTGGGTCGGGAGGATGTAGAGCCGCCGCCTGTGGATCCCGACCGGCAGCGCATCCTCGCCCTGCCGCCGCCTCACCCAGCCGGCGAAGCGGGCTTCGAGCGAGCGTCTCAGGCGCGTCAGGATCGCCACGGTCAGCGGCGCGTCAGGCCGGCACGGGGACCGATTCCACGACGCGATGCGCGAGGCGCAGGCCGTCGGCCGGATCGCTCGCATCGCGCCGGTCGAGGCGGTGGCCGGCGACCGCGCCAAAGACCGCCTGCACATCGTCCGGCAGCACGGCGTTGCGACCGCTGATCGCTGCCCACGCCTGGGCCGCGCGCAGCAAGCCCTGTCCCGCGCGCGGCGAGAGGCCGACGCGGATGTCGGCTTGCGCGCGCGTGTGCGCGATCAGGTCCTGGACGTAATCGAGCAACGCCTCCGACACGTACAGCTTGCGCACCGCCGCCTGCAGCGCGAGCAGGTGATCGGCGTCGAGCACGGGGGCGAGCTGCGGCAGCAGATCGCGGCGCTCGCCCTCGCGCAGCAGTGCGCGTTCGTGCGTGGCGTCCGGATAGCCGAGGTCGATGCGCATCAGGAAGCGGTCGAGCTGCGATTCGGGCAGCGCATAGGTGCCGGCCTGTTCGCGCGGATTCTGCGTCGCGACCACGAAGAACGGGTCGGGCAATCGATAGGTCGTGAGGTCGGTGCTGACCTGTCTTTCTTCCATCGCCTCGAGGAGCGCGCTCTGCGTCTTCGGGCTCGCGCGGTTCACTTCGTCGGCGAGCAGCAGCTGGGTGAACAGCGGCCCCTTGCGGAAATGGAACTGCTGCGTGTTCCGGTCGAACACCGACACACCGATGATGTCGGCAGGCAGCAGGTCGCTCGTGAACTGCACGCGCTGCCAGGCGAGGCCGAATACCTGCGCGAGCGCGTGCGCGAGCGTCGTCTTGCCGACCCCGGGAACGTCTTCGATCAGCAGGTGGCCGCGCGCGAGCAGGCACGCGACCGCGAGGCGCAGCGGTCCGCTCTTGCCGAGAATGATCGTCTCGAGCGTCGCGATCGCCTGCTGCAGCCGCTCGCTCACGGGCCCGCCAGCAGGCTGCGCACCCGCTCGAGCTGCGGCGCGAGTTGCGCGAGGTCGCGCTCGAAGGCCGCGATGCGCGCGCGCTCCTGCGCGACGACGTCGGCCGGGGCATGGCGCACGAAATTGTCGTTCGCGAGCTTGCCACGAGCCTTCTTCAGCTCGCCCTCGTTCTTCGCGATCAGCTTGGTGAGGCGGTCGACCTCGGCGCCTGCATCGATGAGCCCGGCCATCGGCACGTGCAGCTGCAGGTCCCCGGCGAGCGCGGTCGCCGAGGCCGGAGGACGCTCGCCGGCGGTCAGGATGTCGATGCGCTCGAGTCCCGCGAGGCGCGTGAGGCAGAGCCCGTGTCGCGCGAGGCGCTCGGCATCCGGCGCGCTGACGTGGCTCGCCAGCACCGGGATGCGTCGCGACGGGGCGATGTTCATCTCGCCGCGCACCTGTCTCAGCGCGAGGATCACGCGCTGCAGCCATGCCGCCTCCGCCTCGGCGGCCTCGTCGACGGGGAAATCCACGCGCTTCGGCCAGGGTGCGAGCATCACCGTGGCGCCGGCGCGGCCCGCGAGCGGCGCGATCCGCTGCCAGATCTCCTCGGTGATGAACGGCATGATCGGGTGCAGCGCGCGCAGCAGCGTCTCGAGCACCTCGAGCAGCGTGCGCCGGGCGCTGTCGCGGGCCGCCGCGCCCGCTTCACCTTGCAGCACCGGCTTCACGAGCTCGAGATACCAGTCGCAGAACTCGTACCAGGTGAACTCGTAGAGCGCGGTCGCGGCGAAGTCGAAGCGGTATTCCGCGAAGGCCGTGTCGACTGCCTCGATCGCGCGGCCGAGGCGCGAGCGGATCCAGCGGTCGGCCACGGAGAACTCCATGGCGTGTGCGGCCGCGTCCGCGCTGCCTGTCTCGCCCGGGCCCGCCACCATCGTGACGAAGCGCGCGGCGTTCCAGAGCTTGTTGCAGAAGTTGCGGTAGCCGGCGACGCGCCCCAGGTCGAAGCTGATGTCGCGGCTCTGCGTCGCGAGCGCGGCGAACGTGAAGCGCAGCGCATCGGTGCCGTACGCATCGATGCCCTGCGGAAAATGCCTGCGCGTCGCCTTCTCTATCGCGGGCGCGAGATGTGCCTGCATCAGCCCGCTCGTGCGCTTGGCGACCAGCGATTCGAGGTCGATGCCGTCGACGATGTCGAGCGGGTCGATCACGTTGCCCTTCGACTTCGACATCTTCTGGCCTTCGCCGTCGCGGATGAGGCCGTGGATGTACACGTCGCGAAACGGCGGCCGGCCGTCCATGAACTTCAGGCCGAACATGATCATGCGCGCGACCCAGAAGAAGATGATGTCGAAGCCGGTGACCAGCACGCTCGTCGGGTAGAACTTCGCGAGCTCCGCCGTACGATCCGGCCAGCCGAGCGTCGAGAACGGCCACAGCGCCGAGGAAAACCAGGTGTCGAGCACGTCCGGGTCGCGCGTGAGTGGCAGGTCGGCGCCGAGTCCGTGGCGGCGGCGCACGTCGGCCTCGTCGTGGCCGACGTACACCCGGCCCGCCTCGTCGTACCACGCGGGAATGCGGTGTCCCCACCAGAGCTGGCGGCTGACACACCAGTCCTTGATGTTGCGCATCCACTCGAAGTAGGTCTTCGACCAGTTTTCCGGCACGAAGCGGATCTCGCCGCGCTCGACCGCGTCGATCGCGGGCTTCGCGAGCGGCTCGATGCGGACATACCACTGGTCGGTGAGCAGGGGCTCGATCACCGCGTGCGTGCGGTCGCCGCGCGGTACCTTGAGCTTGTGCGGCTCGATGCGTTCGACGAGACCGGCGGCCTCGAGTTCGGCGACGACGCGCTTGCGGGCCTCGAAGCGGTCGAGCCCGCGGAAGCGCTCCGGCGCCGCGTCGTTGATCGCCGCCTGCGGCGTGAAGATGTTGATCTTCGGCAGGCCGTGGCGCTCGCCGACTTCATAGTCGTTGAAGTCGTGCGCCGGCGTGATCTTCACGCAACCGGAGCCGAAGGCCGGGTCGACGTAGCTGTCGGCGATGATCGGGATCCTGCGCCCGGTGAGGGGCAGTGCGATCTCGCGCCCGACGAGTGCACGGTAGCGCGCATCGTCGGGGTGCACGGCGACGGCCGTGTCGCCGAGCATCGTTTCGGGGCGTGTCGTCGCGACGACCAGGTGATCCGTGCCGTCCGCGAGCGGATAGCGCAGGTGCCAGAGGTGCCCGTCCTCCTCCTCCGAGAGCACCTCGAGGTCCGACACGGCCGTGAGCAGTACCGGGTCCCAGTTCACGAGCCGCTTGCCGCGGTAGATGAGGCCGTCGTCGTGCAGGCGCACGAACGCTTCGGTCACGGCGGCCGACAGCCCCGGGTCCATCGTGAAGCGGTCGCGCGACCAGTCGACCGACGCGCCGAGGCGGCGCAGCTGGCGCGCGATCGTGCCGCCCGACTGTGCCTTCCACTCCCACACCCGCCCGACGAAGGCATCGCGCGACATCGACGTGCGATGCTGGCCCTGCGCGGCGAGCTGGCGCTCCACCACCATCTGTGTCGCGATGCCCGCGTGGTCCGTGCCGGGCTGCCACAGCGTGTCCGCGCCGCGCATCCGGTGGTAGCGCGTGAGGGCATCCATGATCGTGTCCTGGAACGCATGCCCCATGTGCAGCGTGCCGGTGACGTTCGGCGGCGGAATCACGATGCAGAACGGGGTTCCGGCACCGCGGGGCGCGAACCAGCCGCTCGATTCCCATTGGGCGTAGAGCCGCTGCTCGATGTCGCGCGGCGAGAAGACCTTGTCCATCGGCCAAATTATAGCGAGGCGGCGCCGATCTGATGGCTGGCCGGAGCGAGGCCCTGTTCACGGTATCGCCGGAAGCGCTCGCGGCCCGCCGCGCGCCGGCCCGCATCGCCGTCGATGAACTCCGCGACCCGCGCCGCACGCAGCGCAATGGGCGGAATGTCCGGGGCGAGATTCACGACGATGTCGGGCGCGACCGCGGGCTCCTGGCCGCGCGACAGCGCGACGGGCGCGCTGTCTGCCACGCCCGTACCCGCGAGCCGCTCGTGGGGCACGAAGCTGCCGTCCGAGAACGTCCACAGGAGATCGTCGAAGCGCGCGAGTTCATCGTCGGCGGGGCACCACACGAGCACGGAGAGGCCGGACAGGTAGGCCTTCTCGGTCACGCGACACGCGAGCCGGAGGCGTACGTCGCCGTCGGCCGCGTCGGTGACGTAGAAGTCGACCTGTGGCACCGGCGGCTCAGTGCGCGGCGCGCCGGATCAGGAACTCGGACAGCAGGCTGATGGGCCGCCCGGTGCTGCCCTTCTGCGCGCCCGACAGGTACGCCGTGCCGGCGATATCCATGTGGGCCCACTTCAGTCCCTTGGTGAACTTGCCGAGGAATGCGCCCGCGGTGATGGCGCCTCCATCGCGGCCGGCGACATTGGCCATGTCGGCGAAATTGCTCTTCAGCTGCTCGGCGTAGTCCTCGGTGAGCGGCAGCTGCCAGGCGCGATCGTCGGCGCGGCGACCGCAGTCCACGAGTTCCTGCGCGAGCGCATCGTCGTTCGCCATGACGCCGCTGTGATGTGCGCCGAGCGCCACCACGCAGGCGCCCGTGAGCGTGGCGATGTCGATGACCGCCGCGGGTTTGAAGCGCCGCGCGTAGTGCAGGGCATCGCTCAGGATCAGGCGGCCCTCGGCATCGGTGTTCAGGATCTCGACGGTCTGGCCCGAGGCGCTCGTCACGATGTCGCCCGGCTTGGTCGCGCGCCCGCCCGGCATGTTCTCGCAGGTCGGCACGAGGCCGACGACGTTGAGCGGCAGCGCGAGTTCGCTGACGACTGTGAGCGCGGCGATCACGGTCGCGGCGCCGCTCATGTCGAATTTCATCTCGTCCATGGCCGGCGGGTCTTTCAGCGAGATGCCGCCCGTGTCGAACGTGATGCCTTTGCCGACGAGCACGACGGGCGCGCTGCCCGCCTTGCCGCCGCGGTGCTCGAGCACGATGAAGCGGGGCGGCTCGTCGCTGCCACGCGTGACCGCGAGGAAGCAGCCCATGCGCTCGCGGCGTATCGCTCGTTCGTCGAGCACGCGCACGCGCAGTGTCTTCGGGTGACGCTGCGCGAGCTTGCGGGCCGCGCCGGCGAGGTAGCTCGGCGTACAGACGTTCGACGGCAGGTTCGCGAGATCGCGCAAGGTGCCGAGACCGACACCGACTGCGGCGCCGTGCCCGAACCCGCGCTTCGCGGCGGCCGTGCCGCTCGCCGCGACCGGGCCGACGAGCAGGCGGGCGAGTGCCGCCGCTCGCGGCTTCCTGCCGCTCTTGAGATCGTTCACGCGGTAGAGTGCGGCCGCGGTGATTTCGGCCGTGGCCCGCGCGAGCCAATAGTCGTCGAGCTCGCTCGCGACAGGGCGCGCGAGCGCGAAAGCGGCGCTCGCGATGCGGGTCTTCGCGAGCGCGACGACGGCCGCATGGACCGCGCGCCGCCATGGCTTGCGGCCGAGATCGGCCCGCTTGCCCTGGCCGACCAGCAGCACGCGCGACGCACGCAGGCCGGGGAGGTCGGTGAGGAGCAGGGTGTCGCCGCTCCGGGCGGCAAAATCGCCACGCCGCGCGAGCGCCGCGATGCGACCACCGGCCGCCTTGTCGATCTGGCGTGTCTCGTCGGGCAGTTCGCCCCCCTCGAAGACGCCGGCGACGAGACAATCGGCCCTGAGACGGCTCGCATCCCCGTTCCAAACCTCGAATTTCATCATTGGGTCCCCCGGCAACGGCTCATTTCGCGCGATGCGCGCCGTTGTGACGTGAAGCAGACTGAATTACCTTAGCTCCGGTCCGCCGTCCCATCCCATTCTTGGTGATTTGGCACCGATTCTGGTGTTGCAAATGGGTGCGAAAGCGGTGCGCTAGTGTAACCGAAGTCGTGCAGGGCGGGCTTTGCGGCGTCTCGATCGCTACATCCTGAAGGAAGTCGTGCTGTCGTGGCTCGCGGTCACGGCCGTGCTGCTGGCCATCCTTCTCACGAACCAGGTCGCGGCAGTGCTCGAGCGTGCCGCCGACAACCAGTACCCGCGCTCCGCGGTGCTCACGCTGATCGGCCTGTCGACGGTGCAGAACCTGCCGGTCGTCGTGCCGATCGGCTTGCTGCTCGGTGTCGTGCTCGCCTTCGGCCGGCTGTGGCACGAGAGCGAGATGACCGCCGCGCAGGCCTGCGGCGTGGGGCCCGGGCGCATCTACGTGCCGATTGCGGGGCTCGCGATCCTCGTCACGGCGCTGCTCGCATGGCTCACGCTCGATCTCGCGCCCCGGGCGTCGGGGCACGCATATGCGCTGCGCAGCGAAGCGCTGCGCTCGGGCCAGTTCTCGCCGATCACCGCCGGCCAGTTCCGCTCGTTCGGCGGCGGCAGCGTGGTCATCTACGCCGAGCACGCCGCACCGGACGGCACGCTCGAGCGCGTGTTCATCAAGCGTGCGAATGCCGAGGCGGTGGAAGTCACGCTCGCGCAGCGCGCGCGCCACGCCATCTCGGCCGACGGCATGCTGCACACCCTCACGCTCTACGACGGCGAGCGCTTCGAAGGTGTGCCGGGCTCGTCGCGGTTTCGCATCGTGCGCTTCGCCGAACAGGTCGTGCCGGTGCGCGTGCCGGAACTCTCCGAGGGTCGGCGGCGCGTCGAAGCCGTGCCGACGCAGGCATTGATCGCGAGCCGCTCGCTCGCCGATCGCGCCGAGCTGCACTGGCGCATCGCGCTGCCGATCATGGCGATCACGCTGACGCTGCTCGCCGTGCCGCTGAGCCGCCTGCGTCCGCGGCAGAGCCGCTATGCGCGGGTCTGGCTCGCGGTGCTGATCTACTTCCTCTACTCGAATCTCGCGTCCGCAGGCCGCGTCTGGATCGAGCGCGGGGTCGTGCCGGAGCGGATCGGTCTCTGGTGGGTGCACGTCGCACTCGTGGCACTCGGCGTGCTCGTCATGGCGGCGCCGCGCGTGACGGCGCGCCTGCGGTACCGGGGCTGAGCGCCGCATGATCCTCGATCGATACATCCTGCGCACGGTGTTCGGCGGCGTGGCGCTCGCGTTGTCGGTGCTCGTCGCGCTCGGTACGCTCTTCACGTTCATCCAGCAGCAGGACGACATCGGCGTCGGGGCCTACCGCGCGCTCGACGCGATGTTCTACACCGTGCTCGGCATACCGCAGCAGGTCTTCCTGATGCTGCCGATTGCGGCGCTGATCGGCGCCCTGCTCGGCCTCGGTGCGCTCGCCCGCGGCAGCGAACTGACCGTCATGCGCGCATCCGGCCTGTCGATCGCGCGGGTCGCGCTGTCGGCGGCTCTCGCGGGGCTCGTGCTCATGCTGCTCGCGGCGGGGATCGGCGAGTACCTCGCGCCCCCGATGCAGCAGTTCGCGCGCCAGATGAAGGCCTTCAGCAAGTTCGACAACGTGAGCTTCGCAGGCCGCGGCGGCGCCTGGGTGCGGGATGGCGACCTGCTGCTGAACGTGGCCGGGCAGTCCGGCGCCACCGAGTTCGGAGGCATGCTCGTGTTCGAGCTGACGCGCGATCACGGGCTCGCCGCGATGGGTCGCGCCACGCGCGCCCGCGCGATGCCCGACGGGCAGTGGCAGCTCGAGGATTACGCCGAGTCGCGCTTCTCGGGCGATTATGTCAGCGGCCGCAACGCCTCGACGCGCATGCTGCCGTCGGGAATCGGCGGCGGCTTCCTCGGGCTCGCGATCAGCGACCCGAGGGATCTCGACCTGCGGTCGCTGTGGCGCGTGATGCGCGGGCTCGCCGGCAACGGCCTCGATGCGCGGACCTACGAGTTCGCATTCTGGTCGCGCGTGGCACGCACCGTCGCCGTCGTGTTCGCGGTGCTCCTCGCGGTGCCGTTCGTGTTCGGGCCACTGCGATCCTCCGGCACCGGCGCGCGCACCATGATCGGGCTCATCATCGGCATCGCCTTTTTCCTCGCGCAGCGCATGCTCGAGAGCGGCGCGATCGTGTTCGATGCGCCACCCATGCTGCTCGCCTGGGCGCCGACGCTGTGTCTCGCGCTGGCGGCCGTGATCCTGATCGCCCGCACGCGCTGACTTCACCTGACCTGTACCGCACACCGCGCGCAGACCTGCCGTCGTGGGACGCCATGAGTCCTTTTCAGGGCCGCGCGCGCCATGGACGGCGCGCCCGGAGCCTACAGGGACGTATTCACGGCGTCCCTGAAAAGGACTCATGGCGTCCCACGACGGCGAGGCCGCAGCACTCGGTGCGGTACGGGTCAGGTGAAGTCGGCGAGGGGGCGGAACAGGGCGTCGTACTTGTACCGCGGAATCTCGAACTCGCGGCCGGCGAGCCGTTGCGCGAGTGCCGCGGCTTCCTTCGCCGTGGCCGTGCCGGTACTGCGCGCGTCGCCGCGGATGTAGCGGTGATCGCCGTCGGCGCGCCCCCACAGGCCGATCTCGAGGCCATCGAAGGTCGTGAGCGCGACGTGCGGTGCGCCGCGATCGGGGTCGGCGGTGGGCGCCGCCTGCACATCCTCGACGTGGAGGCCGACGAGCATGGCAGCGACCGGCGTGACGCCGTCCGCTGAGCGCTGGGTCTTGCCCTTCGGCAGGTCGTACAGCATGAGCGCGGCCGTGGCCGCATCGCGCTTCGCCTGCCACGCCGGCCCTGCCTGCGGCTTCACGGCCACGGCCTTGATGCGGTCGGCGAGTATGTCGGCCAGCGCGGTATCGATCCACTGCTTCGGATCGGCAGCCACCGACAGCTCGGGCCCTGCGAGCAGGCTCTGTGCCGATCCCGGTACGCGCACGAAGCTGCCGACGCTGCCCGTATTCTTGCCGACGATCAGCGAGAAAGTCTTCGCGGGGGTCACGACGTCGACGCGCGTGCCGGTGGCCGTGGGGCCCGGATCCTCGACGCCGAGCTGCGGATAACTCGCGGGATTGCGTGTCTTCTGCTCGATCACCGCGAGCTTCGCCAGTCCGAGCAGGAGCTTGCGCAGCTTCGCGGTGTCTGCCGCGTAGGCGCGTTCCTCGACGACCCAGGCGTCACCCGCGCGCGCGAGCGTCACCGAGGCACCCTTCGCGGCGAGCCGGACGCTCGTCACGTCGTTGAGCCTCGCTTCGAGGTCGGGCAGGACGCGCGTCCCTGCGAGGCCGCCCTCCGGCGCGCCACTGCGCGACGACAGCCACAGTGCGAGCAGCGCCACCGCCAGTGCGACGACGGCGAGCGCCGCGAGACGTGATCGCGTCATCACGACCGGCCCGTCCGCTGCACCAGCTGGATCGCGGCCTGCCTCTTGCGCCGCCAGACGGCCACTGCGAGTGCGAGCAGCGCGAACACCGCAGGCACGACCACGATGTTCAGGATCTTGAGCTCGTTGCCGAGCCGGCGAATGTCCTGGTCGAGGCCGAGGCGCACCTCACGCAATTCCTTGCGGATGCGCAGCTTCTGCGCCTCGAAGCGCTCGATTTCCTTCGTTTGCTCGGGTGTGAGGATGAGGCCCGTCTGGTCAGCACGCTGCGACTGGAGCGCCGAGAGCTTCTCCTCGGTCGCGGACAGTTGCTGCTCGAGCTCCTGCTCCTTGGCCCGCAGCCGGCCCTCGGCGTCGCGGCGCAGCGCCTCGACGCGCTCGAACGGGCGCGTGAAGCTCGCGCGGCCGCGCACGCTGATGAGGTCGTTGCTGCCGGCGAGATTGTCGAGCGCGTTCCAGACGAGATCGCCATTGTGTGCCCACGCCTGCTTCGCCCGCGGCCCGAAGAACGACGCCGGTGCATCGCGCAGCCAGAGGTAATCCGCAAGGAGATCGGTGTCGGCGAACACGATCAGGTTGAGCGGCTTCGCGGACTCCTTGAGAGGCCCGGGTCCCTTCGGGAAGGCCGTCTTCACGTTGCCCGTCACGCGGGCCGCGAACACATAGCGCTTGCCCGTCGGCTTGAAGCCGTCCTGCAGCGTGGCGGGATCGAGCAGCATCGCGAATCGCCCGACGGGCAGCAGGCCGGCCATGGTGCTCGACTGCAGCAGCGGCGTGAAGGTCGTGGTTGCGCCCTTCACCGGATCGAGATGCCCGGCCGTCGCGATGTTGATGTTGCCGAGGCCGTTCGCGACGACATCGTGTGCATCGAGGCTGTGTTCATCGAGTCCGAGGATGCCGATGTGGCGGGTAGGCGGCTCGCCCGCGCGCATCGCCACCGACATGCCGTATTGCAGGTCGCCGACGACATCCTTCGGGTCGAACTGCACGCCCCACGCCGTGAGCAGCGTGCCGAGCTGCGAGCTCTTGTCGACGGCCGCCATCGCGTAGGGCGTATCGGGAGCGCCGGCACCGGGATCCTGCTCCGCGAGGGGATCGACGAACACGAGCAGGTGGCCGCCCCGCAGCGCAAACTGGTCGATGGCCTCCTGCGCAGCCTGCGGCAGTGTCTTCGGGTGCACGAGCACCAGCACGTCGACATCCGGGTCGATCTTCGTGAGGGCAGGGGTGAGCTCGCGCACCGTGAACAGCTGCTGCGCCTGCGAGTACACGTACCACGGATCGCGCGGCTGGCCGCTCGCCGGATCGTAGCCGCCGCTCATGGGCAGGCTCGACAGCCAGCCGACGACCGGCTTTCTGGTGCGACCGAGCTGCTGGATCATCTTCGCGACGTCGTACTCGAGGAACTGTTCCTTCGACGGATCGAAGAACGGGATCGCCTCGTGGCCGTCCGTGGAATTGGTGCCGGCGAGTCCGAAATAGAACGTCTCGCCGTTCGCGCCGATCGGCACGCCGCGCACGCCGCGTTCGGCGGCGAGATCCTCGTCCTCGGAGAAAGGCTCCGGATCGATCACCGACAGGCGCAGCTTGCCCTTGCTGCGGGTCGCCAGTTCCTCGAGGAACTCGCGCACCTGCGTGCCGTAGGTCTTGAGGGCCGGGTACTCGCCCGCGGTCTTCGCGCTCCAGTAGTAGTAGAGATTCACCGGCTCGGCGAGACCGCGGACGATGTTCTGCGTGCCCGGCGCAATCGTGTAGAGCCGGTTCTCGGTCAGATCGACGCGCACGCCGCGCAGCAGCCACGTCGACAGGACCGTCACGCCGATGAACAGCACGGCGAGTGCGAGCAGGGCGCCGCGGCCGAGCAGGATGCGTTGCTTCATGGGCGGCTCACTCCGACTTGCGCACGTCGAGCACGATCGCGGTCGCGATCAGGAAAAACACCATCGTCAGCGCGAAGTAGACGAGGTCGCGCAGGTCGAGCACGCCCTTCGCGATCGACTCGAAGTGCGTGAGGAACGACAGCGATGCGATCGCATCGACGAGCGCCTGCGGTGCCCACGCGCGAAATGCGTCGAGCACGAGCGGAAAGCCCGCCAGCAGGAACGCGAACGACACGACCACCGCGAGGATGAAGGCGACCACCTGGTTGCGCGTCAGCGCCGACATGCACGAGCCGATGGCGAGGAACCCGCCCGCCATCAAGAGGCTACCCACATAGGCCGCGACGATCACGCCGTTGTCGGGTGAGCCGAGCCAGTTGACCGTGATCCAGATCGGGAACGTGAGCGCCAGCGCGAGGGCCGTGAACGCCCACGCGGCGAAGAACTTGCCGAGCACCGCCTGCCACAGCGTGACGGGCAGCGTCAGCAGCAGTTCGATCGCGCCGCTCTTGCGTTCCTCGGCCCACAGGCGCATCGAGATGGCCGGGATCAGGAACAGGAACAGCCACGGGTGGAAGTTGAAGAACGGCGCGAGGTCGGCCTGGCCGCGCTCGTAGAAGCCGCCGAGGTAGAAGGTGAACGCGGCGGCCAGCAGCAGGAAAATCAGGATGAAGACGTACGCGACTGGGGTCGCAAAATAGCCGGCGAGCTCGCGCTTCGCGATCGTGACGATATGGTGCAAGAGCCTCCCCTCCCGCGATTCAGGCCGTGATGGTGCGGAACACTTCGTCGAGGCGCCCCGGTTCGAGTTCGAGCGAATCGAGGGCGATCCCGTCGCGCGCCGCGACGGCGTTCACGTCGGCGAGGAGCGAAGCGCCGTTGCGCGGCAGGGCCGTGAGGCGCCGGTTTGCCTCGTCGCCCTCCACCTCCGCCACCTGGGGCAGCGCCGCGAGCGCCGCGCGCGCCGGCGCAAACTGTTCCGCGCGCGCGAGGCGCAGCGATACGGCGTTGTGATGGCGGGAGCGGGCCGCGAGACCCTGCGGTGTGTCGTCGGCGACGATGCGGCCGTGCGCGATGATGATCGCGCGCGTGCAGACCGCGTCGACCTCCTCGAGGATGTGGGTCGAAACGACGATGGTCTTGTCGGCCGCCATCTCGTTGATCAGCGAACGCACTTCGTGCTTCTGGTTCGGATCGAGGCCGTCGGTCGGCTCGTCGAGCACGAGCACCGGGGGATCGTGCAGGATCGCCTGCGCGATGCCGACGCGGCGGCGAAAGCCCTTCGACAACGTGTCGATCGTCTGCTCGGCGACACTGCCGAGCGCGAGGCGGTCGATCACGTGCGCGAGCCGCGTCCGGCGCGTGGCGCCCTCGAGCCCGCGCAGGTCCGCCACGAATCCGAGGAATCCGAGCACGCTCATCTCGCCATAGCTCGGCGCTCCCTCGGGCAGGTAGCCGAGCGCGGCCTTGGCCGCGAGCGGCTCGCGTTCGATGTCGTGCCCGCAGACGCTCGCGGAGCCGGACGACGGGGCGATGAAGCCCGCGATCATGCGCATGGTCGTCGTCTTGCCGGCGCCGTTCGGACCGAGAAAGCCGAGCACCTCGCCGGGGCGGACTTCGAACGAGATCCCGTCGACGGCGGTGAGTGTGTCGTAATGCCGGGTCAGGCGCTCGGTCTTGATCATATGGACTCGTCTGAATGGACGAGACGCGGAAAAGTTCCGCGGCCACGTTCCGGAGGCGGGATTCTAAGCGGAATGGTGCCGGGTTTTCGGTTATTCGGTTATTGCGGCTTCGGGCAATAACCGAATAACCGAAAACCCGGCACCATGGGCCGTCAGGCGCCGGCGCGCCGCTCGATGCTCGCGCGGTGCTCGCGCAGGATGCGGCGCACTTCGGGCGCCGCCGGGCGATCCGCGAGGCGCGCGATCAGGTCGCCGAGTTCGTGCCACTTGCGGCCCCAGCCGAGCAGGCGCAGCGCATCGGCGATGACCCGCGCGTCGATCTCGTCCTGGCTCGCGCGACGCGCAGTGCTCGCGCGCGGGGCGGCACGCGGCATCTCCCGGGTCGGCTCGTCGGCGGGCGGCGGCGGCTCGGCACGCGACGCACCCTCGGCGCGTTTCGAGGGCTCGATGCGCCGGGGTCGACGGGTCCGCGCGGTGAGCACGTCGCGACGCTCGTTCTCGATCGCGGCGAGCGGGATGAAACGTTCATTGCCCTGCAGCCCCGCGAGATTGGCGAGAAAGCCCATCATCTCGAGGGCCTCGAGAAACGTGCGATCGCCCTCGGCGGCGCGCTGCTCGACGATGCGCGACAGCGTCTCGGCGCGCTCGCGCGCGAGGTCGATGATCCAGCGCGCAGGCCGCTCGTGCTGCGGCCAGGGCTGGACATGCCGGTAGTGATCGTCGTCGAGCGCCGCGTAGCGGGCGTGCAGCTCGAGGCTCTGGCGCCAGCGCGCAAGGAGCAGCCGGAGTTGGTCGCCGTCGCGCGGGGCCGTGGGCGACGGGCCCGCGCGGCGCGCGGTGCCATTGCTGCGTTCGGCAGTCATGCGCGCACTGTAGCGGGGCCCGGCGCGCGCGCCTGCGATACGGCGCACAGTCCACGGGGCACGCGTCGGAAATGGCGCTCCCTACGGGATTCGAACCCGTGTTACAGCCTTGAGAGGGCTATGTCCTGGGCCTCTAGACGAAGGGAGCGGCGCGGCATGGTCAGGACGGAGGGCGCGGTATTATAGGGACCCTGTCCTTCAGCTCAAGCGGAATGTAGCACCTTTGAATTCCCCTGCCGCGCCCGTGGATGCCCCGGCGCCCCTCGCCCGGGTCGTGCCCCGCGCCGACCACAGCATTTCCCGTTCGCAGATCTCGCCGAATGCGTTGCGCGTCCTCTACCGGCTGAAGGACGCGGGCTTTCAGGGCTTCCTGGTCGGCGGCTGCGTGCGCGACCTCCTGATCGGACGCGCGCCGAAGGACTTCGATGTCGCGACCAACGCGCTGCCCGAGGAGGTCAAGCGGCTGTTTCGCAATTGCCGGCTCATCGGCCGGCGCTTCCGCCTCGCACACGTGTTCTTCGGCAGCGAGATCATCGAAGTCGCGACGTTCCGCGCCGCGAGCGCGCCCGCGCAGGGCGAGGAACCGCTGGCCGACCTCGATCCGGAGGAGGGCGAGGGTCCGGAGCTCAGCGAGCCCGACGAATTCGATGCCGATGTCGCGGACACGCAGGGCGAGGACTCGCACGTGCTCGACGAGCATGGTCGCATCCTGCGCGACAACGCCTACGGCACGATCGACGATGACGTCTGGCGGCGCGACTTCAGCGCCAATGCGCTCTACTACAACATCGCGGATTTCTCGATCTGGGACTACGTCGGCGGCCTCGAGGACGTGCGCGCGCGCCGCCTGCGCGTGATCGGCGACCCGGAGACGCGCTTTCGCGAAGACCCGGTGCGCATGCTGCGCGCGGCGCGCTTTGCCGCGAAGCTCGACTTCGCGATCGATCCGCCGGCGCTCGCCGCAATACGCAGTTGCGCGAATCTGCTCGCCTCGGCGCCCCCTGCGCGGCTCTTCGACGAGACGCTGAAGCTCTTCCTCGCAGGCCACGGTGCGCAGAGCTTTGCGGTGCTGCGCAGCCTCGGGCTGCTCGCCGTGCTGCTGCCGAGTGTCGAGGCGTATTTCAGCAAGCACCCCGCGAGCCTCGTCGAGCAGCTGCTGCTGCGCGGGCTCGAGAACACCGACGCGCGCGTGCGCGAGGGCCGGTCGGTGACGCCCACCTACCTCTTCGCGCTGCTCCTCTACGGCCCGATCGCTGCGGCGATCGAGGCGCTGCCGCCGAACCGCTGGCACGAGGCTGGCGCGATTCTCGACGCCTGCGATGCCGCGATCCGCGAGCTCTCGGCGCGCGTTGCGCTGCCGCGCCGGTTTGCACTCGGCGTGCGGGAGATGTTTGCGCTGCAACCGCGGCTCGAGCAGCCGCGCGGGCGACGGGCGCTGCGCCTGCTCGAACATCCACGCTTTCGCGCCGCCTACGACCTGCTGCTGCTGCGCGCCGGACTCGGGCTTGCCGCGCCCGAAATGGCGGCCTGGTGGACACAGCTGCAGGCGGCCGCGCCGGAAGAGCGAGGCCGCCTCGCGGATGCGGTCGCGGCGGGCTCCTCGCGCGGCGCGGGCGCCTCGAGGCGTCCACGGCGGCGACGGCGATCGGGTGGGGCGAAGCCCGCGGCATGACCCACTGGCGACCGGCTTACGTCGGGGTGGGCAGCAACCTCGGCGATTCGGCGCGGCTCGTCGTCCGCGCGATCGACCGGCTGGCCGCCTCGCCGGGCATCGCGAGTATCGTGCGTGCACCGCTCTATCGCACACCGCCCTTCGGGCCGGTCGCCCAGCCGCACTTCGTGAACAGCGTGGCGGGCCTGCTGACCACGCTCGATGCGCAGGCACTGCTGTCGCTGCTGCGCGCGATCGAGATCGGCCTCGGGCGCGAGCCGGCGCGCGTGCGCTGGGGGCCACGCACGATCGACCTCGACCTCCTCGTGCTCGGGCAAGAGCGCATCACTACCGACGGTCTCACGTTGCCGCATCCGGGCATCGGCGAGCGCGCGTTCGTGCTGCTGCCGCTCGCCGAAATTGCACCACACCTCGTCGTGCCGGGCGTCGGCGTCGCGGGCGAGTTGCGACAGCGCGTCGCGACGCAGGGCATCGAGCGCCTCGCATGAAGGCGCCGGTCCCGCATCGCTACATCGTCGTCGAGGGCCCGATCGGCGTCGGCAAGACGAGCCTCGCGCGCCGCCTCGCGGAGCGACTCGATGCGAGCCTCGTGCTCGAGCGCGCCGACGACAACCCGTTCCTCGAGCGCTTCTATCGCAATCCACGCGCGGGTGCGTTTCCCACCCAGCTGCATTTCCTGTTCCAGCGCGCGCAGCAGCAGGCGGCAATGAACCAGCAGGATCTCTTCGCGAGCGTACGGGTTGCGGACTACCTGATCGAGAAGGACCGGCTGTTCGCCGAGCTGACGCTCGATGCGGCCGAGTTCGCCCTGTACGAGCAGGTCTATGCGCGGCTCGCGATCGATGCGCCGAAACCCGACCTCGTGCTGTACCTGCAGGCGCCCGTGGACGTGTTGCTGGAACGCATCGCAAAGCGCCGCATCGGCCACGAACAGCTGATCGGGCGCGACTACCTCGTGCGGCTGAACGAGGCCTATGCGCGCTTCTTCCACGACTACAGCGCGGCCCCCCTCCTGATCGTCAATGCGGCCGAAATAGACCCGGTATCGAACCCGGCCGATTTCGAGGAACTGTTCGCCGCGATCGGCCGGGTCCGCAAGGGCCGCCAATACTTCAATCCGTTGCGCCACAAGGCGATTTAGGGCACACTTTTCCGGATGTACACCCAGCTCGAACTGCGCGATTCGGCGCGGGCCCCGGTCTCGCTGTCGACCCTCGACCGGATGAAGCGCGAGCGCGAGAAAATCGCCTGCCTCACCTGCTACGACGCGAGCTTCGCGGTGCTGCTCGATGCCGCGGACGTCGACGTGATCCTGGTCGGCGATTCCCTCGGCATGGTGATCCAGGGGCACGACACGACCGTGCCCGTGACGATGGACGACATCGTGTACCACTGCCGCGCGGTATCGCGCGGCGTGCACCGGCCGTTCCTGATGGCCGACCTGCCGTTCATGAGCTACCCGTCGAAGGATCGCGCGCTCGAGAACTCGGTGCGACTGATGCAGGAAGGGCGCGCCGAGATGGTCAAGCTGGAAAGCGGACCCGGACAGATCGAGATCGTCGAGTTCCTCGCGAAGCACGACATCGCGGTCTGCGCGCACCTCGGCCTGAAGCCCCAGTCGGTCCACAAGACGGGCGGCTTTCGGGTGCAGGGCCGCGGCGAGGAAGCGGCGCGGCGCATGCGCGACGCGGCGAAATCCCTCGAGTCGGCCGGCGCCGACGTCGTGCTGCTCGAGTGCATTCCGAACGAACTCGGCGCCGAGATCACGAGTGCGCTCGAGGTGCCGGTGATCGGCATCGGGGCGGGCCCCGCGACCGACGGCCAGATCCTCGTGCTCTACGACATCCTCGACATCACGAGCGGCAGGAAGCCGCGCTTCGTGAAGAATTTCATGGAGGGCGCCGGCAACAACCTCGAGGCGGCGCGCGCCTACGTGCGCGCCGTCAAGGACGGCAGCTACCCCGGTCCCGAGCACGGCTTCAGCTGACGCCATGCAGACCCTCACCGCCATCGCGGATGTGCGGGCGTGCGTGCGTGCCTGGCGCCTCGCGGGCGAGCGGGTCGCGTTCGTGCCGACGATGGGCAACCTGCACGCGGGGCACATCAGCCTGATTGATCTCGCACGCCGGCACGGCGACCGGTTCGTCGCGAGCATTTTCGTCAATCCGATGCAGTTCGGACCGAACGAGGATTTCGCGCACTACCCGCGCACGCCGGCGCGCGACGCCGAGATGCTCGCCGCCGCCGGCTGCGACCTGATGTTCATGCCCGACGTGAGCGAGATGTACGGCCCGGGAACGACACCGCCGACCCGCGTCGAGGTGCCGGACATCTCCCGCGTGCTCTGCGGCGAGTTCCGCCCCGGCCACTTCGACGGCGTCGCGACCGTGGTCGCAAAGCTGTTCAACATCGTGCAGCCGGACATCGCGATCTTCGGCGAGAAGGACTTCCAGCAGCTCGTCGTGATCCGGCGCATGGCGGCGGACCTGTGTTTCCCGACGACGATCGTCGGTGCGCCCACGGTACGCGAGGCGGACGGCCTGGCGATGAGCTCGCGCAACCAGTATCTCGCGGCGGACGAGCGCGCCGTCGCGCCCGTGATACACGCCGTGCTGTCGGACACGGTGCGCGCCATCGCGCGCGGCGAGGCCGACCTTGCGGCGCTCGAACGTGACGGGGCTGCACGGCTCGCCGCACGTGGCCTGCGCGTCGACTATTTCGCGATTCGCCGCCGCCTCGATCTCGCCGCGCCGTCCGCAGGCGATCGCGAGCTCGTCGTGCTCACCGCCGCACGCCTCGGCAAGGCGCGGCTCATCGACAACCTGCAGGTCGATCGCCCGTAGTCGCGCCGCGCCGCGTCGCGTGACGCGCGAGCGCCCACGCGACGTGTTCGCGCACGAGCGCCGAAGGATCGCCCGCGCGGCGCTCGAGCGCGGCGAGCGTCTCGCGTGTCGTCGGCGCATTGCCGAGCGCGACCGCGATGTTGCGCAGCCAGCGCTCGTAGCCGATGCGGTAGATGGCCGAGCCGCGCATGCGTGCATCGAAATCCGCCTCGCTCCATGCGAACAGCTCGGCGAGTCGCGGCGCATCGAGACCATGGCGCGCACGAAAATCCGGATGGTGCGCATCCTGCGCAAACTTGTTCCACGGGCACACGAGCTGGCAATCGTCGCAGCCGTAGATGCGATTGCCGATGGCCGGCCGAAGATCCTCGGGTATCGGCCCGTAGAGTTCGATCGTCAGATAGGAAATGCAGCGCCGTGCATCGAGCTCGAAGGGCGCGAGGATCGCGCCGGTCGGGCAGGCCGGAATGCAGGCGCTGCAGCTGCCGCAGTGCGCACTCGCCGGCGGATCGGGCGGCAGTTCGAGCGTCGTGTAGATCTCGCCGAGGAAGAACCACGAGCCTGCGTCTCGCGCGATCAGGTTCGTGTGCTTGCCGATCCAGCCGAGCCCGGCGTTGCGCGCGAGTGCGCGCTCGAGCACCGGGGCGCTGTCGACGAAGGCGCGATGGCCGAAGGGCCGGGTCCACGTTTCGAGGCGGCTGGCCAGCTGTGCCAGCGCCTTGCGCATCAGCTTGTGGTAGTCGCGGCCGAGCGCATAGCGCGAGACATAGCCGAGCGCAGGGTCCGCGAGCACTTCGGCGGCGGCGCGCGTCGCGGGCGGCCAGTAATCCATGCGCGCCGAGATCACGCTGCGCGTGCCGGGCAGCAGTTCGTCGGGCCGGGAACGCTTCGTGCCATGGCGGGCCATGTATGCCATCTCGCCGTGCCGGCCCGCCGCGAGCCAGCGCTCGAGATGGCGCTCGTCGGCCGCGAGGTCGATGCCGGTGATGCCGACCTGCGCGAAGCCGAGCGCGCGCGCCTCATCGAGCAGCCGCTGCCGCAGTAGGACGGGATCGGGAGTCTGCGCATCGGCCATGAGGGTTGCCCGGGGCCAGTATAATCATCACATGGCACTCCCCACGGCGATCCACACGGCAGCGCAGGTGCGCGCGCTCGACGATTACGCGATCCAGACGCTCGGCATTCCAGGCTACACGCTGATGAAGCGCGCGGGCGAGGCGAGCCTGCGTGCCCTGCGTTCGCGCTGGCCGACCGCGCATCGCATCGCGATCGTCTGCGGTGGCGGCAACAATGGTGGCGACGGTTACGTGCTCGCGCGGTTCGCGCGCGCCGCCGGGCTCACGGTGACGGTGCTGGCGGCGGTGCCGGTCGAGTCGCTCAAGGGCGACGCGCAGCGCGCGGCCGAAGAGTACATCTCCGGCGGCGGTGTGGCGCGGCCGTTTGCGCCCGAATCACTGCCGGCCAGCGACGTGATCGTCGATGCGCTGCTCGGCATCGGCGCCGCAGGCCCGGTGCGGCCCGAATCTGCGCGCATCATCGAGGCGATCAATGCTGCGGGTCGCCCGGTGTTCGCGCTCGATCTGCCTTCGGGTCTCTCGGCGGATACGGGCCTGCCGCTCGGCGTCGCGGTGCGCGCCGACGCGACGCTCACGTTTGTCGGCCTCAAGGCCGGCCTTTTCATCGGCGAGGGGCCGGAGTACACGGGCACGCTGCAGTTCGACGACCTCGAGGTGACGCCGCCCGCGACGGCAGCGTTTGAACCGCGCCTGCTGCGGGCGAGCGAGGACACGATCGCGCGCGCGCTGCCCCGCCGTCGCCGCGCCTCGCACAAGGGCAGCTTCGGCCACGTGCTCGTCGTCGGCGGCGGACCCGGCATGCCGGGCGCGGTACGTCTCGCCGGCGAATCGGCGCTGCGCGTCGGCGCGGGCCTCGTCACGGTGGCGGTGGCGCCGGAGAACGTCGCGGCGATTTCGGCAGGCTGTCCCGAACTGATCGTGGTCGGCCTCGATGTGTCGCAGTTCGCTGCGCTCCTGACGCACGCGGATGTCGTCGCGATCGGCCCGGGGCTCGGGCGCAGCGCGTGGGCGTGGGAGGTCCTCGGTGTCACGGTCGCGTCCGGCAAGCCGCTCGTCGTCGATGCCGACGCGCTCAACATCCTCGCGGACGATCCCTCGCTGCGCGCGGATTCCTGGATCCTGACGCCGCATCCGGGTGAGGCCGGGCGACTCCTCGGGATCGAGACCGCCGCCGTGCAAGCCGATCGGCTCGCCGCGCTCGACGGGCTGTGCCGTCGCTATGGCGGCACGGTCGTGCTGAAGGGCGCCGGCACGCTCGTCGGCCGGCAGGGCGAGACGCCGCAGTTGTGCGAGCGTGGCAATCCGGGCATGGCGAGCGCCGGCATGGGCGATGTCCTGACCGGAGTGATCGCCGGCGTCCTCGCGCAGATCGGCGACCCGCTCGCGGCGGCGCGCATCGGCGTACTCGTGCACGCCCTTGCAGGCGATGCGGCGGCGCGGACCGGCGAGCGCGGCCTGATCGCCCGCGACGTGATCGGGGAGCTGCGGACCTGGGTCAATCTCTGACATTGGCATTGCCGTCGGCAGACGCGATGCGCGGCTTCGGTGCGGCGCTCGCGCGAACCCTGCCATCCCTCGAAGGCGCGCCGCTGCTGCTCTATCTGTCCGGCGATCTCGGTGCCGGCAAGACGACGCTCGCGCGCGGCCTGCTCGCGCAACTCGGTGCGCCGGGCCCCGTGCGCAGCCCGACCTACACGCTGGTCGAATGGCACGCGCTCCCGGCGCTGACAGTCGCGCATGTCGACCTGTACCGTCTCGAGGATCCGCACGAGCTCGAGCCTCTCGGGCTGCGCGAAGCCTACGCGCCGCATCATCTGTGGATCGTGGAGTGGCCCGAGCGTTCGGGTGAGGCGTTGCCCACCGCCGATCTGCATCTCGACCTCTCGATCGAGCCTGCCGCCCATCGCATGCACGCGCACGGCGGCACCACGCGCGGAATGCAGTGGTACGCCGACGCGGTCGAGCTTGTTGACGTATCCCATTAATTTTAATTGAAATTAACGCGAGGCGGCTTTACATTAAGTCGCCATGTGCACCCGGCTTGCCGCCGCCATGGTTCTTGTCGCAGCCTCCTTGCTCGGCGTTGCCCGCGGCGAGGCGGCGCGCATCGAAGGTGTACGCGCGTCCGCGGATGCCGATGCGGCGCGTGTCGTCGTGGATCTGTCGGCGCCGTCGTCCTACAAGCTGTTCACGCTCGACCATCCGCGCCGCGTCGTACTGGATCTCGCGGACACGACGCTCGGGGCCGACGTGCGTCTGCCGCGCAGCGAGGGGGCGATCCTCGCGGTCCGCTCGGGGGTGCGGCCGGGCGGCGCACTGAGGCTCGTGATCGAGACGTCGTCGGATGCGGAGCCGCGCGTGGCGCGACTCGCACCATCGGCCGAGGGCGGTCATCGCATCGTCATCGAACTCGGCGACGCGGATGCGGGTGCACACACCGGGTCGGCGCGCGTCGTGACGCCGGTGCACGCACCGAAGGCGGGCGCGCGCGACGTCGTCATCGCGATCGATGCGGGGCACGGCGGCAAGGACCCGGGCGCGATCGGCAATCGCGGGACGCAGGAGAAGGACGTCGTGCTCGACATTGCCCGTGCGCTCGCGGCGCAGATCGATCGCGAGCCGGGCATGCGTGCGGTGCTGATCCGTGACGGCGACTATTACATCGCGCACCGCGAGCGCATCCGGCGTGCGCGCGCCGCGAAGGCCGACATGTTCCTGTCGATCCATGCGGACGCATTGCGTGACCGCGACGTCGCGGGGGCTTCCGTGTACGTGCTCTCGGAGCGCGGTGCGACCGACGAGGCCGCACGCTGGCTCGCCGAGCGCGAGAACGCGGCCGATCTGCGCGGTGGCGTCTCGTTGAGCGACAAGAGCGACGTGCTCGCCACGGTGCTGCTCGACCTGTCGCAGTCCGCCAATATTTCCGCGAGCATGCAGGCCGCGGAGCGTATCCTCGATTCGTTCGACGGCGTGGTGCCGGTGCGCAAGCCGCGTGTGCAGCAGGCCGGGTTCCTGGTGCTGAAATCGCCCGACATTCCGTCGATGCTGATCGAGACCGCCTATATCACGAATGCTGCGGACGAGAAGCGGCTGCGCAGCGATGCGCAGCAGCGCAAGCTCGCCGCGGCGATCGTCGATGGCGTACAGACCTACTTCACGCGCAATCCCCCCGAGGGCACGCGCTTCGCGGAACTGCGCCGCCTCGCCTCCGCCGACTGAGTGGCGTGGTGCCGGGTTTTCGGTTATTCGGTTATTGCGGCGAAGGCGCAATAACCGAATAACCGAAAACCCGGCACCAATTCCGTAGAATCGGCGCATGGCGATTCGCGTCCTCGCCGATGACCTCATCGACCAGATCGCCGCGGGCGAGGTGATCGAGCGCCCCGCATCCGCGGTCAAGGAGATCGTCGAGAATGCGCTCGATGCCGGAGCGCGGCGCATCGAGATCGACCTCGAGCGCGGCGGCGTCGCGCTGCTGCGCGTGCGCGACGACGGTATCGGGCTGTCCGCCAGCGATCTGCCCCTCGCGGTGACACGCCACGCAACCAGCAAGATTGCCTCGCTCGACGATCTCGAGGCGGTCGGCACGCTCGGCTTCCGGGGCGAGGCGCTGCCGTCGATCGGCTCGGTCGCGAAACTGCGCATCGTGTCGCGCGACGCGCAGGGCGGGCAGGGGCACGAGATCCGGGTCGACGGCGGCAAGGTCGAGGCCGTGCGGCCGGCCGCGCATCCGCCCGGCACGACTGTCGAAGTGCGCGACCTTTTCCACAACGTGCCCGCGCGACGCAAGTTCGTGCGCAGCGACGCCACCGAGACGGGCCACATCCTGCGCTGGGTCGAGCGGCTCGCGCTGTCGAGGCCCGACGTGGCATTTCGGCTGCGCAGCGGCGCGCGCACGCTGCTCGATGTGCCTGCGCTCGCGGACGATGAAGACGCGGCCCGCCGCGTCGACGCGGTGCTCGGCCCGGAATTCCTCGAACGGGCGCTGCGGCTGCACCACGCCGCCGGGCCGGTGGCGCTCCACGGCTGGGTCGGCGCGCCGACCGCGGCGCGCGCGCAGGCCGACGCGCAGTACTGGTTCGTGAACGGCCGCCATGTGCGCGACCGGCTGCTGATGAGCGCCGTGCGCCTCGGCTACCGCGACGTGCTGTACCACGGCCGCCACCCCGCCTACCTGCTGCACCTCACGCTCGATCCGCGCCTCGTCGATGTGAACGCGCATCCCCAGAAGCTCGAAGTGCGCTTCCGTGACAGCCGCCAGATACACGATTTCGTGTTTCGCGCGATCGAGCGCACGCTCGCGTCGGCCCGGCCCGGCCCGGACAGCGCGGCGCACGGTGCGACAGCGGGCCCGACGGGCACGGCAACCGCGCGGGCGCTGCCGGACGCGGCGGTGCTGCGGGCGCCTGCGGCGCCGATGCAATCCGCGGCGCTGCCGTTCCCGCCGGCTGATCGGCGCATGACGGTCGCAGTCCCCGCGACTGCGACAGCATGGGCCGTCGCGGAGGCCGTCACGGCGCACGACGCTGCCGCGCCGCTCGGCCACGCGATCGCGCAGCTGCACGGCGTCTACATCCTCGCGCAGAACGCGGCGGGACTCGTGCTCGTCGACATGCACGCGGCGCACGAGCGCGTGCTGTACGAGGAATACAAGCGGCAGATGCAGGGCGAGGTCGCGTCGCAGGCGCTCCTCGAACCCGTCTGCGTTTCGCTCAAGGCGCACGAGGTCGACGCCGTGCTCGCGGCTGCCGACGAGTGGTCGGCGCTCGGCTTCGGCATCGAGCGCTTGTCGCCCGACAGCCTCGCGGTACGGCGCGTACCCGCGATCCTCGGTGCGCGCACGGATCTCGCGGAACTGCTGCGCGCGGTCGCGCGCGATGCGATCGACGAAACCGGTGCGCGGCACTTCGAAGAGCCGGGCCATCGGCTGCTCGGCACGCTTGCCTGCCGCAGCGCGATCCACGCGCACCGCCGCCTGACGCTCCCGGAAATGAACGCGCTGTTGCGCCAGATGGAAGCGACCGAGCGCGCGGACCAGTGCAATCATGGGCGACCGACCTGGACGCGCCTCACGCTGGCGGAACTCGACCAGCTGTTCCTGCGTGGTCGCTGAGGCGACGCGTGTACCGGTCGTCGTCCTGACCGGGCCCACGGGCGCCGGCAAGAGCGACTGGGCGCTCGCGCTCGCGCAGCGCACATCGATCGAGATCGTCAGCTGCGATTCCGCGCAGGTCTATCGCGGCCTCGACGTCGGCTCCGCCAAGCCGGACGCGGCGACGCGCGCGCGTATCCCGCATCACCTGCTCGACCTGCGCGACCCCGCCGAGCACTACTCGGCGGGGGAATTCGTGGCCGACGCCACCGCGGCGATCCGCGGCATCCACGCGCGCGGCCGGTTGCCGGTCGTGGTCGGCGGCACCATGCTGTACGTGCGAGCGCTGCTTCACGGCATGGCGCCGCTGCCGAAGGCGGATGCGGCGCTGCGCGCCTCGATCGATGCACGCGCCGCGCGCGAAGGCTGGCCGGCGCTGCATGCGGAACTCGCGCGCCTCGACCCGCAGGCGGCCGCGCGCATCCATGCGAACGACCGCCAGCGCATCCAGCGAGCGCTCGAAGTGTTCCTGGCGACCGGCACGGCGATATCGGACTGGCAGGCGAGGGCGCCGCGCGGTGGCGACGAATTCGCGTTCCACGCGTTTGCGCTCGTGCCCGCCGACAGGGCCGCATTGCACGCGCGGATCGAGGAGCGCTTCGCGGCGATGATGGCGGCCGGGTTCCTCGATGAAGTGCGGCGCTTGCATGGCCGTGGCGACCTGACGCTGCAGCATCCCGCGATCCGCGCCGTGGGCTACCGGCAACTGTGGCAGCACCTCGACGGCGAGTGCGATCTCGACACGGCGACGGCGCGCGCGATCGCCGCGACGCGGCAGCTCGCCAAGCGCCAGCTGACGTGGCTCAAGTCCTCGTTATTGCTGGAAAAAATGGATCCGCTCGACCCGGGTGCCGAGGCGCTGTGGCGCGCCCGCGTGGCCGCGGCGACGAGTCGTCCTGTGGTATGATGCGTCGCACTTATGCCTCGCGTGTGCGAGGCAGCTTGCTGGCCATCACGCAGTACGCCACGGAGGGCGCCGTTACGGCCTTCACCGCGGATACCGGATTACAGAACAAGGAGAACCTCATGGCCAAAGGTCAATCACTGCAGGACCCCTTCCTGAATGCACTGCGCAAGGAGCGCATCCCCGTTTCGATCTACCTCGTGAACGGCATCAAGCTCCAGGGCCAGATCGATTCGTTCGACCAGTTCGTCGTGCTGCTGAAAAACAGTGTGAGCCAGATGGTGTACAAGCACGCCATCTCGACGGTCGTGCCTGCGCGCAATGTGCGCGTGCCATCGGCCGACGAGGCCGGCGCGCCGGCGGAACCGCAAGCGGAGTAATGTTCGAACGCCCACGCACCGGTGAACGTGCGGTGCTCGTGCGCCTCGGCCTCGGCGCACCCGCGGATCCTCTCGACATCGAGGAATTCACGCAGCTCGCGCTGTCCGCGGGCGCGCAGCCCGTGGTCACCATCACCGGACGGCGCGAACGGCCCGACCCGCGCTATTTCGTCGGCAGTGGCAAGGCCGAGGAAATCCGTGCCGGCGCGCAGTTGCACTCGGCCGACGTCATCCTCGTCGACCACGCGCTCTCGCCGAGCCAGGAGCGCAACCTCGAGAAACTGACGGGCCGGCGGGTGCTCGATCGCAACGGCCTGATCCTCGACATCTTCGCGCAACGCGCACGCAGTCACGAGGGCAAGCTGCAGGTCGAGCTCGCGCAGCTGAAGCACATCGCGACGCGGCTCGTGCGCGGCTGGACCCACCTCGAACGCCAGCGCGGCGGCGGCATCGGCCTGCGTGGTCCCGGCGAGACCCAGCTCGAGACCGACCGCCGGCTCGTCGCGCAGCGTGTACGGGTGCTGACGCACCGGCTCGAGAAACTGCAGCTGCAGCGCGAGACCGGGCGGCGCGCGCGGGCGGAGATCCCGGTGCCCTCGGTCGCGCTCGTCGGCTACACCAATGCCGGCAAGTCGACGCTGTTTCGTGCGATGACCGGCGCCGACGCCTATGTCGCCGACCAGCTCTTCGCGACGCTCGATCCGCTCGTGCGCCGTCTCGCGCTGCCGGGCGGCACGCAGTGCGTGTTCGCCGACACGGTCGGTTTCATCCGCGAACTGCCGCACGAACTCGTCGCCGCATTCCGTTCGACGCTCACCGAAGCGCGCGAGGCGACCCTGCTGCTGCACGTGATCGATGCCAGCGATCCGCGCCGCGACGAACATGTCGAAGCAGTCAATGCGGTGCTCGACGAAATCGGCGCGGGAGACATTCCGCAGGTCCGCGTCTACAACAAGATCGATCGCCTCGAGGTCGCGCCGCGTCTCGAGCGTGATGCCAATGGCGATGCGACGAGCGTCTGGATATCGGCGGCGCGCGGCGAGGGACTCGACCTGCTGCGCACGGCCATCGCAGGCCGGCTCGCACGCAGCGTGCGCGCGGCGACCGTACAGCTGCCCGCAGGGCTCGGTGCGCTGCGCTCGCGGCTGTTCGCGGCCGGTGCGGTGCACGCCGAGCGTGCGCGCGACGACGGCGGCTGCGAACTGTCGGTGCAGCTGCCGGACGTCGAGTTGCTGGCACTCACGCGAACCCCGGGCGTGCAGGTTACGGTCGACTCGCCCGCGGCGGGCGTACCAGTGGCGCTCGCCGGACTGCTAGAATTACCAGTTCCCCCTGCGATTGCGGACATTCACTGAACCATGGCTTGGAATCAACCTGGCGGACAACAGAATCCATGGGGCCGGCGGCCCGGTGGGTCGGACGGCGTCGAACAGGCGGTGAAGGAGTGGCAGCGCCGGCTCGAAGCGTTCTTCGGCGGCGGCGACGGCCAGAAGGGCGTCTCGCCGCTGCTGATCCTCGCGATCGTGATCGTCATCTGGCTGGTGTCCGGGTTCTACCAGGTCAATCCGGCCGAGCGAGGCGTCGTGCAGCGCTTCGGCAAGTTCGTCGGCGTGCGCGATCCGGGCTGGGGCTGGCGCCTGCGCGGTGTCGAGACCGTCACGAAAGTGAACGTTTCCGCGGTCAACAGCGTCAAGTACGAGTCGCGCGTGCTCACCGCCGACATCAATCTCGTCAACCTGACGCTCGGTGTGCAGTACCAGCTCGGCGATCCGGTCAAGGTGCTGTTCGGCGTGCGCGACCCGGAATCGACGCTGCGTGAAGTCAGCGAGAGCGCGGTTCGCGAGGTCGTCGGGCGCGGCGACCTCGAGGCGATCCTCGTCTCGGCACGCCAGCAGGTGACCGAGCGCACGAAGGACCTGATCCAGCGCTCGCTCGATGCGTACGGCACCGGTATCCGCGTGACCAGCGTGAACCTGACCGAAGTGCAGGTGCCCGAGGCGGTCGTGCCGTCGCAGCGCGATGCGAACAAGGCGATCGCCGATCGCGAGCGCCTGCAGAAGGAGGCCGAGGCCTACCAGAGCGGCATCATCCCGGTCGCCGAAGGCGCCGCGGCACGCCAGATCCAGGATGCCGAAGCGTACAAGGCCCAGGTGACCGCGCTCGCTGTGGGTGAAGCCGCGCGTTTCACCGAACTGCGCACGGCGTACGAAGCCGCGCCCCGGGTGACCCGCGAGCGCCTGTATCTCGACACCATCGAGAGCGTGCTGAAAGGTTCGAAGAAGGTCGTGATCGATTCGAAGGCGGCGGGCGGGAACCTCATTTACCTGCCACTCGACAAACTGACCGAGGGGCGCGGGCGCGAGGTCGACACGGGCACGACTTCGCGGGCGGCAGCAACGCCGCCGGAGGCCGAGACAGTCACCGTCGAAGGCCGCCAGCGGGGAGAGCGCTGATGCCGTCGCGTGCCGTGCCGATCGTACTTGCCGTTGTTGCCCTGCTGATCGTGGCAGCGTCGTCGCTGTTCACGGTGCAGCAGACCCAGCTCGCGATCCGCACGCAGTTCGGCGAGATCAAGGGCAGCGACTATGGTCCGGGCCTGCACCTCAAGTGGCCGTTCATCGACCAGGTGGCGCGCTTCGAGCGGCGCGTCGTCACGCAGAACTACGCCGGCGAGACATTCCTGACGAACGAGAACCGCGGCCTGCTGGTCGATTTCTACGTGAAATGGCGCGTCGCCGATGCCGCGAAATACTTTCGCGCGACCGGCGGCAACGAGCAGGACGCTGCCCAGCGACTCGGCGACATCGTCAAGGACGGCATCAAGAATGCCGTCGCGCAGCGCACGCTGCGCGAAGTCGTGACCGCCGAGCGCGCGGCGGTGACCGGCGAGATGATCGGGCGCGCGAGCACCGCGGTCGATGCGTTCGGCATCCAGCTGGTCGACGTGCGCCTGCAGCGCATCGACCTGCCGGACGACGTCGCGGCGCGCGTCTACGAGACGATGAAGCAGAACTTCGAGAAGCAGGCGCGCCAGCTGCGCGGCGAGGGCGAGAAAGACAGCCAGCGCATCAAGGCCGAGGCCGATCGCAAGCGCACCGAAATCCTCTCGGCGGCGGCGCGCGACGCGCTGCGCATCCGCGGCGAAGGCGATGCGGTGGCGGCAGCGACCTACGCGAAGGCCTACGACCGCAACCCCGAGTTCTACGCCTTTTACCGCAGCCTCCAGGCCTATCGCAACGCGGTTGGCAGGGACGGCGACGTGCTCGTCGTGAGCCCGGACAGCGAGTTCTTCAAGTACTTCAAGAACCCGTCACCGGGCAACCGTTAGGCCAATGTCGCTCGACTGGGCGGATCTGCTGGGCGCGCTCGCGCTGCTCCTCGTGATCGAGGGGCTGCTGCCGTTCGCGAACCCCGCGGGCCTGAAGCGCGCCATGGCGCGCATCGTCGAACTCGGCGACCGCGAGCTGCGCATCGCCGGCTTCATGACGATGCTGTCCGGCCTCGTTCTCCTCTTCCTGATACGGTCGTAGCGCATGGGCAAGTTCGTCGTCGTCATCGGTACCCAGTGGGGGGACGAGGGCAAGGGCAAGATCGTCGACCTGCTGACCGAGCGGGCCGCCGCGGTCGCCCGCTTCCAGGGCGGGCACAACGCCGGGCACACGCTCGTGATCCGCGGCGAGAAGACGATCCTGTCGCTGATTCCCTCCGGCATCCTGCGCGCGGGCGTGCAGTGCCTCGTCGGCAACGGTGTCGTGCTGTCGCTCGAGGCACTGCTGCGCGAATCGCAGACACTCACGGACAAGGGCGTGCCGGTGTTCGAGCGGCTGCGGATCTCGCCGAATTGCCCGCTGATCCTGCCCTCGCACGTGGCGCTCGACCGCGCGCGCGAGGCGGCGCGCGGCGCCAATGCGATCGGTACGACCGGACGCGGCATCGGGCCGGCCTACGAGGACAAGGTGGCGCGCCGTGCCGTGCGTGTCGCGGACCTCTTCCAGAGGAAGCGCTTCGCCGCGCAGCTCGGCGAGCTGCTCGACTTCCACAACTTCGTGCTGCAGCACTATTTCCGCCAGCCCGCAATCGACTTCCAGAGAACGCTTGACGAGCAGCTCGCGCATGCGGAGAAGGTGAAGCCGCTCGTCACCGACGTGACCGCGGCATTGCATGCGCTGCGGCGGGCGGGCGCCGACGTCATGTTCGAAGGTGCGCAGGGCGCGTTGCTCGACGTCGATCATGGCACGTATCCCTATGTCACGTCGTCGAATACCACGGCAGGGTTTGCGGCGACCGGCACCGGCCTCGGGCCCCGCGCCATCGATTACGTGCTCGGCATCGTGAAGGCCTATACGACCCGTGTCGGCGCGGGGCCCTTCCCGACCGAGTTGTTCGACGACGCGGGCCAGCACCTCTCGCGCGTGGGCCACGAATTCGGGTCGGTGACGGGGCGGGCGCGACGCTGCGGCTGGTTCGATGCGGTGGCGCTGCGCCGATCGATCGTGCACTCGAGCGTGTCGGGGCTGTGCATCACGAAGCTCGACGTGCTCGACGGTCTCGACACGATCCGCGTCTGCGTCGGCTACCGCCTCGGCGAGGCGACCTTGTCCGAGCCGCCCGCGCTCGTCGACGCGTACGCGGACGTGACCCCGGTCTACGAGGAACTGCCGGGCTGGCAGGAATCGACGATCGGCATCCGTTCATACGATGCGCTGCCCGCGAATGCGCGTCGTTACCTCGAGCGCATCGCCGAACTCGCCGGCACGCCGATCGATGTCGTTTCGACCGGGCCGGACCGCGAGCAGACCATCGTCCTGCGTCACCCGTTCGACTGAGCGCAGGACGCCGCTCATGCGGCTGGCAGCAGTTTCAGCCTGGGTTCGATGCGGGCCATGCGCACGAAATCCCGGTCGCCGTGGAGCAGCGGCATGCGATGTTCGATGGCGTGGATCGCGATCAGGCAGTCATTGGCCGACCGCGGCGTAAACCCCGCCCACCTGCAGCGCGCATAGAGCCTGGCTGCAGCACGCGACGTCGCGCGGGCATCGGCTGCAACGAGCAGCGGCAATTCGCCGAGCACGCGGTCCCATCGGTCGAAGCGCTCCGGGCGATCAGCGCCCTGCAGGACTTCCTGGAGGATGGGCGGAGCCAGCCACACGGGCAGCGAACGCTGGAGCGCCGCGGTCAGCAATTCCACCCAGGCCGTCGCATCGCCTCGCAGGAACGCAATCCATACCGACGAGTCGACGAGCATCGAACTTCAGCGGCGGGGCGAGGCCGCCTTCGGATCGTATCCCGGTGCGACGCCACCGGTGCCGCGCAAGGCCAGTACGGCGGAATAGTCGCGGCTGCGCACGAAGTGATCGAGCGCTGCGTGAACGGCTTCCCTGGTCGTCTTGACCCTCGCCAGGCGCTTGACACGATCGACCAGACGCGCGTCGAGCACGATGTTGGTGCGTTCCGCGGCTGCCCTGCCGGCATGCTTCATGCTCCGACCCTCATACACATTCAATGTGTATCAGCTACTCTACGTATTTGGATCGCGCTGCGCAAGGCGCAGCCAGGCGTCGAGTACGGCCTCGGCGCCGATTCCGAGGATGCTGGTCGCGCCGTCGATTTCACCGGTCAACACGGCGACCGGTGTGCCGATGCCGCCCGGCCTAAAGCGCTGCGGATCGGCGACGCCGAACAGCGTGACGGTGGGGCAATCGAGCGCCGCCGCGACGTGCGCGGGGCCGGTGTCCACGCTGACGAGGCTGTGGCAGCGGCCGAGCAGCGGCAGCAGCACGGGAATCGGCAGGTCGTCGGCGACATTGTGCAGGTCGCCCACGCCCGCCGCGGCCGCGATGTCGGCATTGAGGGCGTACTCTGCCGGCACGCCGAGCAGCAGCAGCGCGGCGTCGGGCAGGGCCGCGCGCACGCCGCGGATCACCTCGCCCCAGCGCGCTTCGGGCCAATACTTGGTGTTGCTCGCGCGGCGGCGGAAGAGTCCCCGCATCGTGCGCTTGTTGCCGGCCTGGAAGGCGACGAGGGTGCGATCCGCGAGCCCGCGGCGCGCCAGCCACGCATCGCAGGCGTGCTGCTCATCGGCGGTCAGGTCGAGTGCGACCTTCGCCGCACGCGGGGGCGGCGGCGGGGGCGGCGGCGAAAGCGCGGGCGGGTCGAGCGCCGCCATGCGCAGCCAGCGCTCGACGAAGTGCTCGCCGGGGAGCCACGGAAGATGCCGCGTGTCGCACACGAGTGCATCGGCGATCCCGGCGCGCCTGAGGAGCGCGCGACCATGGCCGCCGCCGTCGCAGTACCACGCGGGCCCGGGGCCGCGTGCGCGCAGCTGCTGCACGAGCGCCCGTTGTTCGCGATCGAGCCAATAGGGCGTGCGGCGACTCGTGAGGGTGTAGATCTCGCCGACGCCGGCGCGCGGCCCGAGCAGGGGCCGCGCCCAGCCCCCCGAGGTGATCACGTCGACCGGGGTGCCGAAGCGTGCATGCAACTGCTGGATCAGCGCGGTGACGAGCACCATGTCACCGAATGCGCCGCAGCGCATGACGAGGGGACGGGCCATGCGGCATTGTGCGGGGGCACGCTGGCGGCCGCAATTCGCGGTGTCGCAAACCAGGCGTGGGCGCGTGGCTCCGTCCGCGCGCAATTTCTATTGCGCAACTGGTCAGTTGCGCGTATTCTGACAACCAGTTGGTTGCATATTGTGGAAAACGCCATGCGCCGAGACGCCTTCCAGGCAATCGCTGATCCGACCCGCCGGGCGATCATCGGCCTGATCGCGCAGCGCGCGATGACGCCCAATGAGATCGCAGATCACTTCGACATCAGCCGGCAGGCGGTCTCCAAGCAGTTGCGCATCCTCGCGGAATGCCGGCTCGTGCGGCACGAATCCTCAGGGCGCGAGATCTACTACCACTTCAACCCGAAGCGCCTGCAAGCGGTGGCGGACTTCATCGAGCCGTATCGGCAGATGTGGGACCAGCGGTTTCGCCAGCTCGACCAGTTGCTTCTCGGCCTGCGAGGCAAGAATCCGTGAACAAGCCCAATCCGACGACGGTGGTGAAAGACATGGTGGCGCGCTCGATCGTCGTCTCGCGCGAATTTGCGGCGCCCGTGGCCCTGGTCTGGCGTGCCTACAGCGAGAGCGCGTTGCTGGACCAATGGTGGGGACCCTCTCCGTGGCGCGCCGAGACCCGGCACATGGACTTCTCGGTCGGCGGCCATTGGCTCTATGCGATGGTAGGTCCGCAACAGGAGCGGCACTGGGGACGGATGAACTACCTCGCCATCGATCTTCACCGGCGAATTGACATCGAGGACGTGTTCTGCGACGACCAGGGTCGTGCAGATCCCGACCTGCCGACCTCGCGGGGACACATGACGTTTGTCGCGACCTCGACCGGCACGCGCGTGGATTTCGAGATGCGCTATCAGACCGAGGCGGAGCTGCAGAAGATCATTGAAATGGGCTTCGAACAAGGCATCACGGTCTGCCTCGAGCAGCTCGCGACGTTGCTCGCCCGGGTATCGCCATGAACACTGCTGCGATCGATGGGCACCAGGCGCTCGCGATCGGGTCGATCGGCTGCGCCGTCGTGGCTTGCGTTGCACTGCTTGCGCTGCATGTCCTGAGCCCCGAGTTCCAGCCGAGCTGGCGGATGGTGAGCGAGTACGCGCTGGGTCGGCACAAGTGGCTGATCACGCTCTTCTTCGCGGCATGGGGAGTCAGCTCGCTCGTGCTTGCGGCGCTCCTTTGGCCCCTGGTCGAAGCGGGCTGGGCGCGGGCCGGCGTGATCCTGCTCGTGGTGTCGGGAATCGGTGAACTCATGGGTGGGCTCTTCGATATGAAGCACGCTGCGCATGGACTGGCCTTCCTGCTGGGAGTGCCGACCCTGCCGATCGCGGCGCTCCTCGTGGGATACCACCTTGCGACACTCGGCGGCTGGGATCCGCATCGTGGCGCGCTGTTGTTCGCTTCTCACGCCACGTGGATCAGTCTCGTCCTGATGGCCATCGCCATGTTCGTGATGATGGCAGGATTCAGGAAGGCGGGTTTTCCGATGGGGCCCGATGCCCCGGTGCCAGAGCGTGTGCCGGACGGGGTGATCGCCTTGGCAGGTTACGCCAATCGCGGATTGGTCGCGTGCTACCTCGCGTGGCTCATGGTCGTCGCAAGGGCGTTTCTCGCAGTCAGGTAAATCGGCGACTTCGCGCCCTCCGGTTGGCGCGGAATGGTGCGGGCGCCACCTCGCGAATCGTGCAAGCGCCCTAGGGAAGCTCTGCGCAGGCTATTCGCTGCACGGGAGCGATGATGGTGAATGGTTCGGCGATCACGGACTCGGGCGCTCCAATGGGCGGAAGTAACATTCGGCGGCACTTTTCGCGCCGCTCGA
>JABAQU010000010.1 GCA_019187185.1 Steroidobacteraceae bacterium | reverse complement strand
AGAATTCGCCGCTGCCTTTCGGGCCCGGCATGCCGGGCCCGAAAGGCAGGAAGCATGGAGTTGAGATAGTGTCGCAACCAAGGACTCTACGAACCGAAGCCCGGCACTAAAGCTGGGGGCAGGTCACTGCACCATCAACAACGACACCCCAACCGCCCAGGTTGGGGTCATTGCCCGCCCGCTGCTCTATGGCTGCAGGTGCCGCCGTGCCGAGTTCGACCCAGATCGCGCTCAGGCCACTTGCAAGGTTCGCGGCGCCACCTCCCGCACCACGCCCGCGTCGCGCGCGGCGAGGCGGTTGACGCCGGAAAGCACGGCCATGATCGAGGCGGTGACGATGTTGCCGTCGATGCCGACACCGTGCGTGCTGCCCGTCTGGTCGGCGGCCGCGAGCTCGATGAACGCGACGGCGCGCGCGTCGGCGCCTTGCCCGAGCGAACGCTCCTCGTACGCGAGCACGCGCACCGGCGCGCGCAGCGCGTGGATCGCCGCGTCGATCGGGCCGTTGCCCTCGCCGCTCACCGTGAAGCGCTGCTCGCCCATCGCGACCGTGAGCTTCACGCCCTGGGCACGGCCCTGCTCGTAGAGATGGTGGCCGATGTAGCGCAGCGGCTGGTGCGCTCCCACGTAGGTCGCATTGAAGATCTGCCACAGCTCTTCGGCCGTGACCTCGGCGCCCGTGGCGTCGGTGTGCTGCTGCACGACACCGCTGAACTCGATCTGCAGCCGGCGCGGCATCACGAGGCCATAGCCCGATTCGAGCAGCCAGGCGATGCCGCCCTTGCCGGACTGGCTGTTCACGCGAATGATCGAATCGTAGCTGCGACCGAGGTCGCCCGGGTCCACCGGGAGGTACGGCACCTGCCAGTGTCCCGCGGCGCCGCGCACCGCCATGCCCTTCTTGATCGCGTCCTGGTGCGAGCCCGAAAAGGCCGTGAACACGAGGTCACCGGTGTAGGGATGGCGCGGGTGCACCGGCAACTGCGTGCATTCCTCGACGGTGCGCGCGATGCGGTCGATGTCCGAGAAGTCGAGTCGCGGATCGACGCCCTGTGAATAGAGGTTCAGCGCGAGCGTCACGAGGTCGACGTTGCCGGTGCGCTCGCCGTGGCCGAATAGACAGCCCTCGACGCGCTCGGCGCCGGCCATCAGCGCGAGTTCCGCCGCGGCGACCGCGCAGCCGCGGTCGTTGTGCGGGTGCACGCTGAGGATCACGCTGTCGCGACGGGCGAGATGGCGGTGCATCCACTCAATCTGGTCGGCGTAGACGTTCGGCGTCGCCATCTCCACGGTCGCCGGCAGGTTGAGGATGACCTTGCGATGGGGCGTCGCGCCCCAGGCTTCGGTGACGGCGTCGCAGATGTCGCGCGCGAATTCGAGTTCGGTCGCCGAGAAGGTTTCGGGGGAGTACTCGAGCGTCCAGGCGGTTGTGGGGCGCGCGTCGGTCAACGCGCGGATCTGGCGCACGGCGTCGACCGCCATCTTCACCACTTCGTCCTTGCTCATCGCAAAGACGGTGTCGCGGAACACCGGCGAGGTGGCCGTATAGAAATGCACGATCGCCCGCTTCGCCCCGGCGAGCGACTCGATGGTGCGCTCGATCAGCGCCGGGCGCGCCTGCGTCAGCACCTCGATGCTCACGTCGCCCGGGATGTGGCCGCCCGCGATCAGCGTGCGCACGAAATCGAAGTCGGTCTGTGAAGCCGCCGGGAAAGCGACCTCGATTTCCTTGAAGCCGATCTCGCAGAGCATCCGGAACATGGCGAGCTTCTTCGAGGCGTTCATCGGCTCGAACAGCGCCTGGTTGCCGTCGCGCAGGTCGGTACTCATCCACACCGGGGCATGGTCGATCGTGCGGTCGGGCCAGGTCCGGTCGGCGAGGCGCACGGGCGGGAACGGACGGTATTTGCTGGCGGCGTCTTTCATGGTCGGGCGATTTCGTCGGTCATCCGGTCGCATGAGCTTGCGGCAATCGGGAGGGCAAAAGATTGCGAACTTCGCCGGGGCCGATCGACTTTGCGCAATTTAATTGCGCATGGATGATTAATTTCTGTTAAAAATTGCCTTTGCAATTCACCAAGCGCAATCATAGGCCTTAAGACATGGAACTCGACCGCTACGACCGCCAGATTCTCGAAGCACTGCAGGCCGATGGGCGCCTCTCCAACCAGGAACTGGCCGACCGCATCGGCCTGTCACCCTCCCCCTGCCTGCGCCGCGTGCGTGCACTCGAGGAGACCGGCCTGATCACGGGCTACCGTGCGCTGGTGGATGCAAAGCAGCTCGGCTTGACGCTGGTGGCGCTGCTGCACATCTCGATGGACAAGCACACGCCGGAACGTTTCGCGAACTTCGAGAAAAAGGTCGCGGCGCTGCGTGAAGTGCTCGAATGCCTGCTGATCACCGGCCAGGAGGCGGACTACCAGCTGAAGGTGATCGTGCGCGACATGGACGCCTACCAGGACCTGCTGCTGAACCGCATCACACGCATCGAGGGGGTCACCGGCGTGCACAGCAGCTTCGTGCTGCGTCAGGTGATCGACAAGACGGCAGTGCCGGTCTGACCGGCGATCGTATCGGTTTTCGCACACCCACCCTGGTGCCGGGTTTTCGGTTATTCGGTTATTGGCGGCCGAACGCCCCAATAACCGAAAACCGGGCACCACGCCTATCCCCGCCCGGCGCGCCATGCGAGCCACAGGAGCGGCACGCCCCAGAGTGCGGACACGGCGTAGAGGTCGGCGAGGGCGAACCACTGCTGCAACGGGCCGAGGAACCACGAGCCGAGCCCCTCGCCTGCCATCAGCGCCGCGACCAGCACGCCCGCGGTCCTGGTCTGCGCATCGGGGAAAGCTTCGAGCGCGAACGACATGCTGAACGGGTAGTAGATGCTGCACGCGGCGCCGGCGGCCGCGAAGGCGAGCACGAGCCCCGCGGGCGTCGTCACTCGCGAAGCCGCGATGAAGCACGCGGCCATGGCGACCGGCGAGACGAGGTAAAGCACGCGCGGTGAGAGCCAGCGGCGAGGCGCGGCGCCGAGCACCACGCGAAATACCGTCATGGCGCCCCAGAATGCGGCGAGCGCCCATGCGCCATCGCGTGGCGCGAAACGCAGCACGCTGCCGTAGAGGCTCACCCAGCTGCCGAAACTTCCCTCGACAACCGCATAGATGAGGACTGCGATGGCAAACAGCATGAGCCGTCGCCGGATGGACGGGGACTGCGCACTCACACCGGAGGGCCCCGACCTGCCGGGCACGACAGGCGCCTCGCGATCGTTTGCGACTCGCGGCAACGCGAGCAGCAGCAGGAAAGCCGCGCCGATCAGCAAGGGCCAGACCCACCAGGCCCACGATGTCTCGATCGCCTGCAGGATGAGCGGCGACACGGCGGTGGCTCCGCCGATCACGGCGTTCAGCACCGTGACTGCGGCGATGTCGTTGCCGGGAAAGAGTGCGGCCGCGAAGTGATTGGTCACCGAGAGGTTAAGACCGAAGCCGAAGCCGAGCAGCGTGGTCTCGGCGAGCAGCATGGCATAGGCGACATTGCCGCCCGCCATCGCGGCGCCCGCGGCCGCGGCACTCCCGGCGAGCAGGGCCGCCGCCGCCACATTGCAGGCGAGTCCCAGGCGAAAGACACCCTGCCCGCCCCAACGCCGCTCCAGTTGCCCCGCGACGAGCGCACTCGCGATCGCCCCCACCGTTTCCGGCAGGAAGAGCGCGCCGTAGCTGCCTGCAGACAGGTTGAACGGGGCCTTCTGCAGCACGCCCCCGAGCGCGGGAATGAGGACGAATGCGAATCCCTGCAGCAGGCCGGCTGCGTAGACCGTGCCGACACGGGCCCAGCGGCGGACACGCGTGGTCATCGATCCCGGGTCCCCGCGTTCACGCCTGCGCCCAGTCCCCCTGGGCGAAGCGCGCCGTGATGTGCGCGGCGGTGCGCAGCGCCTGCGCCATGATGGTCAGCGACGGATTCACCGCGGCGATCGACGGCATGAAGCTGCCGTCGACGACGAAGAGGTTCTCGAGTTCGTGGGCGCGGCACCAGGGATCGAGCACGCTCGTCGCGGGGTCGGCGCCGAAACGCGCAGTGCCAACCTGGTGGGCCACCGCCTCGATGCCCATGGTCTGCGTGAACACGAACGGGAACCCGATGCGATGCAGGACGGCACGCCAGCGCGCGAGCAGCCGCACATGTGCCTCCATGTTGTTCGGCGCGTACGTCAGGCGGATCCGGCCATCGTCCGCGAGGGTCACGCGATTGTCGGGACTCGCGATGTCCTCGGTCGTGAGCCACCAGTCCACGGAATGGCGGCCGAACCAGTTCGCCGCAGTGCGCGGCACCCACGGGCGCTCGGCCTTCAACACCTCGCCCGTCACCTTGCCGAGAAGCTGCACATGGCCGAGTGGCCACGGGAAATCGGGGTCGCCCGACTCGTGGTAGAAATCGTTCACGCCGATCGTCTTCTGGAACACGGTCTCGTGGCGCCGCCAGGGCGCAAGAGCCAGCATCGCCGAGTTGATGTGGCACATGTAATTGCGCCCCACCTGGCCGGAACCGTTGGCGAGGCCCTGCCGATGCCGCTCACTCGCCGACGCGAGCAGCAACGCCGCCGAGTTGACCGCGCCGGCCGCCACGACGACGACGCGCGCGCTCAGCGCTTCCCGCGCACCGCTTCCTTCGCATTGCACCGCCACGACGCGGTGGCCGTCGGGCGATGCCGCGAGCCGCACCGCCTTGAGATGGGTGCGCAGCGTGACGTTCGAATGCGCGAGCGCGGGCCGCACGCCGCACATCTCGGCGTCGCCCTTCGCCTGCACGAGGCACGGAAACCCGTCGCAAGTGTCACAGCGGATGCAGGGACTGCGACTCCAGTCCGACTCGTCGAGATGCAGCGCGAGCGGCAGATGGAACGGGTGCAGTCCGATTTCCACGAGGCGTGCATGCACCGCTTCGATCGCCGGCTCGTGCCTCACCGGTGGATACGGAAACCCGCCTGCGGGCGGTTCGGATGGATCCTCGCCGCGCTGTCCATGCGCGAAGTACCACTGCTCGGCCGTGTCGTAGAACGGCGCGAGATCGGCGTAGGCGATCGGCCACGGCATGGTCCGGCCGCCTGCATGATGCACGGACTGGAAGTCGCGCTCGCGCCGCCGCAGCACCGCGGCCCCATAGAACTTGGTGTCGCCGCCGACGTGGTAGCCGGCAACCGGCCGGAATGCGCGCCCTGTGCGATCGATCCAGGGCTCTGCGTTGTGGTAGCGGTGGCGCCGGAAAACGGCGTCCGCGCGCCAGTTGTCCTTCTCGCGTGGCAGGAAATCGCCGCGCTCGATCAGCAGTACCCGCAGGCCGCTCGGTGCGAGCGCCCTCGCGAGGGTGCCGCCGCCCGCTCCGGTGCCGATGATGATGACGTCGGCGTCACTCAACACCCACCTCGAAATCCACTCCCTCCCAGCGCGCGGCCTCCTGCCAGTAGAACGTGAACCGCAGTGTCGCCCCGACCTGCAGTCGCTCGCCGGGAAGGTCCACGACGTGCACGCCGAGGCCGGTATCGCGCGTCACGGCATCGTGCACGCTGCGCCAGCCGTCGTCGCTCCAGTGCACCGTGGCCTGCGCCAGCGTTTCGATGCGCAGCACACGGCCGACAGGGAGCGAGCGGCACTTGTGGTTGAAGCGCCAGATCGCATGGCGCGACTCGGCATTCCTTTCGATGTAGCGTGCGACCGTCTGCGGCGGCATGTCGAACACGCGCCCGTCGCGCAGCGAGCGTGCGAGCTTGATGTATTCCGCATGTGCCCAGACGAGCGGCATCGCCGAGCCGGAGGGACGACCGAAGAACAGCTCGCGACGCGCGATGTCGGGCGCGTCCCAGACCTGTTCCGGCAGCATGCCCCCGTCGTTTGCAAACGCGATCATCGTCCGCGCGAGCCGGCGCGCCGCCTCGGCGCGCCCTGCGGCCAGCTCGAAGTGCGCGCGCTCGCCCGTGAGCAGCGGCCAGGCGCGCCCACGCCCCGTGCCATCGAACGCCTTGCCGTCCTCGTGCTCGCCGTAGCCGTCGCCATTGTAGCGATGCCACGCGGGACCTGCGGGTGTTTGCACCTCGAGCAACGCATCGATCACCCTGGCGGTGTTGACGATGCGCGGATCGTTCGCGGCGCGCAGGCCGAAACGCACCAGCGCCAGTGCATCGGGACTGACGATCTGGCCGGCCCGCGCGGCGCCCTCGCCGGGCGGACGATTCTTGATCGGCACGAAGCCCTGCGCGGGTGATGCGGCCACACAGTCGTCGGGCGGGGCGATACGCACGTAGTAACCGTCGACGCCCACCTGTCGCGCGAGATCCGTGCCGGTGACATAGATCCAGCGTTCGATCTGGCCATTCCAGATGTCGGCGGTCTCGCGCAGGTACGCGGCGATCGCGTGCTCGCCGCTCGAATCCGCGAGATCGGCTGCCGCCAGCAGCGCGGCGATTTCCACCGCGAGCGTGAACGGCGAATAGCCCGAATCCTCCTCCCAGCGATCCTGCTGGGTGACCGGGCCGTTTCGCACGAGGAACCCGGCTGCGCGCCGCACCATCGGCCACAGCTGCCGCAGTGTCGCCTCGGACAGCGCCCCCTCGCGGCGCGCGAGATCGGCGAGCAGGATCGGGAACGCCGCCTCGTCCATCTGGATGCCGTTCCAGTACGGCGTGCCGTCGAGCCACATGTTCTGCGGCCAGTGGCCATCGGCTTCCTGGGTGGTCTCGAGGTAACGCAGCACACGCCGCACATCGTCGTGCGCGCCGGCGGCGAGCAGCGCCCCGGCCGATTCGACGAGGTCGCGCGGCCAGGCCAGGTGGTAGCCACCCATGTCGTCGTCGCTCTTCGCAAAGCCCCACGGAAACGACAGGCTCGCGATCAATCCGCCCGGCAGGCGCTTCGATTCGTGTGCGCGCAGCACCATCGTGCTCGTGCGATAGGCATCGAAGCCCGCGCCATGATCATCGACGATGCGCAGGCAGGACCGCTGCCACTCCTGCCACTCACGCACGTAGGCGGCCTGCGCGACATCGAAGCCGTCGGCGAGGCTCGCGAGCACGCGATGTCCCGCCTCCGCCGGTGTGCTCCCGAAGCCGAGGGCGAGCACGAAACTGCCGGCGCAGGCGTCGAGATCGACCTCGCCGGCGAGTGCGACATTGCCGTTTTCCGCGCGCTCGAACTGCCAGGTCATTTCGCGATGTCGCGACAGGTCCTGCCAGCCGTCGCTCACGCCGACGAAACCCGCCGATCGCTTGTGCCACGGCGTGGAAAGGCCGATCGCCAGGGCGTAGCCGTCCCGCTGCGCGAACAGCATCGGCACGCCCTTGCAGTCGTCGAGCCAGGCGCTGTTGCCGCGACCACGGTTGCCGAGGTGCGGCGCGGCGAGCACGTACAGCCGGTAATCGTCGAGCCGGCCCGCGAGCGGCACGAACCGCGCACGCTGCAGCACCACGTCGCGCACCGGATCGGCGAGGATGTCCTTCTCGATGCGGTAGCGCCCCTGGTCGCAGGTATTGATCAATCGATAGAGCGGGACGCCGTCGAACGGATAGCGCACCTGCGATCGCGCATGACGCTTCTCTTCGGAGAAGAAACCGAGCCCGTCGGTCACGATCAGGCCGAGATCGCGCGTGCAGGGCGTGTCGAGGCGCGGGTAATACACCTCGTTCAGGATCCCGTGGCTCAGCGTGAACCAGACGCGGCTCATCGCGGACAGGGACGTGCCGATCCCGGTCTTGGCGCTCGAAGTCCAGCGAGGCTCCGAACCGGGCCACCCGGGGGCGAATGCGGACGCCCCGGTCACGTCGACCATTCCAGTACGACCTTGATCTCGTCGGTCCCGTGATGATCGAGCGCGACTTCGAAATCGTCCGCCGGGTGGCGGTGCGAGATCAGCCGCGCCACGTGATCGCCCCACAGCCTGTGCGCTGCGGCCAGGTCGCCCACCGCCATTTCCCAATGGGCCGGCGCGGCATTGACGCTGCCGATCATCACCTGGTTGTCGAGCACGAGCTGGCGGACGAGTTCCGCGCCCGGGACCTGGATCGATCGCGCGCCGCCCGGTATGCCGGTGAGCACATAGACACCGCTCTGCCCGAGTGCGTCCAGCAGGTTGAACACGAGTGAAGGAACGCCCGTCGCCTCGAAGATGAGATCCATCTCGCCGAGTGTGCTGTCGACCTTGTCCGGCGCGACGCTGCGCGCGTCGAGGTAACGGCCGCCGATCTTCTCGAGCCACTGCGGGCGTGCGCTGCCGGCATCGACGATGTCGAGTCCCCACACCTCCGCGCCGCGCAGGCGCAGCGCGAGCGCGCCGAGCAGGCCGATCGGCCCGAGTCCCGCGACGAGACAGCGGCGCCCCGTGAACCACGCGCGCCCCGGTGCGTCCTCGGGCATGCGCGCGGTCTGCACGAGCATCGCCTCGTTGAGCGCCTTCTCGGCGACGGACAGCGGCTCGCACAGCACACCGACCGCCGCGAGTTCGGGCGGCACGCGTACCGCGTATTGCTCGTGATCGGCGGCATACTCGGCCTGGTAGCCGTCGAGTCCCCAGATGCCGCGTTCGCGATACTCGCCGGTGAGGCACACATCGGGCCGGTTCAGGTTGCAGGGACGGCACTTGCCGCAGCCCCGGCGCACCGTGAACACAGCGTAGTCGCCCGCCTTCACCCGTGTCACATCGGCGCCCACTTCGGTCACCCGGCCGAACATTTCGTGCCCGATGACGAGGTCCTTGCAGCCCGCCGGCGCGAGCGCGCGCCCGCCGGCGGCCTCCTCGCGATCGGTACCGCAAATACCGACGCGCACGATGCGCATCTTGACGTCCCGGTCGGACTCGACCGAAGGCTCGGGGCGATCGACGCAGCGAAGATCTCGCTCGCCGGGAATGACGGCGATGGCTTTCATCCGCAGTCCAGATGGGATCGGAGTGCCAAACCCGCCTACAGGTTCCCGCAATCCATGGCCTCGCCCGCCGCACCGGCCACGATGCGGACGCGCGCGAACGTGGCAGCAAACGGCGCATCGGCCGTTATCATGAAAGGAACATCGATCCCTTCGAGTTCGGCGCCGCGGGCGGCGAGACACGCGAGCGGTATCGTCACCGTGCGCGTTCCGCCCGGCGGCAGCGGCGCGAGGATCGATGTCAGGTTGAGCGTCCCGCCGCAGGCCGGCCCGCATTGCATCGCGAGGAATACGGGCCGGGTCGGCGCCGTCGCGAGCGTCACGTCGAACCGCAGCGCAGCCCTGGCCCTGGCAAAAGCGACGAGGTTCCTGCGTGGCACGCTGCGCGCGAAAAATTTTGCCGGCCCGTGCCACGTGACTTCCACGGCGCCCTCCCCGGCGCCCGCGCGCACGCTCCGCACGCGCAGCGCCGGCGATGGCGCGGGCCACTCGATCGATGAATCGGCGCCGGGCAGGATCGAGAGTTCACTGGCCCTGCCGCACTGGCGCGTCGCATCGACCGGCAACCGCGGTACGTGCGACCCGTGTGCATAGGTGAGGCCATAGCCACGTGCAAAGAGCGGTGACTCGCCGTTCGGCCCGAACGCGCGCGATCGCGGGCAGGCGATGCGCGGCCAGCCGAACGGCAGGCGGCCGCGAAAGTCGTGCACCGGTCGGCCGTCGGCGCCGGCAAAGAGCACGTCGCCGACGCCCGCCCCTTCCGTGCCGGGCAACCACGCCGCGACGAACGCGTCGGACAGGTTGAGCAGGTCGTTCACGTACAGCGGTCGTCCGGACACGAACACCGTGACGACCGGTGGGCCCTTGCCCGACACCGTGCGCAGCACCGCGAGATCCTCGGGATGGCGCTCGGTGTGCCGCAACGTCGCCGACGGGACGAAATCGCCGTTCGTTTCGGCGTAGGGCGTTTCGCCGATCACCGCGATCACGGCGTCAAAGCGGGCCACATCGACGCCGTCGCCGCCGGCGCTGTAGGTGACATGCCCCGCGCCGGCGATGGCGCGGATTCCTGCGAGGAGGCTGTCTGCGTGCGGAAAGTCCGCGTTCGTGTTGCCGGTACCCTGCCACGTGAGCGACCAGCCGCCGGTCTGGTTCGGCACGCTGTCGGCGCTCTTGCCGACGACGAGCACGCGCGCGCCGCGTGCGAGCGGCAATGCCGCACGCTCGTTCTTCAGCAGCACGAGCGATGCACGTACCGCCTCGCGCGCGAGCGCACGATCCTCCACGGCATCGCTGCGCCCCGCGTAGCGGTTCATCGAGGGTCTGCGCCCGTCGAAGAGGCCCGCGCGCAGCTTCACGCGTACGATCCGGCGGACCGCGTCGTCGATGCGCGCCTGCGGGATCCTGCCCGACTCGACCGCCGCGATCGTGTGGGCGATGAACGCCTGCCAGTCGTCCGGCACCATGAACAGGTCGACGCCGGCGTTCACCGCCGCGGCGCAGTCCGCATCGGTGCAGCCCGGCAGTTGCCCGATGGCATTCCAGTCGGACACGACGAGCCCGTCGAAGCCCATCGTCGATTTCAGTGTGCCGCCGATGAGCGCCGCGTTGCCGTGCATCCGGCCGTGGTCGACATGGCGCGCGACATCGACCCAGCTGCTGTAGGAAGCCATGATGGCCTGAACACCGGCGCCGATGGCGCCCTGGTACCCGGCCCCGTGCAGGCGAAGCAGTTCCCTCGCACCCGCGCGCGTGACGCCCTGGTCCTGCCCGTCCGTCGTGCCGCCATCGCCGATGAAATGCTTGGCGGTCGCGATGGCGTTCGCATCGTCGGCGAATCGGCCCTGCGCGCCGTGCGTGAAGCTCGCCGCGTACGTGCGCACGAGCGCGGGATCCTCCGACCAGCTTTCGTAAGTGCGGCCCCAGCGGATGTTCTGCGCCACCGGCACCGCGGGTGCAAACATCCAGTCGATGCCGGTCGCACGCACCGCGCGCGCCGTGGCCGCCGCGATGCGCCCGACGAGCGCCGCGTCGTGCGCGGCTCCGAGCCCGATGTTGTGCGGGAAGATCGTCGCGCCGTAGACGTTGTTGTGGCCGTGCACGGCATCCGTGCCCCAGGCCACGGGTATCGGGACCTCGAGTCCGGTTGCCATCGAGGCGTCGTAGTAGCGGTCCGCCAGCGCGACCCAGTCCGCGACCGACGCGTGCTTGTTGCCGCCCGGCCAGGAGCCGCCCCCATTCACGATCGCGCCGAGAAAGTACCGCCGCACATCGTCCGGGGTCGCCGACTTGATCTCGGCCTGCGTCATCTGGCCGATCTTCTGCGCGAGCGTCATGCCCGCGACGATGTCGCGGACCCTGGCCTCGATTGCCGCGTCGCGCGGGATGGGCGCGTCGGCGTATCCATGCGACGACACGCAGGCGCCGCACAGGGCGAGCAGCCCGGCGCGGGTTATGCGCGCGACATCACTGGCCGACCGATTCGCCACCGGCACAGCATATACAGCGCACCGGCACCCGTCAGGCGCTCGCGGCGAGCGCCTCGGGGCGTGCGTCGCCGCGCCAGTGCGCCCCGCAGTTCCTGGTCCGGGCGAGCGCCGCCTCGAGAATGCGCCGCGCGAGCAGCAGCCGCGCGCGGCCGAGGCAATCGTCCGTGGCCGCCCGGCGCTCGAGGCCCGCGAGTGTCGTGAGGCCGCGCGACAGCGTGGCGCCGTCGCGCGCGACACCGGCCGCGCGCCACATGAGCGCGCGCAGTTCCTGCGGCGCGGTCGTTTCAGGGGGCGCATGCGGCGCGACCTGCAGGTCACCGGCTCCCGGCAACGCCCGCAGCGGCGCACGCGCGAGCAGCGCCCCGACTCGGCGCCCGAAGACGATCGCCTCGAGCAGGGAGTTGCTCGCGAGACGGTTGGCGCCATGCACGCCATTGCAGGCCGCCTCGCCGACCGCCCACAGCCCGCGCAGGCTCGTATGGCCGTCGAGGTCCACGGCGATGCCACCCATGTGGTAATGGGCCGCCGGGGTTACCGGGATCGGTTCGCGCTCCGGGTCAATGCCGAACGAGCGGCACACGCGCACGATCTGCGGAAACTGCGCGCTCACGCTGCCGCCACGCAGGCGCCGCGCATCGAGCCGCACGCGCCCGCCCTGTTGCTGCACGGCGAACACCGCGCGCGCCACGACATCACGCGGCGCAAGGTCGCCACCGGGTATGCGCGCCGTCACGGGTGCCCCGCTGAGGTCGACGAGGCGCGCGCCGGCACCGCGCAGGGCTTCGGTGATGAGCGGCAGCGGTTGCGACTCGACATCGAGTGCCGTCGGGTGAAACTGCACGAACTCGAGCGCGCGGGCACGCGCACCCGCTGCGAGCGCGATGGCGAGGCCGTCGCCGCAGGCACCGAGCGGGTTCGTGGTGCGCGCGTAGAGGCCGCCGATGCCGCCGGTGGCAATCACGACGGCGCGTGCGCGGATCGCGATCGCCCTGCCCGTGGCATCGCAGGCGAGCACGCCGCACACGCCGTTGCCGTCGAGGAGCAGTTGCACGGCACGCAGCCCGATCTCTGTCTCGATGTGGGTCGACGCGGCACTCGCCCCGCGCAGCGTGGCCGTGATGGCCGCTCCGGTCGCGGCGCCGCCGACGTGCAGCACCCGGGCACAGGAATGGGCGGCCTCACGGTGCAGCGACCAGTGATGGCCGTCGCGCGCGAACGCGACGCCGAGCGTGGCGAGCCACTGGATCGCGTTCGGTCCCTCGTTGCACAGGTAGCGCGCCGCCGCGGGCGCGACCAGCGGCTGTCCCGCGGCGATCGTGTCCTCGAAATGCTGCTCGACACTGTCGCCCGGGTCGACCGCAGCCGCGATGCCGCCCTGCGCCAGATCGCTCGATGCCCCGGAGGATGTACCCGGCGCGATCACGAGCACGCGCCGTCCGCGCGCGTTCAATGCAGTCGTGAGCCCTGCTGCCCCGGCACCGATGATCGCGACATCTGTGTCGCGCGTCCTCATGCCGTGAGCCGGTAGGTCTGCTCGAACATCCGCTGCACGCACGCACGCGCTGCAGGCGCCACGCTGCGCTCGATCTCGATCACGGGACTCAGGTCGCGCAGCGCGGCATGGATGCCCGTGAGCGTGATGCGCTGCATGTGCGGGCACAGGTTGCAGGGCCGCAGGAACTCGGTTTCCGGAAAGGCGCTCGAGACGTTGTCCGCCATCGAGCACTCGGTGATGAGCACCGCGCGTGCCGGACGCGCCTGCCGCAATGCCGCGATCATGCCCGAAGTCGAACCGACGTAATCCGCGGCACTCTGCACTTCGGGCGAGCATTCCGGGTGGGCGAGCACAAAGGCCTGGGTGTCGCGGCGATAGTCCTCGATCTCCGCGGCCGTGAAGCGCTCGTGCACCTCGCATCGTCCCGCCCACGGAATGATCCGCACACGCGTGTGCTTGGCGACCCATGCCGCGAGAAACTGGTCCGGCACGAAGATCACCTCGGGTTCGCCGAGGCTTTCGATGATCTCGAGCGCGTTTGCCGAGGTGCAGCAGACGTCGCTGACGGCTTTTACCGCCGCACTCGTGTTGACATAGCAGACCACCGGCGCGCCGGGATGGGCCGCGCGCAGCGCGCGCACGTCGTCGGCCGTGATCGCATCGGCCAGCGAGCAACCGGCCCTCGTGTCGGGCAGCAGCACCGTCTTCTGCGGCGCGAGCAGCTTGGCCGTTTCCGCCATGAAGTGGACGCCGCACATCACGACGACATCGGCGCGCGAGCGCGCCGCGGCGCCCGCCAGCGCGAGCGAGTCGCCCTGCACGTCCGCGACGCCGTGGAAGATCTCGGGCCGCTGGTAGTTGTGCGCAAGCACGATGGCGTTGCGCTCGCGCTTGAGCGCCTCGATCGCGCACACCGTGTCGAAGTGCGCATCCCACTCCATTTCGGGCATCAGCCGAGCGACGCGGCCGTAGCGGCGGGAGTGTTCGTCGCGCGTGTAGTCGAGGCGTGTCATCGTCCCGAGACTAGGCGCGAGCGCCCGCAATGACCTTGATCTCGATCAATTCTGCGCCGCAGGCCGGCCCGCCGGGTGCGTCAGGCGCGCCCTACCCGCAACGCAAGGGGCCAGCGCACGCGACGCACGGCGCCGGATTCACCCCACAGCGGCAGCAGCTGCCGCTCGAGCTCGGGTGTGGGATCGACGCCACGGGCCTCGATGAAGCGCGACGTCGCCGACCATGTCCGCACGTAACCCACCCACTGCGCGAGCGTCCACTCGACCTCCATCGCAAGCCCGGGCGGATCGATCCGCCTGAACGGGAACGGCAGGTCGCGATAACCCACTTCGATCTGCCCCCGCTCGGGCGGCCAGTACGGACCCACGGTCCCGTCGTAGTAACGCAGCATCGAAGCGTCTATCGATGCGCCGTCGATCTCCGCGATGCCGTAACACCATTCGGCGATGAGGCCGCCGACGCGCAGGATCCGGTGCGCTTCGCGATGGAAGCGTTCCAGATCGAACCAATGGGCAGCCTGCGCGACCGTCAGCAGGTCGACGCTGGCATCCTCGAGTCCCGGGTCCTCGGCTGGCGCGACGACATATTCGATGCGGGGATGCCGCTCCGCCGCCGCGATCTGCGCTTCGCTCGCGTCGGTCGCCACGACGTGCACGAAGTGCCGCGACAGGGCGAGCGCGGCCTGGCCGTTGCCCGTTGCGCAGTCCCAGGCGAGGTCGCGCGCCGGCGCCCGTGCCGCGAGCCAGTCGAAGAGCGCAGCCGGATAGCCCGGCCGAAAGCTCGCGTAGTCGCGCGCAACGCCGCTGAAATGATCGGCAAAGCCCGCCACGGCCGCGTTCGCGTCAGACGTCGACGAAGACCTTGAAGCCGCCCCAGAACATGCGCTTGCCGTCGAACGGCACTTTCCTCGGGTTCATCATCGCCGCGAGCCGCGGGTCCTTCATGACCTTCGCATTGACCCGGTCGCGCTGCCTGCGCGACCGGTAGACGATCCACGAGAAGAACACGACCTCGCTCGGCTTGAGCTTCACGCTCTGCGGGAACGACGTGTACCTGCCGCTCTTGACGTCGTCGGCGATGCATTCCCGGTACTCGAGCGCACCGTGCTCGCGCCACACCCTGCCCGCCTTGCGCGCCATGGCACGGTAGGCGGCGAGCTTGCGCCGCGGTACCGGCACCACGAACCCATCGACATACTTGCCCATGGAACTCCTCCTCGATTCGCCCCTACTGCGACCGGCCCGGCAGGGCCCCGTCGAGCGTCGTGATCGGTCCGTAGAGATCCGGCCGCCGGTCACGGAACACGAACCAGCTGTTGCGCACCTGCTCGACCTCGGCGAGGTCGAACGTGGCCGTGAGCACGGCCTCGCCTTCCTCGCCCGCTTCGGCCACCTTCGCGCCGGTCGGATCCGCGATGAACGAGGAACCGTGGAAGCGGATCCACAGGCGCTCGGGATCCTGCAGCGACCGCTCGATGCCGCAACGATTCGAGGCGACGAGCGGCATCATGTTCGCCGCCGCGTGCCCCTGCTGCGTGCGTTGCCAGTGGTCGCGCGAATTCACCGGCAACGCGGGCGGCGGCTCGCTGCCGATCGCAGTCGGATAGAGGAGGATCTCCGCGCCGAGCAGCGCCATGCAGCGCGCGCTCTCGGGAAACCACTGGTCCCAGCAGATCCCGACGCCGAGTCGCGCATGGCGCGTATTCCACACCCTGAAACCGGTGTCGCCCGGCGAGAAGTAGTTCTTCTCCTGGTAACCGGGCCCGTTCGGAATGTGCGACTTGCGATACACGCCGCTCACGCGGCCGTCGGCATCGATGATCGCGACCGAGTTGAAGAACACATGGCCGGCACGCTCGAAGAAGCTGACCGGCAGCACGACCTCGAGTTCGCGCGCGATCGGCGCAAAGTGCCGCACGGCCGCGTTGTCCTCGAGCGTCGTCGCGAGCGCCAGGTGGCGCGTGTCCTGTTCGATGCAGAAATACGGCGTCTCGAACAGCTCCTGCAACAGGATCACCTGTGCGCCGCGCCGCGCCGCCGCGCGCACGAGCCGCTCCGCAGTCGCGATATTGGCGGCGCGATCCCAGCTGCACGCGAACTGCGTGGCAGCGACGGTGACGGGCCGGGACACGATGTCGAGATGCGCTGGCTTCATCCCGGATAGCTTATAGCCCATGACCGGCAGCCGACAGCCGGAGCGCGCCCGCGCGTGCAGACACTTCCGGTCGTGCGCCCGGTGCCCCGGACGACCTGCCGTCTCAGTGTTTCGTTTCCGGGCCGCTGCCCGGAAAGAGCGCGTGATCGAGCGCCTTGACGTAGATCTGCTCGTCCACCGGGCCGGGAACGAACACCTGGCGGTTCAGCAGCAGGTTCGGGATCGAATTGACACCGAGCAGCAGCAGGCGACGCTCGTCTTCGACGACCTCGGCGTAGCCCGCCTGCGGATCGCGAAACTTCGCGAGCAAGGCCTCGGACAGCCCGCAGCCGGCGCCCAGCTCCGCGAGCACGTCCACGTCGCCGATGTCGCGACCCTGCTCGAAATAGGCGCGGAAGATCGCATCGAGCACGGGGCCATGGAGCCCCTCCTCGGCGGCGAGCTTGACGAGGCGGTGCGCGGCCGTGGTGTCCGGCAGCCGGTCGAGCCGCGCAAAGTCGAAGTGGATGCCGAGCGATTCGCCCGCCTCGGCCAGGCTCGATTCGGCGAGTTCGACGCTGACGCCCTTCGGCAGGCGCAGCGCCAGGTGTTCGCGCCACCCCGTCGGCGCCGAGACTGGCGCCCCCGGCGCATCGGGCCGCAGCAGGCGCAGCGGATGCCAGCGCAGTTCGCGCACCGTCACCCCATGGAGATGCTCGAGCGCGCGCGCGAGCCGGCGCGTGCCAAGGAAGCTCCACGGGCACGAGAAGTCCCCGACGAGGTCGATGTCGAGGCTGCCCGCCGGTACGACCGGCCAGTTTCGGGGTTCGCTCATGCGGCGAACATGGGGTCGCCCCCGGATCAATTCAAGGCGCTGTCGCTGCCGAACCACCGGCCGTCACCGCACGCGTGATGCGGATGGCCGTCTCGAGCGCGTTGAGGCCATCCTCGCCCGATACGATGGGCGGCTTGCCGTGACGCGCACAGTCGAGGAACGACTCGATCTCGGCGCGCAGGGCATCGCCCTGCTCGAAGCTCTGCTCTTCGATCTTCACCGGCAGTTGCCCTTCGACAACCCCGCCGTCGCGCTTCCTGATCACGGTCAGGATACGCTGGTGAAGGTCGATCGACAGATATGCGTCGTTCTCGAACAGGCGCAGCTTGCGCTCGGTCTTCAGGCTTACGCGGCTCGCCGTGGTGTTGGCGATGCAGCCGTTCTCGAAACGGATCCGCGCATTGGCGATGTCGATCTCGTCGGAGAAGACCGGCGCACCGACCGCCTCGAGCGCCGCGATCGGACTGCCGATGATCGACTGCACGATATCGATGTCGTGGATCATCAGGTCGAGGACCACATTGACGTCGGTGCCGCGCTCGCGATACGGGGCGAGCCGGTGGCATTCGATGAAGCGCGGGCTCCTGATATGCGGCTCCGCGGCGAGTACCGCCGGGTTGAAGCGCTCGAGGTGCCCGACCTGCAGGACGCGGCCGGCCGCCCGCGCCGCATCGATCAACGCACGCGCCTGCTCGACCGTCTCGGTGATCGGCTTCTCGACGAGCACATGCGCCCCGGCGCGCAGGAAATCGAGCGCGATCGCATGGTGCGCCGGCGTCGGCGTCACGACGCTGACCGCATCGACCGCGCCGAGCAGTTCTCGATAGTCCGCGACCGGCCGGGCGCCGGTTTCCGCGGCGACCCGGGTGCGTGCCGACTCGTTCGCATCGACGACTGCGACCAGTCGACTGCCGTGCGCGGCAGCATACTTCTGCGCGTGGAAGCGCCCGAGGTACCCGGTGCCGATCACGGCGGTGCGTAACAGCGACATCGAACTAGCCTACAGCGAACGGCGTACAGCGAACAGCAAGCGATCTGGCGGTCAGCGGTCAGCTGTCAGCTACCAGCGATCAGCCATGCGCTATCATCGACCCCATGCCCTCGCCGCTCGCCAGGTTCCGCGCGCACTCCCCGCTCGTGCGGGAGGCCGTGCTGGTCGCGGTGGCGCTCCTTGCGGGCATCACGCTACTGCCGCTCGCGGTGTACCTCACCGGGCGCGACGTGCTCGGCGCCTACACGAACGGCGGTTTCCTGCGCTTCTGGGGCGATTTCTTCGTGGGCCTTGCCCACGGGGGTCGCGCGTGGTGGGTGCTGGCCCTCGGCCCGTATGCCCTCATTATGTTGGCTCGTGGAGCACGCGCGGCCTGGCGACAAGGAGCCCGAGTGTGAACTGCGTCACGTTTTTCCGCGGCGAGCCCAGCGCGGGCGCCCGTAGTGAGACACTGATCGCGGCTGGATAACGACTATGACCGGGGATGAGATGAAGGACACGACCCAACGGGCGCGGCAGATGCCCGTGGACGCGGCGCAGCGGGATTCAACTCCGACGGCGACGCGCGAGAACACGCTGAAGCGCATCAACGTCGCACTGACCCGCACGCTCGAGATCGACGAAGTGAATCGCGGCACCGACCCCTACAACTCGAGCAGCGGCATCGGTCGCGGAGCGGTCTGGAACCGGGAGCGGTCGCGCCGCTGACGCGCCACGCTCAGTGCGCGGTGCCGCGGCTGCCGTCGCGCGCCGCGCGGAATTCGCTGTCCGCGTTCCAGTTCGGAAAGCTCGTCTCGTTCGCGATGCGCCGGCCAATCGCGTAGATCAGGTCGACCACCTCGAGACCCGCTTCGAGGCGCTCGCCCGGGGCGTATTCGTCGCCGACCTGGTGATAGCGCCTTGCGACGTAGTCGGCCTCGCGCGCCATGCCATGCGCGACGCCACCATCGAGGTCGTCGACGCCCGTCTTGAGGTACAGGGCCGGCACGCCGGCCTGCGCGAAATTGAAGTGGTCCGAGCGGTAGAAGTGTCCCTTCTCGGGCTGCGCCTCCGGCACGGGCACGAGGCCGCGCCGCGCCGCTTCCTCCGCGAGATAGCGCTCGAGCTCCGACGCGCCGGCACCGACGACGCGCACGTCGCGCGTCGGCCCGCCGAAGTACAGCGCATCCATGTTGAACACCGCGACCGTCTGCGCGAGCGGCACGCGCGGATGGGCGACGTAGTATTCGCTGCCGAGCAGTCCCTGCTCCTCCGCCGTCACCGCGAGCAGCGCGATCGAGCGCTCGGGCCGCTCCCGCGCGCCCGCAAAGGCCGCAGCAATCGCCAGCAGGCCTGCGGTACCGGTTGCGTTGTCGACCGCGCCATTGAAGGTCTGGTCGCCCTCCCCGCCCTGGGTGCGCCCGAGGTGATCCCAGTGCGCGACATAGAACACGTACTCGCCCGGCCGCTTCGTCCCGGGAATCATCGCGAGCACATTGGCGGAGTTCGACCGGTGCAGCGTGTTGTGCACGCTCGCAGTCGCGCGCACATCGAGCGGCATCGGCGCAAAACCACGGGTGCTCGCCGCCTTCTTCAGGGCAGCGAAATCGTGGCCCGCTGCCGCGACGAGCGCGGCGGCGCGCTCGTGCGTGATCCAGCCCTCGATTGCCACGCGTCCCGCACGCTTGTCCGCGACCTGCATGTCGAGTTGCGGATTGGCCCAGCTGTTGACCACCGTCGCCCAGCCGTAGGCCGCCGGTCCGGTCTCGTGGACGATGATCGCCGCCGCGGCGCCCTGCCGCGCGGCCTCTTCGAACTTGTAGGTCCAGCGGCCGTAGTACGTGAGCGCGCGACCGCGAAACAGCGTGTCGTCGCCGGTGGCGAAGCCCGGGTCGTTGATGAGGATCAGTGCCGTCTTGCCGCGCATGTCGATGCCCGCGTAATCGTTCCATCCGTACTCGGGCGCGACGACGCCGTGGCCGACGAACACGACCGGGCTCGACTCGACCTCGGCCGCGGTCATCTGGCGCTTCGTGAACACGACCGCATCGGTGCCGAAGCGCATTGGCAGCGTGCCGCGCGGCGTGCTGAAAGACAGCTGCGGCTCCGGCTGCGGTGCGATCTCGACGAGCGGCACCGGCTGGATGAAACCACCCTCGCCGACCGGCACGGCGCCGAGCCTCCGGAGTTCATCGACAAGGTAGGCGACGGTCTTCTCTTCGCCGATCGTGCCCGGCTTGCGGCCCGCAAACCCGTCGGATGCGAGCACGGCGATGTGCCGCTCGTAGAGGCCGCGATCCACCGTACGCGCCGGCACCGTGCCACCGGACTGGACGAGCGCGGGCACGAGGCACAGTGCCGGAACCAGTGCCAGCCAGGCGCGGTCGAACGACAGATGAAGCCCTTTCATTTCGGCCAATACACCCAGCCGGCGCCGATCAACGCCGCGAGCAGCACGACGTGCACCGCAAACCGCCAGCGCCGCGTGCGCAGCTCGCCGACGAAGCTCGTGGCCGCGAGCGCGGTCAGCCCCGCGGCGATCGCGATCGCCTGCAGCAGCGGCCCCCGCTCCTCGGCGAAACGGTCCGCGTGCTCCGGCAGGAACAGCATCACGATGGCCGTGAGCGTGAGGGCCACGGAGATCGATAGTGTCGATCCCATCACGATTCCGATGAGCATGGCGAGCGGTCGCATGGTCTCCAGCCCGGTTCATGGCGGCCGCAGGCTTGCCGCCTGCGGCCGCGCGATCTAGCCTAAACTGTGCATTGTAGCCACCCTGCCCACGAGCGCCGAATGCCCAACCGCCGCCTGTCCGCCGGCTTCTTCGCCACTGCCCTCGCCGCCGTGCTCGCCGTGCTCGCGAGTTCCTCGCAGGCACCGGCCGGCACTTCCGCGCTGCCGCCCGGGGCGCTCGCGCCCTCCGAGCGGCATCGCATGGTGGCGCGCCGTGTCGGGATGATCCTCGAGGACACGCATTACCGCCGGGTCGACATCGACGATCGCATGTCCGCACAGGTCTACGACCGCTACCTCGACTTCCTCGATGGCCAGCACAGCTACTTCCTCGCGAGCGACATCGCCGAGTTCGACCGCTATCGGCTGCGCTTCGACGACATGATCCGCACCGGCGAGATCGAACCCGCCTACCTGATGTTCGCACGCTTCCAGCAGCGCAACCGCGAACGTATCCGCTTCGCGCTGTCGCAGCTCGCGAAGGAACCCGACTGGACCGTCGACGAGAGCTTCGAATTCGACCGTTCGAAGGCGCCGTGGATCGACAACGTGGCCGACATGAACGAGCTGTGGCGCAAGCGTGTCAAGAACGACGCGCTCAGCCTGATGCTCGCCGGCAAGAGCTGGGCGGAGGCGAGCAAGACGCTGGAGCAGCGCTACGACCGGGTGCTGAAGCGCGTCGACCAGGTGTCGGCGGAGGACGTCTTCGAGAACCTGATGAATGCCTACGCGCGCACCTATGACCCGCACTCGAGCTATTTCTCGCCGCGCAATTCCGAGGAATACCGGATCCAGATGAGCCTCAACTACGAGGGCATCGGTGCCTCGCTGCAGCTGATCGACGATTTCGTGACCGTGATGAACGTGATCGAAGGCGGCCCCGCCGCCGTCGCCGGCACGTTGAAGCCGACCGATCGCATCGTCGCCGTCGCGCAGGGCGCGGACGGCGCCTTCACCGACGTGATCGGCTGGCGCATCGACGATGTCGTGCAACTGATCCGCGGCAAGGGCGGCACCCTCGTGCGCCTGCGGGTGCTGCCGGGCGGCGCGGCACCGGGCACCCCCGAAAAGACGCTCGCCTTCACGCGCAACAAGGTCACGCTCGAGGCGCAGGCTGCGCAGAAGTCGCTCGAAACCATCGAGCGCAGCGGCCGCAGCTACCGGATCGGCGTCATCACGGTGCCGGGCTTCTACCAGGACATCGCTGCACAGAACGCCGGCGACGAGAACTTCCGCAGCACCACCCGCGACGTGCACCGCCTGATCGACGATCTGCAGAAGGAGAAGATCGACGGGCTCGTGCTCGACCTGCGCGGCAACGGGGGCGGCTACCTGCCCGAGGCAACCGCCCTCACCGGCCTGTTCATCGACCGGGGTCCCGTCGTGCAGCTGCGCGACGCGGCGGGACGCACCGAGGTGCTCGACGACCCTGACCCGGGTGTCGTGTACGACGGGCCGCTCGCGGTGCTGGTCGACCGCTTCAGCGCCTCGGCGTCCGAAATCTTCGCGGGCGCGATCCAGGACTATCGGCGCGGCGTCGTGCTCGGTCAGCAGACCTTCGGCAAGGGCACGGTGCAGAATCTCGTGCCGCTCGACGGCTTTGCCAAAAAGCCGGTCAACGGGCAGCTCACCGTGACGATCGGCAAGTTCTACCGCATCACGGGCGACAGCACGCAGCTCCACGGCGTATCGCCCGACGTGCCACTCGCATCGATGATCGATCTCGACGACGTCGGCGAGAGCGCGCTCGACGAGGCCCTGCCCTGGGATCGCATTCCCGGTGTGCCATTTCGCGCCGCACGGGGCGACGGTGTCGTCCCCACGGTGCTCGCGAGCGAAGAAGGGCTGCGCGCCGCGGCCGATCCGGACTATCGCTGGCTCGTCGCCGATATCGCCGCGGTCCGGCAGGCGCGCAAGCAGACCGCGGTATCGCTCAACCTCAAGGTCCGTCGCGAGGAACGCGCGACAGTCGATCGTGCGCGCCTTGCGCGCGAGAACACGCGCCGGGCCGCGCTCGGACAACCGGCCCTCGCTTCGGTGGAGGACATCAAGACCGACGATGCGCCCGACATCGTGCTCCACCAGGCCTCCGAGGTGATGGCCGACATGATCGGCGGACCCGCGGACAAGATGGCGCCGAAGACGGTCTCGCGCACTCCATAAGTTGTTGTTTCCTAATGCGTATGGTGTTGTAGTTGACTACAACACCATACGGCAGTAGGATCGCCTCGCCTGAAGTCAGGGAGGTCGATCCGCCATGCGCACCACTGCAGTTTTCTTCACCGTCTCCGCGCTCGGTGCCGTGCTCGGCGCCTGCAGCGGAGGTTCCGCGGCCGACGCGACGGGCAAGGACAGCGCCGCCGCCATCCCGGTCGAAGTCGCGAATGCGCACCGCGGCGAGATGCTCGCGCGCTATACGGGTACTGCGACGCTCGAGGCCGAAGCCGACGCGGACGTGACCGCGCGTGTCGGTGGCGAGATCGAGCGCGTGCTGGTCGAGGAAGGCGATACGGTGCGCGCGGGTGAAGTGCTCGCGGTCCTCGACGGCCGGCAGTTGCAGCTCGAAGCCGCGCAGGCGCGCGCCCAGTACGCCAAGACCGAGCGCGACTATCGCCGCCAGCTCGAACTGCACGAGAAGGGACTCGTCTCGGCCGGCGCCTTCGAGAACCTCAAGTTCGATCTCGACAACCTGCGTGCGACCTACCAGCTCGCCGAGCTGCAGCTGTCGTACACCGAACTTCGTGCGCCGTTCGCCGGCACGGTCGCCGGGCGCTACGTGCGCGTCGGGCAGAACGTGCCCGTGGGCGCGAAGACTTTCCGCATCACCGATCCGACGCCGCTCAAGGCGAGCGTCTACGTGCCCGAGCGCGAACTCGCTCGCCTGGCACCGGGCCAGAATGCCGTGGCGCAGATCGATGCCCTGGGCGGTCGCACGTTTCCCGCCCGTGTGACGCTCGTATCCCCCGCCATCGATCCCGCCACGGCGACCTTCAAGGTCACGCTCGAGCTCGAAGATGCACAGGGCGCACTGAAGCCCGGCATGTTCGCCCGGGTCGGCATCGTGTTCGAACGCAAGCCCGCAGCGCTCCAGGTGCCGCGCGTGGCGCTGATCGAGGCGGACGGCGCGGCGAGCGTGTTCGTCGTCGAGGACGGCAAGGCGGTGCAGCGCGCGGTCACGACCGGCCTCGCGGACGGCGGCAACATCGAGGTCACGAAGGGCGTCGCCGACGGCGAGACCGTTGTGGTCGTCGGCCAGAACGGCCTGAAGAGCGGCAATGCCGTGCGTGTCGTGTCGCTCGATGCGAAGCCGGCCGCGGCGCTGCGCGAAGCCGCCGCCGACGCGCGCGCCGCCCAGCGCTGAACCGGGCAAGGGGGTCGCCATGCGTCTCGTCGATCTGGCTCTGCGCCGTCGCGTCACGATCGCGATGGCGACCATCGCGGTGACGCTGTTCGGCGTCGTCTCGCTCTCCCGCCTCAAGGTCAACCTGCTGCCGGACCTGTCCTATCCCACGCTGACCATCCGCACCGAGTTGCCGGGCGCCGCGCCGCTCGAGGTCGAGAACCTGGTGACGCGGCCGGTCGAGGAAGCGGCCGGCACGATCAGGAACGTGCGCAGCGTGCGCTCGGTGTCCCGCTCCGGGCAGTCGGATGTGGTGCTCGAGTTCGCGTGGGGTACCGACATGGATTTCGCCGGCATCGAGGTGCGCGAGCGCCTCGACCTGCTGCAACTGCCCGTCGATGCGCGGCGCCCGCTACTGCTGCGCTTCGACCCCTCGACCGAGCCCGTGCTGCGCCTGGCGTTCGTCGACCTCGCCGCGAGCGGTGCCACGCGCGACGAACGGCTGAAGACGCTGCGGCGCTTCGCGGACGACCGCCTGAAGCCCGCGCTCGAGGCGACCGAAGGCTCCGCGGCGGTCAAGGTGAGCGGCGGATTCGAGGACGAGGTCCACGTCTACGTCGACCAGCAGCGCCTCGCGCAACTGAAGCTCGACGTCGGCCAGGTGGCCGCGCGCATCGGTGCCGAGAACGTCAACCTCTCCGGCGGGCGGCTCGAGCAGGGCACGCAGCGCTTCCTCGTGCGCACGCTGAACGAGTTCGGTTCGCTCGAGGAAATGGCGAACGCGGTCATCGCGACCGTCGACGGCCGGCCCGTCTATCTGCGCGACATCGCGCGAGTCGAACACGGCTACAAGGACCGCACGGCGATCACCCGCCTCGACGGACGCGAGTGCGTCGAGCTCGCGGTCTACAAGGAAGGCGATGCCAATACGGTGCAGCTCGCCGAGGCCGTGCGCGCGCGGCTCGCCGATCTCGGCAAGAGCCTGCCGCCCGACACGAAGCTGCAGACGGTCTACGACCAGTCGACGTTCATCGCGAACTCGGTGGGCGAGGTGAGCGATGCGGCGATCTGGGGCGGCCTGCTGTCGGTGATCGTGCTGTACCTGTTCCTGCGCGATGCGCGCGCGACGCTGGTCGCGGGCATCGTGATCCCGGTCACCGTGATCGGCATTTTCGTGCTGATGTACGGCTTCGACCTCACGCTCAACATCATGTCGCTCGGGGGCATCGCGCTCTCGGTCGGCATGCTGATCGACAACTCGGTCGTCATCCTCGAGGCGATCTCCCGCAAGCGCGAAGCGGGGCTGCCGGCCGTGCAGGCCGCGCGCGAAGGCACGGCGGAAGTCGCGATGGCGGTCACCGCCTCCACGATGACGACCGTCGCCGTGTTCTTCCCGATGGTGTTCGTCAGCGGCATCGCCGGCCAGCTGTTCCGCGACCAGGCACTGACGGTCACTTTCGCGCAGATCCTCTCGCTGCTCGTGAGCCTGACCCTCGTGCCGATGATGGCTGCGTGGCGCGCCGACGACGGCGAGCGGCACGAGCCGCAGGGCGCCCTCGGCACCGAGCTGCGCCTGCGTGGTGCGCGGCTCGCAGAGCGGTTGCGCACGGTGGGTCGCGCGCTGCGTCCGGGCGAATTTGCGGCCCCGCCCGCCGCGCGCGGCGTGCGCCGCATCATCGGCTGGGCCGCCTGGCCGCTGCGGCTCGCGCTCGTCACGCTGATCCGGCTCGTGCGCTCGCTCGCGGGCGTGATCGGCGCACTGTGCGGCCTCCTCCTCGCGCCCGCCGTGCACGTGACCCAGCGCGCGTTTGCGCAGCTCGACCGGCTCTACCCCACCGCGCTCGAGTGGGCGCTGCGCCGCCGCGCGCTCACGCTCGGCGTCGCGTTCGCGCTGCTCGCCGTCACGGGCGCCGTGCTGACACGCCTGCCGACGGAATTGATTCCGCAGCTCGCGCAGGGCGAGTTCAACGTCAAGCTGCGGCTGCCCGCGGGATCGCCGCTCGACGCGACCGATCGCGTGCTGCGGACGGCCCAGGCCGCCGCGCTCGAGTTGCCGGGGCTCGACCAGGCCTATGCCGTCTCCGGTACCGGCAACCGCCTCGACGCGAACCCGGTCGATGCCGGCGAGAACGTCGGCGAGATGGCCGTGCGCCTGAAGCAGCCGGCCGGCCCGCGCGAGGAAGCCGCGGCCATGGCACGACTGCGCACGGCGCTCGATGCCCTGCCCGGCGTGCAGTACGAATTCTCGCGCCCCGCCCTGTTCACGCTGTCGACGCCGCTCGAGGTCGTCCTGTCCGGATACGAACTCGATCGCCTGCAGGCGGCCACTGCCGCCGTGCGCGCCCGGATGGAATCGAGCGGCGCCTTCACCGACCTGCGCTCCTCGATCGAGGGCGGGCATCCGGAGATTCGCATCCTCTTCGACCAGGACCGCGCGTCGCGGCTCGGACTCGAAGTGCGCGACATTGCGGACCGCGTGGTCGCGAGCCTGCGCGGCGATGTCGCGACGCGCTACCAGCTGCGCGACCGCAAGATCGACGTGCTGGTGCGCAGCGTCGACACACGCAGTGCATCGATCGAGGAGGTGCGGAACCTCATCGTGAACCCGGGCGGCGAGCACCCGGTGCCGCTCGCCGCGGTCGCCGACGTGCATCTCGCGGTGGGACCGGCCGAGATCCGGCGCGCATCGCAGGAGCGCGTCGCGGTGCTGTCGGCCTCGCCCGCGGGCGACAACCTCGGCGCCGCGACGGCGGTTGCCCGCGACATCCTCGCGACGACGGCGCTGCCGGTCGGCATCACGAGCTCGGTGACCGGCCAGAGCGAGGAGATGCAGCAGAGTTTCAGTTCGCTGCTGATGGCCTTCGGACTCGCCGTGTTCCTCGTCTATCTCGTGATGGCCTCTCAGTTCGAGTCGCTGATCCACCCCTTCGTGATCCTCTTCACGATCCCGATGGGGCTGATCGGTGCGGTGTGGGGACTCGCACTGACCGGCACGACGGTGAATGCGGTCGCTTTCATCGGCCTCATCCTGCTCGCGGGCATCGTCGTCAACAACGCGATCGTGCTGCTCGACGCCGTGAACCAGGCGCGCGACCGGGGCCTGCTGCGCCACGAGGCGCTGCTGCTCGCCGGGCGCACGCGGCTGCGCCCGATCCTCATCACGAGCTGGAGCACGATCCTCGGTCTCGTGCCGATGGCGATCGGCCTCGGCGAGGGTGCGGAGGTCCGCCGCCCGATGGCGATCACCGTGATCGGCGGCATGCTGGTCGCGACCGTGCTGACGCTGATCGTCATTCCGGTGCTCTATACCCTGCTCGACCGGCGTCGCGACGCACGGCCCGTGCCCGCCGCGGATCCGGCCGGGCTCCTGCCGCTGGTGCCCCGGCCGTGATCCACACGAACTTCGCGCTGCGCCGGCCGGTCACGACGGTGATGGTCTTTGCCGCGGTCGCGACGATCGGCCTGATGGCGGCAAGGCTGCTGCCGCTCGAGCAGTTTCCGGACATCACGTTCCCGTTCATGGGCGTGACGATCCCCTACCCCGGCTCGACGCCCGAGGAAATCGAGGAGGAAATCACGCGCCCGGTCGAGGATGCGCTCGCGACGCTGCCCGGTATCCGCGAGATCCGCTCGCGCTCCGAGGGCGACCAGGCGCAGTTCGAGATCGAATTCGACTGGGGCACCGACATCGACGCGGCGGGCTTCGAGGTGCGCACGCGGCTCGATGCAATCCGCCACGACCTGCCCGCCGCGGCCAACCGCATCCTGATGTTCACGGCGTCGAGCGCCGACCAGTCGATCCTGACGATCCGCCTGTCCGCCGACGCGGACCTCTCGTCGCAGTACGAACTGCTCGAGCGCACGCTCAAGAAGCCGATCGAGCGCGTCGACGGCGTCGCGCGTGTCGACCTCGCGGGCGTGGAACCGCGCGAAGTGCGCGTGCTGGTCGACGCCGGGCGCATCGCGGCGCATCGCATCGACGTGCGCGAGCTCGTCGGCAAACTCCAGCGCGCCAATTTCTCGGTGAGCGCCGGGCAGCTGACCGACGGCGCGCAGCGCTTCACGGTACGGCCGATCGGCGAGCTGCGCTCGCTCGAGGAAGTGAGGAAGCTCGTCATCGGCCCCGACCTGCGCCTCGGCGACATCGCGGAGGTGGCCCTCGTCAGCCCGGAGCTGACGACCCGCCGGCACCTGAACGGCCGTCCGGCGGTCGGCCTCGACGTGTTCAAGTCGACGCAGGCCAACGTGATCGCGGTCGCCGACGCGGTGCTGAAGGTCGTCGAGCGGGCGCGCGAGCTGCCGCAGATGCAGGGCGTCACGATCTACGTGATCGACAACCAGGCCACCTCGATCCGCAGCTCGCTCGCCGATGTGGGCGAGGCCGGCCTGATCGGGGCGGTGCTCGCGCTGATCGTGCTGTATCTTTTCCTGCGGCACTGGCCGACGACGCTGATCGTGAGCCTCGCGGTGCCGCTGTCGCTGCTCGTCACGCTCGCGGCGATGTACTTCCTCGGCCTGACGCTGAACGTGATGTCGATGATGGGCATGATGCTCGCGATCGGCATGCTGGTCGACAACGCGGTGGTCGTGACAGAGAGCGTGTTCCGCCATCGCCAGCTCGACCCGCAGAACCCGCAGCGCGCCACGCTCGCGGGCGTGCGCGAGGTCGGCATCGCGACGCTCGCCGGCACCGCGACCTGCGTCGTCGTGTTCCTGCCGATCGTGTTTGGCGAACGCAACCAGCTGTCGATCTTCCTCGTGCACGTCGCGGTGCCGATCATCGTCGCGATGTGCGCCTCGCTCGTGATCGCCCAGACGATCGTGCCGATGCTGACCGCACGCTTCCCGGCGCCGCCGCCGATCGTGCGGAACAGCCGCTTCGCCCGCCTGCAGGACCGCTACACGTCGCTGCTGCGCGCGGCGCTCACCCGCTCGGGCCGCACGGCACTCGCGCTCGGGCTGCTGCTCGCCGCAACCATCGGCCTGATCGCCGCGTCGGCCGCGATGCCCGACAGGCTGCTGCGCTTCGACATGTTTTCGCAGGACGCCGGCCGCGAGCTGCTGATCGACTACCGGATCGAGGGCAACCATCCGATCGACCGGGTGGAGGCCGCCGTCAACACGGTGGAGTCCTGGCTCGCGGCGCACCGCGAGGAATTCGACATCGCGAGCGTCTACTCGCGCTACGACACGACGTCGGCGAACAGCATACTGATCCTGACGCCGAAGCAGTCGATGCGGATACCGGCGTCCGAAGTGATCCGTCGCGCCACGGCGCAGATGCCGGAAATCCTGATCGGCAAACCCACCTTCAGCCTCGACGGGCAGGGCCAGTCGTCCGGGTTCTCGTTGCGCCTCACCGGCGAGTCGACCGAGCGCCTCGCGGGGATCGCGAACGACCTCGCCCACGCGCTGCGCGGCATCGAGGGACTCGGCTCGATCCGTTCCGAGGCGCGCGACGGCGACGAAGAGGTGCGCATTCGCGTGGATCGCGATCGCGCCGCCGCGCTCGGGCTGACGCCGCAGGCCGCCGCGATGACCGTCGCGGCGGCGCTGCGCGGCGACCGCCTGCGGGACTTTCGCACGGCCGACCGCGAGCTGACCCTGCGCCTCGCGTTTCGCGCCTCGGACCGCCAGAACGTCGCGGACCTCGTCCGTCTGCCGCTCTATCTCCCGGATGGTGAACGCATCGAGCTCGGCAGCATCGCGACCTTCTCGGTCGAGCAGGGTCCGCGTGTGATCCGGCGGGTGAACCGACTGACCTCGGTGACGCTCGGCGGCGTGATCGCGGACGGTGCGACGCTCACGGCGGTCAAGGATCGCGTCGAGCGCCTGATGGCCGCCTGGCAGCTGCCCCCAGGCTATGCGTGGGCGTTCGGCCGTGGCGTGCAGGAAAACGACGACGGCGCGCAGACAATGTTCTTCAACCTCTTGTTCGCGATTGCGATGATCTATCTCGTGATGGCCGCCGTGTTCGAATCGACCGTGCTGCCCGTCTCGATCGTCAGCTCGATCCTGATGGCGGTGATCGGTGTCGTGTGGACGCTCTTCCTCACGCGCACCACATTCACGTTCATGGCGACGATCGGGATCCAGATCCTGATGGGGGTCGTGGTCAACATCGGCATCGTGCTGGTCGCGCACATCAACGACCTGCGCTCGGCCGGCGTACCACGTCTCGAGGCGATACTGCAGGCGAGCCGCGACCGTCTGCGCCCGATCCTGATGACCACGCTGACGGCGTCGCTCGCGCTCGCGCCGCTCGCGTTCGGGGACGCCCAGCTCGCGGTGGGGCTCGCGGGCCCCTCCTACGCACCGATGGCGCGCGCCATCATGGGCGGGCTCATGTTCGGCGCCGCCACGTCGCTGCTCGCCGTTCCCGTCTTCTACCAGTGGCTCGACGACGGCATCGGGGCGATGCGGCGCTTCGGCGCGCGTACGCGGATCAGCGCAGCACGATCCTGAACAGGTCCCAGGTGTCTTCGGCGAGTACGTTCGGCAGGCGCGCGGCGTTGGCGCCCTGCCCGCCCCGCTCGAGCACGTCGCCTTCCGCCATGCCGATCGACTCCGGCGTCGGGACGGTATCGTCGCCGTTGCGATAGCGGGCGATTTGCCGCAGCCGATCGGTGCGCGCGCGCAATTCCTGGGAGAGCTGCGTCCGATGCTGCAGCACTGCCTTCGCACGCGCGATATCCCCCATCAGCCGCTCGCATTCGGCGCGCGTGCCGTAATCGTCGATCACCTCGCGGCGGGCGGCGGCATCCTTCGCGTGCGCGACCAGCGGCGTGCGCGCGAGCCGCAGGCACAGGAGTTCCGCGTAGCCGATCGCCGCAAGGTTGATCGCGCGACGCGCCTCGGTCGAGAGGCCCGGAAACTCTGCGACCTGCTCGGACTCGAGCGCGTCGCCAGCGGCGCGCGCCTCGCCGAGAGCCAGCGCGGCCGCCGTCGAACTCGCGTCGAGCGCCTGCAGGCGGTGCGCGAGGTCACGACGAGCGAAGTAATGCCAGAAGCGCGTCAGCGTCGCGAGCTTGCGTCGCGTCTCCGCGACGCGCGTCGCCGCCTCGGCCGCGGCCGTCTCCGCTTCGCGCAGCTGCGCTTCGAGCGCCTGGCGACGCGCGAACTGCCGGCGGTTCGATTCGGTCAGGTGCTGGCGGCGCTCCTTCTCTTCCTGCTGGCGCGCGAGGTCGGCGACGAGCTGCCCGATCAGGTCGCGGCCGAGCGCCCACAGGCCCCGCAGCTGGTAGAACACCAGCGCCGGCCAGGCGGTTTCCGGCGTCGCGAGTCGCCCTTCGAGCGTCTCGAGCATCTCCTGGACGCGTGCGGTCGCCCCTTCCTGCTGCTTCAGCCGGTCCTTGAGCCGATGGACCTCGTCCTGCAGCGATGCGTACGCCTTCTTCAGTTCCGCGCGATTGCGAAAGAGCTGCACGACGCGCTGCTCTTCCGCCTCCTTCTCCGGCTCGCGCCCGAAGCGCAACGTGGCGAGGGATTTCATCGGAAACGGTGGCCACGCTCGACGCAGTACTCGAGCCACTTGTTGAGCAGCATGTTGCGCGACCAGCGTTCGGCCGCGCTGCCGCCCTCGCCCTGCGCTTCGGCGAGATGCGCATCGTGATAGACGCGCACGCGCAGCTGCGGCAATGTGATCGGCGGGTAGGTCAGCTCGAGGGATGTCGTGTAGCGCGAGCGCTCGGAGATTTCGAGACGCAGATCACAGTCGCCATCGACCGTCGACACGCAGACCCCGCCCAGGGCCCCGAGATCGCCGGCCAGCCAGCCGAGACGCACGTAATTGCTTTCGTAAAGCGCCATCAGCGCGACAAAGCCCTGTGGCCGTGCGCGCCAGGAAACCGGAGCAAGCGCGTCAGTACGCATGCGGGTCGACTATAGCGCACGCGGATGCGCGCGCAAGGGATCCGGCGTGCAGGATGTGACCGGCCTCAAGGCCGGACGCGACGCTCGATGCCGATGCTCTCGAGGATGTGGCTCGCAATCTCCTCGATCGAGCATTCCGTCGTGTCGAGGCTCGGTATCCGGTAGCGCTCGAACAGTGCCTCGGCGCTGCGGATCTCGTACTGCACTTGCTGCTGCGAGGCATAGCGGCTGTCCGGCCGCCGTTCGTGCCTGATCTGCTGCAGCCTCTCGGGCCGGATGGTGAGCCCGTAGAGCTTGTGCCGGAACGGCTCGACCGCGCGCGGCAGGCGGCCGCCTTCCAGGTCGTCGTCGGTGAACGGGTAATTCGCGACGAAGACCCCGTACTGCAATGCCATGTAGAGGCTCGTCGGCGTCTTGCCGACACGCGACACGCCGACGATCACGACGTCGGCGGCATCGTAGTCGCGGCCGCTGCCGTCGTCGTTCGCCAGCGCGAAGTTCGTCGCATTGATGCGCGCCGTGTAGGCGGTGAGGTCGGCGATGCCGTGCGCACGGCCGGTCCGGTGCGTGGACCGCGTCGCGAGTTCCTGCTCGAGCGGGCCGACGAACGCGTCGAAAAAATCGAGGAACAGCCCGTCGGCGCGCTTGACCACATCGCGCACTTCGGTGTGCACCAGCGTCGAGAAGATGATCGGCCGCACGCCGGTCTCTTCGGCGGCGAGATTGATCTTCCTGACCGCTTCCTCTGCCTTGTCAACGCCCGACACAAATGGCAAAGTCACCGGCCGAAACTCGAGGCCATCGAACTGAGTCAGGAGACTGTGGCCCATGGTCTCCGCAGTCACACCGGTCTGATCGGAAACGAAGAAAACTGTTCGTCGACTCACGCGGCCGAGTCTTTCATTGCCCGGCCCGCCTCGCAAGTGTCCCCGCAGCGAAGTTCCGGAGCGCGCCTTTGACAGACTACGTACTACCTTTCGCGGCGCTGAAGAAGCAGGACGTCGAGATCGTCGGCGGCAAGAACGCCTCGATCGGCGAGATGATCGGCGCACTCGCGCAGCTCGGCGTGCGCGTCCCCGACGGCTTCGCGACCACGGCCGCCGCGTATCGCGAGTTCCTGCAACAGGGCGGTCTCGACGCGCGCATCCGCGAGGTGCTCGCCGACCTCGATGTCGACGACGTGCAGAAGCTCGCCGCCACGGGTGCGCAGGTTCGCGACTGGATCACCTCGACGCCGTTTCCGCCGGCGCTCGAATCCGCGGTGCTCGAATCGTTCCGCCGCATGAGCGCAGGCCGCGACATTGCGGTGGCGGTGCGCTCGTCCGCGACCGCCGAGGACCTGCCGGAAGCGTCGTTCGCGGGCCAGCAGGAAACCTTCCTCAACGTGCGCGGCGAGGCACAGGTGCTCCAGGCCATGCGCGAAGTCTTCGCGTCGCTGTTCAACGATCGCGCGATCGCCTATCGCGTGCACCAGGGGTTCGACCATGCGCAGGTCGCACTCTCGGCCGGCGTGCAGCACATGGTGAGGAGCGACCTCGGAGCGAGCGGCGTGATGTTCACGCTCGATACCGATTCGGGCTTTCGCGACGTCGTGTTCATCACCTCGTCGTGGGGGCTCGGCGAGACCGTCGTGCAGGGTGCCGTGAACCCCGACGAGTTCTATGTCTACAAGCCCGCGTTGCGGGCGGATCGAGCGGCGATCCTGCGGCGCAACCTCGGCGGCAAGGCGATCAAGATGGTGTACGGCGAGCCGGGCAGCGGCGAGCGCGTGAAGACGGTCGACGTGCCGCGTGCCGACCGGCAGCGCTTCTCGCTCGGCGACGCCGACATCGTCGCGCTCGCGAAGCAGGCGCTCGCGATCGAGGCCCACTACGGCCAGCCGATGGATATCGAGTGGGGCAAGGATGGCGCGACCGGCGAGATCTACATCCTGCAGGCGCGCCCGGAGACCGTACAGAGCCGCGCCGGCCGCACGATCCAGCGCTACACGCTGAAGGGCCGCTCGAGGGTGCTCGCCAGCGGCCGCAGCATCGGGCAACGCATCGGCGCAGGCCCGACGCGCATCATCCGTGACGTTGCGGAGATGGCGCGCGTGCAGTCGGGCGACGTGCTGGTCGCGGACATGACCGATCCCGACTGGGAGCCCGTGATGAAGCGCGCTTCGGCGATCGTGACGAATCGCGGCGGGCGCACGTGTCATGCCGCGATCATCGCGCGCGAGCTCGGCATACCGGCCGTCGTCGGCTGCGGGGACGCGACTTCACGCATCCGGGAAGGCGCCGAGGTCACCGTCTCGTGCGCCGAGGGCGACACCGGCCACGTTTACGAGGGCCTGCTCGATTTCGAACGCCGCCAGATCGAACTCGACTCGCTGCCCGAGATTCCCGTGAAGATCATGATGAACGTCGGCAACCCGGACCGCGCATTCGACTTTGCAGGCATTCCGCATCGTGGCGTCGGGCTGGCACGACTCGAGTTCATCATCAACCGCATGATCGGCGTGCACCCGCGCGCACTGCTCGAGTTCGACCGGTTGTCGGCCGATCTCAGGGACCAGATCCGCGGGCAGATGGCGGGCTATGCGGACCCGGTACGCTTCTACGTCGAGAAGCTCGCCGAAGGCATCGCGCAGATCGCCGCGGCCTTCGCCCCCGAGCCCGTGATCGTGCGGCTGTCGGATTTCAAGTCGAACGAGTACGCGAACCTGATCGGCGGGCGTCAGTACGAGCCGTCCGAGGAAAATCCGATGCTCGGCTTTCGCGGCGCTTCGCGTTACGTGGACGCGGGCTTTCGCCCCTGCTTCGACCTCGAGTGCGAGGCGCTCAGGCGCGTGCGCAACGACATGGGGCTCACGAACGTGCAGGTGATGGTGCCGTTCGTGCGCACGGTGGCGGAGGCCCGCGCAGTCACGGAAATCCTCGCCGTCAACGGGCTCGGCCGCGGCGTAAACGGGCTCAAGGTCATCATGATGTGCGAACTGCCGACCAACGCGCTGCTCGCGGACCAGTACCTCGAGTACTTCGACGGCATGTCGATCGGCTCGAACGACATGACACAGCTCACGCTCGGCCTCGACCGCGATTCGGGCATCGTCGCGAAGCTGTTCGACGAGCGCGACGCAGCCGTCAAGGCGCTGCTCGCGATGGCGATCAAGGCCTGCCGTGCACGCGGCAAGTACGTCGGCATCTGCGGCCAGGGACCGTCCGATCACCCCGAGCTCGCGCGCTGGCTCGTCGAGCAGGGCATCGACAGCCTGTCGCTCAATCCGGATACCGTCGTCGAAACGTGGATGTACCTGGCCGAAGGGGCCTGAGTCCCGGCGGGGCCGGGCATCGTCAGCGTGCGAGCGCGAGGAGCGCGAGGCCGGCGGCCGCCGGCAGCGCCTGCACGTAGAGGATCCTGCGGCTGGCAGTCGCGGCACCAAAGAGCCCGGCAACCAGCACACACGCGAGAAAGAACACTTTCACGGGCCATCCCGCCGCACCGAGCGTGAGCCCCCAGACGAGCCCCGCGGCGAGAAAGCCGTTGTAGAGTCCCTGGTTCGCGGCCAGCACCTTCGACGCGGCGGCGCTCTCCTTCGTGTGGCCGAATGCGCGCAGCCCGGCCGGCTTGTCCCACAGGAACATCTCGAGGACGCCGAACCAGACGTGCAGCACGGCGACGAGCGCGACGACGATATTCGCGAGGGTGCCCAAGCGGCGGACGATAGCACGTTCGCCGGCACGACCCGCCCCCTCCATGGCATCCGGTGTTGTATCGTTCGGCGACCTGCAGAATGCCCCGGAGCCGTGACATGGACATCAAGGACCTCCTCGCCCGGACGGGCGGCCTCGACGCAATCGCCCGCGAACTCGGCCTTAATCCCGCACAAGCCGCCAGCGGCGCCGCGGCGCTGCTGCCCGCCATCCTCGGCGGCTTCGGCAAGCAGACGCAGGCGCAGCCGGGAGGCCTCGCAGGGCTCGGCGGCCTGCTCGGCCAGCTCGGCGGCGGAGGGCTCCTCGACAATGTCCTCGCGCCGGAGCCCACCGATGTCGGGCTCGGCAACAACGTGCTCGGGCAGATCTTTGGCGGCAAGGACGTGAGTCGCGCAGTTGCGCAGGACGCGGCCGGTCGCAGCGGCCTCGATCCTGCAATGCTGAAGCGCATGCTGCCGATCCTCGCGATGCTGGTCGCGGGTTACATGGCAAAGCAGCACGGCCGCGCAGCGCCGGGCGCAGCGGCCGGCGCGATGCCGGACGCCGGCGCCGGCAGCGGACTCGGCGGGCCTGGTGGGCTCGGCGGCCTGCTCGGTGGGCTCCTCGGGGGTGGCGGGAGCGGCAATCCGCTCGACGAGATCCTGCGCGGGATGGGGCGCTGACGCGCCACCCGGCGTCAACCGGCAGTGAGATGCCGAACGCGCGCCTCGGACTCGGTGCGCCGCGTGTCGTCGAACTCGCGTATGGTCAGCGATTCGATCGTGCCCGGCTCGAGGCAGCGCACGTTCACGCTGTAGCCGTCCGGGTGCGAACGCGGCACATAGAACGACTTCACCCCGCAGATGCCGCAGAACAGGTGCCGCGCGGTGCCCGTGTTGAACGTGTATGCGCGCAGCGCATCGGCGCCCGCGAGCAGCCGGAAGCGCGATGCCGGGACGATCAGGTGCAGGAAGCCGGTTGCGCGGCAGATCGAGCAGTTGCATTCGAGCGCCTCGATCGCCGCGGGCGCGTCGACTTCGAAGCGCACTGCGCCGCAATGGCAACCGCCGCGATGCACGATGCGCTGCGCGGCCTGTGTCACGCGCGCCCCGCGAGGAACGGGCAGCGCCCGAGGTCGACATTGCCGCCCGAGAGGATCACGCCGACGCGCCCGCCCAGCTTCGCCGCGCGCCCGCCCAGCACGGCCGCCACCGCCACCGCGGAGGACGGCTCGATCAGCAGCTTCAGGTCCTCGAGCACGATGCGCATCGCCGCGACGATTTCCGCCTCGGACACCGTGACGACCTCATCGACGTGGCGCCGCAGCAGCTCGAAGTTGCGCACACCGATCGACGCGCGCAGCCCGTCGGCAATCGTGTCCGGCACGCCGGCATCGACCCGCCGGCCGCTCGTGAACGAGCGCCACGCATCGTCGGCCGCCGCGGGTTCGGCACCGATCACCGTGCAGGTGTCCGTGAGGCCGCGCACGGCGAGCGCGGTGCCGCCGATCAGGCCGCCCCCGCCCACCGGGGCGACCAGCGTGTCGAAAGCGAGCGGTTCGGCGAGCAGTTCGAGCGCCGCCGTGCCCTGACCTGCTATCACGTCGGCATCGTCGAATGGATGCACGACATGCGCGTGCTCGCGTGCGAGCACGTCGGCGAGCGCCGTCTCGCGCGCGGATATCCCCGGGCGGCAGTACACGACGCGCGCGCCGGCCGCTTCGATCGCCGCGACCTTCGGTGGTGACGAACCTTCGGGCACTACCACCGTGCACGCAAGTCCGAGCGAACGCGCCGCGATCGCGAGCGCATTGCCGTGATTGCCGGACGAGTGGGTCGCGACGCGCGTGACCCGCGCATCGGCCGGCAGCGCGAGCAGCGCGTTCAGTGCGCCGCGCAGCTTGAACGCCCCGCCCGTCTGCAGGTTCTCGCACTTGAAGAACACCCGCCGGCCGGCGCGCGCATCGAACGCGTCCGAACGCATCACCGGCGTGCGGCGCACCCGGCCCTGCAATCGGCCCGCAGCCGCGACCACGGCGGCGAAATCGGGCAGCGACTCACTCGCCACGGTATTCGGGGGCGACGAAATGCCGGCGGTAGTGGCGCAGCTCCGCGATCGACTCGTGGATGTCCGCGAGCGCCAGGTGCGCGCCCTGCTTCACGACGCCGTCGAGCACCTTCGGCGCCCAGCGCCGCGCCAGTTCCTTGACGGTGCTGACGTCGAGGTTGCGGTAGTGGAAATGGCGCTCGAGCGCAGGCATCTCGTGCACGAGAAAGCGCCGGTCCTGGCAGATGCTGTTGCCGCACATCGGCGAAACGCCCGCAGCGACGTGCTGCGCGAGGAAGGCGAGCGTCGCGCGCTCGGCCTCGGCGACCGACGTCCGGCTCGCGCGTACGCGTGCGAGCAGGCCCGATGCGCCATGATGGCGCTGGTTCCATTCGTCCATGCGCGCGAGCACGTCGTCGGGCCGATGGATCGCGAGCACCGGACCCTCGGCGATCACGTCGAGCGCTGCGGTCGTGACGACGGTGGCGATCTCGATGATGACATCCGACCCGGGCGCGAGGCCGGTCATCTCGAGATCGATCCAGATCAGCGCATCGGGAACAGGCATGCTCGGATCGCGGCGAAGGAGTTGTCGCAAATTCTAGCAAACGATACGCTCCCCGCCGCGCGACATGACGACCTTCATCGCATTCGAGGCCGAAGTCATCGCCGCCTTCGGCCGGCGCCTGCGGGTGCGAGGCGACGATGGTGCCGTGCACGAGGCGCGACCGCGCGGTCGCAGGCTCGAAGTTGCCTGTGGCGATCGTGTCCGCTGCGAGCGCGATGCCCGGCACGCGGAAGTCCATGCCGTCGAGGTGCTGCCGCGGCGCACCGCATTGTGGCGCTCGAACCTGCGCGGCGGCGCAGAGCTGGTCGTCGCCAATGTCACGCATCTCGTCGCGGTGATCGCACCGCAGCCGGTGCCGGACCTTTTCGTGATCGACCGGTACTTCGCCGCGGCGGCGTCGAGCGGCATCGCCTCGGTACTGGTCGCGAACAAGGCAGACCTCGGCCACGACAGTGCCCTCGGGGAGGCGCTCGCCGCCTATGAGTCAATCGGCGCGACCGCCCTCGCCTGCGCCGCCGCAACCGGCGACGGCATCGATCGCCTGCGTGCGCTGCTGCAATCGGCGACCGCCGTGCTCGTCGGCCAGTCGGGCGTCGGCAAGTCGTCCCTCGTCAATGCACTTGTGCCCGATGCCGGCATCGAGACCGCGCAGCTCGTGCGCCAGACCGAGGAAGGACGGCACACGACGACCGCCGCGCGCCTCTTTGAGCTGCCGGGCGGCGGCCGGCTGATCGACTCCCCGGGCGTGCGCGACTTCTCCCCCGCCATCGATCTCCTCGAACCGGGCACGCTCGGCTACACGGACATCGCGTGGCTCGCGCCGCAGTGCCGCTTCCTCGATTGCCGGCACATGCGCGAGCCCGACTGCGCGGTGATCGCCGCGGCCGAAGCGGGCGGGCTCGCGCCGCGGCGCTACGAAAGCTATCGGCGCATGCGTCGCCTCTACGAACAACTCACCGCAGCCCGGGGACCGGGCAAACGGCCGCGGACCGGCCGGTAGCTGCGCCGGCTGCCCGCTACGCCGGGCGCCGCACCTTCCACAGCTCGAGCCGCGCGCGCTCGGCGAATCCGAGCCTGGCGTAAAGGTCGATCGCGCGCCGGTTGTGGTCGCTCACGTGCAGGAACGGCACGGCGCCCCGTGACCCGATTCCCTCCATGAGCACACGCATCAACGCCGCCGCGTAGCCGCGCCCGGTGTGCGCCGGGTGCGTGCACACGGCGCTGATTTCCACCAGCCCGTCGAGTTCGAGCCGCTCCCCTGCCATGGCAGCGAGCGTGCCGTCGCGCCAGAGGCCCGTGTAGCGCCCGAGGTCGCGCGTCCGTGCGCGAAAGAACTCGGGGTAGACCTGCGCGGTGAGCGCGAGCATGGCAGGCAGGTCGCGCTCGCCGAGTTCGGTCCAGTCGTCGACGGGCGCCGCGCGTTGCCCCGGCGCTGCGGGCGGGGCGGCGTGGAGCATCTGCAGGATGCTGCCCGTCGCGAGCACCTGCCAGCCGTGCGGCCACGCGGGCGCGACACCGACCACGTAGATGGCCTCACCCGGCTCGACCAGCGCATCGAGATCGACAGTGGCATCGACTGCGGCGCGCTCGACCGCGACGAACGGCGCCATTTCGCGCGGGTAGCGCCGCACGAGGCCGGTACCGAGTGCAAAACGCCGCTGGCGGGTCGTCAACGCCGCCCACATCGGATTGTCGAGCGGCAGCGCGCCCATGCCGTCAGCCGATCGACTGGCGCCCCGCGAGTGCGTGCGCGAGCGTGCCACCGTCCACGTATTCGAGCTCGCCACCGATCGGCACGCCGTGCGCGATGCGGGTTGCCGCGATGCCGTGGCGGCGCGCCACCTCGGAGAGGAAATGTGCGGTGGCCTCGCCCTCGACGGTCGGGTTCGTCGCGAGGATCACCTCGCGCAGGCCCTCCTGCGCGAGCAGCGCCTCGAACTCGCGGATGCCGATCTGCTCGGGACCGATGCCGTCGAGCGGCGACAGATGCCCCATCAGCACGAAGTAGCGCCCGCGATAGCTGCCCGAAGACTCGATCGCGACCACGTCCGCCGGAGATTCGACGACGCACAGCAGCGCCGCATCGCGTCGCGGGCTCTCGCAGATCGCGCAGAGCGGCGATTCGGTCAGCATGCGGCAGCGGTCGCAGCGGCGCACCGCCGCGAGCGCCGCGGCGAGCGACTGCGCGAGCGCGCCGGCGCCCGACCTGCCTTCCTGCAGCAGGTGGAACGCCATGCGCTGCGCGCTCTTCGGCCCGACTCCCGGCAAGGTGCGCAGCGCGTCGATCAGCCCGGCGAGCGCCGGCGAATGCTTCATGCGGCGTGCAGGCTCAGAACGGCAGCTTCATGCCGGGCGGCAGTTGCAGGCCGGCCATCAGGCCCGACATCTTCTCGGCCGAACGCTGCTCGACCTTCTTCACCGCATCGTTGACGGCGGCCGCGATCAGGTCCTCGAGCATCTCGCGGTCCTCGCCGATCACGGCCGGCTCGATCTGCACGCGCTTGACGTCGTGCTTGCCGGTCATCGTGACTTTCACCATGCCGCCACCGGACTCGCCTGTGACTTCGAGATTGGCGATCTCGACCTGTGCCTTCTGCATGTTCGCCTGCAGCGCCTGGGCCTGCTTCATCATGTTGCCGAAATTCTGGGCCATGCTGTCCTCTCACTTGCCTGTGGGCCGCACCGTATCGGGATGCAGTGTGGCGCCGAATCTCTCCTGCAGCGCGCGTACCGCCGGGTCGCCGGCGAGCGTGGCGCGTGCCGCCTCGAGTTCGTCGGCCGAGCGCCGCTCACGATCCGCGGCGAGCGTCGCCGTCGGACCCTCGACGATCTCGATCTCGATGCGCAGGTCTTCGCCGAGCCGGCGCGACAGCGCCTGCGCGACCCTGTCCTCCTGCGTTTTCGTGCGCATCGGCTCGTGGCGCGCGTCGAGCCCGAGCTTCACGACATTGCCCTGTCGCGCCAGGAACGCGCAGTTCGCGGCGAGCTGGCGCGCGGGCCCGGTGATGTCGAGCTCCGCCGCGATCTGCGGCCAGGCGGATGGCGACAGCGCCACCGCGGGCGCGGGCACTGCCGTGGGCGCCGCCGCCGCGGGCGCGGGGGCCGG
>JABAQU010000021.1 GCA_019187185.1 Steroidobacteraceae bacterium | reverse complement strand
GGAGTAGTCTACGATCCGCTAAGTCTTTGAAAAACCAAGTCCGGCGTGTTTGGTAGTACATGAGCGCAATCATGTACCGCTGCTCCGAAGGCAGGGGTCGTGGGTTCGAATCCCGCCGGGCGCGCCAACTTCCAATCCATGTGCCCGAATGCACAACCGCGCGGGCAATTCAGGCCTTGCGCGCCTTCGCGACATACGCATCGATGATGCGCGCGAGCACGACCATCGGCACGCCGCCGCCCCTGACGACCGCGTCGTCGAACTCGCGCAGATCGTACGCGGCGCCGAGCGCGGCGCGCGCCTGCGCGCGCAGCCGGTTGATCTCGCTGTGGCCCACCTTGTAGCCGCAGGCCTGCCCGGGCCACGCGCAGTAGCGGTCGACCTCGCTCGTGACCTCCTCGAGCCCCGAGCCGTTCGTCGTCGCGAACCACTCGATCGCCTGCGCGCGGCTCCAGCGCTTGGCGTGCAGGCCCGTGTCGACGACGAGGCGGCAGGCGCGAAACGCGATCGACTGCAGGTAGCCGAGCCGCCCGACCGGGTCGCGCTCGTACACGCCGAGCTCGTCGGCGAGCTGCTCCGCGTAGAGCGCCCAGCCTTCCGAGTACGCGTTGAACGCGAGCAGCGAACGCACGAGCGGCAGCTTGAACGTGTACTCGCCCTGCCATACATGGCCGGGCAGCGACTCGTGGTAGATGAGCGTCGGCAGGCTGTACTTGCGCCAGAGATCCGTGGTGCGCAGGTTCACCCAGAACTTGCCCGGCACCTTGCCGTCGATGCTGCCGGCGCCGCCGTAGGCGCCCGGGGCGCCGATCTCGACTTCGGGTGCCATGCGCTTGACTTCGACATTGCCCGGCACGAGCGTCGTGAACGCGCGCGGCAGGCGCGTGCGGATGTCGGCGATGCGCGCGGCAATGAGCGCCATGATTGCGGCGCGGCCCGCGGCGTCGTTCGGGAACTGGTAACGGGGATCCCTGCCGATCGCGGTCATGCGCTCGCCGACCGTGCCCGTCCTGTAGCCCTCGCCCTTCAGGATCGTGTCCATCTGCGCCTGCAGCTCGGCGAGTTCGTGCTGCCCGCGCTCGTGGATCTCCTGCGGTGTCATGCGGGTGGTCGTCGCGGCGCGCAGCGCCCAGGCGTAGTACGCCTCGCCCTGCGGCAGCTTCCACACCCCGGCATCGGAATTGGCGCGGGCGCGGTGCGCCTCGAGTTCGGCCGTCTGGCGCGCGAGCGCGGGGCCGATGCTGTCCGCCGCGATCTTCGCGGCTTGCGCAGCGAAGCTGTCCGGCAGGCCCTTTGCCTTCTTCGCAAACGACGCAATGATCGGCCAGTCGGCCACCGCACCGCCCTGGGCGAGCCGGATCTGCGCGATCGTCTTGTCGAGCAGGAAATCGGGCGCGATCACCCCCTGGCTCGCCGCGGCCTTCAGCCGCCCGGTCTCGCCGTCGATCTGCCCGGCGTAGGCGGCGAGGCGCTCGAGATACGCCTCGGCATCCTCACGCGACGATACCGTGTGCGACTCCTCGAGCACGCTCGGGATCTCGAGGAAGGCGCCCGTGTTCTGCGCGACCACATAGGGCGCGTTGCGCCACGACCAGTTCTGGTTGAGGACCGCGACATCGCCGTACGGGAATGCGAAACCCTCGGCCGCCGTCTCGTGCACGGTGCGCACGACATCGAGGTCGATGCGCGTCGCCTCATCGAGCGCTGCGGTGTCCACGGCGCGCAGCTGCACGAGGCGCCTCTCCACGTCGCGTGCAATCTGCGCCTGTCCCGCCGCAGAGCGATCGGTGAGCTTCGCCTTGAGCGCGGCGTGCGTGCCGGTGTCGATGCCGAGCGCGGTCGCGTTCTCCGGGTAGTCGGCGAGCAGCGCGCCGGCGATGCGGGCGAGGAGCGCCTCGACGTCGGCAGGCGACGCCGCCTGCGCCTGTCGGGCGCGGGCCGCAAGGCTCGAGAGCACGGTGAGGGCGGCGCCGGTCGCGGCGATGAATTGACGGCGGTTGCTGTTCATCCGCCGATCATCCCTCATCGCCGCGGAACTTTCGACACGCCGGCCAGGGCAACGGGCCGGACTCCTCCGCGATGCGACGCAGGCCGTCACGGTCACGGACCGTGAGATGACCGCTCGAGCTCGCGAGCAGGCCCGTCTTTTCCCAGGCCGCGAGCGTGCGGCTCGCCGTGTGCAGCGTGGTCCCGGAAAACTCGGCGACATCCTTGCGCCTGAGCGGAATGCCGATTGCCCTGCCGCCGGCCGTGTCGGCGCCGGCGCGCGCCGCGAGTCGCAGCACGGCACCCGCGATGCGCGACTGTGCGCGGTGGGTCGCGAGGTCGCGCACCCGCTCCTGCATGTCGGCGAGCCGCACGCCGAGCACGGCGATCACGTTCATCGCAATGGCGGGATACAGGTCGATCATCCGCCGCAGATCCGCCTCGCTCCAGCTGAGCACGCGCGATTCCTCGCAGGCGAATGCCGTTGCGGGCAGGCGCTGGCGCGTGAACAGGGGAACGGTGCCGAACATCTCGCCGGCCGTGATGAAGCGGACGATGGCCGATCCGCCGTCACGACCCGTCTGCACGATGCGGATGCTGCCGGCACCGAGCGCGTATGCGCGCGTCGCGGGATCGCCCTGCCGGAACACGATGGCCTCACGCACGAAGGCCTCGACACGCATCGCACCGCGCAGCCGCTCGAGGGCGGCGGCGGGCAGCGACCGGAACAACTCCAGCTCATTCAGGTTCATGGTTCGATCCGACCTCCGGTCTCGGGCGGAATCACGAGGTGATTTGCGCTCGCGCAAGTCCGGCATCGGTGTGGCGCAGTATATTGCGAATGCCTCTCATTCTCAATAATGGGTGCGTCGATGCCAGAATCTCGCACGTTTTGTCTGACACGGGCGCTCCACGCGTGGCCCGCACTCGGCGCGCTGGCGGTCGCTGTGGCGGTCCCCGGCCCCGATGCGCGCGCGCAATCGGCGACACCCGGGGCATATCTCGAGGAGGTCGTCGTCAGCGCGGCGCGCAATCCGGTCGTGCGACGGCTCGATGCGTCGGCCGGTGGCACGGCCATCGTCGCCGCAAAGGACATGCCGGCCACGACGAACCTCACGCTCGGGCGCGCGCTCGCTGCGGTGCCAGGCGTCGTCGTGCAGGACTTCTTCGGGGGCAACGACCAGCCTCGCGTGCAGATACGCGGATCGGGGCTGCAGCAGAACCCCGTCGAACGCGGCGTGCTGATGCTGCTCAACGGCCTGCCATTGAATCGCGCCGACGGCTCGTACGTCGTCAGCCTCGCACACCCGGGCGACGCCGACGCGGTGGAGGTCTATCGCGGATACATGGCGAATCGGCTCGGGGCAACGGTCCTCGGCGGCGCGCTCAACCTGATCTCGCCGACCGGACGCAGCGCGCCGGGACTCGGGCTGTCCGCGGCCGGCGGGAGCTTCGGACAGCAAGCGCTCGGCGCGCGCTATGGCCTGTCGCACGGGACCACCGATCTGCTGGTGCAAGGCGATTACACCGCACGCGACGGCTATCGCACCTACAACGGGTCGCAACGCTCGAATGTCGGTGCGAACTTCGGCGTGAACCTCTCCGATACGCTCACGCTGCGCCTCTTCGCGGGCCACACGGATCTCGACTTCGATGTGGCAGGCCCGCTCACGCGGGAAGCGCTCGAGCGTGATCCGCGCTCCGTGTCGACGGGACCGACGGTCACGCCGGCGGGTGCCGTCAACCCCGGTCCCAATGTGATGCGCGATCGACCGTCACGGGAGGCTGCGCAGGACCGGATCGGCGCACGCGCGACGCAATTGATCGGTGCGCATCTCGTCGATGTCGCGATCGGCCGCACGCGCACCGACGACGAGTTCCGCTTCCCGATGTCGGCGGGCATCCGCACGACTGCGGGCGACGACACCACTGCCGTGCTGCGCTATGCGTTCAAGCCCGATGCGGATCGTGGCGCACTGCCCCTGTTCGAGGTGACTACACTGTACGTGACCGGCGCGGCAGACCGGGACAACTACCTCAATCTCTCGGGCCGGCGCGGGGCCCTCTTCGGCCGCAGTCGCCTCGAGGCCGAAACGTGGTCGCTCAATGCGAGTCTCAATCTCGCGCTGGGTGGAGGATTCACGCTGTCGCCGGCATTGTCCTGGTCGCGCGCGACCCGCGTGAACGACGACCGTTACGATCTGCCGACGCGACCCACCGCCGCGTACAACCCCGCCAATCCGCACGTTGCGCTGCCCCCCGGCGCCGTGCCCACCGTCGACACGAGCTACTCGCGCCGCTACGAAGGTACAAGTCCCGCGCTCGGCCTCACGTGGCAGCCGTCGGAAAATCAGACACTCTTCGGTGCGATCAGCCGCAGCTTCGAGCCCCCGACCCACGACGACCTGCTCGCCACCGTGAACGGCACACCGAACAGCAGCGCGGGGCGACCCAGCCCCGGCGCACCGGGCCTGCCGGCGGCCGTATTCGCGACGCCTGCGCTCGAGGCCCAGCGCGCGACGACCGTGGAGATCGGTTGGCGCGGCATCGCGGGCCCCATGACGTGGGACGCGGTCGCGTATCGATCGTGGGTACGCAATGAGCTGCTGAGCCTGCGCGATGCCTCAGGCGCTCCGCTCGGCGCCGCCAATGCGTCGCGCACGCGTCACCTCGGGGCCGAACTCGGCCTCTCGGCGCAGATCGCTCCGGACCTGTCGGCGCGACTCGCCTACACCTGGCAGGAGTTTCGCTTCAGCGACGATCCGTTGCGCGGCGACCATGCGCTCGCGGGCGCGCCACGCCATTGGATCCATGCGACGCTCGACTGGCAGCCTGCCGATCGCTGGCACGCCGGCGCGGCGCTGCGCTGGATGCCCGGCAAGACGCCCGTCGACAACTTCGGCACGCTCTTCAACGACCCGTTTGCGACGCTCGACCTGCGCATCGCCCGCCGCTTCGGCCGCAAGCTGTCGGTCTTCGCCGAGGTCACCAATCTCTTTGATGAGGTTTATGCTTCCTCGACCCTGGTCGTCGACCAGGCGCGCCCCGATCAGGCCGCGTTCATGCCGGGCGACGGCCGCGCCGTCGGAGTCGGCGTGCGGCTTGGCCTCTGATCACATTCCGGAGACAGGACACCACCATGCACCATCGCGCCTCGCTGCTCGGCACCCTTGCCACGCTCGCGCTGCCGAGCCTCGCCGCCGCCGGATCGACCCTGCTCGACCTCGACCGCCTGCGCTACGACACGGTGTACGACGCGGCACGCCGCACGATCCTCGCGGTCGATGCACAGGGCCGCCCACTGACACTGCTGCTGCGCATCGCGAAGGGGCAGTTCCTGCCGCCGCACGGCGCCGAGGGCGGACTGCGCGTGCTGACCGTCGTGAGCGGCACGCTGTCCTGGGGCGACGGCAACAAGGTCGATCCGGCCGCGGAGCGGACTTTCGGCCCCGGCAGCGTGATCATCCTGCCGGCGAGCGGCGGCGAGCACTGGGCCGCCGCCCGCGAGGACGACGTGCTGCTGCAGGTCGTGCTGGTGAGGGACGGCAAGCTCGCGGGCGAAGCCGGTGCGCAAGTGGCGCGGTGACGGCGATGAACGAGCTGGCCTTTGCGCGCGCACTGCACGTACTCGGCGTGGTCGTCTGGATCGGCGGCGTGTCGATGGCGACTTCGGTCGCGCTGCCCGGTATCCGTCGCGGCCTGTTCGGTCCGGACCGGTTGCAGGCGTTCCAGGCCGTCGAGGGGCGCTTCGTCTGGCAGGCGCGCACCGCCGTCATCGTGGTCGGGCTCACCGGCTTTTACATGATCGAGCGGCTCGACCTGTGGTGGCGCTTTTCCACCGCGCACTACTGGTGGATGCACGCGATGGTGGGTGTGTGGGCCGTGTTCATGCTGCTGCTGTTCGTCGGCGAGCCCTTCGTCCTGCACCGCTTCTTTCCGCGCTGGGCACAACGCGATCCAGAGCGCGCGTTCGCGGTCTTGCTCGCCGTGCACGTCGTGCTGCTCGCGCTCAGCGTCGTGACGATCCTCGGCGCCGTGGCCGGCAGTCACGGCTGGGTGCCCTGAGGCGCGATCGGGTCTCCGGCGGCGACCCCGGCCAGGCGCAGTCGGCGACGGAACTGCGGTCGAGGTCGGCGAGAAATGCTTCGTGCGCCGACGCGAGCCGTGATCTCAGGCGACAGCTCGGCGTGAGCGGGCAATCGCCGCCATCGTCGCGGAAGCATTCCACGATCGCGTAGCGCTGCTCGAGGAATCGAACCACTTCCCCGAGCGTGATCGAGTCCGCCGGCCGGGCGAGCCGAATGCCGCCGCCGGTGCCCCGCTGCGTCGCAATGAAGCCGCCGCGCGCGAGGTCCTGCACGACCTTGGCGAGATGGTTGTACGGGATGCGGAATTCCTCCGCGAGGCGCGCCGTGGTCGAAGGCTCCGCCGGCGCCGCAGCGAGGCGCATGAGCACCCGTAATCCGTAGTCGGTGAAGGCAGCGAGTCGCATGGCGAATGCTAATTGGTATTTACAATGCCTATTAGATGGGTTAACAATCGGTATCAGGAATACCTGTTTCGTGCGCGGCTGTCCACGTGATCCAGCGGGGCATGCCGTCGAGGGGGCAGCATGTCGGCACAACGCATCGTCCGCCTGGGACTCGCGATCGTCGCGAGCGCAGTGAGTCTCGCCCTGTCCTCGCCCTATTGGCGCGACTTCGGCTACTGGCCGGAATCGCGGCGGCTGTGGACCCTGTACTTCGTGCTGGGATTCCTGCTCGCCGTGTACGTGTTCGATGCGTTCCTCGGCCGGCTGCGCACGCTGTTCGAGCACGACGCGCTCGAGCGGGCCACACGCGAGGACGAGCCATGAGCTGCGCACCGGGCGAGCCGTGCGAAGAGGGCCGCACCCGGCGTCGTGCACTCGCGGTACTCGGCCTCATGGGCGTGATCTTCGTCGCACTGTCCACGGTGTCGTTCCTCGACTCGCGAGGCCAGGCGGTTCCCGCGGCCGTGAGCTATGCCGGCTTCGACGCCGTGCAGGGCAAGCGCGTGTTCCAGGCGTACAACTGCATGGGCTGCCACACGATCGTCGGCAACGGCGCCTATTTCGGCCCCGACCTCACCGGGATCTACGGCAAGGTGGGGCCCGCCTGGCTCGAGGCGTTCCTGCCGTCGGCCGGCGCCTGGCCGACGAGCGGCGCCGTGGCGCTGCAGCTGCGCAACGAGGCGATCGCCACCGCATCCGGCGTGCATTCGATCGACGACTATCTCGCGAAGTATCCCGCCGCCGCCGAACGCATCGAGCGGCGCGGCGGGCACGCATCGTCGATGCCGAACCTGCCGCTGTCGCACGCGGAGATCGGCCAGCTGATCGCGTTCCTCGAGTACACCTCGAAGATGAACACGGAAGGCTGGCCGCCGACGCCCCGCGTGAACGGACTCGCCTACTCTCGGGCTGCACCGATGGCCGCGGCGGCGTCGACGCTCGTCCCGGCATCGACGCCCGCAGCGGCTGCACCGACAGCCGCAGCCCCCGAGACTGCCGGGGCACGCGGTGCGCAGATCGCGCTCGAGACCGGCTGCACCGCCTGTCACGCCAGGGACACCGGGCGCCTGGTCGGACCCGGCTGGGGTGGCCTGTATGGCGCCGAGGTCGCGCTGGCCGACGGCTCGAAGATCCGCGCGGACGACGCCTATCTCACGCAGTCGATCGTGGACCCTGACGCCCGAATCGTGGCGGGCTACGCGCCGCACCTGATGCCGTCGTACGCCGGCATGCTCGACGACGAAGAGGTCGCGGCGCTCGTCGCGTACATCCGCAGCCTCGGGGGAGAACACCCATGATCCGCATCGAGTACCAGACCCAGCGCCTCAGCCTGCGCTTTTTCCTGCTGATGCTGGTGCTGTTCTTCTTCCAGGCCGGCTTCGGACTGCTGCTGACCGCGCAGCACATCGACCCCACCCTGCTCGCGGGCACGCTGAACTTCAATGTGGCGCGCGCCGAGCACACCAATCTCGGCATCCTGTGGGTGCTGTCCGGCTTCATCGGCGCGATCCTCTTCGTCGGCCCGCTGTTGTCGAAGCGCGAACTCGCCGCGCCGGGCCTGATCAAGTTCCTGTTCTACGCACTGCTCGCCGTCGTCGCATGGAACGTCGCGACGCAGTGGCTCGCGCAGCAGGGCAATGCCGGCTGGTGGCTCGGGCAGCCGATGCTGCAGGAAGGCCTCGAGTATCTCGAAGGCGGCCGGATCACCGATGTCGTGATCTTCGTCGGCTTCGCGATCCTTTGTTACGTCCTGCTGCGCACGTTCCCGCGCGTCTCGAACTGGAACGAAATCCACTGGGGCCTCGGCATCGGGGTGGTGGCGCTCACGCTCGTGTGGGTCTTCGGCATGTTCTTCGTCGAGCGGCTCGACCTGCAGGAGTACTTCCGCTGGTACGTCGTGCACTACTGGGTCGAGGGTGTGTGGGAAGTCATCCACATCTCGCTCGTCGGCTTCCTGCTCGTGCTGATGTTCGGAGCCAGCATCAAGTCGGTCGGCTATGCCGTGTTCTGGGGCATCGCCTTCGTGTGGCTGTCCGGCCTGCTCGGCAACGCGCATCACTATTTCTGGATCGGCACGCCCGAGTTCTGGCAGTTCTGGGGGTCGCTCTTCAGCGCGCTCGAGCCGCTGCCGCTGATCTTCTGCTTCTGGCACATCTATCTCGACGCCCACCAGGACCGCAAGCCGATCGGCAATGTGCCGGCCTTCGCTTTCCTGCTCGGCTCGGTCGTGCTCGAGCAGGTCGGCGCGGGCATCCTCGGCTTCACGATGACGTTCGCACTCACGAATGTCTGGTCGCACGGCACCTGGGTGACGCTGAGCCATGCCCACCTCGCGCTCTTCGGCACGTTCGGCATGCTCGGCCTCGCCGCCGCCTATTACGCGGTTCCGCTCATGCGCGGCGTCGTGCAGCAGTTCGACCAGCGGCTCGGCAAGCTCGCGTTCTGGCTCGTGTTCACCGGGATGCTCGGGCTCGGCTTCGCCTTCGCGATCGGCGGCACGGTCCAGGTGTTCGTTTACCGTACGCTCGGACTTGACTGGTTCGGCGGCGACGTGGCACCCGCGATGCAGTTCGCGAAGCTCATGGTCCCCGCCTTCGGGCTCGTCTTCATGATCGGCGTCTGCCTGCTGGTCTACGACCTGCTGACGCTCGGTCTGCGTGCGAAGGCCACCATCGATGGGCCGGCGGCGGCCCCGGCACCGACGGGTTGGGGCCGGCGGCTGTACGGCTGGGAAACCGGCCTGTGGCTGCTCGCGATGTGGGTGTTCGGCGCGATCATCACGCTCGGCCTGCTCTCGTTCAATCTGCACAGCGTGCAGGGCGGCCACAGATTGTTCCCGTACCTGATGGCGGGCATCGGGTACCCGGGACTCCTGCTGACGACGCTGCTGTTCGTCGGGCGCTTCCTGCGCTCGCTCGAGGCGCGCTGCCATGCAGCGGCCGCGCAGGCCGTCCTGCCGGCAGGGCTGCAAGCGGCGTCCGGCTGATCCGCCTTGCCGCCGCCTGCGGAATGGCGGCTGGACGGCGTCGCACTTGAACAGACTGCTCTTGCAATCCAGCGGGCCGCTGCTAAACTGAGCACACGCTCACTGAGTTGACACTCACTCAAATGATTGCATTGCCCGCCGTCGCCAGCCAGCGTTCGCGCCAGCGAGAGGCGACCCGTCGCCAGTTGCTCGAAGCGGGTCTGCGGATGGTCGCCACCGAGGGCTTCGCGGGCACGAGTACCGCGGCGATCGCGCAGGCGACGGGCAAGGCGCACGGGACGGTTTTCCTGCACTTTCGAACGCGCGATGCGCTGGTCGCCGAGATCGTCGCCGAAATCGGCCGGTCGATGTCCGACCGGCTCGCTGCGCTCGAAACCGCCACGCCGACACTGCGTGAAGTGATCGATGCCCATCTCACCGCGCTCGCGGAGCACGAGGTGCTGTACGCGCGCGTGCTGGCGGAGGCATCGACGCTGCCACCGGCTGCGCGCGCACGGCTGTTCGCCCTGCAATCGGCGATCGCATCCCGCCTGCGTGCCGCCCATGCGCGCGCGCGCACGGCAGGCGAGGTCCGGGCGCTCGACGCGGTCGTGGCGGCCAATCTGTGGATCGCGCTGACGAATCACTACCTGATGAACCGCGACCTCTTCGCGCCCGGTGAGAGCGTGGTCGCGAAATGCGGCGCAGATCTCGCCGCGCAGTGGCTTGCGCTGGTGAGCACCTGAAGGAGATTGCCGATGAGTACCGAACTGTGCAGTTCCTGCGGATCCTGCGGCTTTCCGATGCGTTCGGCAGAAGACCACGCGGGCGGCGATCCGCAGTGCGGGTACTGCAGCACCTGTGCCGATCCGAGCGGAACGCTGCGGCCCTACGAGGACGTCGTGGAGGCGAACGCCGATTACTTCGTGCGCGAACAGGGCATTGCCCTGACTGCGGCGCGAGAGATGGCGCGGGCGCTCCTCGACAGCATGCCCGCATGGAAAGCGCGTCCCTGAATGCCCGCACCCAACGGATGGATACCGCCATGTTTCAACCCGCTTGCCACGCAGGAAGGACTACCCTGCTCGCCCTCGCCGCCATGAGCGCCGGCGCTGCCAGTGTCCCGCCGCGTGATCTCGCCGAGGCGCAATTGCGTGCGATCAACCATCGGGCGGTGAATGCGCTCGCGAACGCCGATCGCAGCTACTTCGAGGTGCTCGTGGCACAGGATTTCCTGTCGACCGCGCCCAACGGCGAGTGGCTCGGTCGTGGCGCGCACCTCGAGCGCCTCGGCACGACGGCGCCCGCGGAATCGTTCGCGTATTCAGACGTGCGGGTGCGCGTGTTCGGCGACGTCGCACTCGTCCACGGGCTCAAGGGCGCGAACCGGGCGGGCGGTCCGCCACAGCGCGTGCGTTACACCGATGTCTACCAGTGGGACGGCATGCATTGGCATCTCGTCAACACGCAGCACACGCCGCTGCGCGACGGCATATCGCCGCTGCTGCAGCGAAGTCCCGCCTCGCCCCATCCCGCCTGGCAGGGCAGCGATCCAACCGGCGACGATCTCGAGGTGCTGCGCGAGCTCAACGAAAACTACGTGCGCGCCTTCCGGGAGGCCGATGTCGCCTGGTACGACGCGCACCTTGCGCCGGACTTCGTGGTCGTCAGCCCGGACGGCTCGATGCAGGATCGCGCGCGTGCGCTCGCCGATTTCGCCGAGCCGGCGTTTGCGACGTACCTGCGATCGTTCCCTGTCGACAAGGTCCGTATCCGCCGCTTCGGCGACATTGCGCTGATCCACGCCGAAAATGCCTACGAGCGCAAGGATGGTCGCCGCGGCGTGAATCGCTACACCGACATCTGGCAGAAGCGCCCCGACGGCCGCTGGCATTGCCTCGCGGCGCACATCACGGTGCGCAAGGCTCCTGCCTGAAACACGCCGCGGCGCGGGACACGCTAAGATCCGGCCGCAGATCCGGAGAGTCCCCGATGCAGCAGAGCGAAGTGCGCTGGCGTTCCCGTGACGGCCTCGGGCTCTTTGCGCGCGACTACGGCGCGGCACCCGGCGCCACCGCGCGCGTGCCGGTCGTCTGCATACCGGGTCTCACGCGCAATTCGCTCGACTTCGACGTCGTCGCGCCGTGGATCGCGGGGCTCGGCCGGCGCGTGCTCGCGGTCGATCTTCGCGGCCGGGGCGAATCGGATCGCGACCCGGATCCGCGCCGCTACCGGCCACCGACCTATGCCGACGATGTCGCGGCATTGCTCGAACACCTCGCGATACCACGAGCGATCCTCGTCGGCACGTCGCTCGGCGGCCTCGTATCGATGGCCTTTGCCGTGCGTCACGGCGCGCGCCTCGCCGGCGCGGTGCTGAACGATGTCGGTCCGACGATCGACCCGGCGGGCGCCGCGCGCATCCGCAGCTACGTCGGCAAGGCGCCGCCGATCACGAGCTGGGAGGGCGCGGTCGCCTACGCGAAACTGGTGAACGGAGCGGCGCTGCCGCAGTTCACGGACAGCGACTGGGATGCGATGGCGAGGCGCATGTTCCGCCGTGTCGAGGGCGGGCCGCCGCAACTGAACTACGACCCGGCGATCCTCGCACCGGTGGGACCGATCCGGATGCGCATCGCGGAATGGCTCGCGTGGGCCGCGTTCCGTCGCCTCGCGCGCGGGAGGCCGGTGCTGCTGCTGCGCGGGGCGCTGAGCGACATCCTCGCGCCGGCGACCGTCGCGCGGATGCGGCGCGCGGCACCGGCGCTCCAGTTCGCGGAAATTCCCGGTGTCGGGCACGCACCGATGCTCTCCGAGCCTGCAGCGCGGTCGGCGCTCGCGGCGTTCCTTGCGGCGGCGCCATAGGCCCGCACGGGTCGTATATAATGCGACGCCCTTCCCGGCCCTGACTCCCGGATCGAGATCGTGAGCAAACAAGACTCGCATTTCATCAATGTGTTCGGCCTCGTCCTCGGCATCCTGATCGCGATCGCGATCGTGATCTTCGGGGTCGCGCGGGCGGTCGGCAATTCGACCCAGCGCAAGGACGTGCAGCAGGAAGACCTCTACGTGAAGGCCGTCGAGGCGCGAGTCGCGCCGCCGGTGCGCATCGCGGTAGCCGGTGCCGACAATTCCGCGCTCACAATCGCCGCGCCGGCCGCGAGCGCCGCCCCGGGGTTGCCGGTTCCCGCCGATGGCGCGGCCCTGTACGACGCCGCGTGCCATACCTGCCACGGCGCGGGTATCGGCGGTGCGCCGAAGATGGGTGACAAGGCCGCGTGGGGTCCGCGCATCGCACAGGGCGACGCGACGCTCTACAAGCACGCGATCGAGGGTTTCACCGGAACGCACGGCGTGATGCCGGCCAAGGGCGGCCGCATGGACCTGCCCGACGACCTGATCAAGCAGGGCGTGGATTACATGGTTCAGCATTCCCGCTGAACCCGTCCACCGCTTCCCACCCGCGCCGCAGCTGAATCGCCTCGGCGAGGTGCTCCGGCGCAATCCGCGCGCAGCCCCCGAGGTCCGCGATCGTCCGCGCCACCCGCACGATGCGGTGCTGGCTGCGGGCCGAGAGCGCGAGGCGCCGCCGGCTCGCTTGCATCAATTTCTGGCAGGGCGCTGACAGCACGCAGTGCACGGCGAGCTCACGTGCGCCGAGATGCGCATTGAGGCAACCGGCGCGCGCCACCTGCCGATCACGTGCGGCCGCCACTTCCCGCGCCAGTGCCGCGCTGGCCGGGCCCTCGTGCGCGGAATCGCACACGGATCCGGCGACACGCGGCACCACGATGCGCAGGTCCAGCCGGTCGAGCAGCGGGCCCGAGAGGCGCGCCCGATATTTCGCGAGATCCCCTGGCCGGCAGCGGCAGCGGCCGGATTCGTCGCCGAGATAGCCGCACGGGCACGGGTTCATCGCGGCGACGAAGTGGAAGCGTGCCGGGTACTGCACTTCGACCGCGGCGCGCGTGATCGCAATGCAGCCGTTCTCGAGCGGCTCGCGCAGCGACTCGAGCACGCGCCGGTCGAACTCGGGCAACTCGTCGAGGAACAGCACGCCGAGGTGCGCAAGCGTGACTTCGCCAGGCCGCGCCCGGGGGCCTCCGCCCACGATCGAGTGGGCCGATGCCGTGTGGTGCGGACAGCGAAACGGGCGCCGACCCCAGCTCGCCCGATCGACCCGGCGCCCGCCGACCGATGCGATGGTCGCCACTTCGAGCGCCTCGGCGGGCGCGAGCGGCGGCAGGAGCCCTGGCAGGCGCTGCGCGAGCATGGTCTTGCCGCTGCCGGGCGGGCCGCACAGGAGCAGGCTGTGCGCGCCCGCCGCCGCGATCGTGAGCGCCCGCTTGGCAGCGGCCTGGCCGCGTACTTCACGCAGATCCACCTCTTGCGCCGGGGGCGCGACGGCATCCGGTGGCGGTCCCTGCCGCGCTTCGCTCACCCGTTCGCCCGCGAGCCAGGCACAGACTTCGCGCAGATGCGCTGCGCCTGCGACCGCAGGAGCGGCCATGGCCACTTCCCAGCTGTTGACCGCCGGGACCACGAGGTCGTGGCGCGCCGCCGCGGCCTGGGCTGCCGCGGGCAGGAGCCCGCAGACGGCGCGCAGTTCGCCGCCGAGGCCGAGCTCGCCGTAGAGCTCGCAGTTGACGAGTTCCCGCGCGACACGCAGCTGCCCCGAGGCGACGAGGATGCCGATAGCGATCGGCAGATCGTATCGCCCGCCCTCCTTCGGCAGGTCCGCTGGCGCGAGGTTGACGGTGATGCGGCCCGCCGGCAGCTCATAGCCGCAGCAGGCGAGTGCCGCGCGCACACGCTCACGGCTTTCGCGCACGGCGGCGGCGGGCAAGCCGACGATCGTGAATCCCGGCAACCCCGGGCCGAGGTGTACCTCGACCTGCACGAGCGGGGCCGCGAGGCCGACCTGCGCGCGACTCGCGACGCGCGCAATGCAGGTCGTGTCAGTCGCCCGCGCCATTCGCGCGGCCTTCGAGTGCCGCGACCTGCGCCTCGAGGGCCTCGAGCTTCGCACGCGTGCGCTCGAGCACGCGTGCCTGCGCGTCGAATTCGTCGCGCGTGACGAGATCGAGACGCGCGAGGTTCGCACGCAGCGCGGCGCGGAAGTTGGTATCGAGATCGCGCTGCAGCGTGCGCACACCGGCAGGCAGCGATTCGAGCAGGCGCTTCACCAGTTCGTCGAACGAAATACGGTCCATCTTGCCCTCTGTTGACGCATAGAAATCCGGGCCGGCGCCAAAACGGTGCAGCGCCTGTGCCGCCCGGCGCACCCAAGCCGCATTCTCGCGCCGGCCGGTGCTGGCATGAAAGCTGCACTCCACCTGCGCACAGGGCAAGGATACGCGCGCGCACCCGGTGAGTCGCGGCGGAAATCCGGTGGAAAGGGACCGAAATGGCGATGCAGCGAATGACGAGTGGGGAACAGCGAATGGCCGGGGGCGCTCCGTCGTCCCGCACCACGGCGAGCCGGTCGGCCGTCCACTGGTCGATGCTCGCCGTCGGCTTGCTTGCGTCGGTGCCGCACCTGGCCCTCGCACAGGACGCGCCCGCCGTGCCGGTTCCCGACAAGGCCGACACCACCTGGATGCTCGTCTCGACACTGCTCGTGATCCTGATGGCGGCGCCCGGCCTCGCGCTCTTCTACGGCGGCATGGTGCGTGCGAAAAACATGCTTTCGGTGCTGATGCAGGTGTTCGTCACGTTCTCGCTGCTCGTCGTGCTGTGGGCGGTGTACGGCTACAGCCTTGCGTTCACCGGCACGGGCCAGTGGATCGGCGGCTTCGGCCACGTGCTGCTCGCCGGCATCACACCCGAGTCGACCGTCGCGACCTTCACCGACGGCGTCGTGATCCCGGAACTCGTGTTCGTCGCCTTCCAGGCGACGTTCGCGGCGATCACCGCGAGCCTGATCGTCGGCTCGTTCGCCGAGCGCGTGAAGTTCCAGGCCGTCATGATCTTCATGGTCATCTGGTTCACCTTCTGCTACCTGCCGATCGCGCGCATGGTCTGGTACGGCGAGGGCTTCCTGTTCAAGCAGGGCGCGCTCGATTTCGCGGGCGGCACGGTCGTGCACATCAACGCCGGCATCGCGGGCCTCGTCGGCGCCCTGGTCGTCGGCAGGCGCATCGGCTTCGGCACGACGGCCATGCCGCCGCACAACCTGCCGATGGTGATGATCGGCGCGTCGCTGCTGTGGGTTGGCTGGTTCGGCTTCAATGTCGGCTCGAACCTCGAGGCGAACGCGTTCACGGGACTCGTGTTCATCAACACGTTCGTCGCGACCGCGGCGGCGGTCGTCGCGTGGACCGCGGGCGAGTGGATCTTCCGCGGACAGCCGACCATGCTCGGCGCCGCCTCCGGCGCCGTCGCCGGGCTCGTGGCGATCACACCCTCGTGCGGCTTCCTCGGCGTCGGCGGGGCGCTCGTGCTCGGACTCATCGCGGGCCTCGCATGCCTCTGGGCGTGCGCGAAGCTGAAGGCCTGGGCCGGCTACGACGATTCGCTCGACGTGTTCGGCGTGCACGCCGTCGGCGGCATCATCGGCGCGATTCTGACGGGCGTACTCGTCTCGCCGACCTTCGGCGGCACCGGTGTCGACGACTACCACATGGGCCACCAGGTGTGGGTGCAGACGCTCGGCGTCGCGATCACGGTCACCTGGAGCGCGATCGTGGCGTTCATCGCCTACAAGATTGCCGACTTCGCGGTGGGTCTGCGCGTGACCGAAGAGCAGGAGCGCGAGGGGCTCGATACCGCCTGCCACGGCGAGCGGGCGTACCAGAACTGAGGGCGTCAGGGCGTGGTGCCGGGTTTTCGGTTATTCGGTTATTGCCCGGAACCGCAATAACCGAATAACCGAAAACCCGGCACCACGCCGCACGCCAACTGTGATCCGGTTCAAATTCCGTCCGCCCCCGTTTGGGGATACTCTAGGCGGAGGAGCTGAGCCATGCGCTTCACGATCATCATTTCCCTGGCCTTCGCCACCGTGTCGCTCGCCGCGCACGCGGATGTCTACCGCTGGGTCGATGCGACGGGCGAAGAGCATTACAGCGACCGGCCGGTCGAAGGCGCGGAACTGATCCGCACGACGACGCCGCGTCCGCCGGGCACCGCGAGCGCGCCGCCGCGCGTGGCGGCTGCGGCGAGCGTACCGTCGCCGGGCGTGCCCGAGGATGCCCGCGCGACCCGCGACGCCGAGCGCGCGGTCGCGAAGGATCTCGCCGCCAAGCGCGAGAAGGATTGCGCCGACGCGAAGGCCCGCTACGAGAAATCGCTGCAGGCGCGCCGCATTTTCCGCACGCTCGACAACGGCGAGCGCGAGTACCTCACCGACGCCGAGGTCGACAAGGTGCGCATCGCCAATCGCGCCGCCATGGACAGTGCCTGCGGCAATCCCGCGACGACGCGCTGACACCACCCCGCCTGCTACAGTTGCGCTCCGCGGCCTGCCGGCCGCACCTGAGTCGGAGCGGGCCCACATGCGTGCAGGATTCATCGGTCTCGGGGCGATGGGCGCCCACATGGCGCGAAACCTCCACAAGGCAGGAATGCTCGCCACGGTCTGGAACCGGACGGCGGCAACCGCCAGGGACTTTGCCCGCGAGACCGGCGTGCCCGCCGCCCCCTCGCCCGCTGCACTCGCCGCCGGGGTCGACGCCGTCGTCCTTTGTGTGTCCGCCGACGATGATGTGCTCGAGGTCGTCGCGCAGATCGCCCCGGCCGTTCGCGCCGGCGCACTCGTGATCGACTGTTCGACCGTGGGCGCCGCGACCGCGCGCAGCGCGGCAGCCCGGCTCGCCGAACGCGGTGCGTCCTTCCTCGACTGTCCGGTGAGCGGCGGCGTCGAGGGCGCGCGCGATGCGACGCTCGCGGTCATGTGCGGCGGCGACGCCGCGGCGTTCGAGCGCGCACGACCCCTGCTCGCCGCGATGGGCCGCGCGGTCACGCACTTCGGCCCGAGCGGCGCCGGGCAGGCCGCCAAGGCGACGAACCAGATCATGTGCGCAGGCATCATCCGCGCCGTCGCCGAGGCGATGGCGTTTGCGCGCGCGCAGCAGCTGCCGCTCGAGCCGCTCGTCGAGACGCTCGGCAAAGGTGCCGGCTCGAGCTGGTACTTCGTCAATCGCGCACCGAACATGATCCGTGGCAGCTTCCCGGCCGGCTTTCGCGTACGGCTGCACGCGAAGGACCTCGGCATCTGCCGCGCGATGGCGGCGGAAATGGGCGCGACGCTGCCCGTGGTCGAGAGCATGCTCGACGAGTACGCGCAGCTGATCGAGCAGGGTTACGGCGACGAGGACATCTCCGCGGATTACCGCCTGAAGGCGGCGCTGTTTCCGGGGCCATGAACGAATCGGCCCCACCACGGCGTTCGGACTACCTGCCCGACTTCTGCGCGGCGCGCATGGCGCTCGCCACGGTGCTGATCGTCGAACTGACGGCGCTCGTCGTCACGCTGGCGCGCGATTCGTCGGCCGTGGCCTTCTGGACCGATCTCGCGCGCACTTCGCTGTTTCTCATCTGGATCGGGCTCGCGAGCCAGGCGGCGCTGTGCCTCGCCCGCCGGCGGCTCGAGGCGCTGCCGGTCACGGCCGGCGCGGCGGCCGTGCTGGGACTCGTCTGCGCGATCGTCGCCATCGTGTCGGAAATCGCCTTCCGGGTCGGCGCGAGTGCGCTGTTCGCCGCCGGCGACATCGGCACGCTGTTCCCGCGCGAGCACGTGACGTTCATCGCCCGGAACGTCGCGATCGCGTTCATCGTGTCCGCGCTCATGCTGCGTTACATGTACGTGACGCACGAATGGCGGCGCAACATCGAGATGCAGTCGCGTGCCCGTGTGCACGCGCTGCAGGCGCGCATCCGGCCGCACTTCCTGTTCAACAGCATGAACACGATCGCCGCGCTCACACGCTCGAACCCGGCGCGCGCCGAGGAAGCGGTACAGGACCTCGCCGACCTCTTCCGGGCGAGCCTTGCCGAGAAGCGCGAGCAGATCACGCTCGAGGAGGAGATCGAGATCGCGAAGACCTACGAGCGCATCGAGCTGCTGCGCCTCGGCGAGCGGCTGCAGATCGCCTGGCGCGTCGACGGCGTGCCGCCGCGCGCGATCGTGCCGAGCCTGATGATCCAGCCGCTCCTCGAAAACGCGATCTACCACGGCATCGAGCCGCGCGCCGGCGGCGGCACCGTCACGGTGACCGGCGAGTTCGCGAACGGGCTCGTCACGATCGTCGTGCGCAATCCGCTGCCCGCGGCTGCGACGGCCCACGACGGCAATCGCGTTGCGCTCGCGAATATCCGCGAGCGGCTCGTGCTGATGTACGGCGCGCGCGCCGCCGTCAAGGCCGGTCGCTTCGACGACGAATACATCGTCACGCTGAGATTTCCGCATGCAGCTGAAGATACTCGTCGTTGACGACGAACCGCCCGCGCGCGCGCGCCTCGCGAGCCTGCTCGCGGAGATCGCGGACGTGCGGCTGGTCGGCGAGGGCGCGACGGGCCGCGACGCGCTCGAGATGACGATGGACCTCTCGCCCGACGTGGTGCTGCTCGATGTGCGCATGCCGGACGTGGACGGGCTCGAAGCGGCGCGGCGCATCGCGACGATGAGCGAGCCGCCCGCTGTCATATTCACGACAGCTTATGACGAATACGCGGTCAACGCGTTCGAGGCGCAGGCCGCCGGCTATCTCGTCAAGCCGATCCGCAAGGACAAGCTCGAGGCGGCCCTCGCCGCCTGCCGCCGCCTGACGCGCCCGCAGCTCGCGCACGCCGAAGCCGCCACTGCGGCGCCGGCGCCACGCCGCAGCCATGTGCCGGTACGTCGCCGCGACGGTATCCACTTGATTCCGCTCGGCGAAATCCGCTGCTTCCAGGCGGACCAGAAGTACACGACAGTACGCCACAGTGGCGGCGACGACCTGATCGAGGACTCGCTGCGGCTGCTGGAAGACGAGTTCGCGGACCTCTTCGTTCGCATCCATCGCAGCGCGCTCGTCAGCGTGCAGCACCTCGAACGCATCGAACGCGACCCTGATGGCCAGTATTACGTGCGCCTGAAGAACGTGCCGGACCGGCTCGCAGTGAGCCGCCGCATGGCCGGCGACCTGCGCGACCGCTTCCGGCTGTGACGCGCATCAACGCGCCCGCCCGCCGTTCGGCGTGTGATCAGCCGACGTACGGGAGGCGATGGAATGGACTCCGCAGCAGCAAGCGCTTACGGACTGGCCGAGCAGACCTTCGACGACTGGCTCGCCGATCACGGCCGCTGCGGATGGGCCCGCACATTCGAGCCGACCACGACGAAGCTGCGCAACCGGGCCCTCGGCAGGGTCGCCGCCGTGCTCGGCCACCCGGCGCCCTGCGCCGCGGCGCGCCGCTGGACCTGCGACACCATCCAGGCGTGGGCACCGCTCGAGGTGTTGTTCCCGACCCGCGACTACAGCGAAGAGCCGGGCGTCAGCGGCGAACTCGGCACGCACATGAGCGACATCGTCGAGCGGGAGTACGGCTTCATGCTGACCTCCGCCGCAAACGGCCAGGTCGCAGCCGGGTGGTTGCAGGCGGACGCGCAGCAGCTGGGGCTCGACCTCGCGCTCGCGGCGGCGCTGCTCGGCGCGCTGCGCGACGGTGCCGACGACAGCTGGATCCCGGGCCATACCTGCATGTCGCTCGCACTCGCGGAGTACCTGCATCGGCAGGCGCTCGGCCTGCGGCAACTGCTTGCGGACGCGGTCGCCATGTCGTACACGACGAGCATCGCGCTGCGGCGCCGCCAGCTGCAGTCGGCGTGCCGCTCGACACCCTGCCTCGTCGCGACGACGCGCCGCTACGCCTGATTCAGCGCGGCGCGTAATCGAACGAGTCGAAGTGCAGGCGCCCGGGCGCGAGGCCGCGCGCCGGGAAGCTGGCGCGGATCGCCTCGATCATGGCCGGCGGACCGGCCGCATAGACATCGAACGCAGAGAGATCCGGATGCCGCGCGAGCACGGCCTCGTGCACGAGGCCGTGCTCCGCGACTCCATCGTCCGCGTCGGACAGCACGCCCGTGAACGCGAGCCGGGGATGGCGCGCAGCCCACCCGCGCACCGTCGCGGCCTCGTACAGATCGACCGTCGTGCGCGCGCCCCAGTAGAACACGATGTCACGCGCGGTCCCGCACTCGAGCGCGTGCCGCAGCATCGACTTCACCGGCGCGTACCCCGTGCCGCCCGCGACGAAGATCACGGGTGATGGCGCATCGACGTACACGAACTGCCCGATCGGGCCCTCGATGCGCAACAGCTCGCCCGCGACATCGTGCGCGAGGAGCCGGTCCGTGAAGCCGCCGCCCGGCACGCGGCGCACATGCAGCTCGAGCCTCGCGGCATCGTGCGGCGGCGAGGCGATGGAGAAGCTGCGCCGGCGCCCGTCGTCGAGCAACACGTCGAGATACTGGCCGGGCTGGAAGCTGAATGTCTCGATGGCGGGCAGTCGCAGCGCGAGACGCAGCACATCCGGCGCGAGCCGCTCGCTCGTCTCGATCCGGCACGGCAGCGTCTTGATCTCGACGTCGGTGACGTGACGGATCACGCGCGCCTCGACGACGAGTTCACCGGTCGCGCGCGCCTGGCACAGGAGCGCGAGGCCGGCGGCCTCCTCGTCGGCCGTGATCCCGAGCGGGCGCCCCGACGGGTACGTCACGGCACCCGACACGAGCCGCGCGCGGCAAGATCCGCAATGGCCGCTCTTGCAGCTGTGCGGCAGGTTGAGGCCGGCCGCGAGGGCGGCGTCGAGGATCGCCGTCTCTGCCGCGACCTGCACCATGCGACCCTGCGGTTCGAAGCGAACGCGGTGCGACGCCATGCCGTAGACTATACGGATGTTCAGGAATCCGGATCGCGATGCGATCGAGGCGCTGCTGCGCCGGGCGAAAACGGTCGCGGTCGTCGGCCTGTCGGCGGATCCCGCGCGGCCGAGCTACGGCGTGGCGCGGGCATTGCAGGGCTTTGGCTATCGCATCGTGCCGGTGACCCCCGCCGCCGGGCCCATCCTCGGCGAGCGCACCGTGCCCGACCTCGATCGGCTCGCCGATGTGCTCGGTCCGGACGTCAAGCCCGACATCGTCGATGTGTTCCGCCGTCCCGAACATGTCGCAGGGATCGTCGATGCCTGCATCCGCCTGCATCTGCCCGCGCTCTGGCTGCAGGACGGCGTCGTCGATGAGGCCGCCGCGTCGAGGGCGCGGGACGCGGGCATCTTCACGGTGATGGATCGCTGCCTCTACCGCGATCGCGCGTCGCTGTGAGCCGGAGCGCGACAGCCGTGCGAATCGACTTCACGAAGATGCACGGCCTCGGCAACGACTTCATCGTGTTCGATGCGTCGCCGCGCAGCGCACCGCCGACGGCCGAAGAGTTGCGCCGCCTCGCCGACCGGCATACCGGCATCGGCTTCGACCAGGCCCTGATGCTCGAACCGCCGCGCCGTGCGGACACGGCCGTCTACTACCGGATCTTCAATGCCGACGGCCACGAGGTCGAGCAATGCGGCAACGGGGCGCGCTGTATCGCGGCCCTGCTCGCGCGCCGCGGTGCGGCCGCCCGCGGCGAGTTCGCGATGGACAGCCCCGCGGGGCTCATCCGCGCGCGCATCGAGGCGAACGGTCTCGTGTCGGTCGACATGGGCGTGCCCGACTTCAACCCGGCCGCACTGCCGTTCGAAGCGTCGGCCGAGGCGCACGTCTATCCGCTCGACGTCGGCGGCAATGAGGTCGAGATCGGCGCCGTCTCGATGGGCAATCCGCACGCCGTGCTCACGGTCGCGTCGGCCGCGGCGGCACCGGTCGACCGGCTCGGGCCGGCGATCGAGCACCATCCGCGCTTCCCGAAGCGGGTCAATGTCGGTTTCATGGAAATCGTCGATCGCGGGCACATCCGCCTGCGCGTCCACGAGCGCGGCACCGGCGAGACACTCGCCTGCGGCACCGGCGCCTGCGCGGCGGTCGCCGTCGGGCGACGCCACGGCCGGCTCGACGAGCGCGTCACGGTGAGTGTCGCCGGCGGCGAACTCTCGATCACCTGGCCCGGCAGCGGAAAGAATATTTGGCTCACGGGGCCGGCCGAAGTATCTTTCACGGGCAGCGTGGAGACGAGTGCATGACGACGAGAGAAGCTCGCGACCTGGCGGTGGAGTCGATCGACGAAGAGGCGGTTGCGCGCTACCTGCAGCTGAACCCGGATTTCTTCGAGCGTCACCAGGCGATCCTGGGCCGCCTGCGCCTGCCGCATGCGCGCTCGGCATCGACGATCTCGCTGGTCGAGCGCCAGGTCGAGGTGCTGCGCGAGCGCCAGGCGGAACTCGAAGGCAAGCTCGCCGAGTTCGTGAAGGTCGCGCGCGCGAACGACGCGCTCTCGGCGAAGATCCAGCGCTTCACGCGGCGCCTGTTGTGCGCGGGCTCGCGCCACGCCATGGCCCAGGCGATCGAGGCGAGCCTGCGCGAGGACTTCGACGCATTCCACAGCACGCTCATCCTGACCAACGGCCACGGCACGGGCTTCGAGGACCTGCCGGAGCGTTTCCTGCGCGCGGTCGCGCCGGACGACGCGGGGTACCGGTCGTTCGAGGGCCTGTTCGCGAGCGGCAAGCCGCGGTGCGGCCAGGTGCGCGATTCCCAGCGCCAGTTTCTCTTCGGCGCCGACGCCGGCGAGATCGGCTCCGTTGCCCTCGTGCCGCTCGGTGATCATGGCTCGATCGGCCTCCTCGCGCTCGGCAGCCACGACCGGGAGCGCTTCCATCCCGGCATGAGCACCGAGTTCCTCGCCCGCATGGGCGAGCTGATCGCGGATGCCGTCATCGATCGCTGACTGGATCACGCGCTTTCGGCGGCACCTCGCCACCGAGCGGCGGCTCTCGCCGCACACGGACACGAACTATGCACGCGATCTGGCGGCGCTCGCGCGCTACTGCGCGCAGGAACACATCACCGATCCCGCCCGCCTCGATGCGCAGCACGTGCGGCTCTTCGCCGCGCGCGCGCATGCGGCAGGCCTCGCGCCGCGCAGCGTGCAGCGGCGGCTGTCAGCGGTGAGGTCGTTCTGCCGGTTCCTCGTGCGCGAAGGCGCGATCGCGGCGAATCCCGCGCACGACGTGAAGGCGCCGAAGGCCGGCAAGCGCCTGCCGGCCGCGCTCGACCCGGACCGCATGAGCCAACTGCTGAACATCACGGCGGTGGAACCTCTCGCCGTGCGCGATCGCGCCCTGATGGAGCTCGCGTACTCTTCGGGGCTGCGGCTGGCCGAGATCGTCGGCCTCGATCTGCGGGATCTCGACGCGGGCGATCGCACGGTGCGTGTGCTCGGCAAGGGCGGCAAGACCCGCATCCTGCCGGTCGGGCGCCCTGCGCTCGCAGCGATGCGCGCCTGGCTCGCCACACGGCCGGGCCTCGCCAAGGCCGACGAGCCGGCCCTGTTCGTCGGCCGCAACGGCCGGCGGATCGGCGCACGGGCGGTCCAGCAGCGGGTGGCGTACTGGGCGCGCCGCCAGGGGCTCGGCGTGCACGTGCATCCGCACCTGTTCCGGCATTCCTTCGCGACGCATCTCCTTGAATCCAGCCGGGATCTTCGCGGCGTGCAGGAACTTCTCGGCCACGCCGACATCTCAACGACACAGGTGTACACACACCTTGATTTCCAGCATCTCGCCCGCATCTACGACGCTGCACACCCGCGCGCACGCAAGAAGTAGGTTTTCATGAGCGCAGTCTGGAATCCCCACGGCACCACGATTCTCGGGGTGCGCAGGAACGGCGCCGTCGCAGTCGGCGGCGACGGGCAGGTCACGCTCGGCAACACGGTCATGAAGGGCAACGCGCGCAAGGTGCGGCCACTCGGTGGCGGCAAGGTGCTGGCGGGCTTTGCCGGCGGCACGGCCGACGCGTTCACGCTGTTCGAACGCTTCGAGGCGAAGCTCGAGAAGCACGGCAACCTGACGCGCGCCGCGATCGAGATCGCGAAGGACTGGCGCTCAGACCGCTATCTGCGGCGCCTCGAGGCGCTGCTCCTCGTCGGCGATCGCGAGAAGCTGTTCGTCGTTTCGGGCAACGGCGACGTGATCGAGCCGGAGCACGACCTCGTCGCGATCGGCTCGGGCGGCCCGTATGCGCAGGCTGCAGCGCGCGCGCTCGTCGAGAACACGACGCTCGACGCCCGGTCGATCGTCGAACGCGCGCTCGGCATCGCCGCCGACATCTGCATCTACACGAACCACAACCTCGTGATCGAGGAGCTCCAGTGATGGACGTCGAAGTGACCACCCCCGCCGCAGGCACCGCGACGCTCACGCCGCAGGAAATCGTCCGCGAGCTCGACAAGCACATCGTCGGGCAGGCCGCCGCGAAGCGCGCGGTCGCCATCGCGCTGCGCAACCGCTGGCGGCGCATGCAGGTCGAGGAGGAGCTGCGCGCCGAGATCACGCCGAAGAACATCCTGATGATCGGGCCCACGGGTTGCGGCAAGACCGAAATCGCGCGCCGCCTCGCGAAGCTCGCCAATGCGCCGTTCGTGAAGGTCGAGGCCACGAAGTTCACCGAGGTCGGCTACGTCGGCCGCGACGTCGAGTCGATCGTCAAGGAACTCGCCGACGTCGCCGTCAAGATGGCGCGCGAGCAGGAAGTCGCGAAGGTGCGCGAACGGGCGCTCGATGCCGCCGAGGAGCGCGTGCTCGACGCGCTCTTGCCGAAGCCGCGCGTGATGGGCTTCTCGACCGACGAGCCGCCGGTGCCGCGCGACGCCGAGACGCGCCAGAAGTTCCGCAAGATGCTGCGCGAGCGCGCGCTCGACGAGCGCGAGATCGAGATCGAACTGCGCGCGATTCCGATGGGCGTCGAAATCATGGCGCCCCCCGGCATGGAAGAGATGCAGCAGCAGCTGTCGTCGATGTTCCAGAACCTCGGCGGGCACCGCACCCACACCCGCAAGGTGAAGGTGAAGGAGGCGATGAAGCTGCTGACCGACGAGGAGGCCGCGAAGCTCGTCAACGAAGAGGAGCTGAAGGCGCGCGCGATCGCGAACGCCGAACAGAACGGCATCGTGTTCATCGACGAGATCGACAAGGTCACGCGCCGCCAGGAGACGGTCGGTGCCGACGTGTCTCGCGAGGGCGTGCAGCGCGATCTCCTGCCGCTCGTCGAGGGCTCCACCGTGTCGACGAAGTACGGGCCGGTGAAGACCGACCACGTGCTGTTCATCGCCTCGGGCGCCTTCCACCTCTCCAAACCCTCGGACCTCATCCCGGAACTGCAGGGCCGCCTGCCGATCCGCGTCGAGCTCGCCTCGCTCGGCGTCGAGGATTTCGTGCGCATCCTGACCGAGCCCGATGCGGCACTCACGACGCAGTACGCGGCGCTGATGGAGACCGAGGGCGTGCGCGTCGAGTTCGCGCCGGCCGGCGTGCGGCGCATCGCGGAGATCGCGGCGCACGTCAACGAGCGCACGGAGAACATCGGGGCGCGGCGCCTGCACACCGTGATGGAACGGCTGCTCGAGCGCGTCTCCTACGAAGCCTCGGAGCAGCGCGGCACGGCGATCGCGATCGATGCCGCGTACGTCGATGCGCAGCTCGGCGATCTCGCGAAGGACGAGGACCTGTCGCGGTATATTCTCTAGCGCGGTGACCCGCGCGCACGATCGCCCGCGGCGCGTGGTGTTGGGCGCGATATCATGAGGCATGCCAGCGACTGCCGTCCGTCTCGAGACCGACAGACTCGTCCTGCGACCCCTCGAAATGCAGGATTTCGAGGCGTTCGCCGCGTTTCACGCCGATCCGGAGGCGATGCGCCACCTCGGCGGCGTGCAACCGCGCGAGGTCGCGTGGCGCACGTTCATGCTGATGGCGGGCGCGTGGCACCTGCAGGGCATTTCGATGTTTTCGCTGATCGAGAAATCCACCGGTCGCTGGGTGGGGCGCGTCGGGCCGTGGATGCCCGAGGGCTGGCCCGGGCCGGAGGTCGGCTGGGGCGTCGTGACCGGGCGGCAGCGCCGCGGCTATGCGACCGAAGCAGCCACGGCCGCGATCGACTGGGCATTCGAGCATCTCGCCTGGCCCGAAGTGATCCATTCGATTGCGCCGGGCAACCTTGCATCGCAGGCCGTCGCCGCAAAGCTCGGCTCGCGCAACCGCGGTGCGGGCCGCCTGCCGCCGCCGATCGAGGATGTGGCGGTCGACATCTGGGGCCAGACACGCGAGGAATGGCGACGGCGATGAAGATCGACGAGACACGTGATGAAGTGATCGTCACCGTCGCTCCCGCGACAGGTGCGGGTGCGGCGGCGAGCGTGATCTGGCTGCATGGCCTCGGCGCCGACGGCCACGACTTCGTGCCCATCGTGCCGGAGCTGCGCCTCGCGCTGCAAGGCGAACTGCGGTTCGTCTTTCCGCATGCGCCCGTCCGGCCGGTCACGGTGAACAATGGCATTCCCATGCGCGCCTGGTACGACATCCGCGAACTGTCCGCCGCAGGCCGCCAGGACGACACCGGCGTGCGCGAGTCGGCCGCCCGCGTCGACGCCCTGATCGAACGCGAGATCGGGCGAGGCGTCGAGGCGCAGCGCATCGTGCTGGCCGGCTTCTCGCAGGGCGGCGCGATCGCGCTGCATGCGGCGCTGCGCTACCCGCGGCGGCTCGGCGGCGCGATGGGACTGTCGACCTATCTGCCGCTGCACGAGACCGTGGCGCGCGAAGCGAGCACCGCCAACCGCGACCTGCCGATCCTGATGTGCCACGGGCTGCACGATCCGGTGCTGCCGTACGGGCTCGGGGAGCAGTCGCGCGACTGGCTCGCGGCGCTCGGCTACGCGGTCGCGTGGAAGCCTTATCCGATGCAGCACGAAGTGTGCGCCGCGGAGATCGCCGACATCGCCGCGTGGCTCACGGCCGTATTGCTGCGGTAATCACTTGCGGGGCGGCGTGAGCCCTGCGGCGAGAAACCCCACCTTGCGGTGCGTGCCGTCGCAGAAGGGCTTCCTGTCGGAGTGCCCGCAGCGGCACAGCTTGCACTCCGTCACGCGCTTCACGGTGCGCCCCGTGCCGGTGACGATCTCGAGATTTCCCTTCACGTGCAGCGGACCGTTCTCGATCGGGATCACGTCGAGCGGGCCATCGCGGACGGCGAGCGCGGGCGAATCATGCGTCGCCACCTCGCCCGTCGCCGAGAAACCCGCCGCGACGTGGCTCGTGTCGCAGAAGGGCTTCGCCTGCGATGCCCCGCAACGGCACAGCGTGGCACGCAGCGCCTCGCCGCCGCCGTGGAAGCGCAGCGCGGCGTGGAATGCCAGCGGTCCGTTCTCGCGCACGCGCACGGTATTCACTTTCGGCGCCACTTCCGGCTCGCCGCCGTCGTGGCGCTCGCAGCTGATCGCGCCCGACGGGCAATTGCGCGCAATCGACATCACGACTTCGCTCGACGCCGCGTCCGGGTGGATCCAGTCGCCCTCGACCTGCGGCACGAAGACGTCGGGATGATCGAGCACGCAGTGGCGGGAATGGATGCATTTGCCCGCATCGAATCGCACCGTGACGAACCTGCCGCGTACCACTTCCGTCTTGTCGCCCATCTCCACACCCTCCCGGCTGTCAGCCGCATCCTACGCGCGAGCCTCCCCTGCCGCCCTGTGCGCCGCGCCCGCCGGCGTCTAAGGTAAACCCGTGCGTCGCTGCTGGAGAGCCGCCATGGCGGTGTCGGAAGGTTCCTACAATACTATGGGATGTTTGCCTGCGCGGTTTCGTGGAAACTCGGCGGAGGGAAGCCACGCGGGCGTGGCGCGATGGCGCGTCGCCGCCGCGCGAGGCGAGATCCAGCGGGCCGCCGCCGTGACGATCGCCACCTGGCAACGGGCGCGACGCGCGGTGATCGAGTTGCTGTACGACAACCGGGCAGAGGGGCATGCCGCAGGTCAGCATCATCATCAGTGACGATCACCAGGTCGTCCGGGCGGGACTGAAGCAGATCTTCGCCTCGCAGCCAGATCTCAAGGTCGTCGCCGAGTGCCGCACCGGCAAGGAGGTGATCGCGGCGCTGAAGGGCGAGCCCTGCAACGTGGTGCTGCTCGACCTCTCGCTGCCCGACATGTCGGGGCTCGACGTGCTGAAGCACGTGCGCTCGCACCACGACGGCGTCGCGGTGCTCGTGCTGAGCGGCTACCCGGAGAAGCAGTTCGGCATCAATGTGCTGCGCGCCGGCGCGAACGGCTTCATCAGCAAGGGCGTCGACGATACGGAGCTGCTGCGCGCGGTGCGCATCGTCGCGCGCGGCGGCCGTTACGTCGGGCCCGAGCTTACCGAACAGCTGCTCGCCGGCATCGACGGCACGGGCGACCAGCCGCGCCACGGCGTGCTGTCCGAGCGCGAATTCCAGATCTTCGTGAAGCTCGCCGAAGGCAAGACAGTCACCGAGATCGCCGGCAAGCTCTTCCTCAGCGTCAAGACCGTCAGCACCTACCGGTCACGCATCCTCGAAAAGATGGGGATGAAGACCAACGCCGACATCACCTACTACGCCATCAAGAACAGCCTGCTGCAGTGATCATGGCGTCCGGGAATCGCGCACCCGTCCGTGGCGACAAGACGCCGGCCGACGCGCGCCCGGCGCCGGGCGAGGGCCTGCGGATCCTGCTGATCGAGGATTCGCGGCTGCTGCGGGACCGGCTGATCGCCATGCTGACGGTTCCCGGCGTCCTCGAGGTGACCGGCACCGCCGAAACGGAACAGGAAGCGCTCGAGCTGATCGACGCGCACGATTACGACGCCCTGGTCGTCGATGTCGAACTGCGCCAGGGCAGCGGCATCACGGCGATCCGCCACGCGCGCAAGGCATATGCGTCCCGTGGCCAGCCGCTGATCATCGTGCTGACGAACTATTCGCTGCCGACAGTCGAGCAGCGTTGCATGAGCGCGGGCGCCGACCATTTCCTCGACAAGATGCAGCAGTTCGCCGAGGTGCGCCCGCTGCTCGAGCGGCGCCGGCGCGAGCGCCGCAACGGCTCGTGAGCGGCTACGCGGCGGCGCCGTCCGCGAAGGGCACGAGGACGTCGAGGCGCGTGCCGGTACCGGGCGCACTCTGGATCTCGAAGGTGCCGTTCAGGCTCACGACCCGGTGACGCATGCCGGCAAGGCCGTGCGAGCTGCGCACCTTCTCGGCATCCATGCCGATGCCGTCGTCGCTCACGGAGAGGTGGTATCCCGCAGCACCCACCTCGAAGGTCATCTCGACATGCCGTGCGCGCGCGTGGCGGATGATGTTGGTGAGCGATTCCTGCCCGACACGAAACAGCGCGATCGCGAGTGACTGCGGGATCGGGCCCGTCTCGTCCGGGATCGTCGTGCGGCACTCGATGCCGGCGCGCTTGCAGGTCTCGTCGAAATACGCCTCGAGCGCAGTCGGCAGGCCGAAGTGGTCGAGAAGGGCCGGTCGCAGGTTCTCGACGACGCGGCGCTTGACGTTCATCGCCTCCGTGACCGTGCGCACCAGCTCGCCGAGCTTGTCGCGCACCTCCTGCTCCATCGTCACCGAGCGCCCCTGCAGCCAGGCGAGGTCCATGTTGGCGGCGGTCAGGAGTCCGCCGAGCTCGTCGTGCAGGTCGCGTGCGAGATCGGCCTTCTCCTGCTCCGACGCGCTCTGCAGGTGGGTCGACAGGCGCGAGAGCTCCCGCGTGCGATCCTCGATGATCACCTCGAGCCGCCGCCGCTCGTGCTCCTCCTCGAAGCGCTGCTCCTCGCGGCGCAGCGTGTCGGACACGAACAGGCGCACGACGAGCACGATCAGCGCGAGCGTGAGCAGCGCGAGCGCCGCGAACGCATAGCGCGACAGCACGAGGCTCTTTGCCTGCTCGTCGCGCAGCGACGCGAGGCGCTTGTCGAGGAGCTGGATCAGCGCCTCGGCGCCGGCGCGGAACTGGTCCATCACCTTGCGGCCCTCGCCGGTGCGCAGGATCGCCATGGCATTGGCGCGATCGCCCCGCTGAGTCAGCGAGATCGAGGCGGTGACCTCCGCAATCTTCAGGCTGCGCAGTTCCTCGAGCTTCGTCACGTGCTCGAGGACTTCGGGGTCGTTCGCGGCGAGTGTGCGTATCCGCGCGCTGATCACCTGCAGGTCCGGCAGCACGCTCCTGTAGGGCGCGAGGTAGCGGCTGTTGGTCGTCAGTAGGTAGCCGCGCTGCGCACTCTCGAGATCGACGAGCTGCGAGCGCATCGCGATCACTTCGTTCTGCATGCCGAGCGTGCGGTTGACGCTCTCGGCGGCGATGCGGATGCGGCTCACCGACCATTCGTTCACGACGTAGACGCCGACGCCGAGCAGGGAGGTCGCCACGATCGGCAGCCAGATCGAGCCCGGCATCAGGCGCAGTCCGTCCCAGAAATCGAGATGCACGCTGCGATACTGCCGCCAGGGCAGCCCATGCTCGTCTGACATCGACGCGATGCTAGCAGGCGGCCGGGCCCGTGCGTGTGGCGCAAAAAAGAGACGCCGTCACGGCGTGAAGGCGTCCCGGATGGCCGGCACTCCACGGGGGGCGAGGGTGCCGACGATGCAACCGCGAGCATACGCGCCGGGCGCCGGCGTACCAGACCGTGAACGGCCATCCGGACGTAGGAGACGGCTGACACGTGCGCGCCGGGCGGGGGCGTCGTATGCTGCCGCGCCATGACGACGTACGCCGCGATCACCGGCTGGGGCAAGTGCCTGCCCCCCGCCGTGCTCTCCAATCACGATCTCGCCGGCATGCTCGAGACGAGCGACGAGTGGATCACGAGCCGCACGGGCATCCGCGAGCGTCGTGTCTCGCACGTACCGATGGCCGACATGGCGCACGTCGCGGCGGAGCGGGCGCTCGCGTGCGCCGGCGTGTCGGGCAGGGACATCGAGCTCATCGTGTTCGGCACCTGCAGCTTCGAGGACCAGGTGCCGAACATGGCGTCGGGCCTGCAGCAGCGGATCGGCGCCGCGGGTTGCGCCGCGATGGACGTCAATACCGCGTGCACGAGCTTCCTGTACGGCCTCTCCACCGCCACCGCGCTGATCCGCGGCGGCGTCGTGCGCAATGCCGTGGTCGTGGGCGCCGAGATCATCACGCCGTACATGGACTGGACGGACCGCAACGTGGCGGTGCTGTTCGGCGACGGCGCCGCCGCGGTCGTGCTCGAGGCGAACGACGACGAGCAGGGCCTCCTCGCCGAGAAGCTCGGCTGCTTCGGCGACGCGCGCGAGATCCTGCGTATCCACGGCATGGGCGGCACCTACGCCAACCAGGGTCGCCTGTACGGCGTCACCTCATGGCAATTCGAGGGGCAGGAGATCTTCAAGCGCGCAGTCCTCGGCATGAGCGACGCGTGCGCAGCTGCGCTCGCGAGGCGCGAGCTGACGGCCGACGATATCCAGCTCGCCGTGCCGCACCAGGCGAACCTGCGGATCATCGAGGCGGTCGCCAGGCGCACCGGCATCCCGATGGAGCGCGTGTTCACGAACGTGCATCGCTACGGCAACATGTCGTCCGCGACCGTACCGGTCGGCCTGTGCGAGGCGCTCGAGGAAGGCCGCGTGCCGAAACGCGGCTGGCTGCTGCTACCGGCGTTCGGCGGCGGCCTCACGTTCTGCGCCCACCTCGTGCGGTGGGGCGATCGCGTGACGCCGCTCGACACCGCCGACATCGAACTGCCGCCGTGTGAACGCACGGCGGTCGAGCTGATCCGCGAGGTCGCCGCGCGCAAGGTCACGCCCGTCGCGAACGCTGCGGGCGCGTGACCAGCGCGAAGGAACGGGACTACTTCCGGGCAGACTTGCCGGCCGCCTTCTTTTTCGCGGCAGGCTTCTTCGGGCGCGTCTTGCCGAACGAACCCTTGTAGATCTTGCCGCGGCGGCTGCGGCCATCACCCTTGCCCATGAGTCACTCCGGTCGTGCTGGAAGGGCCGCGAGTCTAGCAGCCCGCCGCGGCTCACCGGTAGCGCGCCAGGATCCGCTCGAGGCCCCTCGAGCCCGGTGACAGGACTTCCGGTGCGAGGCTGTTGAGCGGCACGTCGGGCGTATCGTTCAGCTCGTGGAATTCCTTCTGCGTCGGGTCGACGTAGAGGAGCCCGGTGAGAAACTCGCCCTCTTTCAGGCGCGCCTGGATGTAGGCGCTTGCGGCGACGCGGTCGGTCGGGTCGTAGTCCCGTGCGACCTTGTGCAGCACGATGCGGCTGCCGTCGTGCATCACGATGGGGAGCGTCTCGCCCGGGGCGTAGTCGGCGACGATCTCGCGCTGCAGCGGCACGAAGTCCGCATTCACGACCGGCTCGTAGTGCTCGCGCGTATAGGCGTAGCTCTTGGTCGAACCCTCGTGGTCGTTGAACGTGACACAGGGCGAGATCACGTCGATCAGCGCAAAGCCCCGATGTCGCAGGCCCGCCTGCAGCAGCGGCACGAGCTGTGCCTTGTCGCCCGAGAAGCTGCGCGCAATGAACGACGCACCGAGGTTCATCGCGAGCAGCACCGGATCGATCGGCGGCTGGCGGTTCACGTCGCCCTTCTTCGCCTTCGAGCCGATGTCCGCCGACGCCGAGAACTGCCCCTTGGTGAGGCCGTACACGCCGTTGTTCTCGATCACGTAGAGCATGTTCAGGTTGCGGCGGATCGCGTGGCAGAACTGGCCGAGCCCGATCGACAGCGTGTCGCCGTCGCCCGAGACGCCGATGTAATGCAGGTTGCGGTTCGCGGCATTGGCGCCCATGGCGATCGACGGCATGCGGCCGTGCACCGAGTTGAAACCGTGGCCGCCGCTGACGAAGTACGCGGTGGTCTTCGACGAGCAGCCGATGCCGGAGAGCTTGACGAGGTTCTGCGGCTCGAGCGACTCGCCCCAGATCGCCTCGGTCAGCGCCGCGGTGATGGAGTCGTGGCCGCAACCGGCGCACAGCGTCGACAGCGCCCCTTCGTAGTCGCGGCGCGTGAGACCGAGGTCGTTGCGCGGCAGCGAGGGATTCCTGACTTTCGGCTTCGGGATGAAGGTCATGGCGAGGCTCCGTCGCGCTCAGGCGCCGTGGGCGGGACCGACCGAGCGCAGCGGTTTCGGCGCCACTTCGGCGAGCACGCCCTCGATGATGAAACTCGAGGAAATCGGCAGGCCGCTGTAGTGCAGCAGCGAGCGCAGCTTCGATTTGTCGACCGGCGTTTCGAGCGTCAGCAGCGAGCGCAGCTGCGCATCGCGGTTCTGCTCGACGACGAACACGAGCCGGTGGCTGTCGAGGAAACGGTCGACCTCGTCGTTGAACGGGAAGGCACGCACGCGCAGGTAGTTCGCGCTCACGCCCATGCCCGCGAGCACGGCGAGCGCCTCGCGCACCGCGCCGTCGCTGCTGCCGGCCGCGACGATGCCGACGTCGGTGCGGCCCGCCGCCATCTCGATCACCGGGCGAGGCACGAAACTGCGTGCCGTGTGGAACTTGCGCACCAGGCGGTCGACGACGATCTGGTACTCGGTGGCGTCCTCCGTGTAGGCGCCGAACTGGTTGTGACCCGAACCGCGCGTGAAGTACGCCGCTTTCGGGTGTACGCCGGGCAGCGTGCGGTACGGAATGCCGTCCTCGTCCTTGTCGAGGAAGCGGTGGAACTTCTCGAGCTTGACGATCTCCGCGAGCGGCAGCACCTTGCCTCTGTCGGCCTGCCAGCCGTCGTCCCACTTGATTTCGCGGCACATCCAGTCGTTCATGCCGATGTCGAGGTCGGACAGCACCATCACGGGCGTCTGCAGTCGCTCGGCGAGGTCGAAGGCCGCGACCGCGAAATGGAAGCATTCTTCCGGATTGGCCGGATAGAGACACACGTGCTTCGTGTCGCCGTGCGACGCGTAGGCGCAGAGCAGCAGGTCGCACTGCTGCGTGCGGGTCGGCATGCCGGTCGAGGGGCCGACGCGCTGCACGTCGAAGATCACGGCAGGTATCTCGGCGTAGTACGCGAGGCCGAGGAATTCGTTCATCAGCGAGATGCCCGGGCCCGAGGTCGCGGTGAACGAACGCGCGCCGTTCCACGATGCGCCGAGCACCATGCCGATGGCGGCGAGCTCGTCTTCCGCCTGGATGAACGCGAAGCTCTTGCGGCCGGTGGCCGGGTCGACACGCCACTTCTCGCAGAAGCTCTTGAAGGCGTCCATCACCGACGTCGACGGCGTGATCGGATACCACGCGGCGACCGTGGCGCCGGCGAACATCGCGCCGAGGCCGGTCGCCGTGTTGCCGTCGATCAGGATGTGCCCGGCGGTCTTGTCCATCGGCCGGCAGTGCAGCGGCAACGGACAGGCGAAATGCGCCTTCGCGTAGTCGTAGCCGAGCTGGATCGCCTTCATGTTGCTGTCCACCAGCTGCGGCTTCTTCGCGTAGGTCTCCGCCAGCAGATCGCGAAGTCGCGCGGGGTCGAGGTCGAGCAGTGCCGCGAGCACCCCGGCGTAGCAGATGTTCTTCATCAGGATGCGCGTGCGCACGCCGTGGAAATTCTCGTTGCACAGCTGTGCGAGCGGCACACCGAGCACCGTGACGTCCTCGCGGGCGAACAGCGCCGGCCGCGGCCAGGTCGAGTCGTAGATGAGGTAACCGCCGGCCGCGACCTCGCGCACGTCCTTGCCGTAGGTCTCCGCATTCATCGCGACCATGATGTCGACGCGGCCCGAGCGCGCGACGTGGCCGTCGCGCGAGACGCGGATCTCGTACCAGGTGGGCAGCCCCTGGATGTTCGACGGGAAATAGTTCTTGCCCATCACGGGGATGCCGCTGCGGAAAATCGCCTTCATCAGCAGCGAGTTGGCACTGGCGGAGCCCGTGCCATTCACCGTTGCGATCTTGATGGCGAAGTCGTTTACGCGATCTTGGGCAGGGACGGCTGGCATGATGGTGGCTGATCCTCGGCGTGCGGCCACGCCACGTGCGACTTCTGCATATCCCAGGCGGCGGTCGGGCAGCGCTCGGCGCACAGGCCGCAGTGCACGCAGAGGTCCTCGTCCTTCACCATCACGCGACCGGTCTGCTTCAGCGGCGCCGACACGTACAGCAACTGGTCGGGATTCTTCGCCGGCGCGCGCAGGCGCGTGCGCAGCTCGGCCTCCGGGCCGTCCGCGGTGATCGTCAGGCAATCGGTCGGGCAGATGTCGATGCAGGCATCGCATTCGATGCAGAGCTTCGCCTCGAACACGGTCTGGATGTCGCAATTGAGGCAGCGCTGCACCTCGGCGGCGGTCTGTTCGGCCGTGTAACCGAGTTCGACTTCGATGTCGAGTTTCTTGAAGCGTTCCTTCAGCGACACGTGCGGCATCAGCCGTCGCTCGGCGGGGTTGTAGTCGTTGCTGTACGACCACTCGTGCATGCCCATCTTGCGGCTCTGCAGATTGACGCCCGGCGCGAGTCGCTCGGTCACCGCTTCACCCTGGCAATGCCGATGGATCGAGATCGCGGCCTGGTGACCGTGCTCGACGGCCCAGATGATGTTCTTCGGACCGAACGCCGCGTCGCCGCCGAAGAACACGCCCGGCCGCGTCGACTGGAAAGTCACGGGGTCGACCGCCGGCACGCTCCACTTGTCGAATTCGATGCCGAGATCCCGCTCGATCCACGGAAAGGCGTTCTCCTGGCCGATCGCCAGGATCACGTCGTCGGCTGCGAAGAACTCCTCGCCGGTGACGCGCTCGGCCGTGATGCGCCCCGCGCCGTCGAGGTCGTATTCCATGACGTCGAACAGCATGCCGGTGAGCCGGCCGTTCTCGACCACGAAGCGCTTCGGCGAGCGGTTGACGATGATGCCGACGTTCTCTTCTTCCGCGTCGTCGAGTTCCCAGTCCGAGGCCTTGAAGAACTGCCGCGGCTTGCGCGCCATCACTTTCACGTGCTGCGCACCGAGGCGCAGCGACGTGCGGCAGCAGTCCATCGCGGTATTGCCGACGCCGATGATCAGCACCTCGCGGCCGATCGACTTCACGTGCTCGAAGGCGACCGACTCGAGCCATTCGATGCCGATGTGGATGTTCGCCGCGCCCTCTTCCCGGCCCGGCAATTTCAGTTCCTTGCCTTTCGGTGCGCCCGAGCCGACGAACACGGCATCGAATCCGCCATGCGCGAGCAACTCCCGCATGCTCTTCACGGGATGATTGAGTTTCAGGTCGGCTCCCATGCCGATGATCACCCCGATCTCCTCGTCGAGCACTGCCTGCGGCAGGCGAAACGACGGGATGTTGGTGCGCATCAGGCCGCCCGGTTCGCCGAACTGCTCGAAGATCGTGACGCGATAGCCGAGCGGCAGCAGGTCGTTCGCGACCGTGAGGGATGCGGTGCCCGCGCCGATGCAGGCGACGTGCTTGCCGTTCTTCACCGCCGGGATCTTCGGCAGCCGGCTCACGAACTCGTCCTTGTGGTCCGCCGCGACGCGCTTCAGGCGACAGATCGCCACCGGCTTGTCCTCGACGCGGCTGCGCCGGCACGCGGGTTCGCAGGGCCGGTCGCACACGCGGCCGAGGATCCCGGGAAAGACGTTCGCCTGGCGATTCACCATGTACGCGTCGGTGAATCGCCCCTGCGCGATCAGCCGGATGTACTCCGGTACATCGGTGTGCGCGGGGCAGGCCCACTGGCAATCGACGACTCGATGGTAGTAGTCCGGATGGGACGTATCGGTGGGCGGCATTCGACAGTGCGGGAACCACGACGCCACGAGCGGCGGCCGTCCATCGAGTATAAGCGAACGGCGGGCGACGCACGCAATGGGCACGCGATGGGCGATAATGGCTCACACCATGGCCGGCCCGACCTGTTCCCTGATCCGCCTGCGCAGGAAGTCGCGGTTGCTCACCGTCAGTTTCGACGACGGGCGCACCTTCGACCTGCCGTTCGAGTACCTGCGCGTCAATTCGCCGTCGGCCGAGGTGCAGGGCCACGGGCGCGGCCAGCGGGTCACCGTCACCGGCAAGGAAAATGTGCGGATCGATGCCGTGGAACCCGTGGGTCACTACGCCGTGCGCCTCGTGTTCGACGACGGCCACGACACGGGGCTCTACACCTGGAAGTACCTGCACGAGCTCGGCCGGCAGCTCGAGACGTCGTCGCCGCAGAAAACAGCGCAATAACGCGTGATGACGGAAAAAAGGGCCGGGAACTTCGCAGTGCCCGGCCCCCAGACCCCCGTATCGACAGCCCTTGCGGGCTCGAACGTGGCGCGGATTGTCTGCGATATTCCGCGGACTTGTAAAGACGCAACACCCGTTCCACGGCTCCTGTCCGTACTGCGGCGCAAGACAGCGCGCTAGAATGGCCGTCCACACGAGGTCCGGATTTGAGCCCGAGCGCGACAGACAACACCACCGATTTCGGCTATCAGCGCGTCAGGCGCGAAGACAAGGCGCGTCGCGTGCGCGGCGTCTTCGACTCGGTGGCCGACAACTACGACCTGATGAACGACCTGATGTCGGGCGGCGTTCACCGGCTGTGGAAACGCTTCGCGTTGTCGTTGACGGGGCTGCGCCCGGGGCAGGTCGCGCTCGATGTCGCGGGCGGCACGGGCGACATCGCGCTCGGGCTCGCGAAGCAGGTCGGTGCCCGGGGGCTCGTCGTATTGACCGATATCAATGCCGCGATGCTCGCGCACGGCCGCGACCACCTGATCGACGCGGGGCACCTGCGCGGCGTCGAATGCGTGCAGGCGAACGCCGAACAGCTGCCGTTCGCCGACGGCAGTTTCCACTGCGTGACGATCGCGTTCGGGCTGCGCAACGTGACCGACAAGGCGAAGGCGCTCGCGTCGATGCGGCGGGTCCTGAAGCCGGGTGGCCAGCTGATCGTGCTCGAATTCTCGCGCCCGGCCGATGCGCTGCGCCCGCTGTACGACGCCTATTCGTTCCGGCTGCTGCCGCTGCTCGGCCGTGTCGTCGCAAAGGACGAGGCGAGTTATCGCTATCTCGCCGAATCGATCCGCATGCATCCCGACCAGGAGACGCTGCTCGCGATGATGCGGGACGCCGGCCTCGAGGGTTGCCGCTACCACAATCTCACGGGCGGCATCGTCGCCGTGCACCGTGGCTACCGCTACTGACGCGGCCGATGTTCACCGAGGCTGCCGAGCGCCTGCTCAACCGCAACCTGCCGCGTTCACCGCGCGCCCGTTCGCTGTGCAGCGAACTCGCCGGCAAGGACATTGCGGTCACGATCGACGGACTCGCGCTGCGCTTCGTGCTCGGCAGCGACGGTGAGCGGCTCACGCTGCGACGCAGCGGCGCGAGCGCGGCCAGTGCCGAAGCGGCCGGTGCGGAGTTCCGCGGCACGCCGCTCAACCTGATCGCACTCGCGGGCCCGGACGCCGAAGGCGTGATCCGCCGCGGCGGCGTGCGGGTCGACGGCGATGCGCAGCTCGCGCAGCAGTTTCGCGAGCTCGTGCGCCTGCTTCGCCCCGACATCGAGGAAGAGATGGCGCAGCTCGTCGGCGACGCCGCGGCCCATCGGCTCGGGCGCGCCGCGAGCGGCGTGCTCCGGTTTGGCCGCCGGCTCGCGGCCACGGGCACACGCAACGTCGCGGAGTATTTCGCGTACGAGCGCGCCGACCTCGTGCCGCGCGCCGAGGCGGAGGCGTTCTTCGCCGACGTCGACCGCGCCCGCGAGGACATCGACCGGCTCGCCGCGCGCATCGCACAGCTCACGCCGCCGGGGTCAGGTTGAAGGCGCGCGTGCTCGCGCGGCTGATCGAGATCCAGCGCGTGCTCGTGCGGCACGGGCTCGACGACTTCGTGCGCGCCACGCACCTGTACCGCCCGCTGCGCTACCTGCACCTCGCCTCTCCATGGGCCTGGTTCGAACGGCGCCACGGCGCATCGCGCGGCGAGCGGCTGCGGCTCGCGCTCGAGGAACTCGGCCCGATCTTCGTCAAGTTCGGGCAGGCCGTATCGACACGCCGCGACCTGCTGCCGCTCGACATCGCCGACGAACTCGCGAAACTGCAGGACCGCGTGCCGCCGTTTCCTGGTGCGATCGCGCGCGCAACCATCGAGAAGGCATACGGCCGGCCCGTCGCGTCGGTGTTTGCGAGCTTCGACGAGACGCCGCTCGCCGCGGCATCGATCGCCCAAGTGCACGTGGCGCACCTCGAGGACGGCCGCGAGGTCGTCGTCAAGGTATTGCGCCCCGGCATGCGGGCAGTGATCGAACGTGACCTCGAGGTGCTCGAGACGCTCGCCGCGCTCGCCGCGCGGTGGTGGAAGGGCAGTGGGCGGCTACGGCCCGTCGAGGTGGTGCAGGAGTACAGGAAGACCGTCCTCGACGAGCTCGACCTGATGCGCGAAGCCGGCAATGCCTCGCAACTGAAGCGCAATTTCGAGGGCTCGGACCTCCTGTATGTGCCGGAAGTCCATTGGGACCTCTGCCGCACCGACGTGATGGTGATGGAGCGCATCCACGGCATCCAGATCAGCGACATGGCGCAGCTTCGCGCCCGGGGCACCGACATCCGTGCGCTCGCCGTGAACGGCGTCGAGATCTTCTTCACACAGGTGTTCCGGCACAATTTCTTCCACGCCGACATGCACCCGGGCAACATCTTCGTGCTGGTCGACGACCCGGCCCATCCGCGCTACGCGGCGATCGATTTCGGCATCGTCGGCACCCTCGATCCGCGCGACCAGCATTACCTCGCCGAGAACTTCCTCGCGGTGTTCGACCGCAATTACCGGCGCGTCGCGGAACTGCACCTCGAGTCGGGCTGGGTGCCGCCCGACACGCGGGTCGACGAGATGGAATCGGCCGTGCGCACGGTCTGCGAGCCGATCTTCCAGAAGCCGCTGAAGGACATTTCCTTCGGCACGGTGCTGCTGCGGCTGTTCGAGATCTCGCGCCGCTTTGACATGCGCATCCAGCCGCAGCTGATCCTGCTGCAGAAGACGCTGCTCAACATCGAGGGGCTCGGGCGCGAACTCTATCCCGACCTCGACGTGTTTGCGACCGCGAGCCCGATCCTGCGCGCCTGGATGCGCGAGCGGGTGAGCGGGCGCCAGCTCATCAGGAGCCTGCGCACGCAACTGCCGGAGATCGTCTCGGCGCTGCGCAGCCTCCCGCCGCTGATCAACGGCGCCGTGCAGCACGCACGGGACGGCTCGCTGCGCCTGCAAGTGGAGGCGCGCGGCGTCGACGAGCTGCACCGGGCGATCGAGCGCACGCAACGACGGCGCGACGGCATGCTGTTCGCCGCGGCCGCCCTCCTCGGCGGCATCGTCTGGCTCGCGCTCGACCGGGACCCCGCGTGGCCCGGCTGGGCGCTGGTCGCAGTCGCAACGCTCCTCGCCCTCGTGACGCGACGGCCCTGAGCCGCCGCCCGCGCCACGGCATCGACATCCGTCGACGAGCGTGGAGAGCGCCGAGACTCGGCGGTCAGAGCGAGGCGACCACCTGCGCTCCCGCTGCCTCGACACAATGCGCCGAGCGCCGCCGTGTCAAGGGCACGCCGCCGCAGGCGGTGCGCTCGACCCGCGAGGAGAGGGATGTCGATGCCGTGGCGCGGGCGGCACCTCAGGCGCGTCTCGCAGCCTACGTCCGTGCTTCGATCCAGAGCCCCAGCGCCCGCGCGCACAGTTCGCCGTCCTCGTCGAACAGCGCTGTGCCGACGACATGCTTGCGACCGCTCGAGCCGAGGCGCCAGCCGATCACCACGCACGGCTCGTCGATGTGCACGCGCCGGTCGACATGGACCGTGAATTCGCCGAGCAGCATCGGCCGCTCGACCTGCGCGGCGAAACAGCCGGGACAATCGAGCGCCGCCGACATGTACTCGCCGGCGACCTTGCCGTCGTCGCCCGCGAGCGAGGCGTCCGGCACCCAGGGGGCAGCGACGAGGCCGTCTCCCAGCGGCCCCGCGAAAATGCGCAGCCCATCGCCCCGCTCGCGGCGCGTGCCGCAGACGAAGCATTCCGGATAGTCGTGGCGCTGAAAGCCGCTGTAGTGGCGCGACGCCTCGAGCGCCGCCTCGTAGGACGGCGGCGCGGGCGGTGACGGCAAGCCGCTGTCCATTGCGCGCGCCTCGGCGATGGCCGTATCACCGCAGGAGACGCGCAGCACCATGCCGTCGCGCCTCACGATCATCGACTCGTCGAGCGGTGGTGGCGCGAGGAGCCGTACCGTGACCGGGCCTGTCGACCGCGCCGAGACGAGACCCGCAAAGTAGCCGCCGTTGGCGGACGTGTCCGGGCCGCGAAAGCGGTTCGCGACGGTAATGACGTCGAGGTCTTGCATAGCCCCCTCGCCGGCTCCCCCACCGGCCCGGGTCGAATCTACCGCGAAGGGGCCGCCCACGCCACGCGCCACAGCCCCCAGCCGGCCAGGGCGCCACCGAGGGCCCCGAGTGCGAGCAGCAGCAACGAGCCGTGCAGGGCCGGGACCACCGCACCCATCGTCACGGCCATGATCATGATCGCGACGAATCCCTGCACCGACGACACCGCGCCGCGCGTGTCGGGGAAGAGATCGAGCAGGCGCAGCGTGATGATCGGTCCGACGAGTTGTACGCCGTAGGCCACGGCGAAAATGAGCACCTGCTGGGCGAGGACCGGCACCGAAGGCGCCAACGCGAGCGCGGCGCTCGTCACGAGTGCCGCCGCCGCCGAGATCACGAAGCCAGTCTGGCACTGCGTCCGCGGCGACACGCGCCCCGCCATGCGCCCCGATGTGAATGCGCCGGCGATGAAGCCGCCGATCACCGGCAGGAACAGCATGGCGAACTGCGTCTCGCCGAGATGCCAGCGGTCGAGCACGATCGCCGGCGCCGCGCCGATGTAGGCGATCACCGATGCAAAGTGCAGGCCGACCGCCAGCGAGAGCAGCAGGAACTCGCGGTGCGACGCGATGCGCCACGAGAGCCTGATCAGCGAGCCGAACTGCAACGCGAAACGGCGCTCCGGCGGATGCGTCTCGGGCAGGCGCCACCAGCTGACGAGCACCATCGCCAGTCCCAGCAGCACGAGGAACAGGAACACGGCGCGCCAGCCGAACCAGACGTGGATCCAGCCACCGATCACCGGCGCGACCGCCGGCGCGAAACCGAACAGCATCGTGATCAGCGACATCAGTCGTTGCGCCTCGTGCCCGGCGTAGAGATCACGCACCACGGCGCGCGCGACGACCATGCCGGCGCCCGCCGTCGCGCCCTGCATCGCGCGAAACGCGAGCAGCGTGCCGAAACCCGGCGCCAGGGCGCAGGCGAGCGAGGCGAGCGTGTAGAGCGACACGCCGGCGAGGATCACGCGCCGGCGCCCGTAGGCGTCCGACAACGGCCCGTGGAGCAGCAGCGTGAACCCGTAGGGCACGAGATAGACGGTGATGGTCTGCTGCAGCTCGACCGCCGTGAGCGAGAACTGCTGAGCGATCGCGGGAAACGACGGGAAGAACGTGTCGAGCGAGAACGGGCTCAGCATCGACAGGAACGCGAGCAATGCCGCGAGCCCGATTGACGGGCTCGGGTTCGGGCGATGCGTCATGCGGTGGCGGGCCGCAGCGCCCGCAACCAGGCGGCCGGATCCTCGCCGCGCTCGAGCACCTCGACGAGCGCCGAGCCGACGATGACACCGTCCACATGTCCGGCGAGCCGCGCCACCTGCTCCGCCGAGCGGATGCCGAAGCCGGCGCACACCGGCACGCGCGCCGCGGCACGCACGCGGTCGAGGTAGGCGACGACATCGTCCGGTACCGCCACATGGCGGCCCGTCGTGCCGGTCATCGTCACCGCGTACACGAAACCGCGACTCGCCGCGCAGACCTTCGCGAGCCGCTCCGCGGTCGTGACGGGCGTCGCCATCTGCACGAGCGCGAGGCCGCGCGTCTTGAGCGCCTCGCGCAGCGCACCGCCCTCGTCGAACGGCAGGTCGGGCACGATGAATCCGGCGATGCGCGCGCGCTCGGCGGCCGCGGCGAGCTCCGCGTAGCCGAACGCGTGCAGCGGATTGAGATAGCTCATCAGCAGCAGCGGAGCGGCGACGGGCGGCATCGCCGCGAGTTCCGCGAGGATCCAGCGCAACGTCACACCCTGCGCGAGCGCATCGCGGCTCGAGCGCTGGATCGTCACGCCGTCGGCCATCGGGTCGGTGAACGGCACGCCGATCTCGACCACATCGGCGGCGCTCGCCACAGCGGCGAGGTCGGCGCGGAAGCGCTCGCGGCGCGGATACCCCGCCGTCAGAAAGGCGACGAGTGCCGGTACGCCGCGCGCACCGGCCGCCCGGATCGCCGCTTCGATGCGCGCATGCGGCGCATTCTCCCGCGTCGCGGCGCTCATGCGCGCCCCGCTTCGATGTCCGCGATCAGCGTGCGTTGCAGCGTCGGCATGTCCTTGTCACCCCGTCCCGAGAGCCCGATCAGGATCCGCTTGCCGGGATGCGCGGCGGCCCAGCGCCGCGCGCCCGCGAGCGCGTGCGCGCTCTCGAGCGCGGGCAGGATGCCCTCGTTCTCGCAACATTCCTTGACCGCGGCGAGCGCTTCGTCGTCGCTCGCGACTTCGTAGCGCACGCGCCCCACGGCCTGCAGCAGTGCATGTTCCGGACCGACCCCCGGATAGTCGAGCCCGGCGGAAATCGAATGCGTTTCCTGGATCTGCCCGTCCGGGTCCTGCAGCAGCATCGAGTACGCGCCCTGCAGGATGCCGGGGCGGCCGAGCGCGAGGGTCGCGGAATGCTCGCCGAGCGCGCGGCCATGCCCGCCCGCCTCGATGCCGATGATCTCGACTGCGGCATCGGCGAGGAACGGATGGAAGAGGCCGATCGAATTCGAGCCGCCGCCGACGCAGGCGATCAGCGCATCGGGCAGGCCGCCCGCGGCGGCGAGCATCTGCGCACGCGCCTCGCGGCCGATGATCGTCTGCAGCTGCCGCACGAGGTAAGGATAGGGATGCGGCCCGATCGCGGAGCCGAGGAGATAGTACGTGCCGAGCGGATCGGCCACCCAGTCGCGAAGCGCCTCGTCGACCGCCGCGCGAAGCGTCCGGTCTCCTTCGGTCACGGGTACCACCTGTGCACCGAGCAGGCGCATGCGCCCGACGTTCGGCGCCTGGCGCTCCATGTCGAGCGCACCCATGTAGACCGTGCAAGGCAGGCCGACACGCGCACACGCGGCGGCGCTCGCGACGCCGTGCTGCCCGGCGCCGGTCTCGGCGACGACCCGGCGCGCGCCGAGACGCTTCGCGAGCAGCGCCTGGCCGATCGCGTTGTTGATCTTGTGCGCGCCCGTATGCGCGAGGTCCTCGCGCTTCAGCCACACCTCGGCGCCCCAGCGCGCACCGAGGCGGCGCGCGTGCGTGAGCGCGGTCGGTCGCCCGACCCAGCTGCGCAGTTCGTCGGCGAGTTCGCGCTCGAAATCCGCAGTGCCGAGGTGTGCGCGCAGGCCCGCCTCGAGCCGTTCGATCGCGGGGATCAGTGTTTCCGGTATGTAGCGACCACCGAACGGCCCGAAACGTCCGCGCGTATCGGGGAAGACCCCGGCGATCTCGGCGTCGAGCAGCTGGCGGCGATCCTGTTCGGTCATGGCGGTCATTCCTTCAGCTCTCCCGATGGGCGGCGCGCGCGGCCGCCACGAAACGCACAATCTTCTCCGCGCTCTTCGTGCCCGGCGCGCTCTCCACGCCGCTCGACACGTCGACACCCCAGGGTTGCACCGCACGGATCGCCGCGCCGACATTGCGCTCGTCGAGCCCACCGGCGAGTACGAGTTCGACACTGCGCGCACGCAGCGCCGCGGCACTTGCCCAGTCCGTCACGAGCCCCGCGCCGCTCACCGGGCCCTCGAACAGTACGCGCGCGGGCACGGTCTCCGGCAGGTCGCAGCCGGCGCGCAGCACGGGCAGCCGCTCGAGGGTCGCGGGCAGCCCGAGACCCGCGAAGTCCTCGAGATCGGTCTGCAGCACGTCGGGCCGAAAGTCCGCGAGGACCGCGGCGACTGCGTCCGCATCGGGATGCCGCATCACGGCCACGCAACGCACGCGCCCGCGCGCCGGCGCGGCGAGCCGAGCCGCCCGCGCCGGGTCGATGCGGCGTACGGAAGGCGCGAACACGAAGCCGAGGGCATCGACTCCCGCATCGAGCGCGCAGCCAACCGCCTCGGGCGTCGTCATCCCGCAAATCTTGACCCACAGCGCGCCGCTAGCCACGCAGCGCACCCTCCGCGCGAGCGCGGCGACCCGCGGCGAGCATCGCGCCGATCAGCTCGCCGGGCGCCGCGTGTTTCATCAGCGCGCTGCCGACGAGTGCGACGTCGTAACCCGCCGCCGCGAGTCGTGCGGCATCCGCTGCCGTATCGAGCCCGCTCTCCGCGACGCGCGGCAGGTGACGCGGCAGGCGGGGCGCCAGCGCCTCGAGGCGACCGGGCACGATCTCGAGCGTCGCGAGATCGCGGCAGTTGAGGCCGACGAGGACCGGCGCGGCTGGATCGCGCGTCGCGCCGGCAAGGAGCTCCCCGGCCTGGTCGAGATCGGCCTCGTCGAATGCCTCGAGCAGCACGAACAGGCCGAGCGCCGCCGCCGTCTGCAGCAGCGCCGTCACCTGCGCGCGCGGCAGCATGCGCAGGATCACGAGCACGCCGCCGGCACCCGAGACGCGCGCCTCCATGACCTGGTACGGGTCGACGAGGAAATCCTTGCGCATCGCGGGCACGTGCGTCGCTGCGAGCGCGCCGGCCGCGTCGACGAGATGCGCCAGCGCCCCATCGAAGCGGCTCGGCTCGGTCAGCACCGACACCGCCGCCGCGCCCGCCGCGGCGTAGCTGCGCACGCGCGCGGCGAGGTCGTCGCCGGCCGCCGCGCGCAGGACGC
>JABAQU010000005.1 GCA_019187185.1 Steroidobacteraceae bacterium | reverse complement strand
TCCCCGGCGCCCGCGCGCCTCGGCCGCGTCGGCGAGGGCTGAACCGGCGAGGGCCGGGCCGGCGACACCTTATAATGGGCGTCGGACCGGCGCCCTCATGCCACAGCACAAGCGACAGAACCTCTTCGCGGGGCCCTATCTCGATCGCAATGCACTCGCGCGCGAGGATGCCGCATGGTTCGAAACCGCGCGGCGGGATGCGACGACGCGCTACATCGTCGCGCGCGGCACCGCGCACCTCGTCGTGCACGAGCCGGCGCCCCACGTCGCATTCCTCGGCGGCGACGATCCGCGCATCGCATGGGTGCAGGAACGCCAGGCGGTGCTGCTCGGCTGGTTCGACGGCGCACGCTGCGTGCTGGTCGAGGACGAGGCGAGCGCCGTCGATCCATCGGCGACCCCCGGGGCACGCTACGAGGAACTGCGCCCATTGTCCTCGGAACTGCCTGAACGCGAGGCGGGCCTCCTCGCCTATGCGCGCGCTCTGTCGGTCTGGCGTGCGCGCCACCGCTACTGCGGAGCGTGCGGCGAACCGACCCGCCCGGCACGCGCCGGCCACCTGCTCACGTGCTCGAATGCCGCCTGCGGCCAGGAACTCTTTCCACGCATCGATCCGGCGATCATCGTGCTCGTGACCGACGCCGACCGCGCCCTTCTCGGGCGGCAGGCGAGCTGGCCGAGGCGGCGCTACTCGACGATCGCGGGCTTCGTCGAGCCGGGCGAGAGCGTGGAAGATGCGGTCGCGCGCGAGGTCATGGAGGAGACGGGCATCGCGCTCGGCGAGATCACCTATCACTCCTCGCAGCCATGGCCGTTCCCGTCGTCGCTGATGCTCGGCTTTCATGCCGTCGCGACGAGCCGCGACATCGTGCGCCGCGACTCGGAACTCGAGGACGCGCAGTGGTTCACGCGCGCCGACATCGCCGCCGGCCATCCGGTCGTCGGTGCGCGCGGCTCGATCTCGTTCAGGCTGATCGAGACGTGGTTCGATCAGGGCTGGCCCACGCCGCTCGCGCAGCTCGGCACACGCTGATGGACCCGCAACTGCCGACGACACTGCTCTCGATCGCACTCGGCATCGGCCTCGCGGCGGCGGCCGGGCTGCGCATCTTCCTGCCGTTCCTGATCGTGAGCATCGCGGCCGCGACCGGGCACCTCGCGCTCGCGCCGTCGTTCGAGTGGCTCGCGGGCACGCCGGCGCTCGTGATGCTCACGGTCGCGACCGTGCTCGAAGTGCTCGCATACTACGTGCCGGGTGTCGACAACCTGCTCGATGCCATCGCCACGCCGGCAGCGGTGGTCGCGGGCGCAGTGGTCGCGGCGGCGGTGATGGCCGACCTGCCGCCGATCGTCAAATGGACCACGGCGGTGATTGCCGGCGGAGGCATTGCGGGACTCACGCAGGGCGTGACCGCGCTCGTGCGCGCGAAGTCCACCGCGCTCACCGGAGGCCTCGGCAACAGCAGCATCGCGACGGGCGAACTCGGCGGATCGATCGTGCTCGCGGTGCTCGCGATCGCGGCGCCCGTGATCGCGGCGGCCCTCGTCGTTCTCGTCATCTGGGCCGGCGTGCGTGTCGCGCGCCGGCTCACGCGCCCGGCGCGCTGACGCCGATGTGCCTGCTCGTACTCGCCTGGCGGATGCATCCGCGGTATCGGCTGGTCGTGGCGGCCAACCGCGACGAATACCATGCACGGCCGGCTGCGCCGCTCGCGCCGTGGCCGGACCCGCCGATCCTCGCAGGCCGCGACCTCGAGGCGGGCGGCACCTGGCTCGGCATCGATCCCGCCCGGCGCTTCGGTGTGGTGACGAATTTCCGCGAAATGGTCCGCCGGCCTGCCGGTGCGCCGACACGCGGCGCGCTGATACCGCGATGGCTGGCGCTGACCGGGGACCCCGAACACTACGCAGCGTCGCTCGCGGCGAGCGCTGCGGCCTACGCCGGGTTCAACCTGCTGCTCGCCGATCACGACGCGCTCTGGTACGCGTCGAACCGTGCGGACGGATTTGCGCGCCCGCTGGCGCCCGGCGTCTACGGTCTCGCGAATCATTTTCTCGACTCGCCGTGGCCCAAGGTCCTGCGCGTGCGCAGGGGACTCGCGCGCTGGCTCGAAGCGCCGGACGCAGGTCTCCCCTCATTGTTCGAATTGCTCGCCGACCGTGAGCCCGCACATGACGGAGACGTGCCCGACACGGAGCTCACCCCGGAGTGGGAACGGGCCCTGTCGGCGCCCTTCGTCGTGCACAGCGGCTACGGGACCCGCTGCTCCACGGTCCTCGCGATCGGTCACGATGACAGCGTCGCCATCGAGGAGCACCGCTTCGGCGAAAACGGGCAGGCGACCGGGGTCGCGTCCTGGCGGCTGGCACCGGGCGAATGGCCGGCCGGGAACCCGCCCGCCCGTGCACAACTCTGATTAAACTCTGCCATCCGTCGACCGCCCGGGCGCAATGCTAGGACCTTGCCGCGAGTTCCTGACGAGTATCCACACGCGCTGCTGCCTGCTCGTGCTGACCGCGCTCGCATGCGCATCGGCACGGGCCGATATCGACATCGAAGTAAAGGGTGTCGAGGGCGACGTGCGGCAGAACGTGCTCGCCTATCTGTCATTCGAACGCTACAAGACCCGCGACCGGCTGCGCGCCGACACGATCGAGCGCCTGCACGAACGGGTCGAGCGCGAGGTGAAAGCGGCGCTGCGGCCATTCGGCTATTACGAGCCCGCCGTGGAATCGAAGGTCGAGGCCCGGCCGAACGGCGAGGACTGGCGCGTCGAGATCGACATCGTGCCCGGCGAGCCCGTGATGCTCGACAAGGTCGAAGTGCGCATCACCGGGCCGCGCGCCGGGGACCCGGTGTTTCGCGACATCCTCGAGCACCTGCCGCTCAAGGAGGGTTCGCAGCTGCAGCACCAGGCGTATGAAGAATTGAAGAGCAACCTGCAGAGAAGCGCAGCCGCCTACGGCTATCTCGACGCTGCCCTCACGCGCCACGAACTGCTGGTCGACCCGCCGAACCACACGGCGAGCGTGTTCATCGACTTCGAGACCGGCGAACGGTACAGGTTCGGCGCGACCGACATCGCGCAGGACGTGATACGTCCCGAGCTGATGCGCAAGTATCTGCGTTACCGGGAGGGCCAGCCCTACGACGCGGCCGAACTGCTGCGCACCCAGTTCGCGCTCGACGACAGCCAGTACTTCGCATCGGTCCAGGTTCTGCCGCAGCCGCGCGACAGGACGACTCTCACGGTACCGATCCGCATCGCGGCGACGCCGAACCGGCGCTCGCGCTGGTCATTCGGCGTCGGTTATGCCACCGATACCGAAGCGCGGGCCACGATCAGCTGGGACAACCGCCTCGTCAACAGCTACGGCCACCGCTTCCGCGCCGAATTCAAGCTCGCGGAGATCTCGCAGAAGATCTCCGGTCGCTACATCTGGCCGATCGGCGACCCCGCGCTCGAGAAATTCGAACTCGAGGGCACGTGGGAGCACCAGATCCTCGCGGACCTCGATACGTACAACACCGAGGCGCGTGCGAGCATCACGCGCGTGCCGCACCGCTGGCAACGTGTCTATTACACGCGACTCGTGAATGCCATCACCGAAGACGCGACGACCCGCACGGAGACCTGGCTCCTGATCCCGGGCGTGAGTGTCGCTTCGGTGCCGAAGGGCTACCTCGGCGAACCGCTGTTCGGCCGCCAGTTGTACGCGGAGCTGCGGGGCTCGAGCACCGGGCTCGGCGCCCAGACCGACTACCTGCAGTTCATGGCCTCCGGCGAACGCGTGATCGATTTCGCGCGTATCTGGCACCTGCTGCTGCGGGCCGAGTTCGGCACCACATGGGCCGACGACTTCAACGGCGTACCGGGCTCGGAGCGGTTCTTCGCCGGCGGCGACCGCAGCGTGCGCGGCTTTGATTTCAACGAGCTGTCGCCGGTCGATGCGAACGGCGAGAAGACCGGCGGCAGGCACATGGTGGCCGGCACCGTCGAGGTGATCCGCGACCTGCCGAGAAACCTCGGCATCGCCGTGTTCGTCGATGCCGGCAATGCCTTCAACAGCTTCTCCGCGGGGCTCGAGTACTCCGCGGGCATCGGCCTGCGCTTCCGCTTGCCGATCGCGACCGTGGGCTTCGACATCGCGCAGGCACTCTCGGTGAGCGGCGCCTCCCCGCGGCTGCACATCAATTTCTCGCCGAAGCTCTGATGGCGCGCCCGATCACGCTCACGATCGTCGTCGTCGCAGCGATCCTGTGCGCACTGCCATTCGCCCTCCTCTACTACCTCGCGTTCACTCCCGAGGGGCTCGCGATGATCGTCGCGCGCGTCCCGCACAGGGTCGGCCCCGTCACGATGCAGATCCAGGGCGTGCGCGGCACGATCGCGGGCGGATTCGACGTCGCGCGCTTCGAACTCACGCACGAGCGCGTGCACCTGGTCGTGGAGGCTGCGCACGCGCAACTCGCGATCGCCCCGCTGCTGTGGCAGACCATCGACGTACCGGTCGCGCGTGCGCGCAGCGTACTGATCGAGGTACGCGCGCGCGCGACGCCCCCGCCGAAGTCGACCCCGCGCTTCCTGCCGCGCCTGCTGCGCATCGACGCGGGCGATGCGAGCGCAGGCCTCGTCACGATCGTCGCACCGCGCGGCGAGCGCGTCGACTTCGTCGCGGCGCACGCGAGCGGCGTCGTGCGCCACCGCTCGATCCGCATCTTCTACGCGACATCGGAGTTCCAGGGCATGCAGGTGTCGGCGAACGGGATCCTGCGAGCCGCGGACCCGATGCGCATCGACGCGAGCGGCCACGCCGAGTGGCAGGCGCCGAGGGACACCCGCTGGGTCGCGAACTTCACCGGCAACGGGGACCTCGACCGGCTCGCGATCCAGGGCGACCTGACCGCACCGTTTCGTGCCGAGGTGACCGGCGCCGCGGAAAACCTGACGAGCGACTGGAAGGTTTCCGGGCACGCGCAGGTGAGTGAGTTCGACCTGGCGGCCTTCGGGGGCGGCCGCGTACTCGGCGACATCGACGGCCCGGTGGACGTCACCGTGGACGCAGACGGCATCGTCGCAAGCGGCATACTGACGCCGCACGGCCTCGCCGCGGGCCCGTTCGACGTCGCCTTCAACGGCAAGTACGCGGCGCACACGCTCGCGATCCGCCGCGCGGAGTTTCGCCACCAGGGCTCCGGGGCGAGAGCAACGGCGGCGGGGCGCATCCGCATCGAGGACAATGGTCCGTGGCTCGATCTGTCGGGCCGCTGGAACGATTTCCGCTGGCCGCTCGCGGGCGAGACCCCCGCGGCGCGCAGCGCGCAGGGCGAGTACCGCCTGCGCGGCGAGATGCCTTTTGCACTCACGGCGAGCGGCGCCGTGCAGGTCGCGGACTTCGCCGCCGTGCGCGCGGCGCTCGATGGGCGCCTCGACGGCGACCGGCTCGATGCCGACAGCCTGCGCGTCGATGGCTACGGAGGGCGCGCCGAACTGCGCGCGGCTGTCGCCTGGCAGCCTCGCGAGACCTGGCAAGTCGCCGGTCGCGTGTCTGCGCTCGACACCGGGCTCGTCGATGCGCGCCTTCCCGGGCGCGTGAGCTTCGACCTCGACGCGAGCGGCGAGGGCTTCACGCCGGCCGGATCCGCGGATCTCCTCATCGCGCGCCTCACCGGTGTACTGCGGGGCGAACGCGCGACGGGTCGTGGCCGCATCACTCGCCGCGGCGAACAGTTGACCTTCGACGACGTCGACGTACGGGCGGGTACTGCGCATGCGCGGCTCGACGGCGCCCTGGCGCCGCACCGCTATGACCTGCGCTTCGATCTCGATGCCGACGATCTCGGCGTGATCGATCGCGCCGCGCGCGGCCGGCTCGCGGCGCGCGGTACGCTCGCGGGGTCGTCCGACGCACCGGTGATCGACACGACCCTGCACGGCGAGGGCATCGCCATGCGCGATGCCTCGCTCGCGAGCATCGACGGGCACGTCAGGTTCAGCGCGATCGCGGGCGCGCCGCTCGATGTCCGCCTGCAGGCCCGGGGCCTCACGTTCGGCTCGCGCCATCTCGACGCATTCACGCTCGCGGCGGCGGGCACGACCGACCGGCACGACGTGCGGCTGTCGACTGCATCGGCGCCGCTCGCCATCAACGCACGCGGCACCGGCAGCTATCGCGGCCGATCCTGGCAGCTCGCCATCGCAGGTCTCGATCTCGAGAACGGCGCCGAGGCGGCGCTGCACCTCGCCGGACCGTCGAATCTCGCGTGGGGCCCGAACCTGTTGCAGCTCGAGCCGACCTGCCTGCGGGGTGCATCCGCGACCTTCTGTGCAAGCGGCAAGCGCACTCCCGCGGAGTGGGCGCTCACACTGTCCGCGAAGGACCTGCCCGTCAGCACGTTCACGGCGGGCCTTACGCCGGGCGTCACCTACGAGGGCACCGTCAACCTCGACGCGGCCGCAGGCGCCAGGGCAGGCGAGCGCTGGCGCGGGAACCTCAACGTCGAGTTGCGCGGTGCGCGCACACGGCGGCGCCTCGCGAACAAGCGGGAAGATGTCACCGAGCTCGGCGGCGGCACGATCGTCGGCTCCGCAAATGACAGCGGGATCGTCGTCGACGCGAAACTCGATGCGGGTCGCTCGGGCGGACTGCTCGGCCATGCCGTCGTCACGCGCAGCGGCGATGCCTGGCGTGACTGGCCACTCGCCGGGCATGTCAGCCTCGAAACCGACTCCCTCGGCTTCATTGCAGTGCTCGTCTCCGCGGTCGATCGCTCGGCCGGTCGGCTCGCCGCGGATATCCGGCTCTCGGGCACGCTCGGCGCTCCGCGCCTCGGCGGCACGCTGTCCGTGCGGGACGGCGAACTCGATTTCTACCAGGTGAATCTGCCGCTGCGTGCCGTGACGCTCGATGCGCAGCTCGCGAACAACACGCTCTCGCTCGACGGCTCGCTCACGGCCGGCGACGGCACCGCGCGCGCATCGGGCCGCCTGCGCTGGCAGGACGGCCTGCCCCACGGCCAGATCCGCATGCAGGGGACGAACCTGCGTGTCGTGAATGTGCCGGAAGCACGCATGTTCGCATCGCCCGACCTCACGTTCAGCATCGACGGGCGCCGCATCGACGTGACCGGCGAAGTCGTCGTGCCGAATGCGCGGCTCGACCCCGCGGACATCACGGGCGCGGTATTCGCGTCGGCCGACGAGCGCGTCGTCGGCGAGCGCCCGGTCGACGCATCGAAGCAGTTCGTCGTCGCGACGAAAGTGAAGCTCGTGCTCGGCGACCGCGTCACGATCGATACCTACGGCCTGTCGGGTCGGCTCACCGGCGCACTCGTGGTCAGCACCGAGGGCGAGGACACCGCGCGGGGCACGGGCGAGCTGTCGATCGCCGAGGGCAAGTACATTGCGTTCGGCCGACGGCTCGACATCGAGCGCGGCAAGCTGATTTTCAACAACGGGCCCATCGCCGACCCCGGCATCGATATCCGCGCGAGCCGCGAGTTCCCCGACGTGACCGCGGGGGCGAACGTGCGCGGCACGCTGCGCTCGCCACGCCTGACACTGTTCTCCGATCCGCAGATCCCGCAGTCGCAGATCCTCTCGCTGCTGATCGCCGGTGGTTCGCTCGAATCGGTGCAGGCGCAGGATTCGAACGGCGCCACCCGACGCAGCAACCCGTTCGCCGTGCAGGGCGGCGCGATCCTCGCGCAACAGCTCGGCGAATATGTCGGCCTGGAGGACATCAGCCTCGAGTCGACGCTCAGCAACGAGACCTCGCTCGTGCTCGGCAAGTACCTGACGCCGCGCCTGTACGTCAGCTACGGCGTGAGCCTCACCGAGGCGATCAACACGATCAAGATGCGCTACACGCTCGGCGACGACTGGACCGTGAAGCTCGAGTCGGGCGCGGTGCAGAGCGCGGATCTCGTGTACACAGTCGAGAAATAGCGATCGCCCGCAGGGTACGCGGGTCGTCGTGTACGGGCGGCGCGCCGGTGGACAACTGCACTCCAATGAACATCCGGTATCGCGAATTCACCTGTCCTGCCAGCGATGGCCTGCAGCTTTTCTGTCGGGAGTACACCTCGGCGTCCGCCGCCGGCACGGTGCTGTGCCTGCCGGGGCTCACGCGCAATTCGCGCGACTTCGAGGCGCTCGCGCGTCGCCTGGCCGCGCGCCACCGCGTGCTGACACCGGACCTTCGCGGGCGTGGCCGCTCGCAGTGGGACACGAACCCCGCGAACTATGAGCCCGGGATGTACGCACAGGACATGCTGCAGCTCATCGGCATGCACACGGACGGGCGCGTCGGCCTCATCGGCACCTCGCTCGGCGGACTCGTCGCGATGCTGCTCGGCGCACAGGTGCCCGCGGCCATCGCCTGCATCGTGTTGAACGATGTGGGTCCCGGGATAGGTGCTGCGGGCCGCGCGCGCATCGCCGCCTATGCCGGTCGATCGCACCCGCACGCGAACTGGCAGGATGCCGTCGCGGAGACGAAGGCGAACTCCGGCGGCGCCTTCCCGGAATTCACCGACGCGGACTGGCTCGCCTACGCCCGCGCCGGGTATCGCGAGGACGCGGCCGGGCACATCGTGGCCGACTACGATCCGCGGATCGGCGATGCGCTGCGCAGCGGCCGGACCGCGGTCCCGGTGGATCTCTGGGAGATCTGGGCGCGGTTGCGGTCGATGCCGACCCTCGTCGTGCATGGCGCAACGTCCGACGTGCTCACGGCCGCCACCTGCGAGCGGATGCAGGCGACGAAGCCGGACCTCGCGTGCGTGACCGTGCCCCGTCGCGGCCACCCGGCGCGGCTCGACGAGCCCGTCGCCCTCGCCGCCCTCGAGGCCTTCCTCGCCCGTCACATGGCCTGAACAGCGCGAGGCGCGCGCCTCCCGGTCCTCTTGAAGTGGTTGCATTTTTATGCATAATGCGCGACTAGTTATGCATTCAACCACCGACCAGCACCTCGCGGAACGCCGCAGCGCCATCACCCGGCTGCTGCGCAGCGGCGGCGTGCGCAAGCAGGCCGACCTCGTGCGCCTGCTGAAGGCGCAGGGCCACGCGGTCACGCAGTCCTCCGTGAGCCGCGACCTGCGCGAGATCGGCGTGCTGAAGGCCGCCGACGGCTACGTGCTGCCGGGCGGAGAGGCGGCGCCTGCCGCGGAGGATTTCGCGGCGCTCGCGCCGTTCGTGCTGGGCATGCGCACCGCGGGGCCGTCGCTCACGGTGCTCCGGACACGGATCGGCGGCGCGCAGAGCGTCGCGCTCGCGATCGACCAGGCGAACTGGCCCGAGGTCGTCGGCACGATCTCCGGCGACGACACGATCTTCATCGCGACCGCGAGCGCGCGCGACCAGGCGGCGCTCGCCCGGCGCCTCCGTTCACACTTCAACGTCTGACTCCAGCCATGACCCAACCCATCGTCCTCGCCTATTCGGGCGGACTCGACACCTCGTTCCTCGTGCCCTGGGTGGCCGAGCACTACCGGCGCCCGGTCATCACGGTGACCGTCGACACCGGCGGCATCGACGCCGCGGCGGCCCGCACGCTGGAAGAGCGCGCCCGCGCGCTCGGCGCCATCGCGCACTACCAGGTCGATGCGCGCGCCGATTACTTCGAGCAGGTGCTGCGCTTCCTGATCATGGGCAACGTGCGCCGCGGCCAGCTCTATCCGCTGTGTGTCGGCGCCGAGCGCGTGATGCAGGCGCAGACCATCGCGCACATGGCGCGCAAGCTCGGCACGCAGAGCATCGCCCACGGCTGCACGGCGGCGGGCAACGACCAGGTGCGCTTCGAAGTAGCGCTGCGCACGCTCGCACCCGAACTCGAGATCATCGCGCCGGTGCGCGACAAGGCGTTCAAGCGCCAGGAGGAGCTCGAGTACCTCGAGGCGCGCAAGCTGCCCGTGCCGCCGTTCGGCGCCGCGTACTCGATCAACCGCGGCCTCTGGGGCGTGACGATCGGCGGCAAGGAGACGCTGACATCGGACGGCAGCATCCCGGACGACCAGTGGGTGCTGTCGAAAGAGGCGTTCACGAAGCCGCACGCACCCGCACGCCACAGCGTCGAGTTCGAGGCCGGCCGGCCGGTCGGCGTCGACGGTGTGCGACGCTCGCCGGTCGAGGTGATCGAGCACCTCGAGGCGCTCGCGGCGCCGTTCGGCATCGGCCGCGGCATCCACCTCGGCGACACGATCATCGGCACCAAGGGCCGCGTCGCCTTCGAGGCGCCCGCCGCCGAAACGCTGCTCGTCGCGCACCGCGAGCTCGAGAAACTCGTGCTGACCGCGCGCCAGCAGCGCATCAAGGAATCCGTCGCGCAACCTTACGGCGACCTCGTGCACGAGGGCCAGCTCCTCGACCCGGTGTGCCGCGACATCGAGGCGCTGCTCGTGTCGTCGCAGGCGCGTGTCACCGGCACCGTCCACCTGCTGATGCGGCCGGGGAGCCTGTTCGTCGAGGGCGTCAGCTCGCCCTACTCGCTGATGGCGGCCTCGAAAGGCGTCTACGGCGAAGCGGCCGGCGAGTGGTCCGCCGCGGATGCGCTCGGATTCTCGAAGCTCGTCGCCCTGCCCGGCGTGTTCCACACGCGCGCGGGCCAACTCGCACGGAGTGCGCAGTCATGATGAAGTCCGTCGTCGTCGACAAGATCGCCTCGGTCACGCAGGCCGTGGGCCTCGGGCACGAGTTGCGCATCTCGACAGACATCCCGGCCGAAGAGGGCGTGATCGTCGTGGTCGAGGTGCTCACCAACAAGTCGACCTACAACACGCTCGAGCTGACGAGCGGCCGCATGGCCAAGGTCGGCAAGGGCGACATCGTGGCGGGCGCACTCGGCCATCGCAAGGCGCTGTTCGGCTACTCGGGGCACGTGCCCGAAACGCTCGCGGCGGGCGACGTGATCCAGATGCTCAACATCGGCGGCGTACTCGGCGTCTGCGATTCGATGAATCCGGACAAGGGCAAGCCGTTCGATTGCCGTGTGCTCGGCGTCGTGCTGCAGTTCCCGTACCTCGGCGAGCGCATCGGCGTGCCGGCGCGCGCCGGGTATCGGCGGCTCGACTACGACGCGGGGCTCGACACGAAGGGTGTGCCGGTCGTCGCGCTCGCGGGCACGTGCATGGAAGCCGGCAAGACCGCGGCAGCCTGCGCGATCGTCGCACGGATGCGTCATCGTGGCCTCGTCGTCGATGCGTTCAAGGCGACCGGTGTTTCGCTCCGCCGCGACATCCTCGCGATGGCGGACGCGGGCGCGCGCAACACGATGATCTTCACCGATCTCGGCGTGATCACGACGACACCGAAAACGGGTCCCGCGCTGACCCGCACGATGCTGACCGAGCTTGCCGCGACGAAACCGGACGTCATCGTGTTCGAACTCGGTGACGGCATCATGGGCACGTACGGTGTCGATGCGATCCTCTCCTGTCCCGACATCGCAAAGGCCCTCACCGGTGTCGCGCTGTCCGCGAACGATCCGGTCGCGGCGTGGGGCGGCGTGAAACTGCTGCGCGAGCGCTTCGGCATCGAGCCCTGCGTCGTCACGGGTCCCGCGACCGACAACGCGGTCGGCGTCGAGATCATCGAGCAGCAGATGAAGGTGCCGGCGTTCAATGCGCTGTCGGCGGGCGCCGCGCTCGGGGATCGTGTGATCGAAGCGCTCGGCCTCCGCGCGCGCATGCCGGAGGCGCTCGCGGGATGAGTACGCCCGAGCGCATCCCGGCGATCGTGCTCGGCGGCACCGGCTATGTGTCGGGCGAGCTGCTGCGCCTCCTCGCGGCGCATCCCCATTTCGAGCTCGCCGGCATCCTCTCCGACAGCCAGCCGGGCGAGCCGGTCGCGAAGGCGTTCCGCCATCTCGCGCCGGTGGTCGGCGATCTCGCCTTCGAGGCGCAGGCCGGCATCGAGGCGCTCGTCGCGCGGCTGTCGCGCGTCGCGATTTTCGGCGCCGCGCCGCACGGTGTGTCTGCCGCGCTGATCGATGCGCTGCTCACGCGGGCCGAGGCGGCGGGCACCGATGCGCATGTCGTCGATATCTCGGCCGACTTCCGCTACGCGAGCGCGGCGGCGTACGAGGCCGTCTACAAGCACCCGCACGGCGCCCCGGCGCGCATCGCGCAGTTCACCTGTGCCCTGCCGGAGCACCTGGCACGCGCGCCGACGCGGCACGTCGCCCATCCGGGCTGCTTCTCCACCGCGACACTGCTCGCGAGCGTGCCGCTCCTGGCGCTCGACCTCGTCGAGCCGACACTCTTTGTCGCGGGCGTGACCGGCAGCACCGGCTCCGGCCGCAAGCCGGTCGAAGGCACGCATCACCCGCAGCGGCACAGCGATTTCTACGCGTACAACGCGCTGGCACACCGGCACACGCCCGAGATCGCGGCGTGCGCCGCGGCCGCGAGCGGCATCACGGCGGATTTCGCCTTCGTGCCGCATTCCGGTCCGTTTGCACGCGGCATCCACGTGACCGTACAGGCGACGCTCAAGTCCTCGCCGGCCAGGCCCGCGCCCGATGCGCCGGCGCTGCTCGGCGCCTTGCGCGAGTTCTATCGCGACGCGCCTTTCGTCGCCGTTGCCGCGGAGACACCCCACGTGAAGGATGTCGCGGCGAGCAATTACGCGCGCCTGTCGGCCACGACGAACGGCCGCACCGTGGCAGTGACCAGCGTCGTCGACAACCTGAACAAGGGCGCCGCCGGCGGCGCGGTGCAGTGGATGAACCGGCTGTTCGAGTTGCCCGAGACCGCGGGCCTCACCGCGCCCGCGGCGGGCTGGACATGAGCGCGCTCGCACCCGTCTTCGCGCAGTATCCGCTCGAGGTCGAACGGGCGGAGGGCGTCTGGCTGTACGCGCCCGGCGGGCGGCGCGTGCTCGACCTCTACGGCGGTCACGCCGTCGCCGCGCTCGGCTACGGACACGCCGGGTGGACACGCGCGCTCGAGATGCAGGCCGCCGCGTGCCAGTTCCAGAGCAACGCCGTGCCGATGGCAGTACGCGAGCGCGCCGGCGAGCGGTTGCTGCGCTTTGCGGGCGGCCACTACGACAGCGTGTTCCTCGTCAACAGCGGCGCCGAGGCCAACGAGAACGCACTCAAGATGGCGTTCCGGATGACGGGTCGACCGCACGTCGTGGCCGTGGAAGGCAGCTTCCATGGACGCACGGCCGCGGCGGGCGCGCTCACCTGGGGCGCGCGCGACAAGTGGCACGCGTTCCCGCGCACGCCGTTCGACGTCTCGTGGTTGCCGCGCCGCGAGGCGGCTGCCATCGCGCAGCACGTGACGCACGACACCGCAGCCGTGATCGTCGAGCCCGTCCAGGGCGTCGGCGGCGCGTTCGACATGGGAGCCGATTACCTGCGGGCGCTGCGGCGTCGCTGCGACGAGGTAGGCGCGCTCCTCATCTTCGACGAAGTCCAGTGCGGCATGGGCCGCGTGGGTCAGCCGTTCGCGGCGAACCTCTATGGCGTCGTGCCCGACATGATCACGACGGCGAAGGCACTCGGCAACGGCTTTCCGTGCGCGGCGCTCCTGATGACGCCGCACGTGACGAAGGCCATCAAGCTCGAAACCCTCGGCACGACGTTCGGCGGCGGGCCCATGGCCGCAGCCGCGATCCTCGCGGTGATCGACGCGATCGAGCACGAGGCCCTGCTCGCGAACGTGCGGCGCGTTTCGCAGTACGTGCGCGCGACCTGCCGGGTGGGACCGGTCGCCGGCTTCCAGGGCGAGGGCTTCCTCCTCGGCCTCAGGCTCTCGCGCCCCGCGAAGGACGTGCAGGCAGCGCTCCTCGCGCGCGATATCCTCACCGGCACGAGCGGCGATCCGCAGGTGCTGCGCCTCCTGCCGCCGTTCATCCTGCAGGAAGAGCACGTGGACCTGCTGAAAGGAGCGCTCGCGGCGCTGTGATGCGCGGGCGGACCATGCAACGCTTCCTCGACCTCGCCGACTTCAGCCGCGAAGAGATCGTCGAGCTGATCGATCTCGCGCGCCGCCTCGAGCAGCACCCCGAGCCGCGCGTGCTCGCCGGGCGCATCCTCGGCCTCGTGTTCTTCAACCCGTCGCTGCGCACGCTCGCGTCCTTCCAGGCGGGCATGGCGCGCCTCGGCGGCACCTCGTTCGTGATTACGCCGGGTCAGGGCACGTGGCAGCTCGAAACGTGCCTCGGCACCGTGATGAACGGCGGCGCCGCCGAGCACGTGCGCGAGGGCCTGCCGGTGCTCGCCTCCTACTGCGATGCGCTCGGCATCCGCGCGTTCGCCGAGGGCAAGGATCTCGCGCGCGACCTCGCGGAAACGGCGTTTCACACGATGGCCGAGGTCGTGGACAAGCCGCTCATCAATCTCGAGTCGGCGATGAACCACCCGTGCCAGGCGCTCGCCGACTGGAAGACGATGGACGAACTCGGGGTGCCGCGACGCGGAAAGTTCGTGCTGTCGTGGGTGCAGCATCCGCGCGCGCTGCCGCTCGCGGTGCCCGCGGCGACCGTGCACATGGCCGCACAGCGCGGCATGGACGTCGTCGTGCTGCGGCCCGAGGGTTACGCACTGCCGCCAGAAATCATGGACAAGGCGCGCGCGGCGGCGGCCGCGGCGGGCGGCTCGCTGCGCGAGACGGCGCAGCGCGACGAGGCCCTCGCGGGCGCGCACGTGCTGTACGCCAAGGAATGGGGATCGACGGCGCATTACGGCGACGTCGAGGGTGACGCGACTCTCCGCGCCCGCCTCGCCGACTGGTGCGTGACGCCTGAGTGGTTCGCCGCTGCCGCACCCGACTGCAAGTTCATGCACTGCCTGCCCGTGCGGCGCAATGTCGCGGTGGCGGATGCGGTGCTCGACAGCGCGCGCAGCATCGTGCAGCGCGAAGCCTACAATCGCATGACCGCGCAGATGGCGGTCCTCCATCGCATGCTTTCCCGAGGGGAGTGACAGACCGCAATGATCCAGCATCGCACCGATCAGGCCCTCGCCGTACGCTCGCTGCGCAGCGCCGCGCCGTACATCCGCATGTACAAGGGCAAGACCTTCGTGATCAAGGCAGGTGGCGCCGTGTTCGGCGACACGCACGCCACCCGCGCGCTGATCGAGCAGATCGCGATCCTGCACTACTTCGGCGTGCGGGTCGTGTTCGTGCACGGCGGCGGGCCACAGCTCACCGAACTCACCGAGGCGCTCGGAGTACCGACGCGCATGGTGCAGGGGCGACGCGTCACCGACCAGAAATCGATCGACGTGACCGCGATGGTGCTGAACGGCCTCATCAATACGCGCGTGCTCGGCATTTGCCGCGAACTCAACATCGACGCGGTCGGCGTCAGCGGCGTCGACGCGAGCCTCATCACCGCGCACAAGCGCCCGGCCGTGAGAATGAGCGACGGCGAGACGGTCGACTTCGGCTTCGTCGGCGACATCGACGCGGTCGACACCAACGTGATCCGCAAGCTCCTCGACAACGGGCTGATGCCTGTCGTGAGCCCGCTGTCCGCCGACGCGAACGGCACGCTGCTCAACATCAATGCCGACACGGTCGCCTCGGCGATCGGCGCGGCGCTCAGCGCCGAAAAGCTGATCCTGTGCACCGGTGCGCCGGGCATTCTCGAACGCGTGGAGGATCCCTCGTCGGTCGTGTCGTACACTGACCTGCAGGGCCTCAAGCGGATGCGCGACAGCGGCGCCATCCGCGACGGCATGCTGCCGAAGGCGAAGGCGATCGAGGATGCGATCCGCGGCGGCGTGCGCCGCGTGCACGTGATCGCCTATACCTCGCCCGAGAGCATCCTCGCCGAGGTTTTCACCAACGAGGGCACGGGCACGCTGATCGTGGCCGACGTGAATGCGCTCACGGTCGCCGAACAGCAGAGCGGGGCTGCGTGACACGCCTGTGGGACAAGGGCGCGCCGCTCGACGAGCGCGTGCTCGCGTACACCGCAGGCGAGGACTACGCGCTCGACGAGCGGCTCGTGCGCTACGACGTCGCCGCCTCGATCGCGCACGCGGCGATGCTGCGTGCGCAGGGCCTGCTGTCGGACGCCGATTTCGCGGCGATCGAATCCGGCCTCGTGGCGCTCGGTGCGGCGCACGCGCGCGGCGAATGGCGCATCGAACTCGCCGACGAGGACGGCCAGACCGCGCTCGAGCGGCGCCTCACCGAGCGCATCGGCGAGACGGGCGGCCGCGTGCATCTCGGCCGCTCGCGCAACGACCAGGTGCTCACGGCACTGCGCCTGTACCTGCGCGACGCGATCGAGCAGCTGCGCGCCGGTGCGACGAGCGTGGCCGACGCGCTCGAGGCGCTCGCGGCGCGCGAGTGCGACACCGTGCTTCCCGGCTACACCCACATGCAGCAGGCAATGCCGAGTTCGGTGCCCCTGTGGGCCGGCGGGTTTGCCGCGGAGTTGCGCGACGATGCCGAGGGGCTGCGCCTCGCGCACCGGCGCGCCGCGAAGTGCCCGCTCGGTTCGGCGGCCGGCTACGGCACGCCGGGCCTGCCGCTCGATCGCGAGGCGACGCGCGCCGCGCTCGGCTTTGCGGCGGTCCACGAACCCGTCACCGCGGTGCAGCTCTCGCGCGGCAAGGCCGAGGCGCAGGTGCTGTTCGAGGTGGCACTCGCGATGCAGGATCTCGGGCGGCTCGCCGCCGACCTGCTCCTTTTCTATACGCAGGAGTTCGCGTTCGTCGAACTGCCCGACGCGTTCACGACCGGCTCGTCGATCATGCCGCAGAAGCGCAACCCCGACGTGTTCGAACTCGTGCGCGGACGCACGGCTACCGCGCACGCGGCACTCGTCGAAGCGCTCGGCATCTTCGCGAAGCTGCCATCCGGCTATCAACGCGACCTGCAGTTGCTGAAGGCTCCGCTCTTTCGCGGCATCGATCTCGCGCTGCAGTCGTTCGACATCGTCGCCGCCGCGCTCGGCGCCGTACGCTTTCGCCGCGGGAACATCGCGCTCGATCCCGCGATACATGCCGCGGAGGAAGCCAACGCGCTCGTCGTCGCCGAGGGCATCCCGTTTCGCGAAGCGTACCGCCGCGTCGGCGCACGCCTGCGAAAGGAATGACCATGGCCATCTGGTTCGCCGGCCGGCACCCGAGCGTCGAGGTGCTGAATGCCCACGCCCCGCGGACCCTCGTCGGGCATGTCGACATCCGCTTCATCGAGGTCGGCGACGATTTCCTGCGTGCGACGATGCCGGTCGATGCGCGCACGCGCCAGCCCTACGGGGTATTGCACGGCGGCGCCTCGGTCGTGCTCGCGGAAACGATGGGGAGCACCGGTGCCGCGGCGTGCATCGACCAGGAACGCTTCCAGTGCTTCGGCCAAGAGATCAACGCCAACCACCTCCGACCGGTGTCGGATGGGCTCGTGACCGGCACTGCGCGCCCGTTCCACATCGGGGCGCAAAGCCAGGTCTGGGGGATCGAGATCCGCGACGACCAGGGGCGCCTCGCCTGCGTATCGCGCATCACCCTCGCGGTGGTCAAACGCAGGGTATGATCGGTGCCGGGTTTTCGGTTATTCGGTTATTGGCGTTACTCTCCGCCCCAATAACCGAATAACCGAAAACCCGGCACCAGGCTCGCGAGGAGCGCCCATGAACGAGACCACCCAACCGGCCGCCGGCGTCGATCCCGGCCTCGTCACCTACACGAACATCATCTACGGCCTGCACGCGCTGTCGGTGCTGATCGGCGTCACGGGCCCCGCGACGGTGATCGGCAGTTTCGTGTTCGGGTTGCCGTCGATCATCGCGGTGATCATGAACTACGCGCGCCAGTCCGAAGCGCGCGGCACCTGGCTCGAGTCCCATTTCCGCTGGCAGATCCGCACGTTCTGGTTCGCGTTCCTGTGGATTGTCGTGGCAGGCATCGTCTCGGCGCCGCTCGTGCTCCTGCTCGGCCTCGGCATCCTGACATTCTTCCTGGCCGCGCTCGTCGTCGCCGTGTGGATCGTCTACCGCGTCGCTCGCGGCTGGATCGCGCTGCGCGACCGCCGCACGATGTACACATGACGCGGATCCCGTCGCGGCTACTCGCCCTCGTCGCAGCAGGCGTCGCGCTCGCCGCCTGCGGCCAGAAGGGACCGTTGTACCTGCCCGATTCGGGCAACGTCATCGTGCGCCCGCCGCCGGCTGCCACGCCGGCACCCGCCCCCGAGACTGCGCCCGCGCCGGAAGAGAAGGACAGGAAGAAGTCTTCGGGCCCGTGATCCGCACTGCGACCTGTGGACCACGAACGCGCCGAGAGCCGCGCTCGCCCAGCGGGGCGCTCCCGCGCTACCCCACCGGCCTGCCGCGCAGGACCCGCGCGGGCAGGAAAATGATCGCCTTCAGCAATTCGAAGACCCCAGTGACCGCGATGCCCAGCAGGCGAAATGGCAGCAGCACGAGCCAGACGAGCGGATAGAGAACAAGCGCGGCGAGCGCGAGCGGCCAGCACACGATGAAGAGCAGCAGCCAGAGCAGGAAGCCGACCATGGTAACCCTCGCAGACGGCGCGCCGCCCGAGTATAGCCGACACCATGACTTGACTCTGGACCCGACTCCAGGGTGCATACTCGCGCCATGCAGATCGGTGAACTCGCGAGATCGGCCGGCGTGCCGATCGACACGGTGCGCTACTACGAGCGCAGCGGCGTGCTGCCGCCGCCGCGCCGGCGCCCCTCCGGCTATCGCAACTACGGCGCGGCCGACCTCGCGCGGCTGCGCTTCGTCAAGCGCGCCAAGGCGCTCGGCTTCACGCTCGAGGAGATCCAGGACCTGCTCGCGCTCACCGGCCGGCGGACCCGCAACATGGCCGGCGTGAAGCGCGCGGCGACGCAGAAGCTCACGGATGTCGAGCACAGGATCGACGAGCTCTCGCGCATCCGTGACGGCCTGCGCACGCTCGTGGCCGCCTGCCCCGGCCACGGCGATCTCTCGCAGTGCCCGATCCTCGCCGCATTGTCCGGAGAAGGACCTTGAACCACACGCATGAGCATGCGTGCGCGTGCGCGCACGCAGCCGCGCCGGCCGCCCCCGGCAAGACCGCCACCGACCCCGTATGCGGCATGAAAGTCGATCCGGCGAAAACCGCACACCGCGCGGATCATCAGGGCACCACGTATTACTTCTGCGCGGCCCGATGCCGCGAGCGCTTCATCGCCGACCCTGCGAAGTACCTCGCACCGAAGCCTGCGGCGGCCGCCGGCCACGCCACTGAATCCCCGCTGCCGTCTGCGCCGCCCGGCACGGTCTACACCTGCCCGATGCACCCCGAGATCCGCCAGCAGGGGCCGGGAACCTGCCCGATCTGCGGCATGGCGCTCGAGCCGGAGATGCCGAGTCTCGAGGCGGAAGACAACCCGGAACTGCGCGATTTCACGCGCCGCTTCGTCATCACGCTGCCGCTCACGCTCGTCGTGTTCGTGCTCGCGATGTTCGGCCATCGCCTGCCCGGCCTCTCCGCAGGTCTGCGCACCTGGCTCGAACTCGCGCTCAGCACACCGGTCGTGCTGTGGGCGGCGTGGCCGTTCTTCGAACGCTGCGTGCAATCGATCGCCAATCGCAGCCCGAACATGTGGACCCTGATCGGCGTCGGGGTCGCCGCCGCGTGGGGATACAGCGTGGTCGCGACGATCGCCCCCGGCCTCTTCCCGGCCTCGTTCCACGAACACGGGCGCGTGGGCGTGTACTTCGAGGCTGCCGCGGTGATCGTCACGCTGACGCTGCTCGGCCAGATGCTCGAGCTGCGCGCGCGCGCGAAAACCTCCGCCGCGATCAAGGCGCTGCTGCGGCTCGCACCGAAGACCGCGCGCCGCTTGCGCGACGACGGCACCGAGGAGGACATCGAGCTCTCGCACGTGCATGTCGGCGACCGGCTGCGCGTGCGGCCCGGCGAGAAGGTGCCGGTCGATGGCGTCGTGCTCGAGGGCCGCTCGAACGTCGACGAATCCATGCTGACCGGCGAGCCCGTTCCGGTCGCCAAGGAGCGAGGTGCCACAGTGATCGGCGCGACGCAGAACGGCAGCGGCAGCCTGGTGATGCGCGCCACGAAGGTCGGCTCGGAGACCATGCTCGCGCAGATCGTGCAGCTCGTCGCGCAGGCGCAGCGCTCCCGCGCACCCATGCAGCGCCTCGCCGACAAGGTCGCCTTCTGGTTCGTGCTCGCGGTGTTTGCCGTGGCGATCGCGACGTTCTTCGTGTGGGGCTTCGCGGGACCCGAGCCGTCCTGGACCTATGCCGTCGTGAACGCCGTCTCGGTGCTGATCATCGCGTGTCCCTGCGCGCTCGGCCTCGCGACGCCGATGTCGATCATGGTGGCCACCGGACGCGCCGCGAGTGCCGGCGTCCTGTTCCGGGACGCCGAGGCGATCGAGCGGCTGCGCCGCATCGACACGCTGATCGTCGACAAGACCGGCACGCTCACCGAAGGGCGCCCGGCATTTCGCGCCGCGCTGCCGGCGCCGGGCACCGGCGAAGATGAACTGCTGCGCCTCGCGGCGAGCCTCGACCAGGTGAGCGAGCATCCGCTCGCCGAGGCCATCGTCGCCGAAGCGCGGCGCCGCAACCTCGGACTCGAGGAGCCGCGGGACTTTGAAGCCTCGACGGGCATCGGCGTGCGCGGCCGGGTTGCGGGTCGCAAGGTCGCGATCGGCAATTCCGCGTTGATGCAGGAACTCGGCATCGACGTGGGGGCGCTCGCCACCGACGCCGAGGCGCTGCGCCGCGAGGCCGCAAGCGTCATGCATGTCGCTGTCGATGGTGCGCTCGCAGGCCTCCTCGCCGTCGCCGACCCCATCAAGGCATCGACGCCCGCTGCCATCGATGCGCTGCACGAGTCGGGCCTCCGGATCGTGATGGCGACCGGTGACGGCCGTGCAACCGCGCAGGCCGTCGCGCGCCGGCTCGGCATCGACGAGGTGCACGGCGAAGTGCGGCCCAAGGACAAGATCGATCTCGTCGAGCGCTTGCGCGCCGAGGGCCACCGGGTCGCGATGGCGGGCGACGGCATCAACGACGCGCCGGCGCTCGCCGGCGCCGACGTCGGCATCGCGATGGGTACGGGCACCGATGTCGCGATGTCGAGTGCACAGGTGACGCTCGTGCGCGGCGACCTGCGCGGCATCGTGCGGGCCCGCGCGATCTCGCGTGGCGCGGTCAGGAACATGCAGCAGAACCTCGCCTTCGCGTTCCTCTACAACGCGCTCGGCGTGCCGATTGCGGCCGGCATACTGTATCCCCTTACAGGCCTGCTCCTGAATCCGATGATCGCGGCGCTCGCGATGAGCCTGTCGTCGGTCTCGGTCGTCGGCAACGCGCTGCGGCTCGGTGCGCTTGACCTGGATCAATGATGCCGGAGGGCGGTCGTCCGACAATCGGTTGACACAACGCAATCCGCGAGGCTCGCCATGACGACGCCATCGACCGGGACCATCGCCTGCCGCTCCTGCGACCTGTACGAAGTCTGCCGCCTCTGCGGAATGATCGCGCTCAGCGAGCAACGCGGACTGCAGCGCACCGGCGCCTTGAGGACCCTGAAGCCCGGCACGCGGCTTTACCGCGCCGGTGAACCGGCGCATTCGCTCTTTGCCGTGCGGCAGGGCATGCTGAAAACGGTCGATGTCGGTACCGACGGCGAGGAGCGCATCGTCTCCGTCAATACGCCGGGCGACATGCTCGGCATGGAGGCGTTCGGCAACCGGATCTACGCCCAGGACGTGGTCGCGCTGCAGCCCACCGTCTGCTGCGAACTGCCGCTGTCGATGCTGAGCGAACAGTACTCGCGCGTACGCGAGCTTGCGGCCGCGTTGATCAATCTCCTGAGTCGAGCGTCTGCGCCGCGCCCGATGCTCGCCCGCGGCTCGATCCGCGAGCGCGTCGCCGGGTTCATCCTCGACCTCGGCGCGCGCCTCGAGCAGCGCGGCTTGAACGGCCGCCAGTTCTCGCTCGGCATGACACGCCAGGAGATCGCGAACCTGCTCGACACCCGAATCGAGACCGTGAGCCGCACGATCCAGAAGCTCGGCCGCGAGCGTGCGATCGACATCGTCGGCCAGAAGGTCACGCTGAGGTCCCTCAAACCGGCCGCTTGACCTCCATCAATACGGGCGGGCGCGCAGGACGCGACCATGCGCGCATGAGCCTCGAACTCGTGTGCCCGGCGGGCACACTCCCCGCGCTGCGCGCCGCCGTCGATCACGGCGCGGACGCCGTCTACATCGGCTTTCGCGGCGCGACCAACGCGCGCAACTTCCCGGGCCTCAACTTCGGCGAGGCGGAGGCGGCGACCGGCATCGCGTATGCGCACGAGCGCGGCACGCGCGTGTTCGTCGCGCTCAACATTTACCCCTCGCCCGCCACCTGGCCCATCGCCACGGAAACGATCGATCGCGCGGCGCGGCTCGGCGCGGATGCCCTCATCCTGGCCGACCCCGGGCTGATGCGCTACGCGGCGGACCATCATCCCGCGCTGCGCCTGCACCTCAGCGTGCAGGGATCCGCCACCAACTGGCGCGCGCTCGAGCTCTATCGTCGCGAGTTCGGCATCCAGCGCGCCGTCCTGCCGCGCGTGCTGTCGGTGACGCAGGTCGCGCGGCTCGTCGGGCGCACGGCCGTCGAGATCGAGGTGTTCGGATTCGGGAGCCTGTGCGTGATGGTCGAAGGGCGCTGCGCGCTGTCGTCGTACGCGACGGGGCATTCGCCGAACTCGCAGGGCGTGTGTTCGCCTGCCCATGCGGTGCGCTGGGAAGAAACGCCCGCCGGCCGGCAGTCGCGCCTGAACGGCATCCTGATCGACCGCTATGCGCCGGGCGAGGCCGCCGGCTATCCGACACTCTGCAAGGGCCGCTTCCGCGTGAACGACGCGGTCTTTCACGCGCTTGAGGAGCCGACCAGCCTCAATGCGCTCGACGTGCTGCCGGCCCTCGCAGCGAGCGGCGTGCGTGCGATCAAGGTCGAAGGCCGGCAGCGCTCGCCGGCATACGTCGGCGAAGTCACGCGCCTGCTGCGGCGGGCCATCGACCTGTGCGCCGCCGCACGCGCCGAAACGCCGGCCGACTCCACCGCCGGATGGACGCCGCCCGCGGACCTGCTCGCGGCGCTCGATGCGCTCGCGGAAGGCCGCACGCACACGCTCGGCGCCTATCACCGGCCATGGCAGTGACGCACGCGAAGTCCACGGACGCACGGGCGCTCAAGCTCGCGGTCGGCCCGATCCTCTATCTCTGGGACCGGAGCGCCACGCTCGCCTTCTACGCGGGACTGTGCGATGCGCCCGTGGACATCGTCTATCTCGGCGAGGTCGTGTGCAGCAAGCGACGCGTGATGCAGAAGGAGGACTGGCCGGCGGTCGCGCGTGCGCTCGAACTGGCGGGCAAACAGGTCGTCTTCTCGACGCTCGCGCTCACCGAAGCCGAATCGGAGCTCGCGACGATGGGGCGCATCATCGAACAGGCCCCGGGGCTCTTCGAGGCGAACGACATGGCGGCGGTCGGTTACGCGAACGGGCGTGCCTTCGTCGCCGGCCCGCACCTGAATGTCTACAACGCGGCCACCCTCGCCTTCCTCGCCGCACGCGGCGCGCGACGCTGGGTGGCACCGGTCGAGCTGCCGCTCGCGACGCTCGCCACACTCGCGGCGTCACGGCCGGAGGGCCTCGAGATCGAGGTGTTCGCCTACGGCCGACTGCCGCTCGCGTTCTCGGCCCGCTGCTTCACCGCACGCGCGCACAACCGGCCGAAGGACGAGTGCGGCTTCATCTGCGGCGACTATCCCGACGGCATCACGCTCTACTCGCGCGAGGACCAGCCGTTCCTCACGCTGAACGGCATACAGACCCAGTCGGCGGCCGTGCAGGCGGCGACGCACATCGACGCGTTGCGCGCAGCCGGCGTCGACATCCTGCGCCTCTCGCCGCAGTCGCAGGGCTTCGACGCCGTGATCGCCGCCTATCGCGCGGCAATCGACACTAATGCCGCCATTGCCACGCTCCCGGAGCCCGTGCTGCCGGGCGGGTACTGTGACGGGTATCTCCGGGGCGTAGCCGGGATAGACCATGCAGGCTGATGCGCGCGAGCGGCCCGGGCAACACCGCGGACAGGTGCGCCGGCAGGTCGTACTCCCAGCCGTCCAGCAGGTTCTTCAGGTGCAGGCCGGTCTCGGTCTCGCCTTCGACGGCGAGGCGGCGCTGGAAGAAGAGCGTGTCGGGATCCTCGCGACGGCGCGCGAGATCCACGAAATCGCGCAGGGAGCCGCGGATCGTCACGTGCGGCGCGCGCGTCGAGGGCCGCAGCCCGCCGGCCACGATCTCGAAGGTGAGCGTGAGCGGCACATCGTCGACGTGCAGGCTGAAGCACTTGCCGGCGAGATCGGCGAGCTGGCCGGCGAGCATCTGCCCGCGCAGCAGCTGGCTCACGGCGCGCGCGACGAGCGCCGCCTGCAACGGCGCCGGCGCGAGGCGCAGCAGATGGGGAATGACGGTCATCGGATCGGGCACGGGAGTCTCCGAGGGCGGATCGAAACTCCTTCATGCCACGGACCGCTGCCATCGCCCTTGAGATTCGTCAAGACCGGTGCCGCGCGGAGAGTCCCGCGATGACGCACGCGAGCCTGCGCGATTTCGTGCACGCCCTCGAGCGCCGGGGCGAGTTGAAGCGCGTGCCGTTTCCGGTCGACCCGAAGCTCGAGATGACCGACCTGTGCCAGCGCAGCCTGAAGTCCGGCGGCCCTGCCCTGTGGTTCGAGCAGCCGAAGGGATCGTCGATCCCCGTGCTCGGCAATCTCTTCGGTACACAGCGCCGGGTCGCCGCCGCGCTCGGCTACGACGATGTCGCGCAGTTTCGCGAGATCGGCGAGACGCTCGCGTTCCTGCGCGAACCGCACTGGCCGGACCGGCCACGCGAAGCGCTCGGCCGCCTGCCCGCCTTCCTGCCGCTGCTGCGCGCCTCGCCGCGTGTCGTGACGCGCCCGCCCGACTACGAATGCGTGCAGAGCGGCAGCGAAGTCGACCTGTCACGACTGCCGGTGTGGACGTGCTGGCCGGAGGATGCCGGGCCCCTCATCACGTGGGGCCTCGTCGTCACGCGCGGCACGCGCAAGGCGCGGCAGAACATCGCGCCGTACCGGCAGCAGGTGATCGGCCGCAATCGCGTGATCCTGCGCTGGCTGTCGCACCGCGGCGGCGCGCTCGATTTCCGCGACTGGCAGCGCGACCGCCCTGGCGAGCCGTTTCCGGTCGTCGTGATGATCGGCGCCGATCCCGCGCTGCTGGTCGCCGCGACGACCCCGATCCCGGACAGCGTGTCCGAATACCAGTTTGCGGGCCTGCTGCGCCGCGCGCGCAGCGAGGTCGTGAGAACCGCGGTCGGCCTCGACAGCTGCGCGAGCGCCGAAATCGTGCTCGAAGGTCATGTGGTACCGGGCGACACGGCTCTCGAGGGCCCGTTCGGCGACCACACGGGCTATTACAACAGCCAGGCGAAGTTTCCGGTCCTGACCGTGGAGCGCCTCTCGATGCGGCGCGGCGCCTTCTATCACGGCGGCTACATGGGGCGCTCGCCCTGGGACGAGCCGTCGGTGCTCGCGATGTCGCTCAACGAGATGTTCGTGCCCATGCTGAGGCGCAGCCACCCGGAGATCGTCGATTTCCACCTGCCGCCCGAGGCCTGTTCCTATCGGGTGGCCGTGGTGAGCATCCGCAAGGCCTACCCCGGCCACGCGCGGCAGGTCATGCACGCGGTGTGGTCGAGCCTGCGGCAATTCCTCTACACTAAGTTCGTGATCGTGACCGACGACGACATCGATGTGCGCAACTGGCAAGAGGTGATCTGGGCCATCGCGACCCGCGTCGACCCGGCGCGCGACGCGCATCTCGTGCGTCGCAGCCCGATCGACTATCTCGACTTCGCGAGCCCGGTGGCCGGTCTCGGTTCGAAGATGGGCATCGACGCGACGAACAAGTGGCCCGGCGAGACGCGGCGTGCCTGGGGGCGGCCGCTCGCCATGAGCGCCGACGTCCTGCGACGCACCGATGCGATGTGGGCACAACTCCTTTGACGGCCACCAACACGGGCGCCGCCGCGCCGGAACGTGATTTGCGCATGACGACCCGACCAAACAGCTTCACGAAGGCGCAGCTCCTTGCCTGCGGCGAGGGCACCCTGTTCGAACCGACGTCGCCGCGCCTGCCGGTCGGCCAGATGCTCATGATCGACCGGGTCACCTGGATCTCGGACGAGGGCGGCGCGCATGGCGCCGGGGAGATCCGCGCCGAGCTCGATATCGACCCGTCGCTGTGGTTCTTCGGTTGCCACTTCATCGGCGACCCGGTGATGCCCGGCTGCCTCGGCCTCGATGCGATGTGGCAGCTGGTCGGCTTTTTCCTCGCGTGGCGTGGCCACCAGGGTCTCGGGCGTGCGCTCGGTGTCGACGAAGTGCGCTTCACGGGCCAGGTGCTGCCCCACGTGAAGCTGGTCAGGTACCAGATCGACATCAAGCGCGTGATCGAGCGCAAGCTCGTGATGGTCGTCGGCGACGCCGCGCTCCACGCCGACGGCGAAAAGATCTACACGGCCACGGGGCTGCGGGTCGGGCTCTTCAGCCGCGAAGGAATCGGCTGATGCGCCGCGTCGTCGTCACCGGCATGGGCATCGTGTCCTGCCTCGGCAATGACCTCGATACGGTCAGTCGCGCGCTCGCGGAGGGCCGCTCCGGCATACGCGGCATGCCGGGCTATCGCGACATGGGCCTGCGCAGCCACGTCGCCGGCATTCCGCAGATCGTCGTCGCCGATCACGTCGACCGGCGCGACCTGCGCTTCATGGGCGACGCGGCGGCCTTCGCGGCCATCTCGATGGCGCGCGCCATCGAGGCGAGCGGCCTCACCGAGGCGCAGGTGAGTCACCCGCGCACCGGCCTCATCGCCGGAACCGGCGGCGGCTCGCCCGCGAACATCGTCGAGGCGGCCGACACGCTGCGTTCGCGCGGCCTGCGCAAAGTCGGCCCCACGCGCGTGCCGCGCACGATGTGCAGCACGGTGGCCGCCTGCCTCGCGACGAGCTTCCACATCAAGGGTGTCAGCTACTCGCTGACCTCGGCCTGCGCGACGAGCGCGCATTGCATCGGCGCCGGTGCCGAACAGATCCGCTGGGGCAACCAGGACGTGATGTTCTGCGGCGGAGGCGAAGAGGAACACTGGTCGCTCACCGCGCTGTTCGATGCGATGGGCGCGCTGTCGACCGCGCGCAACGAGACGCCGGAGCGCGCCTCGCGTGCCTACGACGCGACGCGCGACGGCTTCGTGATCGCGAGCGGCGGCGGCATGCTGGTGCTCGAGGCGCTCGACCACGCCGTCGCGCGCGGCGCACCGATCGTCGCCGAGCTCGTCGGCTTCGGTGTCACGGCGGACGGCGCGGACATGGTCCAGCCCTCGGGCGAGGGCGCGGTGCGGTGCATGCGCCAGGCACTCGCCGGCGTGGCGCAACCGGTCGATTACGTGAACACGCACGGCACGTCGACCCCGCTCGGCGACATCATCGAGCTCGACGCCGTGCGCGAGGTGTTCGGCTTCGACCTGCCGCTCGTGTCGTCGACCAAGTCGCTGACGGGCCATTCGCTCGGCGCGGCGGGCGTGCAGGAGGCGATCTACGCGCTGCTGATGCTGCGCGACGGCTTCCTGGCCGGTTCCGCGAACATCGACGAACTGGACCCCGCGTGCGCCGGCTATCCGGTGTTGCGCGAGACGCGTTCGATGCGGGCGGGCACCGTCATGTCGAACAGCTTCGGATTCGGCGGCACGAACGCCTCGCTCGTGTTCCGCCGGTATTGACCACCCGCGAGTCGCGCAGGTTCGCGGGCTACCGGTGAGCCCATGCAGACATCCGTGACCTGGACGCGCCACTTGCGCGCATCGATCGAGACCCTGTCGCCGGGCTACTTCAGCATGGTGATGGCGACCGGCATCCTGTCGCTGGCCGCGCACCTCATGGCCTTGCCGCGGCTCGCCGGGTCGCTGTTCGCCCTGAACTGGGTTTTCTTCGTGATCATCTGCGCGATGGCGCTGCTCCGCCTGTGCTGGCATCCGCGGCTCGTACTCGAGGATCTCTTCGATCATTTGCGCGCGCCGGGTTTCTTCACGTTCGTCGCGGCCTGTGCGGTCCTCGGCGCGCAGTGCCTGCTGCTCGGCGGCAGCCTGCGCCTCGCCGTCGCGCTCGGCGGCGTCGGGCTCGCGGCGTGGGTGGGGTCGACCTACGCGATCTTCACGGTGCTCACGGTCAAGTCGCGCAAGCCGAGCCTCGACCGCGGCATCAACGGCGGATGGCTGCTCGCCGTGGTGGCCACACAGTCGATGGCGGTGCTGGCCGCCCTGCTCGCGCCGCAGGTCGCGCAACCGTTGCGCATGGAGCTGAACTTCTTCGCACTGTCGATGTGGCTGTGGGGCGGCATGCTGTACATCTGGATGATGTCGCTGATCTTTTATCGCTACACCTTCCTCGAGTTCTCGCCCGCCGACCTGTCGCCGCCGTACTGGATCAACATGGGCGCGATGGCGATCTCGACACTGGCCGGGGCGCTGCTCATCCTGAACGCGCCGCACGCGCCGTTCCTGGATTCCATGCTGCCGTTCATCAAGGGCTTCACGGTGTTCTACTGGGCCACCGGCACCTGGTGGATACCGATGCTGGTGGTGCTCGCCGTGTGGCGCCACGGCATCCGCCGCTTCCCCTTCACCTACGATCCGATGTACTGGGGCGCCGTGTTCCCGCTCGGCATGTACGCGACTGCGACCTTGCGCATGATGCAGGCCCTCGACCTGCACTTCCTCGGCGTCCTGCCGCACGTCGTGTTCGGCGCGGGACTCGCGGCCTGGGGCATCCTGTTCATCGGCCAGTTGCGCGCGCTGCACTCGCAGTGGCGCGAGCCCCATCCGCGCTGAACGAGTTTCAGGACGAGCGCTTGCGCGCTGCCTCGGCGGCGGCCGTGGCGGCCCGCGCAGCTTGCGTGGCGGCTTCGGCCGCGATGCGGGCATGGCGCGCCGCTTCCTGTGCGGCCATGATTTCCGGCAGGTCGGTGTCGGCCTTCAATTCCGGATGACGCGCGCGGTTCATGCGCAGGATCGCGAAATGCATCCACAGGAGGCTCGCCAGCGCGACGACGAACAGCAGCATGAAGCAGCTGCTCCAGATGCCGACGAGATCGTTCATCGCACCGAACGCGATGGGCAGGAAAAAGCCCCCGAGGCCGCCGATCATGCCGACCACGCCGCCGACCGCGCCGACGTGTTCCGGGTAGTAGGTCGGTATGTGCTTGAACACCGCGGCCATGCCGAACGCCATCACCATGCCGAGCAGGAACAGCACGATGGCGCGTTCGAGCATCGTCGGCGCGATCGTGAACGGGATCGGCCCGTGGATGCCCTCGACCACGTAGTGCGTATTCGGATACGACAGCAGGAACAGCCCGACCATGCACACCGAGAACGAGATGTACATGATCCGTCGCGCACCGTAGCGGTCGGCCAGCGTGCCGCCGACGGCACGGAACAGCGTCGCCGGCAGGCCAAAGCTCGCCGCCAGCATGCCGGCGGTGGCGATGTCGACCTTGTACACGCCCATGTAGTACCGGGGCAGCCACGACGTCAACGCGACGAAGCCGCCGAACACGAGGAAGTAATACAGCGAGAACCGCCACACCTGCAGGTTGCGCAGTGGCGCCAGGCGCTCGGCCAGCGACTCCGGCGGCTTCGCGGCGGCGGCGGCCCGGACCGGACTCGGCTGCGCAAACAGGTAGAACAGGATCGAGGTCGCGAGCATCACGGCGCCATAGACATAGGCTGCATGGCGCCAGTCCATCACGGCCAGCAGCAGCGGCGCGCCGAAACTCGTGACCGCGGCACCGACGTTGCCCATGCCGAACAGGCCGAGCGCCGTGCCCTGGCGCTCACGCGGATACCAGGCCGAGACATACACCACGCCGACGGCGAACGACCCGCCCGCGAGGCCGAGCCCGAGGCCGAGCAGCAGCAGCGCCGGATACGAATGCGCGTGCGGCAGCGCGAACATGAACCCGGCGACGACCAGCATGAGCAGCGCGAACACGCGACGGCCGCCGATCATCTCGGACCAGATGCCGAGCAGCGGGCGGCTGATCGAACCGGTCAGGATCGGCGTCGCCACCAGCAGGCCGAACGCCGTTTCGGACAGTCCGAGCTCCTGCTTCAGCGTGACGCCGATGATCGAGAAGATGACCCACACGGCGAAGCACACGCCGAGCGCAAACGTGCTCAACCACAGCGCGCGTGCGCGTTGCCCGGGGGTGACTTGTGCTTCGGTCTGCATCGGCGCGTGCGCTGCCGTCCGTTATTGCAGCAGTGGCGAGGTCGCGCCTTCGAGCTCGACACCGGCGATCGTCGCCTGCGCCACGAGCACGCGCACGTACTGCGACAGCGCGCGCGACTCGCTGCGCCGGCGCAGCTGCGCCGCAACTTCGTCCTTGACGATCTCGAACGGCAATTGCCGGCCCGCGATGCGCTGGTCCACGCTGACGATGTGAAAGCCGTGGCGGGTGGTGACGAGCTTCGGCAGCACGCCGACGCTGGCGTCGTCGAAGATCGCCTTCTCGAACTCGGGCAGGGTCTCGCCACGTTGCAGTTGCCCGAGGCTGCCGCCATTCGCACTGGACGGGCAGTTCGAATGGCGGCGCGCGCGTTCGGCGAACAGGTCCGGCCGGGCGCGGACCTCGTGCAGTATGGTCTCCGCCAGGTTGCACACCGCCGCCACGGGCGCCCCGGGCGTGATCTGGAACAGGATGTGCCGCGCGCACACGAGATCGCCGCTGCGAAATCGCCCGGCGTTCGCCTCGTACCAGCGGCGGCATTCTTCGTCGGTCGGCTCGGGTACCGCGACTTCCTCGGCGAGCGTGCGCTCGATCGCGCGCTCGGCATCGGCATTGCTCGCGCCGTCGGCCAGCAGACCGAGTGCGCGCGCGCGCTGGCGCAGCAGTTCGTGCACGGCGGCGAGCTGCGGCGTCGGCCATGCGTCGCCATCGACTGCCACGCCGTTGATGGTGATGGCGTCCATCAGTTCAGTGCTCCGCCGCGCTTGCGCACGAGCTGATACGGCCGGAAGAGGTAAGCGAGCGAGGCGACGCCACTCCAGATGTGCACCATGCGCGTGAACGGCGACACCAGGAAGATCGTGAAGCCGAGCAGGATGTGCAGCTGGTAGGCCCACGGCGTGCCTTGCAGCAGGGCCGCATTGTCGCCGCGGAACAGCACCACGCCCTGCACGTAGGCGACCAGGCGCTCGAACAGCGCCCCGTCCATGTGCTGCGCCGACATCGGCACGGTCGCCACACCCAGCGCCAGTTGCAGCCACAGCACGAGGATGATCGTGATGTCCCACTTGCGGCTGTTGCCGCGGATGCGCCGGTAGTAGAACCGGCGATGGACCAGGATGGTCAGCCCGATCAGGGCGATGGTGCCCGCAATGCCGCCGACCAGCATCGCCAGCAACTGGTGCTGCGCCGGGCTCATCAGCCACATCACGAGCGAATGAGGCATCAGAAAGCCGCCGAAGTGGCCCAGCACCACGACGATGACACCGTAGTGGAACAGGTTCGAGCCGAGCCTGAGCTGGCCGTTGCGCAGGGTCTGCGAGGAATCGCTCTTCCAGGAGTACGGCTCGCGGTCGAAGCGGATCAGGCTGCCGAGCAGCAACACCGCGAGGCAGATGTACGGATAGATGCCGAAGAGGAAGGTGTTCCATGCGCCGGGCAGAATCATGGTGGCGTCTCCAGTCGAGTCAGTTCGTCGGTTGTTCGGGGGCGACGGCGGGTTGCAGGTCAGGGGGCGCAAACGCCGGCCGCTCTTCCCAGTCCGCGTCGATGTCCTGCTCCGGCGGTACCGGCGCACGCGCATCGAGGCCCTTCTCGCCGCCGAGCGCGAGCACCGTGGCGATCACGGCCGCGTAACGGCTGCCGTGTTTCAGCAGCGCATTGCCGAGCACGCGCAGGATGTGCGCGATCTCGCCGATGGTCTCGCGCATCTCCACCGCATCGCGGCAGCTCAGGTACTCGAGCATCAGCGGCAGGTGGTCCGGCAGCTCGCCGGCGACCGGTTCGAGGCCGGCGTCGAGGTAGCGCTGGCGCAGGTCGAGCATCGCCGGTCCGCGCTGGCGCCCGTCGCCATGGACGTGCTCGAACAGGTTGAGGGACGTGCGCCGGCCGCGGTCGAACAGGTCCACGTACCGGCCTTCGGCATCGAGCGGATCGCTGGCCGCGATTTCCCCGGTCAGCGCGAGCAGCTCCTCGCGCAGCCGCGCATCGAGCCGGCGCGCGTCACGGATCGCCGCCTCGATGTCGGGCAGTCCCGCGCGCAACTCCGCGTCGGGATAGGCGAGCAGCGCGGACAGGGCCCGCAGCAGCAGCGCCACGTCGTGGTTCAGCGCGTCATTCGGCATCGTCGAGCTCGCGGATCGGGATGACCTTGCGCCGGCCCATCTTGCCGCCGAACAGGCCGGCCTTCGCGTCGATGCCGTCGCAGCCGTTGCCGAACGTGAAGCCGCAACCGCCGCGCAACTGGTAGGCGTTCTCGGCTTCCTCGCGGTGCGAACTCGGAATCACGAAGCGATCCTCGTAGTTGGCGATCGCGAGGTAGCGGTGCATGTCCTCGGCCGTTTCGGCGTCGAGCCCGACGCTCGCCAGCAGCGCCGGATCGGGTGCTTCGCCGAGCTGCATGCCGCGAAACCAGGCGCGCATCGCCATCATGCGTTCCAGCGCGCTGACGATCGGCGGCTCGTTGCCCGCGGTGAGCAGGTTGGCGAGATAACGCACCGGTATGCGCAGCGACCTGACGTCCGGCAGGCCATTCGCACCGCTGCCGATGGCGCCCGCGTTGGCGTGTGCGGTGATCGGCGACAGCGGCGGCACGTACCACACCATCGGCAGGGTGCGGTACTCGGGGTGCAGCGGGAACGCGATCTTCCAGACCGCCGCCATCTTGTATGCCGGCGAGTGCTTCGCGGCCTCGATCCATGCCGCCGGCACGCCGCCGGCGAGCGCCTGGCGCTGGATCTCCGGATCGTGCGGATCGAGGAAGATGTCGAGCTGCGCCTGGTACAGGTCCGCCGGGTTCTCGACCGCAGCCGCTTCCGCGATGCGGTCGGCGTCGTACAGCAGCACGCCGAGGTAACGGATGCGGCCGACGCAGGTCTCCGAGCACACGGTCGGCAGGCCGATCTCGATGCGCGGATAGCAGAACGTGCACTTCTCCGCCTTGCCCGACACCCAGTTGTAGTAGATCTTCTTGTACGGACAGCCCGACACGCACATGCGCCAGCCGCGGCACTTGTCCTGGTCGATCAGCACGATGCCGTCTTCCTCGCGCTTGTAGATCGATCCCGACGGGCACGACGCGACGCAGGTCGGGTTCAGGCAGTGCTCGCACAGGCGCGGCAGGTACATCATGAACGTGTTTTCGAACTGGCCGTAGATGTCCTTCTGCACGGCCTCGAAGTTGTAGTCCTTGCTGCGCTTGTCGAACTCGCCGCCGAGGATTTCCTCCCAGTTCGGGCCCCACTCGACCTTTTCCATGGTGCGGCCGGAGATCAGCGAAATCGGCCGCGCCACGGGCGCGGTCGGCAGTTCCGGCGCGGTCTGCAGGTTCTCGTAGTCGAACGTGAACGGCTCGTAGTAGTCGTCGATCTCCGGCAGCTTCGGGTTGGCGAAAATGCGCGCCAGCACGCCGAAGCGCCCGCCCTGCCTGGGCACCAGCCTGCCGTTCGCCTTGCGCTCCCAGCCGCCTTCCCAGCGCTGCTGGTTCTCCCAGTCCTTCGGGTAGCCGATGCCCGGCTTGGTCTCGACGTTGTTGAACCACGCGTATTCCATGCCCTTGCGCGAAGTCCACACGTTCTTGCACGTGACCGAGCAGGTATGACAGCCGATGCACTTGTCCAGATTCAGCACCATGGCAATCTGTGCGCGGATTTTCATGCGCGTGCTCCCACGATCGTCGTATGCAGTTCCTGCTCGCGCGCGGCGCGTTGCGCGCGATCCATCCAGTCCACCTTGGCCAGCTTGCGCACGATCACGAACGAGTCGCGGTTGGCGCCGGTGGTGCCGTAGTAGTTGAGCCCGTACGACAGCTGCGCGTAGCCGCCGATCATGTGCGTCGGCTTGACCACGGCACGAGTCACCGAGTTGTGGATGCCGCCGCGCTGGCCGGTGACCTGCGAGCCCGGCACGTTCACGATCTTTTCCTGCGCGTGGTACATGAGGCACATGCCTTCCTTGACGCGCTGGCTGACGACCGCGCGCGCAGTCAACGCGCCATTCAGGTTGAACGCCTCGATCCAGTCGTTGTCCTCGATGCCGGCCTTCTTCGCGTCGACTTCCGAAATCCAGACGATCGGTCCGCCGCGCGACAGCGTGAGCATGATCAGGTTGTCGGTATAGGTACTGTGGATGCCCCATTTCTGGTGCGGCGTGATGAAATTCAGCACCACTTCCGGATGGCCGTTGTCACGCTTGCCGAGCAGCGGCCGTGTCGCGTGCATGTCGACCGGCGGCCGGTACACCGCGAAGCCCTCGCCGAAATCGCGCATCCAGGCGTGGTCCTGGTAGAACTGCTGGCGCCCGCTGATCGTGCGCCACGGAATCAGTTCATTGACGTTGGTCCAGCCGGCGTTGTAGCTGACGTGCTCGCTCTCGATGCCCGACCAGGTCGGCGAGGAGATGATCTTGCGCGGCTGCGCCTGGATGTCGCGATAGCGGATCTTCTCGTCCTCGCGGGCGCGCGCGAGATGCGTGTGGTCGCGGCCGGTGATCTTCGACAGCGCGGCCCAGGCCTTTACCGCGACCTCGCCGTTGGTCTCCGGCGCGAGATACATGATCGTTTCGGCCGCATCGATGTCGGTCTCGATCCGCGGCCGGCCCTTTGCCGGGCCGTCGGGCACGATGTAATTGAGCGCCGCCAGCCCCTTGACCTCGTGATCGGCGTTCCAGCCGATACCCTTGCCGCCGTTGCCGAGCTTGTCCATCAGCGGGCCGAGCGACGTGTAGCGCGCGTGCGTGGCCGGGTAGTCGCGTTCGACCGTGACGATGGCCGGCGCGGTCACGCCCGGGATCAGCTCGCACTCGCCCTTCTTCCAGTCGCGCACGTCGTAGGGCTGGGCGATTTCGGCCCGGGTGTCGTGCTGCATCGGCACCAGCACCACGTCCTTCTCGACACCGAGCACGCCCGTGGACAGCTCCGAGAACTTCTTCGCGATCGCCTTGAAGATCTCCCAGTCGCTCTTCGACTCGAACACCGGGTCCACCGCCGCGGACAACGGGTGGATGAACGGATGCATGTCGGTCGTGTTGAGATCGTTCTTCTCGTACCAGGACGCGGTCGGCAGCACCACATCCGAGTACAGGCACGACGTCGACATGCGAAAGTCGAGCGTCACGACGAGATCGAGCTTGCCTTCGGGCGACGGGTCGCGCCACACCACTTCCTCGGGCTTCAGGCCGCCGTCCTCGCCGAGATCCCTGCCCTGCAGGCCATTGCGTGTGCCGAGGAAGTGCTTGAGGAAGTACTCGTGGCCCTTGCCCGAGGAGCCGAACAGGTTCGAGCGCCAGATGAACAGGTTGCGCGGGAAGTTCACCGGGTTGTCCGGATCCTCGCACGCCATGCTGATCTCGCCCGACTTGAGCGCGCGCGCCACGTAGTCTTTCGCGTCCACGCCCGCAGCCGCGGCATCGCGCGCGACGTCGAGTGGATTGCGGTTCAACTGCGGCGCGGACGGCATCCAGCCCATGCGCTCGGCGCGCACGTTGCAGTCGATCAGGGTCCGCGGGTAGCGCGAGGCGTCGGCGAGCGGCGAAAGTTGCGCAGCGGTCTGCAGCGTTTCATAGCGCCACTGGTCCGAATGGGCGTAGAAGAACGACGTGCCGCACATGTGCCGCGGCGGGCGCGCCCAGTCGAGCGCGAACGCGAGCGCGGTCCAGCCGGTCTGCGGACGCAGCTTCTCCTGGCCGACGTAGTGCGCCCAGCCGCCGCCGGACACGCCCACCGTGCCGCACAGCATCAGGAAATTGATGATGCTGCGATAGTTCATGTCCTGGTGGTACCAGTGGTTCATGCCGGCGCCGATGATCACCATGGCTCGGCCGCGCGTCTTTTCCGCGGTGCTCGCGAAGCCGCGCGCCACTTCGATGACCTGCGCGGCCGGCGTGCCGGTGATCGACGCCTGCCACGCCGGCGTATAGGCGACATTGTCGTCGTAGCTTCGCGCGCATTCGCCGCCGAGGCCGCGATCCACCCCGTAATGCGCGCACATGAGGTCGAACACGGTCGCCACGACGCGCTCGCCGCCTCGCGTCGCGAGCTTGCGCACCGGCACGCGACGCAGCAGCGTGCCATCGCTGCCCTGCGCATTCGGCGTGAAGTGCGGATGGCTCTCGCCGCCGAAGTAGGGGAACGCGACATCGACGACCTCGTCGCGGCGGTCGATCTGTGTCAATTGCAGTTCGGTGGCGCGGCCGTCCGCCGCTTTCTCCTCGAGGTTCCACCTGCCGTGGTCGGGGCTGTCCTTGTCCGGCCAGCGAAAGCCGATCGACCCGGCCGGCACCACCGGTGTGCCGTCCCTGTCCAGAGCCACGGTCTTCCAGTCGGCATGGCCGGGACTGCCGAGCGCCCCGTCGAAATCGCCGGCGCGCAGGTAACGATCCGGGATCCAGCGCGCACCATCGCGACGCAGCGTGACGAGCAGCGGCAGGTCGGTGTACTTGCGGCAATAGTCCTGGAAGTACGGCACCTGCCGGTCGACGAAGAACTCGCGCAGGATCACGTGGCCCATCGCCATCGCGACTGCCGCGTCGGTGCCTTGCTTCGGATGCAGCCACAGGTCCGAGAGCTTGGCCACTTCCGAATAATCGGGCGTGACGGCCACGGTCTTCGTGCCGTTGTAGCGCGACTCGACGAAGAAGTGCGCGTCGGGCGTGCGCGTCTGCGGCACGTTCGAGCCCCACGCGATGATGTAGGCCGAGTTGTACCAGTCGGCCGATTCGGGCACGTCGGTCTGTTCGCCCCAGGTCTGCGGACTCGACGGCGGCAAGTCGCAGTACCAGTCGTAGAACGACAGCAGCGATCCACCGATCAGGCTGAGGTAGCGCGATCCGGACGCGAACGACACCATCGACATCGCCGGAATCGGCGAGAACCCGGCGATGCGATCCGGGCCGTGCCGCCTGATCGTGTGCACGTTGGCCGCGGCGACGATCTCGAGCACTTCGTCCCACCGGGCGCGCACGAAGCCGCCGAGTCCGCGCTTTTCCTTGTAGTCCCTCGCTTCCGGGTCGGCCATCAGCGCGGCCCAGGCCGCCACCGGCTGCAGGGTCTTGCGCGCCTCGCGCCAGCGCTTGAGCAGGCGGCCGCGCACCATCGGGTGCTTCAGGCGATTGGCGCTGTAGAGATACCAGGAGTACGACGCGCCACGCGAGCAGCCGCGCGGCTCGTGGTTCGGCATGCCGGGGCGCGTGCGCGGGTAGTCGGTCTGCTGCATCTCCCAGGTCACCACGCCCTGCTTGACGTGGATGCGCCAGCTGCAGCCGCCGGTGCAGTTCACGCCATGCGTCGAGCGCACGACCTTGTCGTGCGACCAGCGGTTGCGGTAGCCGTCCTCCCACTGGCGCGCCTCGGTGCGCAGTTCGCCCCAGCCGTCGGCAAATGCCTCGCGCGGGCGGGTGAAGTAGCGCAAGCGCTCTAGAAACTGACCCATGATGAGATCCTCACAGCGGCACGGATACGACTGTCCACGTGGCCAACGCGCGTTGGACTCGACGATGCGCACAGGGTTCGCGACAGGCAGCCACGACGTGCGGTCGTCCATCGCGCCTGCCCCCGGGCGTCGTACGGCGAGTATAGTCCCGGGTCCTGCGTGCGCGTACCTTGACGCCGGTCAAGCGGTCGCGGCGCACGCGCAGCGCCGTCAGCCATCCGGGCGGGCGCTTGCGGACCGCAGCAGCGCGCGCAGCCAGCCGACGAAGGTCGCGGCCCAGGCGATCAATGCCGCGGCGAAAGCGACCCGCGGCAGGAAGTCGAGAAAATCGAGACCGAGCGCCGTGATCATCGCGTGCGTACTCACTGCGTACATGCCGAGCGGAAAGACCTTGCCCCAGTACTGCGGGTCGTAGGTGAGCGGATAGCGCTCGTGGACGTGCCGCCAGACGCTGAGCGCGACCAGCATTGGAATCCACCATGTGCCGGTCGCCCAGTAGAGGATCGTGACGCCCATGATGAACGGGTGCAGCGCCTCGAGGAACGGCGCATCCGGCGCATTGGCGATCAGCAGCGCGCCCGCGAGCGTCGAGATCGCCATGGCACCCATGTCGATCCAGTACGGAGCCGCCAGATCGCCCGCATGGACCTGAAAGAATGTGTAGCGATAGAACATCAGCGACATGAGCCAGATGTAGAGCATGCCGCCCCACAACCACATCGACAGCGCGAGGAAATTGAGCCCGAGGCGGCAGGCCTGCCCGCCGTGCGATGCGAGCAGCGCGGACAGCACTGCGATCGACTGGGTCGCGACGACCGCGAGCAGCCAGCCGCCGTTGATGCCGTGATCGAGTGGTGGCTTCGTCTCCTTCACCGTGAGCGTCGTGAATATGCCGTACACCAGCATCGGCCATAGCGCGACCGAGACGCACCACAGCGCGATCGCGCCGCCGACATGGCCGTACAGCAGCAGTGCCTGGCTGCCGAGCATGCCCGAGGCCGCGATCGCCGAAAAATAGCCCGGCCCGCGCAGGTGATCGGCAACATCACCGAAGAAGGCGCGCGGGCACGAGACCATGCGCAGCAGATAGAGCACCCACAGGCCGGCGTACAGCAGGCTGTTCAGCGCATAAAGCGCACGCGACAGATGCTCGAGACCGAGCAGGTGCGCGGCGATCGACACGATGCCCGTCGCCATGACCATGCCGAAATAGGCCGGATGCAGCCCTGCAACGGCAGTGCGAATGGTTGCGGACTTCAACGGTGTGGCGGGTCGGATCGGGACGAGCCCGCAGAGGAGCTTACGCCGGCGCGCCGCACGATGCGACTCGCGCGACGCCGGCGGCGGCTATCGACGCTCCAGGCGCACGAGCTCGCCCTCGTGATTGACGGTCAGGAAATTCGCGATGTGACCCGCGCGGATCGACTCCACCATCATCCGCAGCGGTGCAACGGCCTCGTCGCTGTTCGGCGCGATGCCGGCGCGGCCGTCGAGGGCCGCAACGAACAGGATGTCCCAGCGCGAAATCGACTCGCGCGACTCCTCGCGCAACGACTCGAACGATTCGATGTCGGTGGCGAGCTTGTCGACACAGACGACCGGCGCGAGCGCCCCACCCTCACCACGCTTGAACGCAGCCGCCTCGCTCTCGCTGCCGTCGTGCGGCAGCTCGGCCACCGCGAACACGAACAGCAGACGCTGCGGCTCCCGCTGGGCGCGGGCCGCAGCGAGCAGATCGGCGAAGGTGCGAATCGACATGCCGCCGATTCTACGCGACTCACGCCCGGATGAGCCCGGACGAAGCCTGCACGTGGGCCGAGCCGGGGAACACGCTGCCGTCGAGGGCGCTCGTCGCCACGCCCAGGTGATCGTGCAGCACACCTTTCAGGACCGCGCGCAGATCGAGCGTCGGCGCGAGGTCGCGCCCGTCGCGCAGCGAGCGTGCATCGAGCCCGGGCCAGTCCGCGAGCATGCGGCCACCGGCAACCGCACCCCCGACCAGGAATGCGGCGGCGCCGGTGCCGTGATCGGTGCCGTTCGTGCCGTTTCGCGCCACGGTCCGGCCGAATTCGGTCGCGAGCACGACGACCGTGCGCGACCAGCGCGCCGCGAGGCTCGACTTCAGTTCGCGCAGCGCCGCGTCGAGCGCGCCGAGCCGCGTCGCGAGAAGTCCCCGCGCACCGCCCTCGTTCGCGTGCGTGTCCCAGCCCGTCGTGTCGAACATCGCCACGGCGGGGCCGTCGTCGCGCGCGAGAAAGGCACCGGCGGCCCGCACGGTTTCGGTGTAGCGCGCCGCGCCGCGCGCACGCTCCGGCATCGCGTCGCCCTGCGCAATGTCGTTGGCCGCGAGCGCATCGGCGAGGCGCATCGACAGGACGGGATCCGCGGCATAGAGGTCGGTGATGCGCGCCAGCGTATCGTCGTCGAGCGTCGCGAGCCGTGACGGTGCCCACGACGCGACGGCGGCCGGCCCGCGCATCGTGAGCGGCGTATTCTGCCCGAGCGTGATCCCCGCCTCGCGGCCGTGCGATGCGCCCTTGCGCGGCAGCGCCGCCAGCGCGCGATTCAACCACCCGGTGGCGAGCTCGTGCGGCCTCACGCCGCCACCCTCGAGCACGTCCTGCCCGTCGAAGTGCGAGCGTTCGCGGTACGGCGTCGCGACCGCGTGCGCCACGAGCAGCTCCTTCGCCTGCCAGGCTTCGTGCAGAAACGGGAGTGAAGGATGCAGGCCGAACGTGGCATCGAGCGGCAGTGCGCCACCCGCCTCGCCGGGGCGTGGAATCGCGAGCTCGCGCCGCAGCGATGCGTACGCGGGATCGCCCCACGGTGGCACGGCCGCGAGCCCGTCGAGCGCGCCGCGCAGCAGGACGAAGACGAACCGAGCATCGCCGACCGCGGCAGATTGCGCAAAAGTCAGGCGCGATGCGAGCGGCCATGCGACGGTCGGCAGGGTTGCGGCGGCCGTGAGGAAGCGCCGCCTGTTCATTCGCACGTTCATCGCCGCATGAACTCCGGTGAGGAAAGGAGCAGCGTCAGCGCCTGCGCGCCCGAGGCCGCGCGCCGCAGCGCCTCCGCCGTCGATGACGCGAGCACGTCACCGAGCATCGACCCGGCCGCGCGCCGCGCGTCCCGGGTATCGCCGAGTCGCGTGCCGACCGCGTCCGCCCACTCGATGCGCGCGAGAACCGCCGAGGCGCCATCCCAGTCGGCTGCGCGGTCGGGCCAGCCGGCGGGCGAGCCCGGAGCCCAGGTGCGCTGGCCGAGCACTTCGAAGGCGCCGATCCCGGCGCGTCCCTCGCCCACCGGCAACGCGAACCCGCGGAAAGTGGAGTGGATGAAATCCGAGGGCGTCTTGAACTTGGCGAGCGGCACCGCCCACGCCTCCGGCGATTCGACGAGCGCACGGTAGACCGGCACGAGCGCACCATCGTGTGCGCGCCACGCGGCGTCGAGGCGCGCGAGCAGCGCGGGCGGCGGATCGTCAGCGACGAAGTGACAGGCGAGCTTGCGCGTCACGTGGGCTGCCGTCGCGGGATGCCGCGCGAGCGTGCGCAGCGCGGCCGCCCCCTGCGCATAGCCGGACTCGCTGTAGCGCTGGCCGAGCAACATCTGCGCACCCGGCTCGTGCATGTTCTCGCGGAATGCGAACTCGCCGGGCCGGCCTGCCGCGAGCCGCCCGCGACCGCCGCCGATCGACCAGCCGGTGATCATGCGCGCGAAGCTCGTCACGTCGGCCTGCGTATAGCCGCCGCTCACGCCGAGCGTGTGCAGCTCGAGGATCTCGCGCGCGAGGTTCTCGTTGAGCCCGAGGTCACTGCCACGACGGGCCGCCGCGCGGCGCGCGAGCGGCGAGCCGGGTCCGATCGAGCGGTGGTTGTCGAGGTACAGGAGCATCGCGGGGTGACGCTCGACCGCAAACAGCAGGTCCTCGAACCGCCCGAGCACGTGCGGACGTATCGCCTCGCGCTCGTAGGCGCCCGCAATGCCGAGCACGGCGAGCTTGTCGACCGATACCGCGAAATGGTTGGCCCAGAACTGCGTGAGCCGCTCGACGAATGCCCGCTCGGTCGCCACCGCGTGGGCAAAGCGCGCACCGACTTCCTCGAGATAGCGGCTGCGGTAGAGCGCGCCCAACTTCATCACGGAACCGGCGCCTGCGCGCTTCTCCTTGCGCAGCGCCTCGGCCTGCGCGAGGGTCGCGCTCGCTGCCTCGAGCCCGGACCTGCCCGGCATCGGCGCCGGCTCGCGCAACTGCCCGAGGAGCCATGCCTGCGGATCGCCCGCAGCCACGTCGATCTCGCCCGGCCGGGCGCCGAGCCCGAAACGGTTCGTCGCGATCGCTGCGGCTGTCCTGGCGACCATGGGCATACTGAACGCATTGGACCACGCCGCGTTGACTTCGTGCGGTCGCGACACACTTCTGCAACACTCGGGCCCGACCATGAGCGCCTCACCCGATCTCGTCCTCATCGACGGCTCTTCCTATCTCTACCGCGCGTTCTACGCGCTGCCGCCGCTCACGAGCTCGCGCGGCGAGCCGACCGGGGCCCTGCTCGGCGTGCTGAACATGCTGCAGAAGTTCCTGAAGGACAACGCCCCGACCCGCATCGCGGTCGTGTTCGATGCCCCCGGGCGGACCTTTCGCGACGATCTGTTCGCCGAGTACAAGGCGCACCGGCCGCCGATGCCCGACGACCTGCGCGCCCAGACCGAGCCGCTGCTCGAGGCCGTACGGGCCCTCGGCCTGCCGGTGTTGCGCGTCGCCGGCGTCGAGGCGGACGACGTGATCGGCACGCTCGCGCGCCGCAGCGCGGCACGGGGCTGGCAGGTCCTCATCTCGACCGGCGACAAGGACATGGCCCAGCTCGTCGACGGCCACGTGACGCTCGTCAACACGATGACGGGCTCGACGCTCGACCGCGCCGGCGTCAAGGCGAAATTCGACGTCTATCCCGAGCAGATCGTCGACTACCTCGCGCTGGTCGGCGACAGTTCCGACAACATTCCCGGCATCGACAAGGTGGGACCGAAGACCGCGGCCAAGTGGCTCGACCGCTATCGCTCGCTCGACGGCATCATCGAGAATGCCGCTGCAATCGAGGGCAAGGTCGGCGAGAACCTGCGCGCGGGATTCGACACGCTCGCGCTCTCCCGGCGACTCGCGACGATCCGCACCGACCTCGAACTGGCGGAAGGCCCCGAGGACCTCGTGCGCGGCGAGCCGAACACGCAAGAACTGCGCGCGCTCTACGCACGCTATGAGCTGCGCAGCCTGCTGCGCCAGCTCGATGGCGGCAGCGGCGAAGAGACGGGCGGCCCCGCAGCCCGTTTCGAAGCGCGCCTGCCCTCGGCGCCGCGGCTCGCCGCCCCGCCGGCGGACTCGAGTCCCGATGCGCCGGCGCTCGTGCCACCCACGGTGCCGGAGAAGCGGTATGAAATGGTGACAACCGAGGCCGACCTCGCACGCTGGCTCGAGGCGCTCGCGGCGGCGGACCTCTTCGCGTTCGACACCGAAACGACGAGCCTCGACTACATGCAGGCCGCGATCGTGGGCGTCTCGTTCGCGGTCACGCCCGGCCATGCCGCGTATGTGCCGCTCGCGCACGACTACGCCGGCGCGCCGGCGCAGCTCGATCGCGCATCGACCCTCGCGAGACTCAAGCCGCTGCTCGAGGATCCCGCGCGCGGCAAGATCGGCCATCACCTGAAGTACGACGCGCACGTGCTCGCCAACCACGGCATCGCGTTCGCCGGCATGCGTTACGACACGATGCTCGAATCGTACGTCTGGAACAGTGTCGCGACCCGGCACGACATGGACTCGGCGGCCGCGCGCTATCTCGGCATCGAGACGATCCACTACGAGGATGTCGCCGGCAAGGGCGCCAAGCAGATCCCGTTCAGCCAGGTGCCGCTCGAGCAGGCCGCGGAGTACGCGGCGGAAGATGCCGACGTGACCTTGCGCCTGCACCGCACGCTGTGGCCGGCGCTCGAGGCGCTGCCGGCGCTCGAGCGCGTCTACACGTCCATCGAGCAGCCGCTCGTGCCCGTGCTCTGCGCGATGGAGGAGGCCGGTGTGCTGCTCGACGCCGCGAGACTCCGGGCCCAGAGCCGCGAGCTCGCAGCGCGCCTCGTCGAGATCGAGGCCGCCGCGCATCGCGAGGCCGGCCAGCCGTTCAACCTCGACTCGCCGAAGCAGCTGCAGTTCCTGCTGTTCGAGAAGCTCGGGCTGCCGCCACTGCGCAAGACGCCGACCGGCCAGCCCTCGACGGCGGAAGATGTGCTCGAGGAGCTCGCGACCGACTACGCGCTGCCGCGGCTCATCCTCGAGTACCGCGGGCTCGCGAAGCTGCGCTCGACCTACACCGAGAAGCTGCCCGAGCAGGTGAACGCGCGCACCGGCCGCGTGCACACCTCGTATCACCAGGCTGTCGCGCAGACCGGCCGCCTCTCGTCCACCGACCCGAACCTGCAGAACATCCCGATCCGCACGCCCGAGGGGCGGCGCATCCGCCAGGCCTTCATCGCGCCCCCGGGCCACGTGCTGATGGCGGCCGACTATTCGCAGATCGAACTGCGGATCATGGCGCACCTGTCCGGTGACGCGGGCCTCGTCGCCGCGTTCGAGGCCGGCGAGGACGTGCATCGTGCGACCGCCGCGGAAGTGTTCGGAGTCGCGCCGGCGGAGGTCAGCGCCGATCAGCGGCGCTCGGCCAAGGCGATCAACTTCGGCCTGATCTACGGCATGTCGGCGTTCGGCCTCGCGCGCCAGCTCGGCATCGATCGCGGCGCCGCGCAGCAGTACGTGAGCCGGTACTTCGAGCGCTATCCCGGCGTGAAGCAGTACATGGACACGACGCGCGAGCGCGCGAAGCGCGACGGTTATGTCGAAACGGTGATGGGGCGGCGCCTGTACCTGCCCGATATCCGCTCGCGCAACCGCCAGCTGCAGCAGTACGCGGAACGCAGCGCGATCAATGCGCCGATGCAGGGCACCGCCGCGGACATCATCAAGCGCGCGATGATCGACGTGCACGCCTGGTGCGTGCGCGAGCACGCGCCGGCACGCCTCATCATGCAGGTGCACGACGAACTCGTGCTGGAAGTGCGCGCCGACGCGGTGACGCAGATCGCCGACAGCCTGCGCCGCTGCATGGTGGAGGCCGCGTCACTGAAGGTGTCGCTGAAAGTAGACATCGGCACGGGTGACAATTGGGACGAGGCACATTGAACCGGTAGAATGGCGCGGCTTGTTTTGCTGACGTCACGAGGAGTGACCCATGCTTCGCAGACTGCTTTGGTCCCTGTGCGCGTTGTCCCTGTGCGGCACTGCCGCCGCGGCCGACAACGGTTTTTATCTCGGCGCCGCCGTGAGCCAGTCGAAGATCGACGGCTTCGGCAGCAACTTCGATCTCGACGACACCGGCTACAAGGTGATCGCGGGCTTCCGGCCGCTCGACGTGTTCGCCGTCGAATTGAACTACATGGACCTCGGCAGCGACAGCGCCACTGCCGGCGCGGCGCAGTTCACCGGTGAGGCCACGGCGTTCGCGGGCTTTGGCCTGCTGATGCTGCCGCTCCCGTTCGTCGACCTGTACGTGAAGGCCGGCGTCGCGAGCTGGGAGGCCAAGGGGAGCCTGAGTTCCGTGACGGTCAGTCGCCTGAAGGACGACGGCACGGAGTTCGCGTACGGGGCGGGCGTGCAGGCGCACTTCGGCAGCCTCGGCGCACGGCTCGAGTATGAATCGTTCGACATCGAGAATACTGACGGCGTCGACCTCTTCTCGCTCGGCCTGACCTGGACGTTCCTGTAGGAATCCGAACGGCACGGCGCATGGAACCTTTGCCGCGCTGTCCGGTCGAACTTCCCCGAGCGCCATAAACGCTCCCCGCTTCCCTCCCTGAGCGGGCAAAGCCCGGATGCAAGAGACCTGTGCCGGGTAAGTCGGCCCCGATAGCCTGATCAGGCTGTCGGGGCCTTTTATTGTTCCTCGCCCGTCGGGCACTGGCCCGACAGGATCTCGCCGAGGGCTCGCTGCGCCTCGGGCACACCGGCGCCGGAATGCGAAGAAAGCAGCTGCACCGTCACGCGGCCATCCAGCCGCCGCTGCGCCGCGACGAGCGCGGCGCGCGCTTCGTTCCGGGTGAGCTTGTCGGCCTTGGCGAGCAGCACGTGGACGCGACGGGCCCCGGGATCGGCCCAGGCGATCAGCTGCTCGTCCTCGGGTCCGATGCCGCGGCGGGCGTCGACCACGAGCAGCAGGCCGCGCAGCGACTGGCGCGCACGCAACCGGTCGATGAGCGGCGCCCACCTTGCGCGCTCGGCAGGCGGCGCGGTGGCATATCCATAGCCCGGCAGGTCGACGATCCGCCGTCCGGGCGCGAGTTCGAAATAGTTGAGGAGGCGCGTCTGCCCCGGGGTCTTGCTCGTGCGCGCCAGCGCCTTGCGCTGCGAAAGCGCGTTGATCGCGCTCGACTTGCCGGCGTTCGACCGCCCGGCGAAGGCCACCTCTGCGCCGTCGTCGGGTGGAAACTGCGCGGGCGCGGCCACGCTGAGCATGAAACGGGCGTCGGGGAAGCGGCTCACGGGACTCCTCGTGGACGTGTACAATTTTACGGTTACGCGACCCGGAGCCGTGAGCCAAATGACAAAAATCCCCCTCGCCCTTGCCGCAATCAGCCTCGCAGTCGCCGCACCCGCCGCTTTCGCCGATGGCTCGGCGGAAGCGGGCGCCGCCAAGTCGACCGTGTGCATCGCCTGCCACGGTCCCGGCGGCAACAGCGTGAACCCGGAGTGGCCCAATCTCGCGGGGCAGAACGCCGCGTACATCGCCGAGCAGCTGCGCCAGTTTCGCGCCGGCCAGCGTGCCGCGACCCCAAATGCTATGGTGATGACCGCGCAGGCCGCGTCGCTGAGCGATGAGGACATCGCCGACCTGGGTGCGTATTTCGCGAGCCAGACGCCGACCGGCCTCGAAGCCGACCCGTCATACTGGAAGGCCGGCGAGGCGCTTTACCGCGGCGGCAGCCACGAGCGCGGCATTCCCGCGTGCATGGCTTGCCACGGCCCGGTCGGTCGCGGCAATCCGGCCGCAGGCTATCCCGCACTGCGCGCCCAGCATTCGGTCTACACCGTGGAGCAACTCACCGCGTACGCGAAGGGCAGCCGCTACGACGACGCAGCGGGCGCCGCGCACGATACGAAAAATGCCCACATGATGGAGACGATCGCGAAGCAGCTCACGCCGGAGGACATCCGCGACCTCGCCTCCTACATCCAGGGCATGCGTTGACCACGGCGCCCACCATGATTCGTGCACTGATCGCCGCGACGCTGCTCGCATGTGGCCTCGCCGCCTGCTCGCGCGAGACGCCGCCGCCGGCCGCACCGGCCACCGCCCCTGCGACGGCGA
>JABAQU010000013.1 GCA_019187185.1 Steroidobacteraceae bacterium | reverse complement strand
GATCGAGCGGCGCGAAAAGTGCCGCCGAATGTTACTTCCGCCCATTGGAGCGCCCGAGTCCGTGATCGCCGAACCATTCACCATCATCGCTCCCGTGCAGCGAATAGCCTGCGCAGAGCTTCCCTAGCGGGCCGCGTCGAGAATGCGGCACAACCCCGCGGTCGCCTCGATCGCCGATGGCCCCATGCGGTCGAGGCGCGGGTCGTCGAATACATAGAGGCGATTCGCGGCCGTTGCCGCGAGGCGCGGAAAGCGGCGCCACTCCGCGAGCCACGCAGTGGCTTGCGCCCGCGGGCCCGAGGCGACGATCACGGCGGGATCGCGCGCGATGACCGCCTCGACACTGACGGCCGGCGCCGCGACCTGCGCATCCGCGAACACGTTGCGCGCACCGCAGACGGCAAGCGCGTCCGTCACGATGTGGGCGCCGCCGATCGTGTAGACGGGTGGATTCCATACCTCGTAGAGGACGTCGATCGGCGCGCGCCCTGCGTAGGTGGCCCGCAGCGCGGCGAGCCGGGCCTCGAGCCGCCGCGCTTCCGGGTCGGCGATCGCCTCCGTCGCCGCGAGCCGACCGAGCCGCGCCACGCTCGGCGCGATGTCGGCGAGCCGCGTGTAGCGCGTCGTGTAGACCGGCAGGCCGAGCGCACGCACGCGCCCGGTGATGAACTCCGAGGTGATCGCATCGGTGACGACCACGACATCGGGATGCAGCGCGATGAGCCTTTCGTAGTCGATCGCCTGCACGTCACCGATGCGCGGTACGCGCCGCGCGGCGGCAGGTTCGTCGGCGAACTCGATGGTCGCAACCACGCGATCGCCTGCGCCCGCCGCGAACAGCAGCGCCGTCGCGCCCGGCGCGAGCGCAACGATGCGCCGCGCCGATTGCGCGAGCGTCACGGTGTGACCGGTATCGTCGACGACCGGGGGTGCGGCGGCGGCCGGGGCCAGCACCGTCACCCATGATGCAGCGGCGAGTGCCGCCCAGCGAATCAGGCGGTGCCCGGCTTCTGGACCCAGGCGCTGCACCAGCCGGTGGCTGCGACGAGCTTCTTGGGGAACAGGTTGCACGGCTGCCAGGCGTCGCCGGCCTTGCCGGTCAGGTGCAGGCAATTCGCGCAATGGTGGCCGGCCTTGTAAGTCGGATTCTTCTTCGGGTCGACGAGCTTGGCGTCGTGAACGTAATGCAGCGCGACCGCCATCGGGTCCTTCTCGTCGAGCTTCGGAAAGGCCGGTTCCGCGGCGACAGCCGCGCCAGCCGCGGCGCCAACCGCTGCAGTGACGGTGATGCCGAGCAATTGCCGACGCGTCAGTTGATCATGACCGTTCATCGAGAGCCTCCGGGGATGGGGAACTCTCGCATCATACGCCGCTATCGCCGATAGGCGATTTCGCCGCCGATCACGGTCATCTCGATGCGCGTCGCGAGGATGGCCTCGTCGGGCACGACGAGGATGTCCTGCGACAGTACGGTGAAGTCGGCGAGCTTGCCGACCTCGAGCGTGCCGCGTTCCTGCTCCTCGAACGCCGCATAGGCAGGCGCCCAGGTCAGCATGCGCAGCGCCTCGGCGCGCGAGACCCGTTCCTCGCGATGCCAGTTCCCGTCGGCGTAGCCGTCCGCTGAGCGGCGCACGGTGGCCGCGTAGAACTCCTGGATCGGGTCGCCGCGTTCGACCGGCGCATCCGTGCCGGCCGCGACGATCGCGCCGGAGTCGAGCAGGCTGCGCCAGGCGTAGGCACCCTTCAGGCGTTCGGGCCCGAGGCGCGCCGGCGCAAAGTACAGGTCACTGATGGCATGCGAGGGCTGCATCGAGGCAATCACCTCGAGCTGCGCAAATCGGGGCAGGTCGGCGGCATCGAGCACCTGGGCGTGCTCGATCCGCCAGCGAGGTTCGGCAACCGCGCGCCCGGCGGACGGCACCGCCGCAAACGCGCGCTCATAGAGATCGAGCGTGAGCCGGTTGCCCCGATCGCCGATCGCGTGCGTTTCGACCTGGATGCCGCGGCGCAACGCTTCCGTCAGCACGGGCAGGAGCTGCGCTTCGCTGTTGAGCAGCAGGCCCGTGCTCTGCGGTGCATCGCTGTACGGCGCGAGCAGCGCCGCGCCCCGCGAGCCGAGCGCGCCGTCCATGTAAAGCTTGATGCCGCGCACGGTGAGGCGATCGCCGCAGGGTTTGCGCGCGATCTCCCCCGCGAGCAGCTGCGCGGCATCGGGCCCCGGACCTCCGACCGCGTCATACAGGCGCAGGCGAATGCGGCCGTCGCGGTACAGCGCGCACAGCCGATCGACCTCGGCGCGCGTATTGCCCGCGATCTGCAGCTGCGTCCAGCCGAGCCGCACGCTGCGTGCGGCACCGAGCTCGAGCGCGCGCAATTCTTCGGCCTCGCCCGGCGGCGGCACGAGCCTGCCGACGAGTTCCACCGCGCCGTCGACCAGCATGCCGGTCGCCACGCCGTTCGCGTCGCGCAGGATCTGCCCGCCGGCCGGATCGGCCGTCTGCGCGTCGATGCCCGCGAGCGCGAGCGCGCGACTGTTGGCGACTGCCGCGTGCCCGTCGGCCCGCATCAGGAACACGGGCCGGTCGCTCACGACGGCATCGAGTGCCGTGCGCGTCGGGAACTCAGCGGGTTGCCAGCGTGACTCGATCCAGCCGCGCCCGGTGATCCACGGCGCGTTGGTGCTCGCAGCGCGCGCCGCCAGCCGCCGCTGCAGGTCCTCGAGGCTCGTCGTGCCCTCGAGATCGAACTCGAGTTCGCGAAAGCCGATGCCGGCGAGGTGCGCGTGCGCGTCGGTGAAACCCGGCACCACGGTCGCGCCGTGCAGATCGACCCGGCGCGCGTCCCGCGGCGCGCGGCGCATCGCTCGCGCTGCAGGGCCGACGTAGCGGATGCGCCCCTCCTCGACCAGGATCGCATCGGCGCCCTGCGGGGTCGCGGCGCCGGTGTGCAGGTTCGCATTGAAGAATACGGCCGCCTCGAGACAGGCGACGGCAAGCAGGTTCATGTGACCTCCGCGCGGGAATGTTCGGAACCGCGATGCGCCTCGATCGACACGTGCACGACCTGCGGCAGGTGCGCGAGGCGCGCCTTGTAGATCTCCGGTTCCTGCGGCTCGGCCACGATCAGCGACACGATCGCGGCATAACGGCCCGGTCCGACGTGCCAGAGGTGCAGGTCGCCGACGCGCGCATCGTCTGTCTCGATTGCCTCGCGCACGGCACCCGCGAGCGCCGGATCGATCGCGGCATCGAGCAGCACGGCACCCGTATCGCGCATCAGCCCGATGGACCAGCGCGCGATCAGCAGCGCGCCCACGAACCCGATCACCGGGTCGAGCCAGGTCCAGCCGAGCCAGCGGCCGAGCACGAGGGCAGTGATCGCGGCGATCGAGGTCAGCGCATCGGCCAGCACGTGCAGGTAGGCGCCGCGCAGGTTCTGGTCGATCGCATGGGAATGCACTGCACCATCCCCGTGATCGTGCCCGTCGTGATCATGGTCATGGTCGTGGTCGTGGCGCAGCAGCAGCGCGCTCGCGACATTGACGGCGAGGCCGAGTGCGGCGACCAGGATCGCCTCGTCGAATGCGATCGGCACCGGTTCGAGCAGACGCCCGCCCGCCTCCACCGCGATGATCAGCGCGACGATGCCGAGGATCACCGCGCTCGCGAAGCCGGCGAGGTCGCCGACCTTGCCGGTGCCGAAGCTGAAGCGCGCATTGCGCGCATGCCGCCGCGCGAACCAGTACGCGAAGCCGGCGAGCGCCAGCGCCCCGGCATGGGTACCCATGTGCCAGCCGTCGGCGAGCAGCGCCATCGACCCGAACAGCGAGCCGGCGCCGATCTCCGCGACCATCATCACGAGTGTCAGCGCAACGACCCACCAGGTGCGGCGCGCATTGCGATCGTGGTGCTCGCCGAGAAAGACGTGGTCGTGTTCGAGATCTTCAGTGCGGTGGACGTGCATCGCGCGCTTTCGCGCCGGTGTTGAGCGGATTGGCGGCGCAACCGCCGCACCCGCCTCCGAGGCCCCGTTCGGCCCGGCGCAGCAGCGGACCCATGATGCCTCGCCAGCAGCGTCCCGCAAACCCCTGCGACGACACGGCGTCGTGCAGCGCGCGAACCGCGCGGTGCCGCGGGCGCACGGGCATCAGCTGCCAGATCACCGACAGCGCCGCGAGCACGACGATGACGGCGACGAGCGCGTTCATGGCGTCAGCGCCAGTGCAACCCGGTAGGTCACGAACGAGGCGAGGTACGCGAGCGCGAAGAGGTAGCCGGCCATGATCAGCGGATAGCGCCAGGATCGTGTCTCGCGCTTCACCACCGCGAGCGTCGAGAGGCATTGCGGCGCGAAAATGTACCAGGCGAGCAGCGACAGCCCCGTCGCGACGCTCCAGGTCGACGCGATCACGGGCAGCAGCGCCTTCTCGAGCGCCGCGTCCGTCGCGGACATCGCATACACCGTGCCGAGCGCGCTCACCGCCACTTCACGCGCAGCAAGGCCCGGCACCAGCGCGACCGCGATCTGCCAGTTGAAGCCGATCGGCTCGAAGACCACGTGCAGCGTCCGGCCGAGCATGCCGGCGAAGCTGTACTCGATGGCGGGGCCCGTCGCACCGGGCGGCGGCGCCGGGTAGCTCGCGAGGAACCACAGCACGATCATCAGCGAGAGGATGATGCCGCCGACGCGCGTGAGGAAGATGCGAACCCGCTCGCCGAGTCCGATGGCAAGGCTGCGCAGGTCGGGCCACTGGTAGTCCGGCAGCTCGAGCATCAGCGGATGGTAAGTGCGCTTCGTCAGGAAGCGCTTCATCACCCAGGCGACCGCGAGCGCCGCGAGCACGCCGGCCGCGTACAGCGCGAACAGCACGAGCCCGCGCAGGTTGAACGGCCCGATCGGGCGCGACGGGATGAAGGCCGCAATGAGCAGCGCATAGACCGGCAGCCGCGCCGAGCAGGTCATCAACGGCGCGATCATGATCGTCGCGATGCGATCGCGCATGCTCGGAATCGTGCGCGCGGCCATGATGCCCGGGATCGCGCACGCGAAGCTCGACAACAGCGGAATGAACGCGCGCCCGGAAAGGCCCACGTTGCCCATCAGCCGATCGAGCAGGTAGGCGGCGCGCGGCAGGTAGCCGCTGTCCTCGAGCACGAGGATGAAGAAGAAGAGGATCAGGATCTGCGGCAGGAACACGATGACGCTGCCGAGTCCGGCTATCACGCCGTCGACTAGGAGGCTCTGCAGCGCGCCGTCCGGCAACACGCCCGAGACCCACCCGCCGAGCGCACCGACGCCGGCCTCGATCAGGTCCATCGGCCACTCGGCCCAGCTGAACACCGCCTGGAAGACGAGAAACAGCACCGCGCCGAGCACGAGCATGCCGGCAACGGGGTGCATCAGGATTGCGTCCGCGCGCGCCGCGGCACGCGTGCGCAGCGGCTCGCGATAGCCCGCCTCCGCGAGTATCCGCGGCACGACCTGCTGCGTGTGCTCGGTGGTTTCGCGATCGGGCGCGAGATCGCAGGTCGCGCCATTGCCGCTCGCCGCCGCCTCGATCATGCGATCGCGCGGCGCGAACGGCGCGAGCCCGGCGATCAGGGCATCGGCACCGCCCGGCGCGATCGCGACTGTTTCGATCACCGGCACGCCGAGCGCCGCCGCGAGTTTCGCCACGTCGAGCCGGAAGCCGCGCTTTCGCGCGAGATCGCTGCGATTCAGCGCCACGACCATCGGGTGCCCGAGCTTCTGCACCTCGAGCACGAGTCGCAGCGACAGCGGCATGTGGGTCGCGTCGGCGACGCAGACGATCACGTCCGGCGGCTCCTCACCCGCGATGCGGCCGAGGACGAGGTCGCGCGTGATCGCCTCGTCGAGCGTGGTGGGCGAGAGGCTGTACGCACCCGGCAGATCGAGCACGTCGTAACGCCGTCCGGCTCGATCGCGGAAATGTCCTTCCTTGCGCTCGACCGTGACACCGGGATAGTTCGCCACCTTCTGGCGACTGCCGGTCAGGCGATTGAACAGCGCCGTCTTGCCGCAGTTCGGCACGCCGACGAGGGCGATGCGCAGGTCCGCCAATCGCCGATTGGCGATGTCCACCGGATTACGCCGTGGCGCCGGCCGGTACGACCATCACGGCGGCCGCCTCGCGCTGCCGCAATGCGAACGTGGAGCCGCGCACCCGCACTGCGAGCGGATCGCCGACCGGCCACATCGACTCGACGACCTCGATTTCGACGCCGCACACGAAGCCGAGCTCGACGAGGCGCTGTCCGACCGTCGAGCGCAGCACGTCATCGATCAGCGGCGTGTCCGCGACGACTTTCTGCACGACCGCGCGCGCGCCGCGCCGCAGGCTCGACAGCGGAACGGACAAGGCGGTGACGGCTGCGCTCATGCCGCAAGTATCCTGCGAACGCGAATAGTTCGCAATTCCATGCAATGGCTCCAGCGATATCGTCCGCTCACCGGCTGCGCGCGTCCCGGGTGCGACAATCAATTACCATGAGTACCGTATTGTTGCGCCGGCGGTTCTTCCCGGGCGTGTATATCGCTCAAGAGCCGGATTGCTGGCGAAGCGGCCGCTGACATCCGACCACTCCCAGTAGGTGCGGTCCGCGAGATTGAACAGCCCCGCGTTGAATCGCAGACGCGGCGTGACGGCAAAGTCGGCCAGCAGGTCGAACGTCGTGTATCCGCCGGGCGTGAACAGCAGCCCGGCGCTGTGATCGACACGATCGACCCGGCCTGCCACCGTGGTCACGAGTTCCATGCCCCAGCGGCGGGTCGGCGCGCGGTACGCGAGGCCGACCACGGCCTGCGGTGGCTCGATCGAATTGAGCGGGGCATCGTTGCTGCGATTGTCGCCGCGCGACCAGGCACCGGCGAGGCGCACGGTGAACCCGCGCAGCGACGGCGTGAATGCCTCGAGCGGCAGCCCCGCGACGATCTCGGCGCCGTAGATCCGCACTTCGCTCAGGTTCTGCGACTGGAACACGATCAAGCCGGAGACCGGATCGAACGTGCCGACGCGCGATTCGATGAAATCGTCGTAGAGGTTGTAGTAGCCGGCGAGCCCGAGGTAGCCGCCGTCATCGCGCGTGACGCGCCAGCCGAGCTCGAAGCTGTCGCTCGTTTCGGATTTCAGGTCGGGGTTCGCGATCGCCGTGTAGCCGAAGGCGAGGTTCTCGAAGCCGATGTTGACGTCATCGGACGGGGGCGCACGAAAGCCCGCGGCGTAGTTCAGGTACGCCGTCGCATTCGCCGCCAGGCGATACATCACGCCGAGTTTCGGCGAGATGTTCTGCTCGTCGATGTCCGTCGCGGTGAAGCCGGGATTGTCGGCGGCAAAGATCGCATCGACGTGCGGACGCAGCGCATAGTCGTCGAAGCGCACGCCGGGCGTGACCGTGAAGGCGCCGGCGCGGATCTCGTCCTGCACGAAGGCGGAGGCCTGCCGGGTTGTCGTGAGCGGGAAGTCGCGCACCGGGAAGACATCGGGCAGGATCGTCGTGCTCGAAACGCCGGTCGCGAGATTTGTCTGCACGCCCTGGCGCAGCTGCGCCGTGTCCGTCTCGACGTATTCGAGACCATACGCCAGCGTGTGATCGGTGGCACCGACGGCGAAGCGGCTGAAGAGGACGGCTTCCGCCCCGCTCGTCTCCTGTTCATAGGTGAACTCGCGCCAGCGGGCCTGCGGCGTGATCACGCCCGCGAGCGACGCGGCACGGCGCTCCTCGAAGGTTTCCTGCGAGGTGGTGCTCTTCTGGCGATAGATGCGCCACTCGCCGCGCTCGAACCAGCGCTCGCCGCTCGGCGCGAATTCGTGGTCGAGGGCGATGCGACGACGCTCGGCCACGTCACTGCCGACGAGCCCGGTCGTCTGCACGCCGCCGGGCGACGGGGCCGTGGCCGACACCGACGACAACACATCGGTGAACGCATCGTCGCGCGTGCCCTCGAGCGTCAGACGCAGGCGCTGGCCTTCGCGCGGGTCGAACACGACCTTCGCGAGCACGCTGTCGCTGTAGCTGTCCTGCGGCACGGGCTGCGTACGCAGCGCACCGACGCCGCCGCGCGTGCCGGCATTGTCGAGTTCGTGCCCGTCGCGACGCGTGTACGTGACGAGCGTGGACCAGGCGCCCGCGCGGCCGGCGGCTGTCGCGCCTGCCATCACCGAATCGTTCCAGCCCGAGTAACCACCCTTTGCGGTCAGGCCGAAGCGTCGGTCGGCCGCGAGCAGGTCTTCGGGATCCTTCGTCGTGAAGGCAAAGACGCCGGCAATGGCGTCGGAGCCGTACAGCGAGGAGGCGGAACCGCGCACGATCTCGACACGCTTCAAGAGATCCATGTCGAGCACATCGCGCCCGGCGTTGGCGAAGCTGCCGATCTCGAATGCGTCGGGCAGACGCACGCCGTCGACCTCGAGCAGCACGCGATTGCCGCCGATGCCACGAATGCTCGGGCCGGACGTGCCGAACCTTCCACCGTCATTGCGCATCGACACGCCGGGTTCATAGCGCAGCAGGTCCTCGACATCGAAGACGAGTTCGCGATCCATCGCTTCCGCATCCTTCACCGTGACCGTCGCCGGCACATCCAGGATCCGTGAGGCGATGCGGGTCGCGGTGATGGTCACCATTTCGAGGTGGGTGGGGTCGGCAGACTGCGCAGACGCAAGCGGGACGACGATCGCAAGCAGCGCCGGGGCAAGACGGGAACGCATGACGGGAACCTTTGTTGTTGCATTGCAGGGCGGCCGCAATGTGAATGATTCTTATTTACGCGTCAATTGCGGATTTCCATTTATCACCCGTCTAATAATTGACACTGTGTCAATGCCACAGCTACGCTCTCGCAATGAGTGACATCACCGATCGTCGCCAGGAGGAAAGGGAGCGGCGCCGGGCCGACCTGATCGATGCGGCGCAGGCGGTCGCCGCCGAAGTCGGCATCGAGGCGATGACGATGGACGAGGTCGCGCGCAAGGCACGTCTGTCGCGCGCGCTGCTCTACGTCTATTTCGAGGACAAGACCGACCTCCTGTTCGCGATCTGCGAGCGCGGACTCGAGAACCTGCGTGCGCGCTTCGAGGCGGCGGCCCGGGGGCCGGGGAACGGGCTTGCACAGATCGGCGCCATCGGACGCGCGTTCGTCGACTTCTCGCGCGCGGAACCCGTCTACTACGACGCCCTGTCGAAGTTCGCGATGCATTCACCCGCGGGCGCGGACGGCGATGCGAACGAGCACCGCTGTCTTGCCGCCGGCGACCGGGTGCACGACGTGTTCGTCGCCTGCATCGAACGCGGCATCGCCGACGGCTCGATCCGCGCCGACGCGGGCCCGCCGGCGCTGCTCAGCCTCACGTTGTGGGGTTACATGCTCGGCGTCATCCAGCTCGCGGCGACCAAGTCGGCGGTACTCGAGCATCGCGGCTTCGATGCCGGTCGCGTGATCGACCAGGCGCTCGCGCTCGCCACCGACGCGCTGGGGCGTCGGTGAGCGCGCGCGGGCTTCGATGCGCCGCTGCCTCGGCGCTCGCGTCGATCGCGCTGCTGTCGGCATCGCACGCGGCGCCGGTGGCGCCCGCACCGGCACTGCCGGCCGTCGAGCCGCGCGCACTGGCCGACATCGTCGATGAATACGTGCGCGAGGGCCTGCGCGCGAATCTCGCGCTGCGTCGCGGCCACTTCGACGTCGAGCGCGCGATCGCTGCCCTCGACGCGGCGCGCGCAGCCTACCTGCCGCAGGTCACGCTCGAGGCGCGCTACACGCGCAGCGAAGGCGGCCGCGAGTTCGTGCTGCCGCTGTCGCAGCTCAACCCGGCGCTCGAGGACGAGACGATTGCGTTCCTGCGCGGGCGCGACCAGGACACGCGGCTCGGGGTCAGCCAGCCGCTCTATGCGCCGGCGGTCCCGGCGAGCGTGCGGGCCCAGCGCGCGCAGCTCGCCGCGAGCGAGTATGCACACGTGGCGCTCGCACGGCGCCTGAAGCGCGACATCACCGTCGGCTACCTCGACTGGCTGCGCGCCACGAAAACGGTCGCGATCGTCGAGGCGAGCCGTGCGCTGCTCGCCGAGAACCTGCGCGTGAACGAATCCCTGTACCGCAACGGCAAGGTGACGCAGGACCAGGTGTTGCGGGCGCGGGCCGAATTGCTCGACGTCGAGCAGCAGCGCCGCGAGAGCGAGAACCTCGCGCAGCAGGCGCGCAGCTACCTGAACTTCCTGCTGAATCGCCCGCTCGCGACGCCGCCTGAGCCAGCCGGGCTCGACGCGGTCGCCGCGCAATCGGTCGCCGATCTCGCGACGCTGCAGGCGGAGGCGCTCGCACGACGCCCCGAGCTCGCGCAGGCGCAGAGCGCAACGCGGGCAGCCGAGGCACAGGTCGACGTGGCGCGCGCGGCATTGAAGCCGACGCTCGGCGTGGGCCTCGACGGCGGCATCCAGGGCGAGGACTACGGAACCGGGCATGGCTATAACTACGGGCAGGCGTCGCTGCACCTCACGTGGAAGCTGTTCGACGGCGGCGCAAGTCGTGCGGCCGTGCGCGGCGCGCAGGCCCTGGTGCGACGCGCGGCGACCGAGCGCGATGAACTCGCACAGCAGATCCAGCTCGAGGTGCAGCAGGCGCTCGACCGGCTCGACACCGCCGCCGATTCGCTCGCGACCGCGGCCGCACGCGCCGATGCGGCACGCGCGGGCTTTCGCATCGCGAGCAGGAAGCGCGACGAGGGCGTGATCAGCCAGGTGGAGTTCATCGACGCGCGCAGCGCACTGACCGGCGCGGAGCTCAACCTCAACCTCACGCGCTTCGCGCTGCTCGCGCGCGAAGCCGAACTCGACTACGCGACTTCGACGGGCACGCTGCCGCTCGATCCAGTGACCGAAGGTTCAATGCCATGACCCGCCTGTGCCGGCGCTGTCCGCGCCACCTCGCCGCCATTGCGTTCCTCGCATTGCTCGCCGCCTGCGGCCGTGCGCCATCGGACGCCACCGCCGAACCGGTGCCGGTGCGCATCGCCGCCTCGTTCGCAGGGCCCGCGCTGCCGACGATCGCGACCAACGGCCGCGTGGCTGCCAAGGACGAGATGCGCCTGTCGTTCAAGCTGGGCGGGATCGTGAGAAGCATCTCCGTGCAGGAGGGCGCGCGCGTGAGGCGGGGCCAGTTGCTCGCGGAGATCGAGCTGACGGAGATCGACGCGCAAGTCGAGCAGGCTGCGCAACTCGCCGCCAAGGCGCGGCGCGATCTCGAACGCGGCGAGCGGCTCTATGGCGACGAGGTGATCAGCCTCGAGCAACTGCAGGATCTGCGCACGCAGGCCGCGGTCGCGCAGGCACAAGCGACCGGCGCGCGCTTCAATCGCGGTCATTCCGTGATCACTGCACCGCGCGACGGCGTCGTGCTGCGCAAGCTCGCGCAGGAGCGCGAATTCGTGCCGGCGGGCCAGCAGGTACTGGTCGTGAGCGGCGCGGACCGCGGCTACATCGTGCGCGCGGCGCTCGCCGATCGCGAGATCGTGCAGGTGAAACTCGGCGATCGCGCCGAGATCCGCATGGACGCCTTGCCCGGCCGCGTGTTCGCCGGCACGGTGTCGGAAGTCTCCCGTGCGGCCGAGGCCGACAGCGGCCTCTTTCCGGTCGAAGTGCACATCGAGAAGGCGCCACCGCAGCTCGCGAGCGGCCTCGTCGCCAAGCTGTCGATCGTCCCGGCCGCGGCGCGGGCCGATCGGCTCACCTGGGTACCGATCGCCGCGATCGTCGAGGGCGACGGCCGGCGCGCCAGCGTCTTCGTCGTGCACGGCGATCGCGCACAACGCCGCGACGTCGATGTCGCATTCATTGCGCAGGAGGGCGTCGCGCTCCGCGGCGGACTCGCGATCGGCGAGACGGTGGTCACCGACGGCTCGCTCTATCTCGCCGACGGCGATTCCATCACCGTCGTGAAGGAAGCTGCACAGGCGGCGGGCGGCACGGCGGCGCCGACCCGCGGCTGAGCCGGTGAACGCAATCGAGTTTCCGATCCGCCGCTACCAGTTCACGCTGGTCGCGTTCCTGTGCCTCGTCGCGCTCGGCTGGTTCGCGTTCGCGCACATTCCGCGCGAGGAAGACCCCTACTTCAAGATTCCGGGCTTCTTCATCACGGCGATTTACCCGGGCGCCGATCCCCGCGACCTCGAACGCCTCGTCGCCAAGCCGATCGAGGACCGGCTCGCCGAGCTCGACGACGTGAAGAAGATCGAGACGACGATCACCGACGGCGTGTCTTTCATCGTGATCGAGTTCCAGACATACGTCGACCCGGACAGCAAGTACGACGAGGTGACGCGCGAGGTGAATGCGCTGCGCCCGTCCCTGCCGCCGGATCTCGCGCAGATCGAGATCCGCAAGCTGAGCCCGGGGCTCGTCAACACGATCCAGCTCGCCCTCGTGTCGGACGACGCCCCGTGGAGCGAGCTCGAGGATTACGCGCGCGAGCTGAAGGACGCGCTGAAGCCCGTGCAGGGCGTGCGCACCGCCGAGAGCTGGGGCATACCGCGGCGCGAGCTGCGCGTGCAGCTCGACCTGAAGCGCATGGCGGAACTGCGCCTGACACCGGCGCAGGTAGCGCAGGCGATCGCCAGCGAAAACGCGAACATTCCGGCCGGCACCATCGATCTCGGCCCGCGCGGCTTCAGCCTGAAGACCTCCGGCGCGTACGAATCCCTCGACCAGGTGCGCGACACCGTCGTCGCCGCGACCGGTGGTCGCGTCGTGCGGATCCGGGACGTGGCCGAAGTCGACTGGACGACGGCGCCGTGGAGCTATGTCGGTCGTTACAACGGCAGGCGCGCCGTGTTCGTGACCGCGAACCAGAAGGAGGGCTACAACATCCTCGAGGTGCAGCAACGGCTCGACGGCGTGCTCGACCACTTCGGGCAGACCTTGCCGAAGCGCATCGCGCTCGAGCGCGGATTCGAGCAATCGAAGAATGTCGAGCACCGCCTCGGGCGCCTGTACACCGATTTCGGCATCGCCATCGCGCTCGTGATGCTGACCCTGATCCCGCTCGGCTGGCGCGCCGCCGGCATCGTGATGGTCGCGATCCCCCTGTCGCTCGCGTTCGGCATCGCGGTGCTTTACTTCATCGGCTATTCGCTCAACCAGATCTCGATCGCGGGCTGTGTCGTCGCGCTCGGCCTGCTGGTCGACGATTCGATCGTCGTCGTCGAGAACATTGCGCGACACCTGCGCAGCGGGCTCGGCCGCACCGCCGCCGCACTCGCCGGCACGCGCCAGATCGTGGTGGCGATCCTCGGCTGCACGGCGACGCTCGTGTTTGCGTTCCTGCCGATCCTGATGCTGCCGGGCACGGCCGGCAAGTTCATCCGCGTGCTGCCGGTCACGGTGGTCGCAACGATTCTCGGGTCGCTGGTGGTCGCCCTGTTCGTCATTCCGTTTCTCGCGAGCCGGCTGCTGCCGCGGCGCTCGGAGGAGGCCGGCAATCCGGTGCTGCAGCGGGTGATGGACGCCATCCATCGCTACTACCGGCCGGCGCTGCATTATTGCCTCGCGCGTCCACGCGCGACCGTCGCGGTTGCGATCGGCGGCTCGCTGCTGCTGTCCGCGGCGCTCGTGCCCGTGATCGGGTCGAGCCTCTTCCCGAAGGCCGACACGCCCCAGTTCCTCGTACAGGTCGAGGCGCCGGCCGGCACGAGCCTCGAGGCGACCGACGCGGCGCTGCGCTACGTCGAGGCGAAGCTGCGGGCGATGCCGACCGTGAAGGGCTGGTTCACGAACCTCGGCCACGGCAACCCGCAGATCTACTACAACCACATCACGCGCCGCGATGCCGCGAACTACGGCGAGATCTTCGTGCAACTCGCGCGCTACGACACGCACGCGACGCCGCGTGAGCTCGACGCCCTGCGGCGCTCGCTCGCGAACTATCCGGCGGCACGCATCTACGTGAAAGAGTTCGTCAATGGTCCGCCGATCAGCGCGCCGATCGCCGTGCGGGTCGTGGGCCGCGACCTCGCGATGATCGAGACGCTCGCCGGCGAGGTGCAGCGGCTCCTCGAACGCCTGCCCGGGACGCGGGACGTGCAGAACCCGCTCGAGGTCGCCCGCACGAACCTGCGTCTCGCGGTCGATGCGCAGAAGGCGAGCCTGCTCGGCGTGCCGACCGTGGAGTTCGACCGCGCGGTGCGCCTGTCGGTCGCAGGTCTTCCCGCGGGCACGTTCAAGGACCCGAGCGGCGAGCAGTACGACATCACCGTGCGCACGGCGGTCGGCACCCGGGCCGATCTCGCGACGCTCGGCGAAGTGCGCGTGCCCTCCCTCACGGGCGCGCTGCTGCCGCTGTCGCAGCTCGCGACACTGCAGTTCGAGAAGGCGCCGGTCGTCATCCAGCGTTACGACCGCGAGCGGGCCGTGACCATCGACGCCGATGTACGGCCCGGCTACAACACCGCGAAACTCACGGCGGAGCTGCGGCGGGAGCTCGACCGGATGGCGTGGCCGCGCGGCTATCACTACCGGCTCGGCGGGGAAGCCGAGTCGAGCCAGGAAGCCTTCGGCGGCATCGGCATCGCGATCATCATCGCGATCTTCGGCATCTTCGCGATCCTCGTGCTCGAGTTCGGCAACTTCAAGTCGACGCTGATCGTGCTCACCGTCGTGCCGCTCGGCGTCTTCGGCGGCCTGCTGATGCTGCTCGTCACCGGCAACACGATTTCCTTCACGGCGAGCATCGGCTTCATCGCGCTGATCGGCATCGAGATCAAGAACTCGATCCTGCTGGTCGACTTCACGAACCAGCTGCGCGAGGACGGGGTGGCGCTCGACGAGGCGATCGAGAAGGCGGGCGAAGTCCGCTTCCTGCCGATCCTGCTGACGACGGCGACGGCCATCGGCGGCCTCCTGCCGCTCGCCGTGCAGAACATCGGGCTCTACTCGCCGATGGCGTGGGTGATCATCGGCGGACTCATCTCCTCGACGCTGCTCGCGCGACTCGTCACTCCGGTGATGTACAAGCTCGCGCCGCCGACGATCGCGGTCGCGCCAGCCACTGCGGTGTAACATCCGCCGCGTGAAATCCGCCTTTCTCGATTACGCCACCGTCAGCGCGGGTGACCTCGATTCCTCGGGCCTCGAGCGCATCTGCCCGCAGCTCACGCTCCATGACGAGACGCCGCCCGGCCTCATCGCCTCGCGGGTCGCGGATGTCGCGATTCTCCTCGTGAACAAGACACGGATCACGCGCGACGTCATGGCCGCGGCGCCGGCGCTGCGCCTCATCGCACTCGCGGCCACGGGCACCGACAATGTGGATCTCGAGGCCGCACGCGAACGCGGCGTGGCCGTGTGCAACATCCGGGACTACTGCACGCCGTCGGTCGTGCAGCACGTGCTCGGCGCCATCCTCGCGCTGACGCATCGCTTTGCGGACTACTCGCGCCTCGTGAAAGACGGCCGCTGGGGCGCGAGCCCGCAGTTCACGATGCTCGATTTTCCGATCCGCGAACTCGCGGGCCGGACGCTCGGCGTTGTCGGTTACGGCACGCTCGGTCGTGCCGTGGCGCAGGCCTGCGAGGCCGCGCTCGGCATGCGGGTGCGCGTCGCGCTGCGCGCGGGCGCAGCGTCCCCGGATGTGGCGGCTGCGGATGGCGTTGTACGCCTGCCGCTCCCGCAGCTGCTGCGCGAGGCCGACGTGCTGACGCTGCATTGCCCGCTGACGCCCTCGACGCGCGGGATGATCTGCGCGCCGGAGCTCGCGCTGATGAAGCCCGATGCGCTGATCGTCAACACGGCGCGCGGCGCGCTGATCGACAGCGTGGCACTCGCCGACGCACTGCGCGGCGGTCGTCTCGGGGGCGCCGCGATCGACGTGCTGCCGCAGGAGCCGCCGGTCGACGGCAGCCCGCTGTTTGCGCCCGGCCTGCCGAACCTGATCGTCACGCCGCACGTCGCGTGGGCGGCGCGGGAATCGCGCCAGCGGGGCCTCGACGAGATCGCGGCGAATGTCGCCGACTTCCTCGCGGGTGGACGACGACGCCGAGTCGTGTGACGCGACCGATGCCGCTCAGGCCCGCGGTACCGTGCCGAGCAGCACGCCGCGCGCCCACTCGACCACCGGCGCCACGCGAGGCGACACGAGCGACAGCGCGGCCTCGAAATCCACCCAGCGCCACTCGTGATGTTCCGGGGCGCCGAGATCGGCGTTGACGGGCAGCGTGACCCGTGCGGTGTGCGTCTGCGCGAGGTAGTAGCGCGCGATCTTGTTGCGCGTGTACGGCCCCGTATCGTGGAACACGTCGCCCCAGGTGAATTCGAGGTCGTCGATCGTCGACTCTTCGCGCACTTCGCGTCGTGCGGCGGCGTGCGGCTCCTCGCCGGGCTCGACCATGCCCTTCGGGAAGTCCCAGCTGCGAAACGCGCGCAACAGCAGGTAGAGCCAGTCGTCGCCGTCACGCCGGACGACGACGACACCCGCCGACAGGCGCGGCGCTCGCCTCGTGCTCATAGGGGCGCAAGGATAGCAGTCCTATGCGGCTTCGAGCACGCCCGCCACCGCGTGGATGACCGCCGCGATGCGCACGGCGCTCTGGATCGCCTCGCGGGTGATGCCGTGGGCGCGCAACTTCCTCTCGTGCGAGACGATGCACATCCCGCAGCCGTTCACCGCGGAGACCGCGAGCGACAGCAGTTCGAAGTCGAGCTTGTCGATGCCCGGATTGCCGATCACGTTCATGCGCAGTCGCGCCGGCATCGACTGGTACTCCGCGTCCTCCACGAGATGGAGGAAGCGGTAGTAGACGTTGTTCATGCCCATGAGCGCCGCCGCGGCGCGCGCTCCGGCGATGTCCGCGTCGTCGAGGTGCGCGCGTGCGAGCGCCTCGATGTCCCGCGCGAAGGCGGGATTGCGCGCGGCAATCGCCGTTGCGAGCGCCACCGACCAGATCTGCTTCTCGCCGAGGCCCGGCGCGCCCTGCGGCGTCAGGACGGACCCGAGGTTGAGCCTCAGGTCCTTCGCATGGTCGGGGATCGAATCACGGATCGCGTCGAGGCTCATCACGCAGCCTTCAGCGTCTCGTCGCCCTTCTGCCAGTTGCAGGGGCAGAGCTCGTCGGTCTGCAGCGCATCGAGCACGCGCAGCACTTCCTCGGGACTGCGGCCGACATCGAGGTCGGTCACGTACACGAAGCGGATCACGCCTTCCGGGTCGACGATGTAGGTCGCGCGCTGCGCGACGCCGGCCACCGGATCGAGGATACCGAGCGCGGCCGACAGTTCGCGCTTCAAGTCGGCGAGCATCGGGAAGGGCAGCGCCTTCAGCTCGTCCTTCTCGCGCCGCCATGCGAGGTGCACGAACTCGCTGTCGATCGAGGCGCCGAGCAACTGTGCGTCGCGCGCACGGAATTCCTTCTCGAGCTTGCCGAACGCGGCAATCTCGGTCGGGCACACGAACGTGAAGTCCTTCGGCCAGAAGAACACCACCTGCCACTTGCCCTTGAAACTGTCGTTCGTGAACGGCTGGAACGCGTTCGCCATGTCGTTCGACACGACGCCGGTCAGCGCGTACTGCGGAAACTTCTGCCCGATGCCCAACATGATCTTCTCTCCAGGTGAACCGATGGAACGGCGGCATTCTCGCCGCGGCGCACCCATACATCCAATGAATTGATCTGATCATTATGATAGATTCTATCTATGCCAGACATCAAGCTCAGGGACCTGCGCTACCTCGTCGCCGTCGCCGACACGCAGCATTTCGGACGCGCCGCGACCGCGTGCCACGTGAGCCAGCCGACGCTCTCGGCGCAGCTGAAGAAGCTCGAGGCCGGCCTCGGCGTGCAGCTGATCGAGCGCGGGCCGCGGCGCGCCTCGCTGACCGCAGCCGGCCGGCGCATCGTCGCGCGCGCGCGCACGATGCTCGAGGCCGCCGACGATGTGGTCGAGATCGCGCGCACCTTCGGCGACCCGCTCGCGGGCCGGCTGCGCCTCGCGCTCCTGCCGACGATCGGGCCGTACCTGCTGCCGCGGGTCACGGCGCGCATCCGTCGTGCGCTGCCGCGCCTCGAACTGATGCTCTACGAGTACCAGACCGCGCCGATGCTCGAGCGCCTGCGGGCCGGAGACATCGACGCAGGGGTGCTCGCGCTGCCCGTCGATCTCGAGGGCCTCGAGGTGCACGCGCTCTATGACGAGCCGTTCATGCTCGCCGCGCCGGCAGGCCATCGCCTCGCCGCCGACGGCGCCGTGCGCAAGACCGACCTTGCCGGCGAAACGGTGCTGCTGCTCGAGGACGGGCATTGCCTGCGTGACCAGGCGCTCGACGTGTGCAGCCGCGCCGGCATGCACGAAAAGCAGGACTTTCGGGCCACGAGCCTCGAGACGCTGCGCCAGATGGTCGCCTCGGGCGTCGGCGTCACGCTGCTGCCCGAACTCGCGACGCGCGGCGCCTACGGCGCGGCCCGCGGTGTCGTCGTGCGACCGTTCGTGAAGCCGGCGCCCCAGCGCCGCATCGGCATCGTCTGGCGCAGGACGAGCGCGCGGCGCGAGGCCATCGAGGCGGTCGCGAAGGTCATCGCGGCGAACGCGCTCGGCTGAGGGCGGGTGTTGCGCGCGCGGGGACGGCACCCGACCGCGCGAGCGCGATCGCGACCAGCACCAGGGCGCCGCCGACCAGCTGGATCGGCGCGAGTGCCTCGCCGAGGAGCCACCACGCGTAGACGGCGCTCGCCACCGGCTGCACGTACAGTCCCGTCGCCCCGAAGGAAGTCGGCAGATGCGCGAGCGCAAACGCGATGAGCCCCTGCCCGAGGAACTGCGCGACGAGAGCGAGCCCGACCAGGGTGGCAAGACCGCGCGCCGTATCCGGCAGGAAAGTCTCGGTCAGCGCGATCGGCAACAGCGCGATCGCGGACACGAGCGTGCTCCAGAACATGAGGCTGCCGGTGCCGCGGTCGGCGCGCAGGCGCGCAACCGTCAGCAGGTACACGCCGTAGAAGAACGCGGTCGCGATGCCGAGCGCATCCCCCGCGAGCGAACCGTGCCCCCCGCCCTCGAACTTCGGCGCGATCACCAGCACGACGCCGGCGAGCGCGAGTGCGATGCCGGCGAGCGCACGGCGTGATACGCGCTCGCGGAACACGAGCCAGGCGAGCAGCACCATCACGAGGGGCGCGAGGTTGGCTTCGAGCGTCGCGGCCGCGACCGATGTCTTCAGCAGGGCGAGGTGCCAGAAATAGAGGTCGGCCGCGAACGCGATGCCGCACCAGAGTACCGTGCGGTCGAAGCCGCGACGGCGCGTGCGGCCGGATCGCCTGTCACTGCGGGCCTCGAGCCGCGCCCACACGGCGAGCAAGGGCAGCGCGAGCGCACCGCGCCAGAATGCGGAAGCCGTGGGCCCGGTCTCCGACAGGCGCACGAAGATCCCGGCCCAGGCAATGGCCAGCGCGCCCGCAAGGAGCGCGACGAGTGCAACGACGAAGACGCGCGAGCGCACTGTGGGGCCGCAAGCATAAGGCATAATGAATGCGTGAGCGACGCACCGCATCCCGCCGCGACGCACGTCACCCCCTACGACCGGCTCGATCTCGGCGATGCGGCCATCGTGCGCCTGCTCGCGAGCGGCGCGCAGCGCGCCGCGCTCGTCGATTACTTCGGCGCCGCGGCCTACGCAGAGCTCGCGGTACTCGCGCGCCGCGCCGCCGCGCGGCGCGATCGCGGCGGACCACGTGTTTACATCCTGCCGGGCATCATGGGCTCGCAGCTCGGCAAGCCGCGTGGCCACGGCCTGCCGCGCGACATCCTGTGGCTCGACCCGATCGACATCGCGATCGGTCGTCTGCGCGAGATCGCGCTGCGGCCCCACACGCCTGTGCGGGCCATGGGCGTGCTGCTCTACAACTTCCTCAGGCTGGAATTGCACCTCGTGATCGCGGGCTTCTCCCCGCGTCTCCACGATTACGACTGGCGGCGCAGCGTCGTCGATCTCGGGCGCGAGTTTGCGGCAACCGTCGCGCGTGATCCGGCGCCACGCGTGCGCGTCGTGGCGCACAGCATGGGCGGGCTCGTGGCGCGCGCCGCGCTCGCGCTGCCGGGGAGCGAACGCATCGAGCGCCTCGTGATGCTCGGCACGCCGAATTCCGGCTCGTTCGCGCCGGTGCAGGCACTGCGCGGCACCTATGCGGTGGTGCGCAAGCTCGCGATGCTCGACCAGTTCCACAGCGCCGAGACGCTCGCCAACGAGGTCTACTCGACATTCCCGGGCCTGTACGAGCTGTTGCCGGCCGAAGGCGCGACCGGCATCGACCTGTTCGATGCCGCCGTGTGGCCCGAAAAGGGTCCCCGTCCCGACCCCCTGCTCCTCGCCGGCGCGCGCAGTGCGCTGCGGGGTCTCGCAGGTGGCGATGGGCGCATGACGCTGATCGCGGGATACGCGCGGCCCACCGTGACCGCGATCGAGCGTGCCGGCGCCGATTTTGCCTACACCGTCACCCAGGACGGCGACGGCACCGTGCCGCTCGCGCTCGCGGAGCTGCCCGGCGTGCGCACGTACTACATCCGCGAAGGTCACAGCGAGCTGACGACGAACCGCATCGTCACTGCGGCGGTGGTCGACATCCTGCGTGCGGGCGTGACACGCCGCCTGCCGGACCGACGGCCCCTCGCGTCGCGTGCGGCCGCGCGGATTACCGACGCCGGTCTCAGGCGCACGCACCGCGGCAAGATCGACTGGCACGCGCTCAGCGCCGACGAACGCCGGATCTTCCTCGAGACGCTGAACGATCCCCCGAAACTCGCGCTGCGCGCACCGCCTGCACGCGCGGCCGCGCAGCCGACACGGCGTGCGCGGCGCGGTGGCACAGGCGAAGTGCTCGACATCGAGATCACCCGGGGTGACATCGCCGCGGCCTCGGCCGAGGCGCTCGCCGTCGGTGTGTACCACGGTGTCCCGCCCGCCGGCGCCGTCGCTGCGATCGATGCCCGGCTCGGTGGCGCCATCGCGGAATTCGACGAGCGGCGCATGCTGCCAGGCCGCGCCGGCCAGGTCACGGCGCTGCCCGCAGCCGGCCGCCTGCCGCACGCCGCGCACGTCGTGATCGTCGGCCTCGGGCGCTTTGCCGATCTCGATGCCGGCACGGTCGAGCTCGCTGCCGACAGCGTCGCGCGCTTCTGCGGGCGCGGCGGCATCCGATCGATCGCCACGGTGCCGTGGGGCGCAGGTTCGGGCATGCCGGCGACACTGTCGTTTGCAGCCCAGCTGCGCGGCTACCTCCGACAGCGCGGCGCGCCCGGCTCGCGCCTCGACCGTATCGTGTTCGTCGTGCGCGGTGCGGCGGAGCATCGTGCGATCGCGCGCCTCGCGGCCGCGCTCACGCGCGAAGTGGATTCCGACGACCTGCGGATCCGGGTGCACAAAGGCCCGGCCACGCGTGCGCGTCGGGAGATCGCGGCGAACGTCTCCACCGTACCGCGACTGGCACATCTTTTCGTCGAGCGGGTCGCATCCGATGCCGGTACCGAAACCTGGCGCGCGGCGGCGCTCACGCCGGGCGAGCAGGCCGCGGTGATCGCCGAGTCGCAGCGTTTCGCGCGGCGCGACCTCGATGCCCTGCTGCGGCAGCTCGACGACGAGCGCTTCACGGCCGCACGGGTCACGCGCCTCGGCGCAAGGCTCGCGAAACTCGTGCTGCATCCGAACGTGCTCGCCGCGCTCGCGGCGTCGAAGGCGAATCCGCTGAGCGTCGTCAACGACGTCGAGACGAGCCGCCTGCCATGGGAAATGCTGACGCTCGGGTCATGGTCGCCGGCGATCCGGGCGGGCCTCTCGCGACGCTTCGCGGCCGCGAACCTCGGCGTTGCGCGCTTCAGCGAGCGCCGCCGCGCGGATACCACGCTCACCGTGCTGCTCGTGGTGAACCCGACCGAGGACCTCCCGGGCGCGGCGCGCGAGGGCGCACGGGTACGCGACATCTTTCGCGGTCTCCTTGATGCACGTCTGACGCTCGTGGAGGGCGCCGCGGCGACGCGTGCCCGTGTGCTCGCCGAGTTCGAATCGGGCGATTACGACGTCGTGCACTATGCCGGGCACGCGGCGTTCGACCCCGGCACGCCGCAGTCGAGCGGCCTCATCGTCAGCGACGGCGTCGTGACCGGGGCCGATCTCGTGTCGCTCGCGCAGCTGCCGGCGCTCGTGTTCTTCAATGCCTGCGAATCGGGGCGCGCGCGCGGGGCCCGCCGGATGCCCGGTGCGCCCGGAGCGCCGGGCGTGCGCGCATCGCGCGTCGCGGGGCTCGCGGCGGGCACCAGTGTAGCCGAGGCCTGGCTGCGGGCCGGCATCGCGAATTTCGTCGGCACGTACTGGCCGGTCGGCGATGCGGCTGCGGCCACCTGCGCCGACACGTTCTACACGGCGCTCGTCGGCGGCGCCTCGATCGGCGGGGCACTGCTCGCCGCGCGGCATGCAGTGCAGGCGCTGCGATCACCCGACTGGGCGGATTATCTCCACTATGGCGATCCGCAATTCGCGCTGAAGCCCGGCGCCAAGGCGCCGCCCGTCACGCGGCGACCGCGGCGGCGATCTTCTTCAGCGCCGTAGCATCCGGCAGCCGCCCGCGGCCGGCTGCGAGGTTGTCGAGCTGGTTGCGTACCTTGCCGGTCGCCGGGATCACGCAGGTGACGGCCGGGTGCGCGATCACGAACTTCAGCAGCACCTGTGCCCAGCTCGTCGCGTCGAATTCCGCGGCCCACGGCGGCAGCGGCACGCCCTTGAGCCGCGCGAACAGCCTGCCGTCTTCGAAAGCGCGATTGACGATCACGGCAACGCCACGCTCCGCCGCGAGCGGCAGCAGGCGCCGCTCGGCGTCGCGCGTCGCCGCCGAATAGTTGAACTGCACGAAATCGGGCCGGTGCCGTTCGATCACCCGCTCGAGATCGGCGTGGGCAGAGGCCGTGTAGTGCGTGACGCCGACATGGCGCACCTTGCCCTCGGCTTGCCACGCGCGCAGCGTCGCGAGGTGCGCATCGACGTCGCGCAAATTGTGCACCTGGATGAGATCGAGCGGTGCGTGACGCAGCAGGCGCGCGGATTCCCGCATCTGGGCGATACCCGCCGCTGCGCCGTCGGCCCACACTTTCGTGGCCATGAAGCAGCGCTGCTGCTGCACGGGCGACAGCAGGTCCCCGAGCACGCGCTCGGCGGTCGAGTACATCGGCGAGGTGTCGATCAGCCGCCCGCCGCCGTCGAAGAATGCGTCGATCACCTCACGCAGCGGCGCGCGCGCGTCCGCCTCGGTGCCGACTTCGAACGGCCCGGACGTCCCGAGCCCGATCACGGGAAGCGCCTCGCCGCTCGACGGGATCCGGCGCGCAATCAGCGCGCCGCTGTCATTCTCGGGCGCAGCGGCGCCAATCGCCCCGGAAGCGCCGGCCGCGCCCGTCGCTCCGAAGGCGGCTGCGGTCGCGACACCGGCGGCCTGGCCCAACAGTTCCCTGCGATTCATGTGTCGTTGCCGTGGGGTTCGAATGACGAGCTACCCATTGCGACTTTGCGTGCCGTGCATGTCAACAGGCGGACGAAAATGCGCCGGGTGTCCGGGTGTTGACGTGCACGGACAACGGGGGCTCGAACCAGGGTGCACGGGACATCACGCCACGTCGCAGGGCGTTGCGCGGCGCCCTCACAGGAGCGCCGCGTCGACCTCCGCCACCGCCGCGCCACCGCCCTGCACAATGCGCGCGAGCGCCTCCGCATTCGGCAACAGGTGCTCGGCGTAGAAGCGGGCGGTCGCGAGTTTGCCGCGGTAGAAATCCGCGTCGCCGCCGCCGGATGCCAGGCGCTGCGCCGCGAGCGCGGCTGCCTTCGCGTGCAACCAGCCACCGAGCACGGTACCGGTCAGCTTGAGGTACGGGACCGCGACAGCGAGCGCGCGATCCTGCGCGCTGCCGAGCAGCCCGAGCAGCGACTTCGTCGCCTGCGCGAGCTCTGCGACCCCTTCGAGCGCACCGTGTTTGGCGGCGTGGACCGACGAATCGTCCGACGTGATCGCCTCGAGATCGTGCGCCACGTCCGCGAGCAGCGCCGCCATCGCCGCGCCGCGGTCGCGCCCGAGCTTGCGGCCGAGGAGGTCATTCGCCTGGATGCCGGTCGTGCCTTCGTAGATCGTCGTGATGCGCACGTCGCGGTAGGCCTGCGCGGCTCCTGTCTCCTCGATGTAGCCCATGCCCCCGTGCACCTGCACGCCGAGCGAGGCCGATTCGATTCCCAGCTCGGTGCTCCAGGCCTTGACGACCGGGATGAGCAGGTCGCCGCGCGCCTGGGCGGCCGCGCGCTTCGATTCGTCGGCATGGGCATGCGCGATGTCGAGCTGCGCGGCGGCGTAGATCGCGAGCGCGCGCGCCGCTTCGGTGTTCGCGCGGATCGTCAGCAGCATCCGCTTGATGTCGGGGTAATGAATGATCGGCGCCGGGCCATGCGGCGCCGCGACCGGCGGGCGCCCCTGCACGCGCGTGCGCGCCCATTCGGCCGCTGTCTGGTACGCGCGCCCCGCGACCGCATAGCCCTCGAGCCCGACCGACAGCCGCGCCGCGTTCATCATGATGAACATGTACTCGAGGCCGCGGTTCTCCTCGCCGACGAGGTAGCCGACCGCGCCGTCCTTCGCCCCGAACTGCATCACGCAGGTCGGGCTCGCGTGGATGCCGAGCTTGTGTTCGATCGACTGGCACTGCACGTCGTTGCGCGCGCCGAGCGAGCCGTCCGCGTTCACCAGCACCTTCGGCACGATGAAGAGCGAAATGCCCTTCGTGCCGGGCGGCGCACCGTCGATGCGCGCGAGCACCATGTGCACGATGTTCGACGTGAAATCGTGCTCACCCCAGGTGATGAAGATCTTCTGGCCGAAGAGCCGGTAGTGATCGCCCGCGGGCGCGGCGCGCGTGCGGATCTGGCCGAGATCGGAGCCGGCCTGCGGTTCCGTGAGCACCATCGTGCCCGTCCATTCTCCGCGGATCATCCTGGGCAGGAACTGCCGCTTCTGCGCGTCGCTGCCGCAGAGCTCGAGCGCCTCGATCGCACCTTGCGTCAGCATCGGGCAGAGCTTGAAGGCGAGGTTCGACCCGGCCCACAGCTCCTGCACGGCGGTCGCGAGCATGCGCGGCATCCCCTGTCCGCCGAACTCGGGATTGCCCGTCAGCTGGTTCCAGCCGGCCTCGACAAAGGCCTGGTAGGCCGCCTTGAAGCCGGGCGTCGTGACGACGCCGTCGGGGGTCCAGCGCGCACCCTGCACATCGCCGGTCCGGTAGAGCGGCGCAAGAACATCTTCGGCGAACTTGCCGCCTTCTCCGAGGATCGAGTCGGCAACGTCGGCGGAATAATCAACGTACTGCGGGCATCCATCCAGCGCGTGCTCGCCGATCAGGCCGTTCAGCACGAAAACCAGGTCGTTGAGCGGCGCTCGATACATGCGTGTCCTCCGTGCCGCTAGTCTAAGGCGCCGCGAGCGCGGGGATCACGTTGGCCGCGAGGAATTCGACGCAGACCTGCACGCGCCGGTCATTGGCCAAGGTGGCCGGGTAGACCGCACATACCGGCGAGGTCGCCGGCAGCGACCAGTTGGGCAGCACACGCACGAGTTTCCCGGTGGCGAGCCCCTGGCGACACAGGAACTCCGGCAAGAGCCCGATGCCGAGCCCCGCCGCGGTCGAGGCGTGAACCACCGCCGGGTCACTCACCGCGAGCTTCGGATGCACGGCGATCTCCTCGCGCTGCGCGGCGCCGCGATGCAGCTGCACCCGGTACTCCGGCCCCGTGGCGGCCGGCGTCAGCAGCGCGTGACCGCGCAGCTCCACCGGTTTCGCAGGTGTGCCGTGCTCCTTCAGGTAGGCGGGTGTGGCGCACAGCACCGCGGGCGGCGCACCGAGTTCGCGGCACACGTAACGCGGATCGTCGATCGCGCCGATGTGCACGGCCACGTCCCACTGAGCACCGTCCTCGAAATCGGCGCCCTGGAGGACCACATCGAGCGGCACGTCGGGGAAGCGTTCGAGGAAACGCGGCACGAGCGGCGCGAGCAGCACGCGTCCGTAGGTCGGATCGGCGCGTACCCGCAATGGCCCGCCGTGCGTCGAGATCGCCTCGGCCGCGCGCGCGCGCGCGGCGTCGGCCTCGTCGACGATGCGTCGGCAATGGGGATACAGCAGGCGCCCGACGGGCGTCAGGTGAATGCGGCGTGTCGTACGCTCGAGCAGTCGCACGCCGAGCGCCGCCTCGAGTTCCGCGATCGAGCGGCTCGCCGCAGCCTTCGGCACGCCGAGCGCACGCGCCGCGGCGGAGAAGCCATTGAGGTCGACGATCCTCGCGAACAGCGCCATTTGCGCCGGCATCCAGATTGTACTCATGGCTGCACCTGCTCTCGGCCCCCGGCGTGTTATTGTTTCGCCTGTAGTATGCACTTGCGCAAGCTCGGCACACAGGGGCTCGAAGTCTCCGCCATCGGCCTCGGCACGATGGGCATGGCCGGCGTCGCCGGCATGGGTGACATGTACGGGCCGACGGACGACGCGGAGTCGATTGCGACCATCCATCGCGCACTCGACCTCGGCGTGAATTTCTTCGACACGGCCGAGATCTACGGACCCTACGCGAACGAGCAACTCCTCGGTCGCGGCCTCGCCGGGCATCGTGATCGCGCGATCGTCGCGACCAAGTTCGGCTTCCGGATCGAGTACGGGAAAATGGCCGGCGTCGACGGCCGACCGGAAAACGTGCGCCGCGCGATCGACGGCTCGCTCGAGCGGCTCGGCGTCGAGTACATCGACCTGTGGTACCAGCATCGGCGCGATCGCGACGTGCCGATCGAGGAGACGGTCGGCGCCATGGCCGAGCAGGTGCGCGCCGGCAAGGTGCGCTTTCTCGGCCTGTCGGAAGTCGGCGCCGCGACCCTCGCTCGCGCGCACGCCGTGCATCCGATCACGGCGCTGCAGAGCGAGTATTCGCTGTGGGAGCGCGGCATCGAGGGTGACGTGCTCGCGACCTGTCGCGCACTCGGCATCGGCATCGTGCCTTACAGCCCGCTCGGTCGCCGCTTTCTCACGGGCAAGGTACCGAAGCCCGAGACGCTGGGCGCCGGCGATTACCGGCGGCTCGATCCCCGCTTCACCGGCGACAACTACGATCGCAACATGGCGATCGTCCGTGCGGTCGCACGCGTCGCCGCGCAGTACGGCGCGACGCCCGCGCAGGTGGCGCTCGCCTGGCTGCTGCACCAGGGCGACGACGTCGTGCCGATTCCCGGCACGAAGCGTCGCACCTGGCTCGAGGCGAACGTCGCGGCGGTGGACCTCGCGTTGACGCCCGCCGACCTCGCGACGCTCGCCGCGCTGCAGCCGACGGCGGGCGAGCGCTACACGGCCCGCGGCATGGCGAGCATCGAGCGCTGATTATGACAAATCGGCCGGTCCGCCCGCGTGACAGAACGCGAGCGCGGTCACGGCACGGGCGTTCCTTTCCTGCGACGCTTCCCCCGCGGCTGACTGCTGCACTGGCACTACGGATCCCGGGGACGACAACGAGCATGTTCAAACTGAGACGCGCGAAGCCCGCCGAGCGGGCGACGATCGAGCGGCCGGCGGCCGAGCGTGAGCGCGTCACCCCGGAATCGCTCGGCCGCGAGTTGCGCGAGGCACTGCGCCAGGTGCGCGTGCATTCGATTTCGATCCACGACGGCGAATGCGATGCGCTGTGGCTCAGTGAGGGCGTGCTCGGGCCCGACGAACATTCGGCCGCACTCGAGGCGATGGGTGCCTTCAGCCTCGAAGCGCAACGCCACTATTCCGCGTTCGATCTCGGCGACGGACGCAGCGCCGTGTTCTTTGCCGCGCGTTCGCCGTACGGCGAGGTCCTCGGACTTGCGATGGTGATCGCCGATACGAAGTCGGTCGAGAACGGCGGTGGCGAGCGGCTCGGGACCGCCGACGTGCGCGCCATCATGCAGCGACTCGCCGTCGTGCTGCGTCCGACCTCGATCACGCAGACCCAGCCGATTGTCCGGCCCGAGAACCTGCCGACGAATGTCGTCGTCACGACTCTTGCGGGTCCCGTCGCCGCGCCCCGGGTCGAGGAGACCCCGCCGGCGGCGGTGCCCGCCCCCCGCACCGATGCAGCCGCGGCCGTCCCGGCCGGTCGCGGCATGCCGGTCCTCGAGTTCTCGTTCGATGCGCTGCTCGACCCGAACGCTTCGTCTGCGCCGCCCGACGAGCCGGTAGCCGGGCAGGCGGCGGCGCCTGCCCGGACCGACCCGAGTCCCGAGGCGACGCTCTACGTGCCGCAGGCCACCGTGCGCGAAGTCGCCCTGCACGTGCAGCAACTGCACAAGCTGCGCTCGGGGGGCCGCACGCGCCGCTACGAGGTGCTGCTCCGCGCCCGCAGTCACCCCGAAGCCGACGCAATGGGCGACACCGTCGCGCAGATGCTCGCCTCGCAGGGCGCGACCAGCACGATGGACCGCTACATCACCGGCGAACTCATCACCTGGCTCGCGAGCCATGCCGAGGTGTGGGAACGCGAACCGGCGAGCTTCTCGGTCAATGTCGCGCTGACGACGCTCACCGACGAGCAGTTCCTTTCGTTCGTCGCGAACAACCTCGCCGAATCGCGCGTGTCGCCGGAGATCATCGGCTTCGAGGTGCCCGAACGCGCGTTCGTCGAGCACCGCGCGTACGCCGAGCGCTTCGTCAAGCGCTGCGAGGAGCTCGGCTGCTTTCTCGTGCTCGACGATTTCACGCTCAACTCCGAAGCGCTGCCGTTCCTTGCGTCCCCGGCCGTGCGGCTCGTCAAGATCGACGCGAAGCTCACGTCGGCGGCGCTGAAGGAGAAGCTGCCGCAGGCGGTCGTGATCGCGATCTCGCAGGCCGCCAAGGTGCTCGGCGTGCACTGCGTCGCCAAGCGGGTGGATACGCAGGTCGGCCGCCAGTGGCTGTCCGCGATCGGCATCGATTTCGCCCAGGGCTTCCTGCTCGAAAAGCCGCAGCCGCTCGAAGTGCTGGCCCGCGAGTCCCGCCAGGCCGCCGGCGAGGGCTGAACTGCGACGAAGCGAGCCCCTGCTGCGACGCACCGATGCGTCGGCGGGGACGAGTCGCATAGAGTCTCGGCCATGAGTCCCGAAACGCCCGCCGCCCCGGCGGCCGGCCCGTATGCGCCGCTGCTCGGCCGCCTGAAGATATCCCGCGACACCCTGTTCTGGACGCTGCACGCGGCCGGATGGGTCGCCTACGGCTGCGTGCAGTTCCTCGGGGCGCTCATCTACGACAAGGAACCGGGCTATCAACAGGTCATCCTGACGGCCGCGATCTCGGGCTTCGTCGTCACGATGCCGCTGCGCTACATCTACCGAGCGCTGTGGCGCCAGCGCCCCCGCCTGATCCTCGTCGGCATCGCGCTCACGTCCTATGCCACCGCCCTCGTCTGGCGCGTCTGCGTGAATCTCGGCTACGACCGGTTCATGCCGCAGATGGAATGGAAGATGGTGCACTGGTACGAGTACCTGGCCGGCGCGATCCAGGGCACGTACCTGATGCTCTGTTGGTCGGGGCTCTACTTCGGCATCAAGTACTACGAATCGCTGCAGTTGCAGCGGGAAGCGACCTTGCGTTCCGCGGCGCTCGCGCAGGAGGCGCAGCTGCGGATGCTGCGCTACCAGCTGAACCCGCATTTCCTCTTCAACACGCTGAATGCAATCTCGACGCTGATCCTCGACAGCCAGAACCGCACGGCCAACCAGGCGGTTACGCGGCTGTCGGATTTCCTGCGCTACACGCTCGACCAGGATCCGATGAAGAAGGTCACGGTACGCCAGGAGCTCGACGCGCTGAACATGTACCTGTCGACCGAACAGCTGCGCTTCAACGAACGCCTGCGCATCGAATTCGCGATCGAGGAGGGTGCGCTCGGCGCGCTCGTCCCGAGCCTCCTGTTGCAGCCACTCATCGAGAACGCCGTGAAATACGCCGTCTCCCCCCGCGAGAGCGGCGGCGCGATCCGTGTCGAGGGCCGCGTGCGCGGCGCGATGCTCGAACTCGTCGTCGCGGACGACGGTCCGGGCGCCAGGACTGCCGGCGCGCTGATGGAAGGCCGCGGCGTGGGATTGCGCAACACGCGCGAGCGCCTGCACGTGCTGTATGGCGACCGCCATCGATTCGCCGCGCTGAATGCACACCCCGGCGTGCGCATCGAGATCGCGCTACCTTTCGAGAAGGCACCCGAACCATGAATGCCCACCACCCGATCCGCACCCTGATCGTCGACGACGAGGCGCTGTCACGCCGCGGCCTCGAGATCCGCCTGCGCACCGCCGGCGATTTTGAAGTCATCGGCCAATGTGCGAATGGTCGCGAGGCGATCGACGCCGTGCGCGCACTCGCGCCCGACCTCGTGTTCCTCGACATCCAGATGCCGGGCCTGTCGGGCTTCGACGTGCTCGCGCAGCTGCCGACCGATGCGTTGCCGATGGTCGTGTTCGTGACGGCCTACGACCAGTACGCCATTCGCGCCTTCGAGGCGCGCGCCATCGACTACCTGCTGAAACCGGTCGACGAGTCGCGCTTCGCCGCCGCCGTCGAGCACATCCGCGAGTTGCGCCAGCAGCGCACGGCCGCCTCGCAGCGCGATCGCCTGGTCGAACTGCTCGCCGACGTGTCGGGCAGCGGCGAGATCGACGCCGACGACCTCCTCGCACGCGGTCGCGCGGGCCTCGCCGGTCCGCGCAGCACGGTACTGCCGATCCGCGAGGGGCGCGAGACGATCCGCCTCGACACCGCGACGATCGACTGGATCGACGCGGCCGGCGACTACATGTGCATCCACGCCGGCAATCGCACGCACATCCTCCGCGGCACGATGAAGGAGCTCGAGGACGCGCTCGATCCGAAGGTCTTTCAGCGGGTGCATCGCTCGACGATCGTCAACCTCGCGCGCGTCAAGACCTTGCGCGCCCACATGAACGGCGAGTACTTCCTCACGCTCGACGGCGGGCACGAACTCAAGCTCTCGCGCACCTATCGCGACAAGGTCGAGTATTTCCTCAAGGGGCCGCGGCTGAACTGACGCCGAGCCAGCGGTTGTACCAGTCGACGTAGCGCTGCAGCCGGTCGACGCGCAGGCTCGGCCGCGCGAGATGGTGATGCTGGCCGGGATAGATCACGAGCTGCGTCGGCACCCCGAGCCGCCGCAATGCCTGGTACATCTGCTCGGTTGCCGGAAGCGGCACGTTGAAATCGTCCGCACCACACAGGAACAGCGTGGGCGTCCGGATGCGGTCGGCGTGCAGGAACGGGTAGGACAGGCGCAGCCAGGTATCGGTGTTCTTCCAGGGCAGGCCGAGTTCGGCTTCCCACTCGCGCATGTACTGGTCGACGCCATAGCCACCGAGCATGTTCGACATGCCTGCGCCGCTCGTCGCCGCCTTGAAGCGCGTATCGCTCGCAATCACGTAGTTCGTCAGGATCGCGCCGTAGCTCCAGCCGCCGACTCCGAGGCGTGCCGGGTCCGCGATGCCGTCGGCGACGACGCGATCCGTGAGCGCGAGCACGTCCGGCACGTCCGCGTAGCCCCAGTCGGCCAGCAGTGCGCGCTGGAACGCGTATCCGCGGCCGGTGCTGCCGCGGGGGTTCGGCGCCACGACCGCATAGCCCTGCGCCGCGAACAGCTGCCACGAGAGGTCGAATTCATGCTGGTGCTGCGACACCGGGCCACCGTGCAGGCGCAGCAGTGTCGGCACGCGCGTGCCGGGCGGTGTCCCCTTCGGCACGAGCAGCAGGCCGTGGATGTCGAATCCGCCCGCGCCTTGCGCGGCGATCGGCCGGGCGGTGACGACATCGACCTCGCGGAGCCAGGCATCGTTGTGGCGGGAGATCCGCCGCAGCTTGCCGCGCTCGAGCGCCGACAGTTCGCCGGGCTGCGCACTCGTGCCGTGCACGACGACGATGCGGCCATTTGCGCTCATGTCGTACTCGCTGACGACGCCGCCTGGCGCGGTGAGCCGCTCGATGTGGCCGTCGCGCAGGCGCACCCGCGCGAGCACCATGCTCGCGTCGTCCTCGAGCCGAAAGTAGAGCCACTGCCCGTCGGCCGACCAGCGCGGCTCGAGTGTGTTGCGATCGACCGCCGCCGTGGGCAGTCGCGCGTCGACGGGCCCCGCTGCCCCGATTGACGGCACATCGACGACAGCGACCTGCGACAACGCGTACCAGAGGTCCTGCGGCGCGCCGCCGGCGAGAAAGGCCATGCGCCGGCCGTCGGCGCTGAAACGCGGCGGTCCGCTCAGCCAGGCGCCGTCGGCGTCGCCGTCCGCGCCCGGATTCGCGGTGAGTCGGTGCGCCTCGGCGCCGGCCCTCGCCGGGACCAGGTACAGGTCCCAGTTGTCGGTCGCGTCCGGGTTCTCGCCGCGCTTGCTGACGAACGCGATCTGCGAGCCATCGGGCGACCACGACGGCTGCAGGTCGTCGTACGGACCGTCGGTCACCGGCGTGACCGCGCCGCCGTGCGCGTCCATCAGGAAAAGGTGCGAGCGTTCGTCGCGCAGGTAACCCCCGTCGTCCGACTTGAACCACAGCCGGTCGACCACGATCGGCGCGGGCTTGTCTTCGCTCTCGTCGCGCTGATGCGGCCGCTGCGCCGTGAATACGAGGCGATTCCCGTCCGGCGACCAGGCGAAGTCCCCGATGGGCGCGTCGAAGTGACTGAGCTGCTGCGCCTCGCCGCCCGCGAGATCGAGTACCCAGACCTGGTCGCCCGCCTTCTCGTCGGCGCGGTCGCTCAGGAACGCGAGCCGACGCCCATCGGGACTGAAGCGTGGGCTGTGCTCGCTCGACTTGCTGCGCGTCAGCTGCCGCGTCTCCGTACCGTCCCAGCGCGCGAGCCACAGGTCGGCCTGATCGGCATCGGCCTCCCTGTCGGGCGTCGTGACCGTGTACGCGATCCACTGCCCATCGGGCGAGAAGCGCGGGCCCTCGACTGTCGCGAGCCGATAGACGTCATCGGCCACGATGCCGCGTGCGTGCACGCAGGTGCACGACAGCACAGCGAGGCACGCAAGCCCCGCGGCAGCGCGCCCGCTCAGCAATCGGCGGCCGGCTGCGCGCGGCGACGCGGCGGGTTGTAGAACGGGCCCTCGACGACCGTGCAGCGCGCCATGAAGCGGCTCCATTTGAGCTCCTTCTGGTAGTAGATCTCCGCCCACAGTTCGTCGCCCGGCGCGCCGTATGGCGTGCTCACCGACGCGAGCGCGATGTTCGATTTCGCGGCCGGCGACCACATCGCGGAAGTCACGACGCCGACATTGCGCCGGCGACGGTCGTAGATGAACGCGTCCTTCGCGGGCTTGTTGCCTTCGACATCGAGCCGGACGAGCCGGTAGCGCGAGCCGCGGGCCTTCTCCGCGAGCAGCGCGCGCCGCCCCGTGAAGGGCCCCTTGCCGAAATCGACGAGCCATTCGAGATCGAGCTCGAACGGCGAGCGCGTGCGATCGGGACGGATCGCGCGGTCGGCCGGCAGGAAATCCACGCCCGCCTGGATGAAGCCCGCCTCGATTCGGCTCATCTCGAGCGCGAACGTCCCCATCGGCTTCACGCCAACCACCTTGCCGACGTCGAACAGGCGGTCCCACAACGCGACGGCCCGTTCCGGGTCGATCCACAGCTCGTAGCCGAGATCGCCCGTAAACCCTGTGCGCGACACGAGGAGCTCGGTGCTCTCGAAGGCGTAGCTGCGTATGCCGAAGGGCGCGAGCGTTTCGATCTCGGCGAGCCCGAGCCGCTTCAGCACCGCGCAGCTCGTCGGTCCCTGCAGCGCGAGCGCCGCGACATCGTGTGTTTCCTCGACGATCGACACATCGAAGCCGAGGGCGGAACCCAGCAGCCAGTCGAGCTGGCGTTCCTGCGAGCACAGGCGATACACGTGATCGCGCAGGTGGAAGATCGTGCCGTCGTCGACGACCTGGCCCTCATCATCGCACCACACGGTGTAGCCGACGCGCCCCGGCTTCAGCTTCGCGACATCGCGCGTGACGAGCCGGTTCATGAACGCGAGCGCGTCCGGGCCCGTGATCAGGTGCTTCGTCATCGGCGAGAGGTCGAACACCGTGCAGGCATTGCGCAATGCGGTGTACTCGAGCGCGACGTCGAAATACGCATCGGCGACCGTGTAATCGCGCCAGCGGTGCCAGGCGTTGAGCGTGTTCGCCGCGGCGGTGCGCGGATGAAACGGTGTCGGGAACACGGCCTGCAGGTAATGCTCGCGCGGGATCGTCATGGGCGCACCTTGCCGAGCACGACTCGCGCGGCATTGCGCCCCGCGCGTCCGATCACGCCGCCACCCGGATGCGAACCGGCGCCGCACAGGTACAGCCCGTCGATGGGCGCGCTGTAGTTCGCGGCGCCCCGCACCGGGCGCAGCATCATGTACTGGTCGAGCGCGAGCTCGCCGTGGTGCCAGTGCCCGCCCGTGATGCGAAACTCGCGCTCGAGATCGACCGGTGTCAGCAGCTCCGCATCGACGATCTGCGCCCGAAGGCCCGGCGCGTAGCGCGCGAGTACATTGAGGGTCGATTGCAGCAGGCGGTCGCGCCCTGCGTCCCAGCCGTCCGCGAGGTCGTAGGGTGCGTACTGGATGATCGCCGACAGCACGTGCTTGCCGGCCGGCGCGAGCCCCGGGTCGTGCATCGAGGGCACGGTGATCTCGAGAACGGGCGATGACGAGAATTCGCGGTACTTGGCAGGGTTGAAGGCCGCTTCGACATAGTCGAGGTCGGGCGCGACGATCAGGCGCTCGCCCACCTGCGCTGCGGGGACGCCGCGGAAACCAGGCACGCCGTCGAGCGCAAGGTGCAGCTTCGCCGCGCAGCCGAGCGAGCGGTAGTTGAGGATGCGCCGCGCGAACTCGGCGTCGAGGTGCCGCGCCCCGAGTAGCTGCAGGAACGTGGTCTTCGGATCCGCGCTCGAGACGACCGCGCTCGCGGCGATCTCCTCGCCGCTGTCGAGCACGACCCCGGTGACGCGATCGCCCGTCACGGCGAGCCGCGAAACCGGGCTCGAGATGCGGATCGTCGCGCCTGCGGCGCGCGCGGCGACGGCGAGCGCACCCGTCACGGTGCCCATGCCGCCACGCGGCAGGGCGTAGGCACCGGCGCGCTGCAGGCTCGTGAAGAAGGACTGGCCCGAGCGCGGCCCGAGCTTCGCGCCGAGCACGCCGTCGAGCGCGAGCGCGCCCTTCAGCTGCGGGCTCTCGAAGCGGTCGTCGAGGAGGTCGTACAGGTTCATCGTGCCGACGCGCAGCAGTTCGCGCATGTCGGCGCGCCCGAGCCGGCGGACATCGAACGCCAGCTGCAGGAGCGGGACTGGTGCCGGGTTTTCGGTTTTTCGGTTATTGACCATCCGGCCCAATAACCGAAAAACCGAAAACCCGGCACCAGTCCCAGGCTTCGCCAGCAATGCTGCGTAGCGGCGCTGGCGCGCGACGTATGCGCCAAGTTCGGTGCGATCCGCATCGGACAGCTGCCCAGAACGCACGATCGCCCCGTTCAGCACCAGCGGCTCGCCGTCGGCGAGCGCCACGGTGTCGAGGCCGCTGCGCGCGAGCGCGAGGCCGTGTTTCGCGAGCCTGAGATCCCGCGCAATCGCCGGGTCGAGTGCGTACAGCAGATGCGCGCCGGACGACACGCGAAAGCCCGGCGTGAACTCGCGCGTCACGGCGGCGCCGCCGACCTCGGCTGACGCCTCGAGGACCAGCACCTTGCGCCCGGCACGTGCGAGGTACGCGGCGCAGACGAGCCCATTGTGGCCGCCGCCGATGATGACGATGGGCGCGGCGTCAGTCATCGCTCCACCCTTCCGGCACCGTGTTCGGGCGGCGCAGGTCGCGCAGGATCTCGCGCGCCGCGTTGGCGCCCGGCGCGGCCATCACACCACCACCCGGGTGCGTGGCCGAGCCGCACAGGTACAGGCCACGCACCGGGCCGCGATATTGCGCGTAGCCGGGGAATGGACGATTGAAAAACAGCTGGTCGAAGGTCAGCTCGCCCTGGAAGATGTTGCCCTCCGTGAGCCCGACCTCGCGGTCGAGTTCCTGCGGCGTGCGCACTTCCGCGTGCAGCACGAGCTTCCTGAAGCCCGGGCTGTAGCGCTCGATCTGGTCGAACACCGTATCGCGAAACGCGGCGCGATCGGCATCGGTCCATGCGCGACCCTCTATTTCATGCGGCACGTACTGCACGAACACCGACATGAAGTGCTTGCCGGGGGGCGCCATCGTCGGATCGGTCACCGACGGAATCAGCAGATCGAGGTACGGGTCCTTCGACCATGTGCCCGCCTTCCAGTCGTCGTACGCGCGCTCGAAGCGCTCGAGCGTATCGAGGAAATGCATGTCGCCCGCGATGAGCGGGTGCCCGCGGCCGAGCGCCGGGAAGACCGGCAGTGCATCGAGCGCGATGTTGAGCTTGCCCGAGGAGCCGCGGCTCTTGAACTCGCGCGCCTTCTGCACGATGCCGGCGGGCAGGTCGCCGGGCTCCATCAGCGACAGGAACGTCCGCTTCGGGTCGACGCTCGAGACGATGCTGTCCGCGTAGTACTCGTCGCCGTTGCCGAGCACGACGCCGCAGGCCGCGCCGTGGCGCACGAGGATGCGCGCCACCGGCGCGTCGGACTTCACGATGCCGCCGTGCGACTGCAGGGCTCCCGCGATCGCCTTCGACACGGCGCCCATGCCGCCGCGCGCGAAGCCCCACGAACCCATCTGGCCGTCGACGTCGCCCATGTAATGGTGCAGCAGCACGTAGGCCGTGCCCGGCGACTGCACGCCGAGCGCGGTGCCGATGATGCCGCTGCCCGCGTGATGCGCCTTGACGATGTCCGACTCGAAATACTCGGCCAGGTAGTCCGCGATGCTCATCGTGTAGAAGCGGATCGTGTCGCCCATCGTCGCCTCGCCGAGGCTCGCGAACTCGCGGCCGAGGTGCAGGAGCTCGCGCAGGTCGCGCAGGCGAAACGATGTCGGATCGGGCGGCGTGCGCATCAGGAGTGCGCGGATGAAGCGGCACTGGCGCATCGTGTCGCGCGAGTAGCGCAGGTACGCATCCGCATCGCGTTCGTTGTGGCGCGCGTACTCCCGGCGGCGCACATCCTTGTCGACATAGCCGCCGATGAAGTCGTTGTCGCGCGTGAACGTGAGCCCGCCGCCGTACGGCGCGATCTGCAGGCCATGGCGGGCGAGGTCGAGGCTGCGGTAGATCTCCGGACGCAGCAGGCTGCACACGTAGGAGCAGTTGGAGTAGATCCAGCCCGGGTGCAGTTCACGGCTCACCGCGGCGCCACCGATCCACGGATTGCGCTCGAGCACGAGCACCTTGAGCCCGGCCTTGGCGAGGAACGCGGCGGTCGTGAGGCCGTTGTGGCCTGCGCCGACGACGATGACGTCGTAACGGGTCATGCCGCCGCGCACCTCAGAGCAGCTCCAGGAGCCGCTCGGCGTACCAGCGATCGAAGATGTGCACGCAATCCTCGGACGACTGGTACGGCCCCGGCCGGTAGCCGCGCGAGGTGACTCCCGCCTGCGCACGCTCGCAGAGCGCCCAGTCCTGGCGGTTGGTCACATCCCAGAATTCCACGACATCGGACGGATCGAAGTCTTTGGCGGCGAGCGCTTCCGCGGTGACGAGCCACTCGCACTCGACGCGCGTTCGATCGGGCGCGAGTGGCCACGCCGTGTGCACGAGCACGTAGTCCGGATGCGGCGACAGCAGCATGTTCGGGTAGATCACGTAGTAGTGCACGTAACGGCAGTCCTCGAGCGACAGCCCGGGGATGGTCGGCAGGTTGCTGCGGCCGCTCATCGACATCGTCTCGATGCCGTCCCGCAACTTCATGGGCCCGCCGTTGAAGCAGGCGCCGATGTCCTGGCCACGTTCGTCGCGGCTGATCTGCTCGCTGATGCGAGTGAGCTGCGGGTGCGCAAGCGAGCAGTGGTAGCACTCGCTGTAGTTCTCGCAGATCAGCTTCCAGTTCGCCCGTACTTCATACTCGATGCGGCGTCCGCGGCGCAGCTGCGGCATCCTGAAGCGAGTCAGGTCCGGCAGGTCGGCGAGATAACGCTCGAGTGGCTGCGCCTGCGGATCGAGGTTCAGGAAAATGAATCCTTCGTGCAAGCCGCTGCGCACCGGCACGAGCCCGTGCTCTTCCTTGCAGAACCCGGGCCCCATGCGCGGCGCCTGCTGCAGACTGCCGTCGAGCTGGTAGCTCCACGCGTGGTACGGGCACACGATGCGCGCGAGTCCCTGGCCCCGCGGTTCATCGAGGAGCCGCGAGCCCCGATGGCGGCATACATTGTAGAAGGCGCGGATCTCGCCGTCCCGGCCGCGCATCACGATGACCGAATCGCCGGCGACGTCCCTCAGGAACCAGTCACCCGGCGCCGGGAAATCGGCTTCGCGACCGACGCAGAGCCATTCGCGCGCAAAGAGGCCGCGCTGCTCGAGCTGCAGGATCTGGTCTGAGCCGTAGACCTCGCCCGGCAGTGTCCGGGCTTCGGCGAACGGACCGCGGGTTCGTTCGAGATGCGCAACCCACGGCAGCTGCTGCCCGCCCTCAATGGCCATTTCCACCCCCGCTGGAGGCGGGATTGTAGCGCGTCGATCAGGGTCATTTCGCCATCAGCAGCCGCAGCGTCGCGGTATCGGCTTCACGGCGGATGCTCGAACGCGCCGCTAATCGATCACGCGCCCGCCCTTGACCACGACGTCGACCGTCTGCAGGAGGCGAATGTCCGCGAGCGGATCGCCCCGGACCGCGATCACATCGCCGTAGCGGCCGGGCGTGACCTCGCCGACCCGGTCCGACCACCCCATGTAGCGCGCGGCCACCGAGGTGGCGGACTTGATCGCCTCCATCGCCGTCATGCCGCGCTCGACCATGATCGGGAATTGCCGCGCGTTCAAGCCGTGCGGGTACACGCCCGCGTCGGTGCCGTAGACGATCGCGACACCGGCTGCATGGGCGCGCGTGAAGCCCTGCCGCTGCGCCTCCGTCGTCTCGGCATTCTTGCGCAGGAACTCGGCCGGCCAGCCGAGACGGCGCCCTTCGCTGTCGATGTAGTCGCCGTTGTAGACATCCATCGACAATGCGACGCCGTGCGCCTTCGCGAGCGCGATGCCCTCGTCGTCGATCAGCGAGGCGTGCTCGATCGTGTCGGCGCCCGCGAGGATCGCCTCGCGGATCGAGCGCGCGCCATGCGCATGTGCCGCCACCTTGCGCCCCGCCGCGTGCGCGACCGCGGTGACCGCCGCGATCTCCTCCGGGGTCATCTCCGGCTCGCCCGGCACGCCGCCGAACGCGAGCACCGCGCCGGAGGCGATCACCTTGAGCAGGTCCGCGCCGCCGTCGATCGCCGCCTGCGCCTTGGCGCGAAACTCCGCGGGGCCGCGCGCCACGCCTCGCCGCACGTCGGCCGGGATGTCTGCTTCCGGCACAGCCGGCACCAGGAGATCGCCGCCGCCGCCCGGGATCGTCAGGTAGTAGCCGACCACCTGCATGCGCGGGCCGGCCACTTCGCCGCGATTGATGGCGTCGCGCAGCGCGCGATCGGTCCAGGCGTTGTAGGCCCCGAGGTTGCGCACGGTGGTGAAACCTGCGCGCAAGGTGGCGGCGGCGAACTGGCGCGCGAGCGCGGCCTGCTCGGCTGCCGTGCGACGGAAGTACACCGTGAGGTCGGCCGTATCTTCGGGCCGCTCGGTGATGTGCGTATGCATGTCGATCAGCCCGGGCAGGCAGGTGTGATCCGCGAGATCGATCACGGGCAGGCCGGGTGGCGAGCGGCGGCCTGCTTCGATGGCCGCGATGCGGCCGCCCTGGATCACCACGGTAACGTCACGCTGCGGCGTATCCGAGATGCCGTCTATCAGCGCGCCGCACTGCATGGCGAGTGCGCCTGTATCGACGAGACCAGCGCGATCGATGCCCCGAGGCGCTGGGGTCACTGGCGCCGCACAGCCGACTGCAATCATCAGCGCGCAGACGCCGGCACTGGCGAACAGGAAACCGCGTTGCACGCTCACGCCCCTGATTATGCCGTAGGTTCCATACAACAGGTTTGACAACGCCGCTGCGGCGGTTTCTCATAGCTGTCGCGTGAAGTCACCTCGCCGCAGCCGCGCGCATGGATAGCGCTACCGACCCGGTCGGTACGCTGGATGTGGCGCTCGCGCACGCCGCGCAGCTCCTGCAAGTCGACCCGCGGCTCGCCGCCGAACAGGCGGACGAAATCCTGAATGTCGCGCCCGGACACCCGATTGCGCAGCTGACCCTCGGGTCCGCATACCGTCGCCAAGGCGACACCGCGCGTGCGCTCGGCGTTCTCGAGCCGCTCGTGCGAACGCAGCCTCGGTGGGGCGTCGCACAGCTCGAGCTGGGCCTCGCGCTCGCGAACGCGCATCGTGGCGACGACGCGATCCTTGCGTTCAGGCGCGCGGTGGAACTGAAGCCGGACCTGCCCGACGCCTGGCGCATCCTCGGTGATCACCTCACGCTCCTGGGCGATACCGAGGGCGCCGACGCGGCCTACGCCCGGCACATCCGCCATTCCACGCGTGATCCGCGGCTGCTCGAACCCGCCGCGGCGCTCTGCGAGGGCCGGATTGCAGACGCCGAGCACCTGCTGCGCGAGCACTTGAAGATGCACCCCACCGATGTCGCCGCGATCCGCATGCTCGCCGAGGTCGGCGCGCGAATTGGCCGTTACGGTGACGCAGAGAGACTGCTCGGCCGCTGCCTCGAGCTCGCACCCGGCTTCCTCGCCGCGCGTCACAACCTCGCCCTCGTCCTGCAGAAGCAGGCAAAGCTTGCCGCGGCAGTCGCGGAAGCGGAGCTGCTGCTGCATGCCGACCCGGGCAATCCGGGCTATCGAAATCTCGCCGCGTCGCTCGCCGCGCGGCTCGGTGATCTGCCACGCGCGATCAGCATCTACAGTGATGTACTGCGGGAGTATCCCCGCCAGCCGAAGCTCTGGATGAGCTACGGACACACGCTGAAGACGGCGGGGAGGCTCGATGAGGCCGTCGACGCCTATCGTCGCTGCCTCGAACTCGCACCGCATTTCGGTGAAGCCTGGTGGAGTCTCGCGAACCTCAAGACATTCCGGTTCTCCCCGATGGATATTGCCGCCATGCGCCGGCAGCTAGACCGCAAGGATCTTGCCGACGAGGACCGTTTCCACTTCGATTTTGCGCTCGGCAAGGCGCTCGAAGATGCAGAAGACTATGCAGCCTCGTTCGGCCATTACGAGGCCGGCAATCGCCTGCGTCGTCGCAGCGTCACCTGGTCCGCCGCCGACAACACGGCGCATGTGCAGCGGTCCAAAGCCATGTTGACACCCGATTTCTTCGCGGCACGCAGCGGCTGGGGCTCGCCGGCGCCCGACGTCATCTTCGTTGTCGGCCTGCCGCGCGCGGGCTCGACATTGATCGAGCAGATCCTGTCGAGCCACTCGCAGGTCGAAGGCACGATGGAATTGCCCGACATCATCCAGATCGCCCGCGAGATCGGCGGCGGGGCCGCACGTGGGCCCGATTCGCGCTACTTCGAGGCACTCGCGCAGCTCGGCCGCGTGGAGTGTGCGCAGCTCGGCGAGCGCTACCTCGTGCAGACGCGCATCCAGCGACACAGCGCAGCGCCTTTCTTCATCGACAAGATGCCGAACAACTTCGCGCACGTCGGGCTGATCCATCTCCTGCTGCCGAACGCGAAAATCATCGATGCCCGCCGCCATCCGCTCGGCTGCTGCTTTTCCGCGTTCAAGCAGCATTTCGCGCGCGGCCAGGCCTTCAGCTACAGCCTCGATGAAGTGGGCCGCTACTACCGGGACTACGTCGAGTTGATGGCGCACTTCGACGCGGTTCTGCCAGGCCGGGTTCATCGCGTGATCTACGAGCGGATGGTCGAGGACACCGAAACCGAGGTGCGCCGATTGCTCGATTACTGCGGATTGCCCTTCGAGCCCGCGTGCCTGCAGTTCTATCGGAACGACCGCGCTGTACGCACCGCAAGTTCGGAGCAGGTGCGCCGCCCGATCTACCGCGACGGCGTGGATCAGTGGCGCCACTATGAACCCTGGCTCGAGCCGTTGAAGCACGCGCTCGGCCCGATCATCGATCGCTATCCGACATCGTCGCGTTCCTGAGTATACGAAACGGGGGTAGGCATATGACTCGTAGCAGGAAGAGAAAACTTCTGCGCCGGCAGGCGCTTCGCCCGCATTCGCACGCACCACGCGCCATCGCGCGAAATGCGCCGCTGGTCTCGACCGCGGTGCTCGCCGCGATCTCGACGGCGCACGCGCAGAGCCCGACGCCGGCCACGTCCGGCGGGCTCGAGGAAGTGATCGTCACCGCGACGAAGCGGACGGAGAGCCTGCAGGACGTGCCGATCAGCATCCAGGCGCTCGGCACGCAGAAGCTCGAAGAGTTGCACGTCTCGGACTTCGACGATTACGCGAAATTTCTCCCGAGCCTTTCGTACACGACCGGCGGGCCGGGCTTCGCGCGGGTCTACTTCCGCGGCGTCGCAGCCGGCGACAACGGCAACCACTCGGGTTCGCAGCCGAGCGTCGGCATTTACCTCGATGAGCAGCCGATCACGACGATCCAGGGTTCGCTCGACCTGCACATGTACGACATCGCGCGGGTGGAAGGCCTGGCTGGGCCGCAGGGCACCCTGTACGGCGCGAGTTCACAGGCCGGCACCGTTCGGATCATCACGAACAAGCCAGACCCCGACGGGTTTGCGTCAGGCTACGACCTCGAAGGCAGCGTGCTCGAAGGCGGCGGCGGCTACGTGGCCGAAGGCTTCGTGAACATCCCCGTGTCGGAACGCGCCGCGGTGCGGCTCGTCGGCTGGGCAACCAAGACACCGGGCTACATCGACAATGTGCCGGGCACGATCACGTTTCCGACTGCGAGCAGCGTCGCCGGCCGGCCGATCACTGCGAGCAATGCAGCGTATGTGAAGAACAACTACAACGACACAGAGACCTATGGCGCGCGCGCCGCGCTGCGCATCGACCTCAACGACAGCTGGACGATCACGCCACAGCTGATGGGCCAGAAGCAGGAGAACGGCGGTGGCTTCGCGTACGATCCGGCGGTTGGCGATCTGGAAATCCATCGCTACCGCTCGGAGAAATTCGACGACAAATGGGGCCAGGCGGCGCTCACCGTCGAAGGCAAGATCGCGAATCTCGACCTCGTCTACGCAGGTTCGTATCTCAAGCGCGATACCACCGGTGACTCGGACTATTCGGACTACACCTACTTCTACGACGTCGTATACGGCTACTACCTGAATTCCGATACCGACGTCGTGAACGCGTCGCAGTACTTCCTGAGCGACGACCGGTACCAGCGCTGGAGCCATGAGCTGCGCGTCTCCACGGATCCCACGAAGCGGCTGCGCTTCGTCGGCGGCGTGTTCGCGCAACGCCAGCAACACCGCATCGAGCAGAATTACAAGATCGACAACCTCGACCCAGGCCTCGCCGTCACGGGCTACCCGGATACCGTCTGGCTCACCCAGCAGGTACGAGTCGATCGGGATTCGGCGGTCTTTGGCGAGCTGACCTACGATTTCACCGAGAACTGGTCGCTACTGGGCGGCTTTCGCTGGTACGACTCGGACAATACGCTGCAGGGTTACTACGGCTATTCGGAGGCCTATAGCGGCAGCGGCAACAGCGGCGAGACCCTGTGCAGCTTCCAGGCAGGCGACGCGCGCTTCGACCGCTCCGGATGGATTCCCTTCGGCGGCGCACCTTGCAGGAATCTCGACAAGGGGCAGAAGGAGGACGGTGTCAGTCCCAAGGTCACGCTGACGTACAAATTCGACCGTGATCGGCTCGTCTACGCCACGTACTCGGAGGGCTTCCGGCCCGGCGGCCCGAATCGTCGCGGCACATTCGCTCCCTACAAGTCAGACACGCTCTTCAACTACGAGATCGGCTGGAAGTCGACGTGGCTCGACAATCGTCTGCGATTCAACGGCGCTGTCTTCTACGAAGACTGGGACGATTTCCAGTTTTCGTTTCTCGGCGCCAACGGCTTGACGAACATCGTCAACGCCGGCGGCGCACGGATCAAGGGCGTCGAGTCCGACGTCAGCCTGGCTGCTTCCGATCGCCTGATGCTCGGCGGCAGCGTGACGTTCCTGAACAGCGAACTGACCAAGGATTTCTGCGAGAACCTCGACAGCACGGGCCTGCCGTTGCCGCCCGGGCAATGCGACCCGTTGAGCTTTGCGTCGAAGGGCACCGAGTTGCCGATCGCGCCGAAGTTCAAGGGCAACGTGATTGCGCGTTACACGTTCCCGCTCGGTGGCTTCAACGCGAACATGCAAGGCGCCTTCGCCTATCAGAGCGAGCGGCGCTCGGCGTTGCTGCCGGCAGACGAAGCCGAGCTCGGCGGCCCGAACCGGGCCTATGGCGTGGCCGACTTCAGCTTCGGGCTGGACAGGGACAGCTACTCGCTCGAGCTATTCATCGACAACGCGTTCGACAAGCGCGCAGACATCACGCGCTTCGCACAGTGCGACGAGCAGATCTGCACACATCCCTACATCATCACGAACCAGCCGCGCACGTTCGGGCTGAAGTTCAGCCAGCGCTTCTAGCGCAGGGGGTCGCTGCTCAGGAGGAGCCGCAGGATCGACGGTCGCAGGAGCTTGCGGATCATGCGCCGCAGCTCCGAGGGGCGCAGCGTGGTCTCGCATGGCAGCATGCCGGCCACGCCGCTCATCTGCAGCAGACCGTCCTTGGCCGTCAATGCATCGATCCGCACATCGAGCTTCATCGCCGGGGTAACGACACGCATGGCGTGCACTGTAACCGCAGCCGGTGCAAATGGCACTACGCACTAACCCGTTCAGCTCGCGCGCGACGACGGGCCCTTGCGCTCGGCGAGCACGTCCCCGTCACTGCGCTGAATCGTCACGCGTTGTCCCGGTTGCAGCCGCTCGGCGCCCCGCACGACGATCCGGTCGCCGGCCGCGAGGTCCCCGGCCACTTCCACGAGATCCCTGCGCCCCGTGCCCGGCCGTACGCTGATGCGCTCGGCCTTGTCGCCCGCGCCGACGCGAAAGACGTAGGCCGCGCCCTGGCGCAGCACGACCGCGTCGCGAGGCACGGTAATCGCACGCCGCATCGGCCCGTTCGGCAGCTCGACGCGCACGGCGGCGCCGATGGGCCATGTGTCGGGCGCCAGCGCGACCCGCACCTCGAGCATGCGCGAGCGCTCGTCGCCAACCGGCACGACCGAGCGGATCCGGCTGTTCGCCTCGCGGGCGTCGTCGAGCACCCTGACGCTCTGGCCGCGCGCGAGCGAGGCCGCCGCCGCGAGGGGAGCGCGGGCGACGGCCTCGACGCTGCGCGTATCGACGAGGCGGACGAGCGGATCGCCGACCGCCACGAATTCACCCGTCGTGCGCAGCCGCTCGGCCACCTGGCCCGCAAACGGTGCGCGCACGGTGGCGCGTGCCAGCTCGAGACGCGCGCGATCGCGCGCGACGCGTGCCTGTTCGAGCTCCTGCTCGGCCATCGCGAGCCGCGATTCCGCCTCGTCGATCTGGTTGCGCGACGCGATGTTCTGTGCCGCGAGCGTGCGCAGTCGATCGCGCTGCGTGCGCAGCAGCGCCACGTTCGCGTCGAGGCGCTTCACCGCGGCCTCGTTGTCCCGCACCGAGAGCACGATGCGCGCGGTATCGAGCCGCGCGATCACGTCGCCGCCGGCGACCTCCGCGCCGGGCTCCGCGATCCAGCGGATCGGCCCGGCGACTTCGGCCGAAAGCCGCGCATCGGCGCGGCTCACGATCGTCGCCGGTGCGAACGCGCGCGGCACCTCGTCTTCGACATGCGCGGTCGCAACGACGACGGGCACGGCCGGTCCGGGTGCCGGCTCGGCCGCATCGGCGATGTCCCAGCAGAGCAGCCACTTCAGGAGAAGCGCAAAGATCAGGGGGATTCGTAGCTCGGCAACCATGCGGGCTCCTTCTCGCCGAGGCGCAGCAGCGCCGGCAGCAACACGAGGGTAAAGGCGGTATTGACGACCATCCCGCCGACGATCACGGCGCCGAGGCCGCGGTAGAGCGCACTGCCGGGGCCGGGCACGACCGCGAGCGGCAGCATGCCGAAGAGCCCGGAGAGCGTGGTCGAGAGGATCGGCCGCGTGCGGGTGCGCAGCGCCGCGGCGATGGCGTCGCGGCGCGCGAGCCCGTTCCTCTCGCCGGTGCGCGTCTCGTCGGTCAGCAGGATCGCGTTGTTCACGACCATGCCCATCAGGATGATGAACCCGATCATCGTCAGGAGATCGAGCGTCTGGCTCGTGACTGCACGCAGCAGCCAGATCGCGAGCACGCCGCCGAAGCTCGCGAGCGGAATCGTCAGCATCATGATCGCGCTGTCCTTGGCGGAGCGCACGAGCGCCGCGACGAGCAGGAACAGCACCAGCATCGCGATGCCGATGTTGAAGCGCATGTTGTCGAGCGCTGTCCGGAGGTTCCCGGCATTGCCGGCATAGCGGATCGAGCCGTCGGCGGGCAGCAGTTTCGCGATCTCGGGTTCGACGTCTCGCTTGACGACATCGATCGCCTGCTGCAGCGACAGCGCCTTTGGCGGGCTCACGTTGAGCCCGACGGTGCGCCGCCCATCGACACGCCGCAGGCCGCTCGGGCCGACCGTCGCCTCGATCCGCGCGAGTTCGCCGAGCGGCACGACCGCGCCGCTCGGCGTGGCGACCGGCACGCTCGCGAGCGTTTCCGGGGTATCCCACGGGGCCGCGCGCAGGAACATGTCGAGCCGGCGCTCGCCGTCGAAGTACTCCCCCACCCAGGCGCCGTCGCCGAGCGCACGCACTACCGTGCCGACATCGCCGCGGGTCCAGCCGACTTCGTTCAGGCGCCGGTCGTACGGGGAGATGCGCAGCTCGGGCTCGGCCATTTCGAGCCCCTGGAAGGCCTGCACCTGGGCGCCGGGCAGCTTCTCCGCGATCAGCTGCTGCGCGCGCCTCGCGATCGGAAACAGCGCCTCGAGATTCGACGACTGCAGCTGGAAATCGATGTTGCGCCCGTCGCCGAAGCCGCCGAAGAGGTTCCCCTGCGAAGCGAACACTTCCGTATCCGGAAAGCCGCTCACGATCTCCTCGTTGATCACCCGGTCGAGGAGGTCGATCTTCGCCGGGTCGAGCGGCCGCGCGCCGATCGAGCCGCCTCCCGGGAACACGAGCACATAGTAGTTCTTGAGCGCGGGCTCCTTCTCGCCGCGCATGTACGGGTCCATGCGCCGGGCAATCTCCTGCACGATCTCGCTGTCGATCGTCTCGATGCTCGCGCCCGGCGGGAACTGGAAGAAGCCGTCGATCGCATCCCGTTTCACCGGCGGCAGGTAGTCGAGCGGCGGCAGCAGCAGCCACGAGAGCGCTGCGGGCACGACGAGCAGTGAGCCGATGATCGCGTAGCGGCGCCGGGGCGTATCGGTCCAGCCGACGATCGTGTCGGCCATGCGCCGCCAGCGCGCGTCCGAAGGCGCCTCCGCCGTCGCCGGCTTCAACCAGCGCGATGCGGCGAGGGGCAGCAGCGTGACCGCCACGACGAGCGAGGTCGCCACCGCGATCACGACAGTGAGCGACAGATCCGCAAACAGCTGCCCCGCGGCATCCTCCATGAACACGACCGGCATGAACACGACGATCGTGGCTGCAGTCGAAGCGAAGAGCGCGGGCCAGACCCGGCTCGTGCCCTCGAGCGCGGCCTGCAGCAGCGGCAGGCCCTTCTCGCGCCGCTGCACGATGCTTTCGAGCACGACGACCGCCGCGTCGGTGGTCATGCCGACGCCGAAGGCGAGCCCTGCGATCGAGATCACGTTGAGCGTGCGTCCGGTCAGCATCAGGACCGCGAGCGCGACGAGCAGGCACACCGGAATCACGATGCCGACGAGCAGAGTGGTGCGCAGGTCGCGCAGGAAGAGCCACAGCACCAGCACGGCGAGGATCACGCCCGCGACCAGGTTGCCGCTCACCATGCCGATCGCCTGGTTGATGAACACCGAGGGATCGAACGACTGCGCGACCGTGAGCCCCATGTCCTTCAGCGGGCCGTCGCGCATCGCGAAGATCTCCGCCTTGACGGCATTCAGCGTATCGAGAACGTTGGCGTGGTTCTCCTTCAGGATCTGCAACCCGATCGCGGGATTGCCGTTCTGGATCGCGAGGTTCACGCGATCACCGCGCCGTACCTCGACCGTCGCGATGTCGCCGAGGCGCACCGGACGCCCGTCACGCCACTCGAGCACGAGATCGGCGAGCTGCGCGGGCGTATAGCGGCCCGCGAAGCGCATCGTGTACTGGCGCCGCCCGATGTCGACGAAGCCGCCCGACAGGTCGGTCGCGTTGCCCGCCACCGCCGCGACGCGAGGCAGCTGGATGCCGAGGTCGGCGGCGCGCTGCGGATCGAACACGATCTGCAGTTCCTCGGGGGCGCCCGCATTGATGTTGACCGTTGCCACCCCGGGAATCGTTTCGATGCGTGCGCGCACGAGATCTTCGATCTGGCGGCGGTAGTTCTCGACGGGGCCGGGCGTACCGGGCAGGAGCTGGACGAAGAACCACGAGAGCGTCTGGTTCGGCCCGCCGCCGCCGTCGTCGCCGAGCGCGATGCGCGGAGCATCGGCGTCGCGCGGCAGCGGCGGCAGCTGGTTCATGCGGCTGATCACTTCGATCAGCGTCGCCTGCATGTCGGTGCCGATGGCGAAGCGCAGGTTCACGAACGCGCCGCCCGGCCCGGCGAAGCTGTTGAGCTCCTTCAAGCCGGGCAGCCCTTCGAGCGCACGCTCTTCGGGCTCGATGATCTCGGACTCGACCTCGCTCGGCGCCGCGGCGCGCCAGCCCGTGAAGATGCTGATCACGGGTTCGTCGATGTCGGGAAAGAGCTGGACCGGCAGCCTGAAGAATGCCAGCACGCCGAGCAGGCACGCGAGCAGCACCGCCACCGCGACGCCCGCGGGGTTATGTAGCGCGATCCTGGTCAGGTGCATGCGTCCTCCCCGACGCAATCTTGCACCGTTGGACGCTCGCCCCGACCCGCGAGTTTAACGGCCCGTCGCCGCGGAGCCTCGCTTCGTCGCTACCGGTGCGCTACCAGCCGCTTGCGCTACCAGTGATAGCGCACACGGTAGCGCACGATCGATTCACCGTCCTTCGCGACCCGGATCGGGAAGTGGATCGTGCGCGCGTCTTCCTTCACGTAGTCGTGCGACTTCGACACGATTGTCCAGCCGCTCCACCGGAAGAGCGTTTCCCGCACGAGCACGTCGACGGGTTCGGACTTGTGGTTGCGCACCTTGACCTCGATCTCCTCCTCCATCGTGCGCGCCTTCGTATCGATCGAGAAGTCGACCTGGCGGCGCTCGCCGACCACGTCGAACGCCGAGCCGAGCTTGATGCGAACATCCTCGTCCTTCGGCGTGTGATCGATCACGTCCTCGCCGATGAACTCGAGGCTGTCATCGGCCGCATCGAGCTTGGCGACGCGCACGCGACCGGCGGGCAGCGGAATGCCGAGGCCCTTCGCCTTGTCGTTGCGGAACTCGAGATACACATCGACCTTCCGGTTGGCCGCAGTACCGTAATCGCGGTCGAGGTAGGGGCCGCCGAACGCGCCGAAATCCGGTGCTCCGTAATAGACCAGCAGCTTCTTCGCCGGAATCGCCTTCGCCTCGTCGAACAGCTCGAGCTGCTTTGTCGAGTTGTTCGGCAGCGTGGTACGCCGGCCGAGCGTGTAGAGATGAAACTCGAAGAACGCCTTTTCCTCGAAGCCCGTACCGGCATCGGCTGCCGCCATTTCCATCGCGCGCTTCTGCAGATAGACCCGTTGCGGTGGCGCGACCCGCTGCACGTCGCCGGCGATCAGCTTGAGGCGCGCATCGTCGTAGCTCGCGCCCGACTGGTTGACGATGCTGACCCATGCGCCGAGGTCGATCGTGCCGCTGTTGGCGTCCTTGCCCTCATTGAAGACGAGGTTGTAATCGGCCCACCAGGTGATGCCGCCGGTCTGGTAGGTCACGCGAACGCGATGGGGGCCGCTGCGCGCGGCGTCGATGTCCCAGACGAGCGTCGGGCGCGTGATCAGCCCGCCCGGCAACTCGGAGAAATGCACGGCGCCATATTCGCGCAGCGCGTGGATCGAGCCATCGGCGCCGCGCACGACGAGGCCGTCGGTCGCGGACAGCAGCGTGCCACTAGTCGGCGGCCCCGCATCGCGGCCCGGGCGGTCGACCGTGACAGGCCGGTCGACGTAGCGCGCCAGCAGCTTGTCCATGCCGATCAGGTCGAACTGGTAGTTCTGTTCGAGCACACGCGTCGCGGGATCTGTGAGCGACTGGAAGCTCACGGTCGTCGGGTCGATCAACGCTGCGACGTCCGTGTAGCGCACGCTCGAGCGCCCTGCGGCGAGCTGCATCGTGCGCATATCGCGCACCATCGCGTAACCCGGCACCGCCATGCCGTTCGGTACGCCCCCACCCGGCAAGGGCCGATAGAACTCCGCCGGCACCCCGCCTGGCTGCGCGGAGCTGTAGATCGTGATCGACGTGCCGCCTGGATCGGCGGCTGGCGCTCCTGTGGCGAGCGCGAGGCCGGCAGCGAGCAGCGTGGAGGGCAGGGTCTTGCGTGGCATGCAGGGCTCCTTGGATCGATACGGATATGGTTCCCGAAAATGCGACGCAAGTCGCGTTTTCCGTCGGGCTTTGACAGAACTGTGAGCGGTGCCGTGCGTATGAACGGGCGCACGGGCAGGATGGGGTCATGGATGCCGCTTCCCAGCTCCTGCCGGACGTTCCGTTGACCGAGCGGCGCCCGGCGCCGGCCACGCCTGCCTCTGCGGGCGCTCCCGCACCGGCCGGCGCAGCTGCGCCAGCCATGGACCGCGAGTTCATCGAGCGCAATCAGATCGTCGAGCGCTACCTTGCCGGCCGGCTGCCGCCGCGGGGCGCGGTCGAATTCGAGCACTTCTGCGCCGCGCACCCCGAACTCCTCGACGCGATCGGGCTGCCGGCACGCGTACACGCAGGCCTGCGCCTCCTCGACGCGGGCGGCAAGCCCTCCCCGTGGGAGCAGAAGAAGCGCCCCGTCTGGGAAAAGCCGCCGGTACTGATCGGCTTCGCCGCGCTCGTCGTGATTCTCCTCGGTGCCGCGGCCGCGCTCGCGCTGCAGATCGGCGATCGGGGTGCGAAAATCGCCGCACTCGAGAAGCGCATCATCGACCAGCCGCTCGCTCCCGCAACCGCGACACGCACGATCAAGCTCGTGCCGGCGCGCGGCGGCCCGACCCACAGGCCTGCAGTGACAGTCGGTGGCGGCCCCGTGCAGTTCGCTGACCTGAAGATCGACCTCGCGTGGTCGAAATACAGCAACTTCCGCATCACGATCGATCGCGAAGACCAGGGCCGAGTCGCGGTGTTGCACAATGTCGAGAAGGACTCGAACGGCCACGTGCGCATCGCCTTCAATACGTCGGCCCTCGGCCCCGGCAACTACGACTTCACGATCCAGGGCCTCACCTGGCGCGGCGAGCCCGTCGCGCAGGCGTGGGCCACGATCGGCATTCAGCGCTGAAGCACGACCTTCTCGATCAGGTGCGGGCGGGTCGCGCGCGCATCGTGCGGCGAGCCGCGCGGCACGCGATCGATCCCGATCGCATACAACGTGAGCGTGCCGTCCGCGGCGAAGTGCATCCTGAGCCACTGCTTGTAGTCTTCGATGCGCAGTGACGAGAACGCCTCATTCGAGTGGCGACCAAAGACCTGCACCGAGATGAGCAGGTAGACGCCGAGCAGCGCACCGCCCGCCACGCCACCGCACACGAACGTCAGGGCACCGGCGATCAGGAGCTGCGCGACGCTGCCGAAGGTGAGCGACAGCACTTCCGTCGTGAGGCGCGCGGCGAGCCATGCGAGCACGAGCGCCGCGGACAGGTGCGCGATCGCATGCGTGACGCCGCCGACCACGCGATACCAGCGCTCGTGGGTATCGGTGAAGAAGACGAACCCGCCGATCACTGCGAGGAGCCACAGGCCGTTGACGGGATCGCGGAGCGCCGCCGTGAGGCTCGCCGCGAGGGTTGCGCCGAAGCTCGTGAAGTCGCCCGGCCCGAGGCTCGCCGATGCGAACCAGGCCGACAGCGCGTAGAGCACCGCAGGCAGCACGAGGGCACGCGGATTCAGCCAGGGAAACGCCAGATTGCGCCAGGCGAGGCGCCGCGACGTCGCCCGATCGGGATACACCGCACGCTCCCGGAAGCCGCCTGACAGGTCGCGGGTGCGCGGCGCATGTGTCGGGTGCAGGAATGCGCCGCCCCCGCCCGACACGATCTTCTGCACGCCGGCTGCGTCCTCGTGGCGCCGGTAGTGGTGCCAGTCGCCCGTCACGAACGCACGCACGGGGCGCTGCAGGATCTCGTGTTCGAGCGCATGCAGCGTGCCGCCGCCGTAGGTTTCGTGGCCGGGATAGGACTCGGCGAGCAGCCATTGCGGCTCCGGCACGCAGAGCACGATCTGCGCCGACGGGTCCATCGTCGCGGCGACTTGCCGGAAATACCGCAGCTGCGGCTCGTCGAGCTCGGTCCCGAGTTGCAGGTCGATCGCGACCAGCCACCACGGCGGCGGCAGGCGCAACGCGAAGTAGCTGCGCGTCTGCTGCGTGCGGCAGCCGGCGAAACCCCGCTCCGGCCGGCAGAAGCTGCGCGAGAATGCGACGAGGCTGTCGAACCAGTCGTGGTTGCCCGGCACCGCGAAGAGATCCGGCCGCGTGCCGTGTGCATCGAAGGCGGCCCGGTACGGCCATTCGGTGCGCCACGCGTAGGCATCACGTGACGGCCACGGGTAGACCTGGTCGCCACCAAATACGAGCACGCGCCCGCTGCGTGTCGACGCGGTGACACCCCCTGCCCTCGGACCCACCTCGAGCGCCGGCCGCGCCAGCGCGTCTGCAATGGCGTGCGTGGAATTCCAGCCGTCGCCGAGATCCGCGACGTAATCGAGCCACAGCTCACCGGCGGAGTAGTCGAAGGTGTGCTGCGGCTGGCTCGCGAGCGCCTCGATCAGCCGTGAATCGGAATGCCGGCCGAAGAAATTGGCCGCCGTCATGTGGATCGCCGTTTGCGCGAGCACCGGCGGATCGAACCACCCCACCATCTTCGCGTGCCTGCGGTGCGGCATCATCCTCCACCCCTCAGGGCCAGGAGAGGCGACTGCCGGACGACGGCGCGCGTCGCGAGCCAGCCGCCGCCGGCGACGAGAACAGCGCCGGCGGCAAGCCCCCAGAGCCACACGAGTGCGTCGAAGCTGTAGCGGACATCGAGCACGTGCTTCGCCACGAGGTAGCCGGCGAGGCTCGCCCCGGCGGCGGCGAGCAGCCCCGCGAGCGCCCCGAGCGTGAGGAACTCGGCGAGCACCCCGGCACGCACCGTACGCCGGCTCGCGCCGAGCGTGCGCAGCATCGCGCTCTCGAAGCGACGCTCGTCGCGGCTCGCCTGCACGGCTGCGAGCAGTACCGTGAGCCCGGCGAGGAGCGTGAACATGAACACGCTCTGCACCGCCACCGCCGCCTTGTCGATCACGCCGCGCACCTGGGCCAGGATGCCGTCGAGATCGAACACCGACACGCTCGGAAAGCGCTTGACGAGCTGCGCCATCGGGCGCGGCGCGCCGGGAGGAAAGTACGCACTCGTCATCCAGGTGCCGGCCGTCGCATCGAGCAGGCCCGGCGGAAACACGAGGAAGAAGTTGGGCTGGAAGCTGTCCCACTGAACTTCGCGAATGCTCGCCACCGTGACAGTGAAGGACTCGCCCGCGACATCGAAGGTGAGGCGATCGCCGAGCCCGATCCCTACCGAATCGCGATACTCGGTGGCGATCGACACGAGCGGTCGCCCGACATCCTCCGCGCGCCACCAGCGGCCCGCGACAATCCTGTTGTCCGCGCCGAGATCCATCGTCCAGGTGAGGTTCTGCTCGCGATTGGCGAAACCCTCGCCGTCCTCGCGCGGATAGGCGAGCGCATCCAGAGCGCGGCCATCGATCGCGGTCATGCGCCCGCGAATCATCGGCAGCGCGCGGGTGGCTTCGCCGCCCGCGTCCTTCAGTGCAGCCAGGAACTCGTCGCGCTCGTCCGGCGGAATGTTGATGAAGAAGAAATTCGGCACGCCCGCAGGCAGGCTCGCGCGCCAGTCTTCCAGCAGGTCGCGGCGCACGAGCGCGAGCAGCAGCAGCACCATGATGCCGAGGCCGAATGCGACGACCTGCACGACACTCTCGGCGCGGCGGCGCGCGAGATTCGCGATGCCGTAGCGCCAGGCGACGCCCACGCGGCCGCGCATCGCGCCGGTGACCCGGACGAGCAGCAGGCCGCCGAGCGCCAGCACCACGAGGAAGGCGGCGAGGCCGAGCACGAACCCGGCCATCAGCCACGTATCGCGCACGACCCACCCGACGAGGCCGATGATCGCGACTGCGGCAGGCCAGAAAGCGAGCCAGACGCCGAGCGGCGGCGGGCCGACGTCCCGGCGCAGCACGCGAATCGCCGGAACCCGGGCCAGCTGCAGCAGCGGTGGCAGCGCGAAGCCTGCCAGGACTGCCATCGCGGTGATGATCGCCAGCGCGATGGGCACAAGACTCGGCGGCGGCAGCACCGTGACCGCGAGCAGGCCGCGCAGTGCGTACACGAGCCAGGCCTGCGCCACATAACCTGCGGCGGCACCGATGCCGGCCGCGATCAGCGCAATCAGCGCCAGTTGCGAGAGGCTCACGGCCAGCGTGAACGCGCGCGTCGCGCCGAGTGTCTTCATCAGTGCGACCGTGTCGAGGTGGCGCTGCACATAGCGTCGCGCTGCCATCGCGACTGCGATCGAGCACAACAGGACCGCGACGAGACTCGCCAGGCTGAGGAAGCGGCCCGCACGGTCGATCGCGCTTTTCACCTGCGGACTCGACTCGGAAATGTCGAGCACGCGCTCGCCTCGCTGCTTGTGCGCGGTGAGCCATGACTTGAAGGCCGCGATGTCATCGCGGTTGCCCGCGTAGAGCTGCGCATAGCGTGCGCGGCTGCCCGGCTGGATGAGTTGCGTTGCATCGAGGTCCGCTGTGTTCATCAACAGCGACGGCGCAAGTTCCGCGAAGGACGATACCTGGTCGGGACGCGACACGAGAGCCCGGCTCACGCGCAGCTGCGCCGCACCGATCGATACGTCGTCGCCCACACTCGCATCGATCGTCGCGAGGAGGCGGCTCTCCGCCCATACCTCCCCGGGCGCCGGTATGCCGTGGGCCGGTGTCGGAGTCCCGAACGCGCTGGCCGCAGTCGTGACCACACCGCGCAATGGATACGCGTCGCTGACCGCACGCACGGCGGTCAATTGCGATGCGTCGCCATGAAACACGACCGACAAGGTGCCAATACTGGTCGCGGTGGCAAGCCCGCGACGATGCGCCTCGGCCAGGTAGCCCTCCGCCAGCGGCGAGGGTGACTCGAGTCGCAGGTCGGCCGCGAGCACTTCGCTCGCCTGCAGATCGACGGCGGCGCTCACGCGGCTGACGACGAAGCCGACTGCCGTCAGCGCCGATACCGCAATCGCGAGCGCGAGCAGAAGCACGCCGAGCTCGCCGGAGCGCCATTCGCGCGACAGGGCACGGAGTGCAATGGCGAGCGCGCGCACCCGGAGCCTCAGACGAGACGCCCAGCATCCATGTGCAGCGCGCGCGCACAGCGGCCCGCGAGCACATGGTCGTGGGTCACGAGGACCACGGTCGTCTGCAGATCGCGATTCATCTCGAACAGCAGGTCGCACACCCGCGTGCCGGTTGCGGCGTCGAGGTTGCCGGTCGGCTCATCGGCGAAGAGCACGGCGGGGCGTGTCACGAACGCACGCGCCAGCGCGACCCGTTGTTGCTCGCCACCCGACAGCTGGCGCGGATAGTGACCGGTACGCGTGCCGAGCCCGACGCGCCCGAGGGTCTGCGTTGCCTCGGCGCGCGCGTCACGCCGGCCGGCGAGCTCGAGCGGCAGCATCACGTTCTCGAGCGCAGTGAGCGCCGGGATCAGGTGGAAGGCCTGGAAGACGAAGCCGACGCGCTCGGCGCGCAGGCGCGCACGTCCGTCCTCGTCGAGCGCAGTGAGATCCGCATCGGCAAGCAGCACTCGCCCCGTGGTCGGTACATCGAGGCCCGCGAGCAGCGCAAGCAAGGTCGACTTCCCCGCACCCGACGGCCCCACGATCGCCACCGACTCTCCGGCCGCAATCTCGAGTGATACATCGCACACGATGGTCAGTGGACCTTCGGGACTGGTAACCTCCTTGCTGATGTTTTCGGCCTTCAGAACGCTCATTGTCCTCTTTCTGTTCGCGGTACCGCCTGCGACACACGCTGCCGACCGCACGATCCTCGTGTTCGGCGACAGCATCAGCGCGGGCTACGGACTCAAGGCCGGGGAAGGCTGGGTCGCCCTCCTGCAGAAGCGGCTCGCGAGCGAAGGTTACGGTTACCAGGTAGTGAATGCCAGCGTCAGCGGCGAGACGACCAGCGGCGGCAATGCGCGCCTGCCCCGTGCGCTCGCGCTGCACCGGCCGTCGGTGCTCGTGCTCGAGCTCGGCGCGAACGATGGGCTGCGGGGCCTGTCGCTCGAGGTCTCGCGCCACAGCCTCGCCGACATGATCGAAGCCGGACAGGCGAGCGGAGCGAAAGTGCTGCTGCTCGGCATGCGCATCCCTCCCAACTATGGCGTCCGCTACACCGAAGGCTTCGAGCGCATGTATGCGGATCTTGCGAGCCGGTTTCGCGTGCCGCTCGTGCCCTTTTTCATGGAGAAGGTGGCGCTCGACAGCCGCCTGATGCAGTCGGACGGGCTGCACCCGGCCGCAGCGGCGCAACCGTTGCTGCTCGATACGGCCTGGCCTGCGCTGCGGCCGCTCCTGTAGAACCCCGATATCGCGGAGGGCGCGTGGACAAGTACTGGTTGAAGTCCTACCCGGCCGATGTCCCGGCGGAGATCAATCCCTCCGAGTACAGCTCGTTGAAGGAGTTCGCAGAGCGCAATTGCGCCCGGTACGCGGATCGCGATGCGTACGTGATGATGGACCGCGCGATGACCTACGGCGAGCTCGGGCGGGAGTCCGCAGCGTTTGCCGCATGGTTGCAGCAGAAGGCCGGCGCGCGCCCCGGCACGCGCATCGCGATCATGCTGCCGAACGTGCTCCAGTATCCGATCGCCATGTTTGGTGCCCTGCGCGCGGGCCTCACTGTCGTGAACGTCAACCCGCTCTACACAGCGCACGAGCTCGAGCACCAGATCAACGATTCCGGCGCCCGGATCATTCTGGTGCTCGAGAACTTCGCGCACGTGGTGCAAAAGGCGCTGCCGACGACGACGCTGCAGGCCGTGATCGTGACCTCCGTCGGCGAACTGCTCGGCGGAATCAAGAGCGCGCTGGTCAACTTCGTGGTACGACACGTGCGCAGGAAGGTGCCGGCGTGGCACATCGCGGGCGCACTGCGCTTCGGCAAGCTGCTCGCGGAAGGGCGGCACCTCGCACTGCAGCCCGTCACCGTCGGACCGGACGATATCGCGTTCCTGCAGTACACGGGCGGCACGACCGGTGTCTCGAAGGGCGCCACACTGACGCACCGGAACATGGTCGCGAACGTGATGCAGGGAAAGGCGTGGTTCGGCTCGAAAATGCCCGAACGCGCCACCTACGTCATCGCGCTGCCGCTCTACCATATCTTTTCGCTGACGGCGAATGCGCTGATGTTCATGGAGCTCGGCGCACGCGGCATCATGATCATGGATCCGCGCGATTTCAGGGGATTCGTCGCCAGCTTGCGGAAGTACCCCCCCAACCTGTTCATGGGCGTGAACACGATGTTCAACGCCCTGCTGCACACGCCGGGCTTCGAGACGCTGGATCACAGCAAACTCTTTGGCACGGTGGGCGGCGGCATGGCGGTGCAGGCGGCGGTTGCCGAAAAGTGGCAGGCAGCCACCGGATGCGTGTTGAGCCAGGGCTGGGGACTGACCGAAACGTCGCCGATCGCGGCGATGAACCCGATCGGCGCCGGCAGGTTCAACGGCTCGATCGGCTTGCCGGTCTCGTCGACCGAGATATCGATCCGCGACGACGCCGGCGCCGCGCTGCCGATCGGCGCCATCGGCGAGATCTGCGTACGCGGCCCGCAAGTGATGCGAGGCTACTGGAATCGGCCGGACGAGACGGCGAAGGTGATGTTGCCGGACGGCTGGCTGCGCACCGGAGACGTCGGGCGCATGGACGAGGCGGGCTACACGTATATTGAAGACCGCAAGAAAGACATGATTCTCGTGTCGGGCTTCAACGTGTACCCCAACGAGGTCGAGGGCGTGGCGGTAACCCATCCGGGGGTACTCGAAGCGGCAGCGGTCGCGCAGTCGGACGAGCGTGCGGGCGAGGTCGTCGCGCTGTTCGTGGTACGCAAGGACCCGTCGCTCACGGAAGACGCGCTGATCTCCTTCATGCGCGAGTCACTCACCGGATACAAGGTGCCTAAGCACGTCTATTTCCGCGATTCCCTCCCGAAGTCCAATGTGGGCAAGATCATCCGGCGGGAGTTGCGCGACGGGCTGAAGAATTAGGGTCTGTTGCTGCGCGCTTCTTGGGCCCTCTCTCGGCCCTTTCTTCGAACGCATACACATGAATACCGGCACGAATAAGTGGACCCTTTGCACGAGAGTCTCTCGGCGCACGACGGGACTCTAACCACTCGTCGGCATTTGCTAAGAACGCAGATCCCTGCCGCTGCGCAAAGGCCCTAAAGGCCCGCGCTTCTCGTGCCGGGAGGTCATGAACAAAGGCAGTGCGCTCGATTAGGCTCCTCTTGTTCTCAGCTCCCCGTGTATTGAAGTTTACAGTAGCCAAGAGGCGCTCCAGTGAACGGGCCACGTGGTCTATAAGCGCAGGCGTAAGTCGTCGTATGGTCGCAACCCTAGCGACTGGGAGGTAGTGAGCTTTGGAGATCCTTCTTAAGAGCCCCAGTTGCACCATTTCGTCAGCAACACCGTCTGCGTTTAGACGCTTGTCCTGAGAGCGCACAAGCGCTGCCACACTCGGCGCACGGCCGTGAAGTCGCACCGCCCGCGGCAGTTGTTCTCTGTCCAAGTAGTTGTAGTTTCTGTACCAGTGGTGGAGCACTGCACCCATGACCCCTGAATTGGCATGTCTCACACAACGTGTGCGCGATATAAATTGCTCCGCCTCCTGCAGCTGTCGTTCAACGATGCCTCGCACTTCGCTCTTTCGCGCCCTGTCTTTCAACATGAATACGAAGAGTGTCAATAAAATGTCTTCATAGTAGCTGACCAAGTGATCCCGGTAGATCGCGTTAGCGCCACGGTCGTTTCGCTGGATGTTAGTTGATGACGCGCCGAGTCTATTCATGGGCCGCCCTCAAGCGTGTTGTAACAAGTGCGGAAACATCTATTGTTTGTGCTTTCGCTGACTTTCTATGGCGCCCTCTGGTTACCGGATGTCTGCCAAGAGCCTTGACGGCTTCGAGGGCAGCCTCGATCGTCGAGTCGATTTGGCGAAGAAGAACCGGGATATCCGCATCATTTCGTACAGTTACGGTTGTGGTTCGATGTGTTGGCGGAGTGACTGTTGAGGGAGCACCAAATTGCTGCAAGATGTCTCCAGCAGCCGCTAGAACCTTTCTTGCACTTGATATGTCATGACGCATCTTGCGTGGGAGATCTCTTTTTAGACGTACTTGAGACGCTGAGATCTCGATCGCACCAATCCTATTTAGCTCACTAAGGACTGCCCTAACTGGCACGTCGCCGCAATAGGATCGCACGAGCTCGCCAAATGATCCTGGAGCACTTCGTAGATGTAGAGCACGCGGTTCACCACGATTGTTTGAAAAGCGTGAGTCGTGGGTCCATGCAGAAATGAGCCGCCACGCTCGTTGCGACGTTGCCATGGCAGCGTTGGCTGTTTGCGGCGCAGCGGTAAGAAGTTGTCTTGCTGCGACTCGTGAAAGTCCCGTAATTACCGCAACACGGGAAAAGTTGACACGTCCATTACCAAGAGTGGCGAGTCGCGCTGCCTCGCGCACGCAATCACGCCTTAGGATCTCGGATATATCGCGCGGAGTGATTCCGAAGCGTACAGCGAGTGAAGCTACTTGCTTTAGCAGCGGTGCCATGGCGACCTCTGCTAGAACGATCTCTCTTGGTTTGATCGGTTTGGGGTTCGCATGGCGCTTGGTGCGAGAGCCGCATTGGGCCCTCCTGCGCTTGAGGCTTGATTCAGTCGGCAATGTAGTATGTAGGGCTCTAGTGTGCTTCTCGCTTCTGCCCTATGCCGACTATTAAGTCAACGCGCAAATCGAGGTTAAGTGCGTTGCGCGCCTTTAGCGATCAAATGTTCTGGGGCGAGCTTGGAGATCGATGTGGCGGTGCCGTCATTGCGCAAATGGCTCCACAATGACGCCGGGTAGGGCTATTGAAAATGCTCGCCGACAGTTCAGCAGTCGCAACTTGTGTCGCAACTACGTTGCGAATGATCGCTAGTTTGATCCCGAGCCAATGATGCCGTTCTGACCCGAGCCGATGATCCCGTTCTGGCCGGAACCGATGATCCCGTTCTGACCCGAGCCAATGATGCCGTTCTGGCCGGAACCGATGATTCCGTTCTGGCCGGAACCGATGATTCCGTTCTGGCCGGAACCGATGATTCCGTTCTGACCCGAGCCAATGATCCCGTTCTGGCCGGAACCGATGATCCCGTTCTGACCCGAGCCAATGATGCCGTTCTGACCCGAGCCGATGATCCCGTT
>JABAQU010000031.1 GCA_019187185.1 Steroidobacteraceae bacterium | reverse complement strand
GGCGCCGCCGTGCGGGCAGCGGCCACGGCGGCGGCGGCTTCACCCGCACTCGCGAATGCCACGTGCGCGCGCAGCTCGCCGGTTGCGGGGTCGTACACCGGGCCGCGCCGCGCGCCCGGGCCGGCTGCGACTGGCTGACCGGCAACGTAGTGGCCGAGTTCGAGCGGGGTGGTGGCGGTGCGGCGGGATTCGACAGCGTGGGACATGGGGGAAGCCTACAGCGAATGGCCAATGGCAGACAGCAAGGAGCGGATGGATAGCGGCGTCGCCTAGGTCGGGCCGTTCGCCGCTCGCCGCCCGTCGGCGGCGAGCGCATAGTGACGCGCAATCTTCGCGTGGACGTCGGCGAGCGGGCGGTGGATCGGGCCTTCCGCCTCCATCTTGAGGCTCGTGACGGCCGCGGCCCAGATCGTGGATTCGGCGGGGGACTTCGCGAGCCGGCTCGACAGGTACGAGCCGATGCAGGTATCGCCGCGCCCGCTGCGGCCGCGCAGCGGCTCCGCGTGGAAGGTCGCCTCGTGCTCGCGGCCCTCCGCGAGGACGAGTACGCCGTCGCGATGCGTCAGCACGATTTCGCGCGGGCCCTGGTCCGCCAGTATCGCGGCAGCCCGATGAATGTCCGCGGTGCCGGTGAGGAACTCCGCCTCGACGGCGTCGGTCTTCAGCACGTCGACCAGCGCCAGCACGTCGCGCTGCTCGGGCCACGGCGCATAGTGCAGCCGACCGTCGTCGCCGACGACCCGCACGAAGCCCTGCACGTCCGCGCCGATGGTGCTGCCGCCTGCCTTCAGGGCCCGCAGCACCGTGAGCGATACCTCGCCGCGCACCGAAGCGCTCACGAGCCAGGTGCGCGCCTGGATGCCGGCCACGTCGGCGGGTTCGAACGGGTCGGCGACGGCGGCGACGGTGAGGATGCGCTCGTCGACGTTGTCGGTCGGGTACTCGAGCCGCATCAGGGTCGACGCGCGCGATTCATGGATCACGACGTGGACACCCGCGTCGACGAGAGCCCGCGTACTCCTGCGATCGTCGGGTGCGAGGCGCGTGACGGCGGCCACTTCGATGCCCGCGACACGCGCCGCGTGCGCGGCATAGCTGTAGCCGCCGCCGTCGACGAATCGTGTTCCGGCCTTCGAGACGATCGTGTCCTTGGTGTAGGCGCCGAGAGTGGCGAGGTCGCAGCGGATGGCGGATGTGGTCAAGGGTGTCTCCGGAGAGGATGCGGTCAGTCGCGCAGCCGCACGCGCCACAAGGTGGCTGCGAGCAGCATCGAGACGATGGAAGAGCCGAGCCAGAACCAGGTGGCGGGCCCGAAGTCGTAGTGGCGCACGCCATCCGCGGCAATCGTCATGCCGCGCTCGATCAGGTGGCCGCTGACGTTCTCCTGGATCGCGGCACCGACGTAGCTGAAGATGCCGATGAGGCCCATCGCCGCGCCCGCGACGCGCTTCGGCGCGATGTCGACGGCGAAGAGTCCGCCGAGGGAGGTCACGAGGCCGTTCAAGCCGAGCCCGTAGAGCACGAACGCGCAGATGAGCGAGGCCGTCGAGTTCGGCCCGTAGAACAGCAGCGCGAGGCCCGCGATCTCGGCCAGCGCGAACAGCAGGTTCGCCGGCGGCCGGCGCGCATTGAACCACTTGTCGGAGATGAAGCCGAATGCGAGGCAGCCGAGGATGCCGGCGAACGTGTTCGCCATCAGGAACGAGCCGGCCTCGACGAGCGAGAAGCCGTGCACTTCCTGCAGGTACAGCACGCCCCAGCTGTTGATCGCGTAGCGCGACACGTAGATGCTCGCGCTCGCGAGGGCGAGCACCCAGACCGCGGGAATCTTCAGGATCGACAGCTGCGTGCGGAACACGCCGGCGTCGGCCAGCGATCGGGGCGGCGATTTCTGCCAGTGGTCGTTGCGCCAGTCGGCAACGGTCGGCAGGCCGAGCGTGCGTGGACGGTCCTGCACCAGCCAGTACATCGCGATCGCGACGAGCACGCACAGCGCGCCCGGGCCCCAGAAACCGTACCGCCAGCCGAATGCGGCCACGACGCCGCCGACAGCGACGAACGTGAGCCCTTCGCCGATCGAGTGGGCGGTGCTCCAGATGCCGTAGAACCGGCCGCGCTCGCGATTGCTGAACCAGTTCGTCATCGCGACGACGCCCGCCGGGGCGCCGAAGCTCTGGAACCAGCCGTTCAGTCCCCAGAGAAGGGCGGATACCGCGACGACCGTCGAGAAGCCCATGCCGATGTTGAGCAGCGCCGACACGAGTACCGCGAATGCGAAGAACACTTTCATGTTGGCGTGATCGGCGAGAAAGCCGTTCACGAGCTTGCCGACGGCATAGGTATAGAAAAGTGCAGAGCCGATCAGGCCGAGATCGGTCGGCGAGAAGATGCCGGCATCGATCAGCGGCTTCTTGACGACCGACAGTGCCAGGCGGCAGGTATAGACGAGGCCGTAGCCGATCGTGATGGCGATCATCACGCGCAATCGATGGCGCCGGTAGAGTGCGTCGACTTGCGCGGTGTCGGCGAGCGGTTCGCGATCCGCCCCGGTTGCGAAGGCGCGCAGCAGTGCGTTCAAGGCTGCGAGACTCCACCGGCTTGTGTATGAAACGCCATTTCTATTATATTACACGAATAGAAAAATTGTTCCATAGCGGGAGTCCCTCGATGCGTGAGCACATTGTCGGCGCGGCCTGTACCTTCCTGGTCGTGGCCTGCGGTGGCATGCGTGCGGACGCCGCCGGCAATGCGACCGCTCCTGCCGCGACACCTCCCGCGGTCGACGTGGCGGCGATCGCCGAGACCACACCGAGCCCGGAGAACGACGGCAACGACGTGGCATTCTGGCTGCATCCCACCGACCCGGGCAGGAGCCTCGTGCTCGGCACCGGCGGCACCGCAGGTCTCGAACTGTTCGCGCTCGACGGCCGGCGCATCGGCGCATTCCGCGGCGTCGAACCCGATTTTGTCGCGGTCAGCTACGGCATGCGGCTCGGTTCAGGCAAGGATGCAATGGCACTCGTCGTGGTGGGCGACCGGGCGAGCAGCGGCCTCGTGGCGCTCGCCATCGACCCGGCCACGCTCGAGGTGAGCCGTGTGCCGGGCGACCCGATGCCCGTCCACGGCGAGATTGCCGGGCTCTGCACCTATCGCAGCCCGGACACCGGCCGCCAGTACGCGTTCGTCACTGTCGAAGGCAATGTGCAACAGTGGCTGCTCGATGGCGCAGACGGTACGGTGCACGGCACGCTCGTGCGCACGATTCCGGTGGGCGTGGGTGCAGGTTACTGCGCGGTCGACGCGTCGAGTCGTACGCTGTTCGTCGCCGAAGAGAAGACCGGCATCTGGCGCGTCGCGGCCGAGCCGGAAACCGATGCCGAGCGCAAGGCGATCGACCTCGTCGCGCCTTATGGTCACATCGCGAAGGAAGTGAAGGGTCTCGCGGTCTATCGCGCAAACGATCAGGCTGCCTACCTGCTCGCGGCGGACGTCAAGCCGGGTCGTTTCAATGTCTATGAGCTCGCGGGCGATACGTGGCTCGGCAGCTTCCGGATCGGCGCGGCGGGCGCGATCGATGCCGTCGGCGAGAGCGAGGGCCTCGCCGTAGTCGCGTGGCCGATCGGCAGCAGCACCGGCGGCCTGGTCGCAGCGTTCGATGAGGACAACGACGGGGCGTCGGGCAACATCAAGCTCGCGAGCTGGGACCCGATCGCCGCCGGACTCGGGCTCGCGAGCGCCTCGGGTCGCGATCCGCGCACTGTCGCACCACCGACCGCGCGCACTGTCGAGCCACGCGTCGAGACCGTTCCCACCGAGAACTACGGTGATGCGGCCGACGATCCGGCGATCTGGGTGCATCCCACCGACCCCGGGTTGAGCCTCGTGATCGGCACCAACAAGAAGCGCGGGCTCGAAGTCTACGACCTCACGGGCCGGCGCCTGCAGTCGCTGCCTGACGGGCGTGTGAACAATGTCGACCTGCGCGAAGGTTTCCTGTTCGGCGGCAAGCGCGTCGCCATCGTCGCCGCATCGAATCGCACGACCAAAGGCATTTCGCTCTACCGCGTCGACGGGCAGGCACGCCGCCTCGTCGACGTGGCCGATGGCGTGATCGAGACCGGCCTCTCCGATCCGTACGGGCTCTGCATGTATCGCAGCGCGAAGAGCGGCGAGACGTACGTGTTCATCAACGACAACGAAGATTCCGGCACGATGCGCCAGTGGCGGCTCGTGGCACATGGCGACAAGGTGCGCGCCGAGGCTGTGCGCACGTTCAAGGTCGGCTCGCTCGCCGAGGGCTGTGTCGCCGACGACGAGACCGGCGCGTTGTATGTGTCGGAAGAAGATGTCGCGCTGTGGCGCTATTCGGCCGAACCCAATGGTGGTACGGAGCGACGCGCCGTCGGCCGGGTCGGCCCCGGCGGTCTGACGGCCGACGCGGAGGGCGTGGGCCTCTGGGCCGGCCCGAACGGCACGGGCTACATCGTGGTGTCGAACCAGGGCGCCGACAACTACGCGGTGTTCCGCCGGGAAGGCGACAACGCGTTCGTCGGCTTCTTCTCCATCGTCGCGAGCCCGCGCGGCATCGACGGGGCGTCGGAAACGGACGGGCTCGACGTCACGAGCGCGCCGCTCGGCCCGCAGTATCCGCGGGGGCTCCTGGTCGTGCAGGACGGTCGCAACATCGGACCGAGCGAGCCGCAGAACTTCAAGTTCGTGTCGTGGGAGGACGTGGAGCGCGCGCTGCAGTAGCGGTGCGCCACGCGCGACGCATCAGCCCTTGAGCCGGCGCCAGCTCTCGACGCCGTTGCGCAGGTCGGCCGGCGTCAGGCGCAGCGGCGCCCACGGCGTGAGGCCCCACTCGTCGTAGAGCGTGAACGTGAGCGTAGGGTCCGGTTCGGGCGTGAAATGCAGCAGGCCGACATTCGCGCCGCCCGCGTAGACCTGGCGCATGCGGATCTCGGGCGACTGCGTCACCCAGGAGCTGGACGGCGATTGCGCGAGCGGCGAGCTGACGAGGTCGTACAGGTCATAGCCGCCGCGCGCGGACCACGGGATGCAATTGAGCTCCCCGACGTGGCTGTCGCCGGAAATCAGCACGACGCCTTCGATGCGCCGGTCGCGCAGGAAATCGAACAGCGCATCGCGCTCGGTGCGAAATGCGGCCCAGGTATCGCCGTCGACGCCATCCGCCATCGACCAGCCGCTGCCGCAGGCGAGGATCTTGAAAGGCGCGCGGCTCGCGGCGAGCTCCGCGCGCAGCCACGCATTCTGCGCCGCGCCGAGAATACTCTTGCGCGGGCCGTCGGGGTCGCCGTTCGGCGCGCGGTAATAGCGACCGTCGAGCATGAAGAAATCGACGCCACCGAACGACTTGCGGAAGAACACGCCCGGCGCATCGGGCAGGCCGTACGAGGGATTCGCCCAGTAGTTCCTGAAGGTCGCAAGCGAGGCGTCCTTGAAGGGCGACGTGCCGTCGCTGTTGTTGTAGCCGAAGTCGTGATCGTCCCAGATGGCGAGCTGCGAGGTCGTGCGGTTGAGCGGCAGGAGCGAGTGCACCATGCGCTGGCGTCGATACTCGTCCGCGATGGCTTCGGGCGCCTCCGAGTCCGCATACACGTTGTCGCCGAGCCAGAGGAAGAGATCCGGCGATTCGCGCACCACGGTGTCGAAAATGCGCTGTACCGGATCGCGCGCGAATCGCGCGCAGGAGCCGAACGCGACGCGGAAGTCGGCGGCGCCCGCCGGCGCCGTGCGCGTGGCGAACGGCACGCTCTGGTAGCGGTCGACGACACCGTCGACGAGCGGGCGGTACCAGTACACCGTGCCGGGCTCGAGCCCGTCGATGCGCACGACGGCCGTGAAATCGCCGGCGGCCGTCGCGGCGACCGGCGCACTGCGCAGCGGCGCAGTGAACGCGCGGTCTTTCGAGTACTCGAACGCCACCTGATACGGGCCGTTCGCGCGTCCCCAGATCGAGAGGTGCGTGGGGCCTGTGTCCCCGATCATCGGGCCCTGCTGCAGCCGCGGGTAGCCGAATGTCCCGGGCCACGCGCGCCATGGGGCGAGCGCGGCACCGAGGGCGCCGGCCGCGCCGCCGAGGAACCGCCGGCGGCTGCCCGTGCTCGTCACGCGAAGATCTCGCCCGTGATGCGGCCCAGGTATTCGCGGCCGAGGCGCGCGTAGCGCGCCGGTGGCGCCACCGCGGGATCCTGTTCCGCTTCGACGACGATCCATCCCGCATACCCGGCGCGCGCGATGGGTGCGAGCACCGCGGGGTAGTCCACGCTGCCGTCGCCGGGCACCGTGAAAACGCCCTGCAGGACGGCGTCGAGGAAGCTCGCGTCGCGGTTCTGCGCACGGGCGAGCACGGTGGGGCGCACGTCCTTGCAATGCACGTGCACGATGCGGTCCGCGTACTGCGTGGCGACGCGCACCGGATCCTCGCCGGCGAACGCGAGGTGGCCGGTGTCGAGCAGCAGCCCGACGGCGGCGCCCGTGTGCTTCATCAGTGCGTCGACATCCGCGCCCGACTGCACGACGGTACCCATGTGATGGTGATACGCCATGCGCATGCCTGCGGCCTGCATGCGCCCGGCGAGCTCGGTGAGGCGCGCGCCGAACTCCGGCCAGCGCGCGGGCGGCAGGTGCGGGCGCCGCGACAGCCGCGCACCCTGGTCGCCGTGGATGCAACCCGTGACTTCGCAGACGACCATCACGTTCGCGCCGAGCGCGGCGAGCAGCGCGAAGTGATCGGCCATCGCGGCGAACTCCGCGTCCGCGTCGCGCTCGAGGAGCCTCAGGCTGTACCAGCCCGACACGAGTCGCAGGCCGCGTGCATCGAGGATCGGTCCGAGCTGCGCGGCATCCCGCGGGAACTTGCGGCCGAGCTCGACGCCGGCAAAGCCCGCGGCGCGCGCTTCCTCGAGGCAGGTGTCGAGCGAAATGTCGTCCCCGAGCTCCGGCAGGTCGTCGTTAGTCCACGAGATCGGGTTGATGCCGAGCCGGATCATGTCGCGTCCGGAGAGTCGTCGACATGCCCGCGATAGTCCGCGAATGCGCGCTGCACGCGTTCGCTCGCGGAGATTTCCGCGACGGGGACGTTCCACCAGGCGCCGCCGGCCGCGGTCGAGTGCGCGGGGTCGGTCTCGATCACGACGACGGCCGTGCGATCCGCCGCGAGCGCGCGGCGCAGCGCCGGCTCGAGCGCGGCGAGGTTGTCCGCCTTTTCAGCGATCGCCCCGAGCGCGCGTGCGTGCGCGACGAAGTCGACGCGCGGCGAGGCGTCGTCGAGCAGGTTGTTGAACGCATCGCCGCCGCAGGCCTGCTGCAGGCGGTTGATGCAACCGAAACCGCGATTGTCGAGCAGCACGATCGTGAGCTTCAGCCCGAGCGCGATCGAGGTGGCGATCTCGGAATTCATCATCAGGTAACTGCCGTCGCCGACCAGCACGACGATATCCCGCGCCGGCTGCGCCATCTTCACGCCGAGGCCGCCGGCAATCTCGTAGCCCATGCACGAGTAGCCGTACTCGACGTGGTACGCGTCCGGCCCGTCGGCGCGCCACAGCTTGTGCAGCTCGCCCGGCAGGCCGCCCGCGGCGCAAACGACCGTGCCGCGCGTGCCGACGACGCGGTTTGCGACATCGAGCACCTCGGCATCGGACGGCGTGTGGCCGTTGCGCGCGGCGACAGCGGCATCGCGCGCGGCGTTCCATTCCTGGATACGCGCCTGTGCGGCAGCGAGCCAAGCGCCCTTGCTGCGCGCCGGCGACAGCGCCGAGGCAAGCTCTTCGAGCCCGCGCCGCGCATCGGCCTGCAGCGCCGTGGCGCCGCGCTTCACGAGGTCGTGCCGACAGACGTTGAGACTCAGCAGGCGACAGCCGGCGCGCGGCAGGAGCCGGCCGGAGCCGGTCGTGAAGTCGGCGAGCCGCGTGCCGATCGCGATGATCAGGTCGGCCTCCGCGGCGAGGGCGTTGGCGGCGCCCGTGCCGGTGACGCCCACGGCGCCGACATTGCACGGATGATCCCAGGGCAAGGCGCCCTTGCCGGCCTGTGTCTCGCAGACCGGAATGGCGCGCGCGGTCGCAAACGCGGCCAGCGCCTCGTTCGCCTCCGAATAGAGCACGCCGCCGCCGGCGACGATCAGCGGCTTCTGCGCGCCCGTGATCAGCGCCGCCGCGGCGCGCAACTGCTGCGCATCGGGGCCGAGGCGCACGGGCTCGTGCAGATGGGGCTCAAAGAACGCGGCGGGGAACTCACCCGCCTCGGCCTGCACGTCCTGCGGCAGCGCGAGCGTGACCGGGCCGCAGTCGGCCGGATCGGTCAGCACGGACAAGGCCTGCGGGAGTGACGCGAGCAGCTGCTCCGGACGCACGATGCGGTCCCAGTAGCGCGACACCGGCCGGAAACAGTCGTTTGCCGTGATCGTCGGGTCGCCGAAATGTTCGACCTGCTGCAGCACCGGATCCGGATCGCGGTTCGCGAACGTATCGCCCGGGAGCAGCAGCACGGGCAGGCGATTGACGTGCGCGAGCGCGGCGGCGGTCACCATGTTCGTGGCGCCCGGGCCGATCGAAGTCGTGCACGCGATCAGCCGCCGGCGTCGCGACGCCTTCGCGAAGGCGATCGCCGCATGCGCCATCGCCTGCTCGTTGTGCGCGCGCCAGGTGGGCAGGCGGTTGCGCTCGGCCTGAAGGGCTTCGCCGAGTCCGGCCACGTTGCCATGGCCGAAGATCGCGAACACGCCGGCGAAGAGCGGCAGCTCGGTCGAGTCGATGCGCACGCGCTGCGCGACGAGGTAGCGCACGATCGCCTGGGCCGTGGTCAGCCGCAGGCGCTTCATGCGCGCAGCTCCCGCCAAAGGCCGGCGAGCCGCACATAGCGGTTCGCGAGCTCATCGACGACTGCCTCGTCCGTGAGCGTGCCGCGCATCCACTCGCGCGCCGGCTGGCCGAATATGCTGCGCCCGACCGCAAAGCCGCGACAGATCGCAAACGGCGCCGCGTGCTCGAATCCGGCGCGCAGGCGGGCCTCGGGCGCATCGAGCCCGAGCAGCAGCACGCCGTTGCAGTGCGGATCGTATTCCATGATCAGGTCCTGGATGCGCGGCCACGCCGATCGCGTCGGCGGTTCGAGCTTCCACCACGCCGGCCGCACGCCGAGGTTGTAGAAGCGGCGCAATGCGCGTGCGACGGTCGTGTCGTCGACTGCATGCCCGCGGCCGCTCGCGACGACCTCGAGCAGCAGCTCGCGGCCGAGCTCGCGGGCATCCTGCGCGAGTTCGGTCACCCGCTCCTCCTGCGCGAGGCGCAGCTCGAGCGGATCGTCGGGATGATAGAACACGAGGCACTTGATCACCTGGTTCGCGGGCCACGAGAGCAGCGGCAGGCCGCTGTGGTTGCGCGGTTCGAGCTCGAGCGGCCGCGAACCCGGGATCTCGATCGCGCGCCCGACCCAGTGACCCGCATGCGTCATGCGGGACAGCACGTCGGCGCCGTAGCGCTCATCGACGATGACGCCGATGCGATCGCGCCACGGCACCTCGCGGGCGACGCGCTCGACCGCGTCGGCGACCAGCGACTTGAAGCGCGTGATGCGCTCGACGGGTGCGCCGACGCTGCCGGCCAGCTGCTCGAGTTGCCGGCGATGATCGAAGGCGAGCACGTACAGGTGATCCCGCGGGCGTCGGGTCGTCGTCGCATCGTGCAGCTGCACGAGCCGCGCGTCGCGGTCGGGTCGGCGGATGTCCGGCGCGCGCGCGAGGAATTCGTCGAGCTCGATGCGGCTCGGCAGCGCCGGCGCACAGCCGTGACGGGAGACGACGAGCGCGCCGCAGGCATTGCCGAGCGCTCCGGCGCGCCGCCAGTCGTCCCCGGCGAGGCGCCCGCACAAAAGGCCCGACAGGAACGCATCGCCGGCGCCGAGCGTGTTGAGCACTTCGACCGGAAAGCCCGGCACCTCGATCGCCTCCCCGGTCGGCGGATGGATCGTGCAGCCGGCGGCGCCGCGCTTGACGACGATCGTCGCGTGGCCGGCATCGCGTATCGCCGCGCGCGCCGTATCCGTGTCTGCATGGCCGCCTGCGATGCGGATCTCTTCTTCGGTGCCGACGATGAGGTCGCACTCGGGCAGGATCGCTGCGATGCGCCGGGTCACCTCGGGCGAGGCGACGAACCGGTTCGCGCCGTCGCCCGCGCCGGCGAGCCCCCACAGCACGGGCCGGTAGTCGATGTCGAACACCACGAGCGTACCCTGCGCGCGCGCGAGCCGCACCGCCTTCATCACGGCGGCAGCGGTCGATTCGCTCGACAGGTGGGTGCCGGTGATGGCGAGCATGCGGCTCGAGCCGATGTACGCGGCGTCGAAGTCGTCCGCCGCGAGACCCATGTCCGCGCAGTTCTCGCGATAGAAGATGTGCGGGAAGTCGTCGCGTCCTGCGATGCCGAGCAGCACGAGCGCGGTGAGGCGGTGCGGGTCGGTCGCGACATGGCTGACGTCGACGCCCGCTCGCTCGAGCGTCGCGCGCACGAAGCGGCCCATCGGCTCGTCGCCGACGCGCGTCAGCATCGCGGACCTGAGCCCGAGCCGGGCGAGCCCGAAGGCGACATTCGCGGACGACCCGCCGAGATATTTCGCGAAGGTCTGCACGTCCTCGAAGCGCCCGCCGAGCTGCTGGCCGTAGAGGTCGACCGCCGCGCGCCCGAGGCAGATGACATCGCGCGGGCGGGCCGCTCCGGCTGTCGCGTCAGTCATCGCCCGGCTCCGCCGGCCACCAGAACTGCGCGTCCGGCTGCATCGTCCACGCGTGCTCCGCCGTGAATTCGGGCACCGTATAGGGCCGACCCGGCAGGTGCCGGATCACCCAGGAGTAATACATGCCGTAGCCGGGCGCCGCACACTGCGCATGGTCGAAGCCAGCCGGAATGCAGATCGTGTCGTACTCGCGCACCTTGACGACGGCATCGCCGAGTTCCGCATGCCCATAGCCCTGCGGGGCCGTGAAGCGGTAGTGGTAGATCTCGGGCTGCGGGTGGTGATGCGGCGGATAGCTCGACCAGCCGCCCGGGAACGTGACCACCTCGCCGAGCACGAGTTCGGCTTCGGGCGGGGAGTTGCGCGTGTCGAAGATCGTGCGCACGTAGCGCAGGCTGCGGTCGCGCACCTGGCCCTTGCCGCGATGCTCGTTCGGTACGTCGGCCGGCCGAAAGACGCGCGGCGCGAAGGCGCGCGCGTTCACGGTGTCGTACACGGTCAGCTCGCAATCGCTGCCCGCGAGCAGCGCGACCGGTGTATCGGCCGCGACGTGCAGGCAGCTCGCCGACTCGTCGAACAGCGATGCGCGCGCCAGGACGGCTTCGCGCTCGCCCGCGCGCACCCGCAGCTCGCCCGACATCAGGAGCCACGCGGTCTCGCGCGGGACCCGCGCACTCCACTCCTCGCCGGCGCCGAGACGCAGCACGCCGAGGCCGAGACCCGTGCCGTTCGCCGGGTCCGCCGCCTGCGTGATCGCGGTGAAGCCGCGCGCGAAGCCGCCCCGGTGTGCCGTGATGTGACTCATGCGCCGACGTCCGTCCACGCGCCGCTCGCATGCGACGCCTCGATCGCTTCCATGACCGCTTGCACGCGCGCGCCCTCGTGGAAATCGGGCCAGGCCGGTGCGCCGCCCGCAACCGCGCGCAGGAGGTTGCGCGCTTCGATCACCTTCAGGTCGTTGTAGCCGAGGCCGTGACCGGGCGCGGGGCAGAAGGGCCGGTAGTCCGGGTGCTCCGGACCGGCGAGCAGCGTGCGAAAGCCGCGACGCGCACCGCCCGCGGCGGCGTCGTACCAGCGCAGCTCGTTCATGCGCTCCTGGTCGAACTCGAGTGCGCCGCGCGTCCCGAAGACGGCGAACGCGAGGCCGCATTTCAGCCCGGTCGCGACCCGGCTCACCTCGAACGTGCCCGGTACGCCGCTCGCAAATTCGATCAGGGCGCGCGCGATGTCCTCGTTCTCGACCGCGCGCGTGGCGCCAGTCGCCGGATCGCGGCGCGTGCGGTGCACGACCTGCAAGCGGCCGTTCACCCGCGCCACGGCGCCGAGCAGGAAGTGTCCGAGGTTGATCAGGTGCGAGCCGAGGTCGGCGAGCGCGCCGCTGCCCGCGAGCGCGCGGTCGCAGCGCCAGCTCCATGGCACCGCCGGATCGCTCATGTAGTCCTCGAGGTAGCTGCCGCGAAACGCGTAGACGTCGCCGAGTTCGCCGGCGGCAATCATGTCGCGCGCGACCTGCAGCAGCGGATTGCAGATGTAGTTGAAGCCCATCAGGTGCCGCACGCCTGCCGCATCGGCCGCGGCGGCGATTTCGCGCGCCTCGCGCGCCGTGTTGGCGAGTGGCTTCTCGCACCAGACATGCTTGCCGGCGCCGATCGCCGCGAGCGCCATGTCGCGATGCAGGTGGTTCGGCGTGCAGATATCGACCACGTCGACCGCGGGGTCGGCGACGAGCTCGCGCCAGTCGCCGGTGGCGCGGGCGAACCCGAGCGCGCCGGCCGCCGCGCGCGCGGCTGCTTCCGTGGTGTCGGCCAGCAGTTCGCGGACGGGCGCCTCGATGTCGGCGAAGACCGCGCCGACCGCGCTGAGTGCGATCGCGTGCGTGCGGCCGATGAAGCCGGTACCGATCAGTCCGATTCTGGCGCGGGTCATGGGAGTTGCGACGATATCGGAATGGAATCCGTATTTCAACAACGCAATGACATGAAATTTACATTCTATTCATCGGACAGCGCCACGGGAGCACGGGTTTCCAGCGATCGCTGCGCGGCGTTCGCGAGTCGCAGGGCCTGCCGGCCGTCCTCACCGGTGGCGAGGGCCGCCGGTTCGCCGCGCAGCGCGCGCAGGAACTCGTCGAGTTCGTCGCGGTAGGCGGCGGCGTAACGCTCGAGAAAGAAGGGCAGGGCCGGCTCGCGCGTGAAGCCGCCGGCATCGGCGGTTTCCACCGTGGTGGCGGGGACATTGTCCGCGCGCAGCAGACCGCCCGAGCCGAACACTTCGATGCGCTGGTCGTAACCATAGGCGCAGCGGCGGCTGTTCGTGATCTGGCAGAGCTCGCCGCCCGCCCCCTCGAGCACGACGACCGCGGTGTCGATGTCGCCGGCGGCGCCGATGGCCGGATCGATCAGCGCGCCGCCGCGCGCGTAGACGCTCCCGGGCGTCGCGCCGAGCAGCCAGCGCGCCATGTCGAGGTCATGGATCATCATGTCGCGAAAGAGCCCGCCGGAGCGCGCCACATAGGCCGGCGGAGGTGGCGCCGGATCGCGGCTCGTGATGCTGACGACCTCGACCTTGCCGACGCGTCCCGCCGCGATCTCGCGCTGCAGGCGACGGAAGGCGGGGTCGAAGCGGCGGTTGAAGCCGAGCGCGAGCAGGACATTCGCTTCGGCCGCGGCGGCGATGCTCGCCTCGGCGCGCGCGAGGTCGAGGTCGAGCGGCTTCTCGCAGAAGATGGCCTTGCCGGCCCGCGCGCCCGCGGCGATCAGCGCGGCGTGCGTGTCGGTGGAACTGGCTATCAATATTGCCTGCACGTTCGCGTCGGCGAGGGCCGTGGCGGCATCGCTCACCGCGGCGCCGGTCGTGTCCGCGAGCGCGCGGGCGGCAGCGGGCGACACATCGACGACGTGCCGCAGGCGCGCATCCTGGCGCGCCGCGAGGTTGCGGGCATGGATCTGGCCGATGCGGCCGGCACCGAACAGCGCGAAGCCGAACATCAGGACTTGCCCTTGTGCGAGCGGCGTTCGGTCTGGAACGCGTAGCTGATGACGAGCGTCTGGGCGAGGCACAGCGACGCGGTCAGCGAGCGGAACTGGCGCACTTCGGCGTCCTTGGTCTCGAACACGACGTCGGCATCGCGCGCGATGGGCGAGAGGCGCGTATCGCTCAACGCGAGCACGCGCGCGCCGCGCGCGCGGGCCTGTTCGACCACGTCGGCGGTTTCCTTCGCATACGGCCGGAAACTGATCGCGATCAGGAGGTCGCCTTCGCGCGCCATGCCGCCCTGTTCGGCGAGCATGCCCGCCACACCGTCGATCAGGTAGGCGCGCTTGTCGTCGACATGTCGCAGGGCATAGGCGAGATAGGCCGCAACCGGGAACGCACGCCGCACGCCGATGATGTACACGGCGCGCGCATCGCGGATCAGCGCAACCCCGGCCTCGAGATCGGCGCGGCGGATCGATTCCTTCAGGTGCTCGAGCGCGATGATGTTGCTGTCGGCAAACTCCTGCATCAGCCCGTGGGGCGAGAGCACGTCGACTTCGCCCGAACGCTCGTTGAACTGGCGGATGCGGTCGGCATAGCTCGGGCTCGGCGCGAACGCGAGCAGCTCGTCGCGGAAGAGCTTCTGCATGTCGCTCGCGCCTGCGTAACCCATCGCCTTCGCGAAGCGCACGACGGTCGAGGGCTGCACGCGGCAGCGCTCGGCGATGACCGCGAGCGTCTGCAGGCCCATGTCGTTCGGGTGATCGAGCACGAACTGCGCCACCTGCTTCAGGCGCGGGCTCAGGCTGTCATATCGGCGCACGATTTCGTTGCGCAGCATCTCGACGTCTTTGGCTGGCATGCCGCGATCCTAGCGAAAATGAAAAATGCATTCCAATTGTCGAATGGATGTTTCAATGGTGCGGTGCCGATACCTGCGATCCTGCTCGGGCAGCAGCGCACCGTCAGATCATCGCAAGTTGGAACATAAATTTCACGGATTGCAAAAGACAAAATTCCTGTTCTATACTCGCCGACGAATGGAACCTTGATTCCACGCTGCAAGGGGTAAGGGCCGTGTCAGCACCCAATCGTACGATCGTTCGTCGTGCCTACCGCACCGTCGCGGCCATCGCGGCTGCGCTCGCCTGCCTGCACGGGGGGGCACTGGCCGGCGAGATCGCCGGGCGCATTACCGATGCAACCACCGGGCGGCCACTGCCGAACGCCACGGTGCGCATACAGGAACTCAACCGAACCGTGAAATCCGACCGGTCGGGAGCCTATCGCATCACCGACGTACCCGCGGGGTCCTATACGGTCGAAGCGGAGTTTGTCGGGTTCGCCGACAACTCGACGAGCGTCACGGTCGCCGCCACGGGCGTCGCCACGCAGGCGATCGCGCTGTCGGGCGCCAACATCGAGGAAGTGACCGTGACGGGCTACCGACTCGCGCAGGCGACGGCACTGCAGGACAAGAAGTCGGCCAAGTACATCAAGGAATCGGTCACCGCCGACGACGCCGGCAAACTTCCCGACCAGAACGCCGGCGACACGCTGGCGCGGGTCACCGGTGTGTCGGTGACCACGGACCAGGGCGAGGGCCGCTACGTGACGATCCGCGGCATCGATGCCGCGCTCAGCAATGTCACGATCGATGGGCAGACGATCGGCTCGCCCGAAGGCGATACGCGCCGGGTCGCGATGGACACGGTGCCGGCCAACATCCTCTCCAAGCTCGAGGTCATCAAGTCGGTGACGCCGGATCTGGACGGCAACGCGATCGGCGGCACGATCAATCTCGTCACGCCGAGCGCGTTCGACGACCCGGACGGCCGCTCGTTCGCCGCCACGACGGACTACGGCTACTCGGATCTCGGCGGCCACCATCCATGGGGTGCCAACGCAGCGTGGAGCGGCGTATTCGCGGATAATCGCTTCGGCATCGTGCTGTCTGCGAGCTATTCCGACCGCAAGTTCAGTTCCGAGAACGTGCAGGGCGGCGATCCGTGGACCGATGACGACGGCGACTATCCATACCTCATCCCCGACGAGCAGAACATCCGCGACTACCTGATCCGCCGTGTGCGCAAGGGATTCGTCGCCAACTTCGAGTTCCGCCCGAACGACGCGACGAAGCTGCACTGGCGCAACATCATCAATCGCTACGAGGACACGGAGCTGCAGCCGGAGATCACCTACGACTACCGCAATGGCGACCTCGAGAACGTGACGCCGACCTCGGGCCTCTTCACGGAAGGAGAGGGCAAACGCGAGAACTCCGAGCGCCTGGAGATCCAGAAGATCCTCTCCTCCACGCTCGGCGGCGAGTTCGAGATCGGCAACTGGACGCTCAATCTTGCGGCGACCTACGGCAAGACCGAGCAGGACACGCCCTACGACAACGACTATGTGTTCGAGGCCGACGACACCTTCCCGATGACCTACGACATCTCGGACTACTACTGGCACGTGGATGCGCCCGCGGGCTTCTACGACGCGGCCGGTTACGAGTTCGACGAGGCCGCGCGCGGCCACCAGCTGATCGAGGAGAAGCTCCGGATCGGCCAGGTGGATCTGCGGCGCGACATCGAATGGGGCGACGGGCGCAGCGGGTTCCTCAAGGGCGGCGCAAAGCTCATCAGCCGGAAGCTCACGTCCGATCAGGACATGATCGTGTACGACGGCTTCGACGGCGACTTCCTGCTGTCGCAGGTCGCACACGCGGGCAATCGGGACTTCTATCGCGACATCCGCCCGTATTACACGTTTGGCCCGTATCCGGACTACCGCCTCGCGGAGCGGTTCTTCCGCGACAACGAGGCTTCATTCGAAGTGAACCCCGAGGACACCATCACCGAGTCGTATGGTGTCGACTACCGGGTGAAGGAGGACGTCACGGCGGGCTACCTGATGGCCTCGCTCGACATCGGCAACGCGACCTTCATCGGCGGCGTGCGCGTCGAACGCACCGAGACCGACTTCAACGCCTACGATGTGCAGATCGTCGATGGCGACGCGCAGGACCCGCCGCCACAGGTCACGGGCACGAAGAACTACACGAACTGGATGCCGGGCCTGCAGATGACGTGGTCGATCCGCGACGACCTGATCGCGCGTGCCGCGTGGACCAACACCATCGGGCGTCCCTCGTATGAGCAGAACGTGCCGTTTCGCATCTTCGAGATCGAGGAGGACGACCCGGGTGTGTACGAGGGCGCGATCGAAATGGGCAACTCCGACCTCGACGCGCTCGAGTCCACCAACTACGACCTCGCCCTCGAGTGGTACCTGAGGCCGACCGGCATCCTGTCCGGCGGGCTGTTCTACAAGGACATCGACCACCCGATCTTCACGCGCATCCAGACGCTCGAGGACGTGAATTTCGAAGGGCGGTTCTATTCCGAACTCGAGATCGAGCAGTCGCAGAACGCGCGCAACGGCAACATTTTCGGTGTCGAGCTGGCTTATCAGCAGCAGTTCAGCATGCTGCCGGGCCTGCTGCGCGGCCTTGGGATCTCGGTCGGCTATACCTGGACCGACAGCGAAGCCGATGCGCCGGACCGCACCGAGAAAGTGCCGTTCTTCCAGCAGTCGGAGCACGTCGGCAACATCGCGATCTTCTACGAGCTCGCGGGTCTCGAGATGCGTCTCGGCTACGCCTGGCGCAGCGAGTACCTGTACGCGCTCGGTGACAATGTCGACGAGGACCTCTACATCGACACGCACGGTCAGCTCGACTTCAAGGCGAGCTACCAGTTCACGAAGAACGTTGGGGCGTTCTTTCAGGTGAACAACATCACCAACGAGCCGCTGCGCTACCTGAGCGGCACGCGTGCACGGCTCGCGGAGAACGAGGTCTACTCCTGGAGCATGCTCGCGGGCATCAACATCAAGTTCTGACGGGGCTGCGGTCGGCGGCGGGCGGCGCGCCGCCCGGCCTGCGCCCGGCTGTCCGCGGCCCGCCGTTCGCGCTAGGCTGCGCCGATGTCCGCCCGTTCCCTTCGCGGTATCGCGTACATGCTCGCCGCGGTGGCCGTCTTCGCCTGCATGGATGCGCTGCTGAAGGCGCTGACAGCGCATTACCCGCCGTTGCAGGTGGCCGCGCTGCGGGGCGCGGCGTCGCTGCCGTTCATAGCGCTGCCGCTGCTCGTCGCCGGACGGGGTCGCGAGCTGCTCGCCCATCGCCCCGGCATGCACCTGCTGCGCGGCCTGCTGATGGTCGTGATCATGGTCGGATTCCTGTATGCCGTGCGCGCGCTCTCGCTCGCCGACGCCTATGCGATCTTCCTGAGCGCACCGCTGATCGTGACCGCACTCGCGGCGCTCGTGCTGCGCGAGGCGGTGGGCTGGCATCGCTGGCTCGCGATCGCGGTGGGGCTCACCGGTGCGCTCGCGATGCTGCGGCCGTCGGCGTCGAGCCTCGTGACGCTCGGCGCGATCGGGGCGTTTGTATCGGCGTTCGCGTATGCGTGCAATGCGATCCTGCTGCGCGTGCTCACGCGCACCGAATCGACGGCGAGCGTCGCGTTGTGGTCGCTGCTCGTGATGACGCTCGTCTGCGCCGCGCTCGTCGCGGGCGACTGGCGGGCGGTGCAGCCGGCGCATCTCGGCTTCCTGGCCGCTGTCGGGCTCACCGGCGCGGTCGCGCAGTTGTGCCTGATCGAGGCGTTTCGCGCCGCGCCGGCGTCGGTAATCGCGCCGTTCGAGTACACGGCGCTCTTCTGGGGCATCACGATCGACTGGGTCGTGTGGAGCGCGTGGCCGTCGCTGCGCGTGCTCGTCGGCGGTGCGATCGTGGTCGGCAGCGGTCTTTACATCATCTGGCGCGAGCGCCGGCTCGAGATCACGCCGCCGATCGCGGCGCGCGCCGCGGAAGGCAACGTGCCGCCATGACGCGGGGAGATCGCCTGCGAGAACGGGGGCGGGCCGCCTTCACGCCTGCGCTGACGTTCGCGCTGGCGCTGCTCGCCGCGCACGCTTCGACGGCCGCGGACCGGCCCCGTGCCCGGGATCTCGGCATCTCGCCGGGTGTCATGGAGCCGGGCCCGCTCGATGCGATCACGGATGTGCCGGGCGTCATGGTGGGGCAGGTAACACTCGTCGACGGCGATCGCGTGCGCACCGGCGTCACGGCGATCCTGCCCCACGGCGGCAACCTCTTCCGGGACAAGGTGCCCGGTGGGGTGTTCATCGGCAATGCCTTCGGCAAGCTCGCGGGATCCACGCAGGTGCACGAGCTCGGCACGATCGAGACCCCGATCATGCTCACGAACACGCTGGCGGTGGGCCCTGCCATCGAGGGCGTCGTCGCGTGGACGCTCGCGCAGCCCGGCAACGAGGCCGTGCGCTCCGTCAATGCGCTGGTCGGCGAGACCAACGACGGCCGCCTGAACGACATCCGCGGCGGGCATGTGACGCGCGCGCAGGTGCTCGCGGCGATTCGCGCCGCGCGACCGGGCGCCGTGGAGGAGGGCGCGGTCGGCGCCGGCACGGGCACGATCGCCTTCGGCTGGAAGGCCGGTATCGGCACCGCATCGCGTCGCGTGCCGCTCGGCGCCGACCGCTGGACTGTGGGCGTGCTCGTGCAGGCGAACTTCGGTGGCCGGCTCACGATTGCGGGCGTGCCGGTGTGGCGCCATCTGGTGCCGCCAGGCGACGAGCGCGACGCGTCACGCGATGACCGCCACGGCCGGGCCGATATGACGGCACCGGCCGATGGTTCGTGCATGATCGTGGTCGCGACCGATGCGCCGCTCGATGCACGCAATCTCGAGCGCCTCGCCGCGCGGGCGGTCTACGCCATGGCGCGGACCGGCTCGACGTACTCGAACGGCAGCGGCGATTTCGCGATCGCCTTCTCGACGCAGCGCGCCCCGCGCGAGCGGCTGTCCACCGACGCCGTGTCGCCGCTCTTCGAAGCGGTCATGGACTCGACCGAGGAAGCGATCTACAACTCGCTGCTGCGGGCGACCGATACAGCGGGCAATGGCCAGACGGCGCGCGCGCTGCCGATCGCGCCGCTCGAGGCGCTGCTCACCACGCGACGCTGACGCCCTTCGTCTTGAGATAGGGCTCGAGGCCTTCCTTGCCGAATTCGCGGCCCCAGCCGGATTGCCTGTTGCCACCGAACGGCATCGCCGGGTCGACCGCCGCGTGCATGTTCACGCTCACCTGGCCGGAATCGATCCGGCGCACCATGCCGAGCGCGCGGCCGATGTCGCGCGTCCAGACGCTGCCCGAGAGGCCGTAGATCGTGGCGTTCGCCTCGCGCGCAACCCGCTCGAGGTCGTCGTCGCCGAAGGACTGCACGCAAAGCACCGGGCCGAAAATCTCGTTCTTCACGGGCGTCATGTCGGCGCTCATGCGGGCAAACACGGTCGGCTGGAAGAACCAGCCCGGGCGCGCCGGTGCGCTGCCGCCGCACACGAGCTCGCCGCCCTCGCGCCGGCCGGCCTCGACGTAGCCGCGCACTCGCTCGCGCTGCTCGGCCGAGATCAGCGGGCCGAACTGCGAGGCGGGGTCGAGTCCGTGCCCGAGCTGCATCGAGCGCGCGATCGTCGCGATGCCCTCGACGACCTGGTCGTGCACCTTTTCGTGCACATAGAGTCGTGTGCCGGCCATGCAGTTCTGGCCCTGCAGGAAAAAGCACGCGCGCGCGGCGCCGGGGATCACCTGCTCGAGCACGGCATCGTCGAACACGATCACGGGCGATTTGCCGCCGAGCTCGAGCGAAACTTTCTTGAGGTTGCCCGTGGCGGCCTTGACGATCAGGCGCCCGACTTCCGTCGAACCGGTGAACGCGATCTTGTCGACGCCGGGGTGCGCGGCGAGCGCCGCGCCGGCCGTCTCGCCGAATCCCGTGACGACATTGACGACACCATCCGGCACGCCGGCTTCGCTGCACAGCTCCGCCATGCGCAGCGCCGTGAGCGGCGTCAGTTCGGCGGGTTTCAGGACGAGCGTGCAGCCGGTCGCGAGCGCCGGCGCGAGCTTGACCATCAGCATCGGCAAGGGTGCGTTCCACGGCGTGATCGCGCCGACGACGCCGATGGGTTCACGCAGCGTGAACGACAGCACCTCGCCGGGCCGGCGTCCCTGGGGCGCCGCGGGGATCGTCGCGCCCTCGATCTTGGTCGGCCACCCGGCGTAATAACGGAAGAACTCGGGCGCGAGATTGCGCACGACGTGCTGCGCAACCGCGAGCGGCTGGCCGTTGTCGAGCACTTCGAGCTCGATCAGCTCCGCGGCGTGCTGCTCGATCAGGTCCGCGAGCTTCCAGATGACCCGGCTGCGCTCGCCTGCGGTGAACTTCGACCAAGGGCCGGTGAAGGCCGCGCGCGCGGCAGCCACGGCGGCGTCGATGTCGGCCGCGTCGCCGGCCGCCGCGGTCGCGATCCGCTCTCCCGTGCCGGGATCGAAGACATCGAATCGCCGGCCCGCGAGCGGAGCCACCCATCGGCCCCCGATATAGAGCGCGTGCGGGCGGGCAAGGAAGGCCCGCGTGGCCGTGGAGGGACTGGGGGGTGGGGTCATGGCCGACATGCTAGCGCGACACTGCGGAAAAGCTGAGGGCCCGACACCCCGAGGCCCGGCGGTGGATGGCGCAATAGCCGCGTGACGGTCGCTGCAGTCGCACGGCGCGCGTGCGCTTGTTCTAAGCTTCGCCCATGTCAGCCAACGCCGATGCCCTGCCGCTCGCCCGCTCCGGCGCCTGGCGCCTGCACCTCGGCTGGGGTATCGGGACGCTCGGCGCCTCGCTCGTGCTGAACGGCTTCTCGTTCCTCGTGCCGTATTTCCTGACGACCGTGCTCGGCATCGCCGCGGCGACCGCCGCGATGCTGCTGTTCATCGCCAAGGCCTGGGACATCGTCGCGAACCCCCTGATGGGCGTCCTGAGCGATCGCACGTCGACCCGTTTCGGCCGCCGTCGCCCGTACCTGCTGCTCGGCGCCGTCGTTACGTCGCTCGCGTTCGCGGGCGTCTACAGCCTCGGCCTCACGCCGTTCGCGCACACGCTGTGGTTCGTCACGATCGCCCTCGCGCTCGTCGGCACGGGTTACACGATCTTCAACGTGCCGTACATGGCGATGCCCGCGGAGATGCTCGACGACTACAAGGACCGCACGCGGCTTATGGCGTGGCGCGTCTTCTTCATCGGCGTCGGCACGTTCCTCGCGGGCGGGCTCGCGCAGCGGATCGCCGAACTCGCGGGCGGCGGCGCGCGCGGCTATGCGGTCATGGGAGCGGTGTTCGGCGGCGGCATCTTCGTGTTCATGGCGGCCGCGTTCTTCGGGACGGCGGGTGCGCGCTTCACGGTGCGCGAGCGCAGGTCCGTGCCGCTCGGCGAGCAGTGGCGCACGGGGTTCGCGAACCGGCCGTTCGTCGCGCTCCTCGGCACGAAGTTCCTGCAGCTGTTCGGCATGTTCACCAATACCGCGACGGCCATCTTCGTCGTGCGCTTCGTGATCGGCCGCGAGAATCCGGGCGAATGGATGCTGTGGTTCGTCGGCGCCGCCGGACTCATGCAGATCGCGACAATCCCGCTGTGGCGCCGGATCGCCTTCGCGATCGAGAAACAGCGTACCTACATCCTCGCGACGGTGATTTTCTGTCTCGTGTCGCTGTCGTGGCTGCTCGCGGGACCCGCGGAACCGCTGTGGTTCTTCACGCTGCGTGCGGCCGTGAAGGGGGTCGCGGCGTCGGGCCTGCTGCTGATGGGCCAGTCGATGCTGCCGGACACGATCGAGTACGATTACCGGCGCACGGGGCTGCGGCGCGAAGGCATCTACTCGGCGCTCTACAGCTTCGTCGAGAAAGTCGCCGCGGCGCTCGCGCCGTCGATCCTGCTCGTCGTGTACGCGCTGGTCGGCTTCCAGTCGCGCTCACCGGTACAGACACCCGAGGCGATCGAAGGCATCAAGTGGGCGGCGGCGCTGCTGCCGTGCCTGTACTTCGCGCTGTCGATCCCCTGTCTCGCGTGCTATCGACTGACCGAGGACATCCTGAAAGGCACGCACAGGGCGTGAGCGTTACGGCCCGATGACGGCGGCCTTCTGGCGTTCGCACGCACTGTGGCCCCTCGGGGCCTACCTCGTTGCGATGGGCCTGCTCGCGGGCCTGCACTTCGACACGACGCTCGCCGCGCGCTGGTTCTACGACGCGTCGGGCGGCTGGATCGGCCGCGGCAGCGTGTGGGCGGAAGGGATCATCCACACGGGCGGTGGCGTTGCCGTGCGGCTGATCGGCCTCGGCGCGCTCGTCGCGCTCGCGGCGAGCTGGATATCGGCGCGCCTCGCGCCGTATCGACGCGCGCTCGCCTACTTCGTGCTCGCGGTGGCCCTGACGAACGCGGCGACGGGATTGCTCAAGCACCTGACCAACATCGACTGCCCGTGGGACCTCGCGCTCTTCGGTGGGCGCTTCCCGTATGTCGGCCTGTTCGCGGATCGACCCGATGCGCTGCGCCCTGCGGCCTGCTTCCCCGGCGCGCATTCGGCGTCGGGATTTGCGCTCGTCGCGCTCTATTTCGTGCTGCGCGACGTCGATCGAGGCAAGGCATGGGTCGGTCTCGCGACCGGCCTCGGCCTCGGCGCGGTGTTCGCGTTCGGGCAGGAGGCGCGCGGCGCGCATTTCCTGTCGCACGACCTGACGAGCGCCGCGATCGCGTGGGCCGTGAGCCTCGCGCTCTACGCGGCGTTTCAGAGCCGCAGCACCACCTTGCCGGCGTTGCGGCCGGCGAGCAGGTATTCGACCGCATCGGCCGCGGACTCGAGCCCGACGAAGGGGGTCGGGTCGACCAGCGCACGCAACTCGCCGCGGTAGTACAGGTCGAGGATGCGGTGCGCCGCGTCGTCGAAGTACTGCGGAAACGCGGGATTCTGGAAAGCGCGCACCGACGCCGACTTCCAGTAGAGCTTGTGGTAGATGCGCGGGTGCGGCACGTCCTCGACCGGCTTGTCGAAGTCGGAGGTGTGTCCGCTGACGATCAGGCGACCGTACATCGCGAGATGATCGAGAAACGCATCGAAGATCTCGCCGCCGACCGAGTCGTAGGCGATGTCGAGGCCGCGCGGGTATTCACGGGTCAGCACGTCGCGCAGGGATTCGGTGCGGTAGTTCACCACCCGGTCGGCGCCGAGTTCGCGCAGCAGCGCGGCCTTGTGATCCGAGCCGGTGAGTGCGATCACGTGGTTGCCGGCGCGCCTGGCGAGCTGCACGACGAACTGCCCGAGGCCGCCGGCAGCGGCCGACACGGCGACGGTCTCGCCGCTTTTCATGTCGGCGATGCGCTCGAGCGCCACCATCGCGGAGACACCCGAGGCGATCAGGGCGAGGATCTCGGGCGATGCTTCCCGCACGCGGATCAGGCGTGCGACATCCGCCGTCTGGTACTCGCGATATGCGCAGCCGAGCTTCACGATCGCAACGGCATCGCCGATGCGCAGGTTCTCAACGCGGTCACCGAGCGCGACAATCTCGCCGATGGCCTCGACACCCATGTCGTATGGCGGCACGACATCCACGTATCGGATCGTGTTGCGGCACAGGTTCTGGTCGAAGATCCCGTTGACGCCGGCGTAATGGTTCCTCACCAGCACCTCGCCGGGACCGGGCGGGCGCGCGGGGGCCTCGACGATGCGGGTCGAGCTGCGAAACTCGCCCGTCAGCCGGTCGATGACGATTTTGCGGTATGACTGCAACATGGGCGCGCGATCATAAGCGAAAGGAGGGTGCGACATGGCGACCGTTCTCGTCACGGGGGCGAACCGCGGGCTCGGGCTCGAGTTCGTGCGGCAGTATGCGGCGGCGGGCTGGGACATCATCGCCTGCGCACGGCGACCCGAGGCCGCGACGGAACTCGCGGCGCTGGCACAGGCGAGCGGCGGCCGCATCGCGGTCGAGGCGCTCGATGTCGCCGATCATGCGAGCGTGGATGCAGCCGCGCGACGGCTCGACGGGCGCGCGATCGACGTGCTGCTTTTGAACGCCGGCACGATGGGCGGCGGCAGCCGCGCCGGCACGGGCTATCCGACGAGCCGCTTCGGCGCGGTGAACTACGAGGACTGGGACACGATCTTCCGCGTCAATGTCGCGGGACCCATGAAGGTCACCGAAGCGTTCGTCGCGCACGTCGCGCGCTCGGCGCAGAAGAAGTGCGTCGCGATCTCGAGCATCGTCGGCTCCATCGCGAGCATCCGGTCGGGCGGGCTCTACGCCTACCGCGGCAGCAAGGCGGCACTCAACGCCGTGATGAAGTCGCTCGCGATCGATCTCGCGCGGTCGCACGGCATCGTCGTCGCGACGGTCCATCCGGGCTTCGTGCGCACCGACATGGGCGGCCCGCGCGCCGACCTCGACCCGCCCGAGAGCGTCGCGGGCGTGATCCGTGTGATCGACGGGCTCGATGCGTCGAAGGCGGGGCGCTTCTGGCGCTATGACGGGTCCGAACTGCCCTGGTGAGCATCCGCGACGTGCAGGCGCGAGAGCGCGGCCGGCGTCGGCACGTAGCTGTGTTTCCTGAACATCTCGTAGGCCGTCTGGTAATAGGCGATCGCGAGCGCATTGAACGCGCGGTCCGCGGGGGCGGGCCGGTATGAATCGGTCGCGGCGTCGTAGTCCACGTTCTCCACGGACTTCCTGAGCCCGAGGATCGCGAGCTCGCCGTCGCGGTAGATCGCGACGTCGTGGTTGTGGCTGAAGAACGCGACGCGATCCTTCGCCGGTGTGTGCAGCACGTCCTCGCCGAAGAACGGTGCGCTGTACGGCAGGCCGAGAAGTCCGAGCACCGTGGGCGCGACATCGATCTGCGTGGTCAGCGTGTCGACGCGGCCCGGCGCGATGTGCTTCGGCGAGTAGATCAGCATCGGGATGTGGTAGGTCCTGAGCGGAATGCTCTCGCGTCCGTACACGCGCGCGCCGTGGTCGGCGACGATCACGAACAGCGTGTCGTCGAACCAGCGGTGTTTCGCGGCTTCACGCAACAGGTAGCCCTGCGCGTAGTCGGCATAGCGCACGCCCGCCTCGCGGCCACCGCCCTCGGGCTTCACACCGGGGACACCCGGGCGGAACGTATAGGGCTTGTGATTCGATGTGTTCATGATGATCGCGAAGAACGGCTGGCCGCTGCGCGACAGCGTGTCGAAGCGCCGCAACGCGAGGTCGTACAGGTCCTCGTCGGCGACGCCCCAGATGTTCTCGAAGCGCACCGGGCCCTCGATCGCGCGCCGGTCGGCCACGTCGAAGCCGTTGCCCGCGAAGAACGCGTTCATGTCGTCGAACTGCCCATAGCCGCCGTAGAAGAAGTGCGTGCTGTAGCCGAGGCCGCGCATCACGCTGCCCCAGTTGGCGATGCCGGCGTTGCCCGGGCGATGCAGGATAGAGGTCGACGGGATCGGCGGGATCGACGCCGTGATCGCCTCGAGGCCGCGCACGGTGCGCGTGCCGGACGCGTACATTCGTGTGAAGGCGAGGCCCTGCTTCGAGTACTGGTCGAAGTACGGTGTCCAGTCGCGATCGCCGCCATAGGCGCGGCTGAACTCGGCGCCGAACGATTCGCTGACGACGACGACCACGTTCAGCCGTCCGAGACCCTCCGGCCGCACCGGGAATGCCCGGTCGAGCCGCGCGGCATCGAGGAGGCGGCCGTCGCCCTTCGCGAGCGCCGCGCGCAGCACGCGCAGGTTCGCCGCCGGATCGCGCGTCGCATAGTAGGCGTGGTAGTCGATTTCGCTCGTGCGCAGCGCATTGAAGAAGCTGCCCGCGCCGTTCGCCGCAATCTCGTTCGCGACGCGATTGGTCGACCAGGCGAAGCTGTCCTTGTCGAGACCCGCAATGGCGCCACCGAGCAGCGCGAAGTAGAGCGCGAAGAGGGTCGTGCGGGCGCGCCAGGTCGTGACGGCCTGCGTGCCGGCGAGCAGTGGCCGGCGCAGCATGATCGCCGTGGCGATCGACGCGAGCGAGGCGAGCGTCGCGACCGTGACGACCGGGTACGCGCTCCAGATGTCTCCGAACACCTCGGTCGGATAGAGCAGGTAGTCGACCGAGACGAGATTGAAGCGCGCATCGAATTCCTGGAAGAAGAAGTATTCGACCGCGGCAAGGAACGTGAGCCCGAAGAACGCGAGCGCCGGGAGCGCGAGCATCAGCGCCCGCATGGTGCGCGACCGGAATGCGCGATCCGGCAGCAGCCACGCGAAGAGGGCAAACGGCGCGAAGAGGTACAGCGCCTGCACGGCGTCGGCGGCGAGTCCCGTCAGGGATGCGCCGAGGTACCCTACGTCCGAGACCTCGGCGATGCGGCCGAAGGACCACCACAGCGCCGCGCGCAGCAGGAGGCCGAGCGCCAGATACCACGTGAGGAGGACGAGCAGCGGCCGGAAGCGCTGCGCAGCGGATCGGATCATGTCAGAAGCTCTTCCATGTCTTGAGGAGAAACTGCATCGACTTGATGGACGGGTCCCCGTCGAGCGGGAACGCGAGGTCGACGTGCAGCACGTTGCCGAGTGCCGAACGCGTATTGCCGAACCGCAGACCGATTCCGACATCCCGCAGCGTGCCGAGTTCCGGCACATCGAGCGCGCTCGCGCCCCAGCTGCGGCCGATGTCCACGAACACCGCGGCGCCCACCCGCGCGAGCCGCAGCGGATACCAGTCCGTGAAGTAGCGGCCCTCGACCGTCAACAGCGCGCGCGCCGTGCCGGTCTGGTAGCGCAGCGGATAGCCGCGCAGACCCGTGTCGCCGCCGAGCAGCAGCTCGTGGTCGAGGTCGAGCGCCGCGCCGACATCGGCGGTGAGGCCGACATACAGCACCGTGCGTTCGTTCGCGCGCCAGAAGTAGCGCGCGCTGCCGGACACGAGCGAGTCGCGGAGGTTCGTGCCCTCGAGCCGCGTGCTCCAGCGGCTCGCGACGAACAGGCTCTGCTCGTTCGGCAGGTGCACGCCGCGGCTCGCGTCGAGCGTCGCGATCACGGCCTCGCGATTCGCACCGAACGCGGGTTGCGACCAGCCGAGTTCGGCCGACAGCCGGGTGCCGAACGCGAGGTCTTCGGTGCGCCCGATCTGGTCGAGGTTGCGCGTTGTCGCGTAGTCGTCCTGCAGCAGATCGAGGCGCAGGTAGGGATAGGCGAGCGTGCGATCCGCGGGCAGGGGCCCGGCGAGGGGCGTGTCCGCGCGCCCGAACCGCGAGCGGTCGTAGCGGAAGCCGGCGGTCCAGCGCCGCACCCAACCGTTGCGCAGCCCAGCCGACCGGCCACCGTGGATGTCGAACACCCGGTAATCGGCACGCCAGGCGTCGATGCGCTCGCCGAGTGCGTAGCGGGGCTCGATCTGCGAGAGCGACTCGCCACTGAAGCCTGCGCTCCAGCGCGAGTCGAGTGCGAAAAAGGGTCGCTCGAGGCCGAGCGACCAGCCGTTGCCGTCGTCGCTGTCCGAAACGGACAAGCGGCTCGTCCAGCGCGAGCCGTAGACGGCCGGGTCGAACCACGCGAGACGGAGCGACGCGCGATCGACATCGTCCTGGTAGCCGGCGCTCAACTGCTTGCCGCGCCCGAACAGGTTCAGTTCCTCGATCTCGGCGCCGAGTTCGTTGGCGCCGCCGGTGCGCGACACGGCGAGGCCGGGGTTCGTGGTCCAGACATCGCGGGACCGCACGCTCACGTCGACGAGACCGTCGTGCCAGGCGACGGGCCGGATCACGGGCTCCCTCAGATAGCGCTGGGTACGCAGCGCGCGCTCGGATTCGTCGAGCACGCGGCGCGAGTAGCGATCGCCGCTCGCAAACAGCAGCTGGGCGCGGATCGTCGAGTCGCGTGTCGCGACGTGCATGCGATTGACCGCGCGATACAGCAGCGCATCCTCGCGCGGATCCCGCTCGTCGAAAATGTCGTCGGTACTGATCGTGATCGTGCCGATGCGCGCACCGGCGCGCTCGAGCTCGGCGTCGGTCGGCAGCACCCGGGACGGATCGTGGACCACCGTCGCGATGTCGGCGGCCGGCACGGGCCCGAAGCCGGCGGACAGCAGCAGCAGGGCGGGGATGAGGCGGATCGCGCGCATGCCCCCGTTGGACGGCCGCCGGCCGCAGAATCAATTGCCCGACCGGTGGCCGATTGATCTTCGCCCCCCGGCCTGTCTAACCTTCCGCCGATGCGCGAGGACGATCGCGCCCTCGTGGCGCGTCTGCTCACCGGCGACGAACATGCGTTTCGAAGCTTCTTCGACGAGTATTTCGACCGCCTCTACCGCTTTGCGCTGGCGCGCACGGCCGGGCGTGCCGACGTCGCGGAAGAGGCTGCGCAGCGCGCGATGTGCCGCGCCGTGCATGCCCTGCCGCAGTACCGTGGTGAGGCGGCCCTCTTTTCCTGGCTCGCGCAGATCTGCCGCAATGAACTCGCCGATCTCGGCGCGGCCGAACGGAAGCGGGCGCAGCGCGAGGCGAGCCTCGACGAGGGTGCAGAAGCGCGGCGCCGCGCCGAACGTGTCGCCTCGGCCGAACCGCTGCCCGACGATCGGGCGCAGGCCGGCGACGCGGCCGGCATCCTGCACCGCGTGCTCGACGAACTGCCCGGGCGCTCCGGCGAGATCCTTGCGTGGAAGTATCTCGAGGACTGGAGCGTGGAACGAATCGCGGGCGAACTCGGCTCGAGTGTCGAGGCCGCCCAGTCCGCACTCGCGCGTGCGCGCCTCGCACTGCGCTCGGCACTCGAGGCGCGGGGTTACGATTGGCATGAACTGCTGCCATGACTGATCACGACGATCAATGGAACGACACCGACGAAGCGCGCCTCGTGCGCCTCATGCGTTCGGTGCCGCGCGGCACGCCGGATCCGGAGGCGCGCGCGCGCGCGTATGCGGCCGTACACGAGGAATGGCAGCGCATGCGGCAGATGCAGGTGCCGGCGATGCGCCCACGCCGGCGCGCACGCTGGCTGGCAGCCGCGTCCGTGGCGATCGCCGCGTTGGCCGGTCTCCTGTGGCTTGCGTCGCCCGGCGCGCCGATCGCGACGCTCGATCGGGCCAATGGCCGCGTGAGCATCGCGGGCGCCGAGGGCGAGGCCGGTGAGCCGATTCGCCGCGGCGTCGTGCTCGAGACGGGCCACACGTCGGGCGCACTCGTCAGGTACTCGAAGGATCTCGCGTTGCGCGTCGATGCGCAGAGTCGCGTGGAGCTCGTCGACGCCACGACGCTGCGGCTCGACGATGGCGGAGTCTACGTTTCCATCACGCCCGGCGCCGCGGTCGACTATGTCGTGCGCACGGCGCGCGGCGAGGTGCGCCATGTCGGCACACGCTATGCCGTGCGGGCGCACGACGGTACGCTCGACGTCGCGGTCCGGGACGGAGCCGTGGAGATCGACGCGGGCGCGGCGACGGAGCGCGCCGTGGCGGGCGAGCAGGTCAGCATCGCGGCCGACGGCACGATCGCCCGCGTGCACGTGGCCGCGGACGATGCCCTCTGGACGTGGACCGAGGCGCTGCCTGCGCCGATTGCGATCGAAGGCAAGTCCCTCGCCGAGTTCCTGCGCTGGTATACGGCCGAGACGGGGCGAACGGTGATCTTTGCCGACGAGGGCGCCCGCCTGCGCGCGGCGGCGGTGATCCTGCACGGCTCGGTGGACGGACAGCCTGCCGCGAAGGCGCTCGCGATCGTGATGGCCTCGGTGGACCTCGAGGCGATGGTTCCCGAGAAGGGGCCGGTGGTGATCGGTCCGACGCGCCGCTGACGCAGCGTGCGGCGCGCGCTTCTCGCAGGCTGCTACCATCCGTCGATGCGTCCGCTCGCGCTGCGATTTGCACGGGACAGCGCGCGGGCGCTGCTGCTGCTCGCCGCGGGCGCGGTGGCACATGCCATCGAAGTCGGCGAACCCCTCGGCGCGGCGCTCGATGCGCTCGCGCGATCCGGGCTCAACATCGTCTACAGCGATGCGCTGGTCACGCGCGAGATGCGCGTGCGCGCGCCGCCGCGCCCCGGTCCGCTCGCCGAGGTCGCGCGCGAGCTGCTCGCGCCGCACGGGCTCGTGCTCGAACCCGTGCAGCCCGGGGTCTACGTCGTGGTACGGCGCAGCGTCGATGGCGAAGCGGCTGTCGACCTCGTCGTCGAGGGCGCGGACGGCCGCCCGGCGCGCAGTGCGCATGTGACACTGCAGCCGGGGGATCACAACGCCCTCACGGACGCGAGCGGGCGGGCACGATTCGGCGATCTGCCGCCCGGACTCTATGAGGCCGAGGCTCGCGATTCTGCCGGAGGTGCCGCGCGCCTGCGTGGCATCCGTGTGCACCGGGACGAGCAGTGGAAGGGCACGCTGCGGCTGGCCGGCCGGGGCGAGTCGCTCGTCGAGGTCAGCGTGCTCGCCAGCCGCTACTCTTTCGACCAGCAATCGCGCTTCGCGCCCGTGGAGTTCACGCGCGAGGATCTCGCGGTGCTGCCAGGCCTCGACGAGGACGCGCTGCGCGTCACCCGCTTTCTGCCCGGCACCGCGACGAACGGCTTGTCGGCACGCGCGCATGTCCGCGGCGGCCGGGTTGACGAACTCGGCGTGTATTTCGACGGCGTGCCGCTGTTCGAGCCGTTTCACTTCAAGGATTTCCTGGGCCTGCTGGGCATCCTCGACCCGGCGACGATCGGCAAGCTCGATTTCTGGAGTGGCGTGACCCCGGCCCGCTACGGCGGGCGCCTGTCGGGGGTGCTCGACATCACGCCGCGCTCCTACACCGGGGAGAATCATCACGAGATCGGCGTGAGCCCCCTCTACGCGCACGCCCTGTCGCAGGGTCGTCTCGAATCGCATCCGCTCGAATGGCTCGTCGCGGCACGCAAGAGCACGATCGAGCAGGTCATGAAGCTCGCCGAGGAGCGCGCGGGTGAGCCGGCGTTCCTCGACGTACTCGCGCGCCTGTCGTGGCGCTTCGACGACGGCAGCGACCTCGCCGCCGGATGGCTGCTGCTGAACGACGAACTGACCGCGAACCTCTCGGACGACAGCGAGCGCGCGCACGCGCGTTATCGCGACGGCACGGGCTGGCTGCGCGGCACCTGGCGATTGTCGCCGGATACGGCACTTCGAGGCATCATCTCGCGTACCGAGCGGCACACGAGCCGAAGGGGCGCGCTTGCGCGGCCCGGCAGTGGTGTGGGCGAACTCCTCGACCGGCGATTCATGGATGCGACCACCGCAAGGCTCGAACTCGCAGCCGCGCGCGGTCGCATGGACCTGTCGCTCGGGGCCGAGATGATGGACCACGATACCTCGTACGAGTATCGCGCCGCTGCGCTGTTCGATCCGCTGCTCGCTGCGGCACTCGCGCGTCCGGCCGTCCTGTCCCGTGATCTCGCGTTCGGCGCCGGCGGGCAGTCATACGCTGCCTATGCGTCCGCCGTGATCGCGCTGTCGCCGCAACTCGACGTCGATCTCGGGATGCGCTGGGACCGGCAGCGCTACGAGCCGGACTTCAGGGCTTCGCATTGGTCGCCCCGCCTCGGGCTCGCCTGGACGCCGCGCGCCGACACGACGCTGCGCCTTTCTTGGGGCCGGCTCGCGCAACCCGAGCGCCCGGACGAACTCGAGGCCACCGACGGCGAATCCGCCTATCACGCCGTGCAGCGCGCAACCCAGGCGGTCGGCGCGATCGAGCACCGGTTGTCGAACGACGTGCAGCTGCGCGTCGAGGCGTTCGACAAGCGGATCCACGATGTGCAGCCGGTCTACGAGAACCTGCTCGACCCGGTGACGCTGCTGCCCGAAATCGAGGTCGATCGCGTGCGCGTCGCGCCGCTTGCGTCGCGCGCGTACGGCGCCGAGCTGACACTGCGCTGGGAGCCACGGCGCACATGGTCTGCGTGGCTCAGCTACAGCTGGTCGGAAGTCACCGACCGCTTCGCCGATTCGCGTGCGCTGCGCACCTGGGACCAGCGCCATTCCGTCGTCACGGGTCTCGCGTGGACGCAGGGCCCGTGGCAGCTGTCCGGCAACGTCATCTGGCACAGCGGCTGGCGCGAGAACTCGCTCGCCGTCGAGGGCCTGCCCGGCGGTGGCGCCCGGCTCGTGCTGTCGCCGCGCAACGCGAACGCGTGGTCCGACTACTTCTCGTTCGATGCCCGCGCGAGCTGGCAACACGCCCTGCCGCTCGGCGCGCTGCAGGTCTATGTCGAGCTGAGCAACGCGACCGATCACGCCAACACCTGCTGCACGGAATACCACCTCGCCGTGCCGGGCGACCCCGCGAGCCTCGTGGGCGAGCGCTCGACCTGGCTGCCGCGCTATGCGCTGATCGGTGTCACCTGGTCGCTGCCGTGACGGGTGCGTACTTCGCGAGCCAGTCGTGCACCGTCTGGTACCAGAAGAGCGAATTTCCCGGCTTCAGCACCCAGTGGTTCTCGTCCGGGAAGTACACGAGCTTCGAGGGCACGCCGCGCGTCTGCAGCGTGTTGAAGAGTTCGATGCCCTGGTTCACCGGCACGCGCTGGTCGAGCTGGCCGTGGATCACGAGGGTCGGCGTCACGAAGTGGCCGGCCGAGGTGTGCGGCGAGTAACGCGCGAATTCCTCCGGCTTCTCCCAGAAGTTGAAGAAGCGCTCCTTCGACGCGCCGTAGTCGGCGCCGATCTGCGTGAAGTTGTCGTAGACCGCCGCGTGCGCGATCAGCGCCTTGAACGGGTGCGGCCGGCCGAGCAGTGTCGCGGCGAGAAAGCCGCCGTAGCTGCCGCCGCCCGCGACCATGCGGTCGGCATCGACGAACGGCTGCGCCGCGAGCCACGCCGCCGCCTTGATCGTGTCCTCGTACGGCATCGAGATGCGGTCCGGGTTGATCGAGTCGGCGAAGGCCTGGCCGAAGCCGCTCGAGCCGTGGAAGTTGTGCCACGTGACGATGTAGCCCCAGTTCGCGAACACGTGCGCGTTCCAGCGATACGTCACCGCATCCTGGATGCCGTTGTGCGGCCCGCCGTGCAGCAGCATGTAGACGGGATACTTCTTCGCCGGATCGAAGCCCGGCGGATAGATCACCCACATCTGGATATCGTCGCCGCGCGCGCCCTTGTAGGTGACGCTCTCGACCTTGCCCATCGCGAGATTCGCGAGCGCGGCATCGTTGAAGGTCGACAGCTGCGTCGCCGCGCCGGTCGCGAGATCGAGCCGCACGAGCGTCGCAGGCTCCGAGAAGCTCTGGCGCAGCGCGATGGCCGTCCGGCCACCGAACTCGAGGCCGGAGAAGCTGTGCGCGCCGGTCACCGCGCGCGGCGGGCCGCCCGCGAGCGTGAAGCGGTAGATGCGCGATGTGGCGGCATCGTCGATCACGCCGTAGATCGACTGCGAATCCCGCGCCCACACGAGGCCCGCGGCCGAGCGATCCCATTGCTCGGTGAGGCCGCGGGTCGTGCCGCTCGCGCGATCGAGCAGCATCAGGCGCTGCGTATCGGCATAGAAGCGTGGCGTGCGCTTCTGCGCATAGGCGAGGTACTTGCCGTCCGGTGAATACACCGGACCGCTCTCGTCCGCGATGCTGTCGGCATTGAGGTTGCGCGCGGGTTTGCAGCCGCACGACGGGATCACGATGATGTCGTCGTTCGAGTCGATGCCGGTGCGATCGCGATCGGCGACGAACGCGACCTCGGTGCCGTCGGGCGAAATGTCGTACGACGACGCACTGTACTCCTGCTTCGACAGCCAGTAGCCCGAGCCGCGCGTGATGGCGACGGGCTCGCCGCCGTCGAGCGCGATCGAGAAAAGATGCGGTTCGCGGTCGTCGAGGAAATGATCCCAGTAGGCGATCGGCGCGCGCTCCCAGGTTTTCGCGCTCGTCTTCGCGTCGGCGCGCTCCTTCATGCGCTTGCCCTGGTCCTCCCACTTCGTGAGCTCGGGCCAGACGTTCGCGACGAACGCGAGGTGCCGGCCATCCGGGAACCACTTGATGGCGCCGACGCCGACCGGAATGTTCGTCAGGCGCTTCGCCTCCCCGCCGTTCACGGCAATCGTGTAGATCTGCGTTTCCTCGTCCGTGCCGCGCTTCGAGAGGAATGCGATCGTCGCACCGTCCGGGCTGAACACCGGCGAGGTGTCGTTGGCGGGATCGCTCGTCAACTGGCGTGCGGCGCCGCCGGCCGCAGGAATCATCCACAGGTCGGTGTTGCCCTTGTTCGTCGCGAGGTCGTAACGCGTCACCGGCACGACGGCGAGCTTGCCGTCCGGCGACAGCGTCGGGCTGCCGAGGCGCGCGAGACCCCACATGGCTTCGGCCGTATAGGGCGAGGCCGCAGCCGCGGCGAGCGATGTGGAACAGAGGATGAGCCATGCGGCCACGCCGCGAAGCTGTGCGGACATCGTTACCCCTCTCGTGTTCATGGTGCGCACAGAGCGCGCGATTGCGGCGCATTGTGCCCCATCGGGCGCCGCCCTGCCGCCCCTGTGCGACGAACGCCGCGTACAATGACGACGGGCCGCGCGCGCGGCCGCCGACACGCCCGCACGAGGAGACTGCATGTCCGTGACCCTGCTCGATCGTTACTACGCGGCCGCGCTGCAGCTCGATTGCGATGGCGTGCACCCCGACACCGACCGCGCGAGCGCGAGGGCGCGCATGAAGGCAAGCCTCGCGAGGATCGACACGGCGATCGCCGGGGCGAAGCGCTGGGTGGGCGAGGACCTGCGCCTCGTGGTGCTGCCGGAGTACATCCTCACGGGTCCGCCGTGGGGCGAGCCGATTCCTGCGTGGGCGGACAAGGCGGCACTCGCGGACGACGGCCCGGAGTACGAGACCTTTGCGCAGCTCGCACAGCGCCACGGCGTGCACCTCGCCGGCAACGCCTACGAGCTCGACCCGCACTTTCCCGGCCTCTATTTCCAGGCATCGTTCGTCTTCGACGACACGGGCCGGCGCGTGCTGCGCTACCGGCGGCTCGTGTCGATGTTCGCGCCGACGCCGCATGACGTCTGGGATCGCTACCTCGAAATCTACGGACTCGATGCGGTCTTCCCGGTCGCCGACACCACGCTCGGCAGGCTCGCGGCAATTGCGTCGGAAGAGATCCTCTACCCGGAGATTGCGCGCTGTCATGCGATCCGCGGCGCGGAAGTCCTGCTCCACTCGACCGGCGAGATGGCGGCACGCACGCTCACGCCGAAGCAGATCGCGCGCCGCGCGCGTGCACTCGAAAACCTCGCTTACGTGGTATCGGCGAACTGCGCGGCGACCTGGGGCATCGACGTGCCCGCCGATTCGAGCAACGGCTTCTCCGACATCATCGACTACATGGGCAACCAGCTGGTGCAGGCGGGCCAGGGCGTGTCGATGGCGGCTGCATGGGCGCTCGACCTCGCCGGGCTGCGCGCGTACCGCCGCCGGCCCGGCATGGGCAATCTCCTCTCGCGCCAGGCGCTCGATCTGTACGCCGCGAGCTTCACGGCCGCGAACATCCGCAAGGCGAACGGCCTCCTCGTCGGCGGCAAGGTCGTCGTGCCGGATCGCGCGTTCTTCCGCGAACGGCAGCAGCTGGCCCTCGCGCGGCTCGCGGAAACAGGCGTGGTGAGGAGCGAGCAGCCGACAGGACAGCGCGTCGCGCGCTAGGCGCGCGACGCGAGAAACGCCTGCAGCGCCTGCTCGTAGTCCTTGCGCAGCGTGCCCGCGACCGGGTCCGCGTCCACCGCCTTCATCCAGCGCTCGAGCCTCGCGAATCCTGCGAGCGGCGCGTGCACGTCGAACATCGCCGCGATCCGGTGCAGCACCCAGAACGTGGGCGCCATGACGGCGTCGGCGAAGCCGGGGTGCGCGCCGCCGGCGAACGGCCCTTCGCCCATGAAGTGCTCGAGGTGGCCGAGCGCGGTGCGCATCGCGGCGAGGGCCCCGTCGGCTTCCGCCGCATTGCGTTTCGCCGGGTTGGCATTGCGAAACAGCACGCCGATGTTCGGCACGACATAGGTATCGACGAGCCGCGCGAGGAGGCGGGCGTGCGCGCGACCCATCGCGCTATCCGGCATCAGCTTGCGCCCGGACTGGGCCTCGTCGATGTACTCGCAGATCACGGTCGACTCGGCGAGGCAGAGTCCGCCGTCCTCGAGCGCCGGCATCTTGCCGAGCGGGTTGATCGCGAGATACTCCGCCGACTTGATGCTGCCGCCGGGCGGCGGTGTCAGTTCGAGCCCGCAGCCTTTCCAGCGCGACGTGAGCAGGGTGCGCGCGACATAAGGCGACGCAAGGAAGCCGTACAGTCTCATCGGGGATACCTCGATTGGGGCGGGGGTCACAAGTCGTGCCGCCGATTATCGCTATAGTGCGCGTCCGAGGCACGGTCGTCCGTGCAGGGAGTGGGCAGCGACATGGCGAAGCGCGCGACAGCGGGCGTGGCACGCGATCCCGAGCCGGGCGTCCGGCGGGCGTATTACGAGTGCCGCTACGGCCAGTTGCACGTCCATCACGCCATGCCGGCCGGCGGCGGCTTCGACGAAGCGACGCCGCTGCTGTGCATCCACCCCGACGGCGCGACCGGGCGCATGTTCACGGCCCTGATGCGCACGGTCGGGCGCGACCGGTCGGTGTACGCACCGGACCTGCCCGGCCGCGGCGAATCGGACGGGCCTCCGGTCAGTGCATCCCACGCGGACCTCGCCGCCGCACTCGGCGATTTTCTGGTGGATATCCGCCTGCGGCGGGTCGACGTGCTCGCGGCGGGTGTCGGGGCATATGTCGCGACGGAGCTCGCCGTGGCGCGCCCCGACGACGTGCGTCGCGTCGCGTTCCTCGACTTGCCGGATCCGGTGACTGACCCGGCGGTGCGCGGCCGCCTGCCGCTCCTCACGCAGCCGACGTTGCTGCTGCAGGCGCGGGGCGATCTCGACAAGAACCTCGCCGCGATCGCGGCGGAACTGCGGGCCTTCCTCAGCCTGTAGCGATCTGACGCGCGCCCGCGCGCTGCCACAGGAGCACGGCCAAGCCCACCACGAGCAGCAGTGGCACGGCCGCGAGGTTCACGTTGCGCCAGCCGATCGCCACGATGGCCGCGCCCGCGGCGAGCGAAGCGAGCGCCTGCGACGTGAAGGTGGCGAAATCATTGAAGCCCTGGGCGCGAAAACGCTCGGCCGGCGTGTAGGTACGCGTGAGCAGCGTCGTGCCGGCGACGAACAGCAGGTTCCAGCCGAGCCCGAGCAGGATGAGCGCGGAAAAATAGTGCATCAGCGCGTGCCCGAGCACCGCGGCGATCGCGATGCACGCAGCCATGCACGCGACGCCGAGGTACATCATCCGTGCCATCCCGAGCCGCTCGACCAGCCGGCCGCTGACGAGCGAGGGCAGGTACATGCCGATGAGGTGCGAGGTGATCACCTGCTTCGTGTCCCGTACGCTGTGGCTGTCGATCACGTGCATGCTGATCGGGGTCGCGGTCATGATGAAGCTCATCACCGCGTAGGAAGACAGGCCGGCGAGCAGCGCGACGACATAGGCGGGCTGGCGCACGATGGCGCGCAGCGCGCGCGGCTCGCCGTGCGTCGCCACCGCGTGCGGGTGCGGTGGCCCGAGCGTCACGAGCACGAGCGCGGAGAGCAGCAGGAACACGGCGACCGCGATGAATGACCCGGTGAATTCCGGCCAACCGCCGATGAACCGCAGGCGTTCGCCGGCCTCCGGGCCGATGAAGGCCGCCACGAGCGTGCCGAGCATCACCGTCGACACCGCGCGCGGAATCGCGGGCAGATCGACGTATTCGGTGGCGGCGAATCGATACTGCTGGACGAACGCCATGTTGGCGCCGAGGAACAGGGCCCCGACGCAGAACGCATCGAAACGGGCATGCGCAATGGCCCAGGCGCAGCCGAGCGCCGCCACCGCCGCGGACAGGGCGCTCGCGATGAACATGCGCCGGCGGCCGTAACGCTGCATGGACAGCGCGGCGGGGATCGATGCTGCGGCGACGCCGACGACTCCGAGCGATATCGGCAGGGTCGCAAGGGCCGCAGTCGGCGCAATGCGCGCACCGATGATGCCGCCAAAAGCGATCAGGACCAGCGTGCCGCAGCCGGCGAGTGCCTGGGCGAGAGTCAGGATCCAGACGCTGCGCATGGCAGCGATCTTATTATGTTCCATGTTGCAGCGCCGCGCGGCGCGGGGCGCGTTACACTCGCGCGGCAATGGCCGCACGCAAGAAGCCATCCCGGCCCGAAGTTCCCGAGGCCGACCCCGAAAGCACCGCCGAACTGCCGGTGCTCGACGACCCGCTCGCGTCCACCGATTCCTGGGCCGCGCTCCCGTCACCGCGGGACGCCGACGAGGAGGACGCGGCGGTCGCGCACGAACTCGGCGCCCTGCAGTCGTTGTCCGCGAACCTGCGCGACGTCGAGGAGCGCCTGCGGCGCAAGGGTGAGCGGCTCGCCTCGCTGGAAAGCGAATTTGCCGCTGCCTGCAGCGAGCGCGATGCAGCGGTACGGCGGGCCGAGGAGCTCGGCGCGGCACTGGCTGTCGCGAACGGCGGACTCGATCGCGAGCGCGCCCGCGCCGACGAGGCGGTGCGCCAGCACGATACCCGGGCGCTCGCGGCCGCCGCGCTCGAGGCGCGCGGCGCCGAACTCGCCGCCGAAGCCGATCGCCTGCGAGGCGAGGCGCGCACACTGCGGGAAACCCTGGCAGAGCGGGACATCGCGCTCGCCGAGCGTGCGAACACGCTCGCCGCGCGCGAACGCCGGCTCGCCGAACTCGAACCCCTGTGCGCACAACGCGGCCAGCGCATCGAACTGCTCGAGCGCGAGCACAGTGAACTCGCTGCGCGCGCGACGCGGCTCGCCGCGGACCTCGCGACGCGGGAGGCATCGCTCGCCGAGCGCGAAGCCGAGCTCGCGTCGCTCAGGAACGAGGTCGCGCTGGGTGACCGGAGTACCGGCGAGCTGCGCGCGTCGCTCACCGCAGCGCAGGACGATGCGACGCGCCTGCGCGACGAGCTCGCCACCTCGAAGGATGCCTTGCGCGAGCATGCCGACTCGCTCGCTGCGGTCACGAGCCAGCTCGCCGAACGCGAACGTCTCGAGGCGCAGAAGACTGCGGAACTCGTCGAGTTGCGCGCGGCCGTCGCGCGTCATCGCGAGGCGGCGAGCACCCGCGAAGGCCAGCGGGGTGTTTTCGAGGGCCTGTGGCTCGCGATCGAGCGCGAGCACGAGGCCGGTGAATCCCGCGCCGCGGCATTGCAGGCCGAGCTCGCCGCCGAGCGCGATCGCGTCGTCGAGCGGGACGCGGCGCTTGCCGCGGCCGGCGAACGTCAAGCGTCGCTCGAGGCCGCGCGTGCCGCGCTGGAACGACAGCTGCAGGAATCGGGTAGCGTGATTTCGGCGCGCGCCGCCGCGCTGACCGCGATCGAGCGGGATGCCGAGGCCATCGCCGCACAGCTCGCGGACCGCGACGCCGCGATCGCGACGCTGGGCGCCGAGCGGGACCGGCACGCGGCACTCGTGACGGAGCGCGACAGGGAAATCGCGAACGGTCGCACGGAGCGTGACACGTTGCGCGCCGCGATCGCGGCGCTCGAGGAGACACTCGGCAAGCGCAAGGAGCAGATCGAGGCGCTCGAGGCCGAGGGCGCCCGGCTCGGCACCGTCGTCGTCGACCTGACGCAGGAGCTGCAGAGCGCGCGCTCGTCCTACAGTTCGCAGCGCGACAGCGTCAGCCGCCAGGATGAACGCCTCGCGGAACTGGATCGACTGCTGCGTGCCGCCGAAGCGCGCGACGCCGACCACGACGCGGCGATGCGGGCTGCGACGGAACTGCACGATGAACTCGAGCGCCTGCTCACCGCCGAGAAATCGCGTGGCGATGCGCTCGAAACGGAGCTCGGGTCCGCACGTGCGGCGCTCGCCGACCGCGACGCGCACGCATCGAGCGCGAGCGAGGCGCTGCGAAGCCACAGCGAGCGCTCGCACGATCTCGAGCGTCGTGAGGCTGAACTGACCGCGCGCCTCGCCGAGGGGGAGCAGGCCCTCGCGGCTGCGAGGGCCGACCATCAGGAGTCGGCGGCACGCGTCGCCGAACTGCAGCAGGACCTGCAGGCGGCCGAGGACCAGCTGAACCGGCTCGAATCCGAATTGCGCGCCCGACAGCTGCGCATCGACGAACTGACCGCCGCCGACGCGGACAGCCGCCGGCAACTCGCCGGTGCGCATCGCGCGCTCGCGGACCGTGATGCGCTGATCGACCGGATCGGCGCCGAGGCTGCGAGCAGTGCGGCGGTGCTCGGCAGCATCCGCGAGAGCATGCAGCGCATCGACCCGCTCGCGGCGACCGGCAACGAGGTGGCCCCCGACGGCCTCGCGCGCCTGCTCGCGCGTGTCGACGGCCCGGGCGAAGTGGTGCACGTGCTCGGGCGCAAGACGACCATCGGGCGCACGCCCGACAACGACCTGCAGATCAACGCCAAGTACATCAGCCGCCACCACGCGGTGGTCCTCGCCGGGCCGACACTGACGATCGTCGAGGACCTGAACAGCACGAACGGCGTGTATGTCAACGGCAAGCGGGTCACGCGCGAAGCGCTGGCGGACGGCGACCAGGTGATGATCGGCAAGGCGAAGTTCCGCTTCAGCGTCAAGCCGGTGGGCGACCGCACGTAAGGACCTGTTAAGCTGACGGGATAACCACCTCCGGCGGTTCCCTTGGCGAGTCCCTACATAGAGCGCATTCTCAAGGCGCGGGTGTACGACGTGGCGATCGAATCGCCGCTCGACGCCGCGCCGCGGCTGTCGCGCCGCATCGGCAACGACGTGCGCCTGAAGCGCGAAGACCTGCAGCCCGTGTTCTCCTTCAAGCTGCGCGGGGCGAACAACCGCATCGCGAACCTGTCGGCGTCGGCCGCGAAGCGCGGCGTGATCTGCGCGTCGGCCGGCAACCATGCGCAGGGCGTCGCGCTCGCCGCGCAGCGGCGCGGCATCAAGGCGGTGATCGTGATGCCCGTGACGACCCCGCAGATCAAGGTGCAGGCCGTCATCGACCTGGGCGGCGAAGCGGTGCTGCACGGGGACGACTACGACAGCGCGTACGAGCACGCGCTCGGTCTCGCGCGCGAACGCGAACTCGTGTTCGTGCACCCGTTCGACGATCCGGACGTCATCGCGGGGCAGGGCACGATCGCCGTCGAGATCCTGCGGCAGACCGGCGGCGAGCTCGATGCGATCTTCGTGCCGGTCGGCGGCGGCGGGCTGATCGCCGGCATCGCGGTGTACGCGAAGTACCTCTACCCGCGCGTCAAGGTGATCGGCGTCGAGCCGGCCGATTCGGCGGCGATGCACGAGTCGCTGCGCCAGGGCAGGCGCGTCACGCTCGATCGCGTGGGGATGTTCGCCGACGGTGTCGCGGTGCGGCGCGTGGGCGAGGAGACCTTCCAGCTCGTGCGCGAGCACGTCGACGAGATCGTGCTCGTCGATACCGACGAGACCTGCGCCGCGATCCAGGATCTCTTCGAGGATACGCGCTCGATCGCGGAGCCGGCCGGCGCACTGGCGGTCGCCGGCATCAAGAAGTACGTGGCGCGCGCCGGCTGGCGTGACAAGCGTCTCGTCGCGGTGACGAGCGGCGCCAACATCAATTTCGACCGCTTGCGCCACGTCGCGGAGCGCGCCGATCTCGGCGCACAGCGCGAGGCGCTGCTCGCCGTCGAGATTCCCGAGCAGCCGGGCAGCTTCCTCGCCTTTTGCCGTGCGCTCGGCCGGCGCAGCGTCACGGAATTCAACTACCGCTACGAAAGCGCGCACGCCGCGCAGATCTTCGTCGGCTTTGCGCTGTCGCAGGGCAGGGACGAAAAGGATGCGGTCGTCGCCGCGCTGCGCTCCGCCGGCTACGCCGTGCAGGACATGTCGGACAACGAAGTCGCGAAGCTCCACGCGCGCTACATGGTGGGCGGCCACGCCCGCGGGCTCGAGCACGAACTGCTGTTCCGGTTCGAGTTTCCCGAGCGTCCCGGCGCCCTCGAGCGCTTCCTGCAGGCGGTCGGCACGCGCTGGAACATCAGCCTCTTCCACTACCGCAACCACGGCTCCGATTACGGCCGCGTGCTCGCCGGCATCCAGGTGCCGCCCGCCGAGCGCAAGGACTTCGAGCTGCATCTCGGTGAGCTGCACTACGAATACACCGACGAGACCGGCAATCCTGCCTACCGGATGTTCCTCGGCGCGTGAGCGACCCGATCGACGCCTGCTATGTGCCGCGGCGTGCACCGGTGCACGCCGACCTCACGCTGCGCGGCCTGCGCCATCGCGTGACGCGCTGGGGGCCACCCTCGGACTCGCCCATCGTGCTGCTGCACGGCTTTCTCGACGCGGCCGACACCTGGCAGTTCCTCGTCGACGAGTTGCCGGACGACTGGTCGTTCGTCGCGCTCGACTGGCGCGGTTTCGGCGGCAGCGACTGGCAGCCGGACGGCTACTGGTTCATGGACTATCTCGCCGACCTCGAGGCGTTGCTCGGAGAGGTCACGCCGGCGGCGCCCGCGCGCCTCATCTGCCACAGCATGGGCGGCAACATCGCGGCGCTTTACGGCGGGATCCGCCCCGGGCGCCTCGCGTGGACCGTCAATCTCGAGGGTATCGGGCTGCCGACGGTGTCGCCCGGGGAGGCGCCGGTGCGCTATGCCCGCTGGCTCGACGAGATCGCAAAGCGGCCGCGCCAGGCGGGCTACGCCACGCAGGCCGACCTGGCCCAGTACCTGCGCACGCGCAACCCGCGCCTGACCGCGCCCCGCGCTGCGTTCGTCGCGCGTGCCTGGACGCGCCGCAATGGTGAGCGTTACCGGCTCGCCGCCGACCCGCGCCACCGTATCGTCAACCCGATCCTGTACCGGCGGGACGAGGCCGAAGCCTGCTGGCGGCGCGCCACGTCACCGATGCTGCTCGTGCTCGGCGCCCTGTCGGAATTTCCCGCGCGGCTCGGGCCCACCGGCACGGACGAGTACTTCCGGGACGTGTTTCCACACGTCACGCTCGTCCGCGTCGCCGGTGCCGGGCATATGATGCACCACGAGGAGCCGGCCGCCGTGGCGCGACTCGTCCTGGAGTTCGTCTCCACGCTCGCCGCACGATCCGCATGAAATGGCCGCCCTTCGATAGCGATCACCCGCTGCACGTCCCGTACAAGTGGGCACGGCGCATCGTGATCACGGTGACCGGTTTCACCGTGCTGCTGGTCGGCATCGCGATGACCGTGCTGCCGGGCCCGGCACTCGTGGTCATTCCCGCGGGGCTCGCGATCCTCGGGCTCGAGTTCGCGTGGGCGCGCCACACGCTGCGTGCGCTCAGGAAGCGCGGCGCGGTGCTCGTGGCGGCCGCGAAGTCGAAGTTTCGCTGAGGTGCGCCGCGCCGCGCCGGCGTCAGAGCGCGCTTTCGATCAGCGAGACGAATTCGTCGTGCGTCTTCGCACCCTGCACGCGCCTTGCGACCTTGCCGTCGCGCCCGAGCACGTAGGTGGTCGGCAGCACTTCGTTCCATGCCGGGTCGACCACGCTCGCGATCGCATCGAGCTCGCTTTCGGCGCGCAGCCAGGTGCGAAACTGCGGAAAGTGCTGCGCGCGAAACGCCGCGACGCGCGCGGCATCGCCAGGCTCGTCCATCGATACGCCGACCAGCACGACGCCGCGCGGCGCCAGTTCCTTCTCGATGCGCACGAGGTCCGGAATCTCGCGCAGGCACGGCACGCACCAGCTGGCCCAGAGATTCAGCACCACGACTTTGCCGCGGTACGCATCGAGGATCGCCCGCAGCCGTGCCGCGTCCGCCAACGGCAGTGCGGCATCGGCCCCCGGAGACGCGGGCGTGCTCGCAGGGGCGGCTGCCGCCGCGGCGCGCGCGGCGATGAGTGCGGCCACGGCCGTCGGGATGAACGCGCGGCGCTTCATCGCGGCGCTGCGATGGCGGTCGTGTAGATGCGATCGTCCTGCTGCCATGCGACCTGCACGCGGTCGTCGGCGCGGCTCGCGAGCGCGGGATTCTGCGACGTGGCGTCGCCGTCGGTGAGCGCATTCACGGGGCCGGCAAAGGCGCCCCGCGCGTCGAGTGCGCGGTAGTACACGCGGCGCGGCCCGTCGACCTTCGCATGCCACGCGATCATCGCGCCGTCGCGGGTGAGCGCGATGGCGGGCGCGTCGGTGACGAGCGCATCGGGCTGCACGGCCCGGGGCGCATCGAAGCTCGCGCCGCCGTCGTGCGACGCCGCGAGCATCACGCCGGGCGGCTTTTCCGCGCCGTTGTGTGCGGCCGTGTAAATCGTATCGCCGCGCACCACGAGCACGGTCGGCTTCAGCGGGCAGCCGTTCAGGTGCCACGGTGCGCCGCCCGTCGCGATGCGCGGGCCGAACGGGCCACCGTGGCCATCGGCGCGCGCGACCGTGCTCGAGCGCAGGTTGTCGCCCGTGACGCTGCGCGAGCCGAGATACGGCCGCGACTTCCCGTCGAATGCGATCGACAGCTGGCAGCACGGACACACCCCGTCCGCCACCATCATGCGGTCCACGGCGAACGTGCGGCCGTCGTCCGTCGACACCGCCGCATACACGCTGCCGGTCGAGGAGTCGGCTTTCATGTTCCGCGTGTCGATCCACGCGATGTAGACGTCGCCGTTCGGGGCGACACCCATCGTGCCGAACGCTGCGACACTCGCGAAGCCGCCGTGGATCACGCCGCTGAGATCGGAGTCCGTCACGGTGCTGACCCTGCGCGGCGCCTCGAATGTCCTGCCGCCATCGGTCGAGCGCGTGTAATGCGTCATCAGGATCGCCTTGTCGAGCTTCGCCTGGTGCTCGTTCGCGGGGTACGCGACATGCAGCGTGCCGGTCGGGCCGAAGGCGATCCTCGGCCGGCTGACCGCAAAGCCCCAGACATCGTCGCCGTGATTGACGTGCACCGGCTCGCCGAAAGTAGCGCCGCCGTCCGTCGACACGGCGACGTACAGGTTCATCGACGACTGGTGCGAATGGCCCATCTGGGCGCGCTCGGCCTCGGCCGCCTTCGCCGCAGCCGAGTCCGGGTCGCCCTTGGCGAGCCAGAGCACCGCGATCTCGCCCTTCGGCCCGACCGCCACGTCGGGTGCGAGCGCCTTCTGGTCCGGCGTACTGACGACGACGGGTGCGGCGTGCACGGCAATGGCCAGCGCCGGCGCACCCAGCGTGGCGACGAGGGCAATCACGAATTTCCGGGCGGGCAGCATGACGGGCGCTCCATGGAAGGCGACATCCGATCATAGGTCGAACCGCCCGACTCCTGCGACAATGACGACGATGGACGACCTCGAATCCGCACCGTGGTTGCGACGCCTGCTGGTTGCCGCGCTGCTCGCCGGCCTCGTCGTGCTCGCCTTCGAGGTGCTGAAGCCGTTCATCGTGCCGGTCATCTGGGCCGTGATCCTCGCGCACGTGACCTGGCCGCTCTACCGACGGCTGCTCGCGCTGTGCAAGCGGCGGCACGCCGTCGCGTCGCTCGCCATGACCGTCGGCGTGACCCTCGCGATCGTGCTGCCCGCAATCTGGCTCGTGGCGCTCATCCGCACCGAGATCGTCGCGGCCTATGGAACCTTCGCGGCGCAACTCGCGCGCGGGGTCGAACTGCCGCGCTTCGTGTTCGAACTGCCCTGGATCGGGCCGTGGCTCGAGGAATTGCTCGCACGGATCGCCCGGGATCCGGGCGCGCTCAACGCAGAGCTGCGCGAGTGGATACAGCGCTCGGTCGGGGAGATCGGCGGGGTGGTCGGCGGCGTCGGCCGCAATATCGCCAAGCTCTGTATCGCGATGCTGAGCCTGTTCTTCGTGTACCGCGACGGTCAGGCGTTTGCGTCGCAGGTCGTGCGCGTCCTCGAGCGCTCGCTCGGCGCGCGCGTCCACGGCTACATGCAGGCGATCAGCCAGACCGTGCGCGCCGTGGTCTATGGCCTCCTCGCCGCGGCGATTGCCCAGGGCACGATCGCGGGCCTCGGCTACTGGGTCGCCGGCATCCAGGCGCCCGTGGCCCTCGGTGCGTTGACGATGCTCGCGGCGCTGATTCCCTTCATGACACCGGTCGTGTGGGTCGGTGCGAGTGTCTGGCTCGTGATCTCCGGCCACACGGTGGCCGGCACCGGGCTTTTCCTGTGGGGCGTGCTCGCGATCAGCTGGATCGACAACATCGTGCGCCCGCTCGTGATCAGCAATGCGACGCGCATCCCGTTCCTGCTCGTGATGTTCGGCGTGCTCGGCGGTGTCGCGGCGTTCGGGCTCGTCGGCCTCTTCGTCGGCCCGGTGATCCTCGCCGTCGCGATGGCGGTGTGGCGCGAGTGGCTCGCGGAGCGCTCGGGGCCCGCGTGAGCGGACGCGGGCGGGGCGCGTTCACGAATCGAGAAACGGCAGGAGCGTGCATGCCCAGTCGCGCTCGTCCGCCGGCAGCGCGCTGAATGCCACAGCCGGATGCACCCTGGCCGCTGCGAGCGCGCAGGGGCGCAGCGGGTCCCACTCCGCGGCCGCGAGCAACGCGGGAACCCTCAGCGTGTGCAGCCGCGTCGCCACCGGATACGAGAAATGCGCGCGATAGGCGCGCTGCCACGCGCCGGGTGCGCGCAGGAGTTCGAGAACGCGCTGGTGCACCCTGTCGGTATTCACCTGAACGCCGCCCTCGATGATGCCCTCCTTCGTACGCTCGAACCACGGCCAGAAGAGGCCCTGGTCCCGCACGAAGTGCCAGGCGTGCAGCAGATGACCGCCGTGCCAGTCGATCCCGATCCCGGGGACGTAACGGCGGCGCAGCCGCTGTTGCAGCGCCTTGTCGAAGTACGGCGGGCCGATGAGTACGAGCCGTCGCACGCGCCTGGGTGCCCGGTGCGCGAGCTCGAGACCGACGAGACTGCCGCCACCCACGCCGATGAGGTCGCATGCGCGGATGCGCAGCGCATCGAGTGCTTTGCCGAGCGCCTGCGCGTAGGCCGCCACCGTGGCCTGCCCGCGCGGCAGCGTGTCGTCGGATTCGCCGTGCCCCGGCAGGTCGATCGCGACGACCGGGCGCTGGCCGATGAACGACGCCGCGAGCCCCGCGACCGTATCGGTCGAGCCCAGCGCATCGTGGATCACGACGACCGCTCGTCCCACGGCGTCGTCATTGCGCTGTACGCGCAACTGCCCGCCGGGCACGTCGAGCATCTGTTGCCACAGGCGACCGCCGAGTGCGCGCGTCGCGACTGCCTTTGGCGCGGCGCTCGATCGCGCGCGCTTCAGGTGCGCGAGCGCAAGATCGAGCGTGTCGGCGGGCGTTGCGCACTCGCGCACGGTGACCGGCGTTGCCGGTTCGGTGGCGCGTGCGAGGTAGCGCGAGGTCGGGTCGGTGTGCGAGGCCGTGATCAGCGCCGGCACCGTGATCTCCCGCAGCGCCTCCGCGGCCGGCATCGTGAAGGCGGCGCGATAGGCGACGCGGTAGTGATCGCCGGCGCGCAGGAATTCCACGAGGTTCGCCTGCAGCACCTCGGGCGGCGGCAGCGTGAGCGCCATGCGATCGGCCGGCTCCTTGCGGTACCAGGGAAAGAAGATCACCTGCTCGCGCATGCGGCTCCACAGCCACGCGAGGTGTGCGCCATCCCAGGTCGGCACGAACGGCGGCAGATATTCGGCCACGAGCTCCGCACGCTCCGCCGTCGTCGGGATCACGTAGCCGTTCGCGACGACCGCATGGACGCGCTGCGGGTAACGCGCCGCGAGCATCGCGGCCATCATCGCGCCGGTGTGAAAGCCGTAGAACGCCGCCTTGTCGACGCCGATCGCATCGAGGAACTCGACGACCGCGGTCGCGAAGTCGTCCATTTCGGCGTGCGTGACGCCGAGCGGATCCGAGAGCCCGTAGCCGGGGGTGTCCGGCGCGATGCAGGTGTAGTGCCGCTGCCAGCGCTGCATCGTCGCGATCACGTCGCGCGAGGACAGCGGTGACTGGTGCAGGAGGATCAATACCGGCCCCCGGCCGGTACGGCGGTAGTGCACTTGCCTCGGGCCCCAGCGCCCGCCGGGGATCGATGCGAAGTGACGGGTGATGCGTGCTGCGGCCATGGTTCCTCCGTTGCAGCCAGCGCCCATTATCGATGAAAGGGCGCGGCAAGACCGTACGCGAAGACCGCGGACCACGTATGCTCGCTCGCGTTCCATGAGCCTGCATCGCCCTGCCGCCCTCGCAGCGCTGCGTCACCGCGACTTCGCGCGCTACGCGGCCGGCCGGTTCTGCGCGACGCTCGCCTGGCAGATGCTGAGCGTCGCGGTCGGCTGGCAGGTGTACGAGTTCACGCGCGACCCGCTGGCGCTCGGCATCATCGGTCTCGCGCAGTTCCTGCCGTTTCTCGCACTCGTGCTGCCGGCGGGGCAGATCGCCGATCGCGCCGACCGCCGCCTGCTGCTCGCGCTTTCCTACGGCCTCGACGCGGTGAGCGTCGCGGCGCTGTTCGCGGTGTCGCTCGCCGGGCTCGAGATCGTATGGCCGATCTTCGCCGCGATGGTCCTGTTCGGCGTGGGGCGCGCATTCTGGATGCCCACCGGGCAGGCCATGACGCCGAACCTCGTGCCGGTCGAAGATTTCAATGCCGCCACGGCCGTCAATTCCGCGCTGTTCGAGATCGCGGTCGTCACGGGCCCCGCGCTCGGCGGCCTGCTGTTTCTCCTCGGGGCGCCGGTCGTCTACGGCACGGCGCTGCTGTTGATGGTGCTGGTTGTCGTGCTGCTGCTGCGCATCCGACCGGTGCGGGCCACGAGTGCCGACCAGCCGTTTCGCCTGCGCGACACGCTCGCGGGCCTGCGCTTCGTCTGGCGGCGCAAGCCCGTGCTCGGCGCCATCTCGCTCGACCTCTTCGCCGTGCTGCTCGGTGGCGCGACCGCGCTCCTGCCGATCTATGCGCGCGACGTGCTGCACATCGGACCCGCCGGCCTCGGCGTGCTGCGCACTGCCCCGGCTGTCGGTGCTGCCGTGACCGCGACGCTGCTCGCGTTCGCGCCATTGCAGCGTCATGTCGGGCGCTGGATGTTCCTCGGGACCGGAATCTTCGCCGTCGCGACGATCATCTTCGGGATCTCGACGACCTTCTGGGTCTCGCTCGTGGCACTCGTCGCGCTCGGCGCGGGGGACATGGTGAGCGTGTACATCCGCCACGTCCTCGTGCAGCTCGAAACGCCGGACTCGATCCGCGGCCGCGTGAGTGCGGTGAACTCGATGTTCATCGGCGCCTCGAACGAACTCGGCGAGTTCCGCGCCGGCGTCGCTGCACGGCTCTTCGGCCTCGTGCCGGCGGTCGCCTGGGGCGGTGTCGCGTGCGGCGCAGTGGTCGCGGCGTACGTAGTGACGTTTCGCTCACTGCGCCGCCTCGACCGGTTTCCCGAGCCGAACCGGGATCCGCCGGTCGGCGCGCCCTAGCTTCGTCGCCCGCTCATCCAGTCAGTCGAAATTGGCCTGCCCGCCATCGAGCGGAATCGTGGCCCCGGTCAGGTAGCCGAGGTCGGTTCCGCACAGCGCGACGATCGCGTGCCCGATGTCCGTCTCGCAATCGCCGATGCGTCGCAGCGGGATGGTCTTGAAGAACGCGGCGGCTTCTTCGGGCCGTGCGTCGATCCAGCCCTTGAGCCCCGGCGACAGCGCGTGCGGGGCAATGGTCAGTACGCGGATGCCGTCGGGACCCCACTCCGCGGCGGCGGCGCGCGTCAGAGCGCGGATCGCCTGCTTGACCGCGGCGTAGGCGCCGTAGTTGCTCATGTCCCAGCGGATGCCGGCCGACGACGCAAAATTGAAAATGGTGCCGCCACCCCGCGCCTTGAGGTGCGGGTAACAGGCCTTCATCATCCGGAAGCTCGCGAGTGGCCCGCTGCTGAAGCCGCGCTCGAAGGCGTCGTCGGTCACGGCCAGCAGCGGCCCGAGCGGCACCTCCTGCGCGTTGTTGACGACGATGTCGATGCCGCCGAAGGCGCCGACCGTGCCTTCGACCGCGCGCCGGATGTCGTCGGCGGAATTGACATTGCAGGAGATCGCGAGCGCCTGGCCGCCGGCCCTGGCGATCAGCCCGCAGGTCGTGTCGAGCTTCGCCGCCGTGCGGCCCGTCACGGCCACGGCCACACCCGCCTTCGCGAGTGCCAGCGCGATGCCCTGGCCGACCCCCTGGCCCGCGCCGGTGACGATGGCGATCCGGCCTTCGAGCTTGCCCATGCTGCTATCCCTCATCGACCAGAAATGCCTGCGGCGCGCGGCGCGCGGTGATCAGTTCGTTGCGCGCGCGAAAGCCCGCGTCGAAGCCCTCGGGCTGCGGAATGATCCAGTACTCGCCGCGGTCGATCGCGTCGAACACGAGCGGCGCAAATTCGTCCGGCGTGATGCCGTTCGCCTCGGTGAGTTCCATCAGCCGATCGACGAAACGGCTGGAGGCGCTCGACGGCGACTCGCGGTAGATGCCCGTCTTGACCGGGCCCGGCGCGAGCAGCGACACCGCGACCGGGCTCTTCAGCATCTGCAGTTCGCCGGCCAGCGCCTCGGTCAGCGCGACGACAGCGAACTTGGTCGCCGAATAGGGCGACATCAGCGGCGAGGGCAGGAAGCCGCCGATCGACGACGTGTTGACGATGCGCGCCGGCCGGTTTGCGGCGAGCAGCCGTGGCACGAACGAGCGCAGCCCGTTGACGACACCGCCGACATTGACCGCCAGCACCTGTTGCCATTTCGCGGCCGGGATCTCCCAGCTGAATCCCGTCGACAGGAGCCCGGCATTGTTGAACAGCAGGTCGACCTGGCCGTGCTGCGCATACGCGCGCTCGGCGAGTGTGTCGACCGCGGCCGGGTCGGCGACGTCGGTCGGCACGGCGATCGCCGCACTGCCGATGCCGGCCGCGACTTCGGCCAGCCGCTTTGCGTCGAGGTCGGCGAGCACGACCTGCATGCCGCGGCGCGCCGCTTCGCGCGCGAGCCCCGCGCCGATGCCGCTCGCGGCACCGGTGATGACGGCGATCTTCATCGTCCTCTCCTCCAACAAGCAACGTCAGGTCGGGATTGTCCCGCGCATCAGGCCGTGAGGTCGAACTCGTGGAAGCGTGGTGCTGCGGTCTCGCTGGCAAACGCGTCGTAGCTCCACGGCCAGCTCGAGGGTACGCCGTCGGCATCGAGATACCAGCTCGAGCAGCCGGTGGCAAAAATCGTCTTGCGGGCGGCGGCGATGCGGCGCTCGTCGTAATCCTTCATGGTCGCCGCGCTGACACTGATCTCGCGGCAGCGGCCCGCCTCGAGGGCGCCGATGAGCTGCTCGATATAGCCCCACTGCCGCTCGGCGATGTCGATCAGCGAGAAGTTGCCGACCGGCCCGGTCGGGCCATTGATCATGAAGAAGTTCGGGAAGCCGGGCAGCGAGATGCCGAGGTACGCCGTCGCGTGGCGTGCCCACAGCCGGTCGAGGTCCGCGTCATCGCGACCCTGCACGAGCATCGGGCGCATGTACAGGTGCGCCTTGAAGCCGGTGGCGAGCGCGAGCACGTCGACCTCGTGGAGCGCGCCGTCCCGCATGCGCACGCCCGCGGGCTCGATGCGCTCGATCGCCCCGACGACGACGTCGACATCGGGGCGCTGCACCACCTCATAATAGTCGGGCGAATAGATCAGCCGCTTGCAGGCCGCGCGATAGCCGGGGCGCAGCTTCTCGCGCAGCACCGGGTCCCTGACATTGCTCTCGAGGTTCTCGAGCACGATGGCCTCGATCTCGTGCATCGGCGCGGAGTCGTGATCGATGATCGCCTCGGTGAAGCGGCGGACCCGTTCCGTGTACCACTCGCCGTAGCGGATCTCGTCGATCAGCTTCGGATCCTGACGGAACGCCGCGCGCTGCTCGTCGGTGTACGGATCGTTGGGCATCGGCATGATCCATTGCGGCGAGCGCTGGATGTGCACCACGCGGCTCGCGCGGCCGGCCAGGGCCGAGACGAGCTGCACACCGGTCGAGCCGTTGCCGATGATGCCGATGCGCCGGCCGTCGAGCGGCACTGAATGGTCCCAGCGCGCCGTGTGGAACTTCGCGCCGGCGAAACTCTCGAGCCCTTCGATCTGCGGCAGGTTCGGGTGGTGCAGTACCCCGGTCGCGACGATCACGACGTCGACCGCATCCTTCACGCCTTTCGAGGTCTCGATGTGCCAGCGGCCGTCCCGCCACACGCAGCTTTTCACTTCCTGGCCGAGGCGGATCAGGGAGCCTATTCCGTGGTGCGCGACCTGGTCCTCGAAGTAGCGCTGGATCTCCGGTCCCGGCGCGAGAAAGCTGCTCCATTCGGGGTTCGGCGCGAACGAATAGGTGTAGGCGTGCGCCGGCACGTCGCAGTTGAGTCCGGGGTAGGTGTTCTCGCGCCAGGTGCCACCGATGCGATCGGCCTTCTCGTAGACGATGACCTCGTGCCGACCCTGCTGGCGCAGCCGGATCGCGGCCAGGATGCCGGCCATGCCGGCGCCGATGATGCCGACGCGAAGCTGACGCGGGGCGCGGTCCGGGTTGCTCATGGGAATCTCCTGCGGCGTAGGGCATTCTTGAAGGTGCCCGCGCGAGGCAACATCGTCCGAACGGGCTAACGGAAATTCGGTGCGACGCGCCGGAAGGCGACGGGGCGCCTGAAGTGAATTATGATTCACTCCCGGCGCGGTGACCAGCCCGCTGCAGGTTCGCAGGAGGAACATGAAACCTACCAGGAAGCCGAGCGTTCGGGACCGCCTCCTCGATGTCGCCGAGGACGTATTCGGCAAGCGCGGCTATGACGCGAGTTCGCTGGAGGAGATCGCCGGCGCCATCGGCATTGGTGCCAGCGCCATCTACAGGCATTATCGCAACAAGATGGCGCTGTACGAGGCTGTCGTCGATCGACTTGCGCGGCGACACTTGGCGTCCCTCGAGAGTTTCGAGCCGGAAATCAACGGAGTGGAATTCTCGGGCAGGAACTTCCGCTACCACGCCGAGCATCCAGCACTGGCACGCATCGTTGTGCAGGCGTCGATCGCCGGTGGCGAACAGCGGCGAATCGTCGTGGAAAAGCTCATTCAGCCGGCGTTTCGCTACTGCAACCAGAAAATGCGTCGCAGCGCCCTGGTGTCGGCGAGGGAGCTGGTGCGCAACCCCTCCCACTACATGGCTTTCGTCAGCCTGATGTACGGCTACGTGAACCTGGCGCCGCTGTTTCGCGACGCGGTCGGCTTCGATCCGCTGGCCGAGTGGGCCGTGAGTGACGGCGTCGACATCGTCGAGAAGTTCGCCTGGTCGCTCAATCAGGAAGCCGAAGAAGGGTTTGCACGCCATCTCGAGCAGCGTGTCGCACGCCCGGAAGCGCCGACGACACGTCGGGCCGCGAGAGGCCGGAACCGCTAGCCCAGCCCGCCCGGTCCTCGGGCCGGGTAGCCGGAGGCGGTCGGCCCGACAGAGAATTATCATTCACATAATACTTGCGCATGAGTTCTGGGTGAAATAGCATCCACGGCAAGTGAAAGCGTGTTCACATTCCAGTTCATGCCAACCCGGGAGTTGCCGATGTCCATGAAGGCCTTGATTGCCGCTTCGATCTTTGCCGCCGCCGCGGGCGTGGTCGCGGGTGAGGCTGCTGCCGACGGACAGGCCCGTCACGTCTCCTGGCGTGCCGCCGGCGTGTCGATTCACACGCAGATCAGCATGGACCGGAACTGGCCCCCGGCGAGCATGAACCATGCACGTGTCAACGGGACCTTCGGGCTCGGCATCCTGCACAGCATGGTCGAGCCGGTACGAGTCGAGGTGAGCAAGTGCCCGGCAAACACCAAGTATGAGTACAAGATCCTGGAAGCGACCAATGTCGTGACGTTCGACAGCGACCTGGATCAGTTGATCTATCGCACCAAGTCGGGTCTGTGCTGCATCAATGCGGAGGGAGACATCACGTTTGATCTGGAATCCGAAGTGGTGGGCGGGACCGGCAGGTTCAAGGGTGCGACCGGTACTTTGACCAGCAAGCTGACGCGCGATGGCGACTCGATTTCCTTCAACGAGTGGAACGGCGAGTTCAACAACATGAACAGCGTCACCGAAGGAACCATCGTGCTCAAGGCGCCTGAAGCGAAGGCGCAGACCCGGTAGCACGAGTACGCCTCCGCGCCGCCGCTGGAAATTTGCACACGAAACCCGGGGCGCGTAGCGGCGAGCGACCCGCAACTGTGCATCGCAGAAGCGGGCGTCAACTGGCGGCCTGGAACAAAAACCTGACCGACGAGGAGTGCTGGTTCATCAACGGCGCGTTGTTTGGCGGCTATCGCGTGGGGTGACTCGCGCACTTGCGGCTTCGACGTGACCTACCGTTTCTGAAACGCGATGCGGACGGGAAGTGACATGCGTCGACGTACGCTGACCCGCTGGTTCGTCCCACTGCTCGTGCTGGCCGGCGTGTGGCCTGTGCACGCGGCGGAGGCCGGCCAGGCGACGTTCGTGCAGGTTGGGCGGCTGCTCGCCGATCCGGCCGATGGGCGTGTCGCGCATGACAAGACGATTGAGATCGTCGATGGCCGGATCGTCGCAATCCACGACGGCTTCAGGACCGGGGCTGGCGAGACGATCGACCTGCGCGACCGCTTCGTGCTGCCGGGACTCATCGACAGCCACGTGCACATCACCTTCGAGAGCGGCCCGACGACGCTGCTCGACATCGTCAGGAAGTCGGCCGCAGCTGTGGCGCTCGACGCCCTGCGATACGTGCATCGCACACTCGAGGCCGGTTTCACGACAATCGTCGATCCGGGCGCGCAGACCGACGCCATTCTCGCCCTGCGGGATGCGATCGAGGCCGGCATCGTGCAGGGGCCACGGATCATCGCCTCCGGCACGGTGGGCGTGCACGGCGGCCACACGACGCTGCACGGCTTTCGTTCCGAGATCATGCAGGCGATGGCTCATCCGGGCCTGTGCTCGGGTGCGGACGATTGCCGCCGCGCCGTGCGGCAGGCCGTGCAACGTGGCGTTGATGTGATCAAGGTCGCGGCCACCGGTGGCGTGACCTCCGAGATCGCGGCAGGTGTCGGGCAGCAGATCACGGACGAGGAGCTCGAGGCGATCGTGGAGACTGCCCATGCGCTCGGGCGCCGCGTGATCTGCCACGCGCACGGCACCGATGGCATCAATGCGGCCCTGCGGGCGGGCGTGGATTCGATCGAACATGGAACGTATCTCGATGCGGAATCGATCCGCCTGATGAAGGCGAACGGCACGTATCTGGTGCCGACGCTGCTGGCCGGGGAGACCACAATGGCGCAGGCGCGCTCGGCGAGCTGGATGAGCCCCGCCGTGCGGCAGAAGGCCCTGGACGTCGGGCCGCACATGATCGATGCGGCCCGCCGGGCTCACGATGCGGGCGTGAAGGTCGCGTTCGGCACGGACTCGTCGGTGTCGAGGCATGGTGAGAATGCGCGCGAGTTTGCGCTGATGCTGAAGGCGGGTTTTTCGCCGATCGAGGCCATACGCGCGGCGACCACGGCGGGCGCGGCACACAATCGCCTCGCCGACCAGATCGGCTCGCTCGCCGCCGGCAAGGCGGCCGACCTGATCGCCGTGCGCAGCGATCCGCTGCAGGACATCACGGAACTCGAGCGCGTGACGTTCGTGATGAAGGGCGGCCGCGTCGTCAAACACTGAGTTCCCGCAGCGCGCTACGAGCCGCTGGACGCGCGGGCTGTATGTTCGTACAGTCACGAAATGTCGCGGATGTTGAAAGGTCGCGGCGCGGTTTCGAGCCCGCCGGCGCGATACGAGCGGCACCACGGTGAGGCGATCGACGACGGCTGGTACACGGAGCCGGCGCCGGACAGCGTGGCGACGAGCGTGCAACCGGAACCCGCGCGCACGGTCATTTCGCGCAACGACTCACCCGACATCGGTTTCTCGCAGTCGATCAACCCTTACCGCGGCTGCGAGCACGGGTGCGTGTACTGTTACGCGCGCCCGACACACGCCTGGCTCGGCCTGTCCCCCGGGCTCGACTTCGAAACAAGGCTCTTCTTCAAGGCGCGGGCGGCGGAGCGACTTCGCCACGAACTCGGCAAGCCCGGCTACGTGCCACGCCTCATCATGCTCGGCGCCAACACCGATCCGTACCAGCCGGTGGAAAAACGCCTCAAGGTCACGCGATCCATCCTCGAAGTCCTGCAAAACTGTCGACATCCTGTCTCGATCGTCACGAAAGGTGCGCTCATTGAGCGCGATCTGGACATCCTCTCGTCGATGGCCCGCGAGCGGCTGGTGAGCGTGATGGTGAGCCTGACGACCCTCGATCCGGATCTGAAGCGCCGCCTCGAGCCCCTCACGGCCTCGCCGCTCGCCCGCCTCGGTGCCATCCGGCGCCTCGCCGATGCCGGTGTGCCGGTCGGCACGCTGGTCGCGCCGGTGATCCCGGCCCTTACGGACCACGAGCTCGAGCGGCTGCTCGAGGCCGCGGCCCGCTCCGGTGCGCGCTGCGCGGGCTACGTCGTGCTGCGGCTGCCGCTCGAGGTCAGGGACCTCTTTCGCGACTGGTTGCTCGCGCACTTCCCGGACCGTGCGCGGCACGTGATGGCGCGCGTGCACTCGATGCGCGACGGACGCGACAACGACCCGCGGTTCGGCAGCCGGATGACGGGCTCCGGTGTCGACGCCGCGTTGTTGAAGCAGCGCTTCGAGGTGGCTGCGCGCCGCCTCGGACTCGAATCCCGCATGGGCTTCACGCTCGACACCACGCGTTTTCGTCCACCCCGCGACAGCGATCTGCAGATCCCGCTGCTGTAGCCACGCCAGGCCGACGGAACCGCAACGCCACCACGAGGTCTGACCCCTCATCGACCCCGTGGCATACTCCGGGTACCCATGATGTCCAGGGCCGCCATACCGCTCGCCGTCGCGGGGCTCGTGAGCCTCGGCGGCTGCATGCAGGCGCGCATCGAGGAATCGCGCGAATTGCCGACCCATATCACGAGCGAGGAAGCCGTCGTCGTGCTCGCCAAGCCGCAAGTCGAAGGCGCAGGCACCGATGACGGCTTCATGGATTGCGTCGGCGAGAATCTGGGAGAGGGCAAGCGCGGACTGCGTGTCCTCGGCAATGACGCCTTCGTGGACGCGTTGTTTCCCTGGCTCGAACCGGGCACGGCACCGTCGCGGCCCGAGGCAGTGACCACGCTGCTCGAGCAACCGGGCGTCAGCGAACGCATCGCCGCGAGCGGCGTGCGCTACATCGTCTGGCTCGACGGCGATACGCGCCGCACCGACGGCGGCGGCAGTCTCGCGTGCGGCGCGGCGCCGGGCGCGGCGGGCTGCATCGGATTCGGCTGGTGGGAAAAGGAATCCGATTACGAGGCCACGATCTGGGATTTGCGCGAGGCCAAATCGGCGGGCACGGTCGGCACGAACGTGACGGGTACGTCGGCCATCATCGGCGCCGTCGTGCCATTGCCGTTCATCGCGCGCGTGCAGGGCACGGCCTGCAATCGCCTGGCCGCGCAGTTGCGCAGCTTCTTCGTCGGCGATGATCTCGCGGCGCCGCGCGCCAGGTCCGCCCAGGACGCGAGGTGAACCATGCGTGCTCACGCGGGATGGATACCGGGAGTGATCGCGGCGCTGCTCGCCGCGGGTTGCGCCACGCAGCAAAGCGGCGGCGGTGGCGGCAGCGAGGGCAGCAGCGGCACATCATCAGATTCGACGGGAAGCGGCATGCCGTCGACCGGCAGCGGCATGCCGTCGACTGGCACCGGGCTGCCGTCGACCACGGGCGGAACGACGTCGACGGCGAGCGGCACCGCCGCGAACGGGTCGGCGTCCGCGCCGACGGACGCCGCCGGCACGAAGGACGGGACTGCCGACACGAAAGACGGCGCCGCCGGTGACGATCCTGCCGGCGACGGCTCCGCGGGCGAGGGCGCCGCGGGCCGCGGCGCCGAGGTGCCGACTGGTTCGGCGCAAACCCCCGATGAGCGCCGCGCGGCGGTTGATCGTCGCCTCGATGAATCAATGGGGACATTCGACGAGCGCATCCGCAAGGAACAGGAAGGCATCGCGCGAGAGCGCGACAGCCGTGCGGGCGGGGGCGGCACGAGTGACGCCGCGGACGGCGCCATTGCGACGGCAGATTCGGGCAGCCGGCCCGGTGACCTGCGGTCCGACCGCAGCGCCGGGGCACAGACCGGAACCGGTGGCGAACAGGGTGCGACCGGACCGGCGCGCACGAGTGCGGGGACGGGCGGAACCGGCAAGGGCGCGGTCGAACGTTCGGACGGCAGTGACGACGACATCGTCGCGCGCCGCCTGCGCCGTGCGGCCGAGCAGGAAACAGATCCGGAGCTGAAGGAAAAGCTCTGGAAAGAGTACGAGGATTACAAGAAGAGCGTGCGAGGCGGATGAGCGCATCGAACCACCGGCATCGCGCCACGTGCCTGCGCGGAGCGCTGCTCGCGACGCTCGCCTGCGCACTCGCGGCGTGCGTGACGAGCGAGACGCGACCGATGCCGAAGGTCAATCCGGTGCAGGCGACCACGCAGATTCCGGAAGCGGAACTGCTCGATGTCGGCGTGCACGTCTTCGACGCCAACATTCCCGCCGCGATCAAGGATGACGAGGAGGCGCTCGCGAAGAAGCGCATCTATCCGGAGGTGCGCAGCGCCGAGGCGGGCTACCTGCCGGGGCTGCTGCGCGCGACGCTAGAGTCCTCGGGCCAGTGGGGCGCCGTGCGGGTGGTACCGGACAAGGCGGTCGTCGACGTCAGCGTCACGGGCCGGATCCTCGAGTCGACAGGCGCGCACCTCGCGCTCGTGATCAACGTGACGGACTCCACCGGACGGGTGTGGATCAGGGACAAGGAATACCAGGGCGAGGCGGATCTCGGCTCCTACAAGACCGAAGCCTCGCTCGAGGCGCGCGATCCGTTCCAGAATGTCTATTCGGAAATCGCGAACGACATGCTCGCGGCGCGGACGGCGCTCACGTCGGCTGCGCGGCGCGACATCCGTCGCGTCGCATCATTGCGCTTCGCGCAGGAGTTTGCGCCTGCGGCAACCGGCGGGTATCTCGCCACCGACGGGCAGGGCATCACGCGCGTGGTGCGACTGCCGGCCGACGACGATCCGGTGATGGAGCGTATCGAACGCATCCGCGAGCGCGATCTCGCGGTGATCGACACGGTCAGCAGCTACTACGCGAATTTCGGCGACAAGATCGAGAGTTCCTACGGCAATTTCCGTCGCGTGAGCCAGCAGGAGATCGAGAAGGAAGACCGCGCGCGCGCCTCGGCACGCACGCGCACGCTGCTCGGCGCCGCGGCGGTACTCGGCAGCGTGCTGATTCCGAACCAGTGCTCGTCGGGCGATTACACCTGTCGCAATGTGCAGAGTGCGGCGCGCACGGCCGGCGCGGTCGGCGGCGTCGCGGGCATCATGTCCGGCATCAAGAAATACTCCGAAGCCAAGGTGCACGCCGAAGCGCTGAAGGAACTCGCGGACACATTCCGTGCGGAAGTGACCCCGCAGGTCGTCGAAGTCGAGGGCCGCACGCTCAAGCTCACCGGCACGGCGGACGAGCAGTACCGGGAGTGGCGCGAGTTGCTGCACCAGATCTATCTCGAGGATACGGGTGGCACGGCCGCAGCGACGCCGGTCGCCACGGGCCCCGCACCGACACCTGCACCGGTGTCCCGCAACGAGTGAGTACGTGCGAGCGCATGCCGAACCCGGCACGCGGAGACCGCCTGTGCGGCCGCTTCACGCTGATGGCGCAGATCGGCGCGGGCGGGCACTCGGAGGTCTGGCGCGCGCGTGACATCGTGCGGCGCGAGGATGTCGCCCTCAAGATCCTGAGGCGCGACAGCGCGGCGGCCGCGAACGCCTGGGCCGTGCTCGAGCACGAATACGCCGCGACGCGCGAGCTCGGGCATCCGGGCATCCTCAAGCTGTACGAGCCGCAGAACTGCGACGGCACGCTGGTGCTGCCGATGGCGCTCGCGCCAGGCGGCGATCTCGCGGTGCTGCGCGGCGAGCCCTATACGCGCATCGTCCCGGCGCTGATCGAGATTGCGCAGGCGCTCGAGCACGCGCACGGCCGGGGTGTCGTGCATCGCGACCTGAAGCCGGGCAACGTGCTGCTCGACGATGCCGGTCACACATTGATCGCGGACTTCGGCGTCGCGTCGTTCGCGGGCGGCAGCCCATTCGCCGACCACGGCTCGCCGTTCAGCGCGAGCCCGCAGGCGCTGCGCGGCGAGCCGCCGGCGCCGTCGGACGACATCTACGGCCTCGGCACGCTCGCCTACGAACTGCTGGCCGGTTACCCGCCGTTCTATCCGCACTTCGAGACGCGACGCGTACTGGAAGAGCCGGCGCCGGAGCTGAAGCCGACACGCGCCGCCCCGCCGCGCCTCATCGCGCTCGTGATGCGGATGCTCGCCAAGACCCGCGACGGCCGGCCCGCGACGATGCGCGCAGTCATCGACGAGCTGCACGCCTGCCTGCACGACACCGTGACGATCGAGTCCGAAGCACTGAGCGAAGAGGCGCTGCCACCGCCGGAGCCGCCGGTCGCAGTGAGCACCGCACCGATCGTTGTGACCGCACGCGAAGTGGCCCCCGGCGAGGGTGGCACGATCGCGATCGAGCTGCCCGCAGCGGTGCAGGACCAGTGGGGCGCCGCCGGTCCCGCGGACGAGGTCGTCGTGGCTCCGGTAGCCGTGCCGGAGCCACCCGCGCGCAGTGCGCGGCGGCGCCACACAGGTCTCGTGGCCGGGCTCCTGGTCGCGGCGATCGCACTCGGCCTCGTGTTCTTCCTGCTGCCGCGCCTCGTGCCGCAGGCCGCCGCGCCGCCCGCGGCGGTCGAGCCCGGCATCCCGGGGGCACGCGGGGACGATGCGCCACCGCAGCCCGATCCTGCGAAGACACTCGCGGACCTGCAGGGCGGCATCGCGAAGCGGCTGGCCGCCATCGAGGCCCGTGCCGCGGGTGTCTGGGGTGGTGCCGACTTTGCGGCCGTGAAGCGTGCCGTCGACAGTGCCGCGGCGCGCGCGGCCGATGGCGACGTCGATGCCGCGATCGCAGGCTATCGCGCCGCCGGCAAATCGCTCGCGGACATCGAATCCCGTGCGCCGGATGCGCTCGCCGGCGAGTTGCGGCGCGGCGCGGCAGCGCTCGAAGCGGGCGAACCGGCCCGTGCCCGCAGCGCATTCGAACTCGCGGCACGGATCGATCCGAGCAATGGCGAGGCCGCCGCAGGGCTTGCGCGCACGCGCGCGCTCGAGGCCGCGATGCCGCTCGTTGCGCAGGCGACCAATGCCGCGAGCGCCGGGCGTACCGCGGAGGCCATCGAATGGTACGAGAAGGCCCTCGCGCTCGATCCGGCCAATGCACCGGCGCGGGCAGGGCTCGCGAAGGCGCGCAGCGCGGCCGGCGCGAGCGAATATGCGCGAGTGCTCGCGAATGGCTTCAGCGCGTTGCGCTCGGGTGACCTCGCCGCGGCACGGCGCGACTTCACGAGCGCGCGCACGATGCAGCCGGGTGCGAGCGCGCCGGCCGAGGGGCTCGCGCAGGTGGCCGCTGCCGAGGCTGCGCGCGCGGGCGATGCGGCCCGCG
>JABAQU010000030.1 GCA_019187185.1 Steroidobacteraceae bacterium | reverse complement strand
CGCGGGGGCCGGCGCACCGCTCCCGGTGGCCGGCCGCGCCGTTTGCCGGGGCGCGGTGGCGGGCCGCGCGGCCGCACCGTAGCGAAATGCCAGCATGCGCAGGAGCACCATGTCGAAGCCGGTACGCGGGTCGGGCGCGAGCGGCAGGTCGCGCCGGCCGATGATCGCGGTCTGGTAATAGAGCTGCACGTCGTCCGGCGAGATCGAGGATGCGAGGCGCTCGATGAGCGCGGCATCGGCGCGCTCGGCGAGATCGTAGTCGGGGATGGCCTGCTTCAGCGCCGTGCACACGAGCACACCGGCCAGTTCATCGAGCACTGCGCCGTAATCCGGCGCCCATTCCTCGAGGGCGCGCGCCGCCTCGATGACCTGCGCGGCTTCGCCCGTCGCGATCGCATCGGCAATCGCCGCGACCCGATCCCGGTCGATCGTGCCGAGCATTTCGCGCGCGGCCGCGGCCGTCACGGCGCCGCCACCGAAGGCGATCAGCTGATCGAGCAGCGACAGGCCGTCACGCAGGCTGCCGTCGGCCGCGCGCGCCAGCGCCGTGAGCGCTGCGGCTTCGGCGGGCACGCTCTCGGCCGCGAGGATCTCCGCCATCCGCGCGGCGATCGACGCGACCGGCAGCCGTTTCAGGTTGAATTGCAGGCAGCGCGACAGCACCGTGACCGGAAGCCGCTGCGGATCGGTGGTCGCGAGCAGGAACTTGACGTGGGGCGGCGGCTCTTCGAGCGTCTTCAGCAGCGCATTGAACGAATGCTGCGACAGCATGTGCACTTCGTCGATCAGGTACACCTTGTAGCGGCCGGCCGCGGGCGTGTACTGCACGTTCTCGAGGAGCTCGCGCGTGTCGTCGACCTTGGTGCGCGAGGCGGCATCGACCTCGATCAGGTCGACGAAGCGGCCCTCGTCGATCGCGCGACAGGCGGCGCACTTGCCGCACGGCTCCGCAGTCACACCGGTTTCGCAGTTGAGGCACTTGGCGAGGATCCGCGCGATGGTCGTCTTGCCGACACCGCGCGTGCCACTGAACAGGAACGCATGATGGACGCGGTTGTCCGCCAGCGCGTTCGACAGCGCCTTGACGACATGTTCCTGCCCCACGAGGTCGCCGAAGCGCCGGGGTCGCCATTTGCGTGCGAGTGCGGTGTAGCTCATGGGTTCAAGAGTGGAGGCGGCCCGCACCAGCCGACCCCCCGGCACCCGACATCGTCGCTACCGTTGCTCCCTTCCGGGCCTGGCGGGGTTTGCGGCTGGTCGTCGCGGAGGAACCGATGCGAGCCACCATGGTCGGTCATATGTATCCACAGTGGCGGAGAGGGAGGGATTCGAACCCTCGAACACCTTTTGGATGTTGCTTCGCTTCCAACGAAGTGCCTTCAACCGCTCGGCCACCTCTCCGGAATCAATGAATTACGGGCAATTTTGCATGATATCAGGCTTGTCAGGCCTGCGGTTGCGGCGCCGGCTTCGCAGGCGGCACGTACGTCGGCGGCTGATCGAGGCAAGGCTCGTCGCGCCCGCGCGGTCGCTCCGGCGTATCGAGTTCGGGAATGCGCAGTGCACCGCGGGTGTTCGGCATGTCCATGCCGGGCGGCACCTCGAGCGGTGGAATGCTGTCCGAATTCGTGTACTCGGGCGGCGCCCCGCAGCCGCCTCCCAGCGAGCGGCACGCACCGAGCGTCGTGGCGGCGAGAAGCACGATCAGCCAATGTCTCATGCGAAGTTCCTCAATCGAGGGCGATGCCGGCGGCCATCATCGCACGCCGCAGCGGCGCCTCGTGAGCGGGTTCGAGCGGCGTCAGCGGCAGGCGCAGGCCGGCCGGGACGAGTCCCAGGCGATGCGCGATCCATTTCACCGGGATCGGATTCGGTTCGATGAACAGGGTTTCGTGCAGTTCCGCCAGACGGGCATCGAGTGCCGCTGCGCGCGCGGCATCGCCCGCCAGGGCGGCCGACATCACGTCCGCGACCTGCCGGGGCGCCACGTTGGCAGTCACCGACACGACGCCCCGCGCGCCGTGCGCGACGGCGTCGCAGGCGGTCGCATCGTCGCCGCTCAGCACCGTGAAACCCTGCGGCACGAGGCGCAGGAGTTCGTCGATGCGATCCATCGAGTCGACGGCTTCCTTGATCGCCACGACGCGCGGCAGCGCCGCGAGCCGCGCGACCGTGGCCGGCAGCAGGTCGACCGCCGTGCGCGAGGGCACGTTGTACAAGATCACCGGCACGGTGCTCGCCGCGGCGACCGCCTCGAAGTGGCGATAGAGCCCCTGCTGTGTCGGGCGCACATAGGCCGGCGTCACGACGAGGAGCGCATCGACACCGAGCGCCGAAAGGCGCGCGGCGCGCGCCACGCTGGCCGCGGTGCTGCTCGTGCCCGCGCCCGCGATCACCGCGAGGCGCCCGGCGGCGTGGCGCACGGCCTCGCGCGTCAGCTCGTCGAGTTCGGCATCGGTGAGCATCGCGGACTCGCCGGTCGTGCCGCCGACGACGAACCCGCGCGTGCCGTTCGCGGCATGGAAATCGATGAGGCGCAGCCACGCCGCAAGATCGATCGTGCCGCCCTGCCGTATCGGCGTGACGGCGGCGACGAGACTGCCTGAAAACATCGGAGGTCCGGGGAAACGTGGCAGGGAGCCGCGGCATGGTACGGGGCACGCCGGTACGAGGCAAGCCGCGGCGCGACGCCTCGCGGAACCGTTTCGCATTGCGCCCGCCGACCGGTACACTCGCCCTGTGAAGCAACATCTCGCCGTCTCGGCAGTCGGCAGCGACCGTACCGGCATCGTCCACGAGCTCTCGCGCGTCATCACCGAGTGCGGGGGCAGCATCAGCGAAAGTCGCATGGCGAACCTCGGCTCGGAGTTCGCGATGCTGCTGCTCGTGTCCGGCAACTGGCATTCGCTCGCCAAGCTCGAAACCGAACTGAAGAAGCTCGGCGAGACGAGCGGCCTCACGGTGAACGTGAAGCGCACCGAGCCGCGCGGTGCACGCACCGACATGGTGCCCTACTCCATCGACGTGGTGTGCCTCGACCAGACGGGCATCGTGTCGGGGCTCTCGGGCTTCTTCTCGAGCCGCGCGATCGACATCGCCGAGCTCTCGACGCGTGTCTATGCCGCGGCCCACACCGGTGCGCAGATGTTCGCGGTGCAGATGATCGTCAATATCCCGACCCGCATCCACCTGGCGCAATTGCGCGAGGAGTTCATGGACTTCTGCGACTCGCTGAACCTCGACGCGATCATGGAGCCGGTCAAGTCGTGAAGGTCGGCAAACGGGTGCCGGCCCTCGCGCTCCCGCAAAGCGACGGCCGCCGCTGGCGCCTCGGCGACCACAAGGGCGGCAAGGTCGTGCTGTATTTCTACCCGAAGGACATGACGCCGGGATGCACGCTCGAGGGCGGGGATTTCCGCGACCTGCACGCCGCCTTCCGGCGCGCGCAGACCGCGGTCTTCGGCATCTCGCGCGACAGTTGCGCGTCGCACGCGAAGTTCCGCGCCCGGGAGCGCTTCCCGTTCGAACTGCTGGCCGACGAAGACGAAACGGCCTGCCGGCTGTTCGATGTCATCCGGGAGAAGAACATGTACGGCCGGAAGGTCCTCGGCATCGAGCGCAGCACCTTCCTGATCGACCCGGCCGGCAGGCTCGCGCGCGAATGGCGCAAGGTGAAAGTGGCAGGCCACGCGGAGGAAGTCCTTGAAGCGGCGAAGCATCTCTGACGGCGCCAGTGCCGGACGCAGCCCGGAAAACCGAACCGAACACTTGAAAACCCGCCCCCGCCCCCGCGAACGCCGGATCTTCGTGCTCGACACGAACGTGCTGATGCACGATCCGACCTCGATCTTCCGCTTCGAGGAGCACGACATCTACCTGCCGATGATCGTGCTCGAGGAACTCGATGCCAACAAGAAGGGCCTCTCCGAAGCCTCGCGCAACGTGCGGCAGGTCAGCCGCTTCCTCGACGAGCTGATGCGCGACGCGAAAAAGGACGCGATCGACGCCGGGCTGCCGCTGCCGTCCGGCTATTCGGGCAACCACGGCAAGAAGCCGTCGTCGGGGCGCCTGTACTTCCAGACACGCCAGCTCGCCTCCGCGCTGCCCGATTACCTGCCGGGACACGGCAGCGACAACGCGATCCTCTCGCAGGTGCTCGCGCTGCAGGCGCTGCACACCGATGCGCGCGTCACGCTCGTGTCGAAGGACATCAACCTGCGCATCAAGGCGGCGGTCGTCGGCGTGCACGCCGAGGATTACTACAGCGACAAGACGATCGAGGACGCCGACGTCCTCTACACGGGCCACGCGCAGCTTCCCGCCGACTTCTGGGAGCGGCACGACAGGGACATGCGCTCGTGGAAGGACGGCGAACGCACTTACTACACGCTGACCGGCCCCGTCGTGCACGAATGGCAGGCGAACGAGTTCGTCTACCAGCAGGATGCGCAAGGCATCGAGGCGATCGTGCGCAAGATCGACGGCGACACGGCGACGGTCGAGCTGACGCGCGATTATCGCAGCGACCGCCACAGTGTCTGGGGCATCACGGCACGCAACCGTGAGCAGAATTTCGCGCTCAACCTGCTGATGGACCCCGAGATCGACTTCGTGTCGATCCTCGGTCCGGCCGGCACCGGCAAGACGCTGCTGACGCTCGCCGCCGGCCTCATGCAGACCCTCGAGAGCAACCGCTTCGTCGAGATCATCATGACCCGCGTGACGATCCCGCTCGGCGAGGACATCGGCTTCCTGCCCGGCACCGAAGAAGAGAAGATGGAGCCGTGGATGGGCGCGCTGATGGACAACCTCGAAGTGCTGACGCAGAGCCAGGAAGGCGGCAACTGGGGCCGCGCTGCGACCAACGACCTGCTGCGCAACCGCATCAAGATCCGCTCGCTGAATTTCATGCGCGGCCGCACGTTCCTGAACCGCTTCATCATTCTCGACGAGGCGCAGAACCTGACACCGAAGCAAATGAAGGCGCTCGTGACCCGCGCCGGACCGGGCACCAAGCTCGTGTGTCTCGGCAACATCGCGCAGATCGACACGCCCTACCTCACCGAGACGACCTCGGGGCTCACCTACGTCGTCAATCGCTTCCGTGGCTGGGGCCACGCGGGGCACATCACGCTCGTGCGCGGCGAGCGCTCGCGGCTCGCGGACCACGCGTCCGAGATCCTCTGAGGGGGCGGCGCCGAACCTCGGGCGGCGCGCGCTGTCGAACGGCACATGAACAAGCCCTGGGTACTGCTCCTCGCGTGCGCCGCCACGGCGGCGGCGGCCGCGCCTTCGGGTGACGAATTGCCGGACCTCGGCAACCCGGTCGACGCGATCATCACGCGCGGCGACGAATATCGCATCGGCCTCACGGTCATGCGCCAGTTGCGCGAGCAGGGGCAGATCATCGAGGACCCGGATATCGGCGATTACCTGCAGGCGCTCGGTTCGCGCATCGCCGCGCAGGCGACCGACGACGGCGAGCGCTTCACGTTCTTCCTCGTCCGCGACCCGTCGATCAATGCTTTTGCGCTGCCCGGCGGGTTCATCGGCGTGAACCAGGGCCTGCTCCTTGCCACGAAGTCCGAATCCGAGCTCGCGAGCGTGCTCGCCCACGAGATCGCGCACGTGACCCAGCGGCACATCGCGCGCAGCATCCGCGCCGCGAGTCGCCAGAGCCTCGCGACGACAGCCATGGTGATCGCGGGCATCCTGCTCGGCGCCGCGGGCGGCGGCGATGCGGCCCAGGCGGCCATCGCGGTCGCGCAGGGCTCGGCGGCCCAGCAACAGATCAACTACACGCGCTCGAACGAGCAGGAAGCCGATCGGATCGGGATCGGCTTCCTCGCCGGCGCCGGCTTCGACCCGAATGCGATGCCCGCATTCTTCGAGACGATCGGCCGCCGCGCGGGACTTTCGGGCCAGAACATCCCGGAGTTCATCCTCTCCCACCCGGTGACCGCCAATCGCATCGCCGAATCGCGCGATCGCGCCAGGGAGTATCCGGTGCCGAAGCCCCGGCCGGAGGTCAGTTACCAGGTCGCGCGTGAACGGGCACGCGTGCTCGGCGCCGCGAGCGACACGGATCTGCGCGTCTACTACGAGGGCGAGATCGCCGCAGGCCACGACGGTGTCGGGGAGCGCTATGGACAGGCGCTCGCCGACCTCGGGCATGGCGAGGCGACCGATGCCGTCGCGATCCTCTACGAGCTGCACCAGCGCCAGCAGGGCAGCCCGATGATCGCGGCCGCGCTCGGCCAGGCACAGATGGCCGCAGGCGCGACCGATGCCGCCCTCGCGACTTTCACCGAAGCGCTGCGGCTGTCGCCGCGCAACGTGCCGCTCACGGTGCACTACGCGGAGGCGCTGATGCGCGCCGGACGCGCGAGCGAGGCGCACGCCATTCTGCTCGACCTGTTCAACAACGTGCCGCCGACGCCGGAGCAGATCCGGCTCACCGCGCTCGCGGCCAGCGCCGCGGGCGACACGGGTGATGCGTACTACTACATGAGCGAATACCATATCGCGAGCGGCAACCTGCCGCTGTCGGTCCAGCAACTCGAGATGGCGCTCGCCGCGCCCAATCTCACCTCCGTGCAACGCCAGCGCTTCCAGGCGCGCATGGACGAGGTCAAGGAAGCGATCGAACGGGGACGCAAGAAAGGCTGACCACCATGACGTCCAGGGCACCGTGGCATCTCTGGCTGGTCGGCACGATCGCCGTCCTGTTCAACTCGATCGGCGTGTTCGATTTCACGATGAGCATGGCGCGCGGCGCCGAGTACATGGCGAGCGTCGGCATGACTCCGGAGCAGATCGCGCACTACCGGGGGATGCCGCCCTGGATGACGCTCACCTGGGCCATCGGCGTGCTCGGGGCAATGCTGGCTTCGATCCTGCTGCTGCTGCGCAGGAAGCTCGCATTCGCGGTCTTCGTCATTGCGCTCGCGGCGTTCCTCGCGAGCCTGCTCTACACGTATGTACTGACCGACGGCGGCACCGTCATGGGCCCGCAGATGGCCGTGACCAGCGCCATCATCGCGTTGCTGCTCATCCTGTTCGGCGCCTATTCGTGGTACATGGCCGGGAGAGGGGTGCTCGCATGAGAGCGCATTGCCCATGGCGATGAACTGCTAGAATTCCCGGATGTTCGCCCGCTTCGCCGTGGCCTTCGCCACGCTTTCGATCGCTGCCTGCTCATCCCAGCCCCTGCGACCGGATCCCCGGGATCCGCTCGAGAAGTTCAATCGCACGATGTACACGATGAACGACGCGCTCGATCGTGCGGTCGCGCGCCCCGTCGCGCGCACTTACCGCAGGATCACGCCACCCGTCGTGCAGACCGGCGTCAGCAATTTCTGGAGCAACGCCACCTATCCCGCAACGGTGGTCAACCAGTTCCTGCAGGGCAAGGTCCGCGAGGGCTTCAGCGACCTCGGTCGCTTCCTGCTGAATACCGTCGCCGGCGTCGGTGGTCTGTTCGACCCGGCGACGGCCGCCGGACTCGACCGGAACGACGAGGATTTCGGGCAGACGCTCGCCCGGTGGGGCGTGGGGTCGGGCCCGTACCTGATGCTGCCGCTGCTCGGGCCCTCGTCGCTGCGCGACGGCATCGCCAAGGTGCCGGACCGCTTTGCCGATCCGGTGCACTACGTCGACGACTGGCGCTGGCAATGGGGCCTCGACGGCCTGCGGCTGCTCGATCGGCGTGCCCGGTTGCTGCCGGCCACCGACGCGTTGAAGGACGTCTACGATCCGTACTCGTTCATACGCAATGCCTGGTTCCAGCAGCGTGAGTACGCGATACACGACGGCAATGTGGCGGCGCCGCCGGTGGACGAAGAAATCGCTCCGGATGACGAGCCGGATGCGGCGGATACGCCGCCCCCCTGAGGCTGCGCGCAGGGACCCGCGCGAATCAGACGCCCGTTTCGAGCAGTTCCCCGACCTCGCTGATTTCGGCGATCGCACGCACACGCTCCGGCAGGCCCTCGAATCGCAGGTGTCCCCCGGCCCTGTGCACGGTCGCGAGCCAGTCGAGCAGGACCGCGACCGCCGCGCTGTTGGCGGATTCGAGCCCACTGCAATCGACGACCCAGTCGCGCGCACCGTCGCGCATGAACCAGGCGATGCCGGCTTCCCGCGCGAGTCGCGCCGTTCCGAAATCGAGCGTGCCGCGCAGCGCGAGGCGCCCCGGCGCGAGCTCGCCCACCTGGATCCGGCCGGCCGCCACGTCCGTCATGCCGCCTTTTCGAGCCGCTCGATGACGGCATCGAGCCCCTTCTGGTCGATTTCGGCGCCGAAGTCGTCGCGGAAGCTCTTGACGTAGCTGATGCCCTCGATCGTGACGTCCCACGCCTTCCAGCCCGCGTCGGTCTTGCGCAGGCTGTAGTTGACGGGCACCCGCTCACCGTTGCTGCGCTTGACCTCGGTGCGCACGGTCGCGCGCTGGCCGTCGGGCGAGATTTGCGCCGGGAAGACCTTCAGCCGGTCGCCGGTGAAATCGACGAGTGCCGACCCGTAGTTGCGCAGCATCGACTCGTAGAATCCCTTGATGAAACGCTCGCGCTGGGCCGGCGTGGCCGTGCGCCAGTGTGCACCGAGCACGAGCCGCGCCGCATACTGCGTGTCGAAGTGCGGCAACAGTACCTCGTCGACCAGCTGGTCGATCTTCTTCGGGTCCTTGCGATAGTCGGCGCGATGCGCGTCGAGTTCCTTCAGCATCGCGTTCGCGGCCGATTCGATCAATTGCCCCGGGCCGCTCGTATCGACGGCATCGGCGGCACCCACCGGCGCCGCCGCGAGGGTCGCAGCTACCGTGCACGCAAACAACAAGGTCACTGTCTTCATCATGGTTTCGTCGACTCCTGCGGCTCGCTCGCGCTGCCTGCGCCGCGGCCGCTCGCAAAATTCGCAAAGAACTTGTTGATCAGGTTCTCGAGCACGATCGCCGACTGCGTGAACTCGATGGTGCTGCCGGCGTGCAGGTAGGTCTCCGAACCTCCCGGCCCGATGCCGACGTACTTGCCGCCGAGGAGGCCCGCCGTCTGGATGCTCGCATCGCTGTCGTCCGGAATGTGGTCGTAGCGCTTGTCGATATCGAGCGTGACGACCGCCTTGAAGTCGGTTGGGTCGAATGCGATGGCCGCAACGCGGCCGATGCGCACGCCCGCCAGCGTCACCGGCGAGCCGACCTTCAGGTCACCGACATTGTCGAAGCGCGCGCTCACGGCGTAGCCCGTCGCACCGCCGATCTGGACGCCGCTGCCCGGCAACTGCGTCGTGAGGAACAGGAGCGCGGCGAAGCCGAGCAGCACGAACAGCCCGGTACCGATTTCGAGTGCGCGATTGGGACGCATGGTGTCGAACCTTCTACAGGAATGCGGCGGTCAGAATGTAGTCGAGCAACAACGTCAGGACGGACGACGTCACCACGGTGCGCGTCGTCGCGAGCCCGACGCCCGCGGCGGTCGGTTCGGTATGGTACCCCTCGTACACAGCAACCAGGCTGCATGCGGTACCGAATACCAGACTCTTGATGAATCCCTCCTGAACGTCGTCCAGCCGCACCGCGCCCTGCATCTGCGACCAGAACGCGCCGGCGTCGACGCCCATCATCTGCACGCCGACGAGCTGTGCGCCGAAGAGTCCGACCAGGCTGAAAATCGCGGCGAGGAGCGGCATCGCGAACACGCCGCCGATGAAACGCGGCGCGACGACACGCTGCATCGGGTCGACCGCCATCATCTGCATCGCGGTGAGCTGATCGGTCGTGCGCATCAGGCCGATCTCGGACGTAAGCGCCGTGCCGGCGCGGCCCGCGAACAGCAGCGCAGTCACGACTGGCCCTAGTTCCTTGAGCAGCCCGAGGGCCGCCGCGACGCCGAGTGCGTCCTCGGACCCGAAACGCTGCAGCAGGTCGAAGCCCTGCAGGCCGAGCACCATGCCGACGAACAGGCCGCACAGCATGATGATGATCAGCGAGCGCGCACCGGCGTTGTAGATCTGGTGCACGATCAGGCGTGGGCGCGCGAGCGCGGGCACACATTGCGCAAGGATCGATGCGAGGAACACCACGACGGCGCCGATGCGGCGCAGGATGGTCGTGATCGGCCCGTCGCGTGCCGGTACGACGCTCACGCACGCCCCCCGATTCGCATGCGTCCGGTGCCGCCGAGAAGCTCGTCGCGATAGTCCGGTGCCGGGTAGTGAAACGGCACCGGCCCGTCGGCGACGCCATCGAGGAATTGCCGCACGACCTCCGAGTCGCTGCGCCGCAGGTCCTCAGGGCTGCCGGACGCGACGCAGCGCCCCTGCGACAGTAGGTAGCTGTCGTCGGCGATCGCGGCGAGTTCGTGCACATCGTGCGAGACAACAATGCTCGTGATCCCGAGTACGCGGTTCATCTGGCGAATCAGCCGCACGATCACGCCCATCGAGATCGGATCGAGGCCGACGAACGGTTCGTCATAGATCAGCAGTTCGGGGTCCATCACCACCGCGCGCGCGAGTGCGACGCGCCGGGCCATGCCGCCCGACAGCTCGCTCGGCATCAGACGCGCCGCACCGCGCAGGCCGACCGCGTGCAGCTTCGTCAGCACGAGTTCGCGGATCAGGGGCTCGGGGAGATTCGTGTGTTCGCGGACCGGAAATGCGACGTTCTCGAAGACGTCGAGGTCGGTCAGCAGCGCGCCGTTCTGGAACAGCATGCCGGTGCGCCGGCGCAGCGCAAACAGTTCGCGGCGACCGAGGTGCGCGACGCGCTCACCCCACACACGCACCTCGCCCGAGGCCGGCGCGATCTGCCCGGTGATGAGGCGCAGCAGCGTGGTCTTGCCGGTGCCGCTCGGCCCCATGATGGCCGTCACGCGACCGCGGCGTACGGCGAGGTCGAGCCCGGCGAAGATTTCGCGACGCCCGACTGCGTAGTGCACGCCGCGCACTTCGACCACCGCGTCGGTGGCTGCCGACGCGGTGGCCGGCCGAACGTTCTCGGTCACGCGCTCGAACGACGCCGGCCGCTAGGCGGCTTCGGCCTCCTGCGAGGCGGCGTAACTTCCCGTCGTGGCGAGGCTGTTCAGCCGCGCGCGCTTGGCGAACTCCTTCTGGCCGGCCGCAAAGGCCGACGCATTGCCGCCCCAGGCCTTGAGCGCCGTATCCTGCAACGCGCGGCCATAGCTGAACGTGAGGTTCCACGGCAGGGACCCCAGCTGATTCATCAGCGACAGGTGCAGGGTCGCCTCGGGCGAGCTCTGCCCACCCGACAGGAACGCGATGCCCGGAACGGCCGACGGCACATGCCGCTTCAGCGTACGCACCGTGGCTTCGGCCACATGCTGCGGCGTCGCCCGATTGGCAGCCTTCTTGCCGGAGATCACCATGTTCGGTTTCAGCACCATGCCCTCGAGATGGATGCGGTGCAGGTCGAGCTGGCCGAACACTTCCGCGAGCACCGCATTCGTGACCTCCTCGCAACGCTCGAGCGAATGGCCGCCGTCCATCAGCACTTCGGGTTCGACGATCGGGACGATCTGCTGTTCCTGGCATAGTGCCGCATAGCGCGCGAGGGCATGCGCATTCGCCTCGATGCAGAAGCGCGACGGAATGCCGTCCGCAATGTCGATCACCGCGCGCCACTTGGCGAAGCGGGCGCCGAGCTTGTAGTACTCGACCAGACGATCGCGCAGGCCGTCGAGCCCCTCGGTGATCGTCTCGCCCGGAAAGCCCGCCAGCGCCTTCGCGCCGAGGTCCACCTTGATGCCGGGCAGCACGCCCTGCTGTTCGAGCCAGGTCGGAAACGGCACGCCGTCGCGCGTCTTCTGGCGCAGCGTTTCATCATAGAAGATGACACCGCTGATCCACTGGCCGATGCCGGTCGTCGTGAACAGCATTTCGCGATAGCTGCGACGGTGCTCCTCGGTGGATTCGAGCCGGATCGCGTCAAATCGCTTCTTGATGGTGCCCGAGCTCTCGTCCGCCGCGAGTATGCCCTTGCCCTTTGCGACCATCGCGCACGCGACGCGCTCGAGTCCTGCCTTGTCCATCGCGGTCCGTCCTCTGCTCGTATGTGTGTCAGGGCGCCGATTATAACGAAACGGGATTTTGCAGCCGGGCCGAAAGAGGACTAAAATAGTCCCCTATATGATCCGCATCAGTCGCATGACCGACTACGCGACGGTGATCCTCGCCGCACTGGCGCGCTCGCCGGTGCCGCAGATGACCGCCGCTGCGGTGGCGGCGCGTACGCGCATCGCACCGCCCACGGTGAGCAAACTGCTGAAGCAGCTGCACCGCGCCGGCCTCGTCGCCTCGACACGCGGGTTGCGCGGCGGCTATCAGCTGGCGCGCCGCGCAGACAGCATCAGCGCTGCGGCCATCCTCGATGCCCTCGAAGGGCCGCTGGCCCTCACCGAATGCGCATCGAGCCCCGGCCAGTGCGACATCGAGGGTCATTGCCGCGTGTCGCGCGCCTGGCAGAGCGTGAGCGGCGCGATCCGCCGTTCCCTGCAGGACGTGACGCTGGCGCAACTTGCAGGGCTCGAGAATGAGCCCGTCCACCTGCCGATCCTCGAGCGCGAGGTGAAGATCATCGGCACCCGCACGCGGGGTGCGTCATGACCGAGGCCGCCGAACTCGAGACCCTCGTCGGGCGCAGCTATCGGCACGGTTTCGTGACCGACATCGAGTCGGACACGGTCCCGCCGGGCCTCGACGAGAACGTGATCCACCTGATCTCGCGCAAGAAGGGCGAGCCGCAGTTTCTGCTCGACTGGCGGCTGAAGGCCTTCCGGCACTGGCAGAAGATGCGCGAGCCGCTCTGGGCGCACGTGCGCTTCAACCCGATCGACTACCAGGACATCTCGTACTACTCGGCGCCGAAGATCGACGCCAACGCACCGAAGAGCCTCGAGGAGGTCGACCCGAAGCTCCTCGCCACCTACGAGAAGCTCGGCGTGCCGTTGCACGAACGCGCCCGGCTCGCGGGCGTCGCGGTCGATGCGGTGTTCGACAGCGTTTCGGTCGCAACCACATTCAGGGAGAAGCTCGCGAAGGCCGGAGTGATCTTCTGCTCGTTCTCCGACGCGGTGCGCGATCACCCGGAACTCGTCGAACGCTACCTCGGCACGGTCGTGCCCTACACCGACAATTTCTACGCGACCCTCAACTCGGCGGTGTTCTCCGACGGCTCGTTCGTCTACGTGCCGAAGGGTGTCCGCTGCCCGATGGAGCTGTCCACCTACTTCCGCATCAACGCGGCCAAGACCGGCCAGTTCGAGCGCACGCTGATCGTCGCGGCCGAGGGCTCGCACGTGTCCTATCTCGAGGGCTGCACGGCCCCGATGCGCGACGAGAACCAGCTGCACGCCGCGGTCGTCGAACTGGTCGCGCTCGATGACGCGAAGATCAAGTACTCGACCGTGCAGAACTGGTATCCGGGCGACGAGAATGGCGTCGGCGGCATCTACAATTTCGTGACCAAGCGCGGCGAATGCCGCGGGCGCAACGCCCACATCTCGTGGACGCAGGTCGAGACGGGCTCGGCGATCACCTGGAAGTACCCAAGCTGCGTGCTGCGCGGCGAGGGCTCGGTCGGCGAGTTCTACTCGGTCGCCACTGCGACCAACTACCAGCAGGCCGACACCGGCACGAAGATGATCCACATCGGGAAGAACACCCGCAGCACGATCGTCTCGAAGGGCATCTCGGCGGGCAAGGGCCAGAACACGTACCGCGGCCTCGTGCGCATTTTGCCGGGCGCGCACGGCGCGCGCAATTTCACGCAGTGCGATTCGCTGCTGATGGGCGGCGAATGCGGCGCCCACACGTTCCCCTACGTCGAAGTGAAGAATCCGACCGCGACGGTCGAACACGAGGCGAGCACCTCGAAGATCAGCGAGGACCAGCTCTTCTACTGCCTGCAACGCGGCATCGGCCCCGAAGATGCCGTCAACATGATCGTGAGCGGCTTCTGCAAGAGCGTCTTCCGGGAGCTGCCGATGGAATTCGCCGTGGAGGCGCAGAACCTCCTCGCCGTGACGCTCGAAGGAGCCGTAGGCTGACCATGCTCGAAATCGACAATCTCCATGTGAACGTGGGAGCGCGTACCGTGCTGAACGGACTGTCGCTCACCGTGCCGGACGGCGAAGTGCACGCCATCATGGGCCCGAACGGCTCGGGCAAGAGCACGCTCGCGTATACCCTCGCCGGCCGCCCGGGCTACGAGCCGACCAAGGGCTCGGTCCGCTACGGCGGCCGCGACCTCCTCGCGATGGCGCCCGAGGAACGTGCGCAGGCGGGCGTGTTTCTCGGCTTCCAGTACCCGGTGGAGATTCCGGGCGTCAACAACGTGTATCTCCTGAAGGCGGCGCTCAACGCCCGCCGCAAGGCCGCAGGACAGCCCGAGGTCGATGCGTTCGAGTTCCTCGAGCTCGTGCGCGGCAAGATGAAGTTCATGCAGATGGACGAGGCGTTCCTGTCGCGCGGGGTGAACGAGGGCTTCTCGGGCGGCGAGAAGAAGCGCAACGAGATCCTGCAGATGCTGGTGCTCGAGCCGAAGCTCGCGCTGCTCGACGAGACCGATTCGGGCCTCGACATCGATGCGATGAAGATCGTCGCGCAGGGCATCAATTCGCTGCGCGGCCCCGGGCGCTCGATCGTGCTGGTCACGCATTACCAGCGCCTCCTCGACCATGTGGCGCCCGATCGCGTGCACGTGCTGTCGCGTGGGCGCATCGTGCGCAGCGGCGACCCGTCGCTCGCGCTCGAACTCGAGCGGCGCGGCTACGACTGGGTACTGGAGGCGAGCGCCGCATGAGCGCCGCCCCGCGCTTCGCAGCGGACCACGCGGCCGTCGCCGAATCGCTGCCGGCGGCCATCGTCACGCGCGCGGCGCGCGAAGCCGCGCTCGGCGCCGCGCTCGCCCATGGCCTGCCGGTCAATCGCAACGAGAACTGGCATTACGCGAACCTGCGGGCACTGGAAACCGTGCGGTTCGCACCGCCGCTCGCGCTCGCGCCTGCGGCGATCGAGCGCGCGCGCGCGCTGCTGCCCCCGCCGCTGCCGGGCTTTGCCCGCTATGTCGTCGTCGACGGCTTGTTTGCGGCGGCCCTGTCGGCCGCGCCAGGCACCGACGCCGGCGTCACGGTCGGCACGGGCGCGCCGCTCGATGCGGCATTCGCCGCGGACAACGTCGACGAGCGCTTCGGCACGCTGGCCGTCGCGTTCGCCACCGACACGCTCGCCGTCAGCGCCACCGCGGAGCCGACGCGCGGCATCGAAGTCCTGCAGGTCGCGACCGCACCGGCCGCGGACAACGCCTCCCATCCGGCGCTCATCGTGCGTGCGGCCCCCGGCTCGCGTCTTGAATTGATCGAACGCCACATCGGCGTCGATGAGCATGCGACATTCTCGAACGGCGCCGTCGATATCGCGCTCGGGCAAGGTGCCGAGGTCCACCACGTGCGCCTGCAACAGCTCGGCACGCTCGCCACCCATGTCGAGACGCTGCGCGCCACCGTGGCCGCCGATGCGCACTACGTGCTCGATACGGTGGCGCTCGGTGCGCAGTCGGCGCGCACGACCCTGCACGCGCGTCTCGCCGGACGCGGCGCGCGCATCACCTACGCCCGCTCGGTCGCAGCCGACGCGAGCCAGGTCGACGATGCCTATGCCGCCATCGAACATGCGGCGCCGGACACCACAACCACCGAGGATTTCAGGGGCATCGCAGGAGGCCGCGCACGCGTCGCATTCAACGGCCACATCGTGATGCGCCCGGGCGCCGCGCGATCCGCGTCGCGCCAGTCGCTGAAAGGCCTGCTCGCCGGCCCCGGCACCGAGATCGACCTGCGGCCCCAGCTCGAGATCTACACCGACGACGTCAAGGCGAGTCACGGCGCGACGACCGGCAAGCTCGACGACGACATGCTGTTCTACCTGCTGTCGCGCGGCGTCGAGCCGCGCACGGCCCGCAGCCTCCTCAAGTGGGCGTTCCTGACGGAACTCGTCGCGCGCATCGGGATTCCGGCGCTGCGCAATGCGATCGAACGCGCCTTCGCGCAGCGCTTCACCGGCGACGACGCGCAGGTCGCCCGGGAGCTCGTATGACCGCCACCGCCCTCGCCGGCCGCGCACGCCGCTACGACAGTGCCCGCGTGCGGGCCGATTTCCCGATCTTCGAGCGGCAGGTGAACGGCCGGCCGCTCACCTATCTCGACAGCGCGGCGTCGGCCCAGCGGCCGCGTGCGGTCATCGCGGCCGTCGATCACTATGAAACGCACCTGCACGCCAATGTCCATCGCGGCGTACACGCGCTGTCGCAGGAGGCGACCGCGGCCTACGAGGGTGCGCGCGAGCGCGTGCGCCGCTTCCTGAATGCGCGCTCGACGAAGGAAATCATCTTCACGCGCGGGACGACCGAGGCGATCAACCTCGTGGCCAACGCCTTTGCGCGCCCGCGCCTCGGCTCCGGCGACGAGATCGTGCTCACCCGGCTCGAGCACCACGCCAACATCGTGCCCTGGCAGATGGCCGCCGCGGCGACCGGCGCCACGCTGCGCGTCGCGCCGATCGACGAGCGCGGTGAGCTGCGCTTCGACGAATTCTCGGCGCTGCTCACGCCGCGCACGCGGCTCGTCGCGACCGCCCATGTCTCCAATGCCCTCGGGACCGTGCTGCCCGTTGCACGGATCGTCGCTGCCGCGCACGCACGCGGCATTCCGGTGCTGCTCGACGGCGCGCAGGCAGTGCCGCACGGCGGCGCCGACGTGCAGGCGCTCGGCTGCGACTTCTACGCGTTTTCGGGCCACAAGATCTACGGCCCCACCGGCATCGGCGTGCTGTACGGCCGCGAAGCGCTGCTGCGCGAGATGCCGCCGTGGCAGGGCGGCGGCGACATGATCCTGTCGGTGAGCTTCGAGGGCACGACCTACAACGACCTGCCGTGGAAGTTCGAAGCGGGCACGCCGAACATCTCGGGAGCCATAGGGCTCGCCGCAGCGATCGAATACCTCGACTCGATCGGACCGGCGGCCGTGCGGGCACACGAGCAGCAGTTGCTCGCGACCGCGACCGCAGCGCTGCAGCAGCTGCCCGGCCTGCGCGTGATCGGCACGGCCGCCGAGAAGGCGGCGGTGCTGTCGTTCACGATCGACGGCATCCATCCGCACGACCTCGGCACGATCCTCGACCACGAGGGCGTCGCGATCCGCACCGGGCATCATTGCGCGATGCCGGTGATGGATTTCTTCGGGCTCGCTGCGACAGCACGCGCCTCGTTCGGCTGCTACAACGACCTCACCGACATCGACCGGCTGGTCGCCGCCCTGCACAAGGCCCACGAGGTGTTTGGTTGATGGACCTGAAAGAGCTCTACCGCGACGTGATCCTCGATCACAACCGGCAGCCGCGCAACTTCGGCCCGCTGTCGCCCGTCGACACAAGCGCGGATGGCCACAACCCTCTGTGTGGCGATCGCCTCACCGTGTACGTGCAGCTCGACGGCGATCGCATCCGCGACGTGCACTTCGACGGCAAGGGCTGCGCGATTTCGGTCGCATCGGCCTCGCTGATGACGGAGGCCGTCAAGGGCAAGGACCGCGCCGCGATCCGGCACCTCTTCGACGAAGTGCACGCGACCCTGACCGGCGCGAGCGAGGAGCCGCCGGCGTCGCTCGGCAAGCTCGCGGCCCTCGCCGGCGTGCGCGAGTTCCCGGCGCGCGTCAAGTGCGCGAGCCTCTGCTGGCACACGCTGAATGCGGCGCTCGCGCACGAGTGCGTGCCGGTGACGACGGAGTAGCGATGCGCACGCACCAGAATCAGCCGTTTGTCGTACGGGAGCCCGTGAAGGTGGTGATGGTCCCCGCCGGGATCGAGGTGACGTTGAAACCGGGCCAGGCGGGCTACATCACGCAGGCGCTCGGCGGGAGCTTCACGCTCTACATCGACGGCAACCTCTTCCGGCTCGCCGGCGAGCATGCCGAGGCCATCGGCCAGGAAGTGGTGAAGGCGCCCGAACTGCCGCCGAATGCCACGCTCGATGACCTGAAAAAGCTCATCTGGGAACAGATGGCGACCTGCTACGACCCGGAGATTCCGATCAACATCGTCGATCTCGGCCTCGTCTACGTGTGCGACGTCACGGCGAACGACGATGGCACGCACGATGTCGACGTGAAAATGACACTCACGGCGCCGGGCTGCGGCATGGGCGAGATCCTGGTCCAGGATGTCAAGGAGAAGGTGGAAGTCATCCCGACCGTCCGCACGGTCACCGTCGAGCTCGTGTTCGACCCGCCGTGGACCCAGTCGATGATGTCGGAAGCCGCGCGCCTGCAGACAGGCATGTTCTAGGTCCGATGATGCAGTACCTGACACTCGTCCGGCATGGCGAGGCCGAGTGGAGGGAATCGTCGGCGGCGGATTTCGGCCGCCCCCTCACGCGCCGCGGTCTCGCCGAAGCCGCCGACGCCGCGAGCCGCCTGCGCACACAGGGCGTGCCGCTGCCGGATGTCGTGCTCACGAGCCCCGCGGCTCGTGCCCTCGAGACCGCCGAGACGCTCGCGCGCGAACTCGGCATCGCGCCCCGCTTCGTCGCGCGCATCGACGTCCTCTACCTCGCGACGCCCGACCTGCTCGCATCGGTGGTGAACGGCGCCGACGCACGGATCGGTCACCTGCTCCTCGTCGGTCACAATCCCGGCATCAGCGAGTATGCACGGCGCCTCGCGCCGGATGTCGCGCCGCGGAGTCTGCCGACGGGCGCGTGCGTCACGCTCCACTGCGGGGCGGAGGGCTGGCAGGCGGTCGCAGCGGACAGCTGATGGCTCATGCCGACTGGCTCGTGGCCAGAGGGCGCCACATCCCTGCGAGCGCGGGGCGCGACGCGCCCTCCGTCGTCAACATGAAGTCGGTGCCGCCGGCGTCGGAATCACGCCGTGCATCGAGGCGTACCGCCACACCGTAGGGCACCGGCCCCTTGAGCCACAGGTCGAGTTGCTGCGCGCCATCGAACGCGCACGCGAGGCGCGCGAGGCATTGCGCGGCCACGCGATGCGGATGCGAGAAAGCCACCGGAAACCCCAGGCGCCGCGCGTACCAGTCCCACTGGTGCAGGCCGTTGTAGTCCCCGGTCCACCGGGCGAAGCGCCAGCGATTCGATGTGCCGGTCACCCAGCGAGCCACCGGATCGCCCGACATTTCCATCCGCGGCGACTCGCGCGGTGCACCGGCAGGCTCGCCCGGCGATGCCTGCCGGGCGAACCGCCCCCGGTAGTAGAAGGTGGCGATGCTCTCCCACGCGCAGGCGGCACTGTCGACGAGTCGGGCATGCAGATCCACCTCCACGCCCTTCGCGAGCACGCGCCAGCCGGCGACCGACGCATGCAGCTCTCCCCGCATCACGGTGGCCGGCGGGCCGTGCAGCAGGAAGCGATTGCGCACCTGCAAGGCGTGCCAGATGGGCAGCGGCCAGCGCGGGTGCGTGAGGAGCGCCATCGACAGCCGGAAGCCGAAGATGTGCGGCAAGAGCACGCGCACGGCGTCGTCCGATCCATCCTCGATGCCACACGACACGGCCAGTGCACGATGGTCCGCCGGCTGGATTGCGAAGCCGGTCCAGGCCGCGCGCAGATCCGGAAATGGCCGCGCGGGATCCGGCTTCCGACGGGGCAGGAACGCGGGTGGCATGAAGCGCAGCGCCGACGGCGGTCCGTGGTACCTCTCCACCTCGCTTCCCGTCACGACCACTGACCTCCCACCGCGACACGCCGACTCCGCGCCTTGCCTCCGGCCATCCGCCATCGGTTCCCCACCGTGAGCTTCGGGCTCCTTTCATGCTATCCTCCGCGACCTTTTTTGTCCGGTCCCGGCCTGCCCCATGCGCCCGCTTCGCAATATCGCCATCATCGCCCACGTCGATCACGGCAAGACGACACTCGTCGACAAGCTGCTGCACCAGGCCGGCACCTTCGCCGCGCACCAGCACATCGCCGAGCGCGTGATGGATTCGAACGACATCGAGCGCGAACGCGGCATCACGATCCTCGCGAAGAACACGGCGGTCGACTACGCCGGCACGCACATCAATATCGTCGACACGCCGGGCCACGCCGATTTCGGCGGCGAGGTCGAGCGCGTGCTGTCGATGGTCGACGGCGTGCTGCTGCTCGTCGACGCCGTCGAGGGGCCGATGCCGCAGACCCGCTTCGTGACGCGCAAGGCGCTCGCGCTCGGCCTGAAGCCGATCGTCGTCGTCAACAAGGTCGACCGGCCGGCCGCGCGGCCCGACTGGGTCGTCAACCAGACCTTCGACCTGTTCGACAAGCTGGGCGCCACCGACGAGCAGCTCGACTTTCCGATCGTCTACGCCTCGGGCCTGAACGGCTGGGCGTCGCTCGATCCCGCGACGCAGGGCGCGGACATGCGTCCGCTCTTCGACACGATCCTCGCGCACGTGCCTGCGCCGGGCGGCGATCCGGCCGCGCCGCTGCAGCTGCAGATCTCCGCGCTCGACTATTCGAGCTTCGTCGGCCGCATCGGCATCGGCCGCATCCGCCGTGGCACATTGCACGCCGGCGACGACGTGATGCTGATGAACAGCTCGGCCGCGCCGCAGCGCGTGCGCGTCAATCAGCTCTTCGGCTTTCGCGGCCTCGAGCGCGTCCCGATGGAAGAGGCAGCCGCCGGCGAGATCGTGCTCGTCAATGGCATCGAGGACATCGGCATCGGCGTGACGCTCGCGGACGCGGAGCAACCGGAGGCGCTGCCGGCGCTCCGGGTCGACGAGCCGACGCTGACGATGAACTTCCGCGTCAACAACTCGCCGCTCGCCGGCACCGAGGGCAAGTTCGTCACGAGCCGCCAGATCCGCGATCGCCTGCAGAAGGAACTGCTGACCAACGTCGCGCTGCGCGTCGCCGATACCGAAGACACCGACGTGTTCCTGGTGTCGGGGCGCGGCGAGCTGCACCTGACGATCCTCGTCGAGAACATGCGCCGCGAGGGTTATGAGCTCGCCGTCTCGCGGCCGCGGGTCGTCACGCGCGAGGTCGACGGCGTGCGGCACGAACCGTACGAGCTGCTCACGGTGGATGTCGAAGAGTCCCACCAGGGCGCCATCATGGAAGCGCTCGGCACGCGCCGCGGGGAGCTGCAGGACATGGCGCCCGACGGGCGCGGGCGTGTCCGGCTCGACTACCGCATCCCGGCACGCGGCCTGATCGGCTTCCAGGGCGAGTTCCTGCGCCTGACGCGCGGCACCGGGCTCATGAGCCATGTGTTCGACGACTTCGCACCGATGAAGGAGGACGTGCCGGCGCGCCGCAGCGGCGTGCTGATCTCGGCGGAAGCCGGCACCGCGGTCGCCTATGCCCTGTGGAAGCTGCAGGAGCGCGGGCGCATGTTCGTTGCGCCGGGCGAGAAGATCTACGAGGGCATGATCATCGGCATCCACAGCCGCGAGAACGACCTCGTCGTGAACCCCGCGAAGACGAAGCAGCTGACGAACATCCGCGCCGCAGGCAAGGACGACGCGATCCTCCTGACGCCGCCGGTCGAGCTGACGCTCGAGTCGGCCGTGGAGTTCATCGACGACGACGAGCTCGTCGAGGTGACCCCCCAGTCGATCCGACTGCGCAAGCGCGTGCTGAAGGAAAGTGACCGGCGGCGCGCGGCGCGCACGGGGGACGCCGCGTAATCGACGGATAACGTATCGCGAGGCATCATGGCCCCGGTCAGGCCGCAATTCGGGGCGCAACGCGATGCGCGTTTTGTACGTCGAGGACTCGCCGAGGCTCGCGCGCAGCGTCGCTGCGGCGCTCGAGCGCTCGGGCTACGCCGTCGATACCGCGGCCGATGGCGAGGAAGGCCTGTGGCGCATCGAGACCGCCACCTACGACGCCATCGTGCTCGACATCATGCTGCCGAAGATCGATGGCCTGACGATGCTGAAGCGCATGCGCGCCGCCGGCAACGACGCCCATGTGCTGCTGCTCACGGCCCGCGATACCGTCGCCGACCGGGTCGAGGGCCTGCGGATCGGCGCCGACGACTACCTCGTGAAGCCCTTTGCGCTCGAGGAACTGCTGGCCCGGGTCGAGGCGCTGTGCCGCCGCGCGTATGGCGCGAAGCAGACCGTCATCCAGGTCGGCGACGTCGTCATCGACACATTGCAGCGCACGGTCACGCGCGCGGGGCGCACGATCGAACTGACGGCGCGTGAATACAATCTCGTCGAATACCTCGCGCGCCGCCGGGGCGAAGTGGTTCCGCGCGCCGATATCGAGGAACATCTCTACAACGACGCCACGAGTCCCGTGAGCAATGCAGTCGATTCCGCGGTCTGCATCCTGCGGCGCAAGCTCGCCGGCGGCAATGGCCTGCCGCTGATCCGCACGCGCCGCGGCCTCGGCTACGTGTTCGGCACGGCCCCGTGAGCCCATCGATCCGCCGCCGGCTGACCGTGAGCCTGCTGCTTGCGCTGTTCGCGGTATTTGCGGCGGGCCTCGTCGCGCTGTACTTCGCGGTGCGCGACGAGTTCATCGACAGTTTCGACGACGCGCTGATCGCCAAGGCCCGCGCCATCAGCACGCTCACGACCGTGGACAACGACGGCCGTGTGCGCCTCGCCTTCAGCGACCGCTTCATGCACGGGTTCGACGACGACGAGGCACGTGATTTCTATCAACTCTGGGACAGCGACGGGCAGACGCTGGCGCGTTCGGAGAGTCTCGAGAACGAATCCGGCCTGCCGCTGAAATCCGGGAGCCTCGACGATCCGGAGTACTTCTTTCTGCACCTCGCGCGCGGCAAGCCGGCGCGCGCGGTCGGCATCGAGTTCCAGCCGCGACGGGCCGACAAGCGCTCGAAGGTGGACACGCCGACCCTGCGCCTCGTCGTCGCGAGCCGCTCGGAGCATCTCGACAGCGAACTGCGCGAACTGCTCGCCGGCACGGCCGGCTGGGCGGCCGGCCTGTTGCTCGCGATCGGACTGCTCGTGCCCTGGCTCCTGTACCGGGGTCTCAAGCCGCTCGATCGCCTCGCGACCGACGTCTCGCGGGTCGACGCAACGACACTAAACACCCGCTTCGCGACGAGCGGGTTGCCGCGCGAGCTCGCGCCCATCACGACCACGCTGAATGCCCTCTTCACGCGCCTCGAGGAGTCGTTCGAGCGCGAGCGGCGCGTGAGCGCCGCCATGGCGCACGAACTTCGCACGCCGATCGCGGAGCTGCGCGCCCTCGCCGAGACCGCGCTCAAGTGGCCGGACGCGCGGCCCCCGGGCACCGACGAGGATGCCCTGTCGATCGCCACGCAGATGGAAGCGCTGGTGACGCGCCTGCTGGCGCTCGCGCGCAGCGAATCCGGCCAGCTCGCGGCCGCCATGGAACCGGTCGAGCTGTCGGCCGCAGTGCAGCGTGCATGGCAGCCGTTCGCGGCCGGCGCCGCGGCGCGGAACATGCGGTGCGAGTTCGGGCTCGCAGCGGCAACCGTCAGCGCCGACCCGGCATTGCTGCAGTCGACCCTCGCGAACCTGTTCGACAACGCGGTTCAGTATGGGCCGGCGGGCACTGCAATCCGCGTCACCGGCGCGGCCACCGGCAGCGGCTATGCCCTCACGGTCGGCAACGAGGCCCCCGGGCTCACCGCCGCCGACGTGGCCCACCTGTTCGAGCGGTTCTGGCGTGGCGAAGCCGCGCGCAGCGGCGGCGTGCACATGGGGCTCGGCCTCGCGCTCGTGCGCGAGTTCGCGCACGCAATGGGCTGGGAGGTTTCTGCGCGGCTCGAGCCATCACAGACGCTCGTCATCACATTGCACGCACCGCTCGCCGCGCCCTGATCAGCACTCCGGCACGTTGACCGCGAGTCCGCCCTGGGAGGTTTCCTTGTAGATCGTCGACATGTCGTGGCCGGTCTGGCGCATCGTCGCGATCACCTGGTCGAGCGACACCTTGTGCGAGCCGTCGCCGCGCATCGCGAGGCGCGCGGCGTTGATCGCCTTCACCGCGCCCATCGCGTTGCGCTCGATGCAGGGAATCTGCACGAGGCCCGCGACCGGGTCGCAGGTGAGGCCGAGGTTGTGTTCCATGCCGATCTCGGCGGCGTTCTCGACCTGCTCGTTCGTGCCGTGCAGCGCTGCGACGAGCCCCGCGGCTGCCATCGAGCAGGCGACCCCCACCTCGCCCATGCAGCCCATCTCCGCGCCGGAAATCGAGGCGCCCTGCTTGAAGAGCATGCCGATGCCGCCGGCCGTGAGCAGGAAGCGCAGGATGCCCTCCTCGCTCGCGCCGCGCTCGAAGCGCGTGTAGTACTGCAGCACGGCCGGCACGATGCCCGCCGCACCGTTCGTCGGCGCCGTGACCACGCGGCCGCCCGCGGCATTTTCCTCGTTGACCGCGAGCGCCCAGGCGTTCACCCACTCCATCGAGTCGACCGGCCGGTCCGGCGGGCACTCGGCCAGGATCCGGTGCAGACGCGGCGCGCGACGCCGCACCTTGAGCACGCCGGGCAGCACGCCCTGCTGCTGGAAGCCGCGCTCGACGCAGGCCTGCATGACGCGCCAGATCTCGAGCAGCTTGGCCCGCACCTCGGGTTGCGCTCGCCAAGCGAGCTCGTTCGCCTGCAGCAGCTCGAACATCTCGAGCCCGCTCGCACGACAGTGGCCGAGCAGCTCGGCGCTCGTCGCAAAGGGATAGGGCACGCCGCCCGCCGCCTGGCCGTTCGCCGTCTGGCTGTCGGTGGTTGGCCGTTCGCTCCCGGCTCTGACGATGAACCCTCCCCCCACCGAATAGACCTCTTCCTCGGCGAGCACCTTTCCCGCAGCGTCGAGCGCGGCGAAGCGCATGCCGTTCGGATGCGCCGGCAGCGTCTCGTGGGTGAGGAACAAGAGCTGCATCGGCTCGTCGAATGCGATTCCGCGACGGCCCGCGAGCTGCAAACGCCCCTCGGCGCGGATGCGCGCGACATCGCGCTGCATCGCGTCCGGATCGACCGTCGCGGGATCGGCGCCTTCGAGGCCGGCGAGTACCGCGCGATCGGTGCCGTGGCCGGCACCGGTGAGGGCGAGCGAGCCGTAGAGGCGCACGTACACCGCGTGCGTGCGATCCAGCAGGCCGCGCTCGCCGAGACCCAGCGCGAACTCGCGCGCCGCCCGCATTGGCCCCATCGTGTGGGAGCTCGACGGGCCGATCCCGATCTTGAAGATGTCGAAGACGCTGAGGGCGCTCATTGTTCGGCCAGCGACAGCAGCGTCGCGTTGCCGCCGACCGCCGCAGTATTGACCGTGACGGTCTGCTCGGTCGCGAAGCGGTGCAGGTAATGCGGCCCGCCGGCCTTGGGACCGGTGCCCGAAAGGCCGCAGCCACCGAAGGGCTGCACGCCGACGACCGCCCCGATCATGTTGCGGTTGACGTACACGTTGCCGACGCGCGCCCGCCGCGCGACCCGCTGCGCGAGGCTGTCGATGCGGGTCTGCACACCGAGCGTGAGGCCGTAGCCGCGTGCATTGACTGCATCCACCACGTCATCGAGCTTCGCGGCTTCGTAGCGCACGACGTGCACGATCGGGCCGAACACTTCGCGCTCGAGGTCCTCGATGCGCGGTATCTCGACCGCGAGCGGCGCGAAGAACCGCCCCGGCGGCACGCCGCGCAGCGGCACGCGATGCGACCAGCGTGCGCCGGCCGTCACCTTCGCGGCATGCGCCTCGAGCATCGCGAGCGCATCCCGATCGATCACCGGGCCGACGTCGGTCGCGAGCAGTGCCGGATCGCCGACCACGAGCTCGTCCATGAAGCCCGCGAGCAATTCGAGCACGCGCGGCGCCACCTCCTCCTGCACGATCAGCAGGCGCAGCGCCGAGCAGCGTTGCCCGGCACTGTTGAAGCCCGACGCGACGGCGTCGAGCACGACCTGCTCGGCGAGCGCCGAGCTGTCGACGATCATCGCATTGAGCCCACCGGTCTCGGCGATCAACGTGCCGATCGCGCCTTCGCGCGCGGCCATCGAGCGCTCGATGAGCCGCGCCGTTTCGGTCGATCCGGTGAAGCAGATGCCGGCGACATCCTCGCTGCGCGACAGCGCCGCGCCGACCACCGAGCCGCGGCCCGGCAGGAAGTGCAGTACCTCGCGCGGCACGCCCGCGGCGTGCAGCAATTCGACGACGCGGGCGGCGCAAAGCGGCGTCTGCTCGGCCGGCTTCGCGAGCACCGTGTTGCCGGCCGCCAGCGCCGCCGCCACCTGCCCGGTGAAGATCGCGACCGGGAAGTTCCACGGGCTGATGCAGCCGAACACGCCACGGCCGCGCAGGCGCAGCGAGTTGCGCTCGCCGGTCGGGCCGGGCAGGACCGCATCGCCCTCGAAATCGGCGCGCGCGCGCAGCGCGTAGTAGCGCAGGAAGTCCTCGGCCTCGCGCACCTCTGCGATGCTGTCCGGAATCGACTTGCCGGCCTCGCGGATGCAACGCGCCACGAGGCCCGCGCGCTCGGCCGCGAGGAGGTCTGCCGCGCGTTCGAGCAGCGCGGCCCGCGCGGCGCCGCCGCGCGAGTCCCACTCCGGCTGCGCCGCACGCGCGACAGCCGCCGCGCGCGCCACCGTGTCGGCCGTGACGTTCGCGACCTTGCCGATCACCTCGCGTTCGTTCGTCGGGCTCACGATGTCGTGGGTCTCGGCGATGTCCGCCTTCTCGACCGTGATCGGGCCGGCATGCCAGTGCTCGGCCTGGCTGCGCGCGGCCGCGGCGTGCAATGCCGCGACCTCGGCTCCGTCGGCGAGGTTGGCGCCGAGGGAATTGCGCCGTTCGCTGCCGTAGAGGTCCGGCGGCAGCGGAATGCGGGGGTGGGCGACCGACACGGCCGCATCGACGTCGGCCACCGGATCGGCGACGACCGACTCCGGTGGCAGGCTGGCGTCGACCAGCCGGTTGACGAACGAGGTATTGGCGCCATTCTCGAGCAGGCGTCGCACGAGGTACGGCAGCAGGTCGGCATGCGCGCCGACGGGTGCATAGACGCGGCACGGGTAGTCGCCCCACTCGCCGCCCACCACGTGTTCATAGAGTTCCTCGCCCATGCCGTGCAGGCGCTGGAACTCGAACGGCTTGCCGCTGCCGCCGAAGAGCTCGGCAACGTAGGCCACCGTGTGCGCATTGTGGGTGGCGAACTGCGGGTAGATCACTGCACCGGCGGCGGCCAGCCGCCGCGCGCAGGCGAGGTAGGCAACATCGGTGTTCGCCTTGCGCGTGTAGACGGGATAGGACGGCAGGCCGCGTTCCTGTGCGCGCTTGACCTCGCTGTCCCAATAGGCGCCCTTCACGAGCCGCACGCACAGCCGCCGCCCGAGCGCGCCGGCGCGCTCTGCCAGCCAGTCGATCACCTGCGGGGCCCGCTTCTGGTAGGCCTGCACCGCGAGACCGAAGCCGGCGTAATCACGCGTCACCTCGTCGGCGAGCACGTGGTCGATCAGCTCGAGCGACAGCTCGAGCCGATCCGCCTCCTCGGCGTCGACCGTGAGGCCGATGCCGGCATCGCGCGCACGGCGCACGAGTTCGAGCAGGCGCGGCGCGAGTTCCACGAGCACGCGCTCGCGCTGCGCAAATTCGTAGCGCGGGTGCAGCGCCGAGAGCTTCACGGAAATGCTGTGCCGCTCGATCACGCCCTGCGCGCTGCCCGCCGGCACGGCCGCGCCGATCTCGTCGATCGCCGCGCGATACTTGTCGAGATAGCGCTCCGCGTCGTCGGCCGTGAGGGCCGCTTCGCCCAGCATGTCGAAGGAGTAGCGGTATGCCCGCTCGCGCTTGCCTGCCGCCCGTGCGAGCGCCTCGGTGATGCTGCGGCCCATCACGAACTGGTGGCCGAGGATCTTCATCGACTGGCGCAGCGCGGCACGCGCGACCGGCTCGCTGATGCGGCTCGCGAGGCGGGCGAACCAGTTGCGCGCCTGGCCGATGGCTGCGGAATCGACCTGCACCACGCGGCCGGTGAGCATCAACCCCCAGGTCGATGCATTCACGAACAGCGACTCGCTGTCGCCGAGGTGATCGGCCCAGTCGCCGGCGCTCACCTTGTCGGCGATCAGCCGGTCGGCCGTCTCGGCATCCGGGATGCGCAGCAGCGCTTCTGCGAGACACATCAGGATGACGCCCTCGCGCGAGGCGAGGCTGTACTCGCGCAGGAACGCATCGAGCGGGCTGCCGCTCGCCTTTTCGGCGCGCACGCGCGCCACGAGATCGAGCGCACGGGCCGTGACGCGTGCCCGGGCGTCGGGTTCGAGCCGCGCGCGGGCCGCGAGCGCGCGCACGAGCGGCTCTTCTGGCGCGAGCCAGGTGGAGTTGATTGCTGCTGCGATTCCCGAAAGCCGCATAGGGTGCTTCCTGCCCGCGCGTGTCGGCGATTCAGAATGAATACGTGAGGTTCACCGTCATCAACGTGTCGGCCGACTCGAGCCCCGGCGGCGGGTCGGAATTGTATCGCACGGCGTAACCGAGCGAGAGCCCGAAGCGCTCGCTCATCTTCACCTCGAGCGCGAGATCGTTGCCGACGAAGGTATTGGTCGATCCCGCCTCGACGATCAGCTTGTCGGTGAGTTTCGTGTTCGACGTGAGCACCCGCTCGTAACCGAGATCGCCGCGCCAGATGACCTCGTCGTCCTTCTCCCCGCTCAATGCGTCCTGCATCTGCCGGTAGCCGACACCCGCCTGGCCGTAGAACTTCGTCCGCTCCGTGTCGATGAAGCGATAGCCCACGCCGGTCGTCGCCGAGGCCTGGTAGTCGAAGCCGCTGAAGAGGTCCCGTTCGTAACGCAAGCCGCCGAACCAGTAGGCGCGCGGCGTGAATTTGTAGTCGGACTGCCAGCGCGCCTCGTAACGCTCGGCCGAAGTCTCGAGTTCGTCGGTGACGCTGTCCTCGCTCTCGGCGTACAGCGCGGCGAGGTATGCGGAGTGCTTCCACTTGTCGAGGTCGTTCGACAGGTCGAGCTTGCCGTTGGCGGTCGTCGTTTCGGTGTTGCCGCGCGCAAAGACGACGCCCGCCTCCGCCTTGCCGGTCCATTCCGCCGCCGCGGGGCGGCACGCAAACAACGCAAACAACACCAGCCCCGCCGGGGTCAATTTCGGCTGCATCGATGATTCCTCCGTAAAAAGGATCGATTATAGGCGCTCAGGCCGCCGCCTCGACGCGCAGGCGCTCGGCCCCCGCGCTGCCGAGATAGCGCTCGATCAGGTTCCGCGAAACGTACAGCAGCGGAATCAGCGCCACTGCGGCCGCCATCTTGTACCCGTAGTTCACCGTGCCGACGGCGAGGAACTGCGCGTTCGACCAGCGCTGCGGCCCGAGGACGAACGCGATGTACAGTACGACGTAGCTGTCGATCAGCTGCGAGACGGCGGTCGACGCGGTGGCCCGCAGCCACACGAAGCGCTCGCCGGTATGGTGACGGATCCGGTGGAACACCGCGACGTCGATCAGCTGCCCGATCATGAAGGCGACCAGCGAGCCGCCGATCGTCCACAGCCCCTGCCCGAAGATCAGCGCGAAGGCGTGCTGGATGTCGGGCACGCCGAGGCCGGCGTTGGCCGCCACCCAGAACCCCGCCGGCGCGAGCGCAATCACCGCGTAGGCGGCGATGAAAGCATACGAAATGCAGCCGACGGCGAGCCATGAAATGAAACGCACGCCGCGCACGCCGTAGTACTCGTTCACGACGTCCGTCATGATGAAGACGAACGGCCACAACAGCACTCCCGCAGTGAAATCGAGCGTACCGCCGACTCCGAGGAGTTCCCAGTGCACGGGCGGCCTGCCGAGCGTCGCCTCGAGCGAGAAGATCTTCACGCCGACGAATTCGGCGAGCAGCGCATTGACGAGGAAGAAGGCGGTCAGGGCGATGAAGAGCCGGTTGCCGCGGTGCTCGGTGGTGCGCATCCGCCAAAGTATAATGGGTCATGGACCAGGCATTCCTCGATCGGCTGGCTGCGGGGCTCGCCGAGCTGCGCAACCAGGGGCTCTACAAGAGCGAGCGGATCCTGACGAGCCCGCAGGCGGCCGTCGTGAGGAGCGGCGAACAGGAGGTCGTGAACCTCTGCGCCAACAACTACCTCGGGCTCGCGAACCACCCGGCGGTGCGTGAAGCGGCGCAGCGCGCCATCGAGCGCTACGGTTACGGCATGGCTTCCGTGCGCTTCATCTGCGGCACGCACGCGATCCACCGCCAGCTCGAGGAGCGCCTGTCGGCTTTTCTCGGCATGGAGGACACGATCCTCTATTCGTCGTGCTTCGATGCGAACGGCGGGCTGTTCGAGACGCTGCTCGGTGAAGAGGACGCCGTGATCTCCGATGCGCTGAATCACGCCAGCATCATCGACGGCATCCGGCTCTGCCGGGCGGCTCGCTACCGCTATGCCAACGGCGATCTCGACGAACTCGCGCAGCGCCTGAGGGAGGCGAGCGGCGCACGCACCCGACTGATCGCGACCGACGGCGTGTTCTCGATGGACGGCACCATCGCGAAGCTCGCCGGCATCTGCGACCTCGCGGACCGCCATGGCGCGCTCGTGATGGTGGACGATTCGCACGCGACCGGGTTCATGGGTGCGAACGGCCGCGGCACGCACGAGCATTGCGGCGTACTGTCGCGCGTCGACATCCTGACCGGCACGCTCGGCAAGGCGCTCGGCGGCGGCAGCGGCGGTTACGTCGCCGGCAAGCGCACGGTCGTCAACTGGCTGCGGCAGCGCTCGCGCCCGTACCTCTTCTCGAACAGCATCCCGCCGGTCGTCGCCGCGGTCAGCGTGCGCGTCCTCGACCTGATCGAGAGCGCGCCGGAACTGCGCGAGCGCCTGCACGGCAATGCCCGCCACTTCAGGAGCGGACTCGAGGCGGCGGGCTTCACGCTGAAGCCGGGGGTGCATCCCATCATCCCGGTGATGATCGGCGACGCCGCGCGGGCGACGCGCATGGCCGACCTGCTGCTCGAGCGCGGCATCTACGTGATCGGCTTCTCGTTCCCGGTCGTGCCGCGCGGCGAGGCGCGCATCCGCACGCAGATGACCGCCGCGCACACGACCGCACAGCTCGATCGCGCCATCGCGGCCTTCAGCGAGGTCGCCGCGCAGTTACAGTGAGCAGAAGCAGTACGCGTAGAGATGGTTCGCCGACTCGAGGCGCGACCAGCGTTCGAGCTCGGCGGCCACCGGATCGAGCCGCTGCGCGAGGCGCGCAAGCGGCGATGCGGGCAGCCGGACACCGAGCCGTGCGAGACCGTCGACCGCTCCGGCACGGACCTGCAGCGCGAGCTCCTGCGCCCACGACAGGCTCGGCTCGATGAACTCGATGTCGTAGCTGCCGTCCTTCAGCTTCGCGAGCGCTGCCGCGGCATCGACGGCATCGTGGAAGCCGCCGAGGTGATCCACGAGCCCGAGGCGTTTGGCATCGATGCCCGCCCACACGCGGCCCTGCGCGATCGCGTCGACCTCGTCGCGCGTCTTGCCGCGGCCTGTCGCGACGCGCGCGAGGAATGTTTCATAGCCGTGCTCGACCGTCGCCTGCAGGAACTCGCCGGCTTCCTTGCCGAGCGGCCGGTCGAGGCGCAACTGGCCGGAGAGCGGTGTCGTGCCGACGCCATCGACCTCGATGCCCACCTTGTCGAGCGTGCGATTGATCGTCGGGATCGTCGCGAAGATGCCGATCGATCCGGTGATGGTCGTCGGCCGCGCCCAGATCTCGTCGGCGGGCGAGGCGATGTAATAGCCGCCGGATGCTGCGAGGTCGCCCATCGAGACGACGACCGGCTTGCCCTCCGCCTTGAGTGCCTCGATCTCGCGGTGGATCTGTTCCGCGGCGAACATGCTGCCGCCCGGACTGTCGATCCGCAGCACGAGCGCCTTGACGTCGTCGTCGAGCCGCGCTTCGCGGATGAGGCGCGCCGTCGATTCACCACCGACCGTGCCCGCCGGCTGGTCGCCGTCGAGGATCTCGCCCGCCGCGACGACGACGCCGACCACCGGCTTGCCGTCACCGCGCAGCTTCGCCTCCGCATTGACGACGCGCAGGTAATCGCCGACCTCCACCTGCCGGTAGCTCGACGAGTCCTCGTCCTGCCCGACGAGATCGGTGAGTTCGCGCTCCACTTCGAGCGACGTGCGGATCCCGGTCACGAGGCCCGCAGCGAGCGCGAGCTGCGCACCGTCTCCCTTGCGCGTCGTCATGGCCGGGGCGAGGCTCTCCACGTATTTCGCCACGGCGCCCGCCTCGAGCTTGCGGGCCCGCTCGATCTCGCCCTGGTAGCCCTGCCACATCGCACCGAGGTACGCGAGCGATTCCTCGCGATCCTGCGGCGACATGTCGGTGCGCGTGAACGGCTCGACCGCGCTCTTGTAGGCGCCGACGCGGAACACGTTCATGTCGATGCCGAGCTTGTCGAGTGCGGCCTTGTAGTACATGACGTAGCGGTCGAAGCCGTCGATCAGCACGAAGCCGAGCGGGTCGAGATAGATCTCGTCGGCGTGCGCGGCGAGGTAGTACTGGGCCTGCAGGAACACCGAACCCTGCGCGATCACCTTCTTGCCCGAGGCGCGGAACTCGTCGATCGCGCGCGTCAGCTCCTGCATCGTCGGCTGGCCGGCGCCCGTGAACCGGTCGAGATCGAGCACGAGCGCCTGGATCCGGTCGTCGTCGCGCGCGGCGTCGATGGCGTCGGCGAGGTCCCAGACGAGCGTTTCGCCGCGCAGGCTCCCCTGCACCTTCTCGAGCGCACGCTCGAACGGATCGCCCGTCAACTGTTCGACGATCTGCCCCTCCGGGCGGATCACGAGCGCGGCCTTGGCCGGCAGCACCGGGATCGTCGAGCGCAGCGCACCGACGATGATCCCGAAGATCAGGAGCAGCAGGACGAGATGCAGGAACCTGCGCAGGCCGTCGAGGCCGCGCCACAGAGCGCCGAAAAATGCCCGCACGATGCGAGTCTCCTCAGGAAGCGGAATACGAGATGCGGTAGATGGCGCCCGCCTTGTCGTCGGACACGAGCAGCGAGCCGTCCGGCAACTGCAGCAGGTCGACCGGTCGGCCGCTGACACTGCCGTCGGCCCCGAGCCAGCCGCTCACGAACGGCGCGTAGCTCACCGCGCGATTGCCTTCGAGCCGGACGAGCGTGATGCGGTAGCCGATGCGGTGCGTGCGGTTCCACGAGCCGTGCTCGGCAATGAAGACCTGATTGCGGTATTCGGCCGGGAACTGCCTGCCCGTATAGAACAGCATGCCGAGCGGGGCGACATGCGGCCCCAGCGCCTGCACCGGCGGTGTCGCATCGGCGCAGCGCCCGAGGCGGCCGAATTCCGGATCGACGATCGTGCCCGCGTGGCAGAACGGGAAGCCGAAGTTCTCGCCCGCACGACTGACACGGTTCAGCTCGCAGGGCGGCACGTCGTCGCCGAGGAGATCGCGACCGTTGTCGGTGAACCAGAGTTCGTGCGTGCGCGGATGCCAGGCGAAGCCGACACTGTTGCGCACGCCGCGCGCCACGACTTCGCGGCCGCTGCCGTCGGCGTTCATGCGCACGATGGTCGCGAAATCCTCCTTGTCGCGATCACACACGTTGCAAGGCGCGCCGATGCCGACGTACAGCTTGCCGTCGGGTCCGAATGCAATGTGACGCCAGCCATGGTGGTGCTCCGCCGGAAGCTCCGCGACGAGCACCGGCTTCGGCGGCGCATCGAGGTGCCGCTCGATCGCGTCATAGCGCCAGATCTTCGCCATCTCCGCGACATACAGTGCGCCGTCGCGGACCGCGACACCGTTCGGCATGTCGAGGCCGCGTGCGATCGTCAGCACCTCGCGTGTGCCACCTGCGCCGGTGCGGACCGCATACACCACACCGCCCTGGCGCGTGCCCACGAATACCGTGCCGCCTTCGGCCCGCGCCATCGAGCGCGCGTTCGGGATGTCGGCAACCCAGGGTTCGATGTGAAACCCCGGGGGAAGTGTCAGCCCGTCGACCGCCGGTGCGGCGCATGCCGTCGACAGGAGCAAGGCAGCGCCGGCGGCCGTCGCAACGCCGGGCGCGATCAGGAGGCGCATGGCACGAGTCTAGCAGCAAACCCCGGCGCGCCGACCTGGCGTGCCGGAAGTGGCCCGCTGCCCACCCCGCTCAGATCTTCTCTTCGATCCTCGCGGCCTTGCCCGACAGCTCGCGCAGGTAATAGAGCTTCGCGCGGCGCACATTGCCGCGGCGCTTGACCTGGATGTCGCTGATCGCCGGGCTGTGGGTCTGGAACACGCGCTCGACGCCCTCGCCGTGGCTCACCTTGCGGACCGTGAACGAGGAGTTGAAGCCGCGGTTGCTCTTGGCGATCACGATGCCCTCGTAGGCCTGCACGCGCTCGCGGTCGCCCTCGACCACCTTCACCTGCACGACGACCGTGTCACCGGGGCGAAACGCCGGCACCTTGCGCGTCATGCGGCTCTGTTCGATCTGCTGAATGATGTTGGCCATGTCTTTCTTCCTCGAGAAACTCGTTGAGGAGCGCGCTCGCCTCGCGGCCGAGTGCACCCCCCGCTATCAAATCCGGGCGGCGCCGCCAGGTGCGCGCCACCGCCTGCTTCAGCCGCCAGCGCCGGATGTCGGCGTGGTGGCCCTGCTGCAAGACCTCGGGCACCGCCTGCCCTTCGAAGACCACGGGCCGCGTGTAATGCGGCCAGTCGAGGAGCCCGTCCGTGAACGAATCCTCGACGCTCGATCGCGCATCACCGAGCACACCCGGCAGGAGGCGCGCCACGGCATCGATGACCGCGAGCGCCGCCACCTCGCCGCCCGACAGCACGAAGTCGCCGAGCGACACTTCGCGGTCGATGCGCGATGCGATCACGCGCTCGTCGAGCCCTTCGTAGCGTCCCGCGACGAGCACGAGGCCGTCGTGCGCGGCGAGCTCCGCCACGAGCGCCTGGCCCAGCCGCTCGCCCTGCGCCGAAAGGTACACCCTCGGCGCACCGCACGGCGCACGCGCCGCGGCGGCATCGATCGCGGCCGACATCGGCTCGGGCTTCAGCACCATGCCAGGCCCGCCGCCGTAGGGCCGGTCGTCCACCGTCCGGTGCGCATCGCGCGCATGCGCGCGCGGGTCCTCGGTGCCGACCGCCACGAGCCCACGCTCGATCGCACGGCCGAGCACGCCGAAGCCGATGGCCTGCCGGATCATCTCCGGAAACAGCGTCACGACCTCGATCCGCACGGCCTCACCCCCGGATCAGAAATCCGCCGGCCAATCGACGACGATCGTGCCCGCGCCGAGATCCACTTTCACGAGGTGCTGCGGAGTCACCGGCACCCAGTGTTCGCGCTCGCCGATCACGACCATCACCGCGTTCGCGCGCGTCTCGACGAAATGGTCGAGCCGCCCGAGTTCGACCCCCTCGACGTTGCGAACCGCGAGCCCCACGAGGTCGGCCCGGTAGTACTGCCGCTCGCCGGGCTCGGGCAGCGCCGAGCGCTCGACCTCGATGCCCGCGCCGGTCAGCCGTGCCGCGCCCTCGCGCGTCTCGACGCCGGCCAGTCGCGCGACGAACCGCGCGCCCAGCGGGCGAAATTCCAGCACCTCGCACGCGCGGCGTTCGCCGCTCGCCGACCGCAGCTGCCACACCCGGAAATCACGCAGCGAGCCCGGCGGGTCGGTGAACGAATCGACGTGGCAGAAGCCGCGCACGCCCCAGGGCGCGCCGATGCGGCCAACCTCGACCCAGTGCGTCGTATCCGTCAGGCCGCCGCTTGCTTGCGGTAATCCGCAACCAGCGTCGCGACGCGAACCGACGGCTTCGCGCCCTTGCCGACCCAGTGTTCGATGCGCGGCAGATCGAGCTTCAGCTTCGGATCGCCCTTGCGCGCGACCGGGTTGAAGAACCCGACCTGCTCGAGGCTCTTGCCGCCCTGGCGCTTGCGGCTGTCCGTGACAACCACGTGATAGAAAGGCGAGTTCTTCGCACCGCGCCGTGTAAGACGAATCGTGACCATGGTTTCCCGTATGCTCGCCGCCCCCGGGGGCGGCCAAAAAAGAGCGCGGATTCTACGCAAATCAGCGGCTTATAGGAAGCCCGGCGGACGGCCGCCCTTCAGGCTCCCGAGCATGCGCGCGAGGCGCCCGCCCTTCATGCTCTTCATCATGCGCTGCATGTCCTGGAACTGCTTCAGGAGCCGGTTGACGTCCTGCACCTGCACCCCTGCCCCGGCGGCGATGCGGCGCCGGCGAGAACCGTCGATCACACCCGGCTGGCGGCGCTCGCGGCGGGTCATCGAGTTGATGATCGCGATCTGGCGGCGCACCTCCCGGTCGCCCGGCACCTGGGTGGCCGCACCGCGGGTCAGGTGCTGGGGGAGCTTCTCCATCAGCGACGCCAGCCCGCCCATCTTTAGCAGCTGCTCCAATTGGCCGCGTAAATCATTGAAATCAAAGCCCTTGCCTTTTGCCACTTTCCGGGCCAGGCGCTGTGCCTCATCGACGTCGGCGTCGCGCCGGACCTGCTCGACGAGCGCCACCACATCGCCCATGCCGAGTATGCGGGTGGCCATGCGCTCGGGATCGAACGGCTCGAGCGCATCCGGCTTTTCGCCTGCGCCGACGAACACGATCGGCTTGCCCGTGATTTCGCGCACCGACAGCGCGACGCCGCCGCGCGCGTCGCCGTCGGCCTTGGTGAGGATCACGCCGGTCAGGTCGAGCGCGCTGCCGAACGCCTTCGCGGCGTTCACGGCGTCCTGGCCCGCCATGGCATCGACGACGAAGAGCCGCTCGTGCGATCCGGCCACGCGATCGATCTCGCGCGCCTCGTCCATCAGGGCGGCATCCACGTGCAGGCGGCCGGCGGTATCGACGATCAGCACGTCGTACAGCCCGCGCTTCGCCTGCGCGAGCGCATCGGCCGCGATCTGCGCGGGTGCGGCACCGGCTTCGGCCGCGAAGAAGCCGGCACCCACCTGCGCGGCGAGGCGCTCGAGCTGCAGGATGGCGGCCGGGCGGCGCACGTCGGTCGAGACGAGCAGCACGCGCTTTTTCTGCGCCTCGATCAGCCAGCGCGCGAGCTTCGCCGCGGTGGTCGTCTTGCCGGCGCCCTGCAGTCCCGCGAGCAGCACGACGTAGGGCGGCTGCGCGCGCAGGGTGAATCCCGCCGCGGCGCCGCCCATCAGCGCGACGAGCTCGCGATGCAGGATGCCGACGAACACCTGCCCGGGCGTCAGGCTCTGCTGCACCTCGCTGCCGAGCGCCTTCGCGCGGACACCCTCGATGAAACGCTTGACCACCGGCAGCGCGACATCGGCCTCGAGCAGCGCCATGCGCACGTCGCGCAGCGTCTCGGCGATGTTGTCCTCGGTGATGCGCCCGCGACCGCGCAGCGCATCCACCGTACGGGACAGGCGGGAAGTCAGGTTGTCGAACATGGCCGCCATGTTACGCGACAGCCTTTATCCTTGGCAGCATGGACACTGCCCCCACGGCCCTGCTCGTCATTGCGCTCGTCGCGCTCCTCGTCGTGATTGCCTTCTCCTCGGGCACCGAGGTCGCGATGCTGTCCGTCAATCGCTATCGCGTGAAGCACCGCGCCGCCGCGGGCCAGCGCACCGCGCGGGCGCTCGATGCCCTGCTCGCCAAGCCCGACGACTGGCTCGGCGTCAACCTCGTGATCCTTGCGGCCGCGAGCGTGTTCGCCTCGCAGATCGCGACGATCCTCGCACAGCGTTCCGGCTACGAGCTCGCGCTGCCGGTGGCCGGCGCGCTGCTGACGGTCGTGATGATCGTGTTCTGCGAACTCGCGCCGAAGATCTTCGCGGCGCTGCACGCCGAGCGCGTCGCGCTGTCGAGCACCTACATCTACCGGGCGCTGGTCGCGATTGCCCGGCCGGCACTGTGGCTCGCAAACCAGCTCGCCTATGGCCTGCTGCGCGTCTTTGGGGTCGCGCGCTCGGCCCGCGGGGGCCACACCCTCTCCGCCGACGAGCTGCGGACGGTCGTCTCGGAGACCGGCACCGTGATCCCGCAGCGTCACCGGCAGATGCTGCTGTCGATCCTCGACCTCGAGCGCGTGACGGTCAACGACATCATGGTGCCGCGGCAGGACATCGCCGGGATAGACCTCGACGACGACTGGGACGACATCCTCGAGCAGATCCGCCAGACCCCGCACACGCGACTGCCCGTCTACCGCGGCGAACTCGACGAGCTCGTGGGCCTGCTGCACATGAAGCGCGTCGCGCAGGAACTCGCGCGCGGCACGCTGACGCGCGAGAAGTTCGCGGAGCTCGCGTCGGGCCGCGAGCCCTACTACGTGCCCGAGGGGACGCCGCTCACGGTGCAGCTGTCGCAGTTTCAGCGCACGCGGCGCCGCATCGGCTTCGTCGTCGACGAATACGGCGACATCGAGGGGCTCGTGACGCTCGAGGACATCCTCGAGGAAATCGTCGGCGAATTCACCAACGACACCGCGACCATCATCCACAAGGACGTGCACGTGGAATCCCCGGGCGTCTACATCGTCAACGCCGGCGCGACGATCCGCGCGCTGAACCGCGCGCTCGGCTGGCAGCTGCCGACCGACGGCCCGAAGACGCTGAACGGACTGCTGCTCGAACGGCTCGAGACGATCCCCGACGCCGGCACGGCGCTCGTGCTCGACCGCTATCGGGTCGAAGTGCTGCAGATCCAGGACAATGCGATCAGGACCGTGCGCATGCGCGAGAGCTGACGGCTCATGAGCTACTCGCCGGCCCGCGCGACGGCATCCGCGACGCGCGCCACTCCCCTTACCTCGATCCCTGCCACCGGCTTCCTCGGCACATTTCCCTGCGGCACGACGGCGATCCGGAAGCCCTGCTTGGCCGCCTCGTGCAGGCGTTCCTCGCCGAATGCGACGGGGCGCACCTCGCCCGTGAGTCCGACCTCGCCGAACGCGACGAGGGCCTGCGGCAGCGGACGGTCGCGCAGGCTCGAAGTGAGTGCCAGCACGAGCGGCAGATCGGTGGCCGTCTCGTCGAGACGCAGGCCGCCGACGACGTTGGCGAACACGTCGTGCTCCTGCAGCGACACGCCGGCGTGGCGTCCGAGGACCGCAATCAGCATGGCGAGGCGATTGGCGTCGAGCCCCTGGGCGACGCGCCTCGGGGCGCCGAAACGCATGCGATCGACGAGCGCCTGCAACTCGATCAGGAGCGGCCGGCCGCTGTCGCGGGCCACCATCACGATCGACCCGGGTGCGGGTTCAGCCGCGCGCGCGAGGAAGATCGCGGACGGATTGCGGACTTCCCTGAGCCCCTCCTCCGACATCACGAAGAACGCGAGCCCGTTCACCGCGCCGAAGCGGTTTTTCACGGCACGCACGATGCGAAAGCGGCTGCCCGCCTCGCTTTCGAAGTAGAGCACGGCGTCGACGAGGTGCTCGAGCACGCGCGGCCCCGCGATGGCGCCCTCCTTCGTGACATGGCCGATGATCACGACGGCGATGCCGGTCGTCTTGGCGAACCGTACGAGCCGGGCCGTGCATTCCCGCAGCTGCGAGACCGCGCCCGCACTGGCGCCGAGTTCCGCAAGCTGGACGGTCTGGATCGAGTCGACGACCAGGAGCCTCGCTCCGGACGCCTGCGCGGCCTCGAGGATTGCGTCGAGGTCGGTTTCGGCCAGCACCGAGAGCCCCTCGCCCGGGAGTCCGAGTCGCCGGGCCCGCATCGACACCTGTGCGAGCGACTCCTCGCCGGTCGCATAGAGGACAGGACTGGCGGGTCCGGCACTCGCGGCCACCTGCAGCAGCAGTGTCGACTTGCCGATGCCCGGGTCGCCGCCGATCAGGCTGACCGAGCCCGCCACGAGCCCGCCGCCGAGCACGCGATCGAGCTCGCCGAGCCCGGTCGAGAAGCGTGCGGGGCCGGTGTCATCCGGGTCGAGTCTGGAGGGTGGCAGGACCCGCCGCGCCGCTGCATGAGCGCCGGCAGCCGCGGCCGCGCGCGCCGCCGGCACGCGCGGCGCGAGGCGCTGCTCGAGCGAGTTCCATTCCCCGCACTGGGGGCACTGGCCCTGCCACTTCGGTGTCTGGGCGGCACAGGCATTGCAGACGTAGGCGATGGCGGGACGAGCCATCGATCGACTGTAACATGCGACTTACCTTACGATCGGCAACACGGCGGGGAGCGTGGCATGGGGAATTGTGATCAGGCACTCGGACTTCACCTCCCCCGATGCTAGTGTTCGCCATCGCGTCTCGTTGACGAATGACCGGGGGTTCGCGGGCCTTGATTGCGCAGGGTGAGATCGTGTCTGTGACGCGCGTCACACGTCTGCCCGTGCCTGGAAGGCCCGGGTAGCCCGTATGGCACGCCGCTACGGCCCTCCTGCCAGCCTGCGCAGCAAGGTTCACCTCGTGGGCCTGACCGACACGGGCCGGGTCCGCGAGCACAACGAGGACACGATCGCGGTCGACTCGGACCTCGGGCTCCTCGTGCTCGCCGACGGCATGGGCGGCTACAACGCCGGCGAGGTCGCGAGCGGCATTGCGGTGAAGACGATCGTCAACCTGGTCAGGGAGGCGATGGAACGCGAAGACATGACCGTGATCGATCCGGCGACCAAGCTGACGCGTCCCAGCATCATCCTGCGCGACGCGATCACGCGCGCGAACAAGATCATCTACCAGACCGCGCGCTCGCAGCCGCAGTGCGAGGGCATGGGCACGACCGTCGTCAGCGCGCTGCTGTTCGACAACATGATCTCGATCGCCCATGTCGGCGACTCGCGGCTCTATCGCCTGCGCAGCAACAAGTTCGAGCAGGTCACGATGGACCACTCTCTGCTGCAGGAGCTGGTCGACCGGGGCTTCTACTCGCCCGAGGAGGCGCAGCGCGCCGCCAACAAGAACTACGTCACGCGGGCCCTCGGCGTCGAGGCGAACGTCGAGGTCGAGCTGCAGGAAGTGCCTGTACAGAAAGGCGATCATTACGTCCTGTGCTCGGACGGCCTGTGCGACATGGTGGAAGACAGCGACATTCACTTAACCATCAATACCTTTAGTGATAATCTGGATACGGTCGTCAAACACTTGATCCAGCTTGCGAACGACAACGGGGGTCGGGACAACGTCTCGGTCGTCATGGCCCAGGTACTCGACTCGTTTCCGGCGCGGCGCGGCGTATTCGATCGGGTGTTGGGCTGGTTCAGTTGATTAAGGCGGACACATGGCACGCTTGATATTGAGCCTGGACAGCCAGGTCCTCGCGGAATACAACATGAACAAGGAGCGCTACACGATCGGGCGCCTCCCGGACAACGACATCCGCATCGACAACCCGGCGGTCAGCGGCCACCATTCGCTGATCATCAACATCCTCAACGACTCGTTCCTCGAGGATCTGAACAGCACGAACGGCACGTACGTCAACGGCAAGCTGATCAAGAAGCATGCGCTCCAGCACGGCGATGTCGTGACGGTCGGCCACCACCAGCTGCGCTTCGTCGAGGACGACGAGCAGCAGGACGAATTCGAGAAGACGATGGTGATCCAGCCCTCGGCGCGCCCCGTCGAGAAGCTGCGCAATGTCGCGGCCGACGGCGCCGCGAGCCCGAGCGCGACCGGTATCCGCCGCGCGCTCGCCGAAGGGCAGCCGGCCTTCAAGCCGGCGAAGCTGCAGGTGCTCTCGGGGGCCTTTGCCGGCCGCGAGCTCGAGCTGTCGAAGGCGCTCACCACGCTCGGCCGCCCGGGGGTGCAGGTGGCGGCCATCACGCGTCGTGCCGAAGGCTACTTCATCGTGCACGTCGACAGTGAAACCGCCGGTGACTATCCGCTCGTCAACGGCTCCGCGATCGGCGCGCAGGCGAGGAAGCTCCAGGACAACGACGTGATCCAGCTCGCCGGGGTCAAGATGGGGTTCTTCGAGGGTTGAACGCGGCTCGAGCGCGCGCCGCCCCGTGACGATCCTCGAGACTTCGCGCCTGACGCTGCGGCTGATCGGGGGGCAGGACGCCCCCTTCATCCTGCGCCTGCTGAACGAGCCTTCGTTCCTGCGTTACATCGGCGATCGCGACGTGCGCACGGTCGACGATGCCCGCGCCTACATCGAGAAGGGCCCGATCGCGAGCTACCGCGCGCACGGTTTCGGACTGTGGCTCGCGCAGCTCAGGCAGGACGGCACGCCGATCGGCATGTGCGGCCTGCTGAAGCGCGACACGCTCGCGGACGTCGACATCGGCTTCGCCTACCTTCCCGAGTACTGGGGCCGGGGCTATGCGCTCGAGGCCGCAACCGCGGTCATGGAGCATGGACAGCGGGTCCTCGGCATCCCGCGCATCGTCGCCATCGTCTCGCCCGACAACGTGGCGTCGATTCGTCTCCTCGGCAAGCTCGGACTCGTATTCCGGGAGCGGATCGATCTCAACGGCGACGGCAGGCCTACGAGCCTCTTCGTGCCTGCTCCCACGCCAGCGCCGCCATAGTGTCGGTGTGCGCGGCGAACTCGCGCGCGCGCGCGCTGACCGCCGTACCGCGCAGCACACGCCCGCGTATGCCGTGGAAGATGCCGGCGAGGCGGAACATGCAGAACGCGATGTAGAAGGCGAGATCCGGCACGCCCTCGCGTCCCGTGAGGCGGCAGTATTCGGTGACGCATTCGCGTTCGGTCGGCAACCCGAGCGCCGGCAGGTCGCGCCCCGCGAGACCCGGCAGCGACAGCGACGGCATGCGCCAGGTCATCAGGTAGTACGCGAAGTCCGCGAGCGGATCGCCGAGCGTCGAGAGCTCCCAGTCGATGATCGCGCGCACGCGCGGCCCGGTCGCGTCGAAAATCAGGTTGTCGAAGCGATAGTCGCCGTGCACGACCGCCGCCGGCTGCTCCGCGGCGGGCAGATGCCGCGGCAGCCACTCGATCAACCGGTCCATCGCCTCGATGCGGCCTGCGGCCTCGTCCTCGCGATACTGTTTCGTCCAGCGCGCGATCTGCCGCGGCAGGTAGCCGCCCGCGCGACCGTAGTCGGCGAGGCCCACGGCCACCGGGTCGACGCGATGCAGGCTCGCGAGGGCCGCGAGCGCCGCGTCGCAATGGCTGCGACGCGCCTCCCGCGGCACGTCGGGCAGCGTCGGATCCCAGAGGACGCGCCCGTCGACAAAGTCCATCACGTAGAACCAGCTGCCGATCACTGCCTCGTCGGTGCAGAGCACATGCGTGCGCGCGACCGGCACCGGCGTGTGCGCACCGAGTGCGCTCACGACACGGTATTCGCGGTCGATCGCATGGGCCGACGCGAGCAGCCGGCCGGGTGGCTTGCGGCGAAGCACGTAGCTGCGCGCAGGCGTGCGCAGGAGGTAGGTGGGATTCGACTGCCCGCCCTTGAACTGGCGCACGGTGAGCGGTCCACCGAAACCCGCGATGCGCTCGGCGAGCCACGCCTCGAGACGCGCCACATCGAAGCCCATGCCGGCGCGCACTTCGGTGGTCGATGCCTCGGACATCGCTCAGGGCAGGTCGGTGCTTCCCATGAGATAGCGGTCGCACTCGCGCGCCGCGCCGCGCCCCTCGTTGATCGCCCACACGACGAGGCTCTGCCCGCGCCGGCAATCGCCGGCGGCGAACACGCCCTTGACGCTGGTCGTGAAGCGCCCGTGCTCGGCCCGCACGTTCGTCCGCTCGTCGCTCTCGACGCCGAGATCGCGCAACGCTGCCGCTTCGGGCCCGAGGAAGCCCATGGCGAGGAACACGAGCTGTGCCGGGATCGTGCGCTCGCTGCCGGGCTTTTCAGCCGGAACCAGCTGGCCGCGCTCGTTGCGGCGCCACTCGACCCCGACGGTGACGAGTTCGCTCACACGCCCCGCTGCATCGCCCACGAGCCGCTTCACGGTGACGAGGTATTCTCGCGGGTCGGCGCCGAAGCGCGTGGCCGCTTCCTCCTGCCCGTAATCGATGCGATATATCCGCGGCCACTCCGGCCACGGGTTGTCGGCCGCGCGATCGACGGGCGGCTGCTGCAGGATCTCGAGCTGCACGAGGCTGCGGCAACCCTGGCGCATCGCGGTGCCGACGCAGTCGGTACCCGTATCACCGCCGCCGATGACCACGACGTGCCGGTCGCGGGCATTGATCGGCGTCGTCTCCGGGTTGCCCGCGAGCAGTGCCTTGGTGCTCGCGGTGAGGTACTCCATCGCGAAGTGCACGCCACCGAGGTTGCGCCCGTCGACCGGGAGATCCCGCGGCTGCGTCGCGCCGGTGCACAGCACCACCGCGTCGAAATCGCGCAACAGCAGCTGCGCCTCGACGTTGTCGCCGACGTTGGCGTTGCAGACGAACTTGATGCCGTTGCGCTCCATCAGCTCGATGCGCCGCAGGACCACCGCACGCTTGTCGAGCTTCATGTTCGGAATGCCGTACATCAGCAGACCGCCCGGCCGGTCGTCGCGCTCGAGCACCGTGACCTGGTGCCCGGCACGATTGAGCTGCTCGGCGGCCGCGAGCCCCGCAGGGCCCGAGCCGACCACGGCCACGCGCTTGCCGGTGCGTACCCGCGGCGGATCGGGAATCACCCAGCCCTCTTCCCAGCCGCGCTCGATGATCGCCGCTTCGATCGTCTTGATCGCGACCGGCGGGCTGTGGATGCCGAGCACGCACGAACCCTCGCAGGGCGCGGGACAGACGCGCCCGGTGAAATCCGGGAAGTTGTTCGTGCGGTGCAGGCGTTCGAGGGCCTCGCGCCAGAGGCCCCGGTAGACGAGATCGTTCCATTCCGGGATCAGGTTGTTGACCGGGCACCCCGAGGCGCCGCTCGGCAGCTGCACGCCGGTGTGGCAGAACGGCACGCCGCAGTCCATGCAGCGCGCGGCCTGCTGGCGCAGCAGCTTCTCGTCGTCGTAGTGGTGGAACTCGTTCCAGTCGCGCGCACGCTCCTGCGGCGTGCGGTCGACCGGCAACTCGCGAAGATATTCGATGAAACCCGTTGGCTTGCCCATGTCGATGCCCTGGCTCAGTTGCCGCCGACGCGCGCGAGATCGCGGGCGTTTTCCTCGAAGGCCACCATCACGGCCTCCTCGCCCGTGAGGCCCCGCTCGTGCGCACGGCGCACGCTCGCGAGCACGCGCTGATAGTCCTTCGGGATCACCTTCACGAAGCGCTTGCAGGAGGCCGGCCATGCCGCGAGCACCGCGCGCGCGCGCGCGCTGCCCGTGTACTCCGCGTGCCGCGCGATCATCGCGCGCACGACCTCGGCTTCCTCGGGGTCGTCGAGGGCTTCGAGCCCGACCATCTGTCGATTGACGTGCGCGGGAAAGCCGCCGCTCTCATCGAGCACATAAGCGATGCCGCCGGACATGCCCGCGCCGAAGTTGCGCCCGGTGGCCCCGAGCACGACCACACGCCCGCCGGTCATGTATTCGCAGCCATGGTCGCCCACCGCTTCGACCACGGCATCGACGCCGCTGTTGCGCACCGCGAAGCGCTCGCCCGCCATGCCGCGGATGTACACCTCGCCGCTCGTTGCGCCGTAGAGCGCGACGTTGCCGACGATGATGTTGTCCTCCGCGACGAACGTGGAACGCGCCGGCGGGTAGATCACGAGCTTGCCGCCCGAGAGGCCCTTGCCGACATAGTCGTTGGCGTCGCCCTCGAGGCGGAACGTCATGCCGCGTGGCAGGAACGCGCCGAAGCTCTGGCCCGCCGAGCCCCGAAACTGGATGCGCACCGTATCCTCGGGCAGGCCCTTGGCACCCCACTTGCGCGTGATTTCCGATCCCGTGATCGTGCCGACCACGCGGTTGACGTTGCGCACCGGCAGGTCCGCGCTCACCGGCTCGCCGCGCTCGATCGCGGGCCGGCAGATCTCGAGGAGTGTCGTGACATCGAGCGAATCCGCGAGCCCGTGGTCCTGCTCGATCTGGCGGAACCGGCCGACCTCGGGTCCGACATCGGGCTGGTAGAGCAGGTTGCTGAAGTCAAAGCCCTGCACTTTCCAGTGATCGAGTGCGCGGCGCGGCTCGAGCCGGTCGACCCTTCCGACCATTTCCTCGATCGAACGGAAGCCGAGCTTCGCCATCCATTCGCGCACGTCCTGCGCGATGAAGCGCATGAAGTTCACGACATGCTCGGGCTTGCCCGTGAACTTCTCGCGCAAGCGCGGATCCTGGGTGGCGATGCCCGTCGGACAGGTGTTCAGGTGGCAGACCCGCATCATGATGCAGCCGATCGCGACGAGTGGCGCGGTCGCGAAGCCGAATTCCTCCGCACCGAGCAGCGCCGCGATGACGACATCGCGGCCCGTCTTCAGCTGCCCATCCGCTTCCACCGCGATGCGGCTGCGCAGGTTGTTGAGCACCAGCGTCTGGTGGGTCTCCGCGAGCCCGAGCTCCCACGGCAGGCCCGCGTGCGTGATGGACGTCTGGGGCGAGGCCCCCGTGCCGCCGTCGTACCCGGAGATCAGCACGACGTCCGCGTGGGCCTTCGCCACGCCGGCGGCGATCGTGCCGACACCCACCTCGGCGACCAGCTTCACGCTGATGCGCGCTTCGCGGTTGCCGTTCTTCAGGTCGTGGATCAGCTCGGCGAGATCCTCGATGGAATAGATGTCGTGGTGCGGTGGCGGGGAAATGAGGCCGACCCCGGCCGTGGTGTGGCGCGTCTTCGCGATCCACGGGTACACCTTGTTGCCCGGCAGCTGTCCGCCCTCCCCGGGCTTGGCACCCTGGGCCATCTTGATCTGCAGCTCCCGCGCGTTCACGAGGTATTCGCTCGTCACGCCGAAGCGCCCCGAGGCGACCTGCTTGATCGCGGAGTTCTTCGAGTCGCCGTTGGCGAGCGGAACGTAACGCTCCGGGTCCTCGCCGCCCTCGCCGGTATTGCTCTTGCCGCCGATGCGGTTCATCGCGATGGCGAGCGTCTCGTGCGCCTCCTGGCTGATCGAGCCGTAGGACATCGCGCCCGACTTGAAGCGGCGCATGATGCTCTCGACGGATTCGACTTCCTCGAGCGGCACCGCGTCCGCGGGCTTGAATGCGAGCAGGCCCCGCAGCGTGTAGAGCCTGCGCGACTGGTCGTCGATCTGCGCCGTGTAGGTCTTGTATGCCCCGTAGTCGCCGGTGCGCACCGACTGCTGCAGCAGGCGCAGCGTGTCGGGATTGAACAGGTGCAGCTCGCCGTCGGTGCGCCACTGGTACTGGCCGCCGGTCGGCAGCGTGTGGCCGTTGCCGGCCCGCTCCGGGAAGGCGGCGCGGTGACGCAGCAGCACTTCGCGCGCGATCACGTCGATCGCGATGCCGCCGATGCGCGAGGCCGTCCCCGTGAAGTATTCGTCGATCACGTCCTGGCGCAGTCCCACGGCCTCGAACACCTGCGCACCGTGGTAGCTCTGCACCGCCGAGATGCCCATCTTGGACATCACCTTGATCACGCCCTTGGTCGCCGCCTTGACGAAGTTCTTGCAGGCGCCCTTGTGGTCGAGCCCGGTCAGGAGCCCGTCGCGGATCATGCCGTCGATCGACTCGAACGCGAGATACGGATTCACCGCGCTCGCGCCGTAGCCGACGAGCAGCGCGAAGTGGTGCACTTCGCGCGCTTCGCCCGTTTCCAGCACGAGGCTCACCCTGAGCCGCAGCCCTTCGCGGATCAGGTAGTGGTGCAGCGCCGAGACGGCGAGCAGCGCCGGGATCGGCGCGAACTCGCGATTCACGCCGCGATCGGAGAGGATCAGGATGTTGACCTCTTCCTCTTCGATCATGCGCCGCGCCATCAGGCACAGCTCCTCGATCGACTTCACGAGGCCCTTGTCGCCGCGGGTGACGCGAAAGAGCGTCGACAGCGCGCCCACCTTGAGGCCGGGCACGCCCTCGAGGCGGCGGATCTTCGCGAAGTCCTCGTTCGAGAGGATCGGGCCGGACAGTTCGAGGCGCCGGCAATCGGCCGGGCGCGGCTTCAGGAGATTGCCCTCCGAGCCGAGCCAGACCTCGGACGAGGTGATGATCTCCTCGCGGATGCAATCGATCGGCGGGTTCGTCACCTGCGCAAAGAGCTGCTTGAAATAGTCGTAGAGCAGGCGCGGCTTCGTCGACAGCACCGCGAGCGGCGCGTCATTGCCCATCGAGCCCACGGCTTCGACACCCGAACGCGCCATGGGGTCGATCAGGATGCGCAGGTCCTCGAACGTGTAGCCGAAGGCGGCCTGACGCTGCAGCAGCGTGTCGTGATCGGGTGCCGGCACTTCGGGCGCCGCGGGCAGGCTCTTCAGGTGCACGAGGTGCTCGTCGAGCCACTGGCGATAGGGACGCCCGGTCACGATCTCGCGCTTGATCTCCTCGTCCTCGATGATGCGGCCCTGCGCGGTGTCGACGAGGAACATGCGGCCGGGCTGCAGGCGCCCCTTGCGCACGATGTCCTCCGGCGCGATATCGAGCACGCCTGCCTCGGATGCCATGATCACGACGTCGTCACGCGTCACGTAATAGCGCGAGGGCCTGAGGCCATTGCGATCGAGCACGGCGCCGATCTGCACGCCGTCGGTGAAGGCGATCGAGGCCGGCCCGTCCCAAGGCTCCATCAGGCTCGTGTGGTACTGGTAGAAGGCGCGCCGGGCGTCGTCCATGCTTTCATGGTTCGACCACGGTTCGGGAATCATCATCATGACCGCGTGCGCGAGCGGCCGGCCCGCGAGCACCAGCAGCTCGAGCGTGTTGTCGAACATCGCGGAGTCTGATCCGTTCGGGTTGACGATCGGCAGGATCCGCCGGATGTCCTCGCCGAAGACGTCGGTCTCGAACAGCGCCTCGCGCGCACGCATCCAGTTGATGTTGCCGCGCAGCGTATTGATCTCGCCGTTGTGCGCGAGATAGCGATAAGGGTGCGCCCGGTCCCAGCTCGGGAACGTGTTGGTCGAGAAGCGCGAGTGCACGAGCGCGAGCGCCGTCTCCATCGTCGGGTCTTCGAGATCCGGGAAGTACTGCGGCAGCTGCGAGGTCAGCAGCATGCCCTTGTAGACGAGCGTCTTGTGCGACAGGCTCGCGACGTACCAGTACTCGTGGCCGTCGATCGTCGACGTGCGGATCTCGCTGTAGGCGCGCTTGCGGATCACGTAGAGCCGGCGCTCGAATTCCATTTCGTCGGCGAGATCGGGATTGCGCGCGATGAACACCTGGCGCATGAAGGGCTCGCTCTCCATGGCGGTGTCGCCGAGCGGCGCGCTGTTCGTCGGCACGGTGCGCCAGCCGATGATCTGCTGGCCCTCCGACTGCACGATCTGGTCGAAGCGCTCCTCGAGCTTGCGGCGCTTGGTGGGATTGCGTGGCAGGAACACGAGGCCGCAGCCGTAGTGGCCGGGCTCGGGGAGTGACATCGAGATCTTGCGCGCCGCTTCCCTCAGGAACGCGTGCGGCATCTGCATTAAGACGCCCGCGCCGTCTCCCGTGTTGACTTCGCAGCCCGAGGCGCCGCGGTGGTCGAGGTTGCGCAGCGCCTGGATCGCCTGCGCGAGGATCGCGTGGGACTTGCGCCCCTTGATGTCGACGACAAAGCCGACGCCGCAGGCATCGTGCTCGAAGGCCGGGTCATAGAGCCCCTTCCGCGGCGGCGGCCCGAGCCGGGGTGTGCCACGGCGAGTGCCCTGCCTGCGGCGCGCCCCATGAAAGATCGTTCGATTCCTGTCACCCATCCCGGCCTCACTTGCACCACGAACCACCGCGCGGCCTTCCGGGACGCACGGACACGACAACCCTCGCTGCAGGCCTCATTTCCTGCAACGGCTTTGTTTTCAAATACTTGCGCTGGGAGAGGCGCACCCGAACCTGGCGTGGCACGCACCGTCATCAGCTGGTTACACCAGAGAATAATACAGACCGGGCCGACCTGCAGACTTCGCAGTTACCGCAATCGCGGCGCGCAGCCTAGAATCGTCGCAACGCGTCGCCGGCGCCAGAAAAACGATCGGGGTAACAGCATGAATACGCCAACGTTCCGCCATGGCCTCCTGCTCTCCGGCCTCTGCGCACTGACGCTCGCCGCCTGCGCGAAAAAGCCGGCGGAGCCGGCCGCGGCGGCTGCCGCGAAGGGCCCCTCCCTGCCCACCGAGATCGGCCCCCTCGAGGGCGCCGTCGACATCGTCGCGTGGCCGGGCTACATCGAACGCGGCGACACCGACAAGGCGTACGACTGGGTCACGCAGTTCGAGAAAGACACGGGCTGCAAGGTCACGGTGAAGACCGCCGGCACGTCCGACGAAATGGTTTCACTGATGACCCAGGGCGGCTACGACCTCGTGACCGCGTCGGGCGACGCCTCGTTGCGCCTGATCCGCGGCGGCACCGTGCAGCCGATCAATACGGCGCTGATCCCGAGCTACAACGCGATCGACATCCGCCTGCGCCGCGCGCTGTGGCACTACGTCGACGGCGTGCACTACGGCGTGCCCTACCAGTGGGGTCCGAACGTGCTGATGTACAACACGAAGGTGTTCCCGACGCCGCCGACGTCGTGGTCGGTGGTGTTCGAGCCGCAGGACCTGCCGGACGGCAAACCGAACAAGGGCCGCATCCAGGCCTATGACGGGCCGATCTACATCGCCGACGCGGCGCTGTACCTGCTCTACAACCGGCGCGACCTCGACATCAGGAACCCGTACCAGCTCGACGAGAAGCAGTACGCCGCCGCGCTCGACGTGCTGCGCAAGCAGCATCCGCTCGTGCAGCGCTACTGGCACGACGCCAACGTGCAGGTGCAGGACTTCACGAACGAGGGCATCGTCGCATCGGGCTCCTGGCCGTTCCAGGTGAATACGCTCGAGGCGAACAAGCAGCCGATCGCGAGCGTGGTGCCGCAGGAAGGCGCGACCGGCTGGGCCGACACCACGATGCTGAGTTCGACCGCGAAACACCCGAACTGCGCGTACAAGTGGATGGAGTGGTCGATCAATACCAAGGTGCAGGGCGACGTCGCGGCCTGGTTCGGCTCGGTCCCGGTGGTCACCGCGGCGTGCGACGGCAACGCACTCCTCGGTCCCGAGGGCTGCAAGAAGAACGGCGTCGACAACTTCGACAAGATCTGGTTCTGGCGCACGCCGGAAGCGAGCTGCGACACGGCGCTCGGGCGTTGCGTGCCGTACAGCCGCTGGGCGACCGACTACGTCGCGATCATGGGCGGACGCTAGCGCGCGCGACCGCATGACTGCGGCGATCGGCTTCGAGGACGTGCGCCGCGCGTTCGGCGCGATCGTGGCGGTCGATCGCGTCAGCTTCGCGATCGAGCCGGGCGAGTTTTTCTCGATGCTCGGGCCGTCGGGATCCGGCAAGACGACCTGCCTGCGCCTCGTCGCGGGTTTCGAGCGCCCCGACGCCGGCGTCGTGCGCATCGATGGCATCGACGTGTCGGACACGCCGCCCTACGAGCGCGACGTCAACACCGTGTTCCAGGACTACGCGCTCTTTCCGCACATGTCGGTCCTCGACAACGTGACCTACGGGTTGCGCGTGCGCCGCATGGCGGCGGCCGAATGCCGGCGGCGGGGCGAGGAAATGCTCGCGCTCGTCAAGCTGGGCGATGCCGGCGCGCGCCGCCCGGCGCAACTGTCCGGCGGCCAGAAGCAGCGCGTCGCGCTCGCGCGGGCTCTCGCGAACCACCCGAAGGTGCTGCTGCTCGACGAGCCGCTCGGCGCGCTCGACCTGAAGCTGCGCGAGGAGATGCAGCTCGAACTGCGCAGCCTGCAACGCCGCCTCGGCATCACGTTCGTGTACGTGACGCACGACCAGGGCGAGGCGCTGTCGATGTCGGATCGCGTCGCGGTGTTCAATCGCGGCCGCATCGAGCAGCTCGATGCGCCGCAGACGCTGTATGCGCGACCACGCACGGCTTTCGTCGCGCGATTCGTCGGTGGCGCGAACGTGATCGACGGGCGCTATGCGGTGCGCGCCGAACACATCGAGATTGCCGGCCCGGGCGTGCCGGCGACCGACGACACCGTACGCATCGAAGGCACGATCGTCGATACGCAATACCAGGGCGCGATGCGCCGCTGGCAGGTTCGTACCGATGCCGGCGAGCTGATCACGGCGACACGGCCCGACGACGCGGCGGCGGGACCCGTGGCCGCGGCGCTGCCCGGCCATCGCGAGCCCGTCCCCCGCGAGCCCGGGACCCGCGTCGCCCTGCGCTGGCCGCGGACGCGCATGATCGCGCTGGCCACGGACTGACATGGCTGCCGTCGCCGCAGGCGCCTTCGCACAGCCACTGCGCGCATTCTCCGCGTGGTCCTGGCGCCGGCCCCTGCTCGCGGCCTGGCTCGCGCTCGTCCCGCCCCTCCTGTGGTTCGGCACGGTCTACCTCGGTTCGCTGTTCGCGCTCCTCGCGCAGAGTTTCTACGCGATCGACGAGTTCACCGCGACCATCATTCCGCGCTTCACGCTCGCGACCTGGGCGCAGCTCGTCACGCAGCCGGCGAACCTCGACATCGTGCTGCGCACGACCACGATGGCGATCGCGGTCACGGTCGCCGCGGCGATCGTCGCGTTCCCGATCGCGAACTACATGGCCCGGTACGCGCGCGGCCGCATGAAGGCGTTCTTCTACGTCGCGGTGATGCTGCCGATGTGGACGAGCTATCTCGTGAAGGTCTACGCATGGCGGCTGATCCTCGCGAAGGAAGGCATCCTCGCGTGGATCCTCGCCGGCCTCGGCCTCGACGGTGCGCTCGATTCCGTGCTGCGCGCGCCGGGCATCGGCGGCCCCTCGCTCGCATCGTCCTATCTCGGCATGTTCATCGTGTTCGTGTACATGTGGCTGCCGTACATGATCCTGCCGATCGCGGCGGCGCTCGAGCGCGTGCCGGGAAGCCTGCTGTCGGCCTCGGCGGATCTCGGTGCACGCCCCGCGCAGACCTTCCAGCACGTCACGCTGCCGCTCGCGCTGCCGGGCGTCGCGGCCGGCTCGATCTTCACGTTCTCCCTCACGCTCGGCGACTACATCATCCCGAGCGTCGTCGGCGCGCCGGGGTATTTCATCGGCATGATGGTCTACCAGCAGCAGGGCACCGCCGGCAACATCCCGCTCGCGGCGGCGTTCTCGGTCGTGCCGATCGTGCTGATCGGCGTCTATCTCGCGCTCGCGCGCCGCGCAGGGGCGTTCGATGCGCTCTAGGCGGGCGCAAGGCGCTGCATGGGACGCCCCGTCGTTCGGTGCGCGCCTCGCTGCGTTCGCCGGCATCGCGTTCCTGCACGCGCCAGTCGCGATCATCGTGCTGTACGCGTTCACGACCGAAGACCGCACCTACGATTTCCCGCCGCCCGGCCTCACGCTGCGCTGGTTTGCGCTCGCCTTCGAACGCAGCGACATCTGGCAATCGATGCGCCTGTCGATCGGCGTCGCCGGCGTCGCGACACTCGCCGCCCTCGCGCTCGGCACGCTCGCGGCGTTCGCGCTCGCGCGCAGCCGGATCCGCGCGAAGAACGCGCTGACGCTGCTCCTCGTGCTGCCGATCGCATTGCCCGGCATCATCACCGGCATCGCGCTCCTCGCCGCGATGAAGATCGTCGGCGTCGAGCCCTCCTTCTGGACCATCGTCGCGGGGCACACCACGTTCTGCATCGTGATCGTCTACAACAATGTCGTGGCGCGGCTGCGCCGCCTGCCGCAGAGCTGGATCGAAGCCTCGATGGACCTCGGCGCGGACGGCTGGCAGACCTTCCGGCGGATCCTCCTGCCGCAGGTCGCCACGGCCCTGCTCGCCGGCGGCATGCTCGCGTTTGCGTTGTCGTTCGACGAGATCATCGTGACGATCTTCACCGCGGGCCACGAGCGCACATTGCCGATCTGGTTCTTCAACGAGCTCTTCCGGCCGCGCGAACGCCCGATCACCAATGTCGTCGCGGTGCTCGTCATGGCCGTGACGCTCGTCCCCATCCTGCTGGCTTATCATCTGACGCGTCCCGCCGCCGAGCGGGACTGAACGAGGCACCCGTGGACACGAAACTCTTCATCAAGGGCAAGTTCGTCGCCGGCAAGGGCAAGGACGAGCCGGTGCTCGACCCGGCCTCGGCGAAAGTGCTCGCGAATGTCGCCGAAGCCTCGCCCGAGCAGATCGACGCCGCCGTGAAGGCGGCCGACGCCGCATTCGCGGGCTGGGCCGCGACCGCGCCCAGGGACCGCGCCGCCGCGCTGCTGAAGCTCGCCGACCGCATCGAGGGCGCGGCGAGCGAGCTAGCGGCGATCGAGTCGCAGAACTGCGGCAAGCCCCATGCGGCGGTGATCGGTGACGAGATCCCGGCGATCGCCGACGTGTTCCGCTTCTTCGCGGGCGCCGCGCGCACGATGCACGGCGCGCTCGCCGCGGAATACCTGCCCGGCTTCACGAGCATGATCCGCCGCGATCCGGTCGGCGTCGTCGCGTCGATCGCGCCGTGGAACTATCCGCTGCTGATGGCGGCGTGGAAGATCGCCCCGGCGCTCGCGGGCGGCAACACCGTCGTGCTGAAGCCCTCCGAGCAGACGCCGCTGTCCACCCTGCGCCTCGCCGCACTGGCGGCGGATCTCTTTCCGCCGGGCGTCTTCAATGTCATCTGTGGCCGGGGCGCCCAGGTCGGCGCGCCCCTCGTCGCGCATCCGCAGGTCGCGATGATCTCGCTCACCGGCGACGTCGCGACCGGCGAGAAGATCCTCGCCGCGGCGGCGAAGGGCACGCGCCGCACGCACCTCGAGCTCGGCGGCAAGGCGCCGGTCATCGTCTTCGACGACGCCGACCTGGGCTCGGTCGTCGCCGGCGTGCGCACGTTCGGCTTTTACAACGCAGGCCAGGACTGCACCGCCGCGTGCCGCCTGTACGCGGGCCCGCGCATCTACGAGAAGCTGGTCGCCGATCTCTCGCACGCCGTCGCCTCGATCCGCGTCGGCGCGCAGCGCGAGGAAGGTGTCGAGATGGGCCCGCTGATCACGGCGAAGCACCGCACGCGCGTCGCCGGTTTCGTCTCGCGCGCCGAGGACAGGAAACACATGGAAGTCACGACCGGCGGCCACGCGCGACCCGGCGCGGGGTTCTTCTACGAGCCGACCGTGATCGCGGGCGCGCGGCAGTCGGACGAAATCGTCCGCAAGGAGGTCTTCGGCCCGGTCGTCACGGTGACGCGCTTCAAGGACGCCGACCAGGCCATCGAGTGGGCGAACGACTCGGACTACGGCCTCGCTTCATCCGTCTGGACGAAGGACGCGGGACGCGCGCTCGAGGTGGCGGCGCGGCTGCGCTACGGCTGCACGTGGGTGAACACGCACTTCATGCTCGTCTCGGAAATGCCGCACGGCGGGCTCAAGCGCTCCGGCTACGGCAAGGACCTGTCGGTCTATGCGCTCGAGGACTACACCGTGCCGCGCCACGTCATGGTCAAGTGGTGATGCGCTCGACCCGCGGGCTCACCGCGCAGAGAAGCTCGTACGCGAGCGTGCCGCCGTGCGCGGCGATTTCGGCGACCGGCAGCGCGCCGCCCCACAGCTCCGCGGGCATCCCGACCTCGACCGGCGGCAGGTCGGTCACGTCGGCGACGATCATGTCCATCGACACGCGCCCGACGAGCGGCGCGCGCTGCCCGCGTATCACCACGGGCGTGCCGTTTTCGAGCCCACGCAGCAGGCCGTCGGCGTAACCGGCCGCGAGCACCGCGATGCGGCTGTCGCGCGCGGCCCGCCACAGCCCGCCATAACCCACGCACTCGCCGCGCGCCACGGCACGCGTGGCGATCACCGTGGTCGTGAGCGTCATCACCGGCGCGAGCCCGAGGGAGGCGGCGCTCTCGCCGACGAACGGCGAGACACCATAGAGCGCAAGCCCCGGCCGCACCCAGTCGCCGCCTGCGACCGGCCAACCGAAGAGGCCCGCGGAGTTGGCGAGACTCGTCTCGAGCCCGAGCGGCGCGGCGGCGGCTTCGAAGCTCGCAATCTGGCGCGCGGTCTCCGGCGAATCGCGCTCGTCGGCGCGCGCGAAGTGCGTCATCAGGCGCAGCTGCGCCGCCGGCACCGCGAGCGCCGCCAGCCGATCGCGCGCCGCCGCAGCCTCCGCGGCCGGAAAACCGAGCCGATGCATGCCGGTATCGAGCTTGAGCCAGAGCGCAAAGCGATGCGCGCCGCGCCAGGCCTCGAGCAGCGCGAGCTGCCCCGGTTCGTGAACGACGAGCTCGAGCCGGTGCGCGGCCGCCTCGGCGAGCTGCTCGCGCGTGACGATGCCCTCGAGGAGCACGATGGGCCGGGTGACGCCCGCCTCGCGCAATGCCACGCCCTCGTCGAGCCGCGCGACGCCGAACGCATCGGCCGCCGCGAGCGCGCGCGCGACGGTCGCATCGCCGTGACCATACGCATTCGCCTTCACCACCGCGATCACGCGGCGTCCGGCGGCGAGGGTCCTGATGCGATCGAAGTTGGCGCGCAGGGCGGCGGTGTCGATGACGGCCCGGATCAACCGGCTCACCGCAGCACGCCCTCCGCATAGCTGTCGGGCGCGTAGTTGACGAAGCGGCTGAAGGCACCCTGGAACGTCAGGATCATCGGTCCGATCTCGCCGTTTCTGTGCTTGGCGAGCTCGATCTCGGCGATGCCCTTCTTCGTCGTGTTCTTGTCGTAGACCTCCTCGCGATAGATGAGGAGGATCATGTCGGCGTCCTGCTCGAGCGCGCCCGATTCGCGCAGGTCGGACATCACCGGCTTTTTCTCCTGCCGCTGCTCGACGCCGCGATTCAGCTGCGACAGCGCGATGACCGGCACGTTGAGTTCCTTCGCGAGCGCCTTGAGGCCGCGCGAGATCTCCGCGATCTCGGTGGCGCGGTTCTCCTTCGTGCCGGCGACCTGCATCAGCTGCAGGTAATCCACGACGATGAGATCGAGCCCGTGCTCGCGCTTGACGCGCCGCGCGCGCGCGCGCAGTTCGGTCGGGGTCAGGCCCGGCGTCTCGTCGACGAAGATCTTCGCCTCGGACAGCTGGCTCGTCGCGCTCGTGATGCGCGCCCAGTCCTCGTCGGCCACCTTGCCGCTCCTGATCGCGTTCAGCGGCACGCCGCCGAGCGAGGACAGCATGCGCGTGATGACCTGGTCGGACGGCATTTCCATCGAGAAGATCACGACCGACGCCTTGATGTTCGGGTTCACCGCGGCGTACTCGGCCATGTTGACGGCGAGCGTCGTCTTGCCCATCGACGGTCGGCCCGCGACGATCACGAGATCCCCGCCGCGCAGCCCCCCGGTTTTCTTGTCGAAATCGGTGAAACCCGTGGGCAGGCCGCGCAATGCGTCGGGGTTGTTGTGCCACTCGTCGATCTGGTCGATCAGCGCGGGCAGCAGCGAGCGCACCGACAGCGCGCCCTCGCGGCCGCGGGCGCCCTGCTCGGCGATCTCGAAGACGGCCTGCTCGGCGCGGTCGACGAGGTCGCGCGCGCTCTCGCCCTGCTGCTGGAAGACCGACGCGGCGATGTCCTGGCCGGCCCTGGCGAGCCGGCGCAGCAGCGCACGCTCGCGCACGATGCCCGCATAGGCGCGCACGTTGGCGGCGGTCGGCGTGTCGCTCGCGAGCTTGCCGACGTAGGCGAGGCCGCCGGCGTCGTCGAGACGCCCGGCGCGCTCGAGCTGCTCCGACACGGTGATCACGTCGCAGGCTTTGCCCTCGCCCGCGAGCAGCGCGATGCTCTCGAAGATCAGGCGATGGTCGGGCCGGTAGAAGTCCTCGGCCGTGAGGACATCGCCGACGCTGTCCCACGCGGCCGCATCGAGCATGAGGCCGCCGAGGACGGCTTGCTCCGCCTCGACGGAATGCGGCGGTGTCCGCGGCTCGCCCGGCATCGCACTATCTGGCAATGGACTCGGGCGAAAGGACAGCGGAATTACTCCTCGGCGACGATCGAAATGTGAAGCGGCACGTTCACGTCGGTGTGCAGGTGCAGGTTCACCTCGTGGTCCCCGACCACCCGCAGCGCGCCGTTCGGCAATCGCACTTCGCTGCGCGCGACCTTGTGGCCCGCCTTGGTCGCCGCCTCGGCGATATCCGCGGTGCCGATCGAGCCGAAAAGCTTGCCTTCAGAACCCGCCTTGGCCGTGATCGTCAGCTTGAACTCCGCGAGCGCCCTGGCCCGCAGTTCGGCATCGCCGAACTCCTCGCGGGCGACGCGCTCGAGTTCGGCGCGACGCGCCTCGAACTTCGCGACATTGGCCGGCGTCGCGAGCGTCGCCTTGCCCTGGGGCAGCAGGTAGTTGCGGCCATAACCGCTCTTCACCTTGACGCGATCGCCGATCGTGCCGAGGTTCGCGACTTTCTGCAGCAGGATGACTTCCATGGCGACCTCAGTGCTGGTCCGTGTACGGCAGCAGCGCGAGGTAACGCGCGCGCTTGACCGCGACGGACAACTGACGCTGGTAGAACGCCTTCGTGCCGGTGATGCGGCTCGGGACGATCTTGCCGGTCTCGGTGATATAGCCCTTCAGCGTCGCGAGATCCTTGTAGTCGATCTGCTTGACGCCTTCCGCGGTAAAGCGGCAGAACTTCTTGCGCCGGGAGAACCGGCTCTGGCGGGGTGCTGGCATGTTCGTGAATCCTTCGGCTGTCGGGCTCAGGCGTTGTCGCCGGCGTTGTCGTCGTCCGAGTCGTCCCGGAGGCGTTCGCGCCGCGTGCCGGTTGCTTCGTCGTCCTCGGCCTTCGCCATCGGCGAGGGTTCGGTGACGGCTTCGTCCATCGCGACGACGAGGTGGCGCAGCACCGCGTCGCTGAAGCGGAATGCGCCCGTGAGCTCGGCCAGTACCTTCTGGTCGGTCTCGATGTTCATCAGCACGTAATGCGCCTTGTGGACCTTCGCGAGCGGGAATGCGAGCTGGCGGCGCCCCCAGTCCTCGAGGCGATGAACGGCACCGCCGCCGGCCGAAATGAGGCTCTTGTAGCGCTCGATCATGGCCGGAACCTGTTCACTCTGGTCGGGATGGACCAGAAAAACGATCTCGTAATGCCTCATGTGGTCTCCTTATGGGGTGACCCCCTGCCGAGGCGCGGCAGTGGGGCAAGGAAAGGCGCGCGAAGATACCGGAATGGCCGCCCCCCTGCAATGCGGCGCGGGCGGAAAGCCCATGGCGGATCGCTGGTGGCTTTCAGCCCGAACGTGGATCGGCCGGAATGGCTGCGAGCGCCTTGTTCGCCGCACCCAGGCGCTGGCGGGTGGCTTCGTAGAGCAGCATGCCGGCTGCGACGGAGACATTCAGGCTCTCGACAGCCCCAAATTGCGGCAATCTGACCAGAAAATCGCAGTTCTTGCGGGTAAGTTCGCGTAACCCGCTACCTTCTGCACCCATCACCAGCACCAATGGGCCCGTGAGGTCGGTCTCCGGGGCAAGGCGGTCGGCCTCCCCCGCCGCTCCGACCACCCAGAGGCCCGCGTCCTTCAGCAACTTCAGAGTCCGGGAGAGGTTCGTCACGGCCACCACGGGCGTCGTCTCGGCCGCGCCCGCCGCGACCTTGCGGACGGTGGCGTTGACCTGTGCGGCGCGGTCCTTCGGCACGAGCACGGCGAGCGCGCCACAGGCATCCGCGGTACGCAGGCAGGCGCCGAGATTGTGCGGGTCCTGCACGCCGTCGAGCGCGAGCACGAGCGGCGAACTGGCGTCACGGAGCGCCGCGAGCAGGTCGTCTTCCGTCCACGGCGGCATCGGGCGCACGTCGGCGACGACGCCCTGGTGAACGGCCTCGCCCGCCAGTTTCGCGAGCGCGTGCCCATCGACCCGGCGCACCGCCACGCCTGCCTTGCGCGCCATCGCTTCGAGCTCCGCGATCCTGCGGTCCTCGCGCCGATCGGCGAGGCTCAATTGCACGACACGCGCCGGGTCGCGTGCGAGCACCGCCTTCACTGCATGCAGGCCGTGGATTCGTTCAGGGGTACCCATGCGCCCCGCAGCTTACCCGAACGCCCGCTCGCGTCGATCGAGCCAGCGCAGCACGGCGATGGCCACCAGCAGCGGCGCGAACCAGCCGACGTAAGCCCAGGCACTGTTGGCGAACGCCGGCAGCAGTCGCGGCAGGCCGATCGCAAAGAACGCGATGTGTACGGCGGAACCGTTCGCGATCGCCGCCGAGTAGTGCTCGGAGAGCCACCAGCGCCGCCTCGCAGCGAGCCGCTCGCGATGCAGCCGGGCGTAGAGCTGCTGGCTCCCGGTGAACAGGCCCACGACGGAAAAGCCCATCAGGAGCGGCGAGCCGACACGAATCCCGAGCGCGAGCACGGCCGTGCCGGCCAGCACGGACAGCAGCGCGAGTGCGACGAACACTGGTCCCGCGTAGCGATCGATGCGGGCGCGGTCGCGCACGGCACGCCACTGCCTCCACGTGGCCGCTGCGATGATGACCACGAGGTAGGCAAGAAAAGCTGCAATGACCAGCTTGCCGGCGCGATGGATGATCCAGGCCATCGGCGTCGCCGTCACGAGTATGCCGACCATCGCAACCAGGAAAACCTGCCCCACGCGGCGGTGGCGAAGGCTCCCCTTGCGCAGGAATGCGGCCGCCCAGAACGTCACGAGCGCGACGCCGCCGGCGAGTCCGTGCAGTGCAACGAGCGTCTGGTAAGTCGACATGGTGCGCCTCCGGAAAGGGATCGGGTGCCTGACAGCCTGATCCCGCGCACACGGCTGTCGAAGTGCCGCCTGTCATCGCGTGGACGTGCCGGAAGTCACTTTCTGCATCCCGCACCTTGCCTCGCCGGCGAGCGCCCCGCAGCATCCGCGCATGTCCCGCTTCCGGCACACGCTCGCGCTGCCGTTCAATGTGCCGGCGCTCCTCTGCTGGCTCGCGGTCGCGCTGCTGCTGCCGCGCGAGGGCGCGGCGCTCGCCTGGCTCGCGATGGCCGGTTTCGCCGTTGCCTATGTCCTCGGCAATGTCGCAAGCCAGGCGTGGACGATCGCCATCTTCCTGCTGCTCGAGGCACTCTGCGCGCTCCTGCTCGTCCGGCTCGTGCCGGACAACGGCGTGACGCCGGCGCTTCTCGTGATCCTCGCCGCGCAGCTCACCCTCCGTTGCCCGCCCGGTTTCGCGCTCGCCCTGCTGTTCGCCGTGAATCTGGCGCTCTATTTCGCGCTCGGCGGCATCAGGGATGCGCGCGCGCTCCTCGTCACTGTGGTGTTCCTCAGTTTCCAGGCGTTCGCCGCCCTGATTGCCCATTTCGCACGCCGCGCCGAAGCGGCGCGCGACCGGCTCACGCTCGTCAACGCCGACCTCCTCGCCACGCGCGCGCTGCTCGCCGACAGCGCGCGGGACACCGAACGCCTGCGCGTCGCGCGCGAACTGCACGACGTCGCGGGGCACAAGCTCACCGCGCTCATCCTGAACCTGCGCGCGCTCGAGGCGGATCCCGCGCTCGCGGGCCGCGACGCAATCGCGACCGCCCGCCGGCTGTCCCAGGACCTCCTCGACGAGATCCGCTCTGTCGTGCACTCGCTGCGGGACAGTGGCGGACTCGATCTCGCAACCGCGTTGCGCGCGCTGGCCGCACCGCTGCCGAAGCCGCGCCTTGTGCTGCACATCGCCGACAATGTGCGCATCACCGATCCCGCCCTCGCCGACACGGTGCTGCGGGTCGTGCAGGAAGCACTGACGAACAGCGCCCGCCATGCCGGTGCCGGAGAAGTGACCGTGACGCTCGCGAGGCGCGCATCGCAACTGGAACTTGCAATTGAAGATGACGGGCGCCTGCGCGGACCGCTGCGCGAGGGGCACGGTCTTGCAGGCATGCGTGAACGGCTCGCGGCGCACGGCGGCGCGCTCACGTTTTCGACGGGCAAGGGCGGCGCACTGCGCATCGTCGCGACCGTGCCGGCATGAACGCGAATGCGCTGCGCATTGCGCTCGCGGACGACCAGGCGATCGTCCGCGCCGGCCTCAAGGCGTTGCTCGACGCCCAGGGAATCGCCGTCGTGGTCGAGGCCGGAGAGGGTCGTGCGCTGCTCGACTGCCTGGCCGGACAGACGGTGGATGTCGTGCTGTGTGACATTCGCATGCCTGGGCTCGATGGCCTGCAGGCGCTCGAGGCGCTGCGTGCACGCGGCGATGCGACACCCGTGCTGCTGCTGACCACGTTCGACGAGCCCGAACTGCTGCTGCGCGCGACGCGCGCCGGCGCGCAGGGATTCCTGCTGAAGGATGCCACGCCCGAAGACCTGCGCGACGCGATCGGCCGCGTGGCTGCCGGCGAGAGCCTGCTCGCCCCCGTCAGCACCGAGGCCGTGCGCGCACGCTACCGCTATCACGAGGCCGACGAGCCGGTCGCCAACTTCAGCGAGCGCGAAGTCGCGATCCTGCGCCTGCTCGCAGGCGGCTACTCGAACCGCGAGATCGCCCGTTCCGTGTTCCTCGCCGAAGGCACCGTCAAGAACTACGTCTCGTCGATCCTCGGCAAGCTCGGCACCCGCGACCGGACCCGCGCGGTGCTGAAGGCCATCACGCTGCGCGTGATCTGAGCTGTCAGGCGAGTTCGAGATCGATCAGCCCCTCGACGGGATTCGCATTCGTCACGGTGACGCGGATGCGTTCGCCGAGCCCGAGCCGGCGCTTCGAGGTCCGTCCGATCCACGCGTGACCACCGGCGTCGAGTTCGTACACGTCGTCGTTGAGCGCTGCCGTGTGCAGCAGCCCGTCGGCGCCGATCTCGAGAATCTGCACGAAGCAGCCGAACTCGACGACGGCGGTGACGAGCCCCTCGAACGTCTGCCCGAGCCGCTCGCGCAGCCAGCAGCACTTGAGGAAGAGATCGACGTACCGGTCTGCCTCGTCCGCGCGCTTCTCGAGCTGCGTGGTCGACTCGCCGAGCCGCGCCAGCGTCGCCTCGTCATAACGCACAGCGACGGGCGGCGCGACACCGAGGCGCGCCTTCAGCGTCCGGTGCACGACGAGGTCCGGGTAGCGGCGGATCGGCGACGTGAAGTGAGCGTAGGCGCCGAGCGCGAGCCCGAAGTGGCCGATGTTCGCGGCCTGGTAGATCGCCTGCGGCATCGAGCGCACGATGAGCGACTCGACGAACGCGCGCGCCGGAGAGGACCCGAGGCGCTGCGAGATCTGCCGGATATCGCGCGGCGTCACGTTCTCCGGAATCTCGGCGGGAATCCCGAGCGCTGCGAGCGTGGCGAGCAGGCGGTCGAGCTTTTCCTCCTCGGGCTTGCCGTGGACACGATAGAGCGTGCCGATCCGTTGCCGGCCGAGCTCGAGCGCCACGGCGACATTCGCGAGGATCATGCATTCCTCGATCAGCCGGTGCGCGTCATTGCGCGAGGCGAGCACGATGCCGCGGACCCGATCCTGCGCGTCGATCTCGAAGCGGGCTTCCGGCGCATCGAAATCGAGTGCGCCGCGACGGCTGCGCGCCTTGTGCAACGCGCGGTAGAGGTCGACGAGCGGCAGCAGGCGATCGACGAGGTGGCCGAGTTCCGCGCGCGCCTGCGGGCGCCCTTCGAACAGCGCCGCGAATGCCTGCCCGTACGTGAGGCGCGCCGCCGAGTGCATCACCGCGGGATAGAACCGCGACTCCTTCAGCTGGCCCTGCTTCGTGACGATCATGTCGGCCGCGAAGCACAGCCGGTCGACCCGTGGCTGCAGCGAGCACAGGTGATCGGAAAGCTCCGCGGGCAGCATCGGGATCACGCGTCGCGGGAAATACACCGACGTGCCGCGCCGCTGCGCCTCCTCGTCGAGCGCGCCGCCGGGCCGCACGTAGTGGCTGACATCCGCAATGGCGACGATCAGCCTGAAGCCCGCCGGATGCGGCTCGGCGTACACGGCGTCGTCGAAATCGCGCGCATCCTCGCCGTCGATCGTCACGAGCGGCAGCGCACGCAGATCGACGCGGCGCGCGGCCTCCTGCGCGTCGACCGTCTCGCCCCACGCGGCGGCTTCCCGCCGCACGGCGGGCGCGAAGTCCGCGGGCAATGCAAAGCGCGCGATCGCGGTTTCGGTCGCGAGTTCGACCGGCCGGTCGGGATCGAGCCGACGCACGATGCGCGCCTGCGCGCCGCCCTTGCCACCCGGATAGCGCGTGACCTCCGCGATGACCCAGTCGCCATGGCGCGCGCCGCCGAGGTCCTGCGCGGCCACCTGGCAGCGCAGCGCGAGCCGCCGGTCGGCGGACACGGCCCACGCCGTGCGCCCCTCGATGTCGATCGTGCCGAGGAAGGCGCGCACACCGTGCTCGACGACGCCGAGCACCTCGCCGCTGAAGCGCCCCGAGTGGTCGCGGCTCACGGTGAGACGGATGCGATCGCCGTGCATCAGCGCCGACATCGCGGCGGGCCGGATGAACACGGAATCGGTCATGCCCTCGACGCGGGCAAAGCCATAGCCCGCACGATGCGCGCTGACCGTGCCCTCGACCGGCCCCTGTGGCATCGGGCCGGTCGCGGCCTTGATGCGCGCGCGCGCTCCCACCCGGGACGCGTGCATCGCGGGCGCATGGCGCCGCTGGGTCGGGTGGGCGCCGCGCTTGCTCTTGCCGGGCGCAGCGGCCTTGCGGGTCCTTTTCTTCATCTGCATAGCCTAATTGACAGCGCGGGGGCCCATGCGTAGATTTCGCGGCCCATCTGCCCAGGTGGCGAAATTGGTAGACGCACTAGCTTCAGGTGCTAGCGGGTAACACCGTGGAGGTTCGAGTCCTCTCCTGGGCACCATGACCCTATTTCAGGGCATCTCAGAAAGTCTCTGATCCACGCCAGAACCCTGCTTATTGCGGGGTTTTTCGACTCTGGCGATCTCACGGCGAACCAGGCAACCCCGGGCTTCGTGTGGGTACAATTGTGGGTATCACAGTGTTACTCACAAGTTGTGCCCACTTTTGTGGGTATCGACCGGGCAACATCGCAAACCAAAATTCATCCTCCCACGTACATCCTCCAGGGTGGCCACGATGGCGAATGAAACGGACAAACTCACAGCCCTGAGCATCAAGACTCTGGCTTGCGCCGGAGCGCCGGCGAGGAAGCACTTCGATGGCGGTGGCATGTACCTGGACGTACGCGCAAATGGCTCCCGGTATTGGCGCATGGCCTATCGCTTCGCCGGGCGGGAGCGCCTGCTCGCACTGGGCGTGTACCCGGAAGTCGGTCTGGCCGAGGCGCGTCGCCGGCGTGAAGAAGCGCGCGCCCAACTGCGCAATGGAACCGATCCCTTAGCCGCGAAGGCCGATCGAAAAACCGCCGACCTGAGAGTCGCAGAAGCCGCCTTCCCAAAGGTCGCGGCCGCATGGCTGGCCCACAAGCAAACCGGCTGGGCTGAAGAGACATACCGCAAGGCGGCGTACGTCACCAACACCTACCTCGTCCCTGCCCTCCGCCGACAGTCCATCACCACGATGAAGTCAAAGGATGCTGCCCATGCCATTCAGGGGATCCCGCCGTCTCTCGCAAGGAAAGCCCGACAGTACCTCTGCGGGATCGTGAACTACGCCATCCAGGAAGAGCTCCGGGACGACGGCCGGCTACTATCGCTTCGCGGTGTGCTGCCACGGCATGAGAAGGGCCACATCCCGGCTGCCACGGATCCTGCCTCGCTGCGAGCCGTAGTGAAGGCCATCGATGAATACCAGATCCCCGTGACCCGCGCCGCGCTGACGCTGGCGCTGCTGACCGCACAGCGCCCAGGCTTGGTCGCCGCAGCCGAATGGGCCGAGTTCAACCTCGTGGACGCCGAATGGTCAATCCCCGCGCGCAAGATGAAGATGCGCAAGCCTCACCTGGTCCCCCTGCCCCGACAGGCCGTAGAGCAGCTCCAACGAATGCTTGCGTGGACACAAGGCAGAAAGTACGTCTTCCCCGCTCTTGCGCGTCAGAAGACCGAACACCTGCACCGTGACACACTGAGCAAGGCCCTGCGCGAGATGGGCTTTCAAGGCACACACGCTACCCATGGGTTCCGGACGGCCCTGCGGACGATTGCGCGTAAACGCCTGGGTATCGACTCGGATGTGCTGGAAGCCCAGCTCGCCCACGCCAAGCGCGGTGACGTGCAGCAGGCTTATGATCGGACTGAGTTCACCGATGCACGCCGACGGGTAATGCAGGAATGGGCCAACTATCTCGACAAGTTGCGCGCCATGAATCCCCACGACATACGCCGGGTCGCGTGAACTCAGGACAGCTACTGACCGACCAGCGGACCCCTGCAACGCTTGCGACCGGCTCCTCGCCTCGGGTTAGTCGAGAGAGGGATTCGAACTCGGGGGAGTGACTTTGAAGATCAGCAACTTACTGAAATCAAAAACCTTTCTGTCCCCTCGCTTCCCCTGAAATCCCCGAATTCGCCACCAGATTTGCCACCAACAGGTGTTGGTGGTGTCGGTGGCGGTATACCGAAAAGCCACAGCCCTCGTTGGGGCTCAAGGCGCGAATCAGACCTGCGACTTCAAGGGAAGTCTTTCCGACTCGCAGGTTGTCACCTCGCTCAAAGATCGTGTCCCGCGACGTGGTGTATGAGTCGTGAGATCTGGAGTGGTTGGACTCCTGCTCAGTTGACGATGGCCGACAACCGAGCGGGCTGATTGTCGACGAGGGTTCGCAGCGGTTCAAGCGACAT
>JABAQU010000012.1 GCA_019187185.1 Steroidobacteraceae bacterium | reverse complement strand
TGGGAGCTCGACTCCCCTGAAGGGCCCAAGTAGACGACTTGGTTGATAGGCTGGGTGTGTAAGGCCAGTAATGGCTTCAGCTAACCAGTACTAATTGCCCGTGAGGCTTGACCATATAACCTCAAGCAGTTTGCAGGCTTGAGACGGATGCGACCGATGGAGTGATCTCCGTCGCGGGCGCGATATCTGCCGGGCACGATCGGATCGATCGCGCGGGCACGGGCGTCAAAACAAAAACTTCCGGGTTGTACACAGTTTCCCTGGCGGCATTAGCGAGCGGGAACCACCCGATCCCATTCCGAACTCGGAAGTGAAAACGCTCCGCGCCGATGGTAGTTTCGCCTGTTGCGACGCTAGAGTAGGTCACTGCCAGGGTCCCAATGAAAAGCCCCCGCTGCGCGAGCAGCGGGGGCTTTTTGCTTTCACGGGCCGCCATGTTCCGGCGCACCCGCCGCGTCGTCTACCCGCCCGCAATCGCGCCGACGATCAGGAAAGGTTCCGCGCCACATGCCACGGCGGGCGGCAGCGGCGTGTCGGGCGACAGGTGAGAAACGTCCTTCGCGCACGCGAAGAAGCGCACGAGCGGCCGGCGCCGCTGCGTCACGTGATCGCGCACGGTACCGCGCAGCATCGGATAGCGCGCTTCGAGCGCGTCGAGGATCGCGCGCTGCGTGACGCTTCCCTCGACGTCGAGCTTCACCTCGCTGGCGGCGCCCGCCAGAGTCTGCAGGTGCTGCGGCAGGACGACGCGGATCATGCGAGCGACTGGACTTCGACCGAGAGGACGGCGGGAAGGTCGCGCACGATCGGCGCCCAGGAATCGCCGCCGTCGGCCGAGCCGTAGACCTGTCCGCCGGTCGTTCCGAAATAGATGCCGCAGGGGTCGAGCGAGTCGACGCACATCGCGTCGCGCAGCACGTTCACGTAGCAGTCGCGTTGCGGCAGGCCCCTGGTCAGCGGCTCCCAGTCACGGCCGCCGGTGCGGCTGCGGTACACGCGCAGCTTGCCTTCCGGCGGATAGTGCTCCGAGTCGCTCTTGATCGGCACGACGTAGATCGTGTCCGGCTCGTGCGCGTGCACGTCGATCGGAAAGCCGAAGTCGCTCGGCAGGTTGTCACTGATCTCGTACCAGGTCGCGCCGGCATCGTCGCTGCGCATCACGTCCCAGTGCTTCTGCATGTAGAGCACATTGGGGCGCGCGGGGTGCATCGCGATGCGGTGCACGCAGTGGCCGACCTCGGCGGTCGGGTCCGGGATGTACTGCGACCGGAGCCCGCGATTGATGGGACACCAGGACTCGCCGCCGTCGTCCGAGCGAAAGGCGCCGGCGGCCGAGATCGCCGTGAAGAGCCTGCGCGGATCATGGCGGTCGAGCACGATCGTGTGCAGGCACATTCCGCCCGCGCCGGGCTGCCAGCGCGGGCCCGATTCGTGGCCGCGAAGGCCCGGCAGTTCGCGCCACGACTTGCCGCCGTCGGTCGTCCTGAACAGCGCCGCGTCCTCGACGCCGGCGTAGGCGATATCGGGGTCGGTCGGCGAGGGCTCGAGATGCCAGACGCGCTTGAACTCCCACGGGTGCTGCGTGCCGTCGTACCACTGGTGCGTCGTGAGCGGGCGGCCGTGGTCGGAGGTGTCGTAGACGAACTTGTTGCTCTCGCCCTTCGGCATCCCGCTCGCAGGGTCCACGAGATCGGCCGGTGAAGAGCCCGGCGCCTCCCAGGTCTTGCCGCCATCGCTCGAGCGCTGGATGACCTGGCCGAACCAGCCGCTCGACTGGGACGCATAGATCCGGTCAGGGTCCGCCGGCGAGCCCTTCAGGTGGTAGATCTCCCAGCCCGCGAAATGGGGGCCCGAGATGCGCCAGCGCTTGCGCTTGCCATCCGCCATCAGGATGAACGCGCCCTTTCTCGTACCGACAAGCACCCGGATCTTTGCCACGTCCTTGCTCCTTTTCAGGTACCGATGTACTTCGCGTACACGCTGCGCGCCACGCCCGGCTCGTGCGTGCCCTTGATGATCGCGCGCCCGTCCCTGAACAACGTGATCTCGTACGCCTGATCGCGATCGACGAGCGTCGCGCGCAGCATGTGCGCATTGACCTTGACCTCGCCGTGGGTGGCGAGCCGGCCTGCGGCGGCCACAAGATCCACGTCTTCCGCGTCGCGCTGTTGCCGGATCTGCACGGCGTCGCGACCGCAAAGCGCTGTCGCGCCCGAGCCGCGGCCCCCATCGAGATACTCGAACACGCGCTGCCTGCAGCACAGGCAGCCGCCCGCGCGGGTCACCTCGAGCTGTCTCAGGCTGTTGGCCCACAGGTCGAAGGACAGGAGCGTCGGCGAAACGAGTTCGAAGCGATCGGCCAGCATCTTCAGCGCTTCGGCGGCCTCGAAGTTCGCGACCATCGCTGCGGCCGGCGCCAGGACACCCACGGCATCGCAGGTCGGTACGGCGCCCGGCGGTGGCGCTTCCTCGAACAGGCAGCGCAGGCACGGCGTCGCGCGATTGCCGACCGACAGGGTTTCCCACGCGGCGTCGCACTGCGGCGTATGCGGCAGGATCGCAAGAGCGATGCCGGCAGTGCCGACGGCTCCGCCGTACAGGTAGGGGCGCCCGTGTTTCACGGCGTAGTCGTTGAGGAGGTAGCGGGTCTCGAAATTGTCGACACCGTCGAGCAGGACGTCGGCGCCGGCCAGGAGGCGCTCGATGTTCGTTGCATCGAGGTCGTCGACGATGGCGGTGACCTCGACCTGCGAGTTGATCCGCGCGAGCCTCGCGCGCGCGGCCTCGGCCTTGGGCAGCGCCTCGCGCACGTCCCGTTCGTCGTACAGCACCTGACGCTGCAGATTGGTCAGCTCGACGAAATCGCGGTCGATCAGCACGAGGTGCCCGACGCCGGCCCGCGCGAGCGTGTCGGCGATCGTCGTGCCGAGCGCACCGCAGCCGATCACGGCGGCGGTCGAGCCCGCGAGCCGCCGCTGCCCGGCTTCGCCGAACCCCGCGAGCAGCAATTGCCGGTGATAGCGCGACAGATCCTGGCCCACGGCGAGTTCCTCTCACCCGATCCCGAAGCTGATAGCAATGCCGTGGCGCGCGTGTCAATTCAGGCTGCATCGACGAGCCGCATGCGTCGAGGCAGAACGCGGCGCGCGCCTTCACGATCCGACGACGCATTGGGGGGCCCCCGGGCTGTGCCCCACGTGGCTTCGCGCCACGGCGCTTGTCCTTTACATAATCTGGAAGGCACTGGCGTTCACCGCTGGTGCCATTGCAAAAATACCATATATGAGCTAGTTTAAATCACATATGGCACAGGCGACGACTGAACAGGTGCTTGCCGCAACCCGCCAGTGGCTCCGTCCGCTGGTGCAGGTCCTCCTGCGCTGTGGCATCACCTGGAAGGAATTCGCCGACCTCGCCAAGCGCAGCTATGTCGAGGTGGCGACCGACAGCTTCGGCAAGCGCGGGCGCCCGACAAACGTGTCGCGGACGGCAGTCCTGACTGGCCTCACCCGCAGCGAAGTGCGTCGTCAGCGCGAGCGGCTCGCCGACTCGCCGACGTCATGGACGGGCTACGTCACCAAGGCGTCCCTCGTGCTGTCGACGTGGCATCAGGATCCCGATTTCTCCGATGACGGGCGCCCGCGGCCGCTGCCGCTCGAAGGCGAGCGCAGTTTCGCGGACCTGCTGCATCGCTGCGGCGCCGGCGATGTGCGCGCTTCGACCCTGCTGAAGGAAATGCGTGATGCCGGCGCGCTGCGCGAGACCGACGATGGCCGTGTCGAGGCGCTGATGCGCGACTACATCCCGCAGGCCATGGATGCCGATCTCGTGCGCCTGTGGGGCACGGTCGTCGCCGATGTCTCGGCGACCTACCAGCACAACCTCACGCGTCGGCCGTCAGCACCCAAGCGGTTCGAGCGTTCCGCCGTCAACGCCAAGGTCAGTGCGGACGCGCTGCCGGCCTTCCGCGCGTTCCTCGAAGCGGAAGGACAGGCGTTTCTCGAGCGCATCGATGCATGGCTCACCGCACACCAGGCGCCCGCCGGGCAATTGTCGGGCGCCGCAGCGATCCGACTCGGCGCGGGCGTCTATCACATCCAGGACCAGGAAGTACGACCATGAACATCAGAGCCAAATCCTCCCTAGCCAGACTGTCCGTCGGGCTCGCAACCACCCTGCTGGTCGCCTGTGGCGGCGGCGACTCGGGCAACGGCACACCGGTCATCGGCGGCATCCAGGGGTCGGGGCGCATGGTGTCGATCGGTACGATCACCGGCTTCGGCAGCATCTTCGTGAACGGCGTCGAGTTCGCGACGTCGACTGCGCAGATCACGCTCGACGGGCGCGCGGGCACCGAAGCGGACCTGCGCATCGGCCAGGTAGTGACCGTGCAGGGTACGGTGAATGCGAACGGCACCGCCGGAACGGCGACCAGCGTCACGTTCGACAATGACGTCGAGGGGCCTGTCACCCAGCTCGACGTCGCCGCCGGAACATTCGTGGTGCTCGGCCAGACCATCCGCGTGACCGGCAGCACCCACTTCGACGCCAGCATCGTGCCCTCCCGCATCGAGGGGCTCGCGAGCGCCGGCATCGTCGTCGAGGTCAGTGGCTTCGTGAATGCGGCGGGCGAGATCACGGCGACACGCATCGAACGCAAAGCCGCGGGCGGCGAGCTGGACGTCAAGGGCGCCGTGCAGGCGCTCGACACGGCTGCGCGCACCTTCCGGATCAATGCACTCACCGTCGACTACGCCACCGCGACCGTGAGCGGCACCCTCGAGAACGGGCGCGTCGTCGAGGCCGAGGGCGCGCAGCTCGACGCGGCCGGCGTGCTCATCGCGACAAGTGTCGAAGTGAAGTCGGGCATTGGCGCGGCGGCCGACGACGATGTCGAACTCGAGGGGCTGATCACGCGCTTCGTGTCGAATGCCGACTTCGACGTGTCGGGCCAGCGAGTCACGACGACCACGTCCACGGAGTTCGACCTGCAGGGCGCCACGCTCGGCGTGGATGTGCGGGTGGAGGTCGAAGGGCGGCTCGACGCGAACGGCGTACTGGTCGCGCGCGAGGTCGAGGTCGAACCCGACAACACCGCGGGCGTGGCCGGACTCGTCGATTCAGTGACGGCAGCGGGCAATGCGCTGCGCGTGGCGGGCGTCGACATTGCGACGACTGCCGCAACCCAGTTCGAGGACAAGTCCGCACTTGCGGTGCGGCCGATGCGACTTGCGGACCTGCGTACCGGCGACTACGTCGAGGTGCGCGGTACCGAGCCGCAGGGCGGCGGACTGGCGGCCGCGATCATCGAACGCGAAGAGCCGGATGACGGGACGGAGCTTCGCGGCATCGCAGGAAGCGTCGCCGACCCGAGCTTCGTGCTGCTCGGTGTCACGGTCGCGGTCGACGCGGGCACGGAGTTCCGCGACCTCGCCGACCAGCCGATCACACGCGCCGAGTTCTTCGCGCAGGCGGCGGGGCGGATTGTCGAGGCCGACGGGACGCTGTCGGGCGCGACGCTCGCCGCGGAAGAAGCCGGATTCGAGGACTGACGGCAGAGCGGCGACGCGCAGGCGGCGCCGCTCCACGGAGGCAATCATGCAGTCGATACTGGCCCAATACCCCCTGCTCGAGCTGCTCGCCCGCTTCACGATCGACATCGCGGCGATGCTGCTGCTCATTTTCGGCATGTACTACCGGCGCCATCGCGACAAGGAACTGGTCACGGCCGCGGCGCTGTTCAACATGTTCGTGTTCGCCGTGCTCACGGTGCTCTCGAGCGTGCAGTTCAGCGTGGCGGCCGGATTCGGCCTGTTTGCGATCCTCGCGCTCTTCACGCTGCGCTCCGAGCAGATATCGAAGATCGAGATCACCTATTTCTTCGGCAGCGTGGCGCTCGCGGTGATCTGTTCGGTGCACGGCACCACGATCCAGTTCGTCGGCATGACCGCCGCGCTGATGCTGCTCGGCGCCTGGGTGTTCGATCACCCGCGGATGTTGCGCTCGGTCGACGGCATCCGCATCACGCTCGACAAGATCGACGGCCATGCCCTGCACGATCCCGACACGATGCGTGCCGACCTCGTCAAGCGCCTCGGCGTGGACGTGATGTTCTACCAGATCCTCTCGTTCGACTACGTCAATGACACGGCGCGCATCAATGTTTTCTATCGCAAGCACTGAGGGCCTGCCGATGTACGCTCAACCCGACACGTTCCCGGGCACCGGCGGCGCGCTGCTGCAATGGCGCGCACCGGGTCCCCTCGCGGCCCGGGCGCGCTCGCAGCCAGCATTCCGCGTGCAGCGTGCGATCATTGCGCCGGCGCGCGGGGACTGGCTTGTCGGCCCCTTCCGTCCGATCAGCCTCGCGCAGCTGAACGCCAAGGCGGCGATGCTCGAGCGGCGCGACAACAAGTACGTGGTGCGCGAAGCGGTCCTGCGGCAGGCCATCGAGCAACTCGCCCGGCATTTCGACATCCTGGAGATCGACGGCAGGCGCGAGTTCACCTACGAGACCTGCTATTTCGACGATCCGGCGCACACGAGCTACTTCGATCACCATCGCGGCCGGCGCCGGCGCTGCAAGGTGCGCATCCGCAAGTATGTCGATGCGCAGCTGTGCTTCGTCGAGGTGAAGCTCAAGGACAAGCGCGGCATCACCGTCAAGAAGCGGCTGGACTACGCAGTCGACAAGTACGGCGTGCTGGACGGGGAGGCGTGGCGGCACATCCGCCGCGCGTATCGGGATCTCTACGGGCGCGAGTTCAGGCAGACGCTCGAACCCGTCATCGGCATGCACTATCGGCGCACGACGCTGGTCGCAAAGCAGGGCGGAGAGCGCATGACACTCGATCGCAACCTCGTGTTCACGGGCGCGCACGCGTCGCGTCACGTCGAGGACGGGCTGTTCATCGTCGAGACCAAATCGGAGAACGCGAACGGCCTGGCCGACAAGATCCTGCGCGCGCTGCATCAGCATCCGACCCGGCACTGTTCGAAATACTGCGTCGGCATGGCTGCGCTGCGGGAGGTGTCGAAGTTCAACAGTTTCCTCGAGGCGCTGCGCAAACTCGATGTCGTGCCCGCGCCGGGTGGCGGCTCATGATTGCGGGACAACGGGGCGCAAGCCCGGCCGTGCGACGGGCGGCCGGCTTCATGGCGACGGCCGCTCTTGCGGCGACCAGCGTGCTGGCCATGCCGGCCTCCAGCGCGCCGCAGGCGGTGCTGGCCAGCCGCTACACGATCCCGGCGGTGGCGGTGAATGGCATCGCGGTCAGTGAGCTGTCCGGGATGGCATGGGATGCTGACGAGCAGCGGCTGTACGCGGTGTCGGATCAGGGCTACGTGTTCCATTTCCGTCTCACGCTCGACGGCGATGCGATCGTCGCCTGCGATCCCGACTATGCCGCCGCGCTGACAAATCCGCAGCGCAAGGGGGCGCCGCGCGCCCACTTCAACGCCGAGGGTCTTGCCTTGCGCAATGCCGCGAACGGCAAGGCGGGGGATACCGTACTCATCGTTTCGCTGGAAGGCGAGCCGCCCGGCATCATGCGCTTCGATCCGGCCGGCGCGGCGCTCGGCGAGCTCGCGGTCCCGGCGCCGGCAAACGACGCAGCGAGGTTTCGCAAGAAGGGCCAGGGGCTCGAGGCGGTCGCGTTCGATCCGGCGCATGGTGTCATCACCGCACCGGAATCACCGCTGCGCGCGCAGCCGGATGGCCTGCATACGCTCTATGCGCAGGGTCGACAATGGTCCTTCGAGCGCCATTCGCCCGACAGTCGCCTGAAGGGCATCGAATGGTTGCCCGGTGGCCAGCTGCTGGCACTCGAGCGCTCGCCCACGCAGACGAAGAAGGTGCTGATCGCGAGCGTGCGCCGGGTGGATCTCGCGGCTTGCCCGACGAACGGCATATGTCCCGCCGACACGCTCGCCGTGCTGCCGCCCGGCCCCGACAACTTCGAAGGCATGACGGAGATCGGGCCCGGCCGCCTGTTGCTGGTGAGTGACGACGGCGGCAAAGGGTCGCAACAGACGACGCTCGTGCTGCTGGTGCTCCGGTGAGCGTGCGTCGGCCCGTGCGACGAGGGTGGCTGTGGGTCTCGGCGGCCGCTGCGCTGTGCGTGGCGCCCGGCGCCCGCGCGTTCGAGGTCGAACCGGTCGGGCGCCTGCACGTCGACTACGCGGCGCACGACGCGGACGTGCGGCCACTCGATGACGATGTCCTGCTGCGTCGCGCGCGGATCGGCGTACAAGGCGAGTTCAACGACCGGTGGTCGTTCGAGGCCGAGTACGACTTCGTCGGTCATGGGGCATTCAAGACCGTCGCCCTCGAATACGAGGGCTGGAAGCAAGGCGCGTTCACCATCGGCCAGATCAAGGTGCCGTTCGGTCTCGAGGAACTGACGAGTTCGAACAATCTCGTTTTCATCGAGCGGGCCTTGCCCGGTGATTCGCTTTCGTTGTCGCGCCGCCTGGGGTTCGCCTTTGATCGCAACAGCGACCACTACACGGTGGCGCTGATGGGATTCGGCCCGTCCATCGATGGCCACGAGGGCAACGGCGCCGGTGCGCGCTTCACGCTGGCGCCGGTGAATTCAGATCACGCCGTGCTGCACGTGGGTGTGGCCGCCGTGACGGAGCGCGCACGGGGCGACGTCAAGTTCAATGCACGCCCGGAGTCGCGTGTCACCGACGTGAAGTTCGTGAACACGGGCGACCTGGACGACGCCCGCCAGATCCATCGCCTCGGTCTCGAGGCTGCATGGCGCAATGGACCAGTATCCGTCCAGGCGGAATGGATGCACGCCGCGATCGAGCGGAACGCGGGTCTTGCGGAGGTGAACGTCGACGGCTGGTATGTCGCCGGCAGCTGGTTCCTCACGGGCGAGTCGCGCCCGTACAGGAACGGCACGTTCAGGTCTCTCAAGGAATACCATCGGGGAGGCGCGTGGGAGCTGGCCGCGCGTTACAGCCGCCTCGATCTCGACGACGGCGCGGTGCGCGGCGGCACGGAAAGCAACTGGACACTGGGCGTGAACTATCACGCCGGCAAGCACCTGCGGATCATGGCCAACTACATCGACGTGCGCAGCCGGCGCCGCGGAGTGGCCGACGACCCGCGCATTCTGCTGCTGCGCGCACAGCTCGCGTTCTGAGGCAACTCACGGCGCGGCGAGCGCGTCGTCGAGCATCTTCACGAGCGCATCGCGGCCATAGCTGAATGGCTGGTCCTGATTCAGCTGCACGAGCTCTTCGATCGCCTTCCGGATCGTGACTTCCGCTTCACGCCGGCTCGGCACGACCATGTAACGGCGCTTCGGTGCGGGCGAAAACAGCGCATGCTCGACTGCGGCGGCCACATCGTCGGGGTCCTTGTACTGCGAGCGGTCGGACAGTCGCGAATCCATGCCGAGCCGCCGCGCAGCATTGCGGCCGATCTCGGAATTGTAGTTGCCGGGCTCGATCACGCTCACGCCGACACCGAGCGGCGCCATCTGCGCCGCGAGTGAATCGGTATAGGCTTCGATCGCGTGCTTGGTCATGCTGTAGACGCCGAGGTCCTTCGTCGACAGGATCCCGGAGATCGAGCCGATGGTCGTGACCCGCCCCTTGCTCGCAACGAGGAGTGGCGTGAACGCCTTGGTCACCCGCCACGGGCCATACACGTTCACTTTCATCACGAGGTCGAAGTCGGCTTCCGCCGTCTGGTCGAACGGGCCGAATGTCGCGATGCCGGCGTTGTTGACGAGACCTTGCAGGCCGCGCCCGGCTTTCGTGATCGTGTCGACGGCGGCTGCGATATCCGCGGCGCTCGTGACGTCGAGACGCAGCGGCTCGACATTCGCGAGCCTGCCGAGCGCCTCGAGATCCTTGTCCTTGCGCGCGCCGGCGTATACGAAGTAGCCGTTGGCGGCGAGCCGTTCGGTGATCTTGTGTCCGATACCGGTACTCGCGCCGGTCACGAGAACGGCCTTGCGTGGCGTGCCCGCGGCAGGTTCCATGCCCTGCGCAATTGCCGCGAACCACAACGCGGCAGTGATCACGGCGATTCGCTTCATGGGAAAGATCTCCGGTCCCTCGGAAGATGGCGCACGATGCGCTCGCGACGCGAGGATTGTCCAGACGGGTGCGCGCGGACTGACGCTTATCGACGCGACGGCGGATTGGCGTATCGGGCGGCGTGTGCGTAGTCTCTCGCCATGGGCGAGTCCGCATCCGGCGAGCCGTTTCCCGCGGCACCTGAACTGCAGACGCAGCAGTGGTTCAATGCCCGCGAGCCGGTGTCGCTCGCGGCACTGCGCGGACGGGTGGTCGTCATCGAGGCCTTCCAGATGCTCTGCCCGGGCTGCGTGAGCCACGGGCTGCCCCAGGCCATGCGCATCCTTGAAACCTTCGATCCGGCCGACGTCGCGGTACTCGGGCTGCACACGGTCTTCGAGCACCACGCGGCGATGACACCGGTGGCTCTCGAGGCTTTCCTCCACGAGTACCGGATCGGCTTTCCGGTCGGCGTCGATGCGCCAGGCGACGGCAAGGGGCTGCCGAAGACCATGGCGGCCTATCGGATGCAGGGCACCCCGACGCTGCTGCTGATCGATCGGCAGGGGCGGCTGCGCGCGCAACACTTCGGTACCGTCTCCGACCTGCGGGTCGGCGCGGAAATCATGAGCCTGATGATCGCGCCGCCGCGCGCCTAGGAGAACCGCCGTCATGTCGCAGCTCACGCGCCGGGATTTCATCGCCACGACCGTCGGCACGACCCTCGCACTCGGCGACGCCGCACGCGCGGGATCGGCACCCGCCGTCGGCAGGAATTTCGCCCCGATCTACCGTGAGGTGGAGCGCCGACACGACGAGACCGTCGCGCGCCTGCAGGAGTGGATCCGCCAGCCGTCCATCGCGGCCGAGAACATCGGCATGCAGGAGGGCGCGGAACTGACGCGACGCCTGGCGCTCGATGCCGGCTTCCAGCACGCCGAGATCGTTCCGACGAAGGGTGCGCCCGGCGTCTTCGCGACACTCGACGCCGGTGCCCGCCACACGCTCGGCCTCTATTTCATGTATGACGTGAAGCAGGTCGATCCCGCCGAGTGGAGCTCGCCGCCGTGGGAGGCGAGGCTCGTCGAGAAGGAAGGCCTCGGCACTATCCTCGTGGGTCGCGCCGCGACCAACCAGAAGGGCCCGCAGGCGGCGCTCCTCGCCGCGCTGCATGCGATCCGCGCGGCAGGCCGCAAGCTGCCGGTCAATCTCGTGCTGGTTGCGGAAGGCGAGGAAGAGATCGGCTCGCCCAACTTCGGGCAGGTGGTGCACGATGCGCCACAAGTCCGCCGGGCGCTCGAGCGCTGTATCGGCGTTTTCATGCCGGAGCACTCGCAGGATCGTGACGGCAGCGTCACGATCAGTCTCGGCTCCAAGGGTGATATCGAATGTGACCTCGTCGCGAGTGGCGAGCACTGGGGCCGCGGCCCGACCCGTGACGTTCATTCGAGCCTCGCCGCACGGCTCGACCAGCCGGCCTGGCACCTCGTGCAGGCGCTCGACTCGCTGGTGACCCCGGCGGGCGATCCCGCGATCGACGGCTTTTTCGAGCATGTGCGTCCGCTCACGCAGGAAGAGCACGCGATGCTCGACATCCTCGCGCAACGCACCGACGAGAAGTCGGCACTGGAATCCGTGGGCGCGAAGGTGTGGGCGCGTGGCGCGAACTGGCGGCAGGCGCTGGAAGACTACGTCTCGCGGCCGACGCTCACGATCGAGGGTCTCACCGGCGGTTACGGCGGGCCGGGGGGCAAGACGGTCCAGCCCCACCGGATGACAGCCAAGCTCGACATGCGGCTCGTACCCGACATGACGCCCGAGGACATCATGGCGAAGCTCGCTGCGCACCTCGCCCGGCGCGGCTTCGGCGACATCGAGATCGTGAGGAATGGCGGCTACAACTACGTGTCGTCGACGCCCGTGGGCTCGCAACTGATCCAGGCGCAGCGGCGCGTCTATCGGCAGTACGGCATCGACGCGCTGCTGCTGCCGCGTTCGGGCGGCTCCTGGCCGGGGTCGTTGTTTACCGCCGCGCCGCACCGGTTGCCGGCCGGGCACTTCGGCCTCGGCTACGGCGAGCGCGCGCACGCGCCGGACGAGTTCTGCCTGATCGAGTCGCGAAACGAGCGCCTCCACGGCATGAACGACATGGTGAAGTCCTGCGTCGATTACCTGTTCGCGCTGGCTTGATTGGTCGCAGTGCCGCTCTGGCGCAGCGAATTCAGGTACGAGCGGCTGACCGGCACCTTCAGGCCGTTCACGAGGTGCAGGAACTGGCCGTGACCTTCACTGCAATGCCGCGTGATCGCGGATCGGCGCACCCAGAAGGAACGGTGTACCTGCAGGCCGTCCGCTGACGCGAGGCCTCGCACGGCATCGCGAAACCGGTAGTGGACGAGCGTGTCCCCCCTGGCGGTGTACACGCGCACGTAATGATCTTCCGCCTTGAGCGCGAGGATCTCGGCATCGAGATGGGCTGGAAGGCGCGCGCGCAGTGCGGCCTCGACATGGGCCGCCGCGTGCATCGCGACCGGCATGTCGGGTGCGGCCGTGGCGGTGGCCACGGGTCCGTCCGGTTGTCGCGCAAAGAGCCGGCTGACGATCCACGCAGCGGCCGTCCAGTAAGCGACGCCGGGCAGCGTGTTGGCGATGAGTTTCGGCAGGTAGTCGAGCGTCGGCCAGGGCAGGGGCGGTGCCGGTCCGCCGAAGCCCGCCGGGATGAACGACAGTCCGAAGTGCCGGTAGCGCGCGATGGGCCAGTAGAAGAGCGCCATGCCGATCACGGCGCCCGCCAGCGCAACGGCCCAGAGCGGCCAGCGCCGGCGACGGGCCGCAACTGCGTGGACCAGCACCGTTCCGACGGTGGCGGCGATCCAGACCGCAAACGCGAGCCCGGTCCAGTAGAGCGTCGACGCACCGCGGGTCATGTATGGCCCGACCCCCATGCGATTCCAGCCGAGCATCAGGCCGACGAGCACCGGCGCGACGACAAAAAATACCCCCATTCCGGCCGGGGACAAGTGGTCGCGCCAGGGCGGGAGCCACGACAGGGGGTGGCGGGACGTCGTCAATCTGCCTCCAGGCCAATCGAGGGCACGCATTATGCCGACAACTCGCGAACGCGAGTGACAGTCGCGAAAAAATCCCGGCCGATCACGAAATTACTGTTGCCTGCGTGGCGGCGACCGGGGATGTTGCGCGCGATTTACGCACTCTCGAGCGGAGCGAACAATGATGTGGGTCAGGCAGCTTTCGGTTTGCATCCTGGGGTTCGGTAGCGCGGTCGTGATGGCCCAGCAGTCGGCGCAAGACGCCCGGCCGGACGGCTACACGCTCGAGGAGATCGTCGTGACGGCCCGCAAGTCGTCCGAAAACCTGCAGACCGTGCCCGTGGCGATCACGGCCTTCACGGCGGCCGACATCGAAGCGGCCGGCATCCGCGACCTGCGCGACGTGGCCGCCCTGACGCCGGGGCTCGTGTTCGACACGATGATCGGCGAGTACCTCGCGATTCCGACCATCCGCGGACTTACGCAGAACGACCTGTTCGGCGACGTCAACAACGTCGAGATATTCCTCGATGGCGTCAATGTCTCGGGCCGGGCAGGGCTCAACTTCAACATGCTCGACATCGAGCGCATCGAGGTCGTGAAGGGACCGCAGAGTGCGCTCTATGGCCGCAACAGCTTCGCCGGCGCAATCAACTTCGTGACGCGGCGCGCCCCGGCGAGCTTCGAAGGGAAAGTCTCGGCCACCGGCGGTTCCGACGGCACCGTGCGCGGTGCCCTGCATCTCGGCGGCCCCCTCGGTGACACGCTGCGTGGCCGCCTGTCCGTGGGTTACGACGAGTTCGACGGCAGCTACCGCAACTACACCGTGCCGGGCGAGCACCTCGGCGGCCACGAGTACCGTACCTACGCGGGCGGCCTCGAATGGGAACCCTCGGACGCCTTCAGCGCGCGCCTGAATGCCTACTACTCGGACGACGAGATCGGTCCGCCGGCGGTCGGCTACGCGGCGCAGAACTGCGAACCGAACGCGTTCGGCCAGATGCTCGCGTTCTGCGGCGAGTTGCCCGAGGCGGTGCCGTCGGCGCTCGGCGCCGACGCGCGCGCGACCGGCGAATTCCGCGAAGTCTTCCGCGCGAGCCTGCAGGCGGACTGGCATACGGGGCTCGGGCAGCTGACCTCGCTCACGGGCTACAACACGCTGCGCCACGATGCGCTATCGGATGCCACGCGGCTCGTGGGTCCGGCATCGTGGAGCTATCTCGGCACCGTGCCCGGCGGCGCGGTCGTGCCGCAGGTGTTCACCTCGAAGCTGTTCCGCGGCGACATCGACAACGTGGACGAGTTCAGCCAGGAACTGCGACTCACCGGCGGTGAGGGCAGTCGGCTGAGATGGACCGCGGGCGTTTTCTACTACACGCAGGATTACAAGGGCGGGCTCAATGCCGGCGCGCTGTCCACGCTGCCCGCCAACTTCGTCAGCTTCCTGCCGCCCTTCTACACAGCGATCGCGGCACCGTGGTTCGTCACCGGCACGGTGCCGCCGTTCTCGCGCTTCTCGCGCGAGACCGAATCTCGCGCGGTGTTCGGCGCGCTCGAGTTCGACTTCACCGATCGGCTGCGGGGCCGCATCGAGGGCCGCTACACGGACGAAGAGAAGTCGCAGCGCACACCGATCCGCGACGGGCAGGTGATCGCGAATCCCCGCACGTTCGAGGACAACTGGACGTTCTTCACGCCGCGCGTCTCGCTCGATTACCGCACGCCGGGCGGCTGGCTCGTGTATGGATCCGCGGCCAAGGGCGTCAAGGCGGGCGGCTTCAACGAGAACGCCTCGGTGCCCGCCGAGGAGTCCTTCGCACCGGAAGAGAACTGGACGTTCGAGCTCGGCACGAAGGCCGACGTGCTCGATGGCCGCCTCGGCTTCGATGCTGCAATCTTCTACGTGGACTGGTCGGACATGCAGCTGCCCGCCCTGTCGCCCGGCGCCGCGATTCCGCAGACCGTGACGCTCAATGTCGGGACGGCGACGTCCCGCGGCGTCGAACTCGCCGTGCGCGCGGCGCTCGCGCGCGGGCTCACCGCGAGCATCGGGTTCGCCTACACCGACGCCGAGTTCGACGAGGCGATCAACCGCAGCCTGATCGGCCTGCCGTCGTTCGCGGCCTCGGGCGGCGACATCTCCGGTTTCGATCTGCCGCGCACCTCGCCCACGCAGTGGAACCTGGCGCTCGACTACCGGCGCGCGGCCTTCGCGGGCTTCGACTTCTTCGGCCGCGCGGACTATTCGTACAAGGCGGGCCAGGATGCGATGTCCGACGGGCTCACCGAGATCGCGGCCATCGAGCGCGTGAACGCGCGCCTCGGGCTCGAGTCGGATCACTGGCGCTTCGAGTTGTGGGGCGAGAACCTCACCGACGACGCGACCCCGACTGGCGCCTTCCGCGATGCCTGGCTCAACAACAATGTGAATGGCCAGCTCGCGCTGTTCCTGAACCGGACAACCGCGTCCTACCCGAAGCTGCGCACCTACGGGCTCACGGCGACCTACCGGTTCTGACATGAACGCGACACCCCGGTTCTGCGTGCTGTTGCTGTGCCTCGCCGGCGCGGCACCGCTGGCGGCTGCGCCGCCCGTGCCCACCCGTCCCGTGCACACGGCCGAAGGCGACGTTTCCGGCCTGCGGCAGGGCGGGATCGCGGTGTTTCGCGGTGTGCCGTACGCCGCGGCGCCGACCGGCGAGCTGCGCTGGCGCCCGACGCAGCCCGCACTGCAGCGTGCCGGCGTGTTCGCGGCCGAGTCGTTCGGCGCGGTGTGCCCGCAGTTCCGGCGCGCGTCGCCGCAGCTTGCGGGCCTCGCGATGAGCGACGATTGCCTCAACCTCAACATCTATGCGCCCGTCGAGGCATTCGATGGCGGTGAGCGCCTGCCCGTGATGGTGTGGATCCACGGCGGAAGCTTTCGCTGGGGTGCGGGTTCCTGGCCCGGCGGCGAGCCGTTCGCACTCGCGCACAAGGGGCTCGTGGTCGTCACGATCAATTACCGGCTCGACCGCCTCGGGCTCTTTGCGCACCCGGCGCTGTCGGCGTCGATGCCGGACGAGCCGATCGCGAACTATGCGCTGATGGACCAGCTCGCGGCGCTGCGCTGGATACAGGGCAACATCGCGGCGTTCGGCGGCGATCCCGATCGCGTGACCATCTTCGGGCAGTCGGCGGGCGGCGTCTCGGTGACGACACTGATGGCAGTGCCGTCGGCGCGCGGACTCTTCCGCGGAGCGATTGCGCAAAGTGGTGCCTCGCGGATCGAGGGTGACCGCGAACTGCGCGGTACGCGCGGACCTTACGAATCGCTCGAGGCGGACGGCCTGAAAATGGCGGCGCACTTCGGCATCGCGAACGACGCGGCGGCGCCGGCGAAGCTGCGCGCGCTGCCGGTCGCGGACATCCTCGCGTACTCGGCGAAGGAGATTCCGAACTCGATGAACCCGGTCGTCGACGGGCGGTTGCTGCCCGACGACATTTCCCGGATATTCCGCGCCGGCAGGCAGCAGCCTGTCCCCTTCATGACCGGCACGACGAGCTACGAGGCGTCGCTGCTCGGGCCCTATCCGTTCAAGCTCGAGGACCTGATGCTCGGCGCCGATCCCGCGCCCGTGCGACGCGTCTATGCCGGTCTCGACGGCCGCGCACTCGTGAACACGTGGTTCGAGGATTTCCTCTTCCGCGGCCCCGCGCGCTTCCTCGCGGGCGAGATGAAAAGCGTCGGCCAGCCTGCGTGGCTGTACGACTTCGGCTACGTCGACGAGGGCCGTCGCGGGAAGGTGCCCGGCGCGGCGCACAGCGATGATGTCGCGTACGTGTTCGGCGACCTCGGGATGCGCGCCCGATGGCGGGGGGGCGAGGCGCCGCCCACCGCCGAGGATCGCCGCATGGCCGCGATCGTCACGGGCTACTGGGTGAATTTCGCAAAGCACGGCAACCCGAACGGGCCGGGCCTGCCCGAGTGGCCGCGTTACGACCGGCGGACCGACCGGCTGCTCGACTTGTCGCCCGAAATCTCCGTGCACCCGCCGGTGCGGCAGGAGGCCCTGCGCTTCCTGAACGAGCGCTACGAAGCCGCGCTCAGCGCGCGCTGACCGCGCCGCGCCCAGAGCGCGACCGGCACGCCCGCGGCGGCGAGCGCGAGCGCCCACAGGAAGGGCACGTGGCCGACGCCGATGAAGGCGAGCACGACGTAGGCCGCGCCGAGCGTGCCGAGCGTGCGCAGGTCACCACCCGCTGCCCGCTCGCCGCGCCGCCACAGCACGACGAGCGCCAGCGAGGAGCACAGGTAGAGCGGCAGGTTCGCCGCGGTCACGATGGTGCTCAGGAACACGAAACCGTCGACGAGCGACCTGCTGTAATTCATCAGCACCATCGCACTCGCGAGGAGCCCGGTGATCACGAGGGCGCGACCGGGTGCGCCGTGTCGGTTGAGACGCGCGAACGCGGCCGGGAAATCGCCCTGGGTGGCCATCGTTGCCGTGAGGTTGCCGACGATCAGGGTCCAGCCGTTCAGCGCGCCGAGACCGCTCACGACGACGAAGAGTGCGAGCCAGCGACCGTTGCCCGCGCCGAGTTCGTGATCGAGCAGTGCGACGAACGGTGCACCGGACTGCGCGAGCTCCGCCTGCGGGATGAGGAGGAGCGGCACGGTCGACACGAGGACGTAGATCACGGCCGTGAGCAGCGTGCCGACCAGCGTGGCGCGCGGAATGTTCCGGCCCGGGTCCCGCACGCGCCCGGCGGGGATGCTCGCCGATTCGAGGCCGAGCATGGCAAAGAGCGCGATCGTCGAGGCGGCCATGGTCTGCGCAAACGTGAGCGGTGTCGCGGGCACCGAGCGCGTGTAGGCGGCGGGTTCCGTCAGCAGCACGAAGGCGCCGAGCCCGATCACCGCCGCCATCGGCAGCAGCTTGAGCGCCGTGCACGCGACCTGCACGCGGCCGCCCGCCCGGGTGCCGAGCACGTTGACCGCCACGAACAGCCAGATGAACGCGAGCGCAAACAGGGCCGGCGGCCAGGCCGCGAGCGCCGGCACGACCGCATAGAGATAGCCGACGACGCTCACCGCGAGCGTCGCATTCGTGATCCAGTTCGAGACCCAGTAGCTCCACATCGACAGGTAGGCCGGCCAGTGACCGAGCGTCGAGCGGATGTACGCGTAAGGACCGTCGGCCGCCGGGTAGAGCCGGGCAAGCCGCGCAAACACGCGCGCAAGGAAGAGGCAGCCGATGGCGGTGATGATCCAGCCGGTCAGCGCGTTGAGGCCATAGGGCGCGAGCGCCGCGGGCATCATGAAGATGCCGATGCCGATCGTGTTGCCGACGACGAGTGCGGTGCACATCCAGAAGCCGAGCTCGCGCTTCGGCATCGTGCTAGGGTCTGCCGGCATGGAACGCCTCCGATTGACTGGCCTTTGCATCCTGCTGTCGGCGAGTGCGCTCGCCGCCGACCCTCGTGCCCGTGATCTCGGCGTGCCGTTCGAGGGCACGCCCGGGCCGCTCAATGCGATTACAGACGTCGCCGGCGTGACTGTGGGCCATGTCACGCTGAACGAGGATCTCGACGGCGGGCGCGCAGTGCGCACCGGGGTCACGGCCGTGCTGCCGCGCGGCGCGACGACGGCGACCACACCGGTTTTCGGCGGCTGGTTCGCGCTCAATGGCAATGGCGAGATGACCGGCACCACCTGGCTCGAGGAATCGGGCCAACTCGAGGGGCCCGTCATGATCACCAATACGCACAGTGTCGGTGTCGTGCGCGATGCGGTGATCGCCTGGCGCGTGCGCGCAGGAGGCGCCGATGCGAGCGGCTATTGGTGGTCGCTGCCCGTGGTCGCGGAAACCTGGGATGGCTACCTGAACGACATCAACGGCTTCCACGTGCAGGCCGGCGACGCCACCCGGGCCATCGAAACGGCGCGCGGCGGCGCGGTTGCCGAGGGCAATGTGGGCGGTGGCACCGGCATGATCTGCCACGAGTTCAAATGCGGCATCGGTACGGCGTCGCGCCGGGTCGCGATCGGCGGGCGCGACTATCTGCTCGGCGCGCTCGTGCAGGCAAACTACGGCCTGCGCGACAGCCTGCGCATCGCCGGCGTGCCGATTGGGCAGCACCTGCGGGACCATCGCGTCTACAGCGACAGCGGGCCCGGCGGCGAGACCGGTTCGATCATCGTCGTCATAGCGACCGATGCGCCGCTCCTGCCGCACCAGCTGAAACGGCTCGCGCGCCGTGCGCCACTCGGGATGGCGCGCATGGGTGGCACGGCAGGCAACGGCTCGGGCGACATTTTCGTCGCATTCTCGACCGCGAATGCGGTGGCGCTCGGCGGCGCGGTCCTTGCGCGCGCGGAATTCCTCGGCAACGATGCGCTCGATCCGCTGTTCGACGCGACTGTGCAGACGACGGAAGAGGCCATCACGAACGCGCTCGTCGCGGCGCACGACATGCGCGGGCAGGATGGCCACTATGCAAAGGCGCTGCCGCATGCGGACCTCATTCGCCTCCTGAAGCAGTACGGTCGCCTCGCGCCAGCGCGCGAAAGCCCGTGAGCGCACGCGTCAGGTAGGCGATCGTCTCACGTCGCTCCGCGGCATCGTTGTAGTCCGCGCGCGCTCCCGCCGCGGCCATCACACGTTCGAGCCACGCGGCGAAGTACGCGGCGTCACCGGGCGAGGCCGGCGCACCGCCCGGCAGCGCGAGCCAGACCGGGCTCGTCGTCGCGTAGGGGTAGAGATCGAGGACGCGCGGATCGGCGCCGTCGTTCCACGCGCGCAGCAGCAGCCAGCCGCCACTCGGAATGTCGATCGCACCATTCGCGTCGAAGCGGCGGCGATCACCCCGCAGCGCAAAGGATTTCACGACACGGCCGTTCATCACGAGCTCGAGATGATCGACCGGCACGGGCGAGCGTAACGCGACCCGAAAGGGTTCGGGCCCGGGGCCGCTGCGCGTGACGGTGTCGCCCGGTGCGGCGGTCCCGATGCGCAGCGCGAGGAGGGGGCCATTCGTCGCGAACGTGCGGCCCCCGCGCAGCGCCGCACGCAACGACGCCGCGTCGCGCCCGCCGCCGGTGTCGAGGAAGACGCGGTTCAGACCGACCGGGCCGCGCAGCGAGGCGTAGTTGGCCATCGCATCGGTGCCGGCGCCGGCGGGCAGTCGAAAGCCGAGGTTCAGGAGGCGATACCACACCTCGGCCGTCGCCTTGTGGTCCGAGAACCCGACGATTTCGATGTAATCCACCTTGCCGGCGTACACGTCGGCAGGCAGCGCGTTCGTGAGCGCCGTTTCCCTTGCCGGATCGATGCGCCAGTCGAAGGGATGCACGTAGCCGACGAGCGCGCCTTGCGCGTGCGCGAGATCCGCGATGACGCCATTGTGCGGCCATGCGCTCGCGAGTGCCGTGTGCGCGTACGCCGCGAAATCCGGTGTGATCACGTGATCGTCGAGATGCAGGAGGCCGAGATGGCCCCAGTAGCTCGTGTGGAATTCCTGCGCGTGCAGGATCGTCGCGCGCGCCGCCGCCGCAGGATCGGTGCCCCGGCCAAAGCGCGCCATGTCCGGCACGCGCTCCTCCTTGTTGACGATCAGGTTGTACACGACATCGAGGTCCTCCGCATCGGCCTCGCGCGCGAGCGACGCGGTCGTGTGGCGATAGGTGCCGCCGTAGTTCATGTGCACGTGCAGGTCGGCGCTGACAGGTGCACCGAACTCCGCCGGCAGCGCATTCGCGGGGAGCACGGCCCGCACGCCGGTCGTGCCGTCTGTTGCGATGTCGATTTCGCGTTCCCAGGGCAAGTGCGCAAAGCCGCGCTGCACGCGGATGCGTGCGCGCCCGGGCGGCAGCTCGAGGTTGCAGGGCGGCGCGCAATGGAAGTAATGCGTCTCGGTCGCCTGCAGCGTCCGGTCGAAGCCGTCGTCGGCGCGCAGCCACGCATCATCGGGTGCATAGGCACGCTGGTCGCTCGCGAGGACGGCGACGCGTGCGGGCACCCGCTCGCCGCGTTCATCGACGATGTCGAGCGTGACTCGCGCGCGGGGCAGGAGGAAGCGGCGCGTCGTGGCAGCGATCGTGCGGCGCGCGCCGCCGACGGCCTCGATCAGCACGAGCGACGTGTTGCCGCCTTCGTTGCTGATCGCGGCGATGCGCCGTGCATCGGGCGACCAGCGGGCCCCGCGCAGGTCGAAATCGCCGAAGGTGAGCGGCAAGGGCGGGGCGCCGTCGGTCGTGGTCAGCCACAGCTGGTGCGTGTCGCGGCCCCGGTAACTGCTGTAGAGAATGCGCGGCCCGAAGGGCGCGCGCTCCGGACGCGCGCTCCAGCTGGTCTCTTCGGCGAGGAGGCGTCGTGGCGATTCCGGCCGGTCGACTTCGACGGACCACAGGTCGCCCGTGCCGAGCGCGACCTCGGGATTGGCGACGTAGTAGAGCGTGCGCCCGTCGGGCGACCACGAAGGGTTCAGTTCATGGTCCCAGGCGGAGTAGTAATAGCGCTCGACGCGGCTGCGGCGCGCCGGGAGCAGCGCGTGCGCTTGCGCGAGCTGCGGGGCCGGCCCCGCCCCGAGGTCGGCGACGAAAAGCTTGAAGTGCCCGCCGGCGCTCGTCGAGATCCATGCGAGTCGGCGGCCGTCGGGCGAGAAGCGCGGCTCGACGTTGACCGCACCGCCCGAAGTGAGGCGCGTCTCGCGCCCGCTTGCGAGTTCGAGAAGCCAAAGTTCCATCGCCCGGCCGTCGTAGCGGCTGAAGACAATGCGCCCACCGTCGGGCGAGACGTCGGGTTGATGGTCGTAGGCGCCGCGCGCGTGTGTCAGCTCGCGCGCTTCGCCCGAATCGATCGGCTGTTGCCACAGTGAGCCCGCCTGGCTGTACACGAGGCTGGCACCGTCGGGCGTGAAGGCGACGGCAGAGGGACCCGTCGTCAGCTGTGGAAGGTACAGTTCGCGCCAATAATAGCTGTGCGGCAACATGACCTGCGCCAGCACGGGCTCGCGTCCGCCTGCCATCAGCGCGCCGCCCGCTGCGCACGCCAGCGAGGCGAAGCACAGTGCAGCGAGGACCGGGCGATCCGGCATCACGCGTGTGAACCCTGCAGCGCTTCGCCGAGGCTGCGTTCCAGCAACGCGAGCGCCTCGTCGATCTCTGCCACACTGACATTGAGCGGCGGCATGAAGCGTACAGTGCTCGTGCCGCACGAGAGGAGCAGCAGGCCGTTGTGGAACGCGCGCGTCACGAGCGCATCGCACAGGGCCTTTGCGGGTGCGCGCTCCGGCCCCGGCACGATCAGCTCCATGCCGATCATCAACCCCTTGCCGCGCACTTCGCCGATGCAGGGAAAGCGTCGGGCGAGCGTCTGCAGCCGTTCCTTGAAGTACGCGCCATTCTTTGCGGCGAGCGCCGCGTACTCGCGCTCGACGAGATCGAGGGTGGCAATCGCCGCGGCGCACGCGAGCGGATTGCCGCCGAAGGTGTTGCCGTGTGCGCCGCGTTTCCACTGCTCCATGAGGCGACGCTTCGCGATGACAGCGCCGATCGGCACGCCAGACCCGAGGCCTTTCGCGAGCGTCACGATGTCGGGATGCACGCCCCAGTGTTCGCAGGCGAACATCCGGCCCGTGCGCCCGGCGCCACACTGTACTTCGTCGAAGACGAGCAGGATGCCGTGCTCGTCGGCGAGCGCGCGCAGTCCGGCGAGAAAGCCCTCCGGCGGCACGAGATAGCCGCCCTCGCCCTGGATCGGCTCGACGACGATGGCCGCAACCTCGGAGGGCGGCACGCTGCGCTCGAAGAGGAGGCGCATGTAGTCGAGCACGGCCTTGCCCTGGTCGGCGCCGGCGAACAACGGGCGATAGGGATTCGGGTAGGGCACGTGCGTGACACCGGGCATCGTCGGCGCAAAGCCGAGCTGCTGCGTGTACTTGCTCGACGTGAATGCGAGCGAGCCCATCGTGCGGCCGTGGAAAGCGCCGAGGAAGCCGATGAAGCGCGGGCGGCGCGTCACGTAGCGCGCGAGCTTGAGCGCGCCTTCGACGGCTTCGGTGCCCGACTGGCACAGGAACGCGAGCGCCGGTTCGCCCAGCGGCGCGAGCCGCACGAGGCGCTCGGCGAGCGCAGTCATGCGTTCGTGCCAGAAATCGCTCGAAATGTGGAGGAAATCGTCCGCCGCCGCCTTGACCGCCGCCACCACGGCCGGGTGCGCGTGGCCGGTTGCGCACACCGCGATGCCCGCCTCGAAGTCGAGGAAGCGGTTGCCGTCGACGTCCCAGACTTCGGTGCCGCGCCCGTGCGACATCACGAACGGGTAGTCGCGCGGATAGGATGGCGTCGTGACGGCCGCGTCGCGCGCGATCAGGGCGCGGGCCTTCGGTCCCGGCAGTTCGGTCCTGATATGTGCCATGTCGTTACCTGCCTCCTGCGCTTGTTGCACCATGCGCCGCCCGCGTACGTGCCTGCAATGCGCGCAGGGCCGCGAGCTCCTCGGTGCGTGGTGGGTCGATGATGCGCACCGTGCCCGCGACCGCGAGCGGCCAGGCGACGCACGAGCGCGCCTCCTCGACCGTTGCACCCGGATACAGCGCATCGAGCATCAGCTCGCCGCGGGCAGCATCCGGCGTGAGCACGCCGAAATCGGTGATGACCGCCCGGGGTCCGCGTCCGCCCGCGCTGCGAGCGCCCGCGTCACACCCGCTCGTCCGGAAATCGAGCCGCGCGACGCAACTGCGTGGCGAGGCCTTCAGCAGGACGTATGTTCGACGCGCGTGTGCCGCGATCTCCGTCGCGCCTCCGGCGCCCGGGAGCCGCGTCGTCGGCGCATCGTAAGGCCCGATCACCGTGCTGTTCAGATTGCCGTAGGGGTCGATCTGCGCGGCGCCGAGGAATCCCACATCGATGCGCCCGGCCTGCAGGTACCACGCGAACACTTCGGGGAGCGGAATCACGCAGGCGGCGGTCGTGGCGAGCTCTCCGTCGCCGATCGACAGCGGCAGCACGTCCGGCTTCGTGCCGAGCGTGCCCGACTCGTAGACGAGCACGAGGTCCGGCGCATGCGTCAGGCGCGCGAGATTGCATGCCGCACCCGGCAGGCCGATGCCGACGAAGCAGACACAGCCGTTCCACAGCAGGCGTGAGGCGGCGATCGTCATCATCTCCTCGCGCGTCCAGTCCGCGGCGGCGGCTGCGCGGCTCATGCCACGCTCCCCGCGAGCACATGCTCGCGCATCCAGGCGAGGAAGCTGTCCCGGTCGCGCGCAATGGCATCCCAGCGCACATAGAACGCGTTGTCGCGCGCATAGTAGCCGTGGGCATAGGACGGCCAGGCACCGCGGGGCGCGAGCACGACCGCGCTCACGACCCAGTGCGGCAGCAGGACCGAATTCATCATCGGCGGGAACCGGTCGACGATCTCCTCGACCGTGACGACGAGCGCCTTCGCGGCGAGCGCCGCCTCCCGCTGCGCACCGACGATGCCTTGCAGCGCGACGTTGCCCGCGCGATCGGCGCGCTGCGCGTGCAGGATCGTGACGTCGGGATTGATCGCCGGCACTGTCGCGAGCGACTCGCCGGTGTAAGGGCAGCGCACGCTGCGGATGCGCGGGTTCACGTTCGGCAGGTCCGAGCCGACATAGCCGCGCAGCACCCCGAACGGCAGCCGAGCGGCGCCCGCCGCGTAGGCAGCGGCCATCCCGGCGTGGGTGTGCTCGTCGAGCGCGAGCGGCAGCGGCCAGCCGCGCTCGACCGCGTCGCGCAGGCGGTGCAGCGAACCGACGCCCGGATTGCCACCCCAGGAGAATGTGAGGCGGCTCGCGCAGCCCATGCCGATCATCTGGTCGTACACGAGGTCGGGCGTCATGCGCACGAGGTGGAGGTCGCGCCTGCGCTGACGGATGATTTCGTGACCCGCCGCAAAGGGAATCAGGTGCGTGAAGCCTTCGAGCGCGGCGCAGCAGCCGTCGGGTACGTACTGTTCGATCGCGGTGCACAGCGAGAGGACCGGCATGAACCGTCACTCCACGACGGTGCGCGACTGCTCGCGCTGGTACTGCGCGAGGTAGTAGAACGAGGCGATCGCCTTGCCGGTCGAGCCCGAACCCTTCCAGCCGGCAAACGGCTGATAGCCGGGCCAGGCGCCGGTCGTCGCACCCTGCGGACGGTTCGCATACGTGACACCCGCTTCGATGTGCTCATGGAACCAGGGCACTTCGTCGGCGCCGCCGTAGAAGCCGGCCGTGAGGCCCATGTCCGTGTCGTTTGCGAGGCGCATCGCTTCTTCCCGGTCGCCACAGCGGTGCAGCATCAGGATCGGCAGGAACATTTCCCGGCGCCAGAGCGGATGATCGGGCGGCGCCTCCGCGAGCACCGGCGACACGTAGCGGCCACGTGCGAGATCCCCGTCCGTCAGGGTGCTGCCGCCGCGCAGCAGCTGCGCGCCACCGGTACGCAGAGCCGCGACGTCTGCCGCGTAGCGGGCACAGGCGGCCGCGTTCACGACCGGGCCGAGCCAGTTCTCGCGCCGGCAGGGATCACCGACCCTGATCGCATCGATGGAGCGCCCGAGGCGTTCGAGCAGCGCGTCCGCGACGCGCGCATCGACGTAGAGCCGCGACAGGGCCGAGCATTTCTGTCCGCCCATGCCGTAAGCCGAACGCACGATGCCGGCAGCCGCGCGATCGAGGTCGGCGCGTGCCGTCACGATGCACGGGTTTTTGCCGCCCATTTCCGCGATGCACGGCCGGGGCCACGGGCCCGCGGCCATGCGCTGCAGCAGTTGCCTGCCGACCGCCGCCGAGCCGGTGAACGTGATGCCCGCGGTAGCCGTGTGCGCGACGAGCGCGTCGCCGACGGCCGTGCCCGGGCCGCTCAGGTAGTTGAAGACACCGGGCGGCAGCCCGGCATCGCGCACGCAATCGGCGAGCAGGCGGCCGGCCCACGGAGTGTCGGACGCGCCCTTGACGACCACGGTGTTGCCGGTGACGAGCGCTGCGGCGACTGGCCCGCCCGCGAGCGCGAGCGGAAAATTGAACGGGGCGATGACGACCCAGACACCGTAGGGCCGCATCACGCTGCGGTTGCGGGACACCGATTGCGCGAGCGGATCATTCGGCAGCGCCACTTCGTAGCCGGCGTGGGCTTCGTAGTCGTCGGCGTAGTGCGAGAAGAAGTCGACGGTCTCCTGGGCCTCGCCGAGCGCCTCCATGCGGTTCTTGCCGACTTCGAGCACGAGTGACGCCGCGATCGGATATACGCGCTCGGCGAGCAAGGCGCCGATGCGTCGCACGTGTTCCGCGCGCTCCCTCGCCGGAAGTGCGCGCCAGGCCGGCCACGCACGCCGGGCTGCCCGCATCGCGGCCTCGACGTCGGCGGCCTCGGCGAGCGCAAAATCCCCGAGCACGAGGTCGCGATCGATCGGCGAGGAGCGCCGTGCATGGTGGCGTGCAGGCCGGTCGGCTCCGTCGATGAAGAGATCGTGCCGGGCGCCGAGGCCGGCCCGCACACTGGCGAGCGCCGCGTCGAAGCGCTCGTGCAGCGCTTCCGGCGGATCGAACATCGTCGCGTACGTGAGCCGGAAACTCATGCGTCGTGCCTCGCGGGCGACGGGAAGAACCGCGCGAGCAGGCGATCGAGCAGCGCGAGCGCATCTGCCATGTCGTGTTCCCGTATCACGAGAGGTGGTGCGAGCAGCAACAGGTTGCCGCGGGTTGCGAACGAGACGCCTTCGTCCATCGCCGCCGTCGTGAGCGCCGCGAGGCCCGCGGGCGTCGTCGGCCAGGGCGCGAGCGGCGCGCGCGAGGCACGATCGGCCACGAGCTCGACGACGACAAAGGGTCCGTGGCCGCCGCGCACGTCGCCGATGACGGCATGGCGCGCCTCGAGCGCCCGCGCCGCGGCGAGGAGGTCGGCGCCGAGCCGGCGGGAGCGTGCGATGAGCCCCTCGTCCTCGTAGGCGGCGAGGGCCGCGAGCCCCGCCGCGCACGCGAGCGGGTGGCCGCAGTACGTGAGCCCCGTCTGCAGCGCGACGGATTCGAGCCTCGCCGCGAGGTCAGCCGACAGGATGACGGCGCCGAGCGGCAATGCGGCGCCGGTCAGTCCCTTGGCGAGCGTGATCGCGTCCGGCCGGCCCGGCTCGCCGTGGCGCTGCCACGCGAACCACTCGCCGCAACGCCCGAACGCGCTCATCACCTCGTCCGCGATCAGCGGCACACCGCGCGCGGCGGTCTCGCGCCTGACGGCCGGCCAGTAGTTGTCGGGTGCGACGATGCCGTTCGAGCCCGCATCAGGCTCGATCAGCACGCCGGCGACGTGCTCCGCCCCGAGCGCGTCGATCCGCTCGCCGACCGCCGTCGCGGCGCGGTCGGCACATGCGGCAGGCGTCGCGCTGCCCCAGGGGCAGCGATAGGCATAGGGCGCCGGCACGTGCGTGACGCCGAAAGCCGTGGCGTCGACGAGGGCCGACGTGCGCGCGTCGCCGGACAACGCCATCGCGAGATGCGTGGCGCCGTGGTACGAACGGTCGCGCGCCACGATGACGCCCCGTGGCCGCCGCAGTGCCTGGCGCACGATCTTCACCGCGTGCTCGTTGGCCTCGGCGCCGCCCGACGTGAAGAACACGCGCCCGCCCGCGAATCCGGTGCGCTCGAGCAGCCGGGTTGCCAGTTCGGCGCGCGGCGCGGCGCCCCACGCATTCGTCACGAAACACAGGCGTTCGGCCTGGGCGCGGATCGCCGCGACGAGCCTCGGGTGCTGGTGGCCGAGGTTGCTGCACTCGGCGAGGCTGCTGAAGTCGAGGATCGAGCGACCGTCCGCGAGGTGCAGGTGTGCGCCTTCGCCGCCGGTGACGGTCGGCGCATTCCAGTCGGCCTGCACGCACCAGCTGTGCAGTACGGATCGGCGCTCGTCGTTCATTCGGGTAGTTATGGGCGCAGCGCTGCAGCCCGCCCATCCTACCCTACCGCGGTCTCGGCATGCGCACGGTGTCGCCGGTCGGCCGGCGGATCCGGGCCTCGTAAAAGAGGTCGGGCAACGTGCGCGGCATCGCGAGGATCGCGGTGCGCAGTTCGGTCAGCTGGTGCTTCAGATAAGGCAGCAGCGCGCGCAGCGACTCCGTCTCGTCGCGCTCGTGAAGCGACACGTCGCAGAAGGTGCGGAAATATTCGCGGAAGAGTTCCTCGTAGCGCGCCATCGGTTCCTGGAATGCACCGTCGAGCATCACGACCGTGCCGATGTGGTTCGAGCAGAGATGGCTGCAGGCCGAACGGACGAAGTTGCCGTGTTCCGCGATCATCGCGTCGGTGTAGGCGCGCGCGCCGTAGAACATCGCGATTGCGCGCCGGCGGGCCTCGCCGCGCAGCCGGTGCTCTGAGAGGTACTCGAAGAGAGCCTTGCGCTGGATCAGCGCGAACGCGGTGGACTTCAGTGCGGCGCTCTGGCCGCCGCGCTGCGCCGCGGCGACCTTGCGCATCAGCTGGTCGTGCTCACGCTCCCAGAGGCGCCACGCGGCCGGGTCTTCGATCAACCGGCGCGCAACGATCTGCTGCCGCGCAGTTCCCTCGCGCGCCACCGCTTCGATCCGTTCCCCAGACGCCCGCATCAGGCGGGCGTGATCGATCGCGGGTACTCCCATATTGAGTGCCCCCGTACTCAGCAGGATTGAGCACTATGCTCGCTTCGCGCGAGATATGCCAGCGTCGGCGATGCTGCTTCGCGGTGCCGCAAGTTCGGCACGCAGCCAGTCGCGAAACGTCGCGCCGGCCGGCGACAACGGTGCGCCGAGGTGCCAGGTCAGGTAATAGGCGAATGCGTCCTCGGCTGCGATATCGAACAGCCGCACGAGCCGGCCACGCGCCAGGTCGTCGAGCGCAAAGAGGCTGCGCGCGAGCGCGACTCCTTCACCCGCCGCCGCGGCTTCGAGCAGCATCGACGTGTCGGACACGGTGAGATCGCTGGCGGGCTCCTTGAGCCGCAGCCGCGCCGCACGCAACCAGGGTTGCCAGGGCTGCCATGCGTGGCGCAGCAGGCGGCAGCGCCGCAGGTCGCCCGGCGTGCGGATGCGGTGTGCATCGCGGTAGGCCGGGGTACAGACCGGAAACAGCACCTCTCCGGCGATCCGCTCACCTGTCGCGTTGGCCCAGGTGCCGGTGCCATAACGGATCGCGACGTCGACGCCATGGCTCAGGAAGTCGCCGAGATCCGCGACCGAGCGCACTTCGACGGACAGGCCCGGCACGGTCCGCAGGAATGAACCGATCCGCGGCACGAGCCAGCGGGTGGCGAACGAGGGGTGCACGCTGATGACGAGTCGGCCCGGCGTCGTGTGGGTCACGTCGGGGAAGACGCGCTGCAGCAGGCCGAGCGATTCGCGGACCTGCGCGAACAGCGTGACGGCCTCGCGTGTCGGGATCATGTTGCGCCCCGCGCGACGAAAGAGCGTGATGCCGAGCTGGGCCTCGAGTTCGCGGATGCGGTGGCTGATGGCGCCGTGCGTCACGTCGAGCTCCTGCGCCGCGCCCGAATAGCTCTCGAGGCGTGCCGCCGCTTCGAAGGCGCGCAGCGTCTGCATGGAGGGCAGGCGTCGCATGGGCGTATTGTGACAATTTTTCACAGAACGGGCGAATACATATCGTTTGCCATGGTCGCGGCTTCGGCCGACGCTGCCCGCAGTGATTCGAGGGGGACGGGATCATTGGGGGCTGATCTCACGATGACGCGAACCATGGCGTCGGGCGCGAGCGCGGCGGTGGAGCGCTACGCGTGGTACGTCGTGCTCCTCCTGACCGCGACGCAGGTCGTTTCCTACGTCGACCGTTTCCTGCCGAGCCTGCTGCTCGAGGCGATCAAGCGTGATCTCGCGCTCAGCGACCTGCAGGTCGGGCTCCTGATGGGACCGGCATTCGGGCTCTTCTACGTGTTCGTCGGCGTGCCGATCGGCTGGCTCGCGGATCGCTGCAGCCGCCGCGCGATTCTCGCGACCGGTGTCGCGCTCTGGTGTGCCATGACGGCGACCGCGGGGCTCACGCGCAGCTTCGTGCCGCTCTTCCTGACCCGCATGGGCGTCGGGCTCGGCGAGGCGACTGTCGCGCCGTGCAGCGTCTCGCTGATCAGCGACTACTTTCCGCGCGAGCGGCGCACGCCGCCACTCAGCCTTTTCATGGCGGGCACGTTTCTCGGCGCCGGCACGGCGTTCCTGTTCGGCGGCCCGCTCGTGCACTACATCACCGAGCTGCCATCCGTGCAGGTGCCCGTGCTCGGGGACCTGCGCAGCTGGCAGCTCGCGTTCGTGATCGTCGGCCTGCCGGGTCTCGTGCTCGCGGCGCTGATGTTCACGATTCGCGAGCCGGATCGCCAGGATCTCGCGCGCCGCGAGCTCGATGCCGACGCCACGGGGCGTGCGTCGCTCGGCGCGGCGCTGCGTTTCATGCGCAAGCGCTGGCAGGCGTTCGGTGCACTGTTCGTCGGCTCCGCGGCCGTGGTGACCATGGGGTCGCTGTCGTTCTGGAACGTGGCGCTCTTCGGACGCACGTGGGGCTGGAGCGTGCGCGACGTCGGCATCGCGACCGGCCTGCTGTTTTTCGTCGGCGGACCGATCGGCACGCTGCTCGGCATCCGACTCACGCGCAGGGGGATCGCCGCCGGGCGCAAGGATGCGACACTCCGCGCGCTGTGGACCGGCCTCGCCATCGCCGTGCCGGGCTTCGCCCTGTACCCGCTCATGCCGAGCGCCGAGCTCGCAGTCGGCATGCAGCTCTTCGCGTTCACCGGTCAGGCGATGGCGGCCGCCGCGGGGCCCGCGTCGATCACGCTGATCGCACCGGGCCAGATCAAGTCGCAGGCCACCGCGCTCTACTACCTGTGCATCGGCGTGTTCGGCCAGTTGCTCGGCCCGCCTCCGGTCGGGTGGATGACGGATCTCTTTGGCGATCCCGCGCGGCTGAGATACGCGATGGCCATCGAAGCCACGGTGATCGGGTGCGTCGCACTCGCGCTCGTCGCGCTCGGTCTTGCGCGCTTCCGGCGCTGTGTCGTCGAGGTGGACGGGCTGATTGCTCCGGGGAGGCCCGCACATGCGTGACGTACGCACGGCACCCCGTCTCGGGCGCATCCTCGAAGTGACCTACACCGTGCCGGACCTCGAGGCCATCGAGGCGGCCTACACGCGCTGGCTCGGCTACCGCGTCGTCGAGCGCGGCGCCGTCGGCGATGCCCTCGCGCGCGACTGGGATGCGCCGGCCCTCGTCGGGCGGCCGCAGCTCGTGCTCGCGCCGCGGGTCGGCGAGAGCGTGTCGCTGCGATTCGTCGCGGAGCCGCTCGCCGCGGGTTGGCGCGCGCTCACGACATTCGGCTGGAATGTCAGCGAAATCGTCGTCGAGCGCGTCGATATGCTCGCCGGGCAGCTCGCCGGTTCGCCCTTTCGCATCATCGGCGGCCCGGCGAGCCTCGGCCGCTTTCCGATGATCCGGGCGATGCAGGCCGTGGGGCCTGCCGGCGAATGCCTCTACTTCACGGAAGTCGGCGCAGGCAGCGGCCTCGATCTCGCGCGTGCGCAGGCGCCGGTCGGGCGCGTATTCATCGTCGTCGCGGGCGGACCCGACGTGCGGCGCATGTTCGACACGTACGCATCCTTCGCGAACGAGATCGATCCGCCCGTGAGCACGCGCGTGCAGGTGATCTCGGATGCGCATGCCTTGCCCGCCGACACGCTGCACGCCCATGGCCTCGTCAAGCTCGGCTGCGGCTCGCTGATCGAACTCGACGAGTATCCGCGCGGCGCGACCCCGCGCGCGGAGGCCCCCGGCTGCCTGCCGCCGGGGATGGCCGTGGTCAGCTTCGAAGTCGCGGATCGGGTCGGATCGGCGCTGCTGCGTGGCGCGGCGGGCGAGCGCATCCGCCTCGTGGGGGCGAATCATGGGGACTGAGGCGCCGCACGCGGCGTCGACCGGCGCGATCGGCCGGCAAGCCGCACTCGATTTCGTGCTGGCGCTGCGGCGGCGCTGGGCGGACACGGTCTATCCGCAGCTTCGCCGCGAGTACGACGCGACGCCGGGAGCGCGCGTGGCCGACCTGCCTACCTACCCCTGGTTCGCGTGGCTCGAGCGGGGTTCGCAGCGGATGCTCTGGCGCGCGGTCGGCAATGCGATCGCGGCAGGTGGGGCGCGCATACCGGCGCCGTCCGGGCCTGCGACGGCAACCCTCGATCCGTCGCTCGAGCTGCCCGGCTGGTACACGGGCTGCGACATCCATGTGCAGCCGGGCGGCGTGTGGCGCGATGACGCCTCCGCGCTCGTCTACGAGCTCGGCGCAAGACTCGTGATGCTCGGCGAGAACGACGACTACGCGTTTCACCGGCTGTTCGTCGCGACCGCGGTGCCGCAGCGCCCGTACCGGCGGATCGTCGATTTCGGCTGCGGCTTCGGCAAGTCGACCTGGCCTTTCAAGGCCGCGTTCCCGGCGGCGGACGTGATCGGCATCGACCTGTCGGCACCCTGCGTGCGCCTCGCGGCGCGGCGTGCGGGCGAGCGGGGCCTCGCAGTGCATTTCCGGCAGGCCAATGCCGTCGCGAGCGGGCTCGAATCCGGCAGCACCGATCTCGTCACGTCGACGATGCTCGTTCACGAGATGCCGGTCGCCGAGCTCGAGCGCCTGTTCGTGGAGGCCGCCCGTGTGCTGGCGCCCGGCGGGTTGCTGCGCTTCCTCGATTTCCAGCGCACCGGGGACGTCTTTCGCGACTTTGCGATGGCCGAGCACGGCAGCCGCAACAACGAGCCGTTCATGCCCCCGATGATGGCGGCGGATCTCGCCGCAATGGCCCGGCGTGCCGGCCTCGTCGACGCGCGCTGGGTGGCCTTCGACGAGCGCGGGGACGGCCGCCTCGGCGAGCTCGCCTGGCCCGCGCGCAGCGAGTGGCACTTCCCGTGGGCCGTGCTCGAGGCGGAGAAGCCGGCATGAGCGGCGATGTGCCTTGCGACTGCACGGTGGCACCGGACAACGCCGCGCTCACTGCGCTCATCCTCGAACTCGCCTCGCAACTGCACGCCGAGCGGGTGCGCCGCATCGCGCTCGAACTCGCCCTCGCGCGCGGCGAGGCGCCCACGCCGGCGGCGCTCGACGCGCTCGCCGACGACCCGGAATTGCGCCGGCGGGCACAGGCCGCGCTCGAGGAGGCGATGGCAGGGCTCATGGCGGTCATGACCGCCTCGGAGGCCCGGTGAACATGCCTCGGCGGGACGCGAGGGGAGAGTGCTGATGTCCCGTCCGCGCATCGAATTCGTGCAGTCGCAGCGCATACCGTGGCGCGTGGACACGCTCGGTGCGCAGTGTCCGGGCGTCGAGGTGCGCCTCCTGAGCGAAGACCGCGAAACGACGGCGTGCAGTCTCGTCGTGCGCTACCGCCCGGGCTACACGCGCCCCGGTCGTGCCATCCGGGCCGACCACGAGTTTCTGGTACTCGAGGGCGAGCTGACGATCGGCGGCGAAGCGTTTCCGGCGATGACCTATGCGCACCACCCGGCCGGGTTCGACGCGGGCGAGGTCGCGAGCGCGGCAGGGGCGGTCGTGCTCGAGTTCCACTCCGGGGCGCCACTCGCGGTGCGCGGACCCCTCGCCTGGGACGAGCAGCGGCTCGTGCGTCGCAGGAGCCTCTTCGACGTGCCGTACACGGGCAACTTCCATCCCGAGTTCCCGCCGGGAGCGGGACGCAAGATGCTCTACCAGGACCCGGGCACGCACGACACGACGTGGGTGCTCGGCACGATGCCGATGCGGTGGGCGGAGCGCGCCGAAGTGCACCCGACCGTGGAGGAGATGTACCTGCTGTCGGGCGAGGTGCACGGCGACCACGGCGTGATGCGTCCCGGTGCCTATTTCTGGCGCCCGCCGGCGGTGCCGCACGGTCCGTTCGGTACGCTGACCGGCAACCTGTACTTTTTCCGTACCAAGGGCGGTTTGCTGACGACGACCTATGTCGCGCCGCAGAGGCCCTTTCGCTGGTGGCCCGAATACGACGCCGTCCTGCCGCCCGAGCTCGAGGTCGCGCGCGGCGAGGTGCCGGGCGTCGCGTCGTGCTGGTGAGGGAGGGCTGATGGCCATGAGGAACGTGCTCCTTGCCTGCGTGGCGCTCGCGACGAGCGCGGCGGCCCTGGCGCGCGACTATCCCGCCACCGAATGCGACCGGCTCGCGGCGAATCCCGAGGACCAGGACGTGATCGCGCCGCCGGTGCCTCGGGCGAGCGTGGACCTGCCGAGGGCGATCGCGGCGTGCGAGGCCGAGGTCGCGCTGCATCCGGACAACGTGCGCGCGCGCTACCAGCTGTCGCGCGTGCTCGCCTACGACGGCCAGGGCGCGCGTGCCAACGCCGAGATGAAGCGCGCGGCGGACGAGGGTTACCGTCAGGCGCAGTTCGTCTACGGCCTGCTGATCGATCGGCATCGCCCCGGCGCCCCCGCCGATCCGTGTCTCATCGAGAGCTACTGGCTGCGCTCGGCGCGCGCCGGCCGCGAGGCCGCACGCGTGAGCTACGTGCGGCATGTGCTGAATGGCCGTTTCGATGCCTGCCGTATCCAGGCAACCCCGGCGGAGATGCAGGGCTTTCTCGAGGCGGCGGCCCGCGATTCCGGCGACTACTACGACCGCCTGCTGATTGCGGGCCTCGCGGCGCGACTCGCGGCGCGTGCGACGGCACACGCGCCCCCGCCGCTGTACGCGAAGCCTGCGGCGAAGCCGCCCGTGCAGCCGGTGGCGACCGAGTGCGACCGTCTCGCCTCGCATCCGGAGGACCCGGATCGGGTCGCACCGGGGGTGCCCGGCTCCAGGGTCGACGTTGCGACGGCGCTCGCCGCGTGCGCTGCCGAGGTCGCGAGGCATCCCGACGATCCGCGCCAGCGGTACCAGTACGCGCGCGTGCTCGCCTACAGCGGTGACGGCCGCCGCGCGTCCGCCGAGATGAAGCGCGCGGCGGACGAAGGTTACCGCCAGGCCGCGTTCGTGTACGGCCTCTTTGTCGATCGTGGTCGCCCGGATGCACCGACGGACATCTGCGTCGCCGAGGACTACTGGCTCAGGGCCGCGCGCGCCGGGCGCCAGGCCGCACGCGTGATCTATGTACGGAGCGTCTTCCGGGGACGCTTCGCGACCTGCCCCGTGCAGGCGTCGGCCACCGAGATCGGGCAGTTGCTCGAGGCGGCGGCCGCCGATGCGCGGGATTTCTATGAGCGACTGCTGATCGACGAACTGCGCGATCGGCTCGCGGAACGCACTGCTTCATGAAAGGGGGATATATGACTTTCATCACTCTACGCCGCCTGACGGCCTTGCCGCTCGCCGTCGCGGCACTCGCACTCGCGAGTCCGCCGGCCTGGTCACAGCTCGAGGAAATCGTCGTGACGGCACGCAAGCAGGAGGAGCGCCTGCAGGACGTGCCGATCGCGGTCGCCGCGTTCTCGAACGAACAGCTCGAAGAGCGTGGCGCGCGGGACATGTTCGATGTCTCGCACTTCACGCCGGGCTTCTCGTTCGAGAAAGTCAACCGCTACGGGGTACAGGGCGGCGTGAGCCGGCCCGTGATCCGCGGCATGTCGAACATACTCGGCGAGGGCAATGCGTCGGTGTTCGTCGACGGCATCCTGTATTCCGACTCGATCCTCTCGTTCCCGTTCGACATCGTCGACCGGGTCGAGGTGATCAAGGGGCCGCAGGCGGCCTTGTTCGGCCGCGCGACCTTCTCCGGCGCGATCAACCTGATCACGAAGAAGGGCAGCAACGAACCGGAACATACCGTGAGCGCGCGGCTCGCCGAGTACGGCGACACAGAGGTGAACCTGCTGTCGCGCGGCGCGGTGGTCCCGGACAAGCTCTTCTACATGGTGCACGGCCGCTACTACTCGATGGACGGCATGTACCGGAACACGCTCGACAGGGACCGGATCGGCGGCGAGCAGTCGACCAATTTCAACGCCTCGCTCGAATGGCGCCCGACCGAAGGCATCGCGGCGATCCTGTCGGGCGGCTACACGCGCGACCGTGACGATCTCGCGGCGATCACGCTGCAGGACCGCTTCGCGAACAACTGTTACCTGAATGTCGCGCGCCAGTACTATTGCGGCGAAGTGCAGGAAGCGCGCGAGGCAACGCTCGATCGTGCCGGCCTGCAGGGCACCGACGGCCTGCATCGCGACTCCACGCGCCTGTCGCTGCAGCTCACGTTCGACCTGCCCGCGGGGCTCACGCTGGTGTCGAACTCGGGCCTCTTCAATACCGAGATGGAGTACGGCTACGACTCGACCTATCAGGGGGCGACGGCGTTCGGCATCACGACGGTGCCGAATGCACCGGGGTATACGCGCGCCCCGACCGATCCGGTGCGCACCGGCGGCGTGCTGCGCAATGAAGTGACCGACCGCGACGAGTGGTCGACCGAGCTGCGTCTGCAGTCCGACCCCGCAGGCCGCTTCCGTTACATGCTGGGCGCGTACTACTACGAGAGCCGCCGCTCGCTGGAGGAGCGGCATTTCCTGCCGACCGCGCCGACCGTATTTTCGGGCGAATCGCGTATCGACAACCAGGCGATCTTCGGATCGCTCGGATTCGACATCACGGACCGCTGGGAAGCCACTGCCGAACTGCGGTACGCCGAAGACACGATCGGCAACTACAACGCCATCGCGCGTCCGGCGGCGCCGCTGATCGAGAACACGTTCGACTCCGTGTCGCCGCGCGTGACGACGACGTTCAAGCTCACGCAGGACAACATGGTGTACGCCAACATCGCCAAGGGCAACAAGCCGGGCGTGATCAATGCGGACCCGCGCTTCCCGCCCGATATCCGCTACGCCGACGAGGAATCGAGCTGGAACTACGAGGTCGGGACGAAGAACCGCTTCCTCGGTGGCCGCTTGATGGCCAACCTCGCCCTCTACTACATCGACTGGAAAGACCAGCAGCTGACGGCGAGCTACACGTTCCCGACCGGGGGGACCCAGTCGTATATCCGCAATGCTGGCAAGACGGAGATCAAGGGCGCGGAACTCGAGCTCGAGGCCGCGGTGACCGACCAGTTCACCGCGGGCTTCACCTGGTCGCTCACGGACGCGAAGTTCAAGGAGCTGTTCGACGCCGAGGCGGGCCAGCTGTTCGGCAACACGTCGCTCGTCGGCAAGATGCCGGCGGGTGTCCCGGAGCAGCAGGCGAGTGCCTATGGCAGGGTCAGGTTCCCGGTGGGTACCGACAAGTCGGGGTTCGTGCGCGGCGACATTTCCTACACGGACCGCAAGTTCGACCAGATCTTCGATCTCGCGCACACGGGCGAGCAGGTGCTGCTGAACATGAGCGCCGGTGTCGAGAACGACCATTGGGCCGTCACGTTCTTCGTGAACAACCTGACGGATGACCGCACGCCATCGTCGGTTACGCGTTATGTGGACCAGCTGAACCTGAATGTGCCGCAGCACGTCAACGCGAACCCCGCACAGAACAACGTGCCGGGCACGACGACACTCGAACGGGCCTTCTTCTACCCGCTCGCGAACAAGCGGCAGTTCGGCATCACGGCGAAATGGAAGTTCTAGTGACGATGCGCACGGTGCGCGGCGAGCGGCGAACAGCCGGTATGCGGGGCGACCCGTCCGGCTGCCTTCGCTGCTAGCCCGCCCGGCGCTGCCGGCAGCGTACGACCCTCACCACGCGATGCCGTAATCCTCGCCGTGGTTGCTCGAGCCGCCCCACATCGTGCCGTGGGCGGCGTCGAACCAGACCGCGTTGATCGGTCCCGAGGTGCGCTCCTCGAATTGCATCGTGTAGCCCATGCGCTTCAGCTGCTCGCGCACCCAGGGAGGAATCGAGGTGGCGAGCAGCACGCGGCCGGGTTGCGATTCGTGGCCGCCGAACGAGGCACGCATCTGGTAGCTGTTGATGTTCGCGGCCTCGGTCGCCTCCTGCACGGTCATGTCGAACTCGACCATGTCGAGGAAGAACTGCAGCAGGTTCTGGTCCTGCGTGTCGCCGCCCTGCACCGCGAAGGCCATGAGCGGCTTGCCGTCCTTCAGCGCGAGCGTCGGCGTGAGCGTGGCGCGCGGGCGCTTGCCGGGCGCAACGACATTGAACGGGTTCTCGTCCGCGTCGAGCACGAAGCTCTGCATGCGCTGGGAGAGCCCGATGCCGGTGCGCCCCGCGATCACTGCGGGCAGCCAGCCGCCGCTCGGCGTGACCGAGACGACCCAGCCGGCCTGGTCCGCCGCAATCACCGAGGTCGTGCCGCGCGTGAACTCGCGCTCGAGCGCCTCGAGCCTCGCAGCGGTCGGCGGCGCCGAGATCGTGGCAGACGGCACCGTGTGCCACTTCGCGAGGCTCGACTTGAACGGATTCACCGCGCCCTGGAATGGATACGGGTCCCCGGGGCGGATGTCGGGATCGTTGCGGTCCGGGCGGATCAGCTGCGCGCGTGCGCGGGCGTAATCCTTCGACAGCAGGCCCGCGACGGGCTCCTCGGGCGGAAAGTACGGGTCGCCGTAGTAGAAGTCGCGGTCGGCGAACGCGAGGCTCATCGCCTGGTAGAGCGTATGGATATAGCGGGCACTGTTGTAGCCCATGCCCTTCAGGTCGAAGTTCTCGAGGATGTTGAGCGCCTGGAGCATCGCCGGGCCCTGCACCCAGGTCGTGAGCTTGTAGACGTCGATGCCGCGATAGTCGACGTGCACCGGTTCCTCGAAGCGCACCCGCCAGTTCGCGAGGTCGTCGCGCGTGAAGAGACCGCCGACGGCTCGCGTGCCCGCGACGATTTCCGCGGCGATGTCGCCGCGATAGAAGCGGTCGTAGGCGGCGAGGATCGCGGCCTTCCGGTCCTTGCCCGCCGCGAGTGCGGCGCGCTCGGCGGCGACGAGCTTGCGCAGCGTTGCGGCGAGGTCCGGTTGGCGGAACATCTCGCCGGGCTCGGGCGCTTCGCGCGCCGAGCCGGCGTGCGGCAGCATCACGCGTCGCGAATCTGGCCACTGCTTCAGCTGCGCCTTCACCGACTCGATCCGGTTGGCCGTCTCCGCTTCGATCGGATAGCCGTCGGCGAGCTCGATCGCCGGGGCGAGCACATCGGCGAGGCTCAGTGTGCCGTACTCGGCCAGCATCATCATGAGGCCGCCCGGTGTGCCGGGCGTCACCGCCGCGAGCGGGCCGACGTCCGGTGGATACGTCATGCCCTTGTCACGGAAGAACGCGGCGGTCGCACCGGTCGGTGCGACGCCGAGCGCATTGACGCCGATCACCTTGCCGGTGTGCGGGTTGAATATGAGCGCCTGCGTTTCGCCGCCCCAGGACAACGTGTCCCACATCGTCGACGTGGCGGCGAGCATCGCGCAGGCCGCGTCGATCGCATTGCCGCCGCGCTCGAATACCCGTGCGCCCGCGGTCGCCGCGAGCGGCTTGCCGGTGATGGCGACCCAATGCGCACCGTGCAGCGGCGGCTTCTGTGTGCGGGCCTGTGCACCGGGCGCGAGGGCGAGAACGATGAGCGCGAGCACTGCGCTCGGCAGGATGCGTCGAAGCATGGGCTGGCCTCCGCTGTCGGGGCCGCTACTCTAGCGCCTTTGCGCGTGCGGGTCCGAACCCGGCCGGTGCGACGAACGCCTGCGAACCACGCAGGCACCCTGCGCCGGTCACTCGATGCCGGTCGGTGCCGGCGGCGTGCGGCCGCGGCGCGAAAACATCAGCAGCAGCGGCGTCGCGAGCACGCAGAGCCACAGCATGAGCCTGAAGTCCTGCACGTAGGCGAGCAGCAGTGACTGGCGCGTGATCTCGTGCTCGAGGGCCGCGATGGTTCCGGTCGATAGCAGGCTCCATTCCGCAGGGTAGCCAGGCAAGCGCGTCACGACGTTGAGCGGTGACGCGTACTGCACGAGGGCGGCGTGATTCGACTGCGCATGTTGCGCGAGGAGGCTCGTGACGGCCGAGACGCCGACACTGCTTCCGATGTTGCGCGTGAGCGAATAGAACGCGGTGCCTTCGTTGCGCAGCTGTGGCGCGAGCGTCGAGAACGTAAGCGCACTCAGCGGCACGAAAATGAGGCCGATGCCCACACCCTGCACGAGGCCCGAACCGAAGATCATCGCCGGGGTCGTGTCGAGGCTGAAGAGGCTCATCCAGTAGAGCGCGCCGCCATTCAGCAGCATGCCGGGGAAGATCAGGCGCAGCGGATGGACACGGTCACCGATCCGGCCGACCAGCAGCATGCCGAGCATCGTGCCGCAGCCGCGCGCCGCGAGCAGCACGCCGACGTCGCGCACGGGGTAGCCGAGCAGCGTCTGCAGGTAGGGCGGCAGCAGCGCAATCGTCGCGAGCAGCACGAGCCCGACGACGAGCGCGAACGCCGATCCCGCCACGAAGCTGCGGTCGCGAAAGATCGCCGGCTCGAGGAACGGCTCGTCGTGCGTGAACATGTGCACGATGAACATGTAGCAGCAGAGGGCCGCGACGCTCGCCTCGATGACGATCTCCGTCGAGTCGAACCAGCCGAGCGTCTCGCCGCGATCGAGGCACAGCTGCAGGGCGCCGATCGCGACGGCGAGCAGCCCGAAGCCGAAGAGGTCGAAGCGCCGCTCGCGTGCGATCGGCGTTTCCGGCACGAACACCGTCACGCCGATCCACGCGAGGACGCCGATCGGCACGTTGATGTAGAACACCCATCGCCAGCTGTAGTACTCGGTCAGGAAGCCGCCGAGCGTCGGACCGATGACCGGGCCGAGCATCACGCCCACGCCCCACCAGGCCATCGCGGAGGCATGCCGCTCGCGTGGCCAGGTGTCGAGCAGCACGGCCTGGGAGAGCGGCACGAGGGCGGCACCGAATGCGCCCTGCAACAGGCGTGCGGCGACGATCTCGGTGAGCGATTGTGCGGCTCCGCACAGCATCGAGGCAATCGTGAAGCCGATGACCGAGACGGTGAACACGCGCTTGCGCCCGAACCGGGCGGCGAGGAACCCGGTGAGCGGGATGCAGATCGCGGACGCGACGATGTACGACGTGAGTACCCATGCAACCTGGCCGAACGACGCCGACAGGGCCCCCTGCATGTGCGGCAGCGCGACGTTGGCGATGGTCGTGTCGATCGCCTGCATCACGGTCGCGGACATGACCGCGACGGTGATCCAGCCGCGGCGAACGGGCGTGCTCACCTGCGATGGCCGGTGTCGATCTTCACCCAGGCCGACAGGCCTGCGCGCAGCACGGGTGCATCGTCCTGCGGCGCAAGTTCGATGCGCACGGGAATGCGCTGCGTCACCTTGATCCAGTTGCCGGTGGCGTTCTGCGGCGGCAGCACCGAGAACTCGGCACCGGTGGCCGGGCTGATGCTGTCGACGACGCCGCGCCAGTGGCGGCCGGGATAGATGTCGAAGCGCAGGTCGACCGGTTGACCGGGACGGACGTGCGTCAGGTCCTTTTCGGTGAAGTTCGCCTCGACCCACGGGGCCTCGCCGCCGACCAGTGCGAGCGCGGGTGTGCCGGGCGCGAGCCAGGTGCCGACCTTGGACAGCTTCGTGACCACGCCGGCGAGCGGCGCCCGGATGGTGGTGCGCGCGAGATCGAGTTGCGCCTGGGCGACCGCGGCCTGCGCCGAGAGATAGTCGGGATGCTGCTCGACCGGCAGGTCGGGGCCCCCGCCGAGGCTCGCGGCGATGCGCGCGAGATCGTGCTCGAGCGCGACTGTCTGCTGGCGATCGAGCTCGACTGCCTCCTGCGCCTGATCGAGATTGATGGCGGAGACGTACCCCTTCGCCGCGAGGTCGGCCTGGCGCCGGTACTCGCGCTCGGCGAACTGCACGCGCGTCTTCGACAACGCGATCTGCGCCTGCTGTTCGCGATAGCTCGCCTTGAGCGCCGCAATCTCGGTGCGCGCACGCGCGAGCGCCGCGGTGGCCTTCGCGAGGGCGACCTCGTACGGTGCCGCATCGAGCGTGAACAGTGGCTCGCCCGGCGTCACCCGCTGGTTCTCGCGCACGAGCAATTTTTGCAGCGTACCGGCGACCTCGACGCTGACCGGCACCTTGTCGGCTTTCACATAGGCGTCGTCCGTGGTGACGAACCGGCCGCCCGTGAACCAGAGCCAGACGGCGGTGGCGACGATTGCGAGCGGCACGCCGAAAAGCAGCACCGGGCGCAACCAGCGCTTCATGGGGCGGCACCCGTGAGGTTGCGCTTGATCCGGCCGAGCGCGCGCACCAGGACCGCGTGGTCGGTGCGGGACAGGTCGTGGAGTGCGCGATCGCGTACCTCGCGCACCGCGCGCTCGATGCGCCCGAGTGCCGGCCGCGCCGCGGGGGTCACGTAGAGGCGAAACGCGCGCCGGTCGGCGGGGTCAGGGCGCCGTTCGACATGGCCGGCCTCGACCAGCTGGTCGAGTACGCGGACCAGCGTCATCGGCGCGATGTCGAGGAGTGCCGCGAGCTCGACCTGCCGCAGGCCCGGTTCGCGCGCGAGACGGAACAGGGCCTTCGCCTGCGCGAGCGTCACGCCGTGGTGCTCCGCGCGGCGGTTGAACTCCGCGCGCATCAGGCGCACGACATCGCTCAGCAGGAAGCCTATCGATTCGTCGGGGTCGGTCATCGCAAGCCTGGCATATAATAAGCATTGCATATTATATGCAGCGCCAGGGGAGCGCAACGGCGGCACGGGCGGCCGCCGCGGTGCGGTCGTCTCAGCGCAGCGGCAGTTCGATGTCGCCGAATGCGCGGTGGAGTTCCCCCGCCGGGGCGGTCTCCCGTGCGCGTTCCACGCTGCGACGATCGAGGTGGGGACCGAGCGCCTGCAGGAACTCGTACATGTACTTGCGCAGCAGCGTTCCCTGGCGCACGCCGACCCAGGTCGTGTGCGTCGGGAAGATGTGCGCGGCGTCGATCGCGACGAGGTCGTCGTCCGCGCCGCGCTCGATCGCCATCGTGGCGACGATGCCGACGCCCAGCCCGAGGCGCACGTAGGTCTTGATGACGTCGGCGTCACGTGCAGTCAGCGCGACATTGGGTTCGAGGCCTGCCGTGGCAAAGATCTGGTTGAGCGACGAGGGGCCCTTGAAGCTGAACGAGTAGGTGATGATCGGGTAGCGGGCGAGCGCCTTCAGCGTGAGCCGCTTCTCGCGCTCGAGCGCATGGCCGCGCGGCACGACGACGGTGCGATGCCAGCGATACAGCGGCAGCAGCGTCACGTCGGGGAACAGTTCCTGCGATCCGGTCGCGATCGCGAAGTCGATCTGGTCGTGCGCCATCATCGAGGCGATCTGCTCGGAAGTGCCCTGGTGCAGGTGCAGCTGCACGTCCGGATAGCGCTCGCGGAACGCGCGGATGACACCGGGCAGCACGTAGCGCGCCTGGGTGTGCGTGGTGCCGATCGACAGCGTGCCGCCCGATTCGTTGCGCAGGTCCTCGGAGAGCCGCCGGATGGCCCTGATCTCCGCGAGGATGCGCTGGGCACGCTCCACGATCTGCACGCCGGCGGGCGTGAGGCGGGTCAGCGCGCGACCCTCGCGCATGAAGATCCCGAACCCGAGTTCGTCTTCGAGCAGCTTCAGCTGCTTGCTGACGCCCGGCTGCGAGGTGTGCAGGCGCTGGGCCGCCGCGGTGATGTTGAGGCCGTTCTCGACGACCGCGACGAGGTAACGGAGCTGGTGCAGCTTCATGGCCGGCCGATTCTACGGGATACGGGGTGGCTGCACTCGACGCAGCCCCGGCGGTGGTAATCTGCGGCCGAACGGAGGACGCATGCAAACGAGCCGAAGCGGGGTACTGCTGGCGCTGATGTTCGCGGTGACCCCGGCCCTGGCTGCGGACGACACCGCGCGCGAACAGCTGAATGGCGTACTGTGGATGCAGACCGCGGCCGAGTACGCCGCGCTCACGACACAGGTCTATGCCCAGGCGGGCGCGCAGTTGCCGGCCTTGCGCGCGCCGGGTTCGGCGGCGCTCGAGCAATGGGGCGCCGCGCCCGATGCGCTCGCTTCCCTGCCCACGGCCATCGTGCTCGACATCGACGAGACGATTCTCGACAACAGCGCCTTCCAGGCGCGGGCGCTGCGGGATCACCGCGAGTTTGCGCTGGCGGACTGGGAACATTGGGTCGACGAGGCGGCCGCGGGCCCCATTGCAGGAGCGCTCGAATTCCTGCGCGCCGCGCACGCAGCCGGCCATCGGGTCTTCTATGTCACAAACCGCGCCTGCCCGCTGGTGCCAGAACCTGCGGGGGCGGATCCCTGCCCGCAACGCACCGCGACGATGCGCAATCTCGCGGCTCTCGGCTTCCCGGATGCCGACAAGCCGGACAGTTTCCTCTTCAGGAACGCCGAGCGCGACTGGCGCACCGCCGACAAGAGCACGCGTCGCGCGGCGATTGCCCGGCACTTTCGCATCATTGCGCTGTTCGGGGACGACCTGCGCGATTTCGTCGAGCGGGACGTGTTCGCGTCACGGCGCGCGGAGCTCATGCCGCTCTTCGGCGCGCGCTGGTTCGTTCTGCCGAATCCGGTCTACGGCTCGTGGGAGCGTGCGCTCGTCGCGTCCGCGTGCACGGGCAGGGAGCGTCCCGCGGATTGCGCGCGCAAACAGCTGGCCGAGAAGTACTCGCGTTTGCGCACTGGACCGTGAGCGGGTCGCGGGCGCCCGGTGATCGGGTCGCCCGGCAAGGCTTTCGATCGCGGCCCGCCGATTTCGACGTCCACCCACACGAGGTGGTGATCCGACGGTGCGGCTTCGCCGATCACCCAGTCGACGCCCGAGCGGACAATCGCGAGATCCTGCGACGGCAGCACGTAATCCGTGCGCAGGTTGCCGGCGTACCGGTCTTCGAAGTCGCCGGTATCTGTGGCCGGGTCGCCGCGCTGTCGCCTGTTCGCGCCTCCCTGCCTCCACGCGGCGATTCGTGCGCCTTCACTGCGTGGCGCCGGCGTGGCACGTACGCGCGGATGCCCGAGCAGCTGGCGTATCGCGTGATCGACCGATTCACCGTCCTGCGGGTCGGCGTTCTGGTCGCCGAGGATCACGAACCGCGCCTCGGGAGCGAGTCCGCCCCGCTGTCCCGCGTCATCGACGATCCAGCCATCGCGGCCGGGCGCCAGGTAGTCACTCCACAGGCGGATCTCGTCGTGATTGCGCCGGCCGTTGCGGTCTTCGGGGCCGTCGAACACCGGCGGGGTCGGGTGGCTCGCCAGCACGTGCAGCGTGATCGCGCCGATGCGCACCGGCACGTCCCAGTGGCTCTTCGACGACAGCGGCAGCGCCGCGAGTGCGTCCGGTGCATACCAGCCCGGTGGCAGGATTGCGCCCGGCATGTCGCGCCACGGCAGATGCCGGAAGGTCCGGACGTTCCCGGTGTCGATCGGCCAGCGCGAAAGCAGCAACATGCCGTATTGCCCCGGGAATGCGCCGTAGCCGAGCGCATCACCCGCGCCGCCCGTGCGGTCATCGTGGTCGAGGTCGAAACCCGACGGGACGCCGGTGTTGACGGGCGCGAGGTAGCGATACGGATAGCTGACCGCGTGCTCGCCATCCTGCGCGATGCCGAGGTAGTTGCGCTCGAAGCGGTCGGCGGCGGCGCCCGCCGGGTCGTAGTCGAATTCGTTCAGCAGCAGGATGTCGGGGCGGTTGCGCTGGATGATCCGCGCAATGGCCCGGGCCTGCGGGTCCGAGGGCGTGGCGAGATCGGCGATCAGCGCGCCGGCGACCGGGCGATTGAGGCTCGTGTTGAATGTCGCGATGCGGACCACGGCGGCCGGCGGCTCCGCAGCCGCCAGCCCCTGGCTCATGGCAAGGAGCCAGAGGCCCATGGGCCGCAGTCTGGCCATACTAGAATTCGAACCGTACTCCCAACTGCATCTGCCACACGGAAGCCTGCGCGGGCGAAACGACGAAGTTCGCGGGCGCAGGCCCCGTGCGTCCGGGCAGCGGCGAGTACGTGTAGCGGCCGGTCGCCGGGTTGATCGACGCATTCAGCACCGGCGCGACGTACGGGAACTGCACGGATGCGAGCTGACCCCAGTCCTTGTTGATCAGGTTCGCGACGTTCCTGATATCGAGCGAGACGACCGCGCGGCTCGAGCCGAGAAACGTCGGGATCTCCTGCGAGAGGCGCAGGTCTGCGGAAGTGACCCAGGGGCTGTTGAATGCATTGCGCGGCGCGATGCGGCCGCGGTACCTGTCGAGGCCGCTCGCCTGGATGAAGTCCTCGAGCGCCTGCGGCGTGAGACCACCGGCGTAGTCGACATCGCCGGCGTTCAGCGGCACGTACAGGAGCTGGCGCTGGCGCGCTCCCTGTCGTGGGTCGCCGAAAGCTGAAGTCGCCGAGCCGAACGTGTAGCTGAAGGGCCGGCCCGAACGGCGCTCGACGAAGAGGCCGAGATGTGTCTTGTAGTCGCCGAAGAACGCCTTGTTCCAGGTGAGCTGCAGCGGGAAGCGGTGCGTGATCTCGTAGTTCGAGCGCGCCTCTTCGGGATCGTTCGGGTCCGCAGTGGCGACGTTGTCCCAGTTGGACGACGCCTGGGAACTCGTGCCCGGATTGACGTCCGTGATGTCCTGATGGCCGTAGCCGAGATACGCGTCGAAGTGGCCCGCCCGGGTGTCCCAGCTGCCCGAGAGATCGACGGTCCAGACGATGCCCCGCCCCTCGTGCGTATTCGTGAGCAGCAGATCCTGCGCCGAGCCGCGGCTCGACGGGCCCTGCTGCGCGTAGATTGGGCGTCCGTCCGGTGCCGTCCCCGTGCGGGTCAGGCGCAGGTCCCGGTACAGGATCTGGTCGCGGACGGCGGTGTAGAGGAGATCGGCGCTCAGGCGGTAGTTGCTGCCGAGCGCGCCGAGGTCGAAGTAATGCTCGATGCCGAGGTTGTAGCGCCACGACGACGGGATGTCGTAGTCCGGGTCGATCGCATTGACGGGACCGTCGCCCGAGAGGCCGCCCTGCGCGGCGAGGATCGGCGCCGGAATCAGGTGGCCGTCCACGTTGGTGAGCACCTGGGCCACCGGTATCGGCGCACCTGCCGGTGCGCTGCAGACGGTTGGCGACATCGAGTTCGCCGGGCAATTCTGCGCGACGATCGCGACGCCGTCGTTCGCGAAGCTGTTCGACAGCCAGACCGTCGGTGAACCGCCGCCGAAGAGTCCGACGCCGCCTCGGATCTTTGTATTCGTCGCGACTTCCCAGTCGAAGCCGAGGCGCGGCAGCAGCAGGTCCCGGCCGTCGTAGGTCTCGGTATTGCTGAAGCCGTAGCGCGACGCGAAGTTCGAGTTCGTGCGCGGCCGGTCGCCCGATGAGTACGTTTCGTAGCGCACGCCCGCCTGGACCGTGAGTTCGGGCAACACGCGCCACGAATCCTGCGCGTAGAAGCTCAGCGTGTCGGTGCCGAAGGACGCGGCGCCGTCGGCGGCGTCGTTCGTGAACGCATTGTTGTAACTGAAGCTCGCGGCGGTGCGATTCTGGTAGTCGGCGATCGAACTGAAAATGTACTGGCCGAGGCTGCGCGGCACGAACTGGTTGAACACGTCGAGCTGCTCGAGCTCGCTGCCGAGCGTGAACGTGTGATCGCCGAAGAGGAGATCGGCCTTCAGCTTGAAGGTGTTGAGGTCGTTCGTCAGCACGTTGGCATGGCGGAACTCGTCGGGACCGACGTGCACGATGCCGCCGGTGGCCGTGCGGACCTGGAATTCCGAGAAATTCGCGCCGAAAACCGGCGTCTGCGGCGCCGTGACTTCCTTGCGGCCCGCCTTGAACTCGGTCGAGAGCCACGGTGTCCAGTTCGAGAACAGCTGCAGCGACAGGTTCTCGAGGTCGATCGGCCGGTTGTACCAGTTCGAGCGCGTGCCGAGGCGGCCCGTGGCCGCATTGGCATTCGGTTGCACGACCGTCAGCCCCTCGTTCTTCTGGTAGGCGAGCGACAGCCGATGGTCGTCGCTGACCTGCCAGTCGAGCTTCGCGAGGATGCGCTCGTCCTGCTCGGTGTTCGAGCGGACGAGTTCGCCCGCATCGTAGCCATAGACGCTCTGCGTGATCGCGATGATCTGGTTGAAGTCGGCCTCGGACACCTGGTTGACGCTCACCGGGAAGCCGGCGCCGGCCGGGCCTTCGTTGACCGGTGTCTGGCGCTCCACCTTTTCGTAGCTCAGGAAGAAGAACAGGCGATCCCGGAGAATCGGCCCGCCGAGCGTCGCGCCGTAGGTTTCCTCGTTGAAGTCGAGGTTGATAGGCCGGCTCTTGCTCCGATCACCCGCCCAGCTGTCCTGGTTCCTGTAGTACCACGCCGAGCCGTGGAAGTCGTTGGTGCCCGACTTCGTGACGATGTTGATCGTGCCGCCCTGGAACCCCGAGTACTGCACGTCGAACGGCGCGACTTCGACCGTGAAGGCCTCGATCGCATCGAGCGTCACCGGCGCGCGATTCGACGGATAGCCGTTGTTGTTCAGGCCGAAGTCGTCGCTCTCGCGGATGCCGTCGACCGTGATGCTGTTGTACCTGTTGTTCGTGCCGGCGATTTCCATCGCATCGACGTTGGTCGCGTCGATCCACACCTTCGGATCGATGCGCGCAATGTCCTTGATGTCGCGACCGATGCTCGGCATCGCCCGGATGTCCTCGAGCGAGAAACTCGTGCCGACGCCGAGTGCGACTTCCTGCTCCCGCGCGCTCGCGACGACCACTTCGGTGAGCGCGGGGCGCATTTCGAGCGTGATGCTGGTCGGCCTGCCGACGAGTGCCGACACGCCCTCGGCGGTCGACGGGTCGTAGCCTTCCCTGGCGGCGGAGATCGTGTACGGGCCGCCGACGCGCACATTGTTCAGCGAGAAGTAGCCGTCGGCGCGTGTCGTGACGACGGAACTCGACGCCGTCGGGACGTGCGTGATCGTGACCTGTGCACCTTCGATCGGTTCGCCCCCGGTGCTGCGCACCTGGCCGACGATCTGTCCCGTCGTCACTTGCGCGAGCGCGGCGGGGCCCGAGAGGGCGAGGAGCGACAGGCAGACGAACGCAAACGCGAAGCGGGCGACCCCGCGGTGGCCGATGACCATTGTTGTTCTCCCTGCAGGCAGCTGCGAACGTTAATGCGACGCCGCGCCAATGACAACGACTACGCGCGCCCGGTCCTCATCGCGGCCACGAAGTGTCGGCGGCACAAGGGGATATAGCGATCATTGCCGCCGATTTCGACTTGGGCTCCGGCGCGCTCGACTGCGCCTGCCGGGGTGACCCGCACGACCATCGTCGCCTTGCGGCCGCAATGGCAGATGGTTTTCAGCTCGACGAGATTGTCGGCCCAGGCGAGCAGCTGCGCGCTGCCGGGAAAGAGCTCGCCGCGAAAGTCCGTGCGCAGCCCGTAGCAGAGGACCGGCACATCGAGGTCGTCGACCACCGCGCACAGTGCGCGCACCTGCGCAGGCTCGAGGAACTGCGCCTCGTCGACCAGCACGCACGCGAGGGGCGCCTGCGCGTGCTCGCGGGAAACTTCGGCGAGCAGGTCATCGCCGGGGCCGAAATGCCGCGCGTCCGCCGCGATGCCGATGCGCGAGTGGACCCTGCCGGCGGCGCGATCGTCGATGCGCGCCGTGTACACGAGTGTGCGCATGCCGCGTTCGCGGTAGTTGTGGCTCGCCTGCAGCAGGGCGGTCGACTTGCCCGCATTCATCGTCGAGTAATGGAAATACAGCTTCGCCACGGGCAGGCTCAGAAGGCGACGATGCCGACGATCGCGCCCGTCATCGTCGAGGCGAGCGTCGCCGCGACGAGCGCACGGAAACCGAGGTCTGCCAGGTCGCGCTTCCTCTCGGGCGCCATCGCGCCGATGCCGCTGATCTGGATGCCGATGCTCGAGATGTTTGCAAAGCCGCAGACCGCGTAGATCGTGATCAGGCGGCTGCGGTCGGACAGGGCCCCGTGCGGCAGGTCCGCGAGGCGCAGGTAGGCGATGAACTCGTTGAGCACGGTCTTCACGCCGATCAGCGAGCCCGACGTCAGCGCTTCGGACCACGGCACGCCCATCAGCCACGCGATCGGCGCGAACACCCAGCCCGCCATGCGTTCGAGCGTGAGCGGCGCGCCGCCCGGATGCGGCAGCAGGCCGAGCGCGCCGTTCAGCAGGGCGACGAACGCGATCAGCACGAGCAGGATCGCGAGGATGTTGAGGTAGATGTTGAGGCCGTCCGAGGTGCCGCGCGAGACGGCATCCATGGCGCCCTCGTAGATGCGTGGTGGTTCGGTCATCTTCGCGTGCGCCGCCTCGGCCGCTTCGGGCAGCATCACGTGCGCAAAGAGGATCGCCGCGGGCACCGACATGATCGACTTCGTGATCAGGTGGCCGAGGATGCCGGCAAACTGCGGTCCGAGCATCGCCGCGTAGATCACCATCACCGAGCCGGCGATCGTCGCCATGCCCGCGGTCATCAGCAGCAGCAGCTCGTAGCGCGTCATCGTCGCGATGTACGGGCGCACGAGGAGTGGCGCCTCGATCTGGCCGAGGAACACGTTGGCGGTGGCCGCGAGCCCCGCGGGCCCGCGCGTGTCGAGGGCGCGTTCGAATACCCACGCGATCGCGCGCACGACGAGCGGCAGGATGCGCCAGAACCACAGCAGCGCGGACAGCGCCGACATCACGATCACGAGCGGCAGCACCTGGAAGGCGAAAGTCACGAGCGTGCCGGGATTCGTGACCGCAAACGGCGGCGTGCCGCCCCCGAGGTAGCCGTAGATGAACGACGTGCCCTCGCGTGTCGCCGCGCCGAGCGCGCCGACGGCGCGATTGACGGCGGCGAGGCCGTCGCTGATCAGCGGCACCCTGAGCAGCAGGATGCAGATCGCAAACTGCAATGCCACCGCGACGACGACGAGCTTCCAGTTGATGCGGCGCACGTTCGAGCTGAACGGCAGCGCGAGCACGACGAACACGGCGAGGCCGAGCACGGCCTGCAGGTAGAGGGCGAAACTCATAGCAGCCTGATTTCCTTCAGACGCTGCAGCAGGTACGCGTCGGCGGTGATGGGTTCGGGAAAGCGGTCTGGCGTATCGGCCGAAATGCAGGAGGGCAACGTGCGGATCTCGAAGTCGGGATTGAAGTGCAGGAAAAATGGCAGGGACCAGCGTGAACGCCCGGCGCGCTCGGGCGCGGGATTCACGACGCGGTGCGTCGTCGAGCGCAGCACGCCGTTGGTGAGCCGCTGCAGCATGTCGCCGACATTGCAGACGATCGAGCCGGCGAGCGGATTGACGGGCAGCCACGCGCCCTCGCGCGTCCTGATCTCGAGCCCGGGCTCCTCGGCGCCGAGCAGCAGCGTGATCACGTTGATGTCCTCGTGTTCGCCCGCGCGTACGCTCGCGCTTTCGCCGGCGACCGGCGGGTAGTGCAGCACGCGCAGCACACTGTTGCCGAGGTTGACCTTGTCCTCGAAATAGTCGCGCGGCAATGCGAGCGCCCGTGCGATGGCGCCGAGGAGACGCCGGCCGAGTGAGTCGAACGCCTGCCACAGGGCGAGCGTTCGTTCGCGAAACAGCGGCACTTCGGCAACCCACAGGTTCGGCGGCATGGCCGCGGTATACGGGTGGCCGGCCGGCAGCTCGCGGCCGACGTGCCAGAACTCCTTGAGGTCATGGTGGGTCGCGCCTTTCGCGGTCTCGATGCCGAACGGAGTGTAGCCGCGTGCCCCGCCGCCGCCGGGGACGTGATAGCGGCGCTTGACCTCGTCCGGCAGCGCAAAGAATGCCTGGTATACCGCGAGACATTCGTCGATCAGGCGCTGTTCGATGCCGTGATCGGCGATCACGACGAACCCGTAGCGCTCATAGGCGGTCGCAATCGCGCGCGCAAACGCATCGGTCTCGACCGCCATCGCGGAGAGGGTGGGCACGTGCTCGCTCATGGACCGTGGCATTGTGCGCCGCCCGCACGCAAAAAAGCCCGCGACTTGCGTCGCGGGCCTTTTCGCGGCGCGACCACACGGCGCGCTCGACCCCCCGTGCACGAATGCAGCAATGCCTGTGCCACACGTGATAAGCCCATGAAAATGCTATATCTTGGGCTGCGTTTGCCGCAGCCGTGCCCCGAGACTGTAAATCCCGTCGACACTCCCGATGACCCAGCAGTGCACCGATGCGGTGTTCCTAGTGCGCCCCGCCGCCTTTGGCTTCAATACCGAGACGGCAGCCACGAACCGCCTTCAGCGCGCCGGCACGTTGCCCGACGCGCAGGCGCGACAGCAGGCACTCGCGGAGTTCGACGGCATGGTCACGGCGCTGCGCAGCGAAGGCGTGCAGGTGTGCGTCGTCGAGGACACGCCCGCGCCGCCGAAGCCCGACGCGGTTTTTCCGAACAACTGGGTCAGCTGGCACGCGGATGGCACGGTGGTGCTCTATCCGATGCAGGCCGCGAACCGGCGGGCGGAGCGCCGCGACGGGATCATCGATGCGGTTGCACAGGCGACGGGGTTCCAGGTCGACCGCGTGCTCGACCTGACGGCTCACGAGCGCGACGGCCGCTATCTCGAGGGCACGGGCAGCCTCGTGCTCGACCGCATCGCGCGCGTGGCCTATGCGTGCCGCTCACCGCGCACGGACGAGCGGGTGCTGGCCGAATGGTGCGAGGCGATGGGGTACGAGGCCGAGGTATTCGACGCGTTCGATCGCGACGGCGTGCCGCTCTATCACACCAATGTGCTGATGGGCATCGGGCGCCGGTTCGCCGCCATCGGTGCCGACTGCATTGCCGGGGCCGACCGCGAGCGCGTGCTCGCGCGCCTCGCGGCGAGCGGGCGTGCGGTGATCAGACTCGATCGCAGCGAGGTCGAATCGTTCGCAGGCAACCTGCTCGAGCTCGCGAGCTGGGACGAGGCGCTCGGCGACTCGAGCGTGCTCGCGCTGTCGGCCACTGCGCGTGCGGCGCTCGCGCCGGAGCGATATGCGCAGCTCGCGGCGTGCGTCGATGTCGTGCTGCCTGTCCCCGTACCGACGATCGAGCGGCTGGGCGGCGGCAGCGTGCGCTGCATGCTCGCGGAGGTGTTCCGGTGAGCGCGGACGGCGCGATTTTCGCGGCCACCGGCCTCGTGGCCTACCTGCTCGGCTCCGTGAGCGGCGCGCTCGTGATCGGGCGCTTGCGCGGTGGTGTCGATATCCGCACGCTCGGCAGCGGCAACGCCGGCGGCACGAACGCACTGCGCACGCAGGGACCTGCGTTTGCGCTCGGCGTGATCGTCATCGATCTCGGCAAGGGGTGGCTGGCTGCGGCCGCATTGCCCGTCGTCGCGCGAAGCGCCGGCGCCTCCTCGGTGTGGCTGCCCGCCGCGTGCGCGTTTGCGGCAATGCTCGGCCACGTGTGGCCGGCGTGGCACGGGTTTCGCGGCGGCAAGGGTGCTGCGACGCTGGTCGGGGCGCTGCTGGCGCTGTCGCCGACCGCACTTGGTGTGGTCCTCGGTGTGTGGCTCTCGATGGCCGTGCTGTTCGGCTTCGTCGGGCTCGCGTCGATCGTCGCGACTGCCGCGCTGCCGATCGCCGTGTGGTTCGGCCGCATCGCGCCGCTCGTGCCGATGCTCGCCTTCGGCATCGCTGCGGCCGTGCTCGTGCTGTACACGCATCGCGCGAACCTCGCGCGCATGCGTGCAGGTACGGAGCCGCGCGCACGACGGCTGTGGCTCTTCGGGCGGGGACGATGACGACGCTCGCGCAGCAGATCTTTCGTCGGCTCGGCGATGGCGAGTTCGCGTCGGGGCAGGCGCTCGCCGCGGAGTTCGGCGTGACGAGGAGCGCCATCTGGAAGGCTGTCCATGTGCTTGCGGATGCCGGCGTACCCGTCGAGGCCGTGTCGAATCGAGGCTACCGCGTCAGCGGTGTCGCGCCGCTCGACGGCGCGGGCATCCTGGCTCGCCTGCCCGCGGATGCGCGCGAGCGGATCACGCGGTGCGAGGTCGCATGGTCGCTGCCGTCGACCAATGCGGCACTGCTCGCGGCAAGGGAGCCGCCGGCGGGTGAAGCGCACGTACTGCTCGCGGAACAGCAGACGGCGGGTCGCGGGCGGCGCGGGCGGCAGTGGGTCGCACCCCTCGGTGGCGCCGTGTGCCTGTCGATTGCATGGACATTCCCCGAGCTGCCACGCGACCTGGCCGCGCTGTCGCTGGTCGTCGGCGTTTGTGCGCTGCGCGCGTTCCCGGCGTGCGGCGTCACCGGGCTCGCGCTCAAGTGGCCGAACGATCTCGTCGCCGGGGGGCGCAAGCTCGGTGGCATCCTGATCGAAATGCGTGCGGAATCCGCCGGCCCGGTGGCCGTCGTGATCGGCATCGGGGTCAACGTGGCGCTCGGGGCACAGGCGCGCGCACAGGTGGCCGCGGCCGGCAACGCGGCGATCGATGTCGCGGAACTCGGCGGCGCTGTCGATCGCAATGGGCTGGCCGCAGGCCTCATCGGCGAGATCGTCACGGCTCTGCCCGGATTCGCGGCACAGGGCCTCGCACCGTTTGCCGCCGAATGGCGCAACGCCGACGCGCTGCGAGGCCTGCCGGTGTCGGTCACGCGCGATGCCGCCGTGGAAATCGGTATCGCGCGCGGCATCGACGCCGCGGGCGCGCTGCTCGTCGAGACGCCGGCGGGCCTCAGACGGTTCGTCGCCGGCGAAGTCAGCGTGCGGGCGCAGCGATGAGCGCGACGTCCGCAGGTCGCGCGGCGCGGCGCCGGATCCTGCTGCTCGATGTGGGCAACAGTCGCATCAAGTGGGCCCTGATGCACGGGGATCGAATCGGGCGCCTGCATGCGGCGACGCCGGGGACAAGGCCCGGCACGCCGCCCGCCGCGCTGTTGCGCGCCCTGCCGGTGCATCTCGACGCGATCCATCTCGTATCTGTGGCGCGCAAGTCCCGGACGCGCGCATTGGCGCGGGCGTTGCGGCGGGCCGCGGGTGCGAGGGTCGTCATTCTCGCCACCACCGCGCGCGCCGCGGGCGTGCGCTGCGGCTATCGGGAGCCCTGGCGACTCGGCGCCGACCGCTGGGCCGGTGTGATTGGCGCATATCACCTGCATACGCCGCGCCGCGCCGCGGTGGTCGTCGATGTCGGCACCGCGCTCACGATCGATTTCGTGTCGCGCTCCGGGCAGCACGGCGGCGGCGTCATCGTGCCGGGGCCGGAACTCATGGTGGCGAGCCTGTTGCAAGGCACCCACGGCATCCGCGCGCGCGCTGCGCGTGATCGCCACGGCGCGCCCACGCTGTTTGCGCGCAGCACTTACGAGGCACTCGTCGAGGGCTCGCGGCAGGCGATCGCCGCGCTGATCACGCGCGCCCGCGCGGAGGCCGGGCGGCGTTACGGGCCCGACGTCGCGCTCGTGCTGACCGGCGGTGGCGCGCAGGCGCTGCGGCCGTGGCTGCGCAGGCCGTATCGCGTGGTGCCCGACCTCGTGCTGCGCGGCCTCGCGGCGCTCGCATGAATCGCCGTACTCTCGGTTAGACTCGCGCCGTGCGCACGCTGTTTTTCATCCTGCTCGCCGCCAATCTCGCGGTCTTCGGCTGGACCCTGGTGACGCCCGAGGTCGCGCCGTTGCCGGATTCGCCCCGGCCCGATGTGCCGCGCCTCGAACTCGCCGGTGAGGCGAGGACCGTCGTCAAGGCCGCCGCACCGTCCCGGGCGGAGATCGCATGCCGCTCGATCGGGCCGTTCGCGAGCGAAGATGAATCGGCGCGTGCCGCCGCGGCCTTTCGCGACGGCGGCTATGGCGTGCACGAGCGCACCGAGGAATCCCGCAGTGCCGAGGGCTACTGGGTATCGCTGCCGCCGCAGCGCAATGTCGCGGCGGAGACGCGGCTGCTCGCGCGGCTCGCGCGCGCGGGCATAACCGATGCGAGCGTGCTCGCCGATACCGACGCCCGGCGCGTATCGGTCGGGATATTTTCCGAGCGCGGCCGCGCCGACCGGCGCGCCGCCGAGCTGCGCCGGCTCGGTCTCGTGCCGGATGTGACCGAGCGGCTGCGCATCGGGACGAGCTGGTGGATCGATCTCGAGCTGCGCTCGGCGCAGGAGCTCGCGGAGGCTGAGGCCTTCAACCGCGACGGGACGAGTGAGTTGGAACTGAAGCCTTGCCCATCCACGACGCAGCAGGTGCCGCCCCCGCCGGCGGCGACGCCCGCAGCCGCCGTGCCTGCCAGTCCGGACACGGGGACGGGCGGGACCGCGGTACAATCCGCGCCCTGACGTCGCCGGCTTAGCTCAGTTGGTAGAGCACCTGATTTGTAATCAGGGGGTCGCGGGTTCGATCCCTGCAGCCGGCACCACATTGGCGTTCAGGTGGAAGAGGTTCCGCGGATCGTACTGCGTCTTCACCTTGACGAGCCGCGGGTGGTTGCCGCCGTAATTGCTGTCGACATTGGCCTGTGACTGCTCGGCGAGATTGGCGTCGTTGACGTAGAAGCCTTTCACCCAGGGCTCCATGGTCTTGTAAGCACGACGCCCGGCGGCGATGTTGCCCTCGTCATCCGCGCGGTTGTCCCAGACCGTGGCTGCGACGACATTCCAGCGCGCGGGGCGATGCCAGAACGCGGTTGCGGTGGGGGACACGCGGCTGATGGCCCCCCCGGCGCTCGCGAAGATCGCGATGACCGTCGGCGGCAGGCTCGCGAATTCCTCGACGACGCCGTCGCCCATGTCACGGGGAATTTCCCGGACGAATCCGGCCTTCAGGTAATAGCGTCGGCCCGGTGCGAGCGCCTGGTCGGAGAGCGTCTGCAGCACGACATAAGGGGTCGGCGCGATCGCATCCTGCATCGGCTTGCCGAAGCGGCGCAGTGTGCCGAGCGCCTTCTCGCCGTCCTCGATCGGGCCGCCGTAGCAGGTGTCGAGCATGAGGGCGCGCTGCCCGTCGGGCAACGTCATGATCATGGCATCCGCGTAGACGTCGTCGCCGGCGGTCATGGAGTAATCGGCGTAGGCGCGCAGGACACTCTTCGCCTGCGCGAACGGAAAGACCAGCGGCCCGCCGAGCAGGACCGGCGGCGAGGGGTGCAGGCGGAACTCGAACGAGGTGACGACACCGAAATTGCCGCCGCCGCCCCGCAGTGCCCAGTAAAGATCGGGGTGTTCGGTGGCGCTCGCACGCACGAGCCGGCCGTCGGCCGTCACGAGATCCGCGGACAGCAGGTTGTCACAGGCGAGGCCGAACTTGCGGGCGAGGCGCCCGAATCCGCCACCGAGCGTGAGGCCCGCGACACCGGTATGCGATACGGTGCCCGCCGGCGTCACGAGCCCGAAGGCCTGTGCCTCGCGGTCGAACTCGCCGAGCAGCACGCCGGGCTCGACACGCGCGGTCCGCGATTCCGGATCGACACGGATGCTGCGCATGCCCGCAAGGCTGATCATCAGTCCGCCCTCGCAGACCGACTGGCCCGAAATGCTGTGGCCGCCGCCGCGCACGGAGACGAGGAGGTCGTGGCTCGCGGCGAACTCGATGGCGTGCCTGACGTCTGCCGCGCCGGCGCAATGGGCGATCAGCGCAGGCCGGCGATCGAAGTAGCCGTTCCAGATGCGCCGCGCGGCGTCGAATCCCGCATCGCTCGCGAGCAGCAGCCCGCCGCGCAGCCGCGCACGCAGGTCGGCGATGTCTGATGCGGGCAACGTGATCGCGGCACCGGTGCGCGATACGGCGGGCACGTCCTGCGCCGCGTAGAGGCGGCGCCACGGGACGGCGGATACGGCGAGTACGGCAACGCCGCTACCGAGAAAGGTCCTTCTTCTCATGGCATACCCCCTGTGGCAGGGGCGCCATGGTACGCCTACCAGGCGACGAACAGAACGACCAGGCCGAAGACGATCCGGTACCAGCCGAACACGGTGAAACTGTGGGTGCTGATGAAGCGGATGAAGCCGCGCACCGCGAGCAGCGCGGTCACGAAGGCGACGACCGCGCCGATCGCGAACGGCAGGGCGTCCTCGGCGACGAACAGGTGGCGCTCCTCGTACAGCTTGTAGACCGTGGCCCCGATCAGGGTCGGGATCGCGAGGAAAAACGAATACTCGGTCGCGAGCCGCCGCGACATGCCGAGCGCGACACCGCCGATGATCGTCGCTCCTGCGCGCGAAGTCCCCGGGATCAGCGCCAGGGACTGCCAGAGGCCGAGCAGCACCGCCGTACGCACCGGCACGGCCTCGACTGCATCGAGCGTCGGGTGCGAGGCCCGCCGATCGATGATCAGGATCGCGATGCCGCCGATCACGAGCGCGAGCGCCACCGGCACCGGGCGGAAGAGCCGCTCCTCGATCACGTCCTGGAAGGCGAGGCCAAGGAGTGCGAGCGGCAGGAAGCCGAGGAACACGTTCAACGCGAAGCGCCGGGCGCCCGCGTCGCGGCCGAGCGCGAGACTCGTGCGCCACAGAAGCGCCCGGTATTCCCAGCAGACGGCGAGAATCGCGGCGCCCTGGATGATGATCTCGAACGCGAGCACCTTCGCGCCCTCGAGCCCGAGCGCGCTCGACGCGAGGATCAGGTGGCCGGTGCTCGACACCGGCAGGAATTCCGTCAAACCCTCGACGATGCCGAGCACGAGCGCGGCGAGTGCGCTGATGTCCATGAAGCAGGCAGAGGCCGGCGGCGCTCAGCGCGCGGCGTAGGCGTCCATCATGAGGCCGGTGCCGCCGCGCGAGACGTGCGCGACGGTCGCGGTGCGCCGGTGCAGCTTCGTGATCGGGCCGAGGTTGATCGCGAACGCGAGACCGACCTGCTGGCCCTTGCGCAGTCCGAGATTGGTGGTCTCGATGAACACGCCGGTCGCCGACAGGTTGATCGCCTTGCACAGCCGCTTGCGCCCCCCGGGAACGGTGATGTACACGGTCGTGCGTGCCCGGTGTCTCGTGTGCAGGCGGCGTTCCAACTCGATGCGCTCTTCTTCGATTGTCTTCATGGCCCCTGTGCCGATTATGCCTGCCCCGGCCCGTTTGCCAAATACGAGTGAACTTAATTGCCCGGCGATTTGTCGGCAGGCAGCCGCAGGCGCACCGACACCGGGCAGTGGTCGGAGAGCTTGCGGCGGACGGCGTCCGCGGTCCGGTAGGTGACGCGGTCGAACGAGCCCGGAATGAGGTGCCGCGCGAGCGAACGCGACAGCACGATGTAGTCGATATAGCCCGAAAACGTCTGGTTCATCGCGCAATTGACGAAGCGGGCGCCGTCGGCGGTGTTCGTGAGGTCCGCTTCCGGCGGGTCGCCGTCATCGATGTCGGGCCACAGACGCAATCTCGCACCAGTCTCCGAGCGGGCGGGCCCGATATCGCGCACGAGGTTGCGATTGAAGTCGCCGAGGACGGCAAACGGACGGCCGGCCGCCGCCTCCGAGTCGATCCAGCTCTCGAGGATCCCCGTCTGCCGGCCGACCGCGGCGCATTCCTTGCGCCGATCGCTCAGCAGGCGGCTGCCACAGCCGGATTTCAGGTGCACGGACAAGAGCCGCAGCTCGCGCGGCTCACCCGGATACACGATGAGCTCCGCACCGCGCCGCACGCTGTCGCCGAGCGACAGGGCCGTGAAGTCGCGGCCGCAGCGGTACGGAATGCCTGGCCGGATCGCAAAGCCCGTGTTCTGCACATGCCGGCGCGCAGTGAAGCAGAAGCGGTAGCCGGGGAACACGAGGCGCGCGGCGCTCGCGCCGTCCACTTCCTGCAGCGCGATGATGTCCGCGTCGAGCTCGCGCGCGTAGCGGGCGAGTGCCCCGAAATCGGCGCGGCTGCGATCGAGCCGTGCGGCGACGTCGCACGGGATGGCGCGCATGTTGCCGGGCGGGCGCACGCCGTAGGGCGTGCAGCTGCCGCGCAGCGCGGCGAAGGCCTCGGGCGCGATGAGCCACTCGAGATTCCAGGTCGCGAGTTTCAGGTCGTCGACGGCGAGCGCAACGGAGGGCAACGCGCACAGCAGGAGCAGGAACGAACGCACCGCCGCATTGTAGCGGCGGTGCGTGTGTGTGCGATGGAGGTTGGCTGGCGGGCTGCTCAGCGCCAGCAGAAATCGCGACCCCCGGGGCCCGTCGAACCGCGATACCCGGTGTCCGAAATCGAAAACCCGGTGCATCGCGTATCGTCGGCCTGACCGGCACCGGCGACCGGAGTTGCGGTGGCGGTGTACGACTGGTTGTCGGGACCCAGCGCCACGGCAATGTCGTAGAAGCCTCGCTCGGTCGTCGCCATGAGCCCGAGGCCCGCCGGCGGCGCTGCGGCGACCTGGTCGGTGTACTCATTGTTCTGCAGGTAGAACTTCTCCTGCGCCGCCTGCAACTGCAGCAGCGCGGTCGTCGCCTCCGTGCGCTGCGCGCGGATCAGGTAGTTGCGATAGCTCGGCACCGCAATCGACGCGAGGATCCCGAGCACGACGATCACCGTCAGCAGCTCGATCAGCGTGACACCGCGTTGTCTGGGTCGCATGGTACAGGGCTCCTCGTGATCACTGCGCATCGTCGCGCTGCCAGAACGTGCGGACGGTGCCGCCTGCGCCGACGCACTTGCTCAGCACCTCGACGCCCGCGAGGCAGGCGGTCGGCGGAGAGGAGGGCGGCGAGAGCGGGTCCTGGTTCGCCTGACGGATCAGCGCGACGGTGATGTCGCCGACGATGCCGCTCTGGCGCAGGTCGACCGAGACATCCGCGTTGTCCGTCACGCCGTCGTCGTTGAAGTCGAGCGCCGGCTTGCCGGTATCCGCCCGCATTGCGTAGGCGCGGTTGATGTTCGCGGGATAGCACGGGTCGGTGCCCGACGGGGGCAGCGGCTGGAACGTCGTGAAGAGAAGGACGTTGTTCACCGTGGTGGCCTCCGCGAGCACCTTCTCGCCGGTGCGCCCGGCCTGGGCGGGCAGCACGAACTTCCAGCCCGCGTGGATCGGCAGCACGGTCGATCCGGCCGGATCGGCCGTGATGTCGACGAGATCGCTGTCGAGCAGCGGCGTCACGGCATTGTACTGGGCCTGCGTCAGCCGCGCATACGGCATTTTGTCGCGGATCGCATAGAAACGATCCTGCGTCACCGTGTCGAGCGGGTGGCCGCGATAGCCCGAGCCGATCGCGATGTTGTAGTACGGGTCTTCCGCGCGGCGCTGGATCAGTGCCACGTCCGGCGCGTTGTAGAAGCGACGATTGTCGGCATTCCCGGGCGCCGGTGAATTGCTGCCGACGCCGAGCTGCGCGATGACGCCGCCCGCGACGAGCGAAGCCGCCGGCTGGCCGTTCGTGATGTCGAAGCGCCACACGCGCCCGCCCATGTCGGCCGCGTACATGCGGTCGGCGAACAGGTCGCCGTCCGTGTCGATCACGCGGATCCGGGCGGGGATCGAGTTCGTCATCTTGGCGAACGTGACATCCGGCGTGCCGATGCCGGCGCCGCCGCCGAACCACAGCCGGTTGCCCGACTCGGCGTCGACCATGAAGATGCGGTTGCCGACGGCATCGTTCGAATACGGCTGCGTCTCCTGGCCCGTGTCGTAGCCGCCGCCGAAGATCAGCACGAACTTCTCGGCACTCGTGTTCGCGGAGCCGCCGGTGCCGACACTCACGCGGGCGATGGTCGGCGGCGACCAGCTTTGGCCGGCGCCGGGCAGTTCCGTCGCCCCGATGCTCCACAGGAGCCGCGGATCGTTGCGGTCGGTCACGTCGAGCGCGAAGTAGCGGTTGCCGCCCGCGCGCATGCCGAAGAACAGCCACACCTTGTCGCCTGCGCTCGCGTCGACGATACCGTCCTGGTTCTTGTCGAACTTGAGCATCTGCACGTCGCCGTCGAGGCCGTAGCTGCGCACCGGCGTCGGGCTGTTCTGGTAGAGGTCGTAGAGGCGCGGCAGCAGCTGCGGCGGCATGAACGCCCACAGTTCCGTGCCGCCGCCCGTGCCGGTGCGACCGCTGATCGCATGCAGCAGGCCGTCGTTGGTCGGGAAGTAGACCACCGTGTCGTCGGCGTCCGGTGTCGCGATGCTGCCGCCGTAGCCCACGACGGCGGGCCGGCCGTGCAGCGGGTCACCCATGAACCGGACCGCGTCCGTGGTGCTGCCGTCGCCATTGTTGTCGCCGACGTCGAAGCCGCGGATCCAGTTGATCGCGTTCTGGCACTCGGTGCCGCAACTCGTCGTCGACGAGCCGGCCCCGACCAGGGCGTCGGTGAGCGTGCTGTTGGCCGTGCTCAGCGCATTCGCGCTGTCGGACAGCTGGTTCGTCGCGGCGACATGCGTGTAGAGCTTGCGCGCCGCCGGTGCCGGCAACTGGCTCGTGGCGCCGCCCTTGGTGACGTCGCTGCCGTCCGCGACCGGGGACCACAGGCTCGTCGTGCCGTCGGCGAAGAAACCGGTCGGGGCGACGGCCGGGTCGTCATTGGCATCGAGGATGCTCGTGCCGTCGAGCTTGTACTTCTTCAGGTTGCCGGGCCAGTGCACGCCCTGCGCGACCTTGAACAGCGAGAAGAAGAGGTCGGTGCTCGTCTGCGCGCGGTTGAAGGTATTGACCGAGATCGACGGCGTGATGAACGTCGCGCTCTTGTCCTGGATGCCGCTGAAGATCGTCTGCAACGCCGCAGTGAGCGTCGGCACGTCGCCCGCGCTGTACGCGTGTTCCGTGCCGCCTGCCTTGGCGATCTCGTTCAGGTACCCCGGCGTGTCGCCCGGCGTCTGGTTCGTCAGGCTGTCACCGAAGCCGACCATGTAGGTCGATGCTGTCTGCGTGCCGGCGAGCGAACTCGACAGGTCGGTCGTGTTGAGCCACGCGGCGAGATCGTCCATGCAGATGCCGCTGCCGGCGACCCAGCCGCCGTCGTGGAACGGCTCGATCGGGTCCGCCTTGCAGGCGCCGCCGATCATGGTCCCGATGTCGTCGATGGCGTCGTCGTCCACCGTCGGCGCACCGTCGGTGAGGTAGACGATATAGTTCTTCTGGCACTGGTAGTTCAGGGGCGACTTGTATTCGCCGCCGCCCGGCACCGTGCGTGCCGCGTCGACGCTGACACCCGGCTGGGCCTGGTCGCCATAGACGACACTGCCGCCGGTGAGATAGTGGGCCGCCTCGTACAAAGTCTCGGACAGCGGTGTGCCACCGTTGCCGTCTTTCGGGTCGAGCGCCTGCAGCGCGCTGATGATGCCGGCACGGCTGGTGTCGATGTCTTCGATCGCGTGCAGCACATATCCGCCCTGGGCGTTCTCGTTGTAGCGCATCAGGCCGAGATTGACGTTCTGCAGGGAACTGGCGAGATTGATCGCGACGTCGCGCACGATCTGCAGTCGCGTCATCGTCATCGGTACCGCCAGCCCGTTGCGATAATTCATGTAGTTCGCGGTGTAGAAGCGATAGCTGCCGCCGATGCTGCCCCAGCTGAGCGTCGACGAGCTGCTCCACGGTGGCGTCGTGCCGTTTCGCGGGTAGCGTTTCGTCGTCGTGCCGTTCTGGCCGTGCACGCCGTTGTCCGGACGGCATTCCATGTAGCCTGTGTTCATGCCCTGTATTCCGCGCCACTGGCCGCTGCGGTACTGCGCGGCGCGCTCGCGCGAGTTGCCGAACGACGGCCAGGTGCCGCTGCCACCGATGTTGGTGAGCGCCGCAAACGACGCGGCGCAGTTGTTCGACGTCTGCGGTATCCAGTTCGAGGTGCCGCAATCGGGCGGCGTGTCGTTGGTGCTGAAATAGATGCGGCTCGCGTCGCAGCTGCCGGCATAGACCGTGTTGGGGTCGTAGAGCGGCGCCGTGACGACATCGCCGTCCATGCTGCCCGACGTGTCGATGATGAACAGCACATTCGGCTTGGCGCCGGCAGAGGCGCTGCTCTGGTAGATCTCGATGTCGTCAGCCGCGGCCGGCAAGGCGATGCCGACGGTCAGCAGCGCGAACGCGAGGGTCTTGCCGCAGGGATGGTTGAAGATCGACATGGCGTGATCCTTCGTTGGTACGGCGAGTTACGGCGCGGTCGTGACTTCGGTCACGACGCCCGAGCCGGTGATGTAGTTCACGGTGACGATGCCTGCCGGGTTCTTCAGCATCGCCGCGTGCAACTGCGCGAGGCTGACCGCCTCACCCTTGACGACGAAGCGCGTGGCGGCCGTTGCCTGGAGGCTTTTCGGCGCGCAGCCGGCGCAGGTCGCGATCGTGAGCGTGCCCGGTGTCGACGCCGGCAGCGCCACATTGCCGGCGACGGCTTCGACGGCGACCGAAACGACCGCAAACTGTCCGCGCCGGGGCGGCGAGGCGTCCTGCGCGACGGCAACGTTTGCTGCGAGCAACACGGCCAGGGCCGGGGCTGCGAGTCGTGCGAGGGTCGTGGGAAGTTTCATGGGACGTTCCTTGGACTCAAGGGTTGATCGAACCGTAGGAGCCGCCGCCACCGGCGCTCTGGATGACGAATGCGCCTTGCGCGTGCTGCGAATTCGCGTTGCGCGCGGACGTGCCGGTGCTCGTGATCTCGTAGTGGAAGCCGACGAACTTGCCCGCGCTGAACCCCGGCACGTTGAGGTCGTCGCCCAGATAGCGGCTCGAGGTCGTGAACTCGTCGCCGCTCGTCGAACCGGGGACGGGCTGGTCCGCGACCACGACCGGCACGCCGGACTGCGGCACCGTCGGCAGCGCGCTGATCGCCTGTTCGATCCCGGCTTCGGCCGCCTGGAACGCGTTCTGCCGGAACTGCTCGTTGCCGGCCATGATCAGTTCGGACGAAGCCGTGTTCATGCCCGTGATCGCGAGCAGCGTCAGGATGAGCAGCAGGATGAGCCCGATGACGAGCGCCGCGCCGCGCTGCCTGTCCGCACTGTGGGAGTGTGTTCGCATGGTGTGCTCAGAGCTGGCGCGAGTTGCGCAGCTGGATGGTTCGGGAGACGAGCAGGCGGCGATTGCCGTCGTTCGGCGTGACGCTCTTGCCCGCATAATTGTAAGTGCGGCCGTCGACGAAGCCCGGCTGGAAATCCGAGCTGCGCATCATGACCCAGATGCGCACCGCCACGACCTGAAAGCCGACCGGGACGGCGTCAGCGTTGACGTAGCGGGTCGCGATGCCGCGCGGGGCGTCGGGGATACCATTGCCGTCCTCGTCGAGGCCGGCGTCGATTGCGCCGTCGTTGTCGTAGTCGCCGGTGTCGATGCCGAACTGCACCTGCAGGTCCTCGACGCCCGGCATCACCTGCGTGTCGGCCAGCGGGCCGGCGAAGCCGCCGTTGACGAGCGTTTTCATGCGCAGTGCCGGGAGCCCCACGCGCGTCGGCGCGACCGAGTTGCGGGAGATGTAGAAGCTGCGCACCACGAGGTCGCGCACCTGAACGGTATTCGGTTCGAGCGCCGGCGAGGTTGGCAGGTTGCCGTCCGAGAGTACGTACTGGTTGGTCGGGCTCAGGCGGCTCACGAGCAGCTGCAGCCGTCCGCCTGTCGCGACCGTGAGCGGCGTGCGCGCCGCGTGGCGAACCGTCAGGCGATCCGTGCCGGCCAGCGCGCCGCCGCCGGCCGCCGCGCAGGCGAGGCCGTAACTGTCATTGCTGCCCTCGACCGTCGCGATCAGGTTCACGGCGAAATTGTTGCCGCAGGCCTGGAAGCCCGACGTCAGACCGGCGACTGCGGCATCGGCCGCCTGCATGCGGGAGGCCGTCGTGTAGGTCGAAGTCGAGCCGCCACTGATGTACTTGAAGTCGTCCGGCATGTTCGAGAAGCCGTAGTAGCCCGCGAGCTGCACGTCGGGCTCGATGACCGACAGCACATAGCGTACGTCTTCCTGCAGGCGCGAAATCGTGTCGTTCACCCGATACGTGCTGCGACTCTGCGAGTACACGTACACCGCGCCGACGATCAGCACCGATCCGATCGCGAGCGCGACGAGCAGTTCGATCAGGCTGAGGCCCTTCTGACGAATGTTCATGGTTCCGCCGCGATGAGGAAAGTGCTGGAGCCGTACGAGAATTCCTCGCTGGCTTCCCGCCACAAAAGGTCGATGCGGTACTGGTCCGGCAGGCCGACCGCCGCGGCCCGCGTGACTACCACCTGTGCATCCACGCCGGTCGGCAACGCGTCGTCGACGTTCTGCAGCCAGCGCGCGAGGTCGTCTTCCGCAAGTTCGGCTGCCGTGCAGTTGGCGGTGACCACGCAGTCGTGTTCCGCCGGTGCACCACCGTAGGTCGCGAGGTCGTAGGCCTCGCGGGCGCGTCCGTTGGCGCGGATGCGATCGCCGAGATCGCTGACGAGGTTGACCGCCTGCGTGCGCAGCATCGCGGTGCGGCCGGTCTGCAGGCTCATCACGTACATGCCGGCGATGCCGAGGAGGCCGATCGACAACACGACCAGCGCGACGAGCGACTCCACCATCGTGATGCCGCGCTGTGCCTGGGGAGGGACTCTGATCATGGCGCGCACCTCAGGGACAGGCCAGCCAGGTGTTGAGCTCGGCCGGTTCGCGCGTGACGCGCGAGCGCCCGGTGTTGCTGACGTCGACACCGCGCGCGGCCGAGAGATTCGTGCCGGCCTGCAGCGCCTTGCCGCGGTCGTCGCAGAAGATCGTGTTGCGGGCCGTGGTGGCCGCGGTCGGGATCGGCTGCAGGAAGCCGTTGCCGCCAAACGAGGCACACACTCCGTTCGACCGCACGTTCAGCGCCGGATCGATCGTCGCGCCGACGCGCAGCACGGGCTCCACGGTCGGATTGCCTGCATCGCGCACGCAGTTGTTGTCCGGGTCGACGAACACGATCCAGCCCGTGAAAGCACCGGCGGAGCAGGTGGCGCCCGCATCCCCGGGATTGTTCGACGGGCAGACCGCGACAGGCACCTGGCGCTTGATCGCCTCGGTGCGCGCGGTCTGCATCGCGCCGAGCAGTTCGTTGCCGACGCCGGTGAGCCGGTTGTTGCGCCGGAATTCGGTGAAGCTCGGAGCGCCGATCGAGAGGATCACCGCCGCGACCGCGAGCGTGATCATCAGTTCCATCAGCGTGAAGCCAGCCATGCGCTTGTTCATGGCTGCGCAGTGTGGCGGGAAGGCAAGCGGGCCGCCGTGCGCTCCGACCAATGGCGCGCGAAGCGCGACGAATGGCGCCGGCGTGTGAACTGCGTCACGCGCCGGCGTGACATAAGCTACGGAGCCGCGCCCTCCCGGAGGAATGCGCCGATGGCCGCAGAGAAACGCGGGATGTCGACGAGGAAGGCGTCGTGGCCCTCGATCGACGGCAGTGCGACGAGCCGCGTCGCCGCGCCGGCGTCCTGAAGCGCCATCTCGATCGCACGCTGGCCGTCGAGCGGGAAAAGGATGTCGGCCTCGACGCCGATCACGAGTGCGCGTTCGACGCAGCGGGAGGGCAGCGGCGCGAGGTCGAACCGGTCCATCGCGCGCGACAGGTAGAGATAGCAATTCGCGTCGAAGGCATCGACGAACTTCGCGGCCTGGGCTTCCAGGTAACCCTCGATCTGGAACTCGGGCGCGAAACTGTTGGGCGTGCGTGCCGTGTCCTGGATGCGGTCGCGGCCGAAACGCTGCTGCCACTCGGCCGCGGAACGGTACGTGATCGTACCGAGCTTGCGCGCCAGCGCGAGACCCGTGCGTGGCGGTGCGTCGGGATCGTATTGCCCGCCGCGCCATGCCGGATCGCGCAGGATCGCCTCGCGCTGCACGCTGCGAAGGGCCACGGCAAACGGCGCTGCGCCGAGGCTGCCGCTCACGCTCACGAGCCGACGTGCCACGCCGGGATGGCGCTGCGCGAACGCGAGCACGACCATGCCGCCGAGCGAGGGCCCGAGGATCGTGTCGGCCCGCTCGATGCCGAGCGAGCGCAGTACGGCATGGCCGCCCTCGGCAATGTCCTCGATCGCGAGCTCCGGGAAGTCGAGCCGGTAGCGCTCGCCCGTGGCCGGGTCGATCGACGCCGGCCCCGTCGAACCGAAGCAGCTGCCGAGCGAATTGACGACGATGACGAACCAGCGGTCGGTGTCGAGCGCGAGCCCCGGCCCGATCATCGCGTCCCACCAGCCCGGTGACGGATCGGCGGCGGACCGGGCGGCGTGCGCGGACGGCGACAGCCCCGTGAAGACGAGGATCGCGTTGTCCTTGGCGGGCGCGAGCGTGCCCCAGGTTTCGAATGCGACGCGCGCGCCCCGCAGCGTGCCGCCGAGGTGCATCGCGTAGGGATCGGGCAGCGCCGCGTACTGGCGCGCGCTCATGGCTCCGGATCGCTGCCCTCGGCTATGCCCTCGAAGAGCGGTGTCGACAGATAGCGCTCCGCCGTGTCGGGCAGCATCGCGAGCAACGTGCTGCCACGCGGGGCTTCCTTCGCGACCTTGACGGCCGCCGCGAACGTGGCACCGCTCGAAATGCCGCAGAAAATGCCTTCGCTGCGTGCCAGTGCGCGCGATGTCTCGATCGCCTCCTGGTCGGTCACGGTCACGATGCGGTCGGGTACCTTGCGATTCAGCACCCCGGGCACGAAATCCGGCGTCCAGCCCTGGATCTTGTGCGACGCGAATTCCTTCCCGGACAGCAGCGCGGCCACGGCAGGCTCCGCCGCGATCACCTTCGTGTCGGGCATCACGAGCTTGATGACTTCGCCGGCGCCCGTGAGCGTGCCGCCGGTGCCCCAGCCTGTGACGAAGAAATCGAGCCGCCGGCCGGTGAAATCGCTGACGATCTCGGCGCCCGTCGTCTGGCGATGATAGGCGGGGTTTGCGGGATTCTCGAACTGGTTCGCGAGAAACCAGCCGTGCTTCTTCGCGAGCTCCGCCGCTTTCTTCACCATGCCGACGCCACGCTCCGCCGCCGGCGTCAGGATCACCCGCGCGCCGAGCTGGCGCATGATCTTGCGTCGCTCGACGGAAAAGGACTCCGCCATCGTCGCGACGAACGGGTATCCCTTCGCCGCGCACACCATGGCGAGCGCGATGCCGGTATTGCCCGAGGTCGCCTCGACGACGGTCTGGCCCGGCTTCAGGGCACCGCGCCGCTCGGCGTCCTCGATGATCGCGATCGCGAGACGGTCCTTGACCGACGATGCGGGATTGAAGAACTCGCACTTCACGTACATCGTGACGTGGTCCGGCGCGAGACGGTTGACGCGCACGATCGGCGTGCGCCCGATGGTTCCGAGTATGCTGTCGTAGATCATGGCGACACTCTAGCTCCTGCGTGTCAGTGGGACCCATGCCGGGTGGGCCTCGGCCCATCGCCAGCGATTATGATGCGTCCGTGTCCTCGCCCGAACGTCTGCAAAAACTGCTGGCCGCCGCCGGGCTCGGCTCGCGGCGGACCATCGAGGGCTGGATCCGCGACGGCCGGGTCGCCGTGAACGGCGCCGTCGCCGCGCTCGGCATGCGTGCGACGCCCGACGACACGATCACCCTCGACGGGCGTCCGCTCGCGCTGGCGCCAGGGCCCGCCGCGCGCGAGGTGCTCATTTATCACAAACCGCTCGGCGAGGTCACGACCCGCAGCGATCCGCAGGGCCGGCCGACGGTGTTCGAGCGCTTGCCGAGGCCCCGCGCCGGCCGCTGGATCGTGGTCGGCCGGCTCGACGTGAACACCACGGGGCTGCTGCTTTTCACGACCGACGGGGCGCTGGCGCACCGCCTGATGCATCCGTCGAGCGAAATCGAGCGCGAGTACCTCGTGCGGTTGAGGGGGGTGCCCGACCCGGCGGCGCTCGAGCGCCTGCTGCGCGGCGTCGCGCTCGACGACGGTGTCGCGCGTTTCGATCGCATCGAGCGCCACGCGGGCGGGAGCAGTCACGCCTGGTTCCGCGTCGTGCTGCGCGAAGGGCGCAATCGCGAAGTGCGGCGCCTGTGGGAGGCGGTCGGCTGCGAGGTGAGCCGGCTGATGCGTCTGCGGTACGGTCCTGTAAGCTTGCCGCAGGACCAGCGACCGGGCACGGCGCGTATGCTCGCGCCAGAGGCCGTGGAGGCCCTGGTGGCCGCGACTGTCGGGAGGGTGGCCGAATGACGAGAAACCTGTTGGCCGCTTTGCTGCTGGCGGCAGTGACCGTGCCCTGGGCCGGCAGCGCGAACGCCACCGTCGCGGCGTCCGGCGCCGGGGGATTCACGATCGTCATCGAGGTCGACGTTGCGGCACCGCCCGATGCGGCTTATCGCGCGTTCACCGTGGGGCCGGCGCTCTGGTGGGATCCGGAGCACACCTACAGCGGCAAGGCCGAGCGGCTGTCACTCGATGCGCACGCGGGCGGCTGCTTCTGCGAAGTGATGGATGGCGGCGGGTCCGTGAGCCACGGCACCGTGCTGTACGCCGATCCGGGGCAGATGCTGCGCCTGTCGGCGGCGCTCGGCCCGCTGCAGGACATGGCGGTGGTCGGTGTCCTGTCGTTCGCGTTTGCGCCGCGGCCGACTGGATCGCACGTGACGCTGATCTATCGCGTGGCGGGCGAATTCACCTCCGACGCCGTGGCGCTCGCGAAGCTCGTCGACTCCGTGCTCACGCAGCAGATGAAGCGCTTCGCCGCACACGTCGACGACCACAAGGATTGACGACATGGGCGTGAGTCGCAGGTCCCTGTCCGGATGGCTCGTCGCAGCGGCGGCGGCTGCCTGTGCACCGGTCCGGCTGCCGGCGCAGGCGACGCCCGGCAGCGAGCGCGTGACCGTGGACATCGAACTCGAATCCTGTGGCAAGGTGCTGCGGCGCATCGCGCGGCTCTTTACGGCAGGCTTCACGCGTGCGGAGGCCGATCAGCTCGCGCGCGCGATCGACGCACAGGCGACCGACGTTACCGGGCAATGGACCTACCAGGTCACCTCGGGCGAGGGCACCGCGACGCTCACCGTGCACGCGCTCGTCGACGAGCTGTCGATGGTCGACCTCGATTTCGTGACGACCCCTTCGCTGGCGCGCCGCATTCGCAAGGCGCTCGGCGACCTCGAACACTGAACTGACGGACTGGAGCATGATGTCCCACCCCCGCGAGATTCGTGCCGCGCGCGGCAAGACACTCACCGCCCGCAGCTGGTTGACGGAGGCGCCGCTGCGGATGCTGATGAACAACCTCGACCCGGAGGTCGCGGAACGGCCGGAGGATCTCGTCGTGTACGGCGGTATCGGGCGCGCGGCGCGCAACTGGGAATGCTATGAGCGCATCGTCGCGGCGCTGACGCGCCTCGGAGAAGAGGAGTCGCTGCTGATCCAGTCGGGCAAGCCGGTGGGCATCTTTCGCACGCATGCGGATGCGCCGCGTGTGCTCATCGCCAACTCGAACCTCGTGGCGCGCTGGGCGGACTGGGAGCACTTTGCGGAGCTCGATCGCAAGGGTCTCATGATGTTCGGGCAGATGACCGCGGGGTCGTGGATCTACATCGGCAGCCAGGGCATCGTGCAGGGCACGTACGAGACGTTTGCCGAGATGGGGCGGCAACATTTCGGCGGCTCACTCGCCGGGCGCTGGATCCTGACCGCGGGCCTCGGCGGCATGGGCGGCGCGCAACCGCTGGCGGCCACCATGGCGGGCGCCTCGATGCTCGCGATCGAATGTCGCCCCGAGCGCCTCGCCAAGCGGCTCGCGACGCGCTATCTCGACGAGGAGGCGCCCACGCTCGAGGCGGCGCTCGCGCGGCTCGAAGCGGCGCGCCGCAGCGGCAAGGCCGTGTCGATCGGCCTGCTCGGCAATGCCGCGGAGATCCTGCCGCAGCTGCTCGAACGGGGCGTGCGCCCCGATGCGGTCACGGACCAGACCTCGGCGCACGATCCCGTGAACGGGTATCTGCCGCGCGGCTGGACATTGGCGCAATGGGACGAGCGGCGCACGTCGGACCCCAAGCGCGTGGCGGCGGCCGCGCGCGAGTCGATGGCGCGCCACGTCGAGGCGATGCTCGGCTTCGCGAGGCTCGGCATCCCGGTATTCGACTACGGCAACAACATCCGCCAGGTCGCGTTCGATGAGGGCGTGAAAGACGCGTTCTCGTTCCCGGGCTTCGTGCCGGCCTATGTGCGGCCGCTTTTCTGCCGCGGCATCGGGCCGTTCAGGTGGGTGGCGCTCTCGGGCGACCCTGAGGACATCTACCGCACCGACGCGAAGGTGAAGGAGCTGCTGCCGCACGACACGGGGCTGCATCGCTGGCTCGACATGGCGCGCGAACGGATCCAGTTCCAGGGACTGCCGGCGCGCATCTGCTGGGTAGGGCTCGGTGACCGCCACCGGCTCGGCCTCGCGTTCAACGAAATGGTCAGGCGCGGCGAGCTGTCGGCGCCGATCGTGATCGGTCGCGATCACCTCGACTCGGGATCGGTCGCGAGTCCGAACCGCGAAACCGAGGCGATGCGCGACGGCTCGGACGCGGTGGCCGACTGGCCGCTGCTGAACGCACTCCTCAACACGGCGAGCGGCGCGACCTGGGTTTCGATTCACCACGGCGGCGGCGTCGGCATGGGCTACTCGCAGCACGCCGGCGTCGTGATCGTCTGTGACGGCACCGCGGCGGCCGCGCGGCGCATCGAGCGCGTGCTGTGGAACGACCCCGCGAGCGGTGTCATGCGCCACGCCGACGCCGGCTACGACATCGCGATCGACTGCGCGCGCGAACACCGGCTCGATCTTCCGTTCCTCGCCGGAACCTGACGATGACGGCGGCCGCGACGCTCTGGCGCAACGGCCGCATCGCGACCTGCACGTCGGTCGCCGCGGCGGCGGACGCACGCGCCGATGCATTCGTCACGAGCGGCGGGCGCATCGAGTGGATCGGGTTCGAGCGCGCTCTCGACGCTCCACTGCGTGCCCGCTGTGGCGCGACGCACGACCTCGGCGGCCGGCTCGTGACTCCGGGGCTCGTCGACTGCCACACGCACCTCGTGTTCGCAGGCGATCGCGCCCACGAATTCGCCGAGCGCCAGCGTGGCGTTTCCTACGAGGACATCGCGAAACGCGGGGGCGGCATCCTTGCCACGGTGCGCGCGACGCGCGCGGCGGGCACCGAGGCCCTGCTCGCCGCGAGCGCGCCCCGGCTCGAGGCGCTCGCTGCCGAAGGCGTCACGGCGATCGAGATCAAGTCCGGCTACGGCCTCACGCTCGAGGACGAGGCGCGCATGCTCGAGGTGGCGCGCGCGCTCGGCCGGCGCTACGACATCGACGTGCGCACGACCTATCTCGCCGCGCACGCCGTGCCGCCGGAGTTCGCCGGGCGGGCCGACGAGTATGTGCGTACGCTGTCGCGCGAATGGCTGCCCACGCTCGTTGCACGCCGGCTCGTCGATTCCGTGGACATCTATTGCGACCGTGGTGCGTTCACCGCCGCGCAGGCGCGCGTGCTGTTCGAGGCGGCGCGCGCGCTCGGCCTCGCCGTGCGCATGCACGCCGGACAGTTCGCGGACGTCGGCGGCGTCGCGGTGGCGACGGAGTTCGCGGCGTTGTCGTGCGATCACCTCGAGGAGCTGTCGGCGGCGGACATCGCGCGGCTCGCTGCGGCAGGCACTGTCGCGGTATTGTTGCCCGTCGCGTACTACACGCTCGGGCAGACGCGGGCGCCACCCGTGGCCGCACTGCGCGATGCCGGCGTGCCGATCGCCGTTGCGACCGATTGCAATCCCGGCACCTCGCCGTGCGTGTCGCTGCTGCTCGCGATCAACATGGCCTGTCGGCTCTTCGGGCTCACACCCGAGGAAGCCCTCGCCGGCATCACCTGCCAGGCCGCGCGAGCGCTCGCGCTCGACGGCCATGGGACACTCGCCGGCGGCGGTCCTGCGGATTTCGTGGTGTGGGATGTCGCGGCGCCGTGGGAACTCAGCTACTGGAGCGGGCTCGACGCGAGCCGTGCCGTCGCGCGACGTGGCGCCATCGTGCGTGGCGCGCTGTGAGGAGTGCAGCGTGAGCGAGGTGTGGCAGGGCCGTATCGATGCGGAAGACGGCGCGCTCGGGCGACGCTGGCACCAGCTCGTGCGGCCGCTCGCCGCCGGTGCGCCGGCCGGTGTGGCACTCCTCGGATTCGCGAGCGACGAAGGCGTGCGCCGCAATCAGGGTCGCGTGGGCGCGCGCGAGGGGCCGCGTTCGCTCCGGCGCGCGCTCGCGCCGCTCGCCTACCACGGCGTGCGCGATACACCGCTGTACGATGCCGGCGACGTCGCCTGCGACGGCGAGGATCTCGAAGGCGCACAGCGCGCGCTCGGCGCGCGGGTCGAGGCGCTCCTCGCACAGGGCCACTTCCCGATGTTGCTCGGTGGCGGCCACGAAATGGCCTGGGGCTCGTTCCAGGGGGCGAGCGCTGCATTGGCCAATGACGGCCGGCTTCGACGTTACGGCATCGTGAATTTCGATGCGCATTTCGACCTGCGCCGCGGGCGCGCGAGCTCCGGCACGCCCTTCCTGCAGATCCGCGATGCGCTCGCCGCGCGCGGCCTGCCGTTCCGGTACCTGTGCATCGGCATCTCCCGTGCGGCGAATACACCGGCGCTATTTGCCACCGCACGCGAGTGCGGTGTCACCTGGCTCACCGACGAGGAGATCGTGTGGCCGAAGTGGGAAGCTGCGTGCCGTGCGATCGATGCATTCGTGGAGTCGATCGACGCGCTGCAGATCTCGGTCTGCCTCGATGCGTTTCCCGCGGCCGCGACCCCCGGGGTCAGTGCGCCGGCGGCTCGCGGGATCGCGCCCGACCTCGCGTTGTCGTTGCTCGGGCACCTGCTCGGGCGGGCCGGGCACGGTAAACGCGATTCCAGGGTGGTGCTGGCGGAGGTCGCGGAACTCGCTCCCCCCTTCGATCCCGATGGGCGCACGGCACGGCTGGGCGCCCGGCTCGTCTACGACGTGGTTTCGCCCCTGCTCTAACCCCGTTGCGGGCGTTCCGGATATATAAGGTGTGCGGTGCGGCAGTGCGACACAGCAAAAGGCGCGCCAACTGCATTGACACGCTGCGACGCGGACACGAGAATACGCGGCTCGTTTTTCGCGGAGGGGTACCCAAGCGGCCAACGGGAGCAGACTGTAAATCTGCCGGCTTACGCCTTCGTAGGTTCGAATCCTACCCCCTCCACCAGTCGAGCGGGACCGGCGGCAAGCGGGCAGTCGGGGACATCAGCGCGGGTGTAGTTCAATGGTAGAACCTCAGCCTTCCAAGCTGATGACGTGGGTTCGATTCCCACTACCCGCTCCACGCCAGTCGTAAAGCTCACGTAGCTCAGTTGGTAGAGCACGTCCTTGGTAAGGACGAGGTCACCGGTTCAATCCCGGTCGTGAGCTCCAGAAAAGTAGCGGACAGCGAGTAGCGGACAGCAGGCAGCCAGAAAGCTATAGAGAGGAAATGCGTCGTGTCGAAAGAGAAGTTTGAGCGAACGAAGCCGCACGTGAACGTGGGGACGATTGGTCACGTGGACCATGGCAAGACGACGCTGACGGCGGCGCTGACGAAGGTGATGGCGGAGACGAACGGC
>JABAQU010000014.1 GCA_019187185.1 Steroidobacteraceae bacterium | reverse complement strand
CCCTACGGGCACATGGGAATGTCCCGACCTGTTCCCATTGAGCATCGAGAACGAACCTGGTTCGACCACCTGGGTCTTGGTGGTCAGCGTGTTTCAGGGGGGGGCGCAGGGCGGATCGGGCGTGCGGACCTTGCACTGCAGCCGGCGGCCGGGCTCGCTGCCGCGGCAGCCGGTGTACCGCGGGCCGCGGCGTGGTTCGCGACGCCCGTCGCGCTGCTCGCGGCGGTCGATCATGTCCGCATGCCCATCGGCGGATGGCTCGAACTCGAGGCGGACGAAGCACAGGCCCTCGCCTCGGACTTCGCGCGCGTGTTCGACGGTGCTGGCCTTGCGCTCACGGCGGCAGGTGCGGAGGGCTTCCTGCTCACGGGCGTGAGCACGACCGCCATCACGTTCGATCCTGCGCGCGTGCTCGGCGGCGACATCGCGCCGTGGCTGCCGGCGGGCGAGGGCGCCGCGCCACTGCGGCGCATCGGCACCGAGATCGAGATGTGGCTGCACGAACACGCCGTCAATCGCGCCCGCACGCGGCGCGGTGCCGCGGCGCTCGCCGCGTTGTGGCTGTGGGGTGGTGCATCGACCGGCTCCGCGACGCCTGCGCCGCACCGCTCGCGCGCGCCGGCGCGCCGCGTGCGCGGCTACGGCAGCGACAGCTGGCTCCGGGGCCTGTGGCATGAAACCGGTCGTGCGCTCGACGGGCCGGGACGCTCATTTGCGGAGCTGGAGCTCGCGGGCGATGCGGACACCGTCGTGGTCGTGCGCGAGGGCGTCGACGACAGCGTCGCCGCACGCTGGGTGGAGCCGGCGCTCGCCGCGCTCGCGGCGCGGCACATCGATGCCGTGGAAGTGCTCGCCGACGAGCGCGTGTTTCGACTCGGGCGCTTCGATCTCGTGAAGCCGTGGCGACACGCCGTCACCTGGAGCGTACCCCCGTGACACTGAGGATCGAACGGCGCGCGCAGGGCGAGGAGAGCGCGGACTGGGGGCGCGCCTTGCACCCGGTCCTGCGCCGCGTCTATGCCGCGCGCGGCGTGCGGCGCGACGAGGACCTGGCACTCGCGCTGTCGGGGCTCCTGCCGGTCGGTACGCTCGAGGGTGTCGATGCGGCCGTCGAACTGCTGCTCGCCCATCGGGGCGCGGGGCACAAGGTGCTCGTGGTCGGCGATTTCGACGCCGACGGCGCCACGAGTTCGGCGCTGATCGTGCGCGCCCTGCGCGCATGGGGATTCGCCGACGTGGATTTCCTCGTGCCGAACCGCTTCGAGTACGGCTATGGCCTCACGCCAGAGATCGTCGCCCTCGGCGCGGAGCGATCGCCGACGCTGATCGTCACGGTCGACAACGGGGTCGCGAGCATTGCGGGAGTCGCCGCGGCGCGCGCGCGTGGCATCGACGTGCTCGTCACGGACCACCACCTGCCGGGCGCCGAACTGCCTGCGGCGAACGTCATGGTCAATCCGAACCTCGCCGGCAGCCGTTTCGGCAGCCGTGCGCTGGCCGGCGTCGGTGTCGCGTTCTACGTGATGGTGGCGCTGAAGCGCGCACTCGATGCCGCGGGCCTCGTCGATCGCGCGGCGCACGCGCCGGCCGAGTGGCTCGACCTCGTCGCGCTCGGCACGGTCGCGGACGTCGTGCCGCTCGACCGGAACAACCGGGTACTCGTCGCCCAGGGGCTCGCGCGCATTCGCGCCGGGCGCTGCGTGCCCGGCATTCGCGCGCTGCTCGAGATCGCGCAGCGCGACCGGTCGGACCTCACGGCGGCCGACCTCGGTTTCGCGGTCGCGCCGCGGCTCAATGCCGCGGGTCGCCTCGACGACATGTCGATCGGCATTCGCTGCCTGCTCGCGGACCGCGAGGCGGAGGCCCGCTCGCTCGCCGCGCGCCTCGACCAGCTGAATGCCGAGCGGCGCGCGATCGAAGCGCGCATGCAGGCCGAGGCACTCGCGGCCGTGCGCCAGATCGGCTCGCTCGCGGCGCCGGGCGGCGCGCAGCGCGCCGGCGTGTGCCTCTATCACGCCGAGTGGCACCAGGGTGTCGTGGGTCTCGTCGCGAGCCGCGTGAAGGAGCGATTGCGACGCCCGGTCGTCGCGTTCGCGACGGGCGGCGAGGGCATGCTGCGCGGTTCGGCCCGCTCGGTGGCGGGCGTGCACGTGCGCGACGTGTTCGAGAATATCGCGGCGATGCACCCTGGCCTCATCGGGCGCTTCGGCGGGCACGCGATGGCCGCGGGCCTCACGCTCGATCCTGCCCACCTCGATGCCTTCGCCCGCGCGTTCGATGCCGAGGTCGCACGGTGGCTCGGCGCCGGAGCCGACGTCGACCGGCTCGATACCGACGGCGACCTCGCGCCGGACGACATCTGCCTCGCGACCGCCGAGGCGCTGCGTGCGGGCGGTCCGTGGGGCGCGGCCTTTCCGGAGCCGGTGTTCGACGGGCAGTTCACGATCGAGCGCGCACGCGTCGTCGGCGGGAAGCACGTGAAGATGTGGGTCGAGGCGGCCGGCAGCGGACGCCGCTTCGATGCGATCGCATTCAACCTGCTCGCGGACAGCGCAGCGCGCATGCCGGGCGGCGAAGTGCGGCTGGTCTTCCGCCTCGACGTCAATGTCTACCAGGGGGAACGGCGCCTGCAGCTGCTGGTCGACCACGTACTGCCCGCCTGCTAAAATTTTCCCGATGGAAGTCAGCCAGCTGAAGCGCACCCTCAAGGACCTCGACGAGCGCGCCCGTTCGCTACGGGGGTTTCTTTGAGTACGACAGCAAGGTCGAGCGCCTCGAGGAAGTAAACCGCGAGCTCGAGGACCCCACGGTCTGGGGCAATCCCGAGCGCGCGCAGCTGCTCGGCAAGGAGCGCGCCCGCCTCACCGCCGACATCGGGGAACTCGATCGCGCGACGAACGCGATCGCGGATGCCACGGAGCTCCTCGAGCTCGCCGAGGCCGAGAACGACGAGTCCGCCGCGCGCGACATCGAAGGCGAATCGGGCGGACTCGAGGCCGCGGTGCGCAAGCTCGAGTTCAAGCGCATGTTCCGCGGCGAGATGGACTCGCACAATGCCTACCTCGACATCCAGGCGGGCGCCGGCGGCACGGAAGCGCAGGACTGGGCGCAGATGCTGATGCGGATGTACATCCGCTGGGCGGCGGGCCGCGGCTTCCAGTGCGAAGTCATCGATTCGAGCCCGGGCGAGGTCGCCGGGGTCAAGAGCGCGTCGCTCGAGATTCGCGGCGAATACGCCTACGGGTGGTTGCGCACCGAGACGGGCGTGCACCGCCTCGTGCGCAAGTCGCCGTTCGATTCCGGCAACCGGCGCCACACGTCGTTCGCCTCCGTGTTCATCTCGCCCGAGGTCGACGACGACATCGACATCGAGGTGAACCCGGCCGATATCGAGATGGACGTGTTCCGCTCGAGCGGTGCGGGCGGGCAGCACGTCAACAAGACCGAATCCGCGGTACGGCTGCGGCACATTCCCTCCGGCATCGTCGTCGCCTGCCAGAACGAGCGCAGCCAGCACAAGAACCGCTCGACCGCGATGAAAATGCTGAAGGCGAAGCTGTACGAACTCGAAGTGAACAAGCGCAACGCGGCGGCGAAGGTGCTCGAGGACTCGAAGTCGGACGTGAGCTGGGGCAACCAGATCCGCTCCTATGTCCTCGACCAGTCGCGCATCAAGGATCTGCGCACGAACGTCGAAGTCGGCAACACGCAGGCCGTGCTCGACGGCGACCTCGACCAGTTCATGGAAGCATCGCTGAAGGCAGGGCTGTAGGTGGCGACGGACGAGACGCACGAGGACGAGAATCGGCTGATCGCGGAGCGGCGCGCGAAACTCGCGGCGCTGCGCGGCGCGGGGCCGGCGTATCCGAACGATTTCCGGCGCGATGCGCTCGCGGCCCAGATCGAGGCCGGCTACGGCGACAAGAGCGCGGCCTGGCTCGAGGCGAACCCGGTGCACGTGCGCGTCGGCGGTCGGCTGATGGCGAAGCGCGTCATGGGCAAGGCGAGTTTCGCGAAGCTCGCGGACAGGAGCGGCCGCATCCAGGTCTTCCTGCAGCAGGCCGCGCTCGGCGAGGCCTACGATGCCTGGAAGGGCTGGGACGTCGGCGACATCCTCGGCGCCGAGGGGCCGCTGTTTCGCACGAAGACCGGCGAGCTGTCGGTGCGCGCGACCGCGGTGCGCCTGCTCGCGAAGTCGCTGCGTCCGCTGCCCGACAAATGGCACGGCCTCGCCGACACGGAGACGCGCTATCGGCAGCGCTATGTCGATCTCATCGTCAATGACGACAGCCGCCGCGTGTTCGAGCAGCGCGTCGCGATCATCCGCTACCTGCGGGCGTTTCTCGATGCGCAGGATTTCCTGGAAGTCGAGACGCCGATGATGCAGCCGATCCCGGGCGGCGCGGCCGCGCGGCCGTTCGTCACGCATCACAATGCGCTCGACCTCGACATGTACCTGCGCATCGCCCCCGAGCTGTACCTCAAGCGGCTCGTGGTCGGCGGCTTCGAGCGCGTCTACGAGATCAACCGCAATTTCAGGAACGAGGGGCTGTCGACACAGCACAACCCCGAGTTCACGATGCTCGAGCTGTACTGGGCCTACGCGGACTACCGCGACCTGATGGATCTCGTCGAGCGGCTGATGCGTGGAGCTGCCGATGCGGTGCGCGGCACGCGCCAGTTCACCTACCAGGGCCGCCCCTACGATCTCGATGCACCCTTCCGGCGCGTGACCATCGAGGCCGCGATCCTCGAGCACAATCCCGGCATCGATCCGCTGTCGCTGCGCGACGTGCCCTACCTGCGCCGCTGGTGCGAGCGGCTCGGCATCGCGGTCGGTGCGCACGACGGGGCCGGCAAGCTGCAGATCGAGATCTTCGAGAAGACCGCCGAGCACACCTTCATGGATCCGACTTTCGTCCACGCGTATCCGGCGGAAGTGTCGCCGCTGTCGCGCGCGAACGATGCCGATCCTTTCCTGACCGACCGGTTCGAGTTCTTCGTCGCGGGGCGTGAACTCGCGAACGGCTTCTCCGAGCTGAATGACCCGGAGGAGCAGGCTGCGCGCTTTCGCGCCCAGGTCGCGCGCAAGGAAGCGGGCGACGAGGAAGCCATGTTCTACGACGCCGATTACGTGCGCGCGCTCGAGTACGCGATGCCGCCGACCGCCGGCCTCGGCATCGGCATCGACCGGCTCGTGATGTTCCTCACCGATTCACCGTCGATACGCGACGTGCTGCTCTTTCCGCACATGCGGCCCGAGGTGTGACGGCCGGGCGGGCCCGCAGCGCTCAGGCCGGCAGCGCGTAGGGCAGCGGCAGCGCCTCGACGTCGATGGCGACAGGCTGCGGGTGATGGGACTCTGGCGGCGGGTCGTGCGTTGCGGGCGCGCCGCCACCCTCGCCGAACGGCGCGACGGCGAGGAATTCGATGCGGCCGTCCGGCCGCGTGGCCGCATCGATCACCTGGGCAGTCCGCCCGTCCGCCAGCGTGACGGCGCTCGCGGGCACGAGCGCGAGGGCCCCCGGCGCGCGCGTGCGGAAGCGCTGCATGCGCCGCTTGACGCGGCCGCGGTAGTGCGCCCGCGCGATGATTTCCTGGCCGGTGTAGCAGCCCTTGTCGAACGCGATGCCGTCGACGAGGTCGAGGTTGAGCATCTGCGCGACGAACGCCTCGCTCGTCGCCCGATAAACCTGCGGCAGCCCCGCGGCGATGTCGAACGCGTGCCACGCTGCGCGCGCGATCGGCGGTCCCGGCAGGATCGTGCTGTCGCCCGACGGCACGAGGCGCAGCACGCGCGAGCCGTCGCGCGCCTCCCCGATGACCTGCGTGTCCTCGCTGTCGTCGGTGAGCGTGAGTTTCGCGCGCAGCACGTATCGGCGCAGGCGCTCCGCGACCGGCGCCACGAGCTCGCGCGGCAGCACGCAACCGACGCCATCGTCCGTGCGCAGCAGGCGCAGGATCGCGATGACGCGGCCCTGCGGATTGTGGTAACCGGCGAAGCGCGCGTGCACGGCATCGAGTTGCGCGACATCCTGCGAAAGCTGGCCCTGGAGGAATGCGACCGCATCGCGGCCGCGCACGCCGAACACGCCGAGATCGTGCAGCCGACAATGTCCGTACAGTTCACTCATCGCTCGCGCGCCGCAACCGTCGCCTGTGGAGAGACTCGCGGAATTCTGGCAGAATCCGCGGTCATGCCGCAGCCTGACGATTCTCCCGAAGAAGCCGCATCGATCGAGACTACGCCGGTTCCCGCACCGGCGCCGCGGGAAATCGGCGGGCCCGAGGGGCCCGAGCCCACGCGCTACGGCGACTGGGAGCGGCGCGGCCGCTGTATCGACTTTTGACTCCGGGAGACACCATGCGCCCACGGCCGTTGTCGCCGCACGTCACCGTGTTCCGATTCCAGTACACGATGATCGGTTCGTTCACGCACCGGATGACGGGCGTCGCATTGTCGTTCGGGCTGATCGTGCTGGCCGCATGGCTCGTCGGCGCGGCCGGCGGTGCACAGGCCTATGCCACGGTGAGCGCCGCGCTCGGCAGCGTTCCGTGCCAGGTGCTGCTCGCGCTGTGGCTGCTCGCGTTCTGTTACCACCTGCTGAACGGCGTGCGCCATCTCGTGTGGGACCTCGGTTACGGGCTCGAGAAACGCGAGGCGCGGCGCAGCTATCGCGTGACGATGGCGGCCGCCGTGATCCTCTGGGCCGCGTTCGCGTGGTACCTGTTCCTCGCGCACGCGGTGTCGCCATGAGCCTGCGTACCCCGCTCGGGCGGGTGCTCGGACTCGGTTCGGCCCACGAGGGTGTGCACCACTGGGTCGTGCAGCGCGTGTCGGCCGTCGCGCTCATCGTGCTCACGCTGTGGTTCGTGCTGTCGCTCGTGCGCCTGCCGCTCGGCGACCATGCGCAGGTCATCGCGTGGATGGCCGAGGGCATCCATCCCGTCCTGCTCGCGCTGCTCGTGCTCACCGCTGCGTGGCATTCGAAGCTCGGCGTGCAGGTCGTGATCGAGGACTATGTGCACCAGCGCCACGCGAAGATGGCGTTGCTGATCGTCAATACTTTCGCGCATGTGCTCGTCGCGGCGACCGCGGTGCTCGCGGTGCTGCGCGTGGCGCTGCGGAGCTTCGCATGAGCGATTACGCCTTCATCGATCACACCTACGACGTCGTCGTCGTCGGCGCGGGCGGCGCGGGCCTGCGCGCCACGCTCGGGCTCGCCGAGGCGGGCCTGAAGACCGCCTGCATCACCAAGGTGTTCCCGACCCGCAGCCACACGGTGGCGGCGCAGGGCGGCATCAGCGCCGCGCTCGGCAACATGGGCGAGGACGACTGGCGCTTCCATTTCTACGACACGATCAAGGGCTCGGACTGGCTCGGCGACCAGGATGCGATCGAGTTCATGTGCAAGGAAGCGCCCGCCGCGGTGATCGAACTCGAACACTACGGCGTGCCGTTCTCGCGCACCGAGGAGGGGCGCATCTATCAGCGGCCCTTCGGCGGCATGACCACCCACTACGGCAAGGGCATCGCGCAGCGCACGGCGGCAGCCGCCGACCGCACCGGGCACGCGATGCTGCACGCGCTCTACCAGCAGTCGATCCGCCACGATGCCGAGTTCCACGTCGAGTTCTTCGCGATCGACCTGATCATGGAGGATGGGGCCTGCCGCGGCGTCGTCGCGCTCGAACTCGCGACCGGCCGGCTGCATCGCTACCGCGCCCATGCCGTGATCCTCGCGACCGGCGGATACGGTCGCGCGTACTTCACGTGCACGTCCGCCCACACCTGCACCGGCGACGGCGGCGGCATGGCGCTCAGGGCCGGCCTGCCGCTGCAGGACATGGAGTTCGTGCAGTTCCACCCGACCGGCATCTACGGAGCGGGCTGCCTGATCACCGAGGGTTCGCGCGGCGAAGGCGGCTACCTCACGAACTCGAAGGGCGAGCGCTTCATGGAGCGTTACGCGCCGAATGCCAAGGACCTCGCCTCGCGCGACGTCGTCAGCCGCGCGATGACGATCGAGGTGCGCGAGGGCCGCGGGGTAGGCGAACACCGTGACCACATCCACCTGCACCTCGAACACCTCGGCCCTGACGTGATCCACGAGCGTCTGCCGGGCATCGCGGATACCGCGCGCATCTTCGCGGGCGTCGACGTCACGAAGGAGCCGATTCCGGTGCAGCCGACCGTCCACTACAACATGGGCGGCATTCCCTGCAATTACCACGGCGAAGTGGTCACGGTGAAAAACGGCGACCCGGACACGATCGTGCCGGGCCTCTACGCCGCGGGCGAGGCGGCCTGCGTGTCGGTGCACGGGGCGAACCGCCTCGGCTCGAACTCGCTGCTCGACATCGTGATCTTCGGCCGCGAAGCGGCGCGGCACATCGCGACACAGGTCAAGCCGGGGGATCGGCAGCGCCCGTTCGCGAAGGACGCCGGCGATTTCGCCGTGTCGCGCCTCGACCGGCTGCGGCATGCGAACGGCTCGCGTCCGACGGCGGAGATCCGCGTCGAGATGCAGCGCATCATGCAGTCGGATGCGGCGGTGTTTCGCACCGCGCAGTCGCTGCGAGACGGCTGCGAGCGGCTCGCGAAGACCCACGCGTCGTTCGCCGACGTGCGCGTGACCGACCGTTCGCTCGTCTGGAACACCGACCTCGTCGAGACGCTCGAACTCGAGAACCTGCTCGGCCAGGCGGTCGCGACGATCCACGCCGCGGAGAACCGCAAGGAGAGCCGCGGCGCGCACGCGCGCGAGGATTTCCCCGATCGCAACGACGGCGAATGGATGAAGCACACGCTGATCAGGGTCGATGCCGCCGGCCGCACGCAGATCGACTACCGCAAGGTGCACCTCGACACGATGACCGACGATGTCGAGACCGTGCCGCCGAAGGCGCGAACGTACTGATGGTCGGGCGGTCGACAGCGATGGGACTTCAGCCTGGGTGCGCCGCAGCGCCCCGCGAGGCGCGAACGTCCCTGGTCGCTCGCCGTTCGTCGTCTGCTGCCCGTACCCGGAGCGTTTCCTAGATGGCCAATTTCCGCCTCCCCGACAACTCCCGTGTCCGCCGCGACGGCAAGGTCTACAAGGCGCCCGCGGGCGCGAAGAAGGTGCGCACGTTCCGCATCTACCGCTTCGATCCCGATGTGCCGGGCAATCCGCGGCTCGACACCTACGAAGTCGACATGGCCAGCTGCGGGCCGATGGTTCTCGATGCGTTGATCAAGATCAAGAACGAGATCGACAGCACGCTCACGTTCCGCCGCTCGTGCCGCGAGGGCATCTGCGGCAGCTGCGCGATGAACATCGACGGCCTGAATACGCTTGCGTGCACGAAGGCCTGCAGCGACATCTCGGGCGATGTCGCGATCTACCCGCTGCCGCACATGCCGGTGGTCAAGGACCTGGTGCCGGACCTCACGCAGTTCTACGCGCAGTATGCGTCCGTGAAGCCCTGGCTGCAGACCCGCACGCCGGCGCCCGCCGACCGCGAACGGCTGCAGTCGAAGGCGGACCAGGAAAAGATCGACCGGCCGTCCGCGTGCATCCTGTGCGCCTGCTGCTCGACCGCGTGCCCGAGCTACTGGTGGAATTCGGATCGCTATCTCGGCCCGGCCGCGCTGCTCGCGGCCTACCGCTGGATCATCGACAGCCGCGACGAGGCGACGGGCGAACGGCTCGATGCGCTCGAGGATCCCTTCAAGCTCTACCGGTGCCACACGATCATGAACTGCACCGAGGCCTGCCCGAAGGACCTGAACCCGGCCAAGACCATCGCCGAGATCAAGAAGCTGATCGCCGATCGCCAGCACTGATGAGGCAGGATCCCGAGGTGTCGCGCCTGCGATGGCGCTGCCGCCGCGGCATGAAGGAACTCGACCTGCTGCTCGGGCGATACCTCGAGAGCGCGTACGCGGCCGCGTCGAGCCACGAACGCGCGGTGTTTGCGCGGTTTCTCGAGTTGCCGGACCCGGAACTCGCGGCGTATCTGCTCGGAGGTGTCACGCCCGCCGCTCCAGACTTTGCCCGACTCGTCCACCGCGTCAGGGGGCAGGACGGCGAGGCCGCGACGCCGGTCTGAACCGCTGCGGGCGCATCGCCTGCAACCCTCGCGCGCGTTGCTCACCGCGGTCATCGGCTGGCTGGTCGTCGCAGGCGGGGGCATCCTCGCGTCGCATGGGCTACCTTGGGGAGGGCGTATTGCGCTTCTGGCCGGGCTTCTCGGGTGCGCGTGGCCGGCCGTGCGGCGCGATCTCGCGCTCCGGTCGCACACGTCGATCCACCGTATTGCCCATCGACCGCCCGCCGACTGGTACGTCGAACTGGATGGCAGGACCGTGCCCGGCGTGCCGAGCCCGCATGCCATGGTGCTCGGAGGTGCGGTATGGCTCGCATTCGAGACGGACGAGGGCGTGCGGCGTGCGTGCATCGTCGATCGCTCCCTCGGCGCGCAGTTGCGGCTCGCGTACCGGGCAAACCGGGGCCGGCTGCGTCGAACTGCTAGAATGCACCCCGATACGTGACGCCTATCGCAGGTCGCGCCCGTGGGACTCCCAGGGGCCGAACTTTTCGCGTCTCGAGGGGTCTATGTGGTCGCGGTGCCACAGCCCGGATGGTCAGCAGCCCGTGACAGGCAGAGGCGCCGACGAAAGTGATCTCTCCCTCGTCCGTCGCGTACAGCGCGGGGACAAGGGGGCGTTCGATCTGCTGGTGCTGAAGTACCAGCACAAGGTCGTCAAGCTGGTAATGCGTTACGTTCGCAGTCCTGCCGAAGCCGAAGACATCGCCCAGGAGGCCTTCATCAAGGCTTATCGCGCCTTGCCGCAGTTTCGGGGCGACAGCGCGTTCTACACCTGGCTCTACCGCATCTCGATCAATACGGCGAAGAACGCCCTGGCGTCCCGCGATCGCAGCCCGATCGAGTACGACCTCGACCTGCAGGACAACGACTCCTCCTGGGAGGCGCAGGCGCGCCTCAGGGACCCCGACACGCCGGAGGGGCTGGTGCTGACCGAGGAGATTCGCCAGACGGTGAACTCCGCGATCGATCAGTTGCCTGAGGACTTGCGGACCGCGATCGTGCTGCGCGAGCTCGAGGGGCTGTCGTACGAGGAGATCGCGGCGGCGATGGAATGTCCGGTGGGTACGGTGCGATCGAGGATCTTCCGGGCACGCGAGGCGATCGACCGGCGCCTGCGTGTCGTGTTCGAAGGCGGGCTCGGTCGGGCGGAGGAGACGGCATGAACGAAGAGCAGCGGGCGAGCCAGCTGTCGGCGATGTTCGACGGCGAGCTGCCGGCCGCCGAATGCGAACTGCTCGCACGGCGCCTCACCCGGGACGAGGCGTTGCGTGCGGCGTGGGCGCGCTACGCCGTGATCGGCGCGGCGATGCGCCGCGATCGCGTGCCGCTCGACCTGCAACTGGCCGCCCGCGTGCGGGCAGCGGTCTCCGGCGAGCCGGTCTTCGGCGAGGGCGATGCATCGGTGGTGGTGCCCACCACGGCAGGGGCGCGTCGCGTGTCCCGGTGGTTGCGTCCGGCTGCCGGCCTCGCGGCGGCCGCGGTCGTCGCGGGCATCGCCGTGGTCGGGCTGCGGGGCCGCGATGCGCAGCTGACGGGGCCGGCGGTGGCCAGTGTCGCGAGTACCGCCGCACCGGCGCCCGCCACCACGGTCGTACTCGGTCCCTCGAACTCGACCGAGCCCGAAAGCTATGTGGTGCCGGTGGCGAGCGAGACCGAGACCTTCGTGCCGCCCGCGCGGCTCGCGAACTATGTCGTCGCCCACAGCGAAGTTTCGATGCCGCTGTCGCGCCGGAATATCCTCTCGGCGCTCATCGCGACCGAACAGGATGATGGCGCCACGCCGGCGCCCGAGGTGACCGATTCCGATGCGCGCTAGGGTGCCCCGCGACTGGCTCTTCTGCGCGCTGTTCGTCGCCGTCGGAGCATCGAACGCAGCGCTCGCCGACGACGCGCGCGCCTGGCTCGCGCGCATGAACGAGGCGCTGACGACCCGCAATTACGACGGCGTGTTCCTGCACGTGCACGGCGGGCGCGTCGAGACGATGCGCATCATTCACCGCGTCTACGACGGCAATGTCACCGAGAGGCTCGTCTCGCTCGACGGGTCCGGGCGCGAATTCGTGCGTACCGGCACCGAGCTCGTCTGCTACCTGCCCGACAAGCGCACCGTGCTCGTCGAGCGGCGCCCGCAGGAAACGACGCTGCTCGGCAACTTGCCGCGTTTCGACGAGTCGACCGAGGGTTACTACGACCTGAAGCACATCGAGCGCACGCGGCTGATGGGGCGCGAGACGCGCGTCATCGCGGTGTTGCCGAAGGACGGATTCCGCTACGGCTATCGGCTGTGGATCGACGAGGCGACGACGATGCCGCTGAAGACGCAGCTGTGCGATGCGCGCGGCGACGTCATCGAACAGATCCAGTTCGCGAACCTGTCGCTGCCGCGGAGCATCGATGATGCCGAGTTCCGGCCGCAGGTCGATACCACGGGCTTCAAGTGGTTGCGGCAGGAGACGCGCGAAGCGCGGGTGGCAGACGGCCGCGCGACCATCATCTGGCGCGCGCTGCGCCTGCCGCCGGGCTTCCGGCTGACGCTGCGTGCGGCCCAGGCCATGCCGGGTTCGGAGGGGCCGGTCCAGCATCTCGTGTACTCGGACGGTGTCGCGTCGGTGTCCGTGTTCGTCGAAACCGCGCCGGGGACCGAGAGTCCGATGCAGGGCCCGGCTCGCGTGGGTTCCTCGTCGGCGTTCTCGACGACCGTGAGCGGTCACCAGGTCACCGCGGTCGGTGAAGTGCCGCCGGAGACGGTCCGGTTCATCGCGAGTTCTCTCGAGGCCGAGGCGCCGGGTCGCGCGGGCGCCGCATCGCCGCCGCCGCCCGGGCTGTCGCTCGGTTCGCCCCCGCGCCGCTGAAGCGCCGCTCGATGCCGACCCTCGAACTGCTGTCGCGCGACGGTTGCGGCCTGTGCGAGGAGATGGCGCGTGCCCTCGAGGCGCTGCGATTCCGCTTTCCGCTGCCGCCCGTCGTCGTCGTCGACATCGACACGGATCCGGCGCTGCAACGGCGCTTCATCCTCGAGATCCCGGTGCTCAGGCTCGACGGTCACGTCGTGTGCCACGGCCATCTCGACGAGGCCCGGTTGCGCGGCGCGCTCGGCGCGACGCGCGCAGCGCGCGAAGCCGGCAGCCCATAGCGGATCGCGCACAGCCGGCGCTGCCGTGCGCCCGCCTGCAAACCGCTATACTGCGCCGCTTGATGCACCTGACGCGTAATTTCTCGATCATCGCCCACGTCGACCACGGCAAATCGACGCTCGCGGACCGCCTGATCCAGCTCTGCGGCGGCCTCTCGGACCGCGAGATGCAGGACCAGGTGCTCGACTCGATGGCGCTCGAGCGCGAGCGCGGCATCACGATCAAGGCGCAGAGTGTCACACTCTACTATGACGCGCAGGACGGACAGCGTTACCAGCTGAACCTGATCGACACGCCGGGGCACGTCGACTTTTCATACGAGGTCTCGCGGTCGCTCGCGGCCTGCGATGGCGCGCTGCTCGTCGTCGATGCCTCGCAGGGCGTCGAGGCGCAGAGCGTCGCGAACTGCTACACCGCGATCGAGCAGGGCATCGAGGTCGTGCCGGTGATCAACAAGATCGACCTGCCGTCGGCCGATCCGCCCAAGGTGATCCGCGAGATCGAGGAGATCATCGGCATCGGCGCGCAGGACGCCGAGAAGGTGAGCGCCAAAACGGGCGAGGGCGTCGACCGGCTGCTCGAGACGATCATCCACCGGATCCCCGCGCCGCGCGGCGACCCGCAGGCGCCGCTGCAGGCGCTGATCATCGACTCGTGGTTCGACAACTATGTCGGCGTCGTGTCGCTCGTGCGCGTGATGAACGGTCGGGTCGGCGTGGGCGAGAAGATCCGCGTCATGTCGACGGGGCGCAGCTTCGAGGTCGACAGGCTCGGTCGCTTCACGCCGAAGGCCGTCGGGTCACAGGAGCTCGCGACCGGGGACGTCGGGTTCCTGGTCGCCGGCATCAAGGACATCGACGGCGCGCCGGTCGGCGACACGATCACGCTCGATGCGCGCCCGTGCGCGGCACCGTTGCCCGGCTTCAAGCAGATCAAGCCGCGGGTGTTCGCGGGCCTGTTTCCGGTCAACTCCGAGGACTACGAGAGCTTTCGCGATGCGCTCGCGAAGCTGCGCCTCAACGACTCGGCGCTGCACTACGAACCGGAAGTGTCGGGCGCGCTCGGTTTCGGGTTTCGCTGCGGCTTTCTCGGCCTGCTGCACATGGACATCGTGCAGGAGCGGCTCGAGCGCGAGTACGAACTCGACCTCGTCACGAGCGCACCGACCGTGGTGTACGAAGTCGCGCTGGTCGACGGCGCGATCGAGTACATCGACAATCCGGCAAAACTGCCGCCGCCGAACAAGGTGGCCGAGGTGCGCGAGCCGATCATCACCGCGAACATCCTCGTGCCGCCGGAGTACGTGGGCGGCGTGCTCGCGCTCTGCAGCGAGAAGCGGGGCGTGCAGAAGAAGATGCAGTACCTCGCCTCGCAGGTGTCGCTGCAGTACGAGCTGCCGCTCGCCGACGTGGTGCTCGACTTCTTCGATCGCCTGAAATCGGTCAGCCGCGGCTACGCATCGTTCGACTACGAATTCAGCCACTTTTCCACGGCGCCGCTCGTAAAGCTCGACATCCTGATCAACGGCGACCGCGTCGACGCACTGTCGATCATCGTCCATCGCGACAATGCATACCAGCGCGGCCGCGAACTCGTCGACAAGATGCAGGAGCTGATCCCGCGCCAGATGTACGAGGTGGCGGTGCAGGCCGCAATCGGCAGCCACGTGATCGCGCGCGCGACGGTGAAGGCGTTGCGCAAGAACGTGCTCGCGAAGTGCTATGGTGGCGACGTCTCGCGCAAGCGCAAGCTGCTCGAGAAGCAGAAGGAAGGCAAGAAACGCATGAAGCAGCTCGGCCACGTCGAGATCCCGCAGGACGCGTTCCTCGCGGTGCTGAAGGTGGGCAGGAAATAGCCGTGATCGACCAGCTGACACTCATCGCGGCCTGGCTCGTGGTCCCCGTCGGGCTGATCGCGGTGATCGACGACTGGTTCCTGCGCCCGGCGCGCGAAATCGCCGCCGCGCCCGCGCCCGCCCGCGACCCGCCGCTCGCGCGCGTGGCCTACCTTGCGCTGCCGCTGCTGGTGATCGGCGCCGTCGTGCGCATGCTGCGAGCCGAAGCGCTCGATTTCAGCCTCGTACTGGTGCTGATCGCGCTGGTTTCGGGTGTCGTGTGGGCCATCGACGCCGCATGGCTGCGCGCCGCGCGCGCGCGCCGCGCGACGGCGGCGGGCAAGGCGGCGGATGCCGCACGCGAACCGGCCACCGTCGACTATGCGCGCAGTTTCTTTCCGGTCGCGTTGATCGTGCTCGTGCTGCGCTCGTTCCTGTTCGAGCCGTTTCGCATCCCGTCGGATTCGATGATGCCGACACTGCTCGACGGCGATTTCATCGTGGTCAACAAGTTCGCCTATGGCCTGCGGCTGCCGGTGCTGAACACGCGCATCGTCGAGATCGGCGAGCCGCAGCGGGGCGACGTGGTCGTGTTCCGCTACCCGCCGGACCCGCGCATCAACTACATCAAGCGCCTCGTCGGGCTGCCCGGCGACCGCGTGCGGATCGAGGCCGACCGGGTCATCGTGAATGGTTCGCCCGTGCCGTTCGAGCCGCTCGGGCGCTATACCGACGGCTGCTACGTCGACATGCAGCTCGCCGAAGAGACGCTCGGCGCGCACCGGCATCGAGTGCTCTACTGCAACACCACGGGGGATTTTTCCGTGCCGCGCCTGCCGTCCTGCGAGCGGCGCATGGCGCGCAGCTACCTGTGCGACGCGCAGCCGCTCGACGGGCGCGCGGATCACGGCGATGTCCCGGACATCGACGTGCCGCCCGGCAAGTACCTGATGATCGGCGACAATCGGGACAACAGCGCCGACAGTCGCTACTGGGGTTTCGTGCCCGAAGAGAATCTGGTCGGCAAGGCGACCCGAATCTGGTTCAATTGGGACCCGCACCGCGCGGGCGGACCCAAGTGGAACCGCGTGGGCGAGCGGATCGATTGACAGCGCGAGGGAGTAGCGATGCGTGCACGTGAGGCGGGTATCACATTCATCGGCTGGTTGTTCATCCTCGTGCCGATCGCCCTGGTCGGTTATGCGGCGATCCGGCTGACACCGGTGCTGCTGAATTACATGAAGGTCTCGCAGGCGCTCGAGCGCACGGCGACGCAGCTCGCGAGCGACGAGACGCTTTCGGCGCGCACGATCCGGGTGACGCTCGAGAAGCAGTTCGACATCGACAGCATCGACTACCCGAGCATCAGGGACATCGATGTCCACAAGGAAGGTGCCGCCTGGATCATGCGCGCCAATTACGAGGACACCGCGCCGCTGTTCGCGAATGCCTCGATCCTGCTGAAGTTCGACAAGGTGGCGACGATCGATTGACGACGCAGAGCGACTGGCCCGTCGGGTGGGTGCGCGAGCGCCTCGCGTATGCACCGCGCGAGCCGGGACTATTTGCCACGGCGCTGACCCATCGCAGCGCTGCGGGCGAGAACAACGAACGACTCGAATTCCTCGGCGATGCCGTGCTCAACCTGCTGATCGCCGACCGCCTGTATGCGGAGTTTCCGGCAGCCGCCGAGGGCGACCTGTCGCGGCTGCGCGCGCGGATCGTGAGCCAGGAGCCGCTCGCGGCCGTGGCGGCCCAGCTCGGGATCGGCGACGTGCTGCGGCTTGGCCCGGGCGAGTTGAAGAGCGGCGGGTTTCGCCGCGAATCGATTCTCGCCGACGCGTTCGAGGCGCTCACCGGCGCGCTGTGGCTCGATGCCGGTCTCGAGCCGACACGCGCGCGCATCGTGCCGCTGTTCGACGCGCGCATCCGCGAGCTGCCGCATCCGGAAGCCCTGAAGGACGCCAAGACACGGCTGCAGGAACACTTGCAGGGGCGTGGCCTGCCGCTGCCGCGCTATACGCTCGACAGCGTCGCGGGCGAGCCGCACGAACAGGTCTTCCACGTGCGGTGCGAGGCCCCTGGACAGCGCGCGACCGGTGAAGGCAGCGGGTCGAGCCGCCGCAGGGCCGAGCAGCAGGCGGCCGAACGCCTGCTCGAACGCCTGCTCGCGGGCGATGGCGGCCTGCCATGACGGCCACTGAACGCGAATTTCGCGCCGGCTTTGCCGCGCTCGCCGGTCGCCCCAACGTCGGCAAGTCGACCCTGCTCAACGCGCTCGTCGGGGAGAAGCTGTCGATCGTCACGCCGCGGCCCCAGACGACGCGCCACCGCATCGTCGGTCTCGTCAACCTGCCGCATGCGCAGATCGCGTTCGTCGATACCCCGGGGCTGCACCACGGGGCGCGGCGCGCGCTCAACCGGGCGATGAACCGGACCGCGGCGGCCGCGCTTGCCGACGCCGATGTCGTGCTGCTCGTCGTCGAGGCGGGTCGCTGGACCGCGGAGGACCAGCTGGCACTCGAGCGCGTGGCGGGCAGCGGACGTCCGTGCATCGCGGTCGTGAACAAGATGGACCGGGTGCATCCGCGCGAGCGTGCATTGCCGTGGGTGGCGGAACTTGCGACGCGCCACGCATTCGTCGACGTCGTGCCCTGCTCGGCGAAGGAGGCGGACAACCTCGACCGGCTGGTCGAGCGGATCGTCGCGCAGCTGCCGCACTCGCCGCCGCTCTTTCCGCCCGACGAGATCACGGATCGCGATACGGCGTTTCGCATCACCGAGTCGATCCGCGAGAAGCTGACGCTCGAGCTGAACCAGGAGGTGCCGTATGGCATCGCGGTTGCGATCGAGCGCATGGCCGAGGCCGATGGGCGTCTCGAGGTGGCGGCCGTGATCTGGGTGGATCGCGAGGGCCAGAAGCCGATCGTGATCGGCGAGGGGGGCGAGCGGCTGAAGCGCATCGGCCGCGCGGCGCGCATCGAGTTGAACCGGCTGCTCGGCCGTCGCCTGCACCTCGAACTGTGGGTCAAGGTGCGCGAAGACTGGGCCGACAACGCGCAGGCGCTGAAGGCACTGGGCCTCGAATGAGCCGCGCGGTGCGCAAGGCCGACCTGACGCGCGCGTACGTGCTGCATCACCGGCCGTATCGCGACACGAGCCGCATCCTCGAGATCTTCAGCCGGGAGCACGGGCGCCTCACGCTGTTCGCGCGCGGTGCGCGCGGGCCGAAATCCCGCAGCGCCTCGCTGCTGCAGCCCTTCCAGCGGCTGCTCGTCTCGTGGCGGGGGCACGGCGATGCGGCGACGCTGACGGCCGTGGAGCGCGGCGCGGCCGGGGAGGCGGCGGGCTCGCCGGGGCTGCCGGCCGCCACCGTGATGTTCGGGTTCTATCTCAACGAGTTGCTGCTGCGCCTGACGACGCGCGACGACCCGCACCCCGACCTGTTCGACGCGTACGAGGCGACGCTCGGGCGCCTCGCGGCGGGCGAAGCACCCGATGCGGCATTGCGCACGTTCGAGCGCCGCCTGCTCGAGGAACTCGGCTACGGCGTCGAACTGCGGGTCGAGGCGGACACGGGGCGTTCGATCGATCCGCAGGGGCGGTATGTGTATCGGGCCGGGCAGGGTGTCGCGCGGGCGGTGGCCGATGCGCCCGGCGTCGTCGCCGGACGCTCGCTGCTGCTGCTCGCGGAGGACCGGCTGCAGGGCGCGCCCGAGCTCGAGGACGCGCGCCGTGTGCTGCGCGCGGCACTCGATTATTGTCTCGAAGGTCGTGAACTCGCGACGCGCGCGGTGGCCCGCGCCGTTGCCGGCAAGGAGCGTGGATGAGCCCATTGTCGATCGCACTCGGTGTCAATATCGATCACGTGGCGACGCTGCGGCAGGCGCGGCGCGCGCGCTACCCGGATCCGGTCCATGCGGCGCTCGCGGCCGAACAGGCCGGTGCCGACAACATCACGCTGCACCTGCGCGAGGATCGCCGCCACATCCAGGACAGCGACGTGCGCACGCTGCGGCAACTGCTGCAGACGCGCATGAACCTCGAACTCGCGGTCACCGACGAGATGCTCGAGGTGGCGCGCGAGGTGCGCCCCGCAGACTGCTGCTTCGTGCCCGAGCGGCGCGAGGAAGTGACGACCGAAGGCGGGCTCGACGTCGTCGGCAAGGTGCAGCGCATCGCCGAAGGCTGCCGGCTGCTCGCGACGGCGGGCGTGCGGGTCGCGCTCTTCATCGACGCCGAGCCGCGCCAGATCGAAGCAGCGGCCCAGGCCGGCGCGCCGGTCGTCGAGTTGCACACCGGTGCGTATGCCGGCGCGACGGGCCGCGGGGCCGCCCTCGAGCTCGAGAAATTGCGGGCCGGCGCGCGCCTCGCCGCGAGCCTCGGGCTCGAGGTGCATGCCGGCCACGGGCTCCACTATCACAATGTCGCTCCCGTGGCGGCGATTCCCGAGATCGTCGAGCTCAACATCGGCCACGCGATCATCGCGCGCGCCGTGTTCGATGGCCTGCGCGCCGCCGTGCGCGACATGCGCGCCCTGATGTCGGACGCACGACGGTGATCTTCGGCATCGGCATCGACGTGCTCGAGGCCGCGCGCGTCGCACGCGTGTACGCGCGCCACGGCGAGCATTTCGTCGAGCGGCTGCTGATGCCGGCGGAAAGGGCGCAGATGGCCCTGACACAGCGCAAGGAGCGCTTCCTCGCGATGCGTTTCGCCGCGAAGGAGGCGATCGTCAAGGCGCTCGGCACAGGCTTTGCGCACGGAGTGTGGATCCGCGATGTCGGCATCGTGCAGAACGCCTGGGGCCGGCCCGAGGTCGTGTATTCGCCGCGGGGCGATCACGTGCGGCGCGGGCTCGGCGTCGGCGACGGGCACGTGACGCTGACCGACGAGGCGGGCCTCATCGTCGCGGTCGCGGTCCTCGAGCGCGCCATCGCGCCGGCCGCGGAGGCGGGGCGGTGAACGTGCTCGTGTTCGACATCGAGACGGTGCCGGATGTCGAGCTCGGGCGCCGGGCGTTCGGCCTCGAGGGCCTGCCGGACAGCGAAGTCGCCAAGGCGATGTTCGCGCGTCGCCGGCAGGAAACGGGCAGCGACTTCCTGCCGCACGAGCAGCATCGGGTCGTCGCGATCGCCTGCGTGCTGCGGTCGCGCGACGCGCTGCGCGTGTGGAGTCTCGGAGAGCCGGGCGCGAGCGAAGCCGACATCGTCGGGCGCTTCTTCGACGGCATCGAGCGCTACACGCCCGATCTCGTGTCCTGGAACGGCGGCGGCTTCGACCTGCCCGTGCTCCACTACCGGGCGCTCGCCGCCGGCATCCAGGCGCCGACCTACTGGGAAACCGGCGACGGCAACACGGCCTTCCGCTACAACAATTACCTCAGCCGCTACCACTGGCGCCACATCGACCTGATGGATGTGCTGTCGGGCATGCAGCCGCGGGCACGCGCCTCGCTCGAGGACATGGCGCTGCTGCTCGGCTTGCCGGGCAAGCTCGGCTTCTCCGGCGCGAAAGTGTGGGATGCATGGCAGGCGGGCGAAATCGTCGCGATCCGGCGCTACTGCGAAACCGATGTGCTGAACACCTATCTCGTGTACCTGCGCTTCGAGCTGCTGCGAGGCCATCTTTCCCGCGAACAGCACGCGGCGGAGGTCGAGCGGGTGCGGGCACTGCTCGCGGCGTCCACCGAGCCGCATCACGCCGAATTCCTCGCCGCATGGCCGAAGCCGAGTCGGGCGTAGTCCTCGCGCTCAATCACGATGGCGCCGGGCTCGTGAAGACGGGCAAGGCGGCATTCGTGCCGGGCACGCTGCCGGGCGAGACGATCCGGTTCCGGCGGACGCGGCGGCATCGCCAGCACGACGACGCGGAACTCGTCGAGGTGATCGAACCGTCGCCCGATCGCGTCGCACCGCCGTGCCCGCATTTCGGCGTCTGCGGGGGCTGCGCGCTGCAGCACATCGCGCCTGCGGCGCAGCTCGCCGCCAAGCGCGAGGAACTCGAAGCGAGCCTCGCGCGCATCGGGCGCGTCGCGCCCGCGCAATGGCTCGAGCCGATCACGGGGCCGGTGTGGAATTACCGGCGGCGCGCGCGCCTGAGCGCGCGCTTCGTCGCGAAGAAGGGCCGGTCGCTCGTCGGCTTTCGTGAACGCTCGGCGCCGTATGTCGCCGAGATCGACAGTTGCCGGGTACTCGCCGCGCCGTTCGATGCGCTCGTGACGCCGCTGTCGCAACTGCTCACGGGGCTCTCGATCCGCGAGCGCGTGCCGCAGGTCGAGGTGTCGGCCGGCGAACGCGCGAGCGCGGTGATCCTGCGCGTGCTCGCGCCGCCTGCGCCGTCCGACATCGAGGCCATTCGCGCCTTCGGCAAGGCGTACGGCGTGGCGATTTACCTGCAGCCGGGTGGGCTCGACACCGTCGCGCCGCTCGACGATGTGCCCGCCGCGCTCGACTATTCGCTGCCGGAGTTCGACCTGCGCCTCGCGTTCGAGCCCGTCGACTTCATCCAGGTGAATGCGGAGGTGAATCGCGCGCTCGTCTCGCGGGCCGTGCAGTGGCTCGATGCCGGGCCCACCGATCGCGTGCTCGACCTCTTCTGCGGGCTCGGCAATTTCACGCTCGCGCTCGCGCGTCGCGCGGGCACGGTCGTCGGCGTCGAGGGCGACGCCGGCCTGATCGCGCGCGCGCGCGGCAATGCCGGGCGCAACGGCATCGCGAACGCGGCATTCCACGTCGGCAATCTCGCCGCGGAGGACCTCGCGCTGGAGCGATGGTGGGCCGGCGGGTTCACGCACGTGCTGCTCGATCCGCCGCGGGTCGGGGCGCGGGACGTGCTCGCTCCCGTCGCGCAGCTCGCGCCGAAGCGCATCGTGTACGTCTCGTGCCATCCGGGCACGCTGGCGCGCGACCTCGGGATCCTCGTGCACGAGCATGGCTACGGCCTCGTGGCGGCCGGCGTGCTCGACATGTTTCCGCATACGACCCACGTCGAATCGATGGCGGTGCTCGAGCCAATCCACGATACTTGCCGGCCATGACACTCGGCCCGCTGATGGTCGATCTCTCGGGCCCCGAACTCGCGCCGGGGGAGCGCGAGCTGCTCGCGCATCCGCTCGTCGGCAGCGTGATCCTCTTCGCGCGCAACTACGTCGACCCGCAGCAGCTCGCGCGGCTCACCGCGGACATCCACGCGGTGCGCCACCCCGCGCTCGTCGTCGCAGTCGACCAGGAAGGCGGGCGGGTGCAGCGCTTCCGGCCGGGCTTCTCGCGCCTGCCGCCGCTGCGCCGCATCGGCCAGGAGTACGATCTCGATGCACGTCATGGGCTCGAGCTGGCGCGCGAGCTTGGCTGGCTGATGGCGGCGGAGCTGCGGGCCTGCGGCGTCGACCTGTCGTTCGCGCCCTGCGTCGACCTCGATTACGGGGTGAGCGAGGTGATCGGCGACCGGGCGCTGCATGCGCAGGCGACCGCGGTGGCCGAGCTGGCGGTCGCCTACATGCACGGCATGCGCGACGCCGGCATGGCGGCGACGGCCAAGCACTTTCCCGGGCACGGCGCAGTCGTGGCCGATTCGCATATCGCCCTGCCGGTCGACCGGCGGGCACTCGTCGACATGGACGACGATCTCGCACCCTACCGGCGTTTGATCGCCAACCAGTTGCCGGGCGTGATGGTGGCGCACGTCGCATTCCCGGCCGTCGATGCGCTGCCCGCGAGCCTCTCGGCACGCTGGATCCGCGGCGTGCTGCGCGAGGAACTCGGCTTCCAGGGCATCGTGTTCACCGACGACCTGTCGATGCAGGGCGCGGCCGCTCATGGCGACATCGTCGCGCGTGCGCGTGCCGCGCTGGCGGCCGGCTGCGACGTGCTGCCCGTCTGCAACGATCGCGCGGCGGTCGAAACCCTGCTGGCGCGGCTCGAGGTCGATCCCGATCCTGCGATGCACCTGCGGCTCGCGCGCCTGCGCGGCCGGCACGGGTTGTCGCATGCGGAGCTGCTCGCCTCCGATGCGTGGCGACAGAGTCAACGGCTGCTCGCGCGGGTCGCCGAGGCACCTGCGCTGGAACTCTCGGCGGGGCGGGCATGAAGGAATGGTCGGCGGAACTGCTGCGCAGCGTGCTCGACGCAGCGCCCGAGGGCATCGTGATCTGCGAAGCGGAGGGCGACCAGCCGGTCGTCTACGTGAACTCGGCCTTCGAGTACCTGACCGGCCACGCGGCGGCCGACCTGCTCGGCCGCAACCTCCGCCACCTGCAGGGGGATGACCGGGAACAGGATGCACGCTATCGCCTGCAGCAGGCGATCGAGCGCGGCGATTCCTGCCAGGTCCTGCTGCGCAACTATCGCAAGAACGGCGGCGTGTTCTGGGTCGACATCCACCTGCAGCCCGTGCGCGACGGCGCGGGCCGCGTCACCCACTTCATCGGCTATCACCGTGACGCGAGCGACCGGCCGCGCACGGCGATGAAGGCGCTCACGGGCCTGCCCACCTGGATGCGCGAGGACCGGCTGACCACGCTCGCGACACGGCCGTACTTCGAGGAACTGCTGAAGCGCGACTGGGCACTCGCGCAGCGCGAGATGCGCCAGCTCGGACTCGCGATCTTCGACGTGGACAGCCTCGGTGCCTACAACGACACCTACGGCCGTGCCGGCGGCGACGCCTGCATCCGGCGCACCGCGAGCCTCATCGCGGCGTCGTTCCGTCGCGGCAGCGACCTGCTCGGGCGCTGGGACGGTGGTGGCATTGCCGTGCTCGCCCACGGCGCGAGCGACGACAAGCTCGCCGACTACGCGCGCGTCCTCGCGCAACGGGTACAGGACCAGCAGGTCCACCATCCGCGCTCTCGCGCGAAGTTCGTGACGGTCAGCGTCGGGGTCGCAAGCTGCCTGCCGATGCGCGACCAGCCGGTGACGCTGCTCGTGAACGCCGCCGAAGCGGCGTTGCGGCAGGCGAAGTCGCAGGGGCGCAATCGCGTCGCGATCGCGGCGAAGGGCGATTACACGGCGTGAGTGCGGGCCGGCGCCGGCACTGTCAGTGCGGCGCAGGGGAGTCGAGGCGCGTCTGCACGAGGTCCGCGAACAGCTCGAGCGGGCAGCCGCGGCCCGAATCGTCGGTGCAACCCGGAATTGCGATCGGTGCCCAGGACGGCGGGTTCGCTGCATCGAGCGGCGCGAGCGTGCGCAGCTGATCCATGGTCTGCGCGCGAAAGAAGGCGCGCACAAAACGCGCGCCGTCGGGTGCGCGCAGCAATTCGAAACCGATCGCGCCGCCGGGCGGCACGTCGTCGGCGGGATAGCCGACTGCATGCCAGTGCATCTCGAGAAAGCCGCCGACATCCGCGATGTTCGTGTCGTGGCCCGCCAACACCGTGACCGGCGCGCCCGTGAGCAGCGCATCGAGGATGCGCCTCATCAGCGGTGCCGCTGCCCGCTGGGCGATATAGGGTGGGCGGTTCTCGTAAGCGAACTTGAGCGGATGGAAGCGCAGCAGCCGCTCGATCCCGTCGCGATCGAGCCGGCCCCACGCCACGGCGTCCGCCGGCATGGCCTCGAGGTATTCGAGCAGGAAGGTCTGGCTCGCGGTCGACGCGACGCCAAAGGGCCCGCCGAGCCTGGGACGGTCGCCGTCTTCCTCCTCGAGCTTTCCGGGCAGGGCATCGAACGTACAGCCGCTCGCGAGCTGCGCGCGTGCGCAGACCGCGGGTGCACAGCATCCGAGCACGTGCTGCATCAGCTGCAATTCCGGCTCGAGATGCCGGGCCTCTGTCGCGAGCCCGCCTTCGGGCAGCCGCGCCTTCGCGGCGAGCCACGCGAGATGGCTGTCGAACGGCACGGCATGTGCCTCGATCGCGTGGAACACCGGATCGGGCGAGCCGGGCACCGTCGCGATCGGCAGATCGCAACCCGGCAGCAGCGCTTCGGCATAGGCGCGCCCGGTCGCGACGGTGCGCTGGCGCGGGCTCGTGGTGACCGCCACGGTGCCGGCCGCCGGACAACCCGTCGCGGGCAGCAGCCCGAGCCGCGCAAAGACAGTCCTGTCGTAGCGGGCGAGGGCGCGAACGCCATCGGCGCCGTGCGGCGTGAGCTCGCCGGTGGCAACGGGCCACGACGGCCATTGTTCCGTCGTGTACCCGGCCGGAATCACCGGATCCTTGGTCGGCGGGCGTACGCCGTGGCGCATCAGCAGGACCACGCGCTCCACCGTCGGCGCGGCGTCGACGCCTGTCGGCAGCTTGTCTCGCGCCGCCGTACACGCGACGAGCGCGAAGAGCGGAGCGAGCGACAGCAGCCAGCGGGGCCGGCGCATCTCAGCGCGCCGCCGTGACGACGGCGATGACGCCGAAATCGGGGTTGTCGAAATAGTTCTTCTCGCCGAGCCGCACACGCCGGATCTCGTTGATCCTCGCGCGGCCGAGCGTCATCGAGAAGCCGAGATGCAGGTACTGGCCCCGCTCGAGCCAGGTCGTGCCCGACAGCCCGTCGGCGACGACGCCGACGCGCGAAAGCGCAAAACCGCTGCGTGAGCCCCAGGGGCTCGGTGTCTGCGTCCAGCCGGCGTGTGCAATCGCCTGGTAACCACCCGCGGCGCGCAGGCGCTCGACCACACCGCCGAGCGTGAAGCTCGATGCGGGCAGCGACCCGATGAGCCGCGCAACGCCGCCGGCGCCCGCCGTGTCTCCGCCGTCGCTTCCGCCGGGCGCCTGGTCGGCGGCGCTGCCTTCGGCATCGGCTGAACTGCTGCCCGTACGAAAGACGACGATTTCGATATTGTAGCTGTCCGCAGCGGACTGCGGCGTGGCGGGCAGGGCGACGGCACAGAGCGCCGCCGCGAGGCAGAGTGTCGGTATGCGCATGGTCCGTCGACGGTCGGTCATCGTTCGCCCGGCATGGTACACCGAATTGCGTGCAGGTCCCGGGCCCCGGGTTCGCTCGACCACGGCCGGGTCATGCGGCCCGCAGGCGCGCGAGCAGCTGCCCGGCGAACTCGAAGCGCTCGTCCTCTTCGTCGAGGTCCCGCGAAATGCGCAGCTTCAGCGGGCCGTCGAGCCGATACTCGCGCGAGCTGTCCTGGACGAGGCGGATCACGGCGCGCGGGTCGACCGCATTGTCCTCCCCGAACAGCACGTAGCCGCCCTGTGCGCCGAGATCGAGCTTGCGCACGCCGAGCGCACGCGCCGCGAGGCGCAGCCGCGTCAGGCGCAGGAGTGCGGTGGCCGGCGGCGGCAGCGGGCCGAAGCGGTCGACCAGCTCCGCCGTGAGTTCGTCGAGCGCCACCTCGTCGGGCGCCGCCGCGATGCGCTTGTAGAGTCCGAGGCGCACATGCACGTCCCCGACGTACGTGTCGGGCAACAGCGCCGGCAGGCGCAGCTCCACTTCGGTCGGCGCGCCGAGCGGCTGGTCGAGCGCGGGCTCGCGGCCTGCACGCAGTGCCTTGACCGCGCGCTCGAGCAGGTCGAGGAACATCGTGAGGCCGACTTCCGTGAGTTCGCCGCTCTGCGATTCGCCGAGCAGTTCGCCGGCGCCGCGGATCTCGAGGTCGTGGGTCGCGAGCACGAACCCCGCCCCGAGCTCTTCCATCGACTCGATCGCCTCGAGGCGTTTCACGGCATCCTGCGTCAGTGCCTTGCGCGGCGGCGTGAGGAGATAGGCATAGGCCCGGTGGTGCGAGCGGCCGACACGGCCCCGCAGCTGATGCAGCTGTGCGAGCCCCATGCGATCCGCACGATCGATGATGATCGTGTTGGCGGTCGGTACGTCGATGCCGCTCTCGATGATGGTCGTGCAGACGAGCACGTTGAAGCGCCGATGGTAGAAATCGACCATCAGCTGCTCGAGTTCGCGCTCGCGCATCTGGCCGTGGCCGACCCGCACGTCTGCTTCGGGCACGAGCTGGCGGACCGCGGCCGCGATCTTGCCGATGTCGCGGATCTCGTTGTGCACGAAGTAGACCTGCCCGCCGCGGCGCAGCTCGCGCAGGATCGCCTCGCGCAGGCCCGCGTCCTGCCATTCGGTGACGAAGGTCTTGATCGCGAGCCGCTCGGCGGGCGGCGTCGTGATGAGCGACAGCTCGCGCAGGCCGCCGAGCGCCATGTTGAGCGTGCGGGGAATCGGTGTCGCGGTCAGCGTCAGCACGTGCACCTCGGCACGCAGCGTCTTCAGCCGTTCCTTGTCGCGCACGCCGAAGCGGTGTTCCTCGTCGATCACGATCAGGCCGAGGTCCTTGATGCGCACGTTCGCGTGCAGCAGCCGGTGCGTCGCGATCACGATGTCGACGGTGCCCGCGGCGAGGCCGTCGACCACGGCATTCGACTCCTTCGTGCTGCGAAAGCGCGACAGCGACTCGATGCGGACCGGCCAGTCGGCAAAGCGGTCGCGGAAGTTCGCGACATGCTGCTCGGCGAGGAGCGTGGTCGGCACGAGCACGACCACCTGTTTGCCCGCCTGCACCGCGACGAACGCGGCGCGCATCGCGACCTCGGTCTTGCCGAAGCCGACATCGCCGCAGACGATCCGGTCCATCGGGCGCTCGCGGCCGAGATCCTCGATCACCTTCGCGATCGCGTCGGCCTGCTCGGGCGTCTCCTCGAACGGGAAGGCGTTCGCGAAGCTCTGGTACTCGAGCTCGCGCAGCGGCAGCGCGAGGCCCCGGCGGGCCTCGCGGCGCGCGTAGAGATCGAGGAGCTCCGCGGCGACATCGCGTACCTGCGCGGCAGCCTTCTTCCGTGCCCTGGCCCATTGGTCGGTACCGAGCTTGTGCAGCGGCGCACCCTCGGGGGCGGCGCCGGTATAGCGTGCGACGAGATGCAGGGCATGCACCGGCACGTACAGGCGGTCGCCGTCCTGGTATTCGAGCACGAGGAACTCGCCCGGCTGGCCCGCGACGTCCATCACCGTGAGACCGACATAGCGGCCGACGCCATATTCCTCGTGGACGACCGGCGCACCCGGCGAGAGGTCGCGCAGGTCGCGCAGGATCGCCTCGGGATCGACCGCGGCGCGTCGCCGCCGCCGCTCCTGCCGCGCGCGCGCGCCGAACAGCTGCGATTCGCCGAGCACGGTGAGGGCGGGATCGGTGAGCGTGAGCCCTTCGATCTCGGGCGCGACCGTCAGGGCAAAGCGGGCATCGCCCGCCGCGAATGCGCTCCAGCCGTCGACCGGCGTGACCGGATGCGGGTGGGCGCGCAGCATCTCGAGCAGCACCTCACGACGGCCTGCCGAGTCGGCGGCGATCAGTACGCGGCCGTCGTAGCCGGCAAGGAAGGCATCGAGCGGAGCGAGCGGCTCGTCGGCGCGCACGTCGAGGCGCAGTTCGCGGGGCGCGGCCGTCGGAAATTCGCGCATGGCGGGGTCCACACCGGTGGCCCCGGCCGCGGGAGCGGCCTTGAACGTGTCGATCGTGATTGTCGGGCGCTCGCGCAGCAGCGCGAGGATGTCGGCCGGCGGCACGTACAACTCGGCCGGTGCGAGCAGCGGCCGCTCGATGTCGTGCCGCTGCGCTTCATGGCGCGCCTCGATGTCGGACCACGCGCGGGCGAGATCGTCGTCGAGTCCGGCGTTCTCGACGAGCACGGTGTCCGGCGGCAGGAAGTCGCAGAGGAGGGCGGTCGAGTCGTGAAACAGCGGCAGGTAGAACTCGATGCCGGGTGGGGCGCGGCCCTCGCTCACGCCTCGATAGATCTCCGAGCGTGTGGGGTCGCCTTCGAAGCGCGTGCGATAACGGCGACGGAACGCGCGCACCGCATCGGGATCGAGCGGCGTCTCGCGTGCGGGCAGGAGCCTGACCGCATCGAGGCCATCGAGCGAACGCTGCGTGTCCGGGTCGAAGCGGCGGATCGCGTCGATCTCGTCGTCGAAGAGGTCGATGCGCAGCGGATGCGTCGCGCCCATCGGGTACACGTCGAGCAGCGAGCCGCGCAGCGCGAACTCGCCGGGCGTGGTCACCTGGCTCACGGCGGCGTAGCCGGACTCGACGAGCCGCGTGCGCAGCGGCTCGAGCGCGAGGCGCTCGCCGCGCGCGAGCTGGAAGCTGCGTCCGCGGATGTACTGCGCCGGCGGCAGGCGCCCGAGCAGCGTGTCCGCGGCCACGAGAAGCACGCCGCGGCGTGCCTCGGGCAGGTCGGCCAGGGTCGCGAGGCGCGCCGATGTCAGGTCCGGGTGCGGCGAGAAGCGGTCATAGGGCAGCACTTCCCAGTCGGCGAAAGTGCGCACAGGCAGCGCGCCGTCGGCGTAGAAGTCGATCTCCGCGGCGCGGCGTTCGACTTCGCGCGAACTCGCGCAGACGACGAGCAGCAGCCGCGACGCCTGCGCAGCCGCTTCAGCCAGTGCGAGCGACGGCGCACTGCCGTAGAGCTGGTGCCAGCGGACGCGAGGTCGTGCCTCGCCGGGAAGGAGGGGTTCGAGCGTGCTCATCGTGCCCGCGGACGGCAACGGGCCGCCGCGAAGCGCGGCAGCTTACCTGTCCCGGGCGCGTCCCGGAATGGGCGGCGGTCAGCTGCCGGTGGCGACGGCGTGGATCACGCGATCGCGTTCGAAGAACACCGAGAAATGCGCGTAGTCCCAGCGCGTGATGGGCGGCTCGCCCACTGCGGCGTGTTTCGAGTTCGGTGCGCCGAAGCGCTGCTCGACGGACGCCATCGTCGCGCCTCGCGAGGGGCGCTCGATGTTCGTGGCGCGCACGGCCACCTGGCCGTCGACCACGATGGTCTCCGCCGCAGCGACGCCGGACAGCGCGAGTCCGGCGAGAAGCCAGGATGCGGCACGTGAGGACATGGGACACCTCCGGGAAGCAAGCCGTTTGACTATAGCACCGGCGCGCGGCAGCGCCCGCCCCCGGGATGCGATCGACCGCCGTTTGTGTGAACTGCGTCATAATGCCGCGCAGGATGTTCCACCCGCTGCCCGTCTACGTGGGCCTGCGCTATGTGCGCGCCCGCAGCCACAAGTTCTTCGTCTCCTTCATCACCTGGGTGTCGGTGATCGGGGTGTGCATCGGCGTGGCGGCGCTGATCGTGATCCTGTCCGTCATGAACGGCTTCGAGGGCGAACTCCGCGATCGCCTGCTGTCGCTGTCCTCGCATGCACGGATCGCACCGGCGCCCGGCAGCAGCGAGAACCTGTTCGAGCTGGCCGCCCGGGCGCAGAAGGTGCCGGGTGTCGTCGGGGCCGCACCCTACATCGAGGTGCAGGCCCTCGCGCTGCACACGCCCGAAATGCTGCCCGTCGTCTTGCGCGGCATCGATCCGGGCATCGAGGGCACCGTGACCGACCTCGCGCGTGCCGTGACGAGCGGCTCCCTCGCGGCGCTCACGCCGGCCAGCAATCGCGTGATCCTCGGCTCGGTCGTCGCCCAGCGCCTCGGCGTCGCTTCCGGCGACACGGTGACACTGCTCGTGCCCTCGATCGGCCCGGGCGGCGCCCCCGCGCCGCGTCTGCGGCAATTCCGTGTAGCGGGCACGTTCGAGGTGGGCCTGCAGGACCACGACGGCGTGCTGATGCTCGCCTCGCTCGCCGACGTGCGTGCGGTGCTCCCGGCGGGCAGCCGCAAGGGCTCGGTGCACGTGCGCTTCGATGACGCGCTGGCGGCGCCGGCCCGTGCCGCGGCGCTGCGTGCGGCACTGCCCGTCGGCACGGTGGTGCGTGACTGGACGCAGGACCACGCCAACTACTTCCGTGCCATCCGCATCGAGAAGACGATGATGTCCCTGATCCTGCTGCTGATCGTCGCGGTCGCGGCCTTCAACATCGTCGCGATGCTCGTGATGGTGGTCACCGACAAGCGCACCGACATCGCGATCCTGCGCACGCTCGGTGCGGCGCCACGGCGTGTCATGGGCGTGTTCGCGACCCAGGGACTCGTGATCGGCTGGTGCGGCGTGCTCGCGGGTGTCGTGCTCGGCGTCGCGATGGCCCGCAACGTGACGCCGATCGTCGCGTTCCTCGAGCGCACCTTCGGCTTCGAGATCATGGATTCGAGCGTGTACTACATCACGAGCATTCCGTCGGTGCTCGAGTGGCGCCACGTGGCCTGGATCGGCGGCGCGGCGTTCCTCCTGACCGCGCTCGCGACCGTGTACCCCGCCCTGCGGGCCGCGCACGTCGCGCCTGCCGAAGCGCTGCGTTACGAGTAGCCGATGACGCGCTTCTACGAATGGTGGATCGGCAGGCGCTACCTGTCCTCGACGCACCGGCGCGGCTTCATTTCGATCGTGGCGTTCATTTCGGTGGCCGGCCTGATGCTCGGTGTCGCGGTGCTGATCGTCGTGCTGTCGGTGATGAACGGTTTCGAACGCGAGCTGCGTACCCGCATCCTCGCGGTGACCGCGCATGCGACGCTGATGGGTCTCGAGGGCACGCTCGACGACTGGCGGGGCGCGCGCCAGGTGGCACTCGCGACTGCCGGCGTGCGCGCGGCGGTGCCCTACATCGAGGCGCAGTCGATGCTGGCGCACGGCGAGACGATCACCGGCGCGCAGGTCCGCGGCATCGAGCCGGCGGAGGAGCGCACTGCCGACAGCCTCGCGGATCGCATGGTGGAGGGGAAGCTCGCGTCGCTGACGCCGGGCAGCTGGCACATCGTGCTCGGGGATGCGCTCGCGCGTGAACTCGGCGCGCAGGTCGGCGAGAGCGTCGTGCTGATTGCGCCCGAGGGCACGGCGACACCGACCGGCGTCGTGCCGCGCATGCGCCGCTTCACGGTGAGCGGCATCTTCAGTTCGGGCATGTACGAATTCGACCGCGGCCTCGCGCTCGTCGACCTCGCCGATGCCGCGCGCCTCTACCGCACCGGCGATCGCGTCACCGGGCTGCGCCTCGAGTTCGATGACCCCTATGCCGCGCCGCGCATCGTGCGCGAGGTGGCGCTCGCGCTCGGCGGGGGCTTCTACGTCAGCGACTGGACACGCAACCACGCGAACTTCTTCCGCTCGATCGAGATCACGAAGTCGCTGATGTTCGTGATCCTGCTGATGATCGTCGCCGTGGCGGCGTTCAACATCGTCGCGACGCTCGTGATGATCGTCAAGGACAAGCAGACCGACATCGCGATCCTGCGCACGCTCGGCGCCGGCCCGCGCAATGTGCTCGGCTCGTTCGCGATCCAGGGCGTGCTGATCGGCCTCGCCGGCACGGCGCTCGGCGCCGGGCTCGGGATCCTGGTCGCGCGCCACCTCGAGTCGCTGGTGCGGATGCTCGAGCGCGCGCTCGGTACGCAGTTCCTCGATGCACGGGTCTATTACATGAGCGACCTGCCGGCCTTCGTCGAATGGCGGGATGTCGCGCAGGTGTGTGGTGTCGCGTTCGTGCTGTGCGCGCTCGCGACGCTCTATCCGGCTTGGCGCGCGGCGCGCACGGCGCCCGCGGAGGCATTGAGACATGACTGACGCAACGAACGACATCGTGCTCGAGGCGCGCGCCCTGTGGCGCAAGTTCCGGCAGGGACCGGTCGAGCTCGAGGTATTGCGCGGCGTCGAACTCGCGGTGCGGGCGGGCGAGCGCCTCGCGATCATCGGGGCATCGGGCTCGGGCAAGACGACCTTGCTGCAGGTGATCGGCGGGCTCGATCAGCCGACCGCCGGCGGCGTGCGGGTCGACGGCCGCGACATCCATGCCGTGACCGAACGCGAGCGCGGCGAACTGCGCAATCGCGCGATCGGCTTCGTCTACCAGTTCCACCACCTGCTGCCAGAGTTCTCCGCGCTCGAGAACGTGGCGATGCCGCTGCTCGTGCGCCGCGAGAAAGTCGCGGTGGCGCGCGAGCGGGCGAGGGCGCTCCTCGAGCGGGTCGGTCTCGGCGCGCGCCTCGCGCATCGGCCGCATCAGCTCTCGGGCGGCGAGCGCCAGCGGGCGGCGGTCGCACGCGCGCTCGTGACTACGCCCCGCCTCGTGCTCGCCGACGAGCCGACGGGCAATCTCGACGGTGCCAATGCCGAGCAGGTGTTCCAGCTGATGCTCGAACTGAACCGCGAGCGCGGCACGAGCCTCGTCGTCGTGACGCACGATCCGCGCCTCGCGGAACGGATGGACCGTGTGCTGCGGCTCGTGGACGGGCAGCTGGTGCCCGCCTGAGTTTCGGGGCGATCAGCGCCGATTAACGCGTCGCGCTCGTCGCGCGCGTGCGATATCTCTTGCGCACGTGATGACGCCAGAACCACTCGAGCAGCGCCCAGCCGAGCACGCCGGCCACGACCGAGCAGACGAGGCAACCGACGAGGAACGGCTTCCAGAGCGGACCGAGGCCGTATTGCAGCCAGGCCCAGGACAGCTCGAAGCGAAACGGCTGCGGAACGTGGCCGAGGAGCGCGGCACCCACCCGATACGCGGAGTAGTAGACCGGCACGAAGGTCAGCGGGTTGACGAGCAGCACCGTCGCGACCAGCACCGGCGCGTTGATGCGCGCGACGACCGCCACGATGGCTGCGAGCACGAGGTGCACCGGCAGCGGAACGAAGCAGATGGCGAGGCCCGCGCCGAAGGCTGCCGTGACACCCCGGCGGGTGACCGACCAGAGCGCGGGGTCCGCGATGCGGGTACCGAACGGCCGCAGATACCAGTGGCTGCGGATCTGTTCGGGCGACGGCGTCCACTTGCGGATGAGATGACGAGGCATGGGGCCGCGCCACTCTAGCAGGGCCATGCCGCAGCGCCCACCGGTGTGCGGGCGAGCGTGACCCATGACACTGATCGCCGCGCTGGCTTTCCTCGCCGGATCGCTCGGAGCCCTCGCGTTGCCGCCGCCGTACGGGCCCTGCGCGGCGCTTGCGCTCGCCGGTACGGCCGCGGCGGCCGCACTGGCCGCACGCTGCGCCTTGCCGCGCGCAGCGGCCTTCGCTGTCGCGCTGCTCGCCGGTGGCGCGTATACCGCCCTGCATGTGTCTGCCGCGATCGACGGCCGCTGGCCCCCCGCCCGCGACGGCGAGCGCGTGCTCGCCACGGCCCGCGTGCTGACGATCCCGGTCGCCGGCGAATCCGGTACCACCTTCGATGCGGCGCTCGCGCTCGACCCGCGTGCTGGCGGCGCGACACTCACGGCGCGCCTGCGCTGGGTGCAGCCGCACACGGCGCCGCGGGTCGGCGAGGTGTGGCAACTCGCGCTGCGATTGCGCGCGCCGCGCGCCGCGGCGAACCCCGCGGGCCCCGACATGGAACGCGTGTGGTTCCGGGAAGGCATCGAAGCGCTCGGTACCGTGCTCGCGCGCAGCCGTCTGAACCGGCGTGTCGCCCAGGGGTTCGCACCGGTCGACCGCCTGCGTGCGCAAATCGCGAACCACATCGCGGCCACGGTCCCTGATCGAGACGCCGCGGCGCTGCTGGCCGCGCTCGCGGTCGGCGTGACGGGCGCGATGTCGAACGAGCAGTGGCGCGTGTTCAATGCCACCGGCACGACTCATCTGGTTGCGATCTCGGGCCTGCACGTCACACTGTTTGCGGCGCTCGCCATCGCGGCAGCCCGACGACTGTGGCAGCACGTCTCGCGACTGCGCGAACGGGTACCGCGCGAGTCCTTCGCGGCCGCTCTCGGCGTCGCCGCGGCCTTCGGGTATGCGCTCCTCGCCGGGTTCTCCGTGCCGACCCAGCGCACGCTCGTGATGCTCGCCGCGTGGTTGCTCGCGCGCCAGGCGGCACGCGCGAGCGGCCCGCTGCACGCGTTCGGCGTCGCGCTCGTGGTCGTGATCGTGCTCGATCCGTTCGCCGCACTGTCGAGCGGCTTCTGGCTGTCGTTCGGCGCCGTCGGTGCAATCATTCTCGCTGCGGGCGCGCGCATCGGCCGTGCCGGCCGCGTGCACGAGGCCGCGCGCGTGCAGCTCGCGGTGTCGATCGCGCTCGTGCCGGTCACGCTGGTCGCGTTCGGCGGCCTGTCACTGGCGGGCTTCGTCGTCAATGCGCTCGCGATTCCGGTGTTCACGCTGCTGCTCGTGCCGCTCACGCTTGCCGCCACCGCGGCGCTCGGCATTGCGCCAGTGCTCGCCGATGCCGTCTTTGCCGCGGGCGCCTGGCTCCACGCGCAGCTCTGGCCGGCGCTCGAATCCGCCGCAGTGTGGCCCCATGCGCTCGTGTCGCTCGTCGTGCCGTCGTGGGCGTGGTTCGTCGTCGTGCCGGCCGTGGGTGTCGCGATCCTGCCGTGGCCACCGGCGCTGCGCGCCTCGGCGCTCGCGGGTGTCGTCCCGCTCGCCTTTGGCGCGACGCCGCTTGCGGCAACACAGATCGAGATCGTCGTGTTCGATGCCGGGCAGGGCCAAGTGGCGGTGGTGCGCACGGCGCGGGAGCTCGTCGTCCACGGAACCGGTGATACCTTCGGCACCGGCGGGCGCCGCATGGCACGTATCGTCGTGCCGTGGCTGCGGGCCCGGGGCATCCGGCGGGTCGATCGCCTCCTGATGCCTCACCTGCGTGCCGATCACGCCGCCGGCGCCGCCGAACTGGCGGCCGCGCTCGAGGTCGGGGAAATCCTCGTGCCGCGCGCGTGGCCGGGCGGTCCGGCCAGTGCGCGGCCCTGCGCCGAACGCAGCCGCTGGGCGAGCGGCCCGGCGACGATCGACGTGGCGGCGAATTGCGACATGACGCTGTCGATCGGTGCGCACCGGTTCGCGTTCGGTCGCTCCGCGCGCTACGACACGGCGCGCGACGGCGCGATCCGCTTCGTCGTCGACGCGACGTCCGGCGTCGTGGTCCGGCGGGCGCAGCGCGAGGGCTACCCCTGGCCCTGGCGCGCTCCGGTATGATGCGCACGGACTCCAAGGCCGAGGATCGGACGGATGTGGGAAATCGTGCGCGCGGGCGGGCCGTTGATGTGGCCGATCATCCTGTGTTCCATCGGCGCCGCCGCGATCATCCTCGAGCGTTTCTGGACCCTGCAGGACAAGCGCGTGATACCACCCGACCTGACGAAGAAGGTCGGCGCGCTGATCGAAGGTAACCAGATCAACGACAAGGTGATCGCCGCGCTCGAGCAGAACTCGCCGCTCGGTCGCGTGCTGGCGGCGGGGCTCGCCAACCGTCACCGGCCCCGCGAGATCATGATGGAGCGGCTGCAGGACACCGGGCGCCACGTCGTGCACGAGCTCGAGCGTTTCCTCAATTCGCTGAACATGATCGCGGGCGTGAGCCCGCTGCTCGGGCTCCTCGGCACCGTGACCGGCATCATCAAGGCGTTCAATGCCATCCAGGCGGGCGGCATGGGAGATCCGCGCATGCTCTCGGGAGGCATCGCCGAGGCGCTGATCACGACGGCAGCCGGCCTCACGGTCGCGATTCCGTCGCTGATCGGCTTTCGGCTGCTGCGCGGCAAGGTCGATCGCATCGTGATCCAGATGGAGAAGGATGCGCTGCGGCTCGCCGACGAAGTCGATGCTGCGGCCGGCCGTCACCAGCCGGGCACCGCATGAACCTGCGACCACGCCGCACCGACGAGCCGGAGCTCAACCTGACGTCGCTGATCGACGTCGTGCTGCTGCTCATCGTGTTCTTCATGCTGTCCTCGACCTTCGTGCAGGAAGGGCGCCTGCGTGTCCGGCTGCCCGAGGCGCGCGACGTGCCGGTACAGCGCCCGGCAAGGGAAACGCTCGTCGTGACCGTGACCCAGGGCGGCGGCTATCGGGTCAACGAACGCGACCTCGTCAACGCGAGCGCGGACACACTGCGCGCGGCAGTGCTGAAGGTCGCGGGCGATGAGCGCAACCGGCCCGTTACGCTGCGCGCCGACGGCCGGGCCACCCATCAATCGGTCGTGACGGCGATGGATGTGCTCGGCAAGCTCGGCTTTTCCGAGATCAACATCGCCACCGTCAACGACGCGGAATCCGCCGGGTCGTGAGCGTCCCGGTCGTCCCGCCCGTCGTGACGAATCCGGGGCAGGTCTATCGGCGGCTGCTCGGGTACGCGCGGCCCTACATCGGCACGTTCCTCGTCGGCGTCGTCGGCATGGCGCTCTTTGCCTCGACCGATGCGCTGCTCGCGTACCTCGTCAAGATCTTTCTCGGCGGCGCCTTCGTCGAGCACGATCCGCGCGTGATCTGGATCGTGCCGCTCGGCGCGGTCGTGCTGTTTTTCCTGCGCGGCATCGGCGACTACGTGTCCAACTACTTCCCGGCGTCGGTCGGCCGGCGCATCATCAAGGCGCTGCGTGGTGAGCTCTTCGCGAAGTACCTGCGGCTGCCGGTGGCCTGGTTCGATGCGACCTCCACGGCCGAGATGCTGTCGCGGCTCACCTACAACATCGAGCAGGTCGCGGAAGCGACGACCAACGCGGTTACGGTGCTGATACGCGACACGCTCACGATCGTCGTGCTGCTCGGCTACCTCTTCTGGCTCAACTGGCAGCTCGCCGCGTTCGCCCTCGTGCTCGCGCCGCTCATCTCGTGGCTGATCCGGCGCATCAACAGCTCGTTCCGCCGCTACAGCACCCGCATCCAGAACTCGATGGCGGACGTCACGCGCGTCGCCAAGGAAACGCTCGATGCGCAGCGCGTGGTGCGCGTATTCAACGCGCAGCGCCGGCAGGAGGAGGCCTTCGAGCGGGCCAACGAGCTGAACCGCCACAGCAACATGCGGCTCGTGAATGCCCGCGCGATGAGCAATCCCGTCGTGCAGTTCATCGCGTCGATCGGGCTCGCGGGCGTGCTCTATTTCGCGATCAGCCAGGTGCAGACGCGCGCGATGCGCGTCGACGAGTTCATGTCGTTCCTGACCGCGTTGCTGCTCGTCACCGCGCCGCTGCGCCGGCTCGTCAATGTGTTCGGGCCGCTGCAGCAGGGCATCGCGGCGGGCGCGAGCGTGTTCGCGGTGCTCGACAGCGGCAACGAGGACGAGGGCGGCGCCCGCACCGTGGGCCGCGCGCGCGGCGACATCGAGTATCGCGGCGTGAGCTTCGCGTACCGCGCGGACAAGGGGCAGGTCCTGCGGGGCATCGACCTCACGGTCGCGGCCGGACGCACGCTCGCGATCGTCGGCCGCTCGGGCAGCGGCAAGTCGACGCTGGTGGCGCTGCTGCCGCGCTTCTACGACCCGCAGCAGGGCGTGGTGCGCCTCGACGGCGCGGACCTGCGCGAGTACCGGCTCGCGAATCTCCGCGACCAGGTCGCGGTCGTGAGCCAGGACATCGTGCTGTTCGACGACACGATCCGCGCCAATGTGGCGTTCGGCCGGCCGGACGCAGGCGCGGAGGCGATCGAGGCGGCCGCGGAGGCCGCGTACGTGATGGATTTCGCGCGCGAGCTGCCGCAGGGTCTCGACACGCACGTCGGCGATCGCGGTGCGCTGCTCTCCGGGGGGCAGCGGCAGCGCATCTCGATCGCGCGCGCGATCCTGAAGGATGCGCCGGTGCTGGTGCTCGACGAGGCGACGTCGGCGCTCGACAGCGAATCCGAGCGTCACATCCAGGCTGCGCTCACGCGACTGCAGAAGGGCCGCACGACGCTCGTGATCGCACACCGGCTCTCGACGGTCGAGCAGGCCGACGACATCATCGTGATGGACGAGGGCGCCATCGTCGAGCACGGCACGCACGCCGACCTGCTGGCGCGCGGCGGCGCCTACGCGCAGCTGCATCGCATGCAGTTCAACGCCTGAGCGGGCGGCGCACCGTGGAGCGCTGGCTCAATGCGGTCTGGTACGAGCGCGCCTCCGGGGCGGCGCTGCTGCGGCCGCTGTCGTGGCTGTTCGCGCTCGCTGTCGCGGCGCGTCGCGCGGCCTACGCGCTCGGTCTGCGGCGGTCGACCCGGCTGCCGGTGCCGGTCATCGTCGTCGGCAACCTGACAGTCGGTGGCACGGGCAAGACGCCGTTTGCGATCTGGCTCGTCTCGCAACTCGTCGCGAGCGGCATCCGGCCCGGGGTCGTGTCGCGGGGCTACGGGCGCGGCAGCGATGCGCCGCGGCTGGTCGAGGCGGGCTCGCCCGCCGCGGATGTCGGTGACGAGCCGCTCCTGATCCACCGCCGCACGGGGCGGCCCGTGGCGGTGGGTCGCGAGCGGGTAGTCGCCGCGCGTCTCCTCGCCACGCAGAATGTCGATGTGATCATCGCCGACGACGGGCTGCAGCACCTCGCGCTGGCGCGCGACTGCGAACTCGTGCTGATCGACGGGGCGCGCGGCTTCGGCAACGGACTCATGCTGCCGGCCGGTCCGCTGCGCGAAGGGTCGGCGCGGCTGCGCACGGTCGATGCCGTGATCCTGCTCGACGGGTCGGGCGAGCGCAGCCTCGCCGGGCGACCCGTTTTCCAGATGCGGCTCGCGGCGACGAGCGTGCTGCCGCTCGCGGGGCCGTCGGATGCGGCGTTGCCGCTCGCGAGCCTCGCGGGGCAGCGCGTGCACGCGGTCGCGGGCATCGGTCACCCGGAGCGCTTCTTTCGCACGCTGCGCGCCGCCGGCCTCGAGGTGATTCCGCACGCGTTTCCGGATCACCACGCATTCACGGCGGCCGACCTCGCATTCGACGACGACCTGCCGATCCTCATGACCGAGAAGGATGCCGTAAAATGTGCGCCGTTCGCGTCGTCGCGCCTCGGCTACGTGCCGGTCACGGCGACGTTCGGCGACGAGGATGCGCGCGCGCTGCTCGCGCTCGTCGGAGCGAAAATCGCCGCGGCCGCCCGCGGCCGCTGAGGGACACCCTTGGATACCCGACTGCTCGACATCATCGCCTGCCCGCTCTGCAAGGGGCCCGTCGTCCATCATCGCGCCGCGGCCGTGCTCGTCTGCCGCATCGATCGGCTCGCGTTCCCGATACGCGACGGCGTGCCGATCATGCTGGTCGAGGAGGCGAGGCCGCTGCCAGCCGACGACGCGCTGCTCGAGCGCTGACACCGCGATGTTCCGTGTCGTCATACCCGCGCGCTGGGGTTCGTCGCGCTTTCCGGGCAAGCCGCTGGCCTTGATCGACGGCGCGCCGATGATCGTGCGCGTCTACGAGCGCGCGCGCGCCTCGCGCGCCGCGGGCGTGATCGTCGCGACGGACGATGCGCGCATTGCCGACGCCGCGCGCGCCGCAGGTGCCGAAGTCTCCATGACCGCACCTGACCATGCCTCCGGCACCGACCGCATCGCCGAGGTTGCACGCCGGCACGGGTTTCACGCCGACGACATCGTCGTGAACCTGCAGGGCGACGAACCGTGGATGCCGGCGGCGATCATCGACCAGGTGGCTGCGGCGCTCGAGTCGCATCCGGAGGCGGCCATCGCCACTGCCGCCACGCCGCTCGTGTCGCGCGACGAGTACCTCGATCCAAATGTCGTGAAAGTCGTCGTCGCGGGGGCCGGGCGGGCGCTGTATTTCAGCCGCGCCCCGATTCCGTGGGACCGGGACGCGGCGCATGGCGCCGAGCCGGGCGAAGCGGCGTGGCGCTGCGCGCAGCGCCACATCGGCCTCTATGCCTATCGGGTCGGCGCACTGCTGCGCGTCGCATCGCTCGCGCCGACCCGGCTCGAGCAGCTCGAGAAGCTCGAGCAGCTGCGGGCGCTCGAACACGGACTCACGATCCAGGTCGTCGAGGCAGCGGAGCGGCCGGGCGGCGACATCAACACGCCCGCGGATCTCGCTAGCCGATCATCCTGACGGCCGACACCGGCGCGAAGTCGAATCGCCCGTCCTGTGCATTCCATGCGATGGGACGCTCGCAGAACGCCTCGCTCGCGAAATCCGGCGCCGGCGGGCGCCCGCAGTTCTCGCCCGAGACGGTGAGCCAGGCTTTCGCGCCGGCGCCCGTGGATTCGATGCGCGCGTCATACACGTAGTTCTCGAGGGCCACGCGGGCACCGCCCTTGCCGTCGCCGACGAGAATCGTGATCGGCTTTGCGCGATCGCCGTAGACGCTCGCGGCGTTCTCGCAGTCGATCCAGCCGGCGAACAGCACGTAGTCCTCGTAGCCGTCGCCATTGAGGTCGGCGCGCTCGACCGCCTTGTTGGTGTGGGGCACGCCACCGGCTCCGGTGCACTCCTCCACGCGTGCCGCGAGTGCGCCCTCGACCTCGGCGGGCAGCTTCGCGGAAGCGCTCGATTCCGTGGACGCGGGAGAGGCTGCGGGCGCGGCCGCTGCCGTCTCGTTCGATGCACCAGACGGCGCACCGCCGCAGCTCACCAGCGCGAGACTCACGACCGCGCCCGCGAGCATGCCCGCGACAACCGGCCGGCGGCCACCCGTCTCTGGCCGAGCGTCGTTCGCCATCCGCCATTCGCTGTTCTTCATGGCTGCTCCTCGTGACCCGAGTCCGCAGCATACACCCGTTGTCCGGACGGTCAGACGGTCGCGGCGAGCAGGCGGCCCTTCGGCGTTGTACGTGCAGCACCTTGGGGCGCGTAGGTGTCCTTGCGGTGTCCTGCGCCGGCGGTGAGGGCGTCGAGGCGGCCCGAGAGGTTGCGCAGCTGCGCGGTCGCGAGCGCGCCGTTGCGATCGTTCAACTTGCGGCAACGGCGGGTGTGTTCCGTGCAGGTGGCCCAGCGCGGCCCGAGCTCGCTCGACGGGTCGCACCATTCGAGCAGCTTCTGCATGCCTGCAGCATCGGGCGCGTGGCCGAGCATCCGGCAAAGCGACGAGCGCTCGGCGTCGAGACGCAACAGCACGCCGACACATTGCTGGCGTTCGCGTCCGGCGGCGGCGAGCGATTCGATGTCGCGAGCGACGAGGCAGCGATGCTCACGCTCGAGCATCTCCTCGAGGCGCGCGAGGCACGCCGCCTGTTCGTCGATGAGTCGTTCGAGCGCTTCGCGCGTCACGGCAGGGTCCATGCGGCGCGGTTACCTCGTGGTCCGGGTGAGGCTGTCGAGGTCGTGCTCGAACACGAGGAGCTTCGTCGCCGTCGCCTCTGCATCGATCGTGTAGCTGCCGTCCTCGATGGCCTTGCGAATCTTCTCGACGCGCGCCTCGTCGACCTGCGGCAGCCGCTTGACTGCAGCCTCGAGTGCCGCGAGCTGGCGCGCGCTTTCGGTGATCCGTACGCCGGAGGCCGGATCGGCCGGCGCGCGGGACCCGGCGTCGCCCGCCGTCGACGAGCGCGTGCGCGAGATGGCCGTAGTCTCAGAAGCTCTTGCAGGATTGGAATCTAATCCATTGATTTTGTTTGCCATCGGCGCACTCTCCCGTCCGTGTCAGCCGCTGTATCGGCGCGACCGTGGAATACTTTAGATCCGGGACCCTGGGCGCAGGTCAACGTGGCGTGACCCGCACTTCGGTGTCGTTTTCGACGATGCCCTCGACGACCTTGAGCGACGAGAGATTCTGCACGCGGACGCGCTCGTGCGCGGCACCGTCGCTCAATGCACGCCCCGCCGCGCGAATCCGCACGCCATCGACCGCGGCGACCAGCGTCACCGCCTGGCCGCGCCTGATGATGTTGTCGGCGGCGAACCAGGTCGCCTGCAAAGGCACTGCGGCCGGTGCGGCGCGCGCCAGGTGGCGTCCCGCGACTTCATCGAGCGACCGTATATAGAGGTGCGCGAGGCCATCGACCAGGACGGTTTTCACGGCGACGTCACCGTCGCCGAGGGAGGCACCGCGGGCTGCCGGCGCGACGAGCACCAGGGCTTCGACGCGGCTCCTCAGCGTGACGGGTACGTTGATGCGCCAGGCCGCACTCCCGGTGCAGCTCACCCGGACAGTCGTACGGGCACTCGGTACGGCTCCCGGCGACCAGGCCGCTTCGAGCGGGCCGTTGCAGCGGGCGAGCCGCAGTCGCGCGTCGAGCGCCGCGGCGCGCACGCGTGCCGAGGCGCGCGACGTTGCCGGCAGCTCCCGCAGGACGAAGTGCTCGGCTGCCGCCGCGATGCGCGCGGGGTCCTCGACGGCCTGCAACTGCGCCTGTGCCAGACGGCATGCCGCCGTGAGCGCGAGCAGGAAGAGTGCGGGTACACCTCGTCGGAACATGCCGGCAAACGTGCAGGTCGCGTGCCACCGCGTGGGCAGCTCACGACCTGCCGGCACGGCGGCAAGGATTTGCCGCAGCTGCGTGATGTACGTCACGCCCCGGAGGCGGGGCGGCACCCGTAGCGCCGGGAGTCGCGCCCCGGGCGCGTGGTGGCACAGCGTTTGCTCCGCATGCAGGCAGTCAGATTTCTGACGGTGGAACCGACATGCGATTCGATCTTGACGCCTATCTCGGTGTGCATCCGCAAGCGCTCGCGCTCGGCGCAAAGCGCACCGAACTGATTGCGAACAATCTCGCAAACGCGGACACACCCGGATTCAAGGCACGCGACATCGATTTTCGTGCGGCACTCGCTGCCGCCGGCGATCCGCGCGCCGCGCTGCCACTGGCGCGGACATCGGGCGGCCATCTGTCGACCGACAGTGCTGCTGGCGATGCGGCTGTGGCGCTGCGCTATCGCACGCCGCTCGCGCCCTCGCTCGACGGCAACACGGTCGAACCGCAGCTCGAACAGGCGGCATTCGCCGAGAACGCGGTCCGCTACCAGGCGACGCTCACGTTCCTCAATGCGCGCTTTCGCAGCCTGATGACCGCGATCACAGGACAGTAGCGCCCCAGGAGCACCACCATGTCGTCATTCAGGATCTTCGACATCGCCGGCTCGGGCATGGCAGCCCAGTCCGTGCGGCTCAACACGGTCGCGAGCAATCTCGCGAACGCCGACAGTGTCGGCGGAGACGCCGCGTCGGTCTACCGGGCGCGTCACCCCGTCTTCGAGGCGGTGCGACAGGCAACCACGGGAGCGCGTGCCGCGGACGGCAACGGCGGTGCCGTGCGCGTGCGCGGCATCGTCGAGAGCGACGCCGCGCCGACCGCCCGCTACGAGCCCGGCAATCCGCTCGCGAACGCGGAAGGCTATGTGTACGCGCCCAATGTCAATGTCGTCGAGGAGATGGTCGACATGATTTCCGCGTCACGCAGTTACCAGAACAACGTCGAAGTCATGGATACGGCGAAGTCCCTGCTGATGGCGACCCTGAGGCTCGGCCAGTCGTGAGCACGATACAGGCGGACCGCAGCACGAATCCGTACGCGGGCCTCGGCTTCGACACCGTGCAGGCCGGCGCGGCGGGCAAGGGCGACGCGTCGCTCGACCAGCAGGATTTCCTGATGCTGCTGACGACGCAGCTGAAGAACCAGGATCCGCTGAAGCCGCTCGACTCGACGCAGTTCGTCAGCCAGCTCGCGCAGTTCAGCCAGGTGTCGGGCGTGCAGGAAATGAACGCCTCGCTCGCCTCGCTCACGGCCGGCATCAAGAGTTCGGCCATGCTCGACGGTGCGTCGCTCGTCGGTCGCTACGTGCTGCTCGAGGGCAGTCGCGCAACATTGGCGGCCGACGGCTCGATTGTCGGCGGCGTCGCGACGCCGACCGGTGCGACCTCGGTTACGGTCAATGTCCGCAATGCCGGCGGCGAGCTCGTGCGCACGCTGCAGGTGGCACCGACCGACGGCACCACGCTCTTCAGCTGGGACGGTACCGCCAGCGACGGCACGACGGCACCGCCCGGAGTCTACTCGATCGATGCGACAGCCACGGTGGCGGGGGTCAACCAGGCCGCGGACACGCTGATCGCCGACCTCGTCGCGAGCGTCAGCATCGATTCGGGCACGTATGCGCTCACCCTGAACACCGCCGGCGCCGGTCCCGTGACGCTCGCCGACGTGCGCCGGGTGTTCTGACCACCAATCATCCGCAGGGAGTTCCGACACCATGCCTTTCACGATCGCACTCAGCGGCCTGAATGCCGCCTCCAGCGACCTCGCAGTCACCGCGAACAACATCGCGAACGGCTCGACGACCGGCTTCAAGAGTTCGCGCACCGAGTTTGCCGACCTCTTTGCCGTCACGCCGTTCGGCGTATCGAACACCGCGACCGGCAACGGCGTGAAAGTGGCCTCGGTCGCCCAGCAGTTCTCGCAGGGCAATATCGATTTCACCGACAGCAATCTCGACCTCGCGCTGTCGGGCGACGGCTTCTTCACGCTGAGCGATGGAGGCGCCCTCGCGTACTCGCGCGCCGGTGCGTTCAGGGCCGACAACCAGGGCTATGTCGTCAGTTCGACCGGTGCACGGCTGCAGGTGTTTCCGCCGCTCGCCAACGGCGGCTTCAACACGGGTGGCCTGACGGACCTGCGCCTCGTGACAAACGAGAGCGCGCCACAGGCGACCTCCACGGTCACGATGGCGCTCAACCTGCCGGCCGATGCCGTGGCACCGGCCAATGCGTTCGACCCGGCCGATGCGACGAGCTTCAATCGCCAGACGTCGATGACGGTATACGACTCGCTCGGCGCCGCGCACACGACGAGCTTCTATTTCGTCAAGGGTGCGGTCGCGAACGAGTGGACCGTGCAGGCGTACACCGACGGCGCGGCGGTCGGCACACCGCAGTCGCTGACGTTCAACAGCAGCGGCGCGCTCGTCACGCCGGCGGCGGGCACCATCGCATTTCCGCCGCATGCGCCGACCACGGGTGCCGCGCCAATGGCGCTGACGCTCGACCTGCGCGGAGCCACGCAGTACGGCAGCAACTTCGGCGTGCAGTTCTCGCAGGACGGCTTCACGACCGGCGCCCTGAGCGGCATCGATGTCGACGCGACCGGTGTCGTGAGTGCCCGGTACACCAACGGTCGCTCGATCGCGCTCGGCCAGGTGGCCATCACCAATTTCGCGAACGTGCAGGGCCTGCAGAAGCTCGGCGACACCCAGTGGGGCGAGACATTCACTTCGGGCAGTGCGCAACGCGGCACGGCCGGCAGTTCGGGCTTCGGCTCGATCCAGTCCGGGGCACTCGAGGCGTCGAATGTCGAGATCACGCAGCAGCTCGTCAACATGATCGTCGCGCAGCGCAACTTTCAGGCGAACGCCCAGATGATCTCGACTGCCGACCAGATCACCCAGACGATCATCAACATCCGCTGATGGACAAGTATCTCTACGTCGCGATGACGGGCGCCAAGGAAACATTGCGCGCCCAGGCCGTGAACAGCCACAACCTCGCCAATGCGAGCACGGTGGGCTTTCGCGCCGACCTCGCCGCGTTCCAGACGCGTGCCGTCGAAGGCAGCGGTTACGCGTCGCGCAGCTATGCCACGAATGCGACGATCGGCTGGGACACGACGGCAGGCGCGCTGCAGGCGACCGGTCGCGATCTCGACGTGGCCGTACAGGGAGAAGGCTGGATCGCGGTGCAGGCGGCCGACGGCAGCGAGGCCTATACGCGCGCCGGCGACCTGCGCATCGACACCGATGGGCTTCTGCGCAACGGCGCGGGTGACACCGTCCTCGGTGACGGTGGGCCCATTTCGGTCCCGCCCCACGGTTCCGTGCTGGTGGGCGCCGACGGGTCGCTGTCGGTCGTGCCGCTCGGCCAGGGCCCGGAAACCACGGCCGTGGTCGGTCGCATCAAGCTGGTCAAGCCGCCCATCGAGACGCTCGAGCGCGGCGACGACGGGCTGTTTCGCACCAGGGACAACGTTGCGGCGCCGGCCGACGCCTCGGTGCGGCTCGCATCGGGCGTGCTCGAGTCGAGCAACGTCGATGCGGCGGGCGCGATGGTCGAGATGATCGAACTCGCGCGACGCTTCGAGTTGCAGGTGAAGGCCATTCGCACCGCGGAGGAGGACGGGTCGACCGCGGCCCGCCTCCTGCGCCTGTAAGGAGAATTCCCGATGAATTCGGCATTGTGGGCAGCAAAGACCGGACTCGAGGCGCAGCAGACGCGCATGACGGTCACGTCGAACAACCTCGCCAACGTCTCGACGAACGGCTTCAAGAAGGGCCGCGCGGTCTTCGAGGACCTGATGTACCAGAACGTGCGGCAGGTCGGTGGCGCCACGTCGCAGAACACCGAAGCGCCGTCGGGCCTGTCGCTCGGAACCGGTGTGCGGATCGTCGCAACCGAGAAGCTCTACACGCAGGGCAACCTCGCGACGACGGGCAATTCACTCGATGTCGCGGTGAGCGGCCGTGGTTTCTTCCAGGTCGAGCTGCCCGACGGCACCGTCGGCTACACGCGCGACGGCGCCTTCCAGATGAACGCCCAGGGCGAGCTCGTCACGTCGAGCGGCTATCGCTTGCAGCCCGGCATCACGATACCGGACGGCTACCAGTCGATCACGATCGGCGCAGATGGCGTCGTGTCGGCCCTGACCGCCGGACAGACGGCCCCGGTGCAGGTCGGTACGCTGCAGCTGGTCGATTTCGTGAACCCCGCGGGTCTGCAGCCGCGCGGCGAAAACCTCGCCGTCGAGTCGGTCGCGAGCGGCCCGCCCCAGGCCGGCACGCCCGGACTGAACGGTCTCGGTGCGCTCGTGCAGGGATCACTCGAGGCCTCGAACGTGAATGTCGTGGAAGAGCTCGTCGCGATGATCGAGACGCAACGCGCCTACGAGATGAACTCCAAGGCGATCTCGACCACCGACCAGATGCTCGCGTACATCACGAACCAGCTGTGAATGTCATGAGAGGCAACTGGAAGTGGTTCTTGCCGGCGTTCGCCTGGCTCGTTTCGGCATGCGCGAGCGCGCCCGACGACGGCGGCTTCGATGCATGGCCGCAGGACGAGTACGCCGTCGCGCCCGCCACGAACGGGGCGATTTACCAGAGCGGCCGCGACGTCGCGCTGTTCGAGAATGCAGTCGCGAGGAACGTCGGCGATCTCGTCGTGATCCGTCTCGCCGAGCAGACGCAGGCGAGCAAGAGCGCGACGACCAGCACCAAGAAATCGACCTCCGCGGAACTGCCCGGCCCGACGATCGCCGGCCGACCGGTCACGGTGAACGGCACCGAAGTGCTGCAGATGGGCGTCGACCACGAGACGAAGTTCAACGGTGCCGGCTCGAGCGCGCAGAGCAATCGCCTGTCCGGCGAGATCAGTGCGACGGTCGTGCGGAGGCTCGGCAACGGCAACCTCGTGATCCGCGGCCAGAAGTGGCTCACGCTGAACCAGGGCAGCGAGTACGTGCGCGTCGAAGGCGTGATCCGGCCGATCGACATCCAGCCCGACAACTCGATTCCCTCCTGGAAAGTCGCGAATGCGCGTATCGGCTACGGGGGGCGCGGCGCGCTTGCATCGGCCAACAAGCCCGGGCTGCTGGCCCGCTTTTTCAACTCGCCGCTGATGCCCTTCTGACCATGCGCAGAATCATTCTCTGGTTGCTCATCGCCTGCGTCGTCGGCGCCGAGGCTCGTGCCGAACGCGTCAAGGACCTCGCCTCGGTCGCGGGTGTGCGCGCGAACCAACTCGTCGGCTACGGCCTCGTCGTCGGCCTCGACGGTACCGGCGACCAGACGAGCCAGGCACCGTTCACGATCCAGAGCATTCGCACGATGCTCGCGAAGTTCGGCGTCACGATCCCGGACAACGTCAATCCGCAGCTGAAGAACGTCGCCGCCGTGACCGTCACGGCCGAGTTGCCGCCGTTCTCGAAAGCGGGGCAGACGATCGACGTCACGGTCGCCTCGATCGGCAATGCGCAGAGTCTGCGTGGTGGCACGCTGATCATGACACCGCTGCGCGGCGTCGACGGGCAGGTATACGCGATGGCGCAGGGCGCCATGCTCGTCAGCGGATTCGGCGTGTCCGGCAAGGACGGCTCGCGCATCGCGGTCAACGTGCCGAGCGGCGGGCGCATCCCGAACGGCGCCACCGTCGAGCGCGAGGTCGGAAACAGCTACGGCGCCGAGCCGTTCGTGCTGCTGAATCTGCATACGCCGGATTTTTCCACTGCCTCCCGCCTCGCCGGCGGCATCAATGACTTGCTGGGCGAGGGCACCGCGCAAGCAATGGACGCGGTGACGGTGCGAGTCGCTGCGCCGCAGAACCCGGCGCAGCGCACGCCGTACCTCGCGGCCCTGGAGGAGATCGACATTCAGCCCGGTGACGCGCCGGCCCGCGTGATCGTCAACTCCCGGACCGGTACCGTCGTGATCGGCAATCGCGTGCAGGTTCGGCCGGCAGCCGTTGCGCACGGGTCGCTCTCGGTCACGATCACGGAGCGCGTCGACGTGAGCCAGCCGAATCCGTTCGGGCGCGGCGAGACCGTCGGCGTCCAGCGCAGCGAGGTCGACGTCTCGCAGCCCGAGGCTCGCATGTTCGTGTTCGGCGCAGGTGTCAATCTCGACGAGATCGTGCGGGCCGTGAACCAGGTCGGCGCTGCACCCGGCGACCTCGTCGCGATTCTCGAAGCCCTGAAGGCGGCCGGCGCGCTGCGCGCCGAGCTGATCGTGATCTGATGGCGGTCGGGGCGGCCGGAGGTGCATCGTTCGGCGATACGCAGTCGCTCGCGGCGCTGAAGCGCGCCGACCGGGCCGGCACACCGGATGCGCTGCGCGAGACCGCGCGGCAGTTCGAAAGCCTCTTCACGCGCATGCTGCTGAAGTCGATGCGCGACAGTTCCTTCGGCGATCCGCTGGCGGGACAGGAGGCAGGGTTCTATCGCGATCTCCATGACGACCAGCTCGCGATCGAGCTGTCGAAGGGACCCGGCCTCGGCCTCGCCGACATGCTGGTCGCGCAGCTGCAGCGCGCCGGCGTCGCACCTGCCGCGGCCCCGCAGGCCGCGGACATCGCAGGCGCCACGGCCGCTGCTGCAACGGAGGCGACGCGCCGCCGGTTCGTGCAGGACCTTTGGCCGCACGCCGAGGCTGCCGGCACCGAACTCGGCGTCGATCCGCGCACGCTGATTGCGCACGCGGCCCTCGAGACCGGGTGGGGTCAGCATGTGCCGCAGGGCGAGGGCGGTCGGTCGAGCCACAATCTGTTCGGCATCAAGGCCACGGCGTGGCGCGGGGAACGGGCGACGGCGCGCACGACGGAATTCGCGGGAGGCGTTGCGGCGACGCGCACCGAGGCCTTTCGCGCCTACGGCTCGCCGGCCGAAAGCTTCCAGGACTATGTCGCGCTCATCCGGGACAACCCGCGCTATGCAGCAGCCCGGGGCGCCGGAACAGACGCGGGGGCGTTTGCGCGCGCGCTGCAGGCGGGCGGCTATGCCACCGATCCGGATTACGCGGCCAAGCTCGAGCAGGTGGCGAGCGTGCTCAAGTCCGCGCCCTACGCGTCGATAACCGGCTACCTGGAGACCTGATCCGCCATGGCAGACGTCATGTCCACGGCCGTCTCGGGCCTGCTCGCATTCCAGCGCGGGCTCGATACGACGAGTCAGAACATCGCGAACGCCGCGACGGCGGGCTACAGCCGCCAGCGCGTCGAACTCGTCACGAGGCCCGCGCAGGCTTACGGCAGCGGCTGGATCGGTGCTGGCGTGGATGTCGCGACCGTCGCCCGGGTCTACGATTCGTTTCTCGCGACGCAGGTCCGCTCGAGCGCCTCGAGCTTCGCGCGGTACGACACGATCGCGACGGAAGCGGGGCGGCTCGACAATGTGCTCGGCGATTCGTCGACCGGAATTTCGGCTGCGTTCGCCACTCTCGTCAATGCCTTCCAGGAAGTGGCGAGCGACCCGGCATCGATGACGTCACGGCAGGCGCTGCTGTCGAAGGCGAAGATCTTCGCCGACCAGCTCACCGGCTACGACAGCCGCATGCGCACGTTTGCGGCCGAGCTGAATACGCGCATCACGGCCGGCGCGGCGGAAGTCTCGACGCTCGCGGACAGCCTCGCCCGGCTCAATACGCAGATCGTCGATGCGCTGGGCCGCACCGGGCAGCCGCCGAACGACCTGCTTGATCAGCGTGACCGGCTCATCGACCAACTGGCCACGCTCGTCGATGTCTCCGTCGTTCCCGAGGACAACGGTGCCGCGAACGTCTATCTCGGCACCGGGCAGCCGCTCGTCATCGGCAGTACGGCGACCCGGCTGACGACCGCCCCGGATCCGTTCGATCCGACGAAGCTCACGATCGCCGTACGGGCGAACGGTGCGTCGGTCGATGTGTCGTCGCAGGTCGGCGCAGGCAGTCTCGGCGGACTGCTCGAGTATCGCGCTCAGGTGCTCGATCCCGCGCGCGATGCCCTCGGCAGGATCGCGGCCGGCGTGGTTTCCCTGGTCAACGGCCAGCACACGCAGGGTCTCACGCTGAACGGGCAGCTGGGCGGTGACTTCTTCGCGCTCGGCAGTCCGACGGTGCTGGCGGCGGCGGGCAATGGCGGCAATGCCGTGGTGTCGGCGAGCCTCGCCGATGCGAGCGCGCTGACCGGTCACGATTACCTGCTCGAGTTCAACGGAGCCTGGCAGTTGCGCGACGCGTCGAGCGGGGCGACAGTGTCCCTGTCGGGGTCGGGCACGAGCGCGGATCCATTCGCTGCTGACGGCTTGTCCATCGTCGTTGCGAACACGCCCACCGCGGGCGATCGCTTTCGCATCGAGCCCACGCGCGACCTGATTGGTGGCCTGCGGGTCCTGGTCGGCACGCCTGCGGACATCGCCGCGGCATCGCCGGTGCGCAGCGCGGTAGCCGCGGGCAATACGGGCTCCGGGCGCATCTCCGCGCCGACCGTCGTGGATGCCACCGACCCAGGGTTGCGCGCCACGGTCACGATAGAGTTCACATCGGCTACTACCTATTCGGTGAACGGTGCGGGTTCATTCAGCTACGCGCCCGGCAGCCCGATCGCCGTAAACGGCTGGAGCGCGACGATCGACGGTGCACCTGCGACAGGCGACCGGTTCACGATTTCGGACAATTCGGGCGGCAGCGGCGACAACGCGAACCTGCTCGCGATGATCGCCGCGCTCGAATCGGCGTCGATGAGCGGCGGCACCGCCTCGATCGGCGAGGCGGCGACGCAACTCGTCGCCGGGATCGGCACGCAGACTGCGCAGGCGCAGTCCAATCGCGACGCTTTCCAGATCGTGCACGACCAGGATGTCGCGGCCCGGGACTCGGTATCGGGCGTGAACCTCGACGAGGAGGCCGCCAACCTGATCATGCTGCAGCAGGCCTACCAGGCCGCTGCGCAGCTGATATCGGTCGCGCAGGCAATGTTCGACAGCCTGCTGGACGCCACGAGGAGATAGCGATGCGCACTTCGACCCTCGGTGCGCACCTTGCGCTCACCAACCAGATGCTGCGCCAGCAGTCCGCGATCGCCAGGACGCAGCTGCAGGTGTCGACGCAGCGACGCGTGCTCACGCCTGCCGACGATCCGGTGGCAGCCGGCCGGATCCTCGCGCTCGAGAACCAGATTTCCTCCCATGCGCAGTACGAACGCAACGCCAACGCCGTGGGCACACGCCTGTCCATCGAGGAGCAGGCACTGGCCGATGCCGGCCAGGTCCTGCAGCGCGTGCGCGACCTCACGCTGCAGGCGAACGGCGGTGCGCTCGACGATGCGTCGCGCGCCGCGATCGCCACCGAAATCGACGAACGGATCGCGGAACTGCAGGCCATCGCGAATCGGCGCGACGCGTCGGGACGATACCTGTTTGCCGGACACAGTGTCGACTCGCAGCCGTTCGTGCAGAGCGCGAGCGGCATCGTCTATGCCGGCGACCAGGGGGTCCGCGAGGTCCAGGTGAGCCCGACGCAGTTCATCCTGGCGGGGCACGACGGCTTCGAAGTCTTCGGGAATATCGCCGAGGGCAACGGCACCTTCACCGTCGATGCCGACGCGGCCAATGCGGGCAGCGGCTGGATTGCGCCGCTCGCGGCCCTGGATCCCGCAGCGTGGACGGGCGGCGGCTACACGGTGCGCTTCATCGACGCAGCGAACTACGAAATCCTCGACGCATCGAACGCGCAGGTTGCGACCGGCGCCTACGTGTCGGGCGCGGGCATCGACTTCAACGGAGCGCGCTTTGCGATCACCGGCGCACCGGCCGCGAACGATCGCTTCACGATCGCACCAGCCGGTCGGCGCGACCTCTTCGCAGGTCTCGACGACCTGGTCGCCACGCTGCGCCTGCCGACCGGCACCGACACGGCACGCGCGCAGTTCAATACGGGCGTCGGCGGCGCGCTTGCGCAGATCGACACCGCCATGGACCACCTGCTCAACGTGCGCGCCGAAGTCGGGGCGCGGCTGAACGTGCTCGACAACGTGGCGAGCTCCCGCGAGAGCCTCGAACTCGAGCTGCAGACGGCTGTCTCCGGGCTGCGCGACGTCGACATGGTCGAGGCCCTGAGCCGCCTGACCCTCGAACAGACGGCGCTCACCGCGGCGCAGAAGTCGTTTGCGAGCTTTTCCCGGCTGTCGCTGTTCGACTATCTGTGATCGCACTCACACTCCGCGTGAATCACGCCGGGTGCACTCAAGGTTCCCCGCGTCGCACCGATACAGCGGATGTCACGGCCACCGGCGTCAACCGCGCCCCGCCGTACTGGAATCAGGCTCCGGGCCGGTGCCCGTAGCGAGGCAACTACAGGAGTAATCGGTAATGGCACTCGTCATCAACACGAACGTGATGTCGCTCAATGCGCAGCGCAACCTCACGACCTCGGGCAACCAGCTCGCCACGTCGCTGCAGCGCTTGTCCTCGGGCCTGCGCATCAACAGCGCGAAGGACGACGCCGCGGGTCTGGCGATTTCCGATCGCATGACAGCGCAGATCAACGGCCTGAACCAGGCCGTGCGCAATGCGAATGACGGCATTTCGCTCGCGCAGACGACGGAAGGCGCCCTGCAGGAGGTCACCAACAACCTGCAGCGCATCCGCGAGCTCGCCGTGCAGGCCGCCAATGCGACCAACTCGACCTCGGACCTGAAGGCCCTCGACCAGGAGGTGCAGCAGCGCATCGCGGAGATCGAGCGCATTTCGGCGCAGACTGCCTTCAACAACCGCAAGGTGCTCGACGGCTCGTTCGGCAACGCGACGTTCCAGGTCGGCGCCAATGTCGGCGAGACGATCGGCATCGCGCTGTCGACCAACACCAAGGCCTCGGCGATCGGCAAGCTCGCGACGACCACGGGCAACGTGAACGTCACGAACCTGATCTCGAGCGGTGCCACGGCCGGCAACTGGACCTCGGCGACGGTGACGGATTTCGACTACACGGGCGCCGGCAACGACCTCAGCTTCACGGTCGACGGCTATTCCGTCAGTTCCACCGCCAACGTGACCAATATCGCGGGCCTCGTGACGGCCGTGCAGACGAGCCTCAATGCATCGGCGGGATCGGGCGTCTACACGGTCAGCAACAGCGCGAACCAGCTCGTGATCACGAAGACGGCGACGGGTTCGGCGAGCACGGCGCCGGTCATCTCGGGTGGAGCAGGCATCCTCGGCGCCGGCACGGGTGTCGCGGGCGCGGCCTACAGCCTGGGTGCCTTCAGCGTGCAGGTGGGCAACGCCGCGGCGGTCGACTTCGCGGGCGCGTATGACTCCGCCAGCGACTTCGCGGCGGCGATCAATTCGCAGCTGAGCGGTGTCTATGCCTCGGTCGACGCGGCGACGGGGTATCTCTCGATCAGGTCGGCCGAGCCGATCACGATCACCTCGGGCGCCGGCACCACGGCGCTCGGCATGGGCACCGGCACGACCGCAGTCAGCGGCTCGCTGATGAGTGCGAACGTGCTGAGCGCGGGTGCGGCGAACGATGCGATCCTGCGCATCGACGCGGCGCTCACCTCGGTCTCGGACCTGCGAGGCACGCTCGGTGCCATCCAGAACCGCTTCCAGTCGACGATCAACAGCCTGCAGACGGTCTCCGAAAACCTCACCGCGTCGCGTGGCCGAATTCTCGACACGGACTACGCGGCGGAGACGGCCCAGCTGACCCGTGCGCAGATCCTGCAGCAGGCCGGCACGGCGATGGTGGCGCAGGCGAACAGCGCACCGCAGAGCGTGCTGTCGCTGCTCCAGGGCTGATCGCGAGCAAGGACCGGCATGCCCGGTTACGGAGTGGTGCAAGAGTCCCGGGGGGGCGGTGCCGCGAGGCACCGCTCTCCCGGCCCTGTTTCCGCTGTGGAGCATTAGCGCGTGGCGACCTCGGCCAGCAGCATCTCGGGTGGTTCCACGCTCGACGTCAAGGCGCTCGCCTCGCAGCTCGTGGCCGCCGAGCGCGCACCCCTCGATGCCCAGATCGAGCGCGAATCGGCGGCCGTCGAGACGACACTGTCGGCGCTCGGCACACTCAAGAGCGCGCTCGCCACCTTCCAGACGGCGGTGACGAATGTATCGCTGCTCGCCAGGTTCCAGGTTCGCTCCGCCACGAGCAGCCAACCCGGAGTGTTCACGGCGGCGGCCGGCAGCGATGCAGTTCCCGGGACCTACAACATCGAGGTGAGCCAGCTCGCGAGCGCGCAGCAGCTCGCCTCGGGACCCTACGCGGGTGGCAGCACCGCACAGGTCGGCAGTGGTGTTGTCACGCTGGCGGTGGGCGGGCGCTCTTTCTCCGTGACGGTCGCCGCGGACGACTCACTCGCCAGCCTGCGCGACGCCATCAATGGCGCCGCCGGCAACACCGGCATCAGCGCGGTGATCGTGCAGGCGACGGACGGCGCGCGCCTCGTGCTGTCGGCGCGCGAGACCGGCGCCGCGAACACGCTCACGGTGTCGGTAGACGGCGCCGCCGGCGGGCTCGATGCGCTCGCTTACACGGGCGGGCAGCCGGGCGCCTGGACGCAGATTGCGGCCGCAGAGGATGCGATCGTCCGTGTCGCGGGCTTCGAGCGGACGAGTGCCTCCAACACGCTGAGCGGCGTGATCGACGGCGTGACGCTGACACTCGCGTCCGCCGATGCCGGCACGACGCATGTGCTCACCATTGCGAACGACACGGATACAGTACGCAAGCGCATCGATGCGTTCGTGTCGACCTGGAATGCCATGCAGACTGCGGTGGCGGGCCTGCGTCGCTACGACGTGGCCACGCAGACCGGCGGGCCACTGCTCGGAGACTCGATGCTCCTCGGGCTCGAGGCACAGCTCCGTCGCGGCCTGACCGACGTCGTGCCCGGGTTGTCCGGCGAGCGTTCCTCACTCGCGGTGATCGGCATCACGACGGGTATCGACGGCAACCTCGTGGTCGACGATGCGAAGCTCGGCGCGGCGATCGACGGCAACTTCGACGGGGTCGCACAGCTGTTCGGTCGGACGGGCGGCGTCGGCTTCCGTCTCTACAACTCGCTCGACGCGGCACTCTCCTCGCGCGGGGGCATCGCGGTGCGCACACAGGCCTTGGCTGGCCAGCAGGACAGGCTTGCGGACCGGCAGGACGCCATCGATGCGCGCATGCAGGCACAGCTCGCCCGCTACATCCAGCAGTTCACGCGGCTCGACACGCTGTTGTCGTCGCTCGACACCACGTCGGCCTACCTCGATACCCAGCTCGATGCCCTGTCTGCCATGCTGAAGCGCGACAAATGACGGCCGCGCGCGACGACGGGCGCGAGACCGGCATCATGCGCGTACAGACGGCGGTCGCGCCGCTCGACGGCTTCCTGCGCAGTGTCAGTCGCCGGCTGGAATTCCGGCGCGACGTCGCCGGCAGGATCGTCGTCATCGTGCGCGATCTCGCCACCGGCGCCGTGATCCGGCAGAGTCCGGCACCGGACACTCAAGTGTCCCATCGGGCGGCCGTTAAATGAGCGCATGACGCACAGGAATGCACAGCGCCTCGCAGCCTACCGCAGTGTAGCCACCCACGGTGGCGTCGCGGCCGCCGATCCGCACCGACTCACGCTGATGCTGATGGACGGCGCGCTCGAGCGGATTGCGGCGGCGAAAGGCAATGTCGCCAACGGCCGCACGGCCGACAAGTGTGCGCTGATCCAGCGGGCGATCGACATCGTGCACGAACTCCGCGGGAGCCTCGACTTCGGCGCCGGCGGTGAGCTCGCGGTGAACCTGGACGGCCTGTACGACTACATCGTCCGCCAGCTCGTGCGGGCCAACGCCGAGGGCCGGGTCGAAGTGCTGGACGAGATCACGCGACTCCTCGGCGAGATCCGCGGCGCCTGGGCGTTGATTCCACCCGAAGCGCGGACTGCACGGCGGGGCGCCTGATGGAAGACGGCATCGACACGATCGTGCTCGACGACGAGCTCGCGTACATCGACGTCGTGCCGCTGCGCTGGACCGCGCTCACCGAACCTGTCGAGCCGGACAGGGCCAACGCGCAGTGCGAGCAGAACCTGCGCCTGCTGCAGGCGCTGGCGGCGCTCGAGGACCACGGGCCGAGCGACAAGGCGGACGAGAACTCGCCACATTCGGCCGACCTGATGCGTGTCGAGTTCAAGGTGAACCTGTTGCTCGACCTCGTCGGCCAGATCCTGGTGCGCGCCGAGCCGCGCCCCGCGGCGGTGCCGATGCGCTTCAATGCGCGCAGTGCCACGTGGCGCACCGACGACAGGGCGCTGCAGGCCGGTACCTTTGGGCGGCTCGAGATCTGGCTGCGCGACGCACTCGTCGAGCCGCTGCGCATGCATGGACGCGTCGTGTCGGTGGGCATCGACCGTCGCGTCAAGTTGCGGTTCGATGCGCTCGGCGCGCCGGTCGAAGACCTGATCGAGAAGCTCGCGTTTCAGCGGCATCGTCGTCATGTCGCAGGCACACGCGAGCGACGGTGAATTGACACCCGGGTCGTCATAATGCGACACAGGTCCGCCGCCGGCGGACCATGAGTGGACGGCCATCACACCAGAACCTCTTGCGTGCCGCGAGAATGCCGCGCAACAAGAACGAGGTTGCGTGAATGTCCCATGTGCTGGAAGACATTCACAAGGATGTGACAGGCGAGGCGAGGCTGCCCACCGGAGGATCACCGGCGGTGCAGGAGGTGACGCGGCTCATACGCAGCGTCGCCGCCCATGATTCGAGTGTCCTGATCCTCGGGGAATCCGGCACGGGCAAGGAAGTAGTGGCCCGCGCGATCCACGAGTCGAGCCCACGTCGGCACCGGCCGTTCGTCGCGATCAATTGCGGCGCCATTCCGGCGGATCTGCTCGAAAGCGAGCTGTTCGGGCACGAAAAGGGCGCTTTCACGGGTGCGATCTCGACGCGAGTCGGCCGCTTCGAAATCGCCGACGGTGGCACGCTGTTCCTCGACGAGATCGGTGACATGAGCCTGCCGATGCAGGTGAAACTGCTGCGCGTGCTGCAGGAACGGGTGTTCGAACGCGTCGGCAATCACAAGCCGATCCGTTGCAACGTGCGGATCATCGCGGCGACGCACCGCAACCTCGAGGATTCGATCGAACGAGGCGGCTTTCGCCAGGATCTTTTCTACAGGTTGAACGTTTTCCCGATAGAAATGCCGGCCCTGCGCGAGCGTCTCGCCGATCTGCCGGCACTGATCACCGAGTTCATCGATGGGAATGTCCGGGAGGGCCGCGCGCGCATTGCGTTCACGGCCGGCGCGCTGGCGTCGCTGTCCCGCCATGCATGGCCCGGCAATGTGCGCGAGCTCGCGAATCTGATCGAGCGGCTGTCGATCCTGCACGGGGGTCGGACGGTCGACGTTGCGGACCTGCCGGCACGCTATCGGGCGACGGCACCTGGCGTGCCCGCGATGGACGTGCCGGCGATGGACGTGCCGCCGATGGAGGTGCCTGGAGCGGTTGCCACCGTGGAGGCGCCGCCGTTGTCCGACCCCGAAGTACTCGCGCTTCTCGAGGCCCCGATTGGCCGTCAATCGACGCATGAACCTGCCATGGAGCTGCCGGCCGAGGGTATCGACCTGCGCGTCCACCTCGACACGATCGAACGGAAGCTCGTGCAGCAAGCACTCGAACGCTCGGGCGGCACGGTGGCGCATGCCGCCCGGCTGCTCGGGCTGCGTCGCACGACACTCGTCGAGAAGTTGCGCAAGCTCGGCGACCCCGTCGCGGAGCGCGGCGGAGTCTTGACGGATCGTGGGCCGATCGCCGCCACCGTGTGACGTGATTCACGCGAGGGCGGCAATACCCGCCCGGCACGAAACTTGCTCCTCTACTCCGTGCCGGCAATGAGTCGGCAGGTCGAGGAGGAATCGGGTGGCGATGAACGCGAGCACGGAGCCGGTTGCCTGTTCGCAGGCGGCCCGCGACACGTATGAACTGGCAGCCCGCGTCGCGGCGAGCGACTGTACGGTGCTGATCGCCGGCGAATCCGGCACGGGCAAGGAGGTGCTCGCCCGCTTTATCCACCGCCATTCGTCCCGTGCGGCAAGTCCGTTCGTCGCGGTCAACTGCGCGGCGATCCCGGAGAACATGCTCGAGGCGACGCTGTTCGGTTACGAGAAGGGTGCATTCACGGGTGCCCATGCGGCCCATCCGGGCAAGTTCGAGCAGGCACAGGGCGGTACGCTGCTGCTCGACGAGATCACCGAGATGCCGCTCGGCCTGCAGGCGAAACTGCTGCGCGTGCTGCAGGAGCGGGAAGTCGAGCGCATCGGCGCTCGCGGGACACTCGCGCTCGACGTGCGCGTGCTCGCAACCACCAATCGCCGGTTGCGCGCCGAAGTGACCGCCGCTCGCTTTCGCGAGGACCTTTACTACCGACTGAACGTGTTCCCGATGATGCTCGCGCCGTTGCGCGAGCGTCGCGACGACATTCTGCCGCTCGCGATGCACCTGTTGTCGGCACGATGCGGGGCGGGACGGCGCATTCCGGCACTGTCGGCCGATGCTGCCCATCGTCTCCTCACCCATGGTTGGCCGGGCAATGTCCGCGAGCTCGACAATGTGATGCAGCGCGCGCTCGTGCTGCTCGACGGTGATGTCATCCAGGCCGCACACATCCGCTTCGAAAACGGGGACGAAGCGGCAGTCGCACCGGTGAACCGGGGGCAGCTGTCAACGGCACTGGCGAGCGCCGAGCGTGAGCTCATCCTCGAGGCGCTGCGGGACGGGCAGGGCAGCCGCCGCGTCGCAGCGGAACGCCTCGGCATCAGCCCGCGTGCGTTGCGCTACAAGCTCGCGCAGTTGCGCGCTTCGGGTGTCGAATTGCCGGCCGCGGCGTGCGGCTGACGCCTTCTCGTGGAGACGTGACATGAGCCAGCTGGAAATCGATCGTGTGCTCGCGCAGATCCGGTCTATCTCCGCGCAAGCGCGACGCCCCGAGGCGCCGAAGCCGGGCGAGGCGCTGTCGACGCGCGACTCATCGGCGACGGGCGGGACACAGCGCGCCGATTTCGCGGCGCTCCTGCAGCGCGGGCTCGCGGGTGTCAATGCAGCCCAGCAGAGCGCCGCACAGGCCGCGACCGCGTTCCAGCGTGGCGTGCCGGGAGTCGAGTTGCCCCAGGTAATGCTCGAGATGCAGAAGGCGAGCGTCGCCTTCCGCGCGGCGACCGAGGTCCGCAACCGCCTGGTCAACGTGTACCAGGAAATCATGAACATGCCGATCTGACCGGCACGATGAACGACAGGAGTGATCGATGAACGCCGAGGTCGAGCAGCTGCCCGCCTTCACCCGCATCTCGACGGGACTGCGACCCGTGCTGCTTCTTGCCGGGATTGCGGCGGCCGTGGCCGCGGGGCTCGGCATCGTCTTCTGGGCACAGGGCCCGAACTACAGCCTGCTCTATTCGGGACTCGCCGCGACGGAGCTTGTGGAGATGCAGCAGACGCTGCAGGCCGCAGGCATCCGGCACGAGGTCGATGTCGAGCGGGGTACCGTGAGCGTGGCCGCGGACAGGCTGAACGATGCGCGCCTCGCACTCGCCGCACAGGGCGTGCTGCAGGCGCCGGACGGCTTCACCGCCATGACCAGGGACTCCGGCTTTGGTGTCAGCCAGTTCATGGAGGGAGCACGCTACCAGCATGCACTCGAATCGGAGCTCGCCCGCACGATCGCGAGCCTGCAGCCGGTGGCCGCGGCACGCGTGCACATCGCGGCGCCCCGCCAGTCGGCATTCGTCCGTGACCGTCGCAACGCCACGGCCTCTGTTTTCGTGCAGCTGAAGGCCGGCCGGCGGCTCGAGTCGGACCAGGTCACGGCGATCGTCAATCTCGTCGCGTCCAGCATTCCGGAACTGCAGGCGAGCGACGTCACGGTGGTCGATCAGACGGGGCGGCTCCTGTCGCAGCCCGAGCGGGACGGCGACCTCGCCGCGCGCGAGCAGCAGTTCGAGTTCGCGCGGCGCCTCGAGTCCGAATACGTGCAGCGCATCGAGGCGCTGCTCACACCGATCGTCGGTGCGGGCAATGTCCGTGCCCAGGTGGTCGCTTCGGTCGACATGTCGGTGACAGAGGAGGCCCGCGAGCAGTACCGGCCGGACAGCCAGGTGGTGCGCAGCGAACAGCTCGCCGAGGAAACCTCGCGCAGCGGCGCGGGGGCAGGTGGCGTGCCCGGTGCGCTGTCGAACCAGCCACCGGCGCCGGGTGTCGCGCTGCCCGCGGGACAGGTCGCCGCAACGGTGCCAGCAGGCACCGACACCGCGAGCGATGGCGGTGTGCCCGCGAACACTTCGCGACAGTCGACGCGCAACTACGAGATCGATCGTACCGTCGCCTACACCCGCCAGCCCGCAGGCCGCCTCAAGCGGCTCACCGTGGCCGTGCTGGTCGACAGCCCAGCCGCCAACGGAAAGGAGGGCACGGAGTCGGCACAGGCGCCCGGTGCGGAGCAGCTCGCCCGCATCACGACGCTCGTCAAGGATGCGGTCGGTTTCGACGCCGCACGCGGCGACAGCGTGAATGTCGTCAGTGCGTCGTTTGCTGCTGACGCGGCCGAACCGGTCGGTGAGATCGACGCGCCGCCGATCTGGCAGCAACCGTGGGTACGCGAGCTCGCGAAGATCCTCGGTGGGGCGTCGATCGTGATCGTGCTGTTGCTCGCGATCGTCCGTCCGCTGGTGCGCAGCCTCACCGCATCGCCGCGCCTCGCTGCTCCTGCGATGCCGGCGCTCGCCATGGCGACGACGGCGGATGCGTCCGCAGACGACGAGGGCGCCCGACTCGCAGCTCCGGCGTCGCCGATCGCGTATGAACAGCAGATTGCACAGGCGCGCTCGCTCGTCGCACAGGACCCGAAGCGTGTCGCGCGTGTCGTCAAGACGTGGGTAGGCAAAGATGAGTGACAAGGCGTCTGCCAGGCGCAGCGGCATAGACCAGGCGGCCATCCTGCTGCTCACGCTCGGTGAGCAGGAGGCTGCCGAAGTCCTGAAGCACATGAGCGCCAAGGACGTGCAGCGCGTCGGAACGGCGATGGCGGCGCTCGACGGCGTGACGCGCGACGAGGTGTCAGAGGTGCTCATGCACTTCACGTCGACGATCGAGACACAGACCTCGCTCGGGGTCGGCACCGACGAATTCCTGCGCAAGGTGCTCGTGTCGGCGCTCGGCGACGATCGGGCGGCGAACGTGATGGACCGCATCCTCGGCGGGCGCTCGAGCCGCGGACTCGAGGCCATGAAGTGGATGGATCCGCGCGCGGTCGCGGAAATGATGCGCAGCGAACATCCGCAGATCGTCGCGATCGTCCTCGCGTATCTCGAGCCGGACCATGCCGCCGCGGTGCTCGCACAGCTGCCGGAGGATGCGCGGCCTGACATCCTGATGCGCATCGCGACGCTCGACGGCATCCAGCCGTCGGCGCTCGACGAACTCGACAAGGTGATGGAGAAGCAGTTTGCCGGCAACTCCTCGTCGAAGGCGTCCGTTTTCGGCGGACCGAAGGTGTCCGCGAACATCATCAACAGCCTCGATTCCGGCAAGGAGGCGGTCATCATGGAGAGGATCCGCCAGGTCGACGAGGCGCTCGGCGCGAAGATCCAGGACCTGATCTTCACGTTCGATGATCTCACGTCGATCGACGATCGCGGCATGCAGGAGCTGTTACGGCAGATCCCGGGCGATCGGCTGCTGCTCGCGCTCAAGGCTTGCGAGCCGCAGCTGAAGGACAAGGTGTTCCGCAACATGTCGCAGCGCGCGGCGGAGATGCTGAAGGACGACATGGAATCGAAGGGTCCCGTGCGCGTGAGCGAAGTCGACGCCGCGCAGAAGGAAATCCTCGCGATTGCCAAGCGCCTGTCGGACGCCGGCACCATAGCCATCGGCGGCAAAGGGGGCGAGGCTTATGTCTGACGCCACACCCTGGAATCCGCCAGCCGTCGCGGGCCGTATTGCCGGTGGACCCCGCGAGCGTATCACCGCTGTGGAACTTGACGACATTGCGCGAGCCGCATGGGAAGAGGGGCACGACAAGGGTTATGCCGACGGACTCTCCGCCGCGAACGCGGAAGCCGAACGGCGCGGCGCGGCACTCGACCAGCGGATTCGACGCCTCGACGAAGTACTCGGCGCGCTCGCACGTCCCCTCGCCGAGCTCGATGCGGAGGTCGAGGCGCAGCTCGCCGGGCTTGCCCTGACCGTTGCGCGCCATCTGGTGCGACGCGAGCTGCGAGCCGACCCGTCACAGGTCATCGGCATCCTGAGGCAAGCCGTGTCGCTCCTGCCGGCGGCTGCGCGCGACATCCGCGTCCACCTGCATCCGGATGACGCCGCGCTCGTGCGTGAGAGGCTCGCTGCGCCGGTCACCGAACACGCCTGGGTGCTGGTCGAGGATCCGGTAATGGCGCGCGGCGGATGCCGCGTGACGGCGGAGCATTCGCGGATCGATGCGCGCCTCGAGACGCGATTGAACGCCGCCGTCGCGGCCGTCCTGGGCGATGCGCGCGCCACAGACCCACGGAGCGAATCGTGAGCGCACTGCGGGAACGGCAGGCCGCCTGGCGCAACGGACTGGCGCGCTATCAGCGGCGTGCCGAGTTGCTGCCGCCTCCGCCCGTCGAAGGCACGCTGACGCGCATGGTCGGGCTCACGCTCGAGGCGGCCGGCTGCGAGGCGGCCGTCGGCGATCGCTGCGACGTGCTGTCGTCGGCGGGGGCGCGCATCGAGGCCGAAGTGGTCGGATTCGCCGGTGGGCGGCTGTTCCTGATGCCGACCGCCGATGCGCACGGATTGTCGCCGAATTCCCGCGTGGTGCCTCGTTACGGCCAGCAGACCGTAAGGGTCGGCGATTCGCTGCTCGGGCGGGTCATCGATGGCGCGGGACGGCCGCTCGACGGCGCGGGTGCGATCGAATGCGACGTGCCGGTGCAGCTGATGGGTGGCGCACCGATCAATCCGCTCGAACGTGAGCCGATCGCGGAGCCGCTCGACGTGGGCGTGCGGGCGATCAACGCACTCCTCACGGTCGGGCGAGGCCAGCGCGTCGGCTTGTTCGCTGGCAGCGGCGTCGGCAAGAGCGTGCTCCTCGGCATGATGGCACGCTACACGGCGGCCGACGTGATCGTCGTCGGGCTGATCGGTGAGCGCGGACGCGAGGTGAAGGAGTTCATCGAGCGGATCCTCGGCGAGGAGGGGCGCCGCCGGTCCGTGGTCGTCGCCGTGCCGGCCGACCAGTCGCCGCTGATGCGCCTGCACGGCGCGTGGCTCGCCACGGCGGTGGCCGAGTATTTCCGTGACCAGGGTCGCAGCGTTCTGCTGTTGATGGATTCGTTGACGCGTTTCGCCCAGGCGCAGCGCGAAATCGGCCTTGCCATCGGCGAGGCCCCCGCGACCAAGGGTTATCCGCCGTCGGTGTTCGCGCGCCTGCCACAACTCGTCGAACGTGCCGGCAACGGTGCGCGGCGGGGCGGGTCGATCACTGCCTTCTACACCGTGCTCGTCGAGGGTGACGACCAGAACGACCCCATCGCCGACAGTGCGCGCGCGATCCTCGACGGCCATATAGTCCTCTCGCGGCGACTCGCCGAAGCCGGGCAATACCCGGCGATCGACATCGAGGCCTCCGCGAGCCGCGCGATGCACGATATCGTGCCGGAGGCGCAGTTCGAGGCGGCGCGACAGTTCCGGCAGTTGCTGTCGACCTGGCAGCATCATCGCGATCTCGTCGCAATCGGCGCCTACCGGGCTGGCGGCGATCCGCGGGTCGATGCAGCGATCGCGCGCGCGCCCGTCTTGCAGCAGTTCCTGCAGCAGCACATGCGCGAGCAGGCGACCCTCGCGGACAGTGTCGCTGCACTCGTGACGGTCACGACTGGCGAGGTCGCCGCATGACTCGCGCTAAACGCATGCAGCCCGTGGTGCAGGCGGTCGGCCATGACGAGCGCGAATGTGCCGCGCGCCTCGCGATCGCGGAACGTCGCGCCCGCGATGCCGAGTGTCGTCACGCTGAGCTCGACGCCTACCAGACGGACTACGCGAGCGGGCTCGAACGCCGCATTGCGGCGGGCATCACGGCCAGCGAGTTGCGTGATTTTCGCGCCTTTCTCGCGAGGCTCGCCGATGCGCTCCACGCGCAGAGTCGCCTCGTGTCGCAGGCGAGCGCGGAATGCGAAGCGGCGCGCGAAGCCTGGAGCCGGGCCGCGCGGCGCGCCAAGGCCATCGGTCACGTGGTCGGTCGCTGGCAGCTGGAGGAGCGGCGCGAGCACGAGCGCCGCGAGCAGCGCGACCTGGACGAGCGTGCCCTCGAGCGGGCACGTTCGCGCACCCGGCGCTGACCTGATCGAGGACGCACGATGATGGCAATGACTCGCGCTCCCGACTTACCTGCGCTGCCTGGCGCGCCGGCAGCGCCCGCGCCGGTCGGCGTCGCTGCCGATGGAATGCCGGTGCTCGCGCCGTTGTTCGCGACACTGGTTTCCGCCCGCCCGACAGGCACCGCGAATGATGTCGCGAACCGTGCGCCGACCGATCCCGCAGCCGAGGCCCTGGCGCTCCTGCTGGCGGGCATGGCGAGCAACCCGACCGCAACCCGGCCGGACATGGCAGCACCGCTCGCATCGGGAGGCCGCATTGCCGCGCCATCTGACGAGCTGACGGCGACTCGTGATTCCGCCTTGCCGGCGCTCGACCCGGCACAGGAGCTCGAATCCATTCTCGGCGAGCTGCTGTTGCCTGAGCCGCCGCACGAAGACTCGGACGCGACTTCCCCTGCGGCAATCCGGGAGGTGGCGCCTGCAAGGCCGGCGACAACGGAGCTGTCCGCTGCGACGGCGTTCGCGTTGTCCCGACCGGCGATGCCGGAATCCACCGCCCGGCCGGCGGCAACGGTTCACGCGCCTCCCGGCACGCACGCGTGGTCGCAGGAACTCGCCGGGCACATTGCGTGGATTGCTCGTGCCGACCTGCAGTCGGCATCGATCCGCCTGACGCCCGAGCACCTCGGTCCCCTCGACGTCCGGATTTCGGTGCAGGACGGCGGGGCGACCGTGTCGTTCGCGGCGAGTCACGCGGATACGCGCGCCGCGCTCGAGCAGGCAATGCCGAAGCTCCGTGAGCTCCTGGCGACGGAGGGGTTGACGCTCTCGGGCGCGACCGTGTCCGAACACGCCCCACGCCGCGATCCGCCGTCGCCGCACGGATACCCGGCGGCTGCCTTCACCAGCGACGAGGCGGCAGAGGGGACCCGGGAGAGCGCCGTGCGTCTGCCCGCCGGGCTCGTGGATCTCTACGCCTGACCCGCGCCGTCAAACTTCCGTCGGCACCGGGCGCCGTGCGGAGCATCACAGTCTCACGGGTCAAGAAACAATAATAGAAACAACAGGTTAACACTGCCATATCGCTGCTGGCATCGACCTTGCACTGCAACTCTGGCGCGTATGTCCGCGTCGAGGATCGAACATGGCCGAAACCACAGCACCGCACGCGAGCGTCGCCGCAGCACCACCGAAGAAATCGAAGGCGCTGCTCTGGGCATCGATCGTGCTCGTCATCGGCGGCGCTGTCGCGGCGTACTTTCTGCTGGCAGGGAAGAACGGGCACGCCTCCGTCGAGAAGCCGAAGCCGACGCCCGCCCTGTACTACAAGCTTGATCCCGCCTTTGTCGTCAACTTCGAAGCCGAGCAGCTCGTCCGCTTCCTGCAGGTGACGGTCGAAGTGATGACACGCGACGTCGCGACGCTCGATTTCGTCAAGCAGCACGATCCCGTGGTGCGCAACGACCTCCTGCTGATGCTGTCGAACCAGCAGTACAGCGTACTCGCGACCGCAAAGGGCAAGGTGGATCTGCGCACGCAGGCGCTCGCCGTGGTGCGTGCGGCAATCGCGCGCGAGGGCGGCGATGCAGGGCAGATCGAAGCCGTCTACTTCACCAGTTTCGTGATGCAGTAGGGCCCGCGTGATGTCCACCCAGCAAGTGCTGAACCAGGACGAAGTCGCGGCGCTGTTGCAGGGCGTGGACAGCGGCGCGGTCGACACGGAGGCGGCAGCACCGCCAGGCGAAGCGCGCGCGTACGACTTCAGCCACGAAATGCGCATCGTGCGCGGGCGCATGCCCACGCTGGAAATGATCAACGAGCGCTTCGCGCGGCTCTTTCGTACCAGCGTATACAACATCCTGCGACGCTCACCCGACGTCCATGTCAATCCCGTCCAGCTGAAGAAGTTCGGTGAGTACGTGCAGACGCTCAGCCTGCCGACGAGCCTGAACCTCGTGCGTGTTCCGCCACTGCGCGGCACGGGGCTGATCGTGTTCGCGCCATCGCTCGTGTTCGCGATGGTCGACAACTTCTTCGGAGGCAATGGCCGCCAGGCCAGTATCGAAGGACGGGAGTTCACCCCGACCGAATCGCGCGTGATCCACATGCTGCTGAAGGGCGTGTTCGCGAACCTGCAGGAGGCGTGGTCGCACGTCGCGCCGATCCGGATCGAATACCAGTCGTCGGAACTGAAGCCGCATTTCGCGAACATCGTGAGCCCGACGGAAATCGTCGTGATCAGCACGTTTCGCATCGAGGTCGACGGCGCGGGAGGCGAGCTGCACGTGACGCTGCCGTACTCGATGATCGAGCCATTGCGTGACGTACTCGACTCCGGCGTGCAGAGCGATCGCATGGAGCTCGACGAGCGCTGGCTGCACACGTTGCGCGAGGAAATCGAGGATGCGGATGTGCAGGTGACGACCGTGCTGGGTCGCGCGCGACTGTCGCTCGCCGAGCTCGTGAACCTGAAGCCGGGCGACGTGATTCCGTGCGATTTCACCGGCCAGGCCACCGTTTTCGCCGAGGATGTACCGCTGTTTCGCGGCAGCTTCGGCGTTTCACGCGGCCAGCTCGCCGTCAAGTTCGACCAGCGTGTCCGCGTTTCCCGCAACACCAAAGGAATCCAGCCATGAGCGCCACCGTCGCGGAGGCCGCACCGGCCGCCGTCCTCGAAAAACTGAACGACGAATCGGGCGGGGCCCGCGAGGTAAATCTCGACGTCATTCTCGATGTGCCCGTGACTTTGTCGATGGAGGTCGGGCGCACGCGCATCGCGATCCGCAACCTGCTGCAGTTGAACCAGGGCTCGGTCGTCGAGCTCGAGCGCGCGGCGGGCGAATCGCTCGACGTGTACGTCAACGGCACGCTGATCGCGCACGGCGAAGTCGTCGTGGTCAACGAGAAATTCGGCATTCGGCTGACCGACGTGATCAGCCCGGCTGAGCGGATCCGCAAGCTCAGATGAGCGCGCTCGCATCCAGCGCCGCGGCGGCGGCGGGGCCGGCACCGTTTGCGGCGCCGGCTGCGGCTGCCGATGGATCGGTGTCGACCGTCACGGGCGCCGGTGAGGTGACCGTGGCGCTGCTGCTCGTGCTGCTCGTCATCTTCGCATGCGCCTGGTGCGTCAGGCGGCTGCGCAATGCCGGTCGAACGCAAGGCAGGGTACTCGCCATCGTCGACGACCTCTGCGTGGGCCAGAAGGAGCACATCGTCCTCGTCACCTGTGGCGCCGAGCGGCTGCTCGTCGGCGTCGCACCCGGCGAGGTGCGACTGCTGCAGATCGTGCCGCCGGAGGCCTTTGCCAACGCCACGGGTACGGCACAGGGCGACGCCGCGGCGCCCGCGCCGCTGCCCGTCGCGGACTTCCGCGCGATTCTGCGCCGCAGCCTCGGCCTGCCGCGATGAAAGGCGCGCTCCTCCTCGTACTCGCACTGCTGCCGGGCTTCGCCTCGGCGGCCGCCGGCCTCCCGGCCCTGACCGTCACGCCCGCGGCAGGCGGTGGCGAGACATGGACGCTGTCGCTGCAGGTGCTCGCCCTCATGACGGCGATCACCTTTCTCCCGGCGATCCTGCTGATGATGACATCGTTCACGCGCATCGTGATCGTGCTCGGCATCCTCCGCCAGGCAATCGGCGCGGGCCAGTCGCCGCCGAACCAGGTCATCGTCGGACTGTCGCTGTTCCTGACATTCTTCGTGATGGCGCCGGTGTTCGAGCGGATCAACGTCGAAGCGCTGCAGCCGTACATGGCTGGATCGCTCGAGATGGGCGCGGCGCTCGAAAGGGCGGGCGGGCCGCTCAAGCAGTTCATGCTGGCACAGACCCGCGAGAGCGACATCGCCACCTTCGTGAAGATCGCGGGCGGCGAGGGCTACGCGACTCCCGCCGACGTGCCGTTCTCGGTGCTGGTGCCGTCGTTCGTGACGAGCGAGCTGAAGACCGCCTTCACGATCGGGTTCCTGATCTTCATCCCGTTCGTGATCATCGACCTCGTCGTCGCGAGTGTGCTGATGTCGATGGGCATGATGATGCTCTCGCCGGTGCTCATTTCGTTGCCGTTCAAGCTGATGCTTTTCGTGCTCGTCGACGGCTGGTCGCTCGTGATGGGCACGCTTGCCGGGAGCTTCTTCCGATGAGCCCGGAGGATGTACTCGCGGTGGGCCGTCACGCCCTCGAAGTGACGCTGCTGCTCGCCGCACCACTGCTGCTCACCGCGCTCGCGGTCGGGCTTCTGGTCGGCATCTTCCAGGCGGCGACGCAGGTGAACGAGATGACACTGTCGTTCATCCCGAAGCTGATCGCGATGGCCGCCGCGCTGATGCTCGCCGGCCCGTGGATGCTGAAGCTGATCGTCGCGTACACGCGCGAGCTCTTCGAGAGCATTCCGCGTTGGTTGAACTGAGATCGTGATGCAGGGCCTCACCACACAGGACCTCATGGCGCTCGTCTCGGGCTGGTTTCTGCCATTCGTGCGCATCGGCGCATGCCTGATGGTCGCGCCGGTGTTCGGGGCGTCCTACGTGCCGGCGCGGATCCGCCTCGTCCTCGCCGCCGCCATCGCAGCGCTCGTGGCGCCGCTCGTGACGGTGCCTGTCGTGGACCTGCTGTCGCCGGGCGGGGCGCTGGTCATCGGGCAGCAGGTCCTGGTCGGCATAGCCCTCGGTTTTGCGCTGCAGATCGTGTTCGATGCTGTGGCGCTCGCCGGCCAACTACTCGCCAACAGCCTTGGCCTTTCCTTCGCCTTCAACCAGGATCCGCTGCGCGGCGTCAGCACACCGGTCGTCGGCCAGCTCTATCTGCTGCTCGTCGTGCTGACCTTCCTCGCGCTCGACGGTCACCTGGCGCTGATCGCCCTGCTGGTCGAGGGCCTCAAGGCGCTCCCGCCCGGCACGAGTGGTCTTGGCACGCAGGCGCTCTGGGCACTGATCCTCTGGAGTGGGCAGGTCATCTATGGCGCGCTCGCGGTGGCATTGCCCGGGATGACGGCCATGCTGGTCGTCAACCTCGCCTTCGGCGTCATGAGCCGGGCCGCGCCGACACTCAACCTGTTCGCGGTCGGCTTCCCGGTGACACTCGCCTTCGGCCTCGTCGTCGTGCTGCTGTCGCTGCCGGCGGTCCAGTCGGGCTTCATCCGTCTCGTGTCCGATGCGTTCGGGACGCTCGGCACGTTGCTGCGCTAGCCCGCCATGTCGGAGCACGCCGCACAGGACCGGACCGAACGCGCTACGCCAAAGCGCCTCGAGGAGGCGCGCCGCGACGGGCGGGTGCCGCGCTCGCAGGAGTTGTCGGCGAGTGTCGTGATGATGGCGGCCGGCGCTGCGCTGTTGCTCGCGGGCGGACGCGTCGGTGGAGCGCTCGCGAGCGCCATGCGCCATGGACTCGACCTCACGCGTGCCGAAGCGCTCGACGCGGCGCAGCTGCTGCCCGCACTGTCCGCCTCGCTCTACGAAGTCGGCATGGGCTGTCTGCCGGTATTCGGCGTCGTGGTGCTCGCGGCACTCGCGGCGCCGCTCGCCATCGGCGGCTGGAACGTGTCCGGCAAACCACTCGTGCCGGACTTCGCCCGCCTCGACCCGCTCGCGGGCATCGGCCGCATGTTCTCGACACGGGGGCTCGTCGAGCTCGCCAAGGCGTTCGCCAAGTTCGCACTGGTCGCCGCCGTTGCGGCAACCCTCCTGTGGAATCGAGCCGATGACCTCGCAGCCCTCGGCAACGAATCGCTCACCGCGGCGATCGGGCACTCCTGCCGGCTCGTCGCAACGACATTGCTCGTGCTGTGCGCCGCACTGCTCGCAATCGCCGCGATCGACGTGCCGTACCAGCTGTGGCGGCACGCAAACGAACTGAAGATGTCACGCGACGAAGTGCGCCGCGAGGCGAAGGAGACCGACGGCTCGCCGGAAGTCAAGGGGCGCATCCGCCAGGCGCAGCAGGCACTCGCGCGCGGCCGCATGCTGCACGACGTGCCGCTCGCGGACGTGATCGTCACGAACCCGACACACTTTGCCGTCGCACTGCGATATGAGGAGCGGCGCGCGCGCGCGCCCGTGGTCGTCGCGAAGGGCACCGACCTGATCGCAGCACGAATCCGCGAGATTGCGCGCGAGCATCATGTCGCGATCGTCGAAGCGCCACCACTGGCGCGCGCGCTGTACCGCAATGTCGACATCGGCGGCGAGATTCCCGCTGCGTTGTACGCGGCCGTCGCGCAGGTGCTCACCTACGTGTACCAGCTGCGCGCGGCGCGCCACGACGGCACGCAGCCACCGCCACCACCCACGATTCACTGACGGTTGAACGATACGCATCATGGCCAATCCACACGCCCTGAAATGGCAGTCCCTGCAGACGCTGGCGCGTTCGGGCCTCGGCGTGCCGATCGGGCTCCTCGCGGTACTCGCGATGGTCGTCGTACCACTGCCGCCGCTCGCGCTCGACGCCCTGTTCACTCTCAACATCGCGCTGTCGATCGTCGTCGTGATGGCGGTGTTCTACGTTGCGCGGCCGCTCGAATTCGGCGCGTTTCCGACCGTTCTGCTGCTCGCGACGCTGCTGCGCCTCGCGCTGAACGTCGCGTCGACGCGCGTCGTGCTGATGCACGGCCACCAGGGAACCGGTGCGGCGGGGCACGTGATCGAATCGTTCGGCGAGTTCGTGATCGGCGGCAACTATGTGGTGGGCGCCGTCGTGTTCGTGATCCTGACGATCGTCAATTTCGTCGTGGTCACGAAGGGCGCGGGCCGCATCTCGGAGGTGAGCGCGCGGTTCACGCTCGATGCGATGCCCGGCAAGCAGATGGCGATCGACGCCGACCTCAACGCCGGTCTCGTCACGCAGGACGAGGCCCGCAGGCGCCGCGCAGAGGTGCGCGCCGAGGCGGACTTCTATGGCTCGATGGATGGTGCCAGCAAGTTCGTGCGCGGCGACGCGACCGCCGGCATCCTGATCCTCCTGATCAACATGGTGGGCGGGCTCGCGATCGGCACGATGATGCACGGGTTGTCGCTCGCCGATGCGGCCCGCACCTATTCGCTGCTGACGATCGGCGACGGGCTCGTCGCGCAACTGCCCGCGCTGCTGCTGTCCACCGCAGTCGCGTTGATCGTGACGCGCATGTCGGGCGAGCAGGACATGGGCGGCGAAGTGGCGCGCCAGTTGTTCGGGCGTACGAAGGCGCTGTGGATCGCGGCCTGCCTGCTCGGGGCCATGGGCATCGTGCCGGGCATGCCGAACATGGCATTCCTCACGATGGCGGCACTCTGCGCCGGGCTCGCCTGGTGGCGCGACCGCAAACCTGCCGCGGCGGCCCCGGAGCCCGTGGCCGCGCCGGCACTCGCATCCGAGGCACGCGAGATCACCTGGGATGACGTGCGGCCGGTCGACGCGATCGCGCTCGAGGTCGGCTATCGCCTCGTGCCGCTCGTCGATGTGCGCGCCGAGGGGGATCTGCTGGCGCGCATTCGCGGCGTGCGCCGCAAGCTGACGCAGGAACTCGGTTTTCTGGTGCAAACGGTACACATCCGCGACAACCTCGAGCTCGCCCCGAACGCCTACCGCATCAATCTCGCGGGTGTCACGATGGCCGAAGGGATCGTACACATCGATCGCGAGCTCGCGATCAATCCCGGACGCGTTTTCGGCACGCTCGCGGGGCTCGCCACCCGCGATCCCGCATTCGGCATGGAGGCCGTCTGGATCGAGCCATCGCTGCGCGAACACGCACAGACGCTCGGTTATACGGTGGTCGATGCCGGCACCGTCATCGCGACGCATCTGTCGCAGATCGTGACCTCGCATGCCCACGAACTCCTCGGCCACGAGGAGGTGCAGCAACTGCTCAATGCACTCGCAAAGTCTGCGCCGAAACTGGTCGAGGACCTCGTGCCGAAGGCGTTACCGCTCAGTGTGCTCGTGCGCGTACTGCAAGGCTTGCTCGCCGAGAGCGTACCGATACGCAACATGCGCGCGATCGTCGAGACGCTGGCGGAGCACGCATTGCGCACCCAGGACCCGGCCGCACTGCTCGCGCACGCGCGCATCGCGCTCGGACGCCAGATCGTGCAGGACATCGCAGGTCTCGCCGACGAAATGCCCGTCATCACGATCGAACCCGAGCTGGAACAGCTCTTGCAAGGTTCCCCGGCAGGCGGCGGCGCGCTGACGCCCGGCCTCGAGCCGGGACTCGCGGAGCGGCTGCAACGACAGGTGCGGGAGGCAGTGCGGCACGTCGAGGCGATCGGTGAACCCGCAGTGCTGCTCACCCCACCGCCGCTGCGCGCGATGCTGTCGCGCTTCCTGCGCGCGGGGACCCCGGGTCTGCACGTGCTCGCCTGGAACGAGATTCCGGACAGTCGCCGCGTGCGACTCGTGACGGCCATCGGGCGCTGAGTTGGGACGAGGCAAGGGTATCGATCATGAACATGAGACGTTACGTGGCGAAGGACATGCGCGAGTGCCTGCGCCAGATCCGCGAGCACCAGGGTCCGGACGCCGTGATCCTGTCGACGCGCAAGGTCGACGACGGTGTCGAGGTCGTCGCTGCCATCGACTTCGAACTGGCATCGGTCGAACCCGGGGGGGCGCCGTCAGCGGCGCCGATGGCGGCCGATTACGCCACGACGGCCGATCCCGAGGCCGCCGACACGCTCGCGGCGCTCGCCGCGCGCAGCGAGGTGGCCGACGAGCCGGGCGTGAATCTGCAGTCCGAATTGCGAAGCCTGCGCCGGTTGCTCGAGGGCCAGCTCGCAACCCTTGCCTGGAACGACCTAACGCGGCGCGCGCCGGTGCAGGCGGAGGTGCTGCGTGGCCTGACCCGGCTCGGCCTCGCGAGCGACGTGGCAGCCTCGATCGCGGCCGAGTTGCCGGCACACCTGGACTTTTCCCAGGCCGAGCAGCGCGCGCGCGCCATCCTGACACACAAGGTGCCGGTCGGCGACGACCGCTGGCTAACGCGCGGCGGGCGTATCGCTTTCGTTGGGCCGACGGGCGTCGGCAAGTCGACGGCGATCGCAAAGCTCGCGGCACGCCGGGTGCTGGAGCACGGTCCCGCCGGCGTCGCGCTCGTCTCGACCGATGGCGTGCGATTTGGCGCACAGGAGCAGATACAGAATCTCGGTCGCCTGCTCGGCGTGCCGGCATTCGCGGCCGACCACCCGCGGGAGCTCGAGCGCGTGCTCGCAGGGCTCGAGGGCACACCGCTCGTGCTGATCGATACGGCCGGCACGGGTCAACGGGATCCGCGCCTTTCCGCCAAGATCGGCGCAATCGCCGGTGCGCACCCGCAGATCGAAGTGGCATTGGTGCTCTCCGCGAGCGCACAGGCCGGTGCCGCGGAGGAAGTCATCGCGCGCTTCTCGGCGGTGCGCCTTGCGGCCTGCGTCGTCACGAAAGTCGACGAGGCGACGAGTCTCGGCGGCACGCTGTCGGCCTTGATCCGCGCGCGCCTGCCGATTGCCTGGGTGAGTGAAGGGCAACGAATTCCGGAAGACCTGACGCCTGCTCGCGCACACCAGCTCGTCGTGCGCGCCGTGACACTCGCGGAGCGTTCCGGAGCCTCCGTCGACGAAGACCTGTTGCAGCGGCGATACGGGGCCCTCGCGCATGCGCTCGCCTGACGCAATGAAGATGCGCGCCACTACACCCGTGCAGGTCATTGCCGTGACGGGCGGCAAGGGCGGCGTCGGCAAGACAAGCGTGTCGGTCCATCTCGCGACGGCGCTCGCTGCCGCCGGCCGGCGCGTGATGCTGTTCGACGGCGATCTCGGGCTCGCGAACGTCGATGTGTTCCTCGGCCTGTCGCCGAAATACACGATGGCGCACGTGATCGCCGGCGAGCGCTCACTCGAGGAAGTGATCGTCGATGCGCCTCAGGGCTTCCGTGTGGTGCCGGGGGCGTCGGGCGTCGCGGCGCTCGCGAGCCTCGGCGCGCGCGAGCACCTCGGGCTGGTGCAGGGATTCAGCGCACTTGCGATGCGGCTCGATGCCCTGATCGTCGACACGCCGGCCGGTCTCGCGCACGGCGTGCTGCAATTCTCGCAGGCGGCGAGACAGGTACTCGTCGTCGTGTGCGACGAACCGGCGTCGATGACCGATGCATACGCGCTCGTCAAGGTACTGAGTCGCAGCCATGGCGTGCGCCGGTTTCGCGTGCTCGCGAACAGGGTGCGCCAGCGGGGCGCGGGCGCAACGCTCTATCGCACGCTCGAACGCGTGACTGCGCGCTTCCTCGATGTCGTGCTCGAATACGCGGGCGAGATTCCGGACGATCCGTGCATGCTGCGGGCGATCCGTGCGCAGCGCACGGTTTTCGACGCGTGGCCTTCGAGCCCGTCCGCGCTCGCATTCAAGAATCTGGCGGCCGCGGTCGATAAGTGGCCAATACCGGAGGCACCGCGGGGCAATGTCGAGTTCTTCGTCGAGCGGCTCGTGGCGCGTCGGGAGGCGACCCTCAGGGTCGTGCGCTGATGGTGGCGCGTGCATATGCAACGCAGGCGGCGCGCAGCGAGGCCGGTGCGCTCGTGGCGCGGCACGCCGAGCTCGTCAAGCGCATTGCATATCACCTGGCGGGACGCCTGCCACCGTCGGTGGAAGTGGACGACCTGATCCAGGCCGGCATGCTCGGCCTGCTCGAAGCCGCCGCGAACTTCGCGTCGGATCGGGGCGCGAGCTTCGAAACCTATGCCGGCATCCGCATACGGGGGGCGATGCTCGACGCGCTGCGCAAGCTCGACTGGGCACCACGCTCGGTCCACCGGCGGTCGCGGGACGTGGAGGAGGCTGTGCGCGTGCTCGAGAACGAGCTCGGTCGCGAGGCGCGCGATGTCGAGGTCGCGGCGCGGTTGCAGGTGTCGCTCGAGGAGTATCACTCGATCGTGCAGGACGCGGCCACCTGCCGGATCGCGGGACTCGACGACGCGACTGCCGTGCGCGCGGTCGACCCGGGTCCCGACCCGTTTCGGGACGTCGCCGACGAGGATTTCGCGCGAGCACTCGCGGGTGCGATCGATGGACTTCCGGAAAGGGAAAGAATGGTGATGTCGCTTTACTACAACGATGAACTGAACCTGAAGGAGATCGGTCTCGTGCTCGGCGTGACCGAATCGCGTGTTTGCCAGCTGCACGGCCAGGCCCTCACGCGCCTGCGGGCCCGCCTCGCCGGGTGGCGTGCCGTCGCGGGTGAGTGATCCGTGGCCGATACCGCCTGAATGGACATTCTCTCACTGACAGGCTTCGCGCTCGCGGTCGTCGCGATCATGGTCGGCGCCGTGCTCAAGGGCGCGGGCATCGCCGCGCTCGCGTCATCAGCGGCGTTCATGATCGTGGTGGTCGGCACGTTCGCCGCGATCTTCGTGCAGACTTCGCTCCCGGTGTTCAAGCATGCGCTGCGCATCTCGGGCTGGGTCTTCACGCCGCCGAAACTCGATGCGCACGCGATGATCGGCAAGATCGTCGAGTGGAGCAATATTGCGCGCAAGCAGGGGCTGCTCGGCCTCGAACCGCTGATCGAGAGAGAAGTCGACCCTTTCGTGAAGAAGGGCCTGCAGCTCGTGGTCGACGGCAGCGAGCCGGACGCTCTCCGTGGCACGATGGAAGTCGAGCTGTCGTCGCGCGAGCATGCGGACACGGCAGGTGCCAAGGTGTTCGAAGGGATGGGCATCTACGCACCGACACTTGGCATCATCGGCGCGGTGCTCGGCCTCATGGCGGTGATGCAGAACCTGGCCGACCCCAGCAAGCTCGGTCACGGCATCGCCGCCGCGTTCACGGCCACGATCTACGGCATCGGCCTCGCGAACCTCGTGTTCCTGCCGATGGCCTCGAAGCTGAAGAGTGCGATCGCAGCGCAGGCGCAGGTGCGCGAGATGATCATCGAGGGACTGATCGGCATCGCGCAGGGCGAAAATCCGCGCGCCATCGAGGCACGCCTGCAGAGCTTCATGCACGGTTGAGCCCATGGCACGGCGCAGGAAGAAGCATGAAGACCACGCGAACCACGAGGCGTGGGCGATACCCTACGGCGACCTGATCACGCTGTTGCTTGCTTTTTTTGTCGTGATGTATGCGATCTCCTCGGTGAACGAGGGCAAGTACCGCATCCTCTCGGATTCGCTCGTGGCTGCATTCCGTGGCACGCCGCGCACGGTCGAACCGGTGCAGGTCGGTGCGAAGCAGGTCGGATCGGGTGCGGATCTCAAGATGTCGATCGTTGCCCAGCAGACGCTCGCGGGGCAGCCGCGGCAGATGCTCGAGGCCGTGCCGATCGCGGACGAACGTCCGCATTTCAACGTGCTGCGCGGTGGCTCGAAGCAGGGGCAACGGCTTCCTGACGCGGCCGCGGCGGAAGCGGAGCGATTGCTCGGTCAGGTCGCCGACGACGTGGAACGTGCCATGAAGGACCTCGTCGACGGCAAACAGGTCATCGTGCGCCGTCTGGCGGACCGGGTCGAAGTCGAGATACGCACCGACATCCTGTTCGACAGTGCGTCGGCCACACCGTCGAAGCACGCCCAATCGATCATCGAACGATTGGCGGAGGCGCTGGCACCTTTTCCGAACGCGGTGCGCGTCGAAGGGCACACCGACAACGTGCCGATCCGGACCCGCGCTTATCCCTCGAACTGGGAGCTTTCGGCAGCACGCGCGGCGACGGTCGTGCACATCCTCGGCAGCGGAGGAGTGGCGCCCGAGCGTCTCGCCGTGCTCGGCTACGCGGAGTTCCGGCCGGTGGAGTCGAATGCGACCGCCCTGGGTCGCAACATGAATCGGCGCGTGCTGCTCGTCGTGACCGGTGCGCCTGGTTCCTCACCCATCGCGGGAACCCGCTGACCGAACCGTACGGGTGGCACGGCTCCTGCATCGCCCGACAAGGGGTGGCGCTGCCGTCAGCACGCTGGCGCCCGTGCGAAGGGCATTACAGGAGTAGGGCGAATGATACTTTTCGACTATGTGTTCTGGGGCATGGCCGGCACGATCCTGGTGCTCGGGTTCGCGGTCGGTCTGCAGGCGATCAATCTCGTCCGATTGCGCGACGCGACGCGGCGTGACGTGCAGCGGCTGTTCGAACAGATGGACCTGACGCTCGGGGAACTGCGCGACGTATCCGTTTCACTCGCGGGAGGCATCGCGGTCATCGACACATTGCGCAGCCGCGAGGCGTCTGTGCCGAGCGCGCCGGTACCGGCCGCGCAAAGCTACGATATCGCACTGCGCCTCGCGCGTAGCGGCGCTGGCCGCGAAGAACTGATGTCCACCTGCGGCATGAGCCGCCACGAGGCGGAACTCGCGGTGCGGCTGCACGGCCCCTCAAGGTCCTCGGCCCGCCGCCGATAACCACGCGAATGCCGGGCCGGATCGCCCGGGAAGGTGCGTTATGGTGAACACAGCGGGAGCACACGCTGCCAGGACCGGTGCTGCGCACGATGTCGTCGCCGTGTCGATTGCGCAGGCGCTGGCCCAGGAACTCGCCGTCGGGCGAGTCGAGCTGCCGGGTTTCCCCGAGATCGCAACGCAGGTGCAGCGGGTGCTCGCCGACGAGGACGTGACGCCGCTGCGGGTGGTGCGTGCGGTCGGCGCCGAGCCGGTGCTCGCGGGCCGCATCGTGCAGTGCGCGAATTCCGTCATCTTCAATCCCTGCGGCAAGCCCGTGCTCGAGCTGCGCACGGCCATCGCACGGGTCGGCCTCGAGTTCGTCCGCACGCTGACCATTTCCTTCGCGGTGAAGCAACTGAAGTCCGCATCCGCGTTGCAGGCCATCGAACCGCAACTGCAGGCATTGTGGTTGCGCAGCGTCACGGTGTCCACGCTGTGCTTCGTCATTGCGCGGCGTCTCGCGCGGGTCAACGCCGACACGGCGCTGCTCGCGGGGCTGCTGCACGCGGTCGGCGCGCTGTACGTTCAGACGCGCGCCGCCGACTACCCGGAACTGCTGGCCGACGCACAGGCCTATCACGCCATCGAGCGCGAATGGGAGGCCAGCATTGCGCAGGCGCTGCTCGCGAGCTGGCGCGTTTCCGAAGCAATCGTCGATGCCGTCGGCGCCCTGCATCGCGCGGAGCGCGAGCCGGCAGGCCCGGCCGGTCTGCGTGAAGTACTGCGGGCTGCAGTGCTGCTTGAGCGCAATCTGGGCACGCCGCAGGACCTCGGGATCGTGCTCGCGGCGAGCCCAGCCTGCACCCGGCTCGGTCTCACGGCCGGGATTTATCAGGCCATTGCCCAGGAGTCTGAGGCCGAGATCGCGGCATTGCGTGGCGTGCTCGGCTGTTGAGTGTGACTACACAGAGGAGATTGACTTGAGTACGGCGGCGAAACAGCAGAATGGCACCGCAGCGGAGGGCGGCGCCTTTGAATTCGTGCAAGGACTCGCGCAGGAACTGTCAGGCGGCAGGATCGAACTGCCGAGCTTCCCGGATGTGGCGGTTCGCGTGCAGCGCGCGCTCGCCGACGAAGATGTGCGCCCGGAGACGATCGTGCGGCTGATCGGATCGGAGCCGGCGCTGGCTGCGTGGGTGCTGCGGATGTCGAACTCCGCGGCGATGAATGTGTCCGGCCGCCAGATCAATGACCTGCGCACGGCCGTCACGCGCCTCGGCTTCAACGTCGTGCGCAGTTCGGCGGTTTCGTTCGCCATGTCGCAGCTCGCACATGCGGAGGAGCTCAGGGGACTCGAGCAACCACTCAAGCAGCTGTGGAAGCGCAGCACGCTGGTGGCCGCGATGTCGAATGTCGTTGCGAAGAAATTCGCGGGGATCAATCCCGACACTGCGCTGCTCGCGGGGCTGCTCCATGGCATCGGGCGTCTGTACATCATGACACGCGCGCGCCACTACCCGGCGCTGTTCGCCGATGCGTCGGCGTACGGCCGGATCGTCGACGACTGGCACACGAACGTCGCCAAGGCAATTCTCGAAAACTGGGAAATGGCCGATGAAATCGTGAGCGCGGTCCACGAGCACGACCAGGTGAATCGCGAGCACGAGGGCCCGGCGGATCTCACCGACGTGCTGCTCGTCGGCGACCTGCTGGCCTCGTTCCATGAATGGCCGGACACGCTCGAGCTCAATCTGCAGGGTGTACACGCCGTCGCGCGCCTCGACCTCGATCGCACTCGCCTCGAGCGCGTGATCGAGGAGTCGGCTGCGGAAGTTGCGGCCATGAGGCAGGCACTCGGCCACTGACGGTCGCCGCGGACCGTATACTCGGGTCCGTGAACGTGCTGTTCGTCTGCCTCGGCAATATTTGTCGCTCGCCTACCGCGGAGGGTGTCTTTCGCGCGCTCGCGCAGCGCGAAGCGCCGCAACTTGCTGTCCGTGCCGACTCGGCCGGCACAGCGGGCTACCACATCGGCGCGCCGCCTGATCGGCGTTCACAGGCCGCGGCGCGGCGCCGCGGCTATGACCTGTCGATGCTGCGTGCGCGTCAGGTCGAGCCGGCGGACTTCGCGCGCTTCGACCTGCTGCTCGCGATGGACGAAACCAACCTGGCCGACCTCGAGGCGTGCGCGCCCGCCGAGGCGCGCGGCCGCATCAGGCTGTTCCTCGAATACGCACCCGGGATCGGACGGCGCGAAGTTCCCGACCCGTACTACGGCACCGCGTCCGACTTCGACCTCGTGGTCGATCTCGTCGAACGCGGTGCACGCGGGCTCCTCGCGGAACTGGCGGGGTCCAGGCGTCAGTCGTCGCGGCCGGGACCGCCTGGCTGATCGGACGACGACGAATAACTCGTCGGGCGGGATGACCACACGACGTACGGCTTCGACTCGCCGGACGCCGCTTCGCTCGCGGGAGGCGGCGCAGACGGAGGCGGGGCCGATCGCGGTTCGGCCGAAAAATCGAACTCGCGCGTACGCTCGCCGCCGCCTTCCTGTGGTGAGGGTGTGGGTGGCGATCCCGGCGCAGCGCCCGCGTCACCAGCGTCGCGTGGCGTGTCGCTGCCGGATGGCGATGCCTGATCGCGCTCCGCGCGATCGCGGCCTCCGCGCCGGCCGCGACGACCGCGGCGACGCGAGCGTCGCTCACCCCGTTCTTCACCCGAGGGGCCCGCGCCGCCCGCTTCACGCTCGGGCGCCGGTGTTCCTTCCGTCGACGAAGTCGCGACCGGCGGCGCCGCCGCGGCAGGTCCGTTTACATTCGGTTCGCCCGCAGGCGGCGTGCGTTCGCGTTGCGCGCTCCGCTCGCGCTGGGCGTCGCGGTCGCGCTGGCGCTGGCCGTCGCGCTGGCCGTCGCGCTGGCCGTCGCGCTGGC
>JABAQU010000017.1 GCA_019187185.1 Steroidobacteraceae bacterium | reverse complement strand
TCGAGCGGCGCGAAAAGTGCCGCCGAATGTTACTTCCGCCCATTGGAGCGCCCGAGTCCGTGATCGCCGAACCATTCACCATCATCGCTCCCGTGCAGCGAATAGCCTGCGCAGAGCTTCCCTAGGGGTTTGCCTTGGCCCGGCGCGCGAAACTTGCCGCCGCCTCCGGGCTGTGTAGTAATCGGCGGATGCGTGTCCGTTCCCGCACGATGCTGGCGCTCGCGGCCGGGGCCGTCCTCGGTTTCTCGGCGTCGATGACCGGCAGCGTGCTCGCCGACCTGCGCGATCAGCCTGCGGCGGCCGATTCGGTGCTGCCGTGGGAGGACGCGCGCCTGCTCGCCGAGGTCCTCGAGCGCGTCAAGCGCGACTATGTCGATGGCGTCGACGACCACGCACTGATGGACAACGCGATCCGCGGCATGGTGAGCGCCCTCGATCCGCACTCCGCCTTCCTCGATGCCGAGGAATACGAGGAGATCCGGGCGAGCACGACCGGTTCCTACCCGGGGGTCGGCATCGAGATCGCCGCCGAGCCGACCGGCATCAAGGTACTGCGGCCGATCGAGGGTTCACCGGCCTTTCGCGCCGGCATTCGTGCGGGCGACATGATCGTCGCGATCGACGGCGAGAAGATCGGCCTTGATGTCGACCATGCGATCGAGCGCATGCGCGGACCGGCGGGTAGCCGCGTCACGCTCACCCTGGCCCGCGCCGGCGCGCCGGCACCGATCGACGTGCCGCTGCAGCGCGCCCAGGTCGCCGTGCACAGCGTCGAGCACGCGATGCTCGAGCCGGGCTACGGCTACCTGCGCATCACCAACTTCAGCGAGACCACCGCACACGATGTGCACGCTGCGATCGCCGATCTCGAGCGCGGCTCCCACGGCGCGCTCGCGGGGCTCGTGCTCGACCTGCGCAACAACCCGGGCGGCGTGCTCGAGGCGGCCGTCGAAGTGTCCGACGCGTTCCTCGAGTCGGGCCTCATCGTGACCGCCGAGGGGCGCACGCCGGATTCGCGCTTCCGCATGGAAGCCTCCCCCGGTGACGATCTCGCCGGCGCCGACATGGTCGTGCTGGTGAACGGCGCGTCGGCCTCGGCCGCGGAGATCCTCGCGGGCGCGCTCAAGGACCACAAGCGCGCGGTGCTCGCCGGGCGCACGACCTACGGCAAGGGCTCCGTGCAGACCGTGATGCCGCTGTCGGGCGGGCGCGCGGTGAAGCTCACGACGTCCCGCTACTTCACGCCCTCGGGAGCCTCGATCCAGGACAAGGGCATCACGCCCGACATCGCGATCGACGGCGAGGAGACGGCGCCCGACACCGCCGCTGCGGCGCGGGACCGCGAAGTGCGCATCGCGCTCGATGCGCTGAAGTCGCGCAGCCGCCTCGCGCGCGCGTCGCCCTGATCGCACGGCGCCCCGACCGTTGGAATTCCTGCAGTCGCTGATCGACCTCGTGCTGCATCTCGACCGCCACCTGGTCGAGCTGCTGGTGCGCTTCGATGTGTGGATCTACGCGATCGTCTGCCTCGTCGTCTTCGCCGAGACGGGCTTCGTCGTCACGCCGTTCCTGCCGGGCGACTCGCTGTTGTTCGCGCTCGGCGCGCTCGCCGCGGTCGACACGAGCGGCACCCTGACGCTGCAGGCGCTGATCGCCTCGCTCGCAGCCGCGGCGATCCTCGGCAACACCGTGAACTATGCGATCGGCCGGCGCATCGGACCGCCCGCCTTCAGCGGCCGCTACCGGTACCTGAAGGTCGAGTACCTGCGCGAGACGGAGGACTATTTCAGCCGTTACGGGCCGATGACGATCGTGCTGTCGCGCTTCGTGCCGATCGTGCGTACGTTCGCGCCCTTCGTCGCGGGCGTGGGCCGCATGCCCTACGCGCGCTTCCAGGCCTACAACGTCGCGGGCGGTGCGGGCTGGGTCGTGCTGTTCGTCGTCGCGGGCTATCTCTTCGGCAACCTGCCGTGGATCAAGCGCAATTTCGGCCTCGTCACGGTGCTCATCATCGTCGTGTCCGTGCTGCCGATGGGATTGATGATGTGGCGCGCTAGAAAAGAGCGCGCAGCGCGCCGATGAAGCCGCCGAGCAGCAGGAAGAGGATCGGCATCATCGACAACCCGAAGCCGATGTGCCGCCGCTCCGCGGCGCGCGTGTAGCCGACGTAATAGACGAGGCGGCCGATCACGTAGACGCAGCCGAGCGCCGCCGACCACAACGGGTCGACGTACAGCGCAAAGATCAGCATGCCGGGCACGAGCGCGATGAGCAGCTCGAGCGTGTTCATCTGCACGCGGTAGCAGCGCTCGAAGTCGGCGTGACCCGTGATGGCCGGCGCGTGGATGCCGTGGCGGACACGCGCGCGCGCCACGGCCATGCCGAATGCGAGGTACTGGGCGAGCGCGACCACGATCACGAGATGTACGAAGGCCATCAGTGTCCCCCTGCCGCGCGCGCCAGCGCGCCGTCCGGGATGGCACAATAGCGCACATGAGCGGCAAGTTGCGCGGCTATGCGCATCGCATCGACATCGCGGCCGACACGGGGCGCGTCTGGCGGGCGTTCGTCGAGCCGAAGGCGCTCGCGCGCTGGTGCGCGCCGGGGGCCGGCATCAAGCCGCGGCAGGGCGGCAGCTTTCGCGCGAGTGTCGATCGCGTGAGCACGATCGACGCCCATATCGACGTGTTCGACGCGAGACGCCGCCTGCGGCTGATCCACATGGAGCACGACGGGCTGCCGGGCACGGGAGCCACGCTGATCGACGATTTCCTGCTCGAGGCCGACGGCGAGGGCAGCATCGTGCGCCTGCTCGGCTCGGGCTTCCCGGACGACCCGGCGTGGGACACTTATTTCCTGCGCCTGCGGGCCGGCTGGGAGCGTGCGCTCGCGCGGCTCAAGGTCTACCTCGAGAAGCACATGGACAAGGAGGCGAAATGAGCGGTTTCATCCTGCGTGCGCTGATCGCAGCCGGCGGACTGTGGCTCGCGTCGCGCTGGGTCGACGGTTTCGCCATCAGTTCCACCGCCACGCTGCTGATCGCCGCCGCGCTGCTCGGCGTCGTCAATGCGGTCGTGCGGCCGATCGCCGTCGTGCTCACGTTTCCGATCACGATCGTGACGCTCGGCCTTTTCCTGCTGGTGGTGAACGCCGGCATGGTGAGCCTCGTCGCATGGATCCTGCCGCGGTTCACGATCGCGGGCTTCTGGCCCGCGGTGCTCGGTGCGCTCATCGTCAGCATCGTGTCCTGGCTCGGCTCGTGGTTCATCGGGTCGAGCCTGCGCGTCGAGACGCTGCGCCGCTGACGTCAGCCCGGCGATTCCGGTGCCGAGACTTCCTCCGGCCAGTTGACCAGCACGACGCCGGCGAGGATGACGGCCATGCCGGCGAGTGCGACGGCCGTCAGCTGCTCGTCGAGCAGCCACCAGCCGAGCAGCGTCGCGATCGCCGGATTCACGTAGCCGTAGGTCGCGACGCGCGCCGGCGTCGTGTGTTGCGTGAGCCAGGCGTATGCGGTGTACGCGAGGCAGGAGCTGAATATCGTGAGGTAGGCCATCGAGACCGCGCCCGGCCACGACCATTGCCATGCGTGCTGCTCGCCGAGGCCGAGCCCGATCGCCGTCATGATCACGCCGCCGAGGCACATCTGCAGCCCGGTGAACGCGAGGATCTCGAGGCTCGTGCGCACATTGCGGAAGTAGATCGTGCCGGCTGCCCAGCCCATGCAGCCGACGAGAATGCCGAGTTGCGGGACGACGTGCGCCGTCGAGAAGCCCTCGCGCGGCCAGACGATCGCGAGCGTGCCAAGAAAGCCGAGCGCGAGCCCGACGCCGCTGCGACGGTCGATCGGATGGGCGCGCGCGCCGAACATGCCGAAGATCGCGATCCAGAACGACGAGGTGACATTGAGGAGCGCGGCCTGCCCGGACGGCACCCACTGCAGCGCCCAGACGTTGAAGCCGTTCGACACCGCCACCCACGTGAGCGCCATCACGACGAGGTGCCGGAAATCGGTGCGGTCGATCGCGATGCGCTCGCCCCGTATCCTGGCAATCACCGCGAGCGCCACGCCGGCCGTCATGAAGCGGATGCCGGCGAACAGGAAGGGCGGGAGGTGGTGCACACCCACCGACGTGGCGAGGTAGCTCGAGCCCCATACGATGTAGATGATCGCGAAGCACACGATCATGCGTGTGCGCAAGGCGGCAGCGGCGGGCATGGGGGCCGCTATGCTGCCACAGTCAGCCGGTGCGGGCGCGAGCGGCCCGGAACCTCGCGAGGCTGTCGGCCGGCCACACCGTCTTTGCGTCGTAGAACTCCGGCACGACGCGCGCGCCTTCGGGGAGCACGACCCAGGGCAGCCGGGTGGATGTGTAGATGTGGATGTCGGGCGGAATGCGCGCGGGTTCATCCAGCGTGCCGACACGCAGGAAGGCGATGCCCGGCCCCGCGCCAGAATAGTGGCTCCATACGGCGACCTGGCATCGCGGGCAGCGGACGATCTGCTGCCCGCGACCGCTCGCCGACGGCGTATCGATCGTGACCGGTGATGCGCCGAGCTGCGTGATCCGGTCGGTCTCGACCATCGCGTTCACCGCGAAAGCGGAGCCGGTCTCGCGCTGGCACCAGCTGCAGTGGCAGCAGTGCACGAAGATCGGCGCCGCCTCGAGGCGGTAGCGGACGGCGCGGCAGCTGCAGCCGCCTTCCAGCGGAACGAACCCGTTCATGTGGACCTCCGGGGAGACGTGCCCGCGCCGAGCGCGACAAACTCGCCGTCGAATCGGGCGGCAGTCGCCCCTTCGTACTCCAGCGCGACGCGGACCGCAATCCGCGCCTTGCCACGGCGCCGCAGGCCGTTCACGAAGGGCGGCCAGTCGGCGGCGGCACGCAGTGACGAGCGTGCACTGAAGGCGCCTGCGATCGGGCGTTCGTACTCGACGCAGCCGCGCTGGATGACGAGCTGGTTCGGGATGCCGGCAGCCTGCAGCCTGACGTGCAGCAACGACCATGCGGTCAGCATCGCGAGCGTGGCGACGCTGCCGCCGAAAGCGGTCCCGTGCTGATTGGTGTTCGGCGCGAGGGGCACACCGATCCGCACGGCCTCTGCATCGGCCGCGAGCACCTCGAGCTGCATCGCGGCCGCGAGCGGAATCCGCGTGCGCAGGTACGCCTGCAGCGCCGCGGCGTCGAACACGGGCCCGATCATTCCGGCGTGGCGCCGCCGGCGGACCGGTCGCGTATCGCGACGCGGTACATCCACCACCCGAGGGCTGCCACCAGCGCGATGCCGAGCCACGCGCCGAAGTGCAGCGAGGGCGGCAGCGCGAGCACGTCACGGTCGGCGGTCGCGACGATCGGGATCGCGATGACGATGCCCATCAGCGCCTCCCCGGTGATCATGCCGGCGCCGAACAGCACGCCCTTGTCGGCGACGCGCTCCGCCTCGCTCGCGCCCGCCTTCACGCCCCGCGCGCGGTCGGCGAGGTGCGCGAGGAGGCCACCGAGAAAGATCGGGGTCGTGTACTCGAGCGGCAGGTAGATGCCGACGGCCACCGCCAGCACCGGCACGCGGAAATGCGCGCCGCGCGCCTTCAGGATCTGGTCGACGAGGATGATCGCCACACCGATCGCGCCGCCGATCGTCACCATGGTCCAGGGCAGCTGGCCGCCGAACATGCCCTGGGCAACGGACGCCATCAGCGTCGCCTGCGGCGCGAGGAGCGGCGTCGGGTGATCGGCGGTCGGAGCGCCGATGCCGTACGCGGCATTCAGCAGGTTCAGCACCGGCGCCATCACGAGCGCACACGAAACCGCGCCGATCGCGAGCATCACCTGCTGGCGCCACGGGGTCGCGCCGACGAGCTGGCCGCACTTGAGGTCCTGCAGGTTGTCGCCGCCGACCGCGGCCGCGCAGCACACGACCGCGCCGATCATGATCGCGGCGACCGGGCCGAGCGGCGCCGTGCGGCCCATCAGGAGCCACAGCACGAGCGAGGCGAACAGGATCGTGCAGATCGTGATGCCGGACACCGGGTTGTTCGACGAACCGATGAGGCCCGCCATGTAGGCCGACACCGAGCAGAACACGAAGCCCGCGACGATCATGATGATCGTCATCGGCACGCTCACGCCCCAGCTGCCGACGATGGCCTGGTACAGCAGCGCGAGCGGAATCGTGAACAACACGATGCCGATCAGCACGAGGTTCATCGGCAGGTCGCGCTCGGTTTCGGCGAGGAGGCTGCGCGCGCCGGCACGCGTGGCCGCAAGGCCGCTTCTCACGCCGGACAGCAGCGAGCTGCGCAGGCTCACGACGGCCCACAGGCCACCGATCAGCATCGCGCCGACACCCATGTAGCGGATCTTCGCGGCCCAGATCGCATAGGCCGCGTCGTTTGCCGAGAGGCCCTGCAGCGCGGTGGCGAGCGCGGGGTCGGCGTTCGCATAGTGCGCCGCGTAGAGCGGAATCGCGATGTTCCAGGAAATGATGCCGCCGCCGACGATCACGATGCCGACATTGAGCCCGACGATGTAACCGACGCCGAGCAGCGCCGGTGACAGGTTCGCCGCCATGTAGGCGATGCCCTTCCCGGCGTACGACGCGAACGCCGCCGTGTCGGGGATCAGCCTGAGGCCGCTGCCCGCGAGGAGCTTGACGAGGCCGCCGCCGAGCGCCGAGCCCATCAGGATCCGGAGCCCCTGCGCCGGATTGGCGCCCGTCTTCAGCACTTCGGCGGCCGCCATGCCTTCCGGGAACTTGAGCTTCTGCTCGATGATCAGCGAGCGGCGCAGCGGCACCGAGAACAGCACGCCGAGGATGCCGCCGAGACCGGCGATCGCGAGCACCCACGAGTACCGGAAATCGCTCCAGTACTGCAGGATCACGAGCGCGGGAATCGTGAAGATGACACCCGCGGCGATCGAGGCCGCCGCGGAGGCGCCCGTCGCGACGATGTTGTTCTCGAGGATCGTGCCGCCGCCGAGGAGGCGCAGCACGCCCATCGAGACGACCGCGGCAGGGATGGCCGACGCGATCGTGAGGCCCGCAAAGAGCCCGAGATAGGTGTTCGCCGCGGCGAGGATCATCGCGAGGACCATCGACAGCACGATGGCACGTAAGGACAGCTGGGCCGTTGCGGCCATGGGAACCCCCGTTATGGCTTATGGCCCATAGCTTATAGCTTTCAGCCGCAAGGGCTGCGCGGTCAATGCGCGGTGTAGTCGAGCGCCACCGACTGGACCCCCGGCAGCGCGCGCAGCGCATCGGCCAGTTCGCCGAGCACGGGGCGCGCGGCACCGCGTGCAAACTCCACCGTGACCTCGTCGCCGTCGTCCGCATTGTGGCGCGTGACGACCGTGCTCGCGGGCAGTTCGTGCCTCGCGAGCAGCTGTTCGATCGCCGCGAGCGACGCGCGGCCCGCGAAATCGACTCGCAGCTGCGGCAACGTCTTGCGCAGCGCGAAGCGCCGCTCGAGCGGCTTCAGCACCGCGAGGATCGCCCACGCCACCGCGGTCGCGATTGCCGCCGCCGCCAGCATCCCGCCGCCCACCGCGAGTCCGATGGCCGCCACGGTCCAGAGACCCGCCGCGGTGGTGAGGCCGCGGATCACGTTCTCGCGGTGCAGGAACATGATGGTGCCGGCGCCGAGGAAGCCGATGCCGCTGATCACCTGCGCCGCGACGCGCGACGGGTCGAGCACTGCGCGGGGCCACTGCTGCAGGATGCCGGAAAACGCATACGCCGAAACGATCATCGCGAGGGCCGAGCCGAGGCACACGAGCATGTGCGTGCGCAGGCCCGCGGCCCAGGCGTGGCGTTCCCGATCGAAACCGATCACGCCGCCGAGCACGGCGGCGAGCAGGAGGCGGACGGCGATTTCCCAGGTCTGCAGCATCATGCGCCGGAGATCACCAACCGCAGACCTGTCCCTTGTTCTCTTGCGCGAGCCATTCCCTCAGCGGCGCGAAGTATTCGAGGATCGCAGCCGCATCCATCCGGCGCGTGCCGGTGAGCTTCTCGAAGGCGTCCTGCCACGGCTCGCTCTGGCCGAGCTTCAGCATCGCCTCGAAACGCTCGCCGGCGGCCTTGCTGCCGAAGATCGAGCATTCGTGCAGCGGACCCTTGAAGCCCGCGGCGTCGCAGAGTGCCTTCTGGAACTGGAACTGGATGATGAACGACAGGAAATAGCGCGTGTACGGCGTGTTGCCGGGCACGTGGTACTTCGAGCCGGGGTCGAAATCCGCCTCGGTGCGCGGCACCGGCGGCGCGACACCCTGGTACTGCTCGCGAAGCTGCCACCAGGCCTCGTTGTAATGCGCCGGCGTGATCTCGCCCGAGAACACCTTCCAGCGCCACTCGTCGATCAGCTTGCCGAACGGCAGGAACGCGATCTTCTCGGTCGCCATCTTCATCTGCTGGTTGATCACGGCCTCGCGCGACGGCTTCACGGCACCGACGAGCCCGATCCGGTGCAGGTACTGCGGTGTCACCGACAGGTTCACCGTGTCGCCGATCGCCTCGTGGAAGCCGTCGTGCGCGCCGTTCTGGAAGAGCGGCGGCAGGTCGTTGTACGCGAGGTAGTAATAGACGTGCCCGAGTTCGTGGTAGATCGTGAAGAGGTCCTCTTCGTTCGGCTTGATGCACATCTTGATGCGCACGTCGTCGTCGGTGCCCATGTCCCAGGCGCTCGCGTGGCACACGACTTCACGGTCGCGCGGGCGCACCAGCATCGAGCGTTCCCAGAATGTCGCCGGCAACGCCTGGAAGCCGATCGAGGTGTAGAACGATTCGGCGGACTGCGTCATCCGCTTCGCATCCCACTTCTGCGCAACGAGTCCGCGATCGGCCGATTCGATGCTCGCGCCCGGATACGGCTTCAGGATGTCGTCGTAGATCTTGTTCCAGGTCTGCGCCCACATGTTGCCGAGGAGTTGCGCCGGGATCGGCTTGCCGGCCGGCACCTTGTCCTCGCCGTACCGCTTCGCGAGCCGGCGGCGCGCGTAGCACTGCATGTCGTCGTAGAGCGGCTTGACCTCGCCCCACAGCCGGGCGATCTCGGCCGCGAACTCGTCGGCCGGCATGTCGTAACCCGAGCGCCACATCGCGCCGAGGTCCTTGAAGCCGAACTCCCGCGCGCCTTCGTTCGCGAGCTCGACGAAGCGCGCGTATTTCGGCCGCATCGCCCGCGCGGTGTCGTGCCAGCCGACCCACGCACGCTCGAGCGCCGCATAGTCGCGGCTCGTCGCGAGCGTCTCGGACAGCTGGTCGAGGTTCTCGCAGGTCTCGGGACCCCCGGGGCAGTACTTGCCCTCGCCGTACATCGCATCGAGGCTCGCGAGGATGCCGGTCAGCTCCGCGCGTTTGGCGGGGTCCGACGGCGCCGGCGCCGAGGACTGCAGCTTGAGCAGCATGAGGCTGCGCTGCGTCGCGGGCGAGGCGGGAGCTCCCTCGTAGGCCTTCGCCCTGTCGATCGTCGCCCCGAGGTACTCGAGGTAGCGATCGTTCGTGCGTGCGTTGAGATACTGCGTGTCGACGGTGATGTCGGTGGCCTGCGTCCATTGCGCCGCGGCACTCTCGCGCAGCAGCGGCTTCAACTCCTCGTTCACCTGCGCGATGAACGCATCCGCGTCCGGCGACTTTCCGGCCGCCGGCTGCGCCGGGCCCGATGGTTGCGCGCAGCCGGCGAGCGCCAGCACCGCGGCCACGCCCGATGCGCATCGCGCGCCGCGCACCCGCGTCATTTCACGCCTCCCATCAGGCGCTTTGCGTACGGTGATATGAGCAGCATGACGGCACCTCCGATCGCACCCCACCAGAAGATGCCGAGGAACTGCTGCGGCATCGCGGCGATGTTGTTCGGGTCGAACTCGCCCGCGAACTGGCCGGCGAGGTTGTTGCCGATCGCGGTCGCGAGGAACCACACGCCGAGCGCCTGGCCGACGAAGCGCGCGGGCGCGAGCTTCGACATCGACGACAGGCCGACCGGTGAGAGGCACAGCTCGCCGAACGTGTGGAAGAGATAGGTGAGGACGAGCCAGGTCGGCAGCACCTTCTCGCCCGCGACCACGTACTGTGCGGCGAAATACATCACGACGAACCCGCAGCCCATCAGGATGAGGCCGAGCGCAAACTTCACCGGCGCCGACGGATCGAGATTGCGCTTGCCGAGCGCAATCCACAGCGCCGCGAACACCGGAGCGAAAATGATGATGAACAGCGGATTGACGTTCTGCAGCACGCCGGCCGGCATCAGCCAGCTGCCGATCTGGCGGTCCGTGTGCCGGTCCGCGAAGATGTTGAGCGAGGAGCCTGCCTGCTCGAACCCGGCCCAGAACATCGCACAGGCGATGAACAACGCGAGCATCACGAGCACGCGCTTGCGCTCGATCGTCTCGAGGCCGGCGAAGAACAGCATGTAGGCGAAGTAGCCCGCGGCGAACGCACTGATCACCCAGAACGAGCTTTCCAGCAGGTCGACCGGGTCGATGTGGATGCGCCCGCCGATCGCGAGGCCGACCACGGCGAAGAGCGCGACGACGACGGCGGCGACGATCCACCAGGCGCGCCGGGTGGCGGCCGGGTCGGCGTGCGTCATGCCCGGGTCGACGCCCGCGTGACCGAGGTAGTGGCGCGTCAGCGCGAACTGCACGAGCCCGAGCAGCATGCCGACCGCAGGCGCGCCGAAGCCCATGCGCCAGCCATAGCGCGCCGCGAGGATCGGCACGATCGTCGAGCCGAGGAACGCGCCGACATTGATGCCCATGTAGAAGATCGAGAAGCCGGCGTCGCGGCGCGAGCCGCCTTCGGGGTACAGCTGGGCGACGATCGCGCTGATGTTCGGCTTCAGGAGCCCCACACCGCACACGATCAGCATGAGTCCGAGGAAAAACAGCTGCGTCGAGCCCGTCGCGAGGAGACCGTTGCCGACCATGATGAAGATCCCGCCCCACCACGCCGCGCGCTGCGCGCCGGTCAGCCGGTCGGCGATCCACCCGCCCGCGAGCGACAGCAGGTAGGTGCCCGAGATGTAGAGGCCGTAGATCGCGTTGCCGGTGCGATCGTCGATGCCGAGGCCACCCTCTTCGATCGCTGCGACGAGGAACAGCACGAGGATCGCCCGCATGCCGTAATAAGTGAAACGCTCCCACATCTCGGTGAAGAAGAGTGTGGCGAGCCCCCGCGGATGGCCGAAGAAAGAACGGCCCGAATCTCCCGCGACCACCGTAGTCGACATCGAATCTGCCATGGGCGGACTCTCTCGTTGCTGGCGGGCGCGTGGCGCCGCGATGGCGCCGGAGTGTGACTGATGTCGCCTCGCGCGGGCAAGGCGGCCGGACGAGAGCCGCCGCGCGTCAGGCCATGAAGCCGAGGTCGCGTTGCGCGAAGTTGTCGATGCTCGGTGCGATCAGCGAAAGGTCCGCGTCGGTCACGCCGAACCAGCGTGCGAGCGTGGCGGCGTACTGGTCGGAGGAGGTCGTCGGGATGAAGCGCCCGCCGCCGACATCGTCGGCCCCGTCGGCGGCCAGCGTTGCGCCGATGCGCAGCACCGGATAGCCACCGTAGACATCGCGACCGCGCACGGCGCCGCCCGCGACGAGCTGCACGCCACCCCACGCGTGATCCGTGCCGTCGCCGTTGGAAGTGAGCGTGCGCCCGAAGTCCGATTGCGTGAACGCCGTGACGCTCTGCGCGACACCCATCTCGACCGTTGCGCGATGGAACGCGCCGAGGCAGGCACTCAGGTTGGCGAGGAGCCCCGGCTGGTCCTGCGCCTGGTCGTCGTGCGAATCGAAGCCGCCCGTCGCGACGAAGAAGATTTGCCGCGAAGCCTCGAGCGTGCTGCGCACGGCGATCATCTCGGCGACGGTCTTCAGCTGCGTGCCGAGCGGGGAGGAAGGAAACACCGTCGTGAACGGCGCGGCGTTCGGCGCGCGCACGGTCGCGAGCGCGGCATTCACGGATGCCGCGGAACGCAGTGCGCGCGGGCGCACCTGCGCAAAGCCGCGCGCGTAAATCGTGTCGTAGGTCGCGCCGGCCACGGTCTCGACGCTGCCCTTGCGCGCGACGGACAGGGCATCCGTGCCGTCGAGGCCGAAGAAGTTCACGGGCCCGGTCGGCCCGATGACGTAGGGCGAACTGTTCCCGCCCGCCTGGAAGAGCGACTGGCCGGACAAGGAAATGTTGAGCGGCACGGCGGGCCCCGTCTGTGTGCCGAGCGCGTCGGCGATGCGCCCCGCCCAGCCCGTGCTGGACGTCGCGCGCCCGCGCAGCGATTGCCACTGGTCCTGCTGGTCGTTGTGGGAAAACAGCTGCGGTGGCAGCGCCACCGACTTCGCCTCGTATTGCGCGAGCGTGGTCGCCGTGATGAGCGGCCCGACATTCGCGACGATTGCGCACGCCGCATCCTGCTCGAAGAGCGTGGCAATCTCGGGCATGGAAGGATGCAGGCCGAGCTGCGCGCCGTTCGCGAGCGGCGTCGCCGGCGTGATCGGCAACAGGTCCGCCTGCGCGACGGCGAGGTTCTGGCGCGACTGCTGGTAGGCCGCGTACTCCGCGGCGCTGCGTGGCACGACCATGTTCCACGAGTCGTTGCCGCCGAAAAGGAAGACGCACACGAGTGCCTTGTAGTCGGCGAAGCGCGCATAGGCGTTGATCGCCTGCGCGTACACGGCGTCGGACAGGCGGCCGAACGCGAAGGCCGCGCCACCGGCGGCGGCGATCTTGAGGAGCTGGCGGCGTTTCAGGCGTGCGTGACTCATGGGTGACTCCAGGTCGTTCAGCGCTGCGTCGCGTACTCGGGCGAAGTCGACACCAGGTACAGCGCCTCGGCGACCCTGAGGCCGGCGATTGTCGCGGGCGCCCGTTCCACGGCAGCGCGTGCCTCGGTCTGGAGCGCAGCCGAGGGCGGGCCGCCGAGCAGCTTTTGCGCGATGCGGTCGACGAGCGCCGCCGGATCGTTCGCGAGGGCGTTCTCGGCACTCACGTCGATGAACACGAGGTCGGGCCGGATCTCGGGCCGCACGGCGGGACACCCCGTGACCGGCGACGACGTGTAGCAGAAGGCCTGGACGAACAGGTAATTGGCGAGCAGCGTATCGAGATACTCGGTGGCGATCTGCAGTTCGGGCGCCACGAGCCCCTGTTCCGCGATCTCGCCGGGCGGCGAATAGGAGGGGCTGAAGAAGTTGAACACCGACGGTGCCTGCAGCGGACCCTGGCCCGCGACGGCGGTCAGGGTCTGCACGTCGAAACTCCCGCTCTCGCTGCGGCCGCCATATGCGCGCCACAGCTGGGTCACCCGCAGCAGCGGTTCCTTCAGCTTGCCCGCCGAGTCGCCCGCCGGCGGAGTACGCGCTTCCGGGTCGAGGAGCAGCGCACGCACGACGGCGCCGAGGTTGCCCCGCTGGCCCGAGCCGTCGTTCGCGAACACGCCGGCGATGCGCTGCACGTAAGCCGGCGACGGATTGCTCGTCACGAGGCGCTGGATGAGCTGTCGCGCGATGAAGGGCCCGACGTTCGGGTGGTTGAAGATGTTGTCGAGCGCGTCCTTCAGGTCCGCCGCGGGGTTGGCAGGCGTGCGCGCCGGAATCTCGACGAACGCGGCGCCCGGATACGAGAGCACTTTCTTCGCGCCGGTGTCGTGCTGGTTGCCGTAGGCCTGCATCGGCTGCACCTGGTTTGCGAGTGTCGGGCGCGCCTGGCCGAAACTCGCCGCGCCCGCCCAGTTCCAGCCCGTGTAGACGTGCGCGAATCCCTCGATGATCGACTGATCGTAGGTCGGTACCTTCTGCCCCTGCCCGTCGATCTGCGCCGAGCCGTCCGCGTTCAGCCGCACGAGTCCGATCGTGAACAGCTGCATCAGCTCGCGTGCGTAGTTTTCGTCGGGACGGATGTTGCTCGCCGCGTCGGGTTTGCGATTGCCGAGCATCGACAGATACAGGCCCATCGCGGGATGCAGGGTCACCGCTTCCATGAGCGTGCGGAAATTGCCGAAGGCGTTGCGCGCCAGCACGTCGTGGTAGTCCGCGAGCGCGAACGGATACGCCTGCAGCACGCTCTGCTGCGAGACGACCATGACCTCGGACAGCGCGAATGCGACGCGCTGGCGCAGCTGGTCGGGGCCGTTCACGACATTGCGGAACCAGATGTCGACGCGATCCCTGTTGAGCTGCCCGATGTTCTGCACGGGCTGCGGCAGGGCGGCGTATGCGGCCTGCACATGAGGCAGCTGCAGCGACGCGGGTTGCTGCAGCTGCTCGTCGATCCAGCGACCGTAGGCGCTCGTCGAATCGCCGAGCGCGATGAGCCGCTGTGCCTCGGCTTCCGTGGCGCCGAAAGTCGCCTCGTTCAGGAACGAATAAGCCTGGGCCTTGGTGATCGCCGGGGGTGGCGGTGGTGGCGGCGGACCCGACGGCTCGCTCGAACCGCCGCCTCCGCCGCAGGCTGCGGCGAGGAAACAGATGCCCGCGGCGATCGCCGGCGCCAACAGCCTGTGCAACGTCGTGCGCATGGCCTCTCCCTGCCCGCCCATGTTCGCTGGCCTATCACAACGAATCATGCGGGCGCGCGTTGACAGCCGTCCAATGTCGCTGCAGCGCGACAGCGCCGGGGCACGCAGACGGTCGACTCTATGTCGACCCGGGATCCTGCGGGGCCTCGGCGCGGCGCATCTTCTGCATGATGCGGGCCATCACGAGTCCGCCCTCGTAGAGCAGGTACATCGGGATCGCCATGATGCACTGTGAGATCGCATCGGGCGGCGTGAGGAACGCCGCGACGACGAAAATGCCGATCAGCACGTAGCCGCGCAACTCGACGAGCTTCTCGACCCGGACGAGCCCCGCGAGCACGAGCAGCACGACTGCGACCGGCATCTCGAACGCGACGCCGAACGCGAAGAACATCGTCAGGATGAAGTCCATGTAGCTCGAAATGTCGGTCATCATCGTGACGCCGGCGGGCGTGGTCTTCGCGAAGAAGTCGAACATCACCGGAAACACCGCGATGTACGCGAACGCCGTGCCGATGTAGAACAGCACGATCGACGACAGGAGCAGCGGCAGCCCGAAGCGGCGCTCGCGCCGGTAGAGCCCGGGCGCGACGAAGGCCCACACCTGGTACAGCACGATCGGCATCGCGAGGAAGAGCGCCACGAAGAAGGCGAGCTTGAACGGGGTCATGAACGGCGAGATCACGCTCGTCGCGATCAGCGTCGAACCCTTCGGCAGCTTCTCGATCAGCGGTCGCGCGAGGAACGTGAAGAGTTCGTTCGAGTAGATCGCGCACGGGACGAATACGACGATCACCGCGAGGAACGCGCGCAGCAGCCGGTCGCGCAGCTCGAGCAGGTGCGAGACCAGCGTGCCCTCGGCGAGCCGCTCAGGTTCCTCGCTCATGGTCCGCGGTCGGGGGCGAGGGTGGCGAGGGTGGTGCAGTGGACGGATCGTCGACGGGCGGCTCGGCGCCGGCATCCGCGTGGCTCACGTCGGCGCGTCCGGTATCGTCGTCCGGCTGGTAGTACTTTTCGGGTGGCGGCGAGGACGGCTGAGGCTGCGACGATGGCTGCGGTGTCGCCGGCGGCCGTATCGTCTCGTCGAGGATCGTTTCCTCCTCGAGCTGTTCGCGGAACTGCCGCGCCATCGCGCGCGCGCGGCCGATCCAGCGACCGACCTGCGAGGCCACCCGTGGCAGCTTTTCCGGGCCGAGCACGATGAGTGCCAGCGCAAAGATCAGCAGCAGCTCGGTGAAGCCGACCTCGAACATCGGGGACCTGCTGCGGCGGCTCAGGCGCCGCGGTCGATCTTGCTGTCGGCGTCGCGCTTGGCGACCTCGGGGAACTCCGCGTCCTTGTCGTCCGACTTCAGCTGCTTCACGTCGGCGCTGCCCTCGGCCTCGCCTTCACCCATCGACTTCTTGAAGCCGCGCACCGCGGCGCCGAGATCGGAGCCGATCGTCCGCAGTTTCTTGGCGCCGAAAACGAGCAGGACCACCAGCAGGATGATGATCAGCTCGCGCATCCCGATACCCATAAAAACCTCGACGATGCGCACGCGTGCGCAGGTGTGCGGATGATAGGACAAAAGACGTGGCCGAACCCGGAAAGTTCGGCGTCAGCCGGCATTCGCCTCGAGCCAGAATGTGACGGGACCGTCGTTTTCGAGTGCGACCCGCATGTGCGCCCCGAACTCGCCGGTCGCGACGTGCGGATGCCGTGCGCGCGCCTCGCTCACCAGCCGGTCGAACAGCCGCTGTGCGTCGGCGGGTGCCGCAGCCGTGCTGAAGCCGGCGCGATTGCCCTTGCGCGTGTCGGCGGCGAGCGTGAACTGCGGCACGAGCAGCAGTCCGCCGCCCGTATCGGCGAGCGAGCGGTTCATGCGGCCCTCCCCGTCCGGAAAGACGCGATACGCCAGCACCCGCTCGAGCAGGCGTGAGGCCGACGCCGGCGTATCCGCGGCGCGCACGCCGACCAGCGCGAGGAGCCCGTGCCCGATGCGACCCACGAGTCGGTCGCCGACCGTGACCTCGGCGTGGTTGACGCGCTGTATCAGGGCGATCATGCGCCGGCGATCGTGCCATTCGCCCACCCTGCGGGGAAGCGGGGTTGGCATTTCCGGTACGCAAACCGGTAACATCCCCGCTTCCACTCCGCGGGGGCCTTTCATGTCGTTCGCCAGCCGGATCGCCACAGTCATCGCCCTTTTCGCCGTGTTCGTGGCTGCCGGTACGGCGCGCGCGGACGGCAATGCCGCGCGCGGCAAGGACCTTGCGTACACCTGCCTCGGCTGCCATGCGATCGACAACTACAAGAATGTCTACCCGACCTACAGCGTGCCGAAGCTGCACGGCCAGAACGCCGCCTATCTCGTCGCGGCGCTGCAGGAATATCGCGCGGGCAACCGCGCGCACGGCACGATGCACGCGCAGGCGTCTTCGCTGACCGACCAGCAGATCGAGGACATCGCGGCCTGGCTCGGTGGCGCGGCGCTCGCGCCGACGGGCAAGCCCCCTGCCGCGAACGCGCCGCAGGCGGCGCAGGTCTGCGTCGCCTGCCACGGCGGCGACGGCGTGGCGGTGCTGCCCGAGTACCCGAACCTCGCCGGCCAGCAGGCCGACTACCTCGAGCGGGCGCTCGAGGAATACAAGAAAGGCGCGCGCAAGAATCCGATCATGGCGGGCTTCGCCGCGACCCTGACACCCGCCGACATGAAGGCACTCGCCGCGTACTACAGCAGCCAGTCGCCGGGCCTCGAAACGGTGCCGCGGCGCGCGAGCCGCTTCAGCGCGCGCTGAGACCTGCGCGTCCGTTCAATCCTTCGAGGAACGCCGCGGCCGTGGTGAGCCACGCGTCGCGGTTCGCCTTGCGGCGGATTCCGTGTCCTTCGTCCTTTGCGACGAGGAACCACACCTCGGCACCGTTGCCGCGTGCGCTCGCGACGAGCCGCTCGGCCTCGAACACCGGCGCCACCGCATCCTGCGCGCCGTGGATGACGAGGAGCGGCCGGCGCAGCGCGCGCGCGTTCGGGATGCGCGCCCACGACGCGACGCCCGACAGCACGATGCCGCCCGCCACGCGATCGTTGTACTGGGCGAGCGAGCCGAGCGCGACTGCGCCGCCCTGCGATTCTCCCATCAGCACGACGCGCGACCGGTCGAGGTCGCGCTGCACGCCGATCCACACGAGCAGTGAACCGATGTCCCGGATCGCGTCTTCGGCGCGCGCCTCGGCGAGCGCGGCGAAGCTCCGTCCGTAGCCGGACGCGCCGCGCACGTTCGGTGCGACGACCGCATAGCCGAGCACGTTCACGGCGATCTGCGTGAACTCGTCGAACACGGGCCGCGCCTGTTCGTCGCGCCCGCTCGCGATGCGCACGAGGACCGGATGCGGCCCCGGCGTGCGCGGCCGGTAGATCCAGGCCGGCAAGGTGCGCGCGCTGCCGCCAACGCGATCCCAGGTCGGGTAGCGGATGAGCTCGGGCGTTACGGGGGCGGCCGGATCGAGCGGGCCGAGCTCGCTGTGCGTCCAGCGCGTCAGGACATTGCCGTCGGGCTCGAAGACATAGACGTCCGGAGGCTGCGCGGCGCTCTCCGCGGTGACGGCGAGGCGCTTGCCGTCCCGGTCGAACGCGAGATCGGCGATGCGACCCGCGGGCAAACCGGCCGGCACGACTTCGGCGTGCGTCATCTGGTCGGTGACCGACAGTCGGCTCGTGCCTGCCACGTTCGCGACGCAGGCGAGCCAGCGGCCGTCAGGCGACACCGCGAAGCTTTCCATGTCCCATGGCACTTCAGCGGTGATCGCGCGCAAGGAGTTCGCGACGGGGTCGAGGTAGTACAGCTGCGCGAATTCCCCGTCGATCTGCGCAATGAGGTAGATGCCCCGGCCATCGGGAGCAAAGCGCGCGGCTCGTACGCGACGCGGGCTCGTCTCGAGCGGGATCATCGTGATGCCACCGGTCGCGGCGTCCGCGAGCCACAGCTCGCGGCCGGGCGCACTGGCCGTGTTCTCGAGCAGCAGGCGCGCACCATCCGTCGACCACGCGAGCGGTCGCCAGCTTCTCGCGCCCGCCGCAATCAGCAGCCGCGCGCCCGGCGCGCGACCGGGCTCGATCGCGACCACGTCGTCGTGCACACCGTCCACGGCCGCGCCGGCGTAGGCGACCGTGCGTCCGTCGGGCGACCAGACGAAGGCGTCGCCACGCACCGCAGGGCCCATGAGGCGCTGGCTCGTGTGGTCCGCGAGGCGCCACACGCGCAGCTGCGGCGGTCCGCCGGCGCCCGTGGCCGTGAGGTACGGTACGCCGGCGCTTGCGGCTGCGGGCGAAGCGGATGCCGCGAGCACGTCTTCGGCGCCGAACGTGAGCTGCTCGCGCGCGCCGCGCGGCGCGGCGATGCGGTGGAGCTGCAGCGAGTCGGCGAAGCGCGTCGTGACGAGCATCGCGCCGTCCGGCAACCAGCCGCGAAAATGCGCGGCGCGCGATTGCAGCCACGGCTGCACGCGCTCGACGAGCGCCGGCGATGCGGGCGGCACGCCATCCAGGATCAACGCGCCGCGCTCTTCGCGCGCGGCCTGTGCGGTCATCGCCACGAACGCGGCGAGAGCGAGGGCGGGACAAGATCGTCGCATCCGGATATGGTGACACACCTGCGAGTACGACATGCACGGCTCCGACGACATCACCGCGATCGACGCGCATTACGTGCGCCCGCGGATGGCCGCGATCCACGTGATCAGCCATCGCGGCCGGGCGGCACTCGTCGACAGCGGTACCGCCCATTCGCTGCCGCAGGTGCTCGCGGCGCTGGCGGCGCTCGGCCACGCGCCCGCCGCCGTGGACTACCTGCTGCTGACCCATGTGCATCTCGACCACGCGGGGGGCGCGGGCGCGCTGATGCGTGCACTGCCGAACGCGACCCTTGTCGTGCATCCGCGCGGCGCGCCGCACATGACCGATCCGTCGAAGCTGGTCGCCGCGTCGATCGCGGTGTATGGCGAGGCACGCTATCGCGCGCTGTACGGCGACATCGTGCCGATCGACGCGGCGCGCGTGCAGGTGAGCGCGGACGGCGAGCGGCTGTCGCTCGCAGGCCGCGATCTCGAGTTCTGGTTCACGCCCGGCCACGCGCTGCATCACCAGGCCATCGTCGATCATGCCTCGCGCACCGTGTTCACGGGCGACACGTTCGGCCTGTCCTATCGAGAGTTCGACACCGCGAACGGGGCATTCGTCTTTCCGACCACGACGCCGACGCAGTTCGACCCGCAGCAGCTCGAATCGTCCGTGGCCCGGATCGCGGCGTACCGCCCCGCGGCGCTACACCTGACGCACTACGCGCGCGTCGGCGATGTCCCGCGCCTCGCCGACGACATGACGGCGCAGGTGCGCGCGTTCGCGGCGATCGCCGATCGCCATGCGGCGGCGCCCGATCGCCGCGCGCGCATCCGCGCCGACCTGCGTGCGCTGCTGCGCGAGCGCGCACTCGCGCACGGCTGCACGATGGACGAGCCCCGCTTCGATGCGCTGCTCGCCGACGATCTCGATCTCAACGCCGACGGGCTGGTCGCGTGGCTCGAGCGGCGCACGCGCACATAGTTTTCGAGGAGCCACGCCGTGTCGATACCTGCAACGTTCAAGGCCTACCGGATCAGCGAGGAAAACCGCCGGGTCGTCGCGCGCTTCGAGCAACTCACGCTCGAGGACCTGTCGCCGGGCGAAGTCGTGATCCGCGTGTCGCACTCCGGCATCAACTACAAGGACGCGCTCGCCGCGACCGGCGCGGGCCGCATCCTGCGGCGCTTTCCGCTGGTCGGCGGCATCGATCTCGCGGGTTTCGTCGAATCGACGACCGATGCGCGTTACGCCGCCGGGGACCCGGTGCTCGTCACCGGCTGCGGCATGTCCGAAACGATCGACGGGGGCTACAGCGAGATTGCGCGCGTACCGGGTGATGCGGTCATCCCGATGCCGCGCGGCCTCGACGCGCTCGGCGCCATGACGCTCGGCACCGCGGGCTTCACCGCGGCGCTCGCGATCCACCGCATGGAACAGAACGGCCAGGTGCCCGCGATGGGGCCGATTGCGGTCACCGGCGCAACCGGGGGCGTCGGCAGCTGCGCGATCGATCTGCTCGCGGGGCGCGGCTACGAGGTGGTGGCCGTGACCGGCAAGGCGCAGCACGCGCCCTACCTGCGTGAACTCGGTGCGACCCGGGTACTGCTGCGGCAGGACATCGACTACGGGTCGAAGCCGCTCGAGGCGGAGCGCTGGGCGGGCGCCATCGACAACGTGGGTGGCGACATGCTCACGTGGCTCACGCGCACGGTCGGCTTTCGCGGCAATATCGCGAGCATCGGGCTCGCGGCCAGCGCGAAGCTCGAGACGACCGTGATGCCGTTCATCCTGCGCGGCGTGAACCTGCTCGGGATCAATTCATCGGCGACGCCGCGCGAACTGCGCTGCGTCGTGTGGCGGCGCATCGAAACCGATCTCGTGCCCCGGCATCTCGACCGTATCCGTTCACGCGTCATTCCGTTCGACGACCTGCCCGGCGCCTTCGCCGCGCTGCTCGAGGGCGGCGTGGTCGGACGCACCGTCGTCGCGATCCACTGAACCGCCGCATTCCGCTACAATTTGCCGATATCCCGCGGCCATTCTGCCGGTGCGCGGCTGCCGCGATCTGGACAGGAGACAGCCGATGACTGAACCGACACCGGCCGCCGGCCCCACCCTGAAGAAGTCCGTCGCGCTGTCGGGCGTCACCGTGGGCGACACGGCGCTGTGCACCGTCGGCCCTGCCGGCAACGACCTCCTCTACCGCGGTTATGACATCCTCGCGATCGCGGGCAGCTGCGAGTTCGAGGAGATCGCGCACCTGCTGATCCACGGCGAACTGCCGAACCGCGCCGCGCTCGCGGCCTACCGGAAAAAGCTGCAGGGACTGCGCAGTCTCCCCGCGGTGGTGCGCACGACGCTCGAGTCGCTGCCTGCGTCGAGCCATCCGATGGACGTGCTGCGCACGGGCGTGTCCGCGCTCGGCTGCGCGATGCCGGAGAAGGGCGATCATGGCGCGGCGGGCGCACGCGACATCGCCGACCAGCTGCTCGCCTCCCTCGGCTCGATGCTCTGCTACTGGTATCACTACAGCCATTCGGGCCATCGCGTGCACGTCGAGACGCAGGACGATTCGATCGGCGGCCACTTCCTGCACCTGCTGCATCGCCAGGCGCCGCCGGCCTCCTGGGTGCGGGCCATGCACGTCTCGTTCATCCTCTACGCCGAGCACGAAATGGCCACGTCCACGTTCGCCGCGCGCGTGATCGCGGGCACCGGCTCCGACTTGCACTCGTGCATCACCGGCGCGATCGGCGCGCTGCGCGGCCCGAAGCACGGTGGCGCCAACGAGGGCGCCCTCGAGGTGCAGCAGCGCTACGCGACGCCCGATGCGGCGGATGAGGACATGCGGCGCCGCATCGCGGCCCGGGAGGTGGTGGTCGGTTTCGGTCACCCGGTCTTCAAGCTCGCCGATCCGCGCAGCCAGGTCATCAAGGGGGTTGCGCGGCGGCTCGCGCAGGAGGCCGGCAACACGAAGCTCTACGATGTCGCCGAGCGGATCGAACGCGTGCTGTGGGACGAGAAGAAGATGTTCCCGAACATCGACTGGTACAGCGCGGTGTCGTACAACCTGATGCAGATACCGACTGCGATGTTCACGCCGATGTTCGCGATCGCGCGCACCACCGGCTGGTGCGCGCACGTGATCGAGCAGCGCGCCGACGGCAAGATCATCCGCCCGGCGTCGAACTATGTGGGCCCGGAGGCGCGCGCATTCGTGCCGATCGACCAGCGCGCGTGAGGGCACCGGCGTGACGCGCGAGCGGCGCCCCGCCCCCGATGCGGTGCTCGCCGACATCGCGAGCTACGTGACGGATCGCGTCATCGACTCCCGGCTCGCCTACGACACCGCACGCTACTGCCTGATGGATTCGCTCGCCTGCGGCTTCCAGGCGCTCGCGCACCCGGCGTGCACGCGCCTGCTGGGGCCCGTCGTTCCGGGCGCGACGATGCCCGGCGGGGCGCGCGTGCCGGGCACGAGCTACGAACTCGATCCGGTGCAGGCCGCGTTCAACATCGGCGCGATGATCCGCTGGCTCGACTTCAACGACACCTGGCTCGCGGCCGAGTGGGGGCACCCCTCCGACAATCTCGGCGGCATCCTCGCCGTGGCGGATTACCTGTCGCGCAAGGCCATCATGGAAGGCGGCACGCCGCCCACCGTGCGCGACGTGCTGACCGGCATGGTGAAGGCACACGAGGTGCAGGGCGTCCTCGCGCTCGGCAACAGCTTCAACCGCGTGGGTCTCGATCACGTGCTGCTGGTGCGCGTCGCATCGGCGGCGGTCGTGACCGCGATGCTCGGCGGCACGCGCGATCAGGTCGTGAACGCGGTGTCGAATGCATGGCTCGACGGCGGAGCGTTGCGCACCTACCGGCATGCGCCGAACACCGGCTCGCGCAAGAGCTGGGCAGCCGGGGACGCGACGAGCCGCGCCGTGCGGCACGCGTTCATTGCGATGAGCGGCGAGATGGGTTATCCGACCGCGCTTTCCGCGAAGACCTGGGGCTTCCAGGATGCGCTGCTCGACGGCCGGCCCGTGACCATCGCGCAGCCGTTCGGCAGCTACGTGATGGAGAACGTGCTGTTCAAGGTCAGCTTCCCGGCGGAGTTTCACGCGCAGACCGCCGTCGAGTGCGCGATGCGGCTGCACCCGGTGGTGAAGGACCGCCTGCACGACATCGCGAAGATCGTGATCGAGACGCAGGAGCCGGGCCTGCGGATCATCGACAAGACGGGGCCGCTCGCAAACCCCGCCGATCGCGATCACTGCCTCCAGTACATGGTGGCGATCCCGCTCATCTTCGGTCGCCTGACCGCTGCGGACTACGAGGACGACATCGCCCGCGACCCGCGCATCGACGCGCTGCGCGCGGCGATGGAGGTGCGGGAGAATCCGGACTTCACGCGGGAGTACTACGAGCGCGACAAGCGCTGCATCGGCAACGCGGTGCAGGTGCTCTTCAGGGACGGCAGCGCGACGCCGCGCGTGCACATCGATGTCCCGATCGGTCACCGGAAGCGCCGCGACGAGGGCCTGCCGCTGCTCGTGCGGAAGTTCGAGGCCGCGGTGGCCGCTCGCTTCCCGGCGAAGCAGGCTGCGGCGATCCGCACGCTGTTCCACGATGCCGCGAGGCTCGATGCGATGCCGGTGCAGGATTTCGTCGCGGCGATGGTCAGGAACTGACCGCGTGGGCGGGGGCGCGCAGTCCGCCGAACAAGTACGCCTCGTGCGCGACGCCGCCGTGCTCGGCGTCGCCCTCGACGACGGGCAGGCGCAGCGGCTGTTGCGCCTGCTCGATGAACTGGTGCGCTGGAACCGGAGCTACAACCTCACGTCGATCGACGGGCGCGACGCGATGCTCACGCATCACCTGCTCGACAGCCTGTCGATCGCGCCATTCGTCACGGGCGCGACGCTCGCGGATGTCGGCACGGGCGCCGGCTTTCCCGGGCTGCCGCTCGCGATCGCGGCGCCCGGGCGCCAGTGCACGCTGATCGATTCGAACAACAAGAAAATCCGCTTCGTGGCGCACGCGACTCGCACGCTCGGGCTCGCGAACGTCACGCCCCTGCAGGCTCGCGTCGAGGAGCTCGCGCCGGCGGTGCCGTACGACACGGTCGTCGCACGGGCGTTCGCGCCGCTGCCACGACTCCTCGCGCAGGTGGAGCGCTTGTGCGGTCCCGGGACGCGGGTGCTCGCCATGAAGGGGGCGAGACTCGACGAGGAAATGCGCGAGCTTCCCGCCCCCTGGCAGGCGCTCGGTCTGCACGAACTGCGGGTGCCCGGGATCGACGCGGTGCGCACGCTTGCCGTGCTCCGTCGTCCTGCGGTATGACGTCGGCATGGGAACGAAACGGGGGGCGCCGGCCTGGCTCGCAGTGGCCGTGCTCGCCGGTGTCGCGCAGGCCGCGGCCGCGCGCGACTGGCTCGAGGCACGCATCGACGACTTCGTGCTCGTCACCGACGCGAAGGAGGGCTATGCGCGCGCCACGCTGCGGGACTTCGCGGTGTTCAAGTTCGGGCTCGGCGTGCTCGCGCCCCTCACGCGCGGCATACCCCGCATGCCGACGCAGATGTACGCGCTCGATGCCGCCGAGTGGCGCAGTTTTGCGCCGGCGCCGCATGTCGCGGGGTTTTTCCAGCCACAGGCGCACGCGAATTTCATCGTCTTCGACCGCACGCCCGCGGGGCTGAAGTCGCGCGAGGTCGTGTTCCACGAATACATGCACTTCGTGCTGCAGGCGGGTTCGGACCTTTCCCTGCCGGCGTGGTGGGACGAAGGCGTGGCGGAAGTGTTCAGCTCGCTGCGCGAGCGCGACGGCAAGATCGAGTTCGGCCTCGTGCCGGCCGCGCGCAAGATGGACTTCGCCTACTTCGAGTTGATGCCCACCTCGATGCTGTTCGCGGTGGACCGCGATTCCCCGGCCTATCGCCAGCACGGCATCGCGCCGATGTTCTATGCGCAGTCGTGGCTCAGTGCGCATTACATGCTGATCGGCAATCCCGCCCGTGGGCGCCAGATGCCGGCCTTCCTGCGGGAACTGAACGCCGGCACGCCGATCGCCGACGCGGCGCAGAAGGCGTACGGCGTGAGCCTCGACACGCTCGACGCGGAGATTCGCGCCTACCGCCAGAAGGGCCGGATTGGCGGGTTTCGGCTGAGCTTCGACAAGCCGCTGCCCGACGCGAAGGAGGTCGTCATCCGCCCGATTTCCGAACCGGTCGCGCTCGCGCGTCTCGCGATCGCGGGTCTCGACGTCGGCCGCAACCCGGACGACGCGGAGAAGCGCGCCGGGCGCGCACTCGCGCTCGACCCGGCGCAGCCGCTTGCGCAGGCCGCGATGGCGTTCGTGCGCCTGCGACAGGATCGGGATGCCGAGTCCCTGGACTGGTCGCGCAAGGCGCTGTCGACCGCGGCGGGACCCGAGGCCACGGTGGCTGCGGTGCGTGCGCAATGGTGGCTCGTGACCCGCGCGCTGCAGCCGCGCAAGCCGAAACCGGATGACGACGCGACGGTCGAGGAGCTGGTCGACGAGGCATTCGCCGCGCAGGACGCGCCGGCGAAGCCTTCCGCCGAGCAGGCGGCGCTGCTGCACGCAGCGCGCACCGCCGTGCTGCCGTACACGGGTGACCCGGATCACGGTCTCGACGCGACGCTGTCGGTCGCGGCCATCGACGCGCTGCTCGCGGATCGCGATGCCGCAGCGACGCTCGCCATCGTGCAGCAGGCGACTGCGCTGTATCCGGCGCACGCGGAACTCGCGGCAGAGGAGGCGCGGCTCTGCGCACGGCTCGGGCGCTATACCGCTGCGGTGGCCTCGGCGAGCCGCGTCGCGCGCCATGCCCGGTCGCCGCAGTACCGCCGCGCCCTCGAGCGCTGGGCGGCCGAACTGGCAGCCGCCGCGGACGCGAGCCGCTAAACTCGCGCGCATGAAGCGGGTCATCGCGGTCGCGAACCAGAAAGGCGGCGTCGGCAAGACGACGACCGCCGTCAATCTCGCGGCATCGCTCGCCGCGACGCGGCGTCGCGTGCTGCTGATCGATCTCGATCCGCAGGGCAATGCGACGATGGGCTGCGGCGTCGAGAAATCGCAGGTCGTGCGCGGAACCTGCGAGGTCATGCTCGGCGAGTGCGACATTGCGAGCGCGATCGTGCCGGTGGAGCAGGCCGGCATGTTCCTGCTGCCTGCGAACCAGGATCTCACCTCGGTCGAGGTGCGCCTCCTCACGATGATCACCGGCCGCGAGCTGAAGCTGCGCCATGCGCTGCGATCCGTGCGCGAGCAGTACGACCAGATCCTGATCGACTGCCCGCCGGCACTCAACATGCTGACCGTGAACGCGCTGGTCGCGGCCGACAGCGTGCTCGTCCCGATGCAATGCGAGTACTACGCGCTCGAGGGGCTCTCGGCGCTCGTGTCGACGATCGAGCAGATCCGCGCGGCGGTGAACCCCGAACTCGAGATCGAGGGCATCCTGCGCACCATGTTCGATCCGCGCAACAACCTCGCCAACGAAGTGAGCGCCCAGCTGATCGAGCACTTCGGTGACAAGGTGTTCCGCACGGTCGTGCCGCGCAACGTGCGGCTCGCGGAGGCGCCGTCGTTCGGGCGGCCCGCGATGTTCCATGACCGCGAATCCCGCGGTGCGCTCGCCTATCTCGCGCTCGCGGGGGAGATGCTGCGCCGTGAGGACGAGGCGCGCGCCCCGGAGCAGCTATCATCCGCGACATGACCCAGAAGAAGACGACGCTCGGGCGCGGACTCGCGGACCTGCTCGGCCAGTCGGCGGCGCGCGCGGCGGCGCCGGCCGGCGCACCCCGCGTCGGCGAGGAACTCGCGAGACTGCCGCTCGACCTGCTGCAGCGCGGCCGCTACCAGCCGCGCACGGACATGCGCCCGGAGTCGTTGCAGGAACTCGCCGATTCGATCAAGGCGCAGGGCGTCGTGCAGCCGATCGTCGTGCGCCCGCTCGCCGGCGCGGGCGAGGGCGCATCGCAGCGCTACGAAATCGTCGCCGGCGAGCGCCGCTGGCGCGCCGCGCAGCTCGCGGGCCTCGCTGACATACCGGCCATCATCCGCCACGTTCCGGACGAGGCGGCGATCGCGATGGCGCTGATCGAGAATATCCAGCGCGAGAACCTGAATCCGCTCGAGGAGGCGCGGGCGCTCGAGCGGCTGATCGCCGAGTTCGGCGTCACGCATCAGCAGGCGGCCGAGGCGGTCGGTCGCTCGCGCGCTGCGGTCAGCAACCTGCTGCGGCTGCTCGAGCTCGCGCCCGAGGTGTGCGAACTGGTGGAACAGCGCGCGCTCGAGATGGGGCACGCGCGCGCGCTCCTCGGGCTCACGCAGCGCCGCCGGCAGGTGGAGGTCGGCACACTCGTGGCGCGAAAGGGCCTGTCGGTGCGCGAGACTGAAGCGCTGGTGCGGCGCCTGACCGCGCCGCACGACGTGGCCGATGGCGCGCCACGCGGAGACGGCAGCCACGGCGGGGCGCGCGACCCCAATGTCACGCGACTCGAAGGCGAGCTGTCGGAGAAGCTCGGCGCCCGGGTCGCGATCCAGCACGGTACGGGCGGCAAGGGCAAGCTCGTCGTCAGCTACAACAGCCTCGACGAACTCGACGGTATCCTGGCTCACATCAACTGACGTGGTGCCTGCCTACGTAGTTCCCGCGTAATTCTTGCTGGCGGGGGCCTTCCCCCCTATAATCCGCGCGCTTCGCAAACGGTGCCCTAAGTGGCTGCCGTGCAAGGAAAATTGGGCTGAAGGCCGTCTCCCGTCCGAACGTGATCCAGACGCGCGTGCCAGACGTCAGGCGGCTCGCCGCGCGGATCCTGATCGCGCAGGTGGCGGTCACGGTCGCCCTCGCAGCGCTGTGCTACGGCGTGTGGGGTGTCCGCCACGGTGCGTCGGCGCTCGCGGGCGGGTCGATCGGCTTCATTGCGAACCTGTACATGACATTGACGGCGCTGCGCCCCGGGGGCGGTGCCGGTCTGGTGTTGAGCCGGGTGCTGCTCGGCCAGTTCGTGAAAGTGGCGCTGACGGTGGCGATGTTCGTCGCCCTGGCGCGCACCGGCAGGGCCGTGTGGCCGCCGGTCATCGCGACCTATGTCGCGACGCTGGTGGTGTTCTGGGTGGTGCCCGTGCTCGCGGGGCCCCGGTTGCCGCCGCGATCGGTGGGGTGAAGGCAGAGCACAGGTAGATCGATTCGCGATGGCAACCGCACACGGCGCAGAACACGGCACGACGCCCACCGACTACATCGTTCACCACCTGACCCACCTGAAGGTCGGCGAAGGGTTCTGGACCTTTCATCTCGACACGCTGCTGATGTCGGCCGTGCTGGCAGTCCTCGTCGGCTGGGTGTTCCGGGCGGCCGCACGCCGCGCCAGTGCCGGCGTCCCGGGCAAGTTCGTCGGCTTCATAGAACTGGTCTACGACTTCGTCGACGGCCAGGTGGCCGACATCTATCACGGCGACCGGCGCTTCATGGTCGCGCTCGCGCTGTCGCTGTTCACGTGGATCGTCTCGATGAACACGATGGACCTGCTGCCGATCGACCTGCCGGGCAGCTTCGCGGCCGTCTTTGGCGCGCCGTACTGGCGTGTGCTGCCGACCGCGGACATCAACGGCACGATGGCGATGGCGCTCGTCGTGCTGCTGCTGATCGTCATCGCCGCCATCCGCGCCAAGGGCGTGGGCGGCTACCTGCACGAGTGGATCGCGGCGCCGTTCGGCGGCCACCCGCTCCTCTGGATTCCGAATGTCGTCCTGAACGCGGTCGAACTGCTGTCGAAGCCCGTTTCGCTCGGCATGCGACTGTTCGGCAACATGTTCGCCGGCGAGCTGCTGTTCATGCTGATCGCGCTGCTCGGCTTTCTCGTCGTCGGCGCGACCGCCGGCAGTGCGGCCGGCTTTCTCGCCCAGGTTGCGATGGGCACCGCGTGGGCGATTTTCCACATATTGATTATCGTGCTGCAAGCCTACATTTTCATGGTGTTGCCCGTCGTCTACATCGCGATGGCCGAAGAGCATCACTGAGTTTCGTTTCGCTGCATTTTCGACTCGACCAGGAGAACTTGAGATGGAAGCAATCGCAACGGTCCAGGCGTACACGGCGCTTGGCATCGGCATCATCATCGGGCTCGGCGCGATCGGCGCCTGCATCGGCATCGGCGTCATGGGTTCGAAGTTCCTCGAATCCGCCGCGCGCCAGCCGGAGCTGACTCCGATGCTGCAGGGCCGCATGTTCCTGCTCGTCGGCCTCATCGACGCGGCGTTCCTGATCGGTGTCGGTCTCGCGATGCTGTTCGCGTTCGCGAATCCGCTGCTCGAGAAGCTCGCGGGCGGCTGATCCACGCTGAAGGAGACGGGCGATGACCGTCAACGCGACTTTCATCGGGCAGATGCTCGTGTTCGTGCTGCTGCTCTGGTTTTTCTGGAAGTTCGTGGTGCCGCCGATTGCGCAGGCGATCACTGACCGGCAGAAGAAGATTGCCGAGGGGCTGGCAGCCGCCGAGCGCGGCCAGCGCGATCTCGACGAGGCGAAGACGCGCGCCGACGCGGTCGTGCGCGAGGCGCGCGAGCGCGCCAACCAGATCCTCGACCAGGCGAACCGGCGCTCGAACGAAATGATCGACGGCGCCAAGCAGGCAGCGGGCGCCGAAGGCGAGCGGCTGCTCGCCAGCGCGCGCGCGGAAGCCGCGAGCGAGACCGCGCGCGCACGCGACGAGCTGCGGCGCGAGGTCGGTGCGCTCGCCGTGGCCGGCGCCGCGCGCCTGCTGCAGCGCGAAGTCGACCCGGCCGCGCACGCGAAGCTGCTCGACGAACTCGCCGGGGAGATCGCGCGTGGCTGAGAGCGCGACCGTCGCCCGTCCATACGCGCGCGCGGCGTTCGAACATGCGCAGGGCGCCAAGGCGCTCGGGCGCTGGGGCGAGTTGCTCGAGCGCGCCGCACTCACGGTGCGTGACGAGCGCGTCGCCGCGCTTCTCGGCAATCCGAAGGTGACGGGCACGGCGATCGCCGACTTCGTGCTCGAGATCGCCGGCGGTGGCGAGGACGAGCACGGGCGCAATTTCGTGCGCCTGCTCGCGCAGAACGGGCGTCTCGCGCTGCTGCCGGAGATCGCCGCGCAGTTTGCGCTGCTGCGGGCCGAAGCCGAGGGCACGGTCGATGTCGAGATCGTCTCCGCGCTCGCGCTCACGCCCGCGGATACGGAGAAGTTCACGCGTGCGCTCACGCGGCGGTTGAACCGCACCGTGCGCCTGCACACGAGCGTCGATGCGACGCTGATCGGCGGCGCCGTGGTGCGCGCCGGCGACTTGGTGCTCGACGGCACATTGAAAGGCCGGCTCGAGCGCCTCGGCCAGACCATGACGAATTGATCAAGGACCCCATCCCATGTCAGTCAAAGCATCGGAAATCTCGGACCTGATCCGGCAGCGGATCGAGAAGTTCTCGTCCGCGGCGGAAGCGCGCAACGTCGGCACCGTCGTGTCGGTCACGGACGGCATCACGCGCATCCACGGTCTCGCCGATGTGCGCTACGGCGAGATGATCGAGTACCCGGGCGGCGTGTTCGGCCTTGCCCTCAACCTCGAGCAGGACTCGGTCGGTGCGGTCGTGCTCGGTGAGTACAAGGGCATCCGCGAGGGCGATACGGTCAAGACGACCGGGCGCATCCTCGAAGTGCCGGTGGGCCCGGAGCTGCTCGGCCGCGTGGTCGATGCGCTCGGCAATCCGATCGACGGCAAGGGCGCGATCAAGACCACGCGCACCGCGCCGATCGAGCGCGTGGCGCCGGGCGTCATCTATCGCAAGAGCGTGTCGCAGCCGGTGCAGACCGGCTACAAGGCGGTCGACTCGATGGTGCCGATCGGCCGCGGCCAGCGCGAGCTGATCATCGGCGACCGCCAGACCGGCAAGACCGCACTCGCGGTCGACACGATCATCAACCAGAAGTCATCGGGCATCAAATGCATCTATGTCGCGATCGGCCAGAAGCAGTCGTCGATCGCGAACGTCGTGCGCAAGCTCGAGGAACACGGCGCGATGGCCCACACCATCGTCGTCGCGGCGTCGGCCTCCTCGCCCGCGGCCCTGCAGTACCTGTCCGCGTACTCGGGCGTCACGATGGGCGAGTACTTCATGGACAACGGCGAGGACGCGCTGATCATCTATGACGACCTGTCGAAGCAGGCGGTCGCCTATCGCCAGATCTCGCTGCTGCTGAAGCGTCCGCCGGGCCGCGAAGCCTTCCCAGGCGACGTGTTCTACCTGCACTCGCGCCTGCTCGAGCGCAGCGCGCGCGTCAACGAGGAATACGTCGAGATGGCGAGCAAGGGCGCGGTCAAGGGCAGGACCGGTTCGCTCACCGGCCTGCCGATCATCGAAACACAGGCGGGCGACGTCACCGCGTTCGTGCCGACCAACGTGATCTCGATCACCGACGGCCAGATCTTCCTCGAAACCGATCTCTTCAACGCCGGCATCCGGCCCGCGATGAACGCCGGCATCTCGGTGTCGCGCGTCGGCGGCGCCGCGCAGACCGACATCGTGAAGAAGCTCGGCGGCGGCATCCGTCTCGCGCTCGCGCAGTATCGCGAGCTCGCGGCGTTCTCGCAGTTCGCGTCCGACCTCGACGAGGCGACCCGCCGCCAGCTCGAGCGCGGCGAGCGCGTCACCGAGCTGATGAAGCAGAAGCAGTACGCGCCGATGTCGGTCGCCGAGATGGCGCTGTCGATCTACGCCGTCAACAACGGCTACATGGACAAGGTCGAGCGCCGGAAGATCGTGGACTTCGAGGCCGCGCTGCAGTCGTTCGCCCGGGCGAACTACCAGGAAGCGATCCACACGATCAACGGCAAGCCCGAACTGAAGCTGCACGAGGCAGTCCTGAAGAAGATCTGCGAGGACTTCATCGCCAACGGGGCCTATTGATGCCGGGTACCAAGGAAATCCGCACCAAGATCGCCAGCGTCAAGAGCACGCAGAAGATCACCAAGGCGATGCAGATGGTCGCGACGAGCAAGATGCGTCGCGCCCAGGACCGCATGCGCCTCGCGCGCCCGTACGCGGAAAAGATGCGTGCGACGATCGGTCACCTGACGCAGGCGAACCCGGATTACCACCACCCGTTCATGGTGACGCGCGAGCCGAAGGCGATCGGCATCATCGTGATCTCGACCGACCGCGGACTGTGCGGCGGGCTCAACGCCAACATCTTCAAGAACACGATCTACCTGATGCGCGAGTGGCAGCAGCAGGGTGCGACCGTGAACCTTTGCCTCGTCGGCTCGAAGGGCCTCGGCTTTTTCCGCCGGCTCGGCCTGCCGATCCTCGCCAACATCACGCACCTCGGCGACCGGCCGCACGTCAAGGACCTGATCGGCACGGTCAAGGTGATGCTCGATGCGTACCGCGAGGGCCGCATCGACCGGCTGTTCATGGTGAACGCGCAGTTCGTCAACACGATGACCCAGAAGCCGACCGTCGAGCAGCTGCTGCCGGTCGAGCCGGTGAAGTCATCCGACCTCGCCGAGCACTGGGACTACATCTACGAGCCGAGCGCGGCGGGCATCCTCGACGGCGTGCTGATGCGCTACATCGAGTCGCAGGTGTATCGCGGTGCGGTCGAGAACGTCGCCTCCGAAATGGCGGCGCGCATGGTCGCGATGAAGGCGGCGTCGGACAACGCCGGGAAGCTGATCAACGAGCTGCAACTCATCTACAACAAGGCGCGACAGGCGGCGATCACGAAGGAGCTCGCGGAGATCGTGGGCGGCGCCGCGGCGGTTTGAACGAATTCGCTTGAGGACATGATCATGGCTACGGGCAAGATTACGCAGATCATCGGGGCGGTCATCGACGTGGAGTTCCCGCGCGAGGCGATTCCGCAGGTCTACGAGGCGCTGAAGCTGAAGGATGCGGACCTGACACTCGAGGTGCAGCAGCAGCTCGGCGACGGAGTGGTGCGCACGATCGCGATGGGCTCCTCCGAGGGCCTGAAGCGCGGCCTCGAAGTGACGCCCACAGGCAAGCCGATCTCGGTGCCGGTCGGCGCCGCGACGCTCGGCCGCATCATGGACGTGCTCGGCGCGCCGCAGGACAACCGCGGCCCGGTCTCCGCGAAGGAGTATCTGTCGATCCACCGCCCGGCGCCGTCGTACGACGAGCAGGCGGGCGGGCGCGACCTCCTCGTCACCGGCATCAAGGTCATCGACCTCCTCGTGCCGTTCGCGAAGGGCGGCAAGGTCGGCCTCTTCGGTGGCGCCGGTGTCGGCAAGACCGTCAACATGCTCGAGCTGATCAACAACATCGCGAAGCAGTACAGCGGCCTGTCCGTGTTCGCCGGTGTCGGCGAGCGCACCCGCGAAGGCAACGACTTCTACCACGAGATGGCGGAGTCGGGCGTCATCGACCTCGAGAACCTCGCGAATTCGAAGGTCGCGATGGTGTACGGCCAGATGAACGAGCCGCCCGGCAACCGGCTGCGCGTCGCGCTCACCGGCCTCACGATGGCCGAGTATTTCCGCGACGAAGTGCGCCCGGACGGTGGCAAGGGCCGCGACGTGCTGTTCTTCGTCGACAACATCTACCGCTACACGCTCGCCGGCACCGAAGTGTCGGCGCTGCTCGGGCGCATGCCCTCGGCCGTGGGTTACCAGCCGACGCTCGCCGAGGAGATGGGCGTGCTGCAGGAACGCATCACGTCGACCAAGACCGGCTCGATCACGTCGATCCAGGCCGTGTACGTGCCCGCGGACGACCTGACCGACCCGTCGCCCGCGACCACGTTCGCGCACCTCGACGCCACCGTCGTGCTGTCGCGGCAGATCGCGGCGCTCGGCATCTACCCGGCTGTCGACCCGCTCGATTCGACGAGCCGCCAGCTCGACCCGCTGGTCGTCGGCGAAGACCACTACAACACGGCGCGCGGCGTGCAGGCCGTGCTGCAGCGTTACAAGGAGCTGCAGGACATCATCGCGATCCTCGGCATGGACGAGCTGTCCGAGGAGGACAAGCTCACCGTGTTCCGCGCGCGCAAGATCCAGCGCTTCCTGTCGCAGCCGTTCAACGTCGCCAAGGTGTTCACGGGGCAGGACGGCAAGATCGTCTCGCTGAAGGACACGATCCGCGGCTTCAATGGCATCCTCGCCGGCGAGTACGACAACCTGCCCGAGCAGGCGTTCTACATGGTCGGCTCGATCGACGAGGCCGTGGAAAAGGCGAAGAGCCTGCAGTAAGGAAACCCTGTCGTGGCAGACACCATCAACGTCGATGTCGTGAGTGCCGAAGGCGAGATCTTCTCGGGTCCCGCGAAGATGGTGTTCGTGCCGGCGTCGGAGGGCGACATCGGCATTGCGCCGCGACATGCACCGCTCCTCTCGCTGCTGAAGGCCGGCGAAGTGCGCATCCAGACGCCCGAGGGCACCGAGCACCTGATCTTCGTCGGCGGCGGCGTGCTCGAGATCCAGCCGAAGAAGGTCACCGTGCTCGCCGACACCGCGCTGCGCGCCAAGGACATCGACGAGGCCGCTGCGCTCGCCGCGAAGCAGCGCGCGGAAGAGGCACTCAAGGACAAGGTCGACAAGATTTCCCAGGCCGAAGCGCTCGCCGAACTCACGCGCGCCGCGGCGCAGCTGAAGCTGATCGAGAAGCTGCGCAAACTGAAGGGCTGAAGCAGCCCCACCGGCCGGGACAACCGCGCCCATCGCGACGGGCCGCGTCCCGACGACGCGGCCTGCCGCGCCGCGCGGTTCCCCGCGGGCCGCTCCAGACCCGCGGGGAATGCGCCCGGGCGGGACGGCAGTGTCAGTGCGCCGGCTCCGGATCGGCCGCAGACGACTGCGGCTTCGCAGACGCCTCCCACTTCGCGAACTCCTCCTTCGACACGGCGCCGTCGCTGTCGGCATCGACCGCGGAGAAATTCGCCGCGAAGTTCCGGTCGCCGGCTGCCTCGCCCGCCGTGATCCGGCCATCGGCGTTCCGGTCGAGCGACTCGAATGACGCGGGGGTCGCCGCGTTATCGGCGGCGAGCGTGCTGCCCGCGAACAGCGCCGCGGCCACGATGATCAGTCGTTTCATGTCTCCTCTCCTCTGCGTTTGCTGGATGCGCGAGGCCGACCCTATCGCTCGCCGCGTGCGACCGTAATGTCCGGCCGCGGCGACAGGAGCACCATCCGCGGTGCGTGCCCTGCATGCGAAGGGGCGTGATCACCCTTGAATTCCAGAGTCTGCTGCGTGTCACGGAACCCCGACGTCGCCCCGGATCCGACACCGGATTGCGGTCATGGCCGACCGCTCCCACCGGGCTCGTCCTACCTCCACGCGGCGCTCGGATACAATTGCGCCATGCCACTTTCGGTCGTGATTCTCGCCGCAGGCCAGGGAAAGCGGATGCGCTCTGACCTGCCGAAGGTTCTGCAACCGCTCGCCGGCCGGCCGCTCCTCGCGCACGTGATCGAGACGGCGCAGGCGATCGGGCCGGCCGCCATCCACGTCGTCTACGGCCACGGAGGTGACCGCGTGCGCGCGGCGCTCGCCGAGGCACCCGTGACCTGGGTGCTGCAGGCCGAGCAGCGTGGCACCGGCCACGCCGTCGCGCAGGCGATGCCGCAGGTGGGTGATCAGGATCTCGTGCTCGTGCTCTATGGTGACGTGCCGCTGATCCGCGCGGACACGCTCCGGCAGCTCGTTGCGCTCGCCGGGCCGAAGCGCGTCGCGCTCCTGACGATGGCGCTCGACGATCCCACCGGCTACGGCCGCATCGTGCGCAGCGCGCGCGGCGAGGTGCAGCGCATCGTCGAGGAGAAGGATGCCACCGCGCGCGTGAAACGCATCCGCGAGGGCAACACGGGTGTGCTCGTCGCACCCGCGAAGCCGCTCCGTCGCTGGCTGTCGCGCCTGCGGGCCGACAACGCGCAGGGTGAGCTGTATCTCACCGACATCGTGGCGATGGCGGTGAAGGAGAAGGTCAAGGTGACGCCGCTCGTCGCCGCCTCGGCGACCGAAGTGCAGGGCATCAACGACAAGCGGCAGCTCGCCGAGGTCGAGGCGGCGCATCGTGCGCGCCGGGCGCAGGAACTGCTGGACGCCGGCGTCACGCTCGTCGACCCGGCGCGCGTCGACGTGCGCGGGCCGCTCGAGGTGGGGCGCGACGTCGAGATCGACGTCAACGTCGTGTTCGAGGGCCGTGTGCGCCTGGGAGACCGTGTACGCATCGGCGCGAACTGCGTGATCCGCGACACCGAGATCGACGCCGACACGCAGGTGTTTCCGAACTGCGTGATCGACCGCGCGCAGATCGGCCCTGCCTGCAACATCGGCCCGTTCGCGCGCTTCCGGCCGTCGTCGCGACTCGCGCGCGGCGTACACATCGGCAACTTTGTCGAAGTCAAGAACAGCGTGCTCGGCGAGGGCAGCAAGTCGAACCATCTCACCTATCTCGGCGACGCGGTCATCGGTGCGAAGGTCAATGTCGGCGCGGGTACCGTCACGTGCAATTACGACGGCGTCAACAAGTCGCCCACGCACATCGACGACGGGGCTTTCATCGGCTCGGGCGCGATGCTGGTTGCGCCAGTACGCATCGGCGCGCGCGCGACGATTGGCGCCGGTTCCGTCATCACGAAGGACACTCCGCCCGACAAGCTCACGCTCGAGCGCGCGAAGCAGGTCACGATCGATGGCTGGCAGCGGCCGACGAAGAAGCCCTGACGGGGCCTCGTGCTGATGGGCTTCACGCCCGCCGAGCTCGACGCGCTGCGGCTCAGCTTCGCGGTCGCGGCGCGCAGCGTGCTGCTGGCGCTGCCGTTTGCGACCTGGATCGCGTGGCTCCTCGTGCGCGGTCGCTTTCGCGGCCGCTTCGTGCTCGATGCGTTCGTGCACCTGCCGCTCGTGCTGCCGCCGGTCGTCGTCGGGTATCTCCTCCTCGTGCTGTTCGGCCGGCGCGGCGTGATCGGCGGCTGGCTGTACGACAGCTTCGGCATCCGGCTCGCGTTCACGACCGCCGGGGCGGCGCTCGCGACGGCCGTGATGTCGTTCCCGCTCATGGTGCGCGCGATGCGCCTGTCGCTCGAGGCCGTCGATCGCGGACTCGAGGACGCGGCGCGCACGCTCGGCGCGGGTCCGGTCGACCGGTTTTTCTCGATCACGCTGCCGTTGATGCTGCCGGGCATCCTGGCGGGCGCCGTGACTGCCTTCGCCGCGAGCCTCGGCGAGTTCGGCGCGGTGATCACGTTCGTCTCGAACATTCCGGGCGAAACGCGCACGCTGCCGCTCGCGCTCTACACTGCGATCCAGACGCCCGGCGGTGATGCGGCCGCGGCGCGCATCGCCGCGCTGTCGATCGTCCTTGGTTTTTCGGGGCTCGCCCTGTCCGAGTGGCTGGCGCGGCGCCTGCGGCGCGCACTGGGGCACGCATGATCCATGTCGATGTCGCGCTGCGCCGCGGGGCGTTCCAGCTCGACGCACGCTTCGAAGCGCCGGAGGCCGGTGTCGTCGCGCTGTTCGGCCGCTCGGGCTGCGGCAAGACGACCCTCGTCAACATCATCGGGGGGCTTCTGCGGCCGGATCGCGGCCGCATCGCGATCGGCGACGAGGTACTGCTCGATACGGCGGCCGGACGCTGCGTCCCTGCCGAAGGGCGCGGCATCGGCTATGTGTTCCAGGACGCGCGCCTCTTTCCGCACCTGACCGTCGCGGCGAACATGCGCTACGGCCTCGCGCGTGCGCGCGGCCGCAGCCAGGCGATCGGTTTCGACGAACTCGTCACGCTGCTCGCGCTCGAGCCGCTCCTCGAGCGGCGGCCGTGGTCGCTCTCGGGCGGCGAGCGCCAGCGCGTCGCACTCGCGCGGGCGCTCCTCGCGCAGCCGCGCCTGCTGCTGCTCGACGAGCCGCTCGCCTCGCTCGATGCCGCACGGCGCGAGGAAGTGCTGCCCTACCTCGAGGCGCTGCGGCTGCGGCTGCGCCTTCCCATGATCTACGTGAGCCACGCGTTCGACGAGGTGCTGCGCCTCGCGACCCATCTCGTCGTGCTCGATGCCGGGCGGGTCGCCGCGGCAGGTCCGCTGAGCGATGCGAGCCTCGACCCTGCACTCACGTCGATCGTCGGGCCGACCGCGGTCGGCGCGGTGCTCGACGGGCACGTCCTCGCGCGCGACCCCGACACGGGGCTCACGCGGGTGCGGGTGGCACGGGAAGGCGAGCTGCGCGTCCACACGGCGAGCGCCCGCGCCGGCGAGCGGCTGCGCGTGCAGGTGCTCGCGCGCGACGTGATCCTCTCCGACCGGCCGCCCGAGGGGCTCAGTGTGCGCAATGCCCTGCGCGGCCGCATCGTCACGATCGATCCGCTGCCTGACGATGTGCGCCGTGCGCTGATCGACCTCGACGGCGCCCGCGTCGTGGCGCACATCACGCGTGATGCGGTCGCGGCCCTGTCGCTGCGGCCCGGCGCGGAGGTGTGGGCGCTCGTGAAGGCCGTATCGCTGCGCAGCCATGCGTTTCCGGCGGAGTAGCGATTGCCCGGCGGGGCAGCGGCCGGGCGCGGATCGCCCCGTGTAGAATCGTCCGCCCGAACCCGCCAGCGAGGGAACCGCGTGCACAAGGGCGATTTTGCGTTCGATCAGCGGCTGGTGCGCCTGTCCCTGTTCGCGCTCGGCATCGGCGTGCTCAGCACCGCCGGCGCGTGGCTGTTGCTCGCGGGCATACGCTTTTTCACGAACCTGTTCTTTTTCCAGACGATTTCGCTCGTGGACCATTCGCCGGCAGCGCATCAGCTCGGCGCGTGGGTCATCGCCGCTCCGGTGCTCGGCGGCCTGATCGTCGGCCTGATGTGCCGCTTCGGCAGCGAGCAGTTGCGCGGGCACGGCATTCCGGAAGCGCTCGAGGCGATCCTGTACGGCAAGAGCCGCATGGCACCGAAGATCGCGGTGCTGAAGCCGCTGTCGTCGAGCATCGTGATCGGCAGCGGCGGGCCGTTCGGCGCGGAAGGGCCCATCATCATGACCGGCGGGGCCGTGGCGTCACTGCTCGCGCAGGCGTTCCATCTGACATCGGCGGAACGCAAGGCCCTGCTGGTCGCAGGCGCCACGGCCGGCATGACCGCGGTGTTCGGCACGCCCCTCGCCGCGGTACTGCTCGCCGTCGAGCTGCTGCTGTTCGAATTGCGGCCGAGAAGCCTGTTGCCGGTGGCGCTCGCGTGCTCGATCGCGGCATTCCTGCGGCCACTGTGCATCGCCGATGGCCCCCTGTTCCCGCTCGAGACGGCGCCGCCGCACCTCGCGGCCCTCGGCTCCTGCGTGGTCGCGGGCTTTGCGAGCGGCGCGCTGTCGGCTTCCATGACGGCGGGCCTCTATCGCGTCGAGGACCTGTTTGCGCGCCTGCCGATCCACTGGATGTGGTGGCCGGCGCTCGGCGGTGTGGTGGTCGGCATCGGCGGGTTCCTCGAGCCGCGTGCCTTCGGCGTCGGCTACGACGTCATCGGCGACCTGTTGGCAAATCACCTGGCCATGTCGGTGGCGGCGGGACTCCTGGTCGCAAAGCTGCTGATGTGGATGGTCGCGCTCGGCTCGGGAACTTCGGGCGGCATACTCGCGCCGTTGCTGATGATCGGGGCGGGGCTCGGGTGTCTCATCGGTCCGTACCTGCCGGGCGGCGATCCGCGGCTGTGGGCGCTCGTGTGCATGGCCGCCACGCTCGGCGGCACGATGCGCGCGCCGATGACGGCCGTCGTCTTCGCGCTCGGCCTCACGCACGACCTGAACGCGCTGCTGCCGACATTGCTTGCGTGCGCCGTCGCGTATGGCTTCACGGTCGTCATGGTGCCGAGATCGATCCTGACCGAGAAGATCGCGCGGCGCGGCCGCCATGTGTTTCGCGAGTATGGCGTCGATCCGCTCGAGCAGCATTTCATCGATGAAGTCATGACCCGGTCGGTGGTCGCGATCGACGGGACGCAGACAGTCGCCGAGGCGCTCGCGACCCATTTCGGGCCGACGCAGCCATACCGCGCGTATCCGGTCATCGTCGACGGCCAGGCGAGGGGCATTGCGACGCGTGAACTGTTGACCCGCGCCGATACCGCGAAGACCGTGGTGTCGGTGCTTCCAGCCGGCGACCTCGAGTACGCGCTCCCCACCGAGACCTGCCGTTCGGTCGCGGCGCGCATGGCGGCGCTCGGCGTCGAACGGCTGCCCGTCGTCGAGGCGAGGGAGTCGCGGCGCCTGATCGGACTCATTTCGCGCAGCGACCTCCTCGGTGTCACGCGACAGGTACACGAGGAGGAGCTCAAGCGGGAAGGATGGCTTTCGGGCAACGCGGCGGATTAGCCCTGTGCACTTCACTGCCCGACGGTGGAACGGCTCGGGCCGTGGCCGCAATTCGCCCGATGGGTGACAATCGGTCATGCACTCGTCGATGGCACGCCTTCTCGTCCCGCTCATCCTTGCGGCCGCGATGCCGCTGCAGGCAGGCGAGGCACAGCAGGCGCACGAATCTTCGATCACGGTGTTCGCGGCAGCGTCCTTGACCGACGTGCTCGAGAATCTGGCCGCCACGTTCACGAAGGTGACGGGCACGAAGGTGACGCTGTCGTTCGCCGCGAGCTCGGCGCTCGCGCGGCAGATCGAGGCCGGTGCGCAGGTCGATGTGTTCGTGTCGGCCGACGAGGCATGGATGGACTACCTCGCCACGCGGCGGCTGATCGAACCGGCGAGCCGCCGCGACATCGCCCGCAACGCGCTCGTGCTCATTGCGCCGGCGGACAGCCGTGTGCAGCTCGCGATCGCACCCGGGTTCGACCTGCGGGCCGCGCTCGGCGACGGCCGGCTCGCGATCGCCGACCCCGCGACGGTGCCGGCGGGCCGCTATGCGCAGGCCGCGCTCACGGACCTCGGCGCCTGGGCGAGCGTCGCTGACCGGCTCGCGAACGCCGACAACGTCCGTGCGGCGCTTGCGTTCGTCGCGCGCGGCGAGGCGCCGCTCGGCATCGTCTATGCGACCGACGCACTGATCGAGAAGAACGTGAAGGTCGTCGGCGTGTTCCCGGCGGGGACATACCCAACCATCACGTACCCGGCGGCGCTGCCAGTCGGCGCGCGCGCCGGCGGTGCGGCCTTCCTCGATTTCCTGGCGGGCCCCGTCGCCGGCGCTGCCTTCGCGCGCTACGGGTTCAGCGCGGTCACAGGCGCGCGAACCGCGCCGTGAAGTGCCGCATCAGCCGCGGCTCCTCGACGATGCGCAAGCCGCGCAGCTGCGTGCGCGCACCAGCGACCTCCGCAAACACCTCGACCAGGTAATCGGCGTGGCTCTGTGTGTACACGCGCCTCGGGAATGCGAGGCGCACGAGATCGAAACGCGCGGGCAGCTCGCGGCCGTCGGGCTGGCGGCCGAACATCACGGTACCGATTTCGCAGCTGCGCACGCCGCCCACCTCATAGAGCGCCACCGCCAGCGCCTGGCCCGGGTAAGCGAGCGGCGGGATGTGCGCGAGCATCGTGCGCGCGTCGATGAACACCGCATGGCCGCCGACCGGCTGCACGATTGGCACATCGAGCGCGAGCAGGCGTTCGCCGATGTACTCATTGCAGCGCACGCGATAGCGCAGGTACTCCTCGTCGACGACCTCCGCGAGCCCGGCGGCAATCGCTTCGAGATCGCGTCCCGCGAGCCCGCCGTAGGTCGGGAAGCCCTCGGTGAGGATCAACCGGTTGCGGGCCGCGAGTGCGAGCTCCTCGTCGTTCAGCGCGAGCCAGCCGCCGATATTGGCGAGGCCGTCCTTCTTCGCGCTCATCGTCATGCCGTCCGCGAGCGAGAACGTCTCGCGCACGATGTCGCGCACGCTGCGCGCCTGCTGCCCGGGTTCGCGCTGCTTGACGAACCAGGCATTCTCCGCGAAACGACACCCGTCGATGATCAGCGGTTTGCCATGGCGGGTGGCGAGCGCTCGCACGGCCCGCAGGTTCCCGAGTGACACCGGCTGGCCACCACCGGCGTTGTTCGTGAGCGTCATCATCACGCACGGCACGGCCGCGCCGCGCTCCCCGAGCAGCCGGTCGAGCGCCGCGATGTCCATGTTGCCCTTGAAAGGGAACACGCTGGCAAAATCCGCGGCCTCGGCGCACGGCAGGTCGAGCGCTTCGGCGCCGGTCGCCTCGATGTTGCCGCGGGTCGTGTCGAAATGCGTGTTCGATGGAATCACGCGGCCGGCACCGCCCAGGATCGAAAAGAGGATTGCTTCGGCAGCGCGTCCCTGGTGGGTCGGGATCACGTGGCGGAAAGGCATCAGGTCCTGCACGGCGTCCCGGAATCTGTAAAACGACGGGGAGCCCGCGTACGACTCGTCGCCGCGCATCACCGCGCTCCACTGCGCGGCGCTCATCGCGCCGGTTCCGGAGTCGGTCAGCAGGTCGATGAGGACATCGTCGGAATGCAGGCCGAAGAGGTTGAAATGCGCGTCGGCGACCAGCCGCTCGCGGTCGGCCCGGGTCGTCAGGCGGATCGGCTCGACGACCTTCATCCGGAAAGGTTCGATGATGGTTTTCATGGCGTGATCCCGGTCGAGTCGTACAGCCTGCCACAGCAGGGCGGCCGGCATTCAGGCAAAATACGCGACCCTGACCGGAGAGCCAGCTGCCCATGTGCGGAATCGTCGGAGCCGTCGCCGAACGCAACATCGTCCCGATCCTGCTCGAGGGACTGCGCCGCCTCGAATACCGGGGCTACGACTCCGCGGGCCTCGCGGTGCTCGACGGCGCGCAGCGCCTCGAGCGGGTGCGCACGGTCGGCAAGGTCAAGGTGCTCGAGCAGGCGCTCGAGCAGCAGCCGCTCGCCGGCAAGCTCGGCATCGCACACACACGCTGGGCCACGCACGGCGTGCCGAGCGAGCGCAATGCGCACCCGCACGTGTCGCGCGACGGCCTCGCGATCGTGCACAACGGCATCATCGAGAACCACGAGGAGCTGCGCGCGGAGCTGAAGCGCGCGGGCTACAGCTTCACGTCGGAAACCGACACCGAGGTGATCGCGCACCGCATCCATCATCACCTCGCGAAGCAGGGCGAGCTGTTCAAGGCCGTGCGCGCCACCGTCGCCGAACTCGAAGGTGCCTATGCGCTCGCGGTCGTGAGCAGTGCTGCGCCCGATCGCGTGATCCTCGCCCGCGAGGGCTGCCCGGTCGTGATCGGGGTCGGTGTCGACGAGAACTTCGTCGCGTCCGACGTCGCGGCGCTGCTGCCGGTGACCCGCCGCTTCATCTTCATGGAGGAAGGCGACGTCGCCGAGGTCTGCCGCACGAGCGTGCGGATCATCGACCGCGAAGGCAACCTGGTCGAGCGGCCCGTGCACGAGAGCGAGCTCTCTGCCGACGCGGCCGAGAAGGGCCAGTACCGCCACTTCATGCTGAAGGAGATCCACGAGCAGCCGCGCGCGGTCGCGAACACCCTGCAGGAGCGCGTCGCGAACGGCCGCCTGCTCGATGCGGCCTTCGGGCCGGCCGCTGCCGAAATTTTCCGCCGCACGGAGCACGTGCACATCGTCGCCTGCGGCACGAGCTTCCATGCCGGCGCGGTCGCGCGTTACTTCATCGAACAGATCTGCAAGCTGCCGTGCTCGGTCGAGATCGCGAGCGAGTATCGCTACCGCAATCCTGTCGTGCTGAAAAATTCGCTGTTCGTCACGATATCGCAGTCGGGCGAGACCGCCGATACGCTCGCGGCGCTGCGGCTCGCGAGGCAGGCGGGCTACCTCGCCTCGCTCGCGATCTGCAACCAGCCGGAGAGTTCGCTGGTGCGCGAATCGGAGCTCGTGATGCTGACGCGCGCGGGCCCGGAGATCGGCGTGGCGTCGACCAAGGCCTTCACGACGCAGCTGATGGCACTGTCGATGCTCGTGGTGGCGCTCGCCAAGCACCACGGCGCCGATGCCGAGCGGGAGCGCGGCCTCGTCGCGCGCCTCATCGAGATCCCGGGCCTGATCGAGAAGACGCTCACGCTGGACCCCGTCATCCATCGCCTGGCCGAACGCTTTGCCGACAAGCAACACACGCTGTTCCTCGGGCGGGGCGCGCTGCACCCGATCGCGATGGAAGGGGCGCTGAAGCTGAAGGAGATCTCCTACATCCACGCGGAAGCTTACCCCGCCGGAGAACTGAAGCACGGGCCCCTCGCGCTGGTGGACGCAGGCATGCCGGTCATCACGGTCGCGCCGAATAACGATCTGCTCGAGAAGCTGAAGTCGAACCTGATGGAAGTGCGGGCACGCGGCGGCGAACTGATCGTCTTCGCCGATCCGGATTCGGGCTTCGAGCCCTCCGACGGCGTCACCGTGATCCAGATGCCGAAGCACGTCAGCTACTTCCAGGCACCGGCCGTGTACACGGTGCCGCTGCAGTTGCTCTCCTACCACGTGGCGATCCTGAAGGGCACCGATGTCGATCAGCCGCGCAACCTCGCGAAAAGCGTCACGGTCGAGTAACCTCGGCGTTTCCGGCCGCTCTTGTGGAGGAACGCCATGGCCACGGAAGAAAATCCGTACACGCAGCACTATTTCGTGCAGAAGGGTGACACGCTCTCGAAGATTGCCAGGGAATTTTATGGCGATCCGATGCTCTATCCGAAGATCTTCGAAGCGAATCGCGACATCCTGAAGGACCCGGACCGGATCAAGCCGGGCCAGAAGCTGCGCATTCCCTAGGCTCCGCCAGACCTCCCGAGGAGAACACCATGCTCAAGAAAAGCCTGTTCATCACCGCCGTTGCGATGCTCGCGCTCGCAGCCGGCTGCGCCAACCAGAAGGGCCCGGCCACGAAGGCGGTGGGCGATGCCGAAGCGGCACTCGCCGCGTTCAAGGACGATGCCGCACGGTTGCTGCCCGGCGACCTGTCGGGCGTCGAGACGACGCTCACCGGCCTGAAGGACAGCCTCGCCAAGGGCGACTACAAGGCGGTGCTCGCCGCGGCGCCCGAGCTGTCGACGCGCATCGCCGCACTGCGCGACGCAACCGCTGCGAAGAAGGCGGAATGGGAGGCGGCGACTGCGGCAGCCAAGGAGAAGTGGACCGGCTTCGCCGCGGATCTCCCGAAGATGGTCGATGCGATCCAGAGCCGTGTCGACATCCTCGGCAAGGCACGGCGGCTGCCCCGGAATGTCTCGAAGGAAGCATTCGACAACGCCAAGGCGGGCCTCGACTGGATGAAGTCGCAATGGGCCGAAGCGAACGATGCGTTCAACAAGGGCGACGCGATCGATGCGGCGTCGAAGGCGCAGGCCGTGAAGGACAAGGGCAACGAAGTGCTGAAGTTGCTGGGCCTCGCCCCGTCGGCATGAGCAGGGAGCGCGACGACGCCGCGAACGATGGCGCGGCCGGCGACGACCTGCGCGATCTCATCGCGCAGGCCGAGAGCATGCTGCACTCGCTCGGCGGCCAGACGGGTGAGGCCGCGCAGCGGCTGCGCGAACGCGTCGAGGCCACGGTCAACAGTGCGCGGGCACGCCTGGCCTCGATCGAGGGCGATGCGCGCGAACTCACCGAGCAGGCGGCCGACACCGCCGATCGCTACGTGCGGAGCAATCCCTGGGCGGCGGTGGCCGTCGCGGCGGCCGCAGGCGTGATCGTCGGCGCGCTGCTGTCGCGCCGCCGCTGACGCGCAAGGCCGGAGACGGTGTCGTCGCCGACGCAGCGGGTCCTCGAGGAGGCGCTCAGTCTCGGTGCGCAGGGCCTGCGCATTGCGCAGAACCGCCTCGAGATCCTCGGGGTCGACCTCGAGCTGGAGAAGGCCGCGGTTGCGCGCCGGCTCACGCTCGCGATCGCCTGCGGCACGAGCGCGGCTCTCGCGGTGTTCGCCGCGATCCTGTGGGCCGCACTCGCGATGGAGCCGCGCACGCGCTTTGTCGTGCTCGGCGTGCTCACGGTCCTGCTCGCGGTGATCGCCGGCGCATGTGCCGTGCTCTTCGTGCGCGAACGTCGTCGCGAACGACTCTTTTCCCACCTGATCGAAGCGCTGCGACGTGACAGTGAAGCCCTCGAGCCCGGCAGAGCGCGCGAAGCTGCTTGAGCTCGAGGCGGAGCTGCAGCGGCGCACGCTCCGGGAGTCGCTCGACACGCTCACCGGCGCGAAGGGCATCACGTGGGCGCTCGCGGGCGTGTCGCTCGCGTCGCGCCTGACGATCCTGCGCCGCGCGAAGTGGGCCGGCTATGCGCTGCTCGCGGGGAAACTCGTGCTCAGGCTGCGACGCGCGCGTCGAGATCGTAAGCGTCTGCCCCGGTAATCTCGACGTCGAGGAAGGCGCCGGCGGCGATCCTGCCGCCGCCCGCGACGGTGCCGCTTCCGGTGTGCACGCGCACGATGCCGTCGATCTCCGGCGCATCGCCCGGGCCACGCGCCACGGCGACGCCGCCATCGATGCGGTCCACCAGTACGCGCATGCGCTCGCCCACGCGGCGCGCGAGCCGTGCCGTGCTGATCGCCTGTGCGCGCTCCATGAAGCGCGCATGCCGCTCCGCCTTGATGTCCTCGGGCACCGCGCCCGGCAGCGTATTGGCGGCTGCGCCTTCGACAGGTGAGTAGCTGAAGCAGCCCACGCGATCGAGCTGCGCTTCGCCCAGCCAGTCGAGCAGTTCGCGGAACTCCGCTTCGGTTTCGCCGGGGAAGCCGACGATGAAGGTGCTGCGGATCACGAGCTCCGGGCAGATCCCGCGCCACGCGCGGATGCGCGCGAGCGTGTCTTCGGCATGTGCCGGACGCTTCATGCGCTTCAGCACCGCGGGGCTGCCGTGCTGAAACGGCACGTCGAGGTAAGGCAGCACCTTGCCGTCGGCCATCAGCGGGATCACGTCGTCGACGTGCGGATACGGGTAGACGTAGTGCAGCCGCACCCAGGCGCCGAGTTCGCCGAGGCCGCGGGCAAGGTCGAGGAAGCGCGTCTGTCGCGTGGCGCCCCGCCATTCGCGCGCCGCGTACCGGAGGTCGGCGCCGTACGCGCTCGTGTCCTGCGAGATGACGAGCAGTTCCTTCACGCCGGCGCGCACGAGCTGCTCGCCCTCGCGCAGCACCTCGTCGATGGGCCGGCTCGCGAGACGCCCGCGCATCGAGGGGATGATGCAGAAGCTGCACTTGTGGTTGCAGCCCTCGGCGATCTTGAGGTAGGCGTAGTGCCTCGGCGTCAGCTTCACTCCTTGCGGCGGCACGAGGTCGATGAACGGATCGTGCTGCGGCGGCAGGTGCTCGTGCACTGCACCGACCACTTCCTCGTACGCCTGCGCGCCGGTGACCTTGAGCACGCGGGGATGGCGCTTCAGGATCTTCTCGGGCCGCGCGCCGAGGCAGCCCGTGACGATCACGCGGCCGTTTCTCTCGAGCGCCTCGCCGATCGCATCGAGCGATTCGTCGATCGCGGCGTCGATGAAGCCGCAGGTGTTGACGACGACGAGATCGGCATCGTCGTAGGTCGGCGAGACGGCATAACCCTCGGCGCGCAGGTGCGTGAGGATGCGTTCGGAATCGACCAGCGCCTTCGGGCAGCCGAGACTCACGAAGCCGACGCGCGGCGCGCGCGCGTGGCGCTTGCTGGGGGTGGCGGGCATGGCGCGCATGATACGCGCGGGCGGTGCGAGCCGTTCACTGGCGTGATACCGGCAGGCCCGTGCCCCGGGTCGATTGCGAACTGCCTGCAATGCTGTAAAAATGAACGCATGACGGTGCAACTCACCATCCGCGACGTTCCGGAGAAAGTGCGCGACGAACTGGCGGCGCGTGCGGCCCTGCAGGGCAAGTCCATGCAGGAATACCTGCGGGCGGAGCTCGAGCGGCTCGCGGCGCGCCCTTCGGTGGACGCGTGGCTCGAGCAGGTGCGCAGGAGGAAGCGGGCGGCGCAGGCCCGTGTCCCCGCGGCGCAGATCCTGAAGGATCGCGACACCGATCGCCGCTGAATGCCGGTCGTGGACGCCTCCGTGCTCGTCGCAGCGCTGGTCGATTCCGGGCCGGGGGGCGCCTGGGCCGAGGGGATCCTCTCGGCAGGATCGCTGCATGCCCCGGAGTTGGCTCGTGTCGAAGCAACGAATGTGCTGCGCCGGCTGGAACGCGCGCGAAGGATCTCGACGGCAGAGGCCAATGCCGCCCATGAAGACCTGATGCTGCTCGGCATCGAACTGCTGCCCTTTGACCCATTTGCCGAGCGGGTCTGGGAATTGCGCCACACGATCACGAGCTACGACGCATGGTACGTGGCGGTTGCCGAGGCGCTCGGTCTGCCGCTCGCGACGCTCGATGGGCGGTTGGCCAGGACCAAGGGGCCTACCTGCGCCTTCCTGACGCCCGGCGGCTGATCGTGCGGCCGCCGGGCGATCAGGCCGGTGCGGTCAGCGCGCCGCGCCGGGTCCGGCGGAGAGTTGCGCGGCGAGCTTCGGGTCGAGCCGCTGCAACCTGACCGCGATGCGCTGCGCGTCGGCGCCGCGGCCCACGGCGAGGTAGGCGCGACCGAGCGCGTACAGGTCCTGCGCCGCCTCGGCCTTCTTCTCCGCGCGGTACTCGCGATCGAAAGCCTGTTCGCGCGCGGTCCGCTTGCCGCTCGACAGACTCGAGCCCCAATCCAGCGACTCTTCCAGCCCCTCGACGGCCTCTTCGAGGTGCGCGACGGCCTTGCCGACCTGGTCGAGCGCGAGATACGCGGCGCCCACCGCACCCGGTCCCATCCCGTCGTGGCACGCTCCGCGCGCGAGATGCATGCGGATCACGTCCGGGTACCGCTTCTCGTCGATCAGCAGTCGCCCGAGATCGCGGCAGGCGGTGAAATCATTCATCGCCTTGGCCTCGATGCCCTCCGACGTGCCGTCGTGGGGCAGGTTGATCGCGGTGCGCAGCGCGGTGATGGCGCGATCGCGGCGCCCCACCTTGCGGTAGCTATCGGCCAGTATCGACAGGAAGTCTCTTGCGAGCGGGTCCTTCGGCCCGAGTTCGAGGGCGCGGTCGTATGCGGCCACCGCCGGCGCCACCTGTTTCAGCGCGGCGTGGGCGTCACCCAGGTTCAGGTGCGCCCACGCATCGCCCGGCTGCTGGCGCGTTATCACCTGCCGTTCGGACAGCGCGCCGGCCAGATTGCCCTGATCCTCGTGGATGCTCGCGAGCGTCCAGTGCACATCCTGATTCGCCGGGTCGAGCCGCAACGCCTCGTTCGCCGCCGCGATCGCCTGCGGATAGCGCGTCGCCGCGTACTGCGCACGGGCGAACCCCACCCATCCGCGCGCGAGCATCTGCGGCTGGCCCGGCAACTGGACGCCGCGGCGAAAGGCTTCGGTGGCGGAAGCCCGGTCGTCGGCGAGTGCGAGCAGTTCGCCGGCCGGGATCAATGCGTCCGCGCCGGCGTCCTTCAGCGCGAGGACTTTCAGCAGTTCGGTGCGCGCGCGGGCCTCGTCCTCGCGCACCTCGAGGAAGTGCTTGCCGACCTCGAGGTGGGTGGCCGCGTCCTGCGGCGCGACGCGCTGCGCTTCGAGGAACGCGCGTTCGGCGCCCGCCTGGTCGCCCTTGGCCCGGTAGGTGTGGCCCGCGAACAGGTGCCCAGTGGCATCTTTCGGATACAACTGGATGTACTCGTGCAGCGACGCGAGCGCGCCGTCGTAGTCCCCGCGGTTGTAGGCCGCGGTCCACGCGTCGATCAACGTGTTCGCGCGCGCGGCGGCGTCCTTCGGATTCGTCGGGGCGGCGGCCGGTGCGGGCTGGGCCGCGGCGGCGGGAGTGGCCGCGGCGGGCGCCGGGTTCATCGCGTCCTGGATCGCGGCCTTCGTGCTTGCGAAGCGCGACCCGTTGATCGGGGCGGCTGGCTTGCAGGCGATGTCGAAGATGTCCTCCCCAACGCTGCCCTTCCCGACCGGTTGCTGTTTCCCGCTCAACGCTTTGGCTTCCAGCAGCCTCGCCTCGGCGTCGAGTTTGGCCAAGGTGACCGCACCGAACGATCGGTTCGCGCAATGCATGTGAAATTCGATCCATTCAGCCCGAGTGCCCGGCGAGTCGGGGTCACCGTCGGGATAGACCCACAGCGCCCAGATCGCGACGAGGTCGGAACTCGCCGGCTTCCTCGACAGTTCATCGACGTAGTGGACGACCCGGGTACCTTTCGTGGTGTGGGACAGCCGCAGCAGCGAGACCTTCGAGCTGCCGGTACCCGGGACCGCGATGTTGGCGCCCGCGGCCCGGGGTTGCGCGGCGGCGGGAGTCTTCGCGGCGGCCGGTGCCGCTGCCGCCGCCGTGACCGGCGCTGCGCCTCCGCCACAGGCGATGATCTTCTTCACGATGTCCCCGCGCAGCTCGGCGGTCTCGGGGAGGAAGCCGTTCCTGCGCGGCCGGTCGATGTAGGTGACCTTGCAGTAGTTGTCGAGCGGATGCGTGACGTAGTTGCCCGCATCGCTGTCGCCGCGGCAGTAGTAGACGATGAAGCGATCGCCATTGCAGCCGTAGGGCTCCCCATAGGCCAGCTGCTCGGCGCCGCAAGCGACGCCCGTCGCGACGCCGAGCGCCGCAACACTGCAAGTGAAAGTCGCACGCATCCCTGCCCCCGGTCGTTTGCAGATAGACGCCGGAATCAGACGTTCGTCAGGACGCGTCCGGCACCGCCAGACGGATGCCGCTCGCGTCGGGGTCGCCGGACTGTCCGCCCGTTGAACCGCGAGGCGTGCGGCCCCTCCCCGCACTGCGTGGCGTGCGGGACACTGGCGGCATGGAGGGAAGTTTGGACATCGCCATCGTCGGGGCCGGCATCGGCGGCCTGACTGCAGCGCTCGCGCTGCAGCGGGCCGGATTCCGCCCGACCGTCTACGAACAGGCGCCGCGGCTCGGTGAGGTCGGTGCCGGGCTGTCGCTCAGCCCGAGCGCCGCGCACGCGCTGCGCTACCTCGGCGTCGGCGCGCGACTCGATGCGATTGCCTATCTGCCGGAAGACCAGGCCGTGCGTCACTACCAGGACGGCCGCGCCCTGCAATGGACGAACCGCGGGCAGACCCTGCTCGACAAGTACGGGGAGCGTTACTACCTCGTCCACCGCGCCGACCTGCACGGCGCGATTGCGGACGCAGTGACAGCCAACGACGCCGACGCGATCCGGCTCGGCCGGCACTTTGCCTCGCTCTCCCAGGATGGCGAGCGTGTGAGACTCGTGTTCGCCGACGGCAGCCAGGCCGCGGCCGGTCTCGTCATCGGCGCCGACGGCTCGCGCTCGCAGGTGCGCCACGAACTCTTCGGCGACAGCGGCCCGAAGTACACCGGCTACATCGCGTGGCGCGGACTCGTGCCGATGGATCGGGTGCCGCCGGGCGTGCTCGATCCGCCATCCGGCATCTATGTCGGGCCGGGGCACCTCGTGAACCGCTACCCGGTGCGCGGCGGTGCGCTGCTCAATTTCGTCGCATTCGCCGAACGGGCCGCATGGACCGAAGAGGGCTGGTCGATCCGCTCGACCGTCGAGGAGCTGCTCGCGGATTTCGAGGACTGGCACCCCGACGTGCGGGCGTTCCTCGCCGCCGTGCCGCCCGAGCTGCTCTTCAAGTGGGGCCTGTTCGATCGCGAACCGCTCACGCGATGGAGCCTCGGGCGCGTGACGCTGCTCGGCGATGCGGCGCACCCGGTATTGCCGTTCCTCGGCCACGGCGCCGTGCTCGCGATCGAGGATGCCGTGCTGCTCGCACGCGCGATCGCCGCATCGGGCGATCTCGCCCAGGCACTTGCGCGCTACGAGGCCGCGCGCATCCCGCGCGCGTCATTCGTCGTGCGCGAGTCGCGCAAGGCCGTCAAGGTGTTCCATTCGCACGAGCCCGAGAAATATGCGCTGAAGACCGGCGGCAAGGCCGCCGACGAGCGCCTGGGCCTTTTCGACTACAACCCCGCCACTGCGGCGGTCTGAGGGGCCGCCTGCGTCTCCTTGCAGGAGCGCAGGCCGAAGAACACGATCAGCGCGCAGATCGGCACGAGAATCCACGGCCATGCGGTGCCGCGACGTTCGGTGTTCATGGGGTCAGCGACCGTAGATGGCCTGCGTTTCGGCGACCGCGAGCGCATTGGCGCGCACGGCGAAGCCGATCAGCGCGGCGGTCGCATCCGCCGGGACGTCGAGTTTCGCGACCTTGAGTGCGTACACGCGGAAGTAATAGCGATGCGGCTTGTCTCCCGGCGGCGGGCAGGCGCCGCCGTAGCCGACCGTGCCGAAGTCCGTGCGACCCTGGATCGCACCCGCCGGCAGGTCCTTGCCGTCGGCCGAGCCCGCACCCGCGGGCAGGCTGTGCACCGCTGCGGGGAGGTTGTAGACCACCCAGTGCCACCAGCCGCTGCCGGTCGGAGCGTCCGGATCGTGCGCCATCAGTGCAAAGCTCTGCGTGCCGGCCGGGGCGTTCTTCCACAGCAGCGCCGGCGACACGTTCCCGCCGCTGCAGCCGAAGCCGTCGTAAACCTGCTCGTTCTTCAGCATGCCGCCCGGCGCGAATGCCGCCGAGGTGAGCGTGAACGCCGCGGGTTCGCCGGCCAGGGCGGCGCCGGCGGCCAGGGTCAGGGCCAGAGCGAAGGTCCGGATCATGGACGCGAGTTTACGGGCGGCGGCCGGTATAGTCACGAGCCCATGGAACCGCGCCGCTTTCTGTTCGTCTCGCTCTCCGCGCTGATCAGCGATATTGCCTGGCAGGTCGCCAAGGAGGGCCACGAAGTCCGCTATTACATCGACAACGAGCGCGAGCGCGAGATCGCCGACGGTTTCGTGCCGAAGACGCTCGACTGGGAGGCCGACGTCGACTGGGCCGACGTGATCGTGTTCGACGACACGCTCGGGCAGGGTGCGCAGGCGCAGCGCCTGCGCGCCCGCGGCAAGAAGGTGATCGGCGGCACGCCGTACACCGACCGGCTCGAGGACGACCGGTCGTTCGGCCAGGAGGAACTCAAGAAGGCGGGCATCAACATCCTGCCGTACCGCGAGTTCAGCGATTTCGATGCCGCGATCGCCTACGTGAAGGCGAACCCGGAGCGCTACGTGATCAAGCCCTCGGGCGAGGCCGGCAACGTCAAGCGGCGCCTGTTCGTCGGCGACGAGGACGACGGCGAGGATGTCGTGCGCGTGCTCGAGGCGTACAAGAAGTCGTTTCCCGACGAGATCAAGGTGTTCCAGCTGCAGCGCCGGGTCACAGGCGTCGAGATCGCCGTCGGCGCGTTCTTCAACGGGCGCGAGTTCATCTATCCGGTGAACGTGAACTTCGAGCACAAGAAACTCTTTCCCGGCAACATCGGTCCGTCGACCGGGGAGATGGGCACCGTGATGTTCTGGAGCGGGCCGAACCGGCTCTTCAACCAGACCCTGAAGAAGATGGAGCCGAAGCTCGCCGAGGAAGGCTATGTCGGCTACATCGACCTCAACTGCATCGTCAACGGCAACGGCATCTACCCGCTCGAGTTCACGTCGCGGTTCGGCTACCCGACGATCAGCATCCAGCAGGAAGGCATGACGACGCCGATCGGCGAGTTTTTCCACGACCTCGCTGCGGGCACCGCGCAGAAGTTCAAGGTGAAGAGCGGCTTCCAGGTCGGCGTGCGCATCGTCGTCTCGCCGTTCCCGTTCGACGACGAGGCGACCTTCAAGTCCGTGTCGCACAACGCTGCGATCCTCTTCAAGAAGGGCATTCCGGAAGAGGTGCACATCGAGGACGTGAAGCAGGTGAACGGCCAGTGGTACGTTGCGGGCACCTCCGGCGTGGTGCTGATCGTCTGCGGCGTCGGCTCGACGATGCGCCAGGCGCAGGCGCAGGCGTACTCCCGGATCCGGAACATCATGATCCCGGACATGTATTATCGGGATGACATCGGCGAGCGCTGGTTCGAGGACCACGACCGCCTGCACACCTGGGGCTACCTGCGCGAGGTCTGAGCCGGGGCTGCGATGGACGACCGCTTCGACCGCGCCTACTACGAGCGCTACTACCGCGATCCCGCGAGCAGCGTGACCTCGCGCGCCGAAATGGCCGCACGCGCGCGGCTGATCGCCGCCTGCGCCGGTTACCTCGGGCTTCCCGTGAAGCGCTTGCTGGACGCCGGCTGCGGCGTGGGGCTCCTGCGTGCGCCGCTCCTGCGTGCGCTGCCGGGCGCCGCGTACACGGGCATCGAGGTGAGTGCCTACCTCTGCGCGAAGCACGGCTGGGTGCGCAGCACGATCGAGCGGTATCGGCCTGCGCGGCCCTTCGACCTCGTCGTCTGCTACGACGTACTGCAGTACCTCGGTGATGCGCAGGCCGCGCGCGCGGTCGCGAATCTCGCACGGCTCTGCCGCGGCCTGCTCTACTTCAGCGCGCTGACGCGCGCCGACTGGCGGTCGAACTGCGACCGGTCGCGCACCGATCGCGACGTGCACCTTAGGCGCGGCGACTGGTACCGCACACGCCTGCGGCGGGGCTTTCGGGAGATCGGTGCCGGCTTCTGGCTGCGTCGCGGTGCGCCGCTGTCGCTGTGGGAACTCGAGACGGCGGATGCAGGGTCCGCGAGGCGCAGGGCGTGACCGGAAGCGCACGCCCCGATGCCGGCCCCGGCATGTTCCGGAGCTGGCGCGGCTGGGCGTTTGTTGCGCTGATCGTGCTCGCACTCTACCAGTGGGAGTCGAACCGCCCGCTCGAGCGCCGCCCCGGAGTGCTCGCACCCGACGATCCCGTGCAGACCGCGCTCACGGACAGCGCGGTCGTCGATGCCGGCCATGGCTATCGGTTGACGCCCCGCGCCCGCTTCAGCGCCACCGTGCGTGTGCTGTCCCGCGAGCGCTATTACATCGACCCGCTCGCGCCGATTGCGCCTGTCGATCTCGCGGTCGGGTGGGGGGCGATGTCCGACAGCGCCATCCTCGCAGCCTTCGACATCTCGCAGTCGAACCGCTTCTATTACTGGCACTCGGACGACATGCCGCTGCCGCGCGGCGAGGTCGAGTCCCATTCGGCCAACTGGCACATCGTGCCTGCGAGCGCCGCGGTTGCACGGGAGCTCAGGCGCGTGCGCCCCGGCGAGGTGGTACAGATCGACGGCTCGCTGGTCGACGTGGACGGCCCCGACGGGGGTTCGGCGCGCACTTCGCTCACGCGGCAGGATACGGGCGCCGGCGCCTGCGAGATCATCCTTGCGGACTCGTTGAGCACGGTCAGCGGCTGACGCCCGCTGCGTTATGATTCCGTCATGATTGTTTGCCTCTCCGGCGTGGAGGCCGTACGCCCGGCCACCGGACCGCTGAACCTGCTGCTGCAGGGCCGTGAAGTCGGCACCTGTTCCAACGCGACCGAACTCGCTTTCGAGGGTGCCCGGGGCGACGTTCCCGACGACCTCGAGTACGCGGAAGTCGCGCCCGCCGAGCCGGGAGGCCGGGCCTGGTCGGTGCGCACGGCGCGCGGCGAGTACATCCTGCATGCGCGGGCGCTCCACCTGCACCGCGACGTCTCGCTCGCGCTGCGCAGTGCGCTGCCGCCGCAGAAGGCGCCGCGGCTGCGCCGACTCGTCTGGGCGTGGCTGCCGTCGATCTTTGCGTCGTCTCTCGGGCGCCGGCTGCTCCTCGCCGCGCGGGGACGCTGAGTTGGGCGGTCTCCTTGCGCTCCTCGCGTTCGCGGCGGGCCTCGGCCTCACGGTGCAGGTCGGCATGAATGCGACGCTGCGCACGCAGTTCGGTTCGGCCGGTGCCGCCGCCCTCGTCAATTTCCTCGTGGGCATCGCCGCGCTCACGGTCTACCTCGTGGCGATGCGGACACCTGTGCCGGCGCGCGCAGTGCTCGTGGGCGCGCCCTGGTGGGCCTGGCTCGGCGGGCTGTTCGGGGCGTTCTATGTCGCGATCGTCACCGTCGCGGGCCCGAAGCTCGGCGCCACCGTGCTCCTCGCGGTGACCGTATTCGGGCAGCTGGTCGCGGCACTCGTCGTCGACCAGAACGGCTGGCTCGGATTCCCGCAACAGCCCGTGACGCTCGCGCGCGTCGCGGGCTGCGCACTGCTCATCGGCGGTGTCTGGCTCGTGTCGCGCGGCTGACGGAAACCATCCCCACATGACGACTTCCCGCATTCCGGTCACGGTTCTCACCGGCTTCCTCGGCGCCGGCAAGACGACGCTCCTCAACCGCATCCTCACCGAACGGCACGGCAAGCGCATCGCCGTCATCGAGAACGAGTTCGGCGAGGTCGGTGTCGACCAGGCGCTGGTGATCGGCGCCGAGGAGGAACTGTTCGAAACGAACAACGGCTGCATCTGCTGCACCGTGCGCGGCGACCTGCTGCGCATCCTCGGCCAGCTGCTGCGCCGTCGCGACCGGTTCGACTACGTGCTGATCGAGACGACCGGGCTCGCCGATCCGGGCCCCGTCGCGCAGACTTTCTTCCTCGACGACGAGCTGCGCGATGCGTTCGTGCTCGATGCGATCGTCACGCTGGTCGATGCGCGGCACTTCGAGGGGCAGCTCGCGAGCGCGCGCGAAGCCGCGGAACAGGTCGCATTCGCCGACGTGCTGGTGCTCAACAAGACGGATCTCGTCGATGAGGCGGCGCTCGCGCGCATCGAATCGACGGTGCGTGGCATCAACGGCACCGCGCAGATCTGGCGCGCCGAGAAGGCCGATGTACCGATCGACCGGCTGCTCGGGCTCGGCGCATTCGACCTGTCGCGCGCCCTCGCGGTCGATGCCGCGTTCCTCGAGCCGCAGTACCCGTTCGAGTGGGCCGGCGCCTACGAGCTCGACGCGGGGCGGCACACGTTGAGCGTCGGCGAGGCGCACGCGCACGGTCACACGCACGATGACACACACGATCACGCGCACGACCATGTGCACGATCACGGACACGGACTCGCCGCGGCGCTGCTGCCGGTGCCCGGCGCGACGCGCGAGGCGCTCGATGCGGCGCTCGATGCGGCCGTACGCGCGTTTGCCGAGCCAGCCGTCGCAGTGGCCTGCGGCGGTACGCTCGCGCCGGCAAACCATCGTTACACGCTCGACCTCGGGCACGAAGGCGCTGCGGCGACCCTGGACATTGCGGCAGCCGGCGCCCATGCGCTCTTTCTGGAGCACGCCCCTGCGGGCGGCGTGCCGCTCGTGTCCGGCCGTTCGCCGCTCGCGGTGCGCTGTCTGCCATCACATCAGCATTCCGCGGGCATCGCTTCGATCGGCATCGATGATGCGCGCGCGCTCGATCCGAAGAAGCTGAACGACTGGCTGTCCTACCTGCTGCAAAGCCGCGGGCAGGACATCTTCCGCATGAAGGGTGTGCTGAACATCCGGGGCGAGGACCGCCAGTACGTGTTCCACGGTGTGCACATGATGTTCGACGGCCGCGCGGGCCAGCCGTGGAACGGTGCCGCGCGACGCAACCGCCTCGTGTTCATCGGCCGCAACCTCGACCGCGCGGAGCTCGAAGCCGGATTCGAATCGGCGGTTGCATGAACGCGAAGCCGAAGCCGGCGAGGCTCGATGCGCTGTGGGTGCGCGACGTCGGGGATTTTCCGACCGCGCTCGCGTGGTCGCCGGACGGCGCGCACCTGCTGGTCGGCGCGGCTTCCGGTGACGTGCTGCTGCTCGCGACGGCGAGCGGCACGCCGCGGACGATCGGGCGGCACGAGAACGGCGTGCTCGCGGTGGCGTGGCGCAGCGACGGTGCGCGGCTCGCGAGTGCGGGGCAGGACGGCACGCTCGCCGTCTGGCGGGCATCCGACGGCGCGGCGCTTTGGCGCACGGCACCCGACAAGGCCTGGGTCGAGCATCTCGCGTGGCAGCCGGGCGGTAATCTCCTCGCATCCGCGGCCGGGCGCTGCGTCGACCTGTGGTCGCCCGAGGGGGAGCGGCTGCACCGCTTCGACGGACACGGGGGCGTCGTTGCCGCGATCGCGTGGGACGGCGCGAAGCGGCTCGGCGCGGCGGCCTTCGGCGGCGTGTGGCTGCACGGCATCGCGAACGGCGCGATCACGACCGATGCATTGCCGTGGAAGGGCGCGCCGCTGACGCTCGCGTTCAGCCCGAACGGCAAGGTGATCGCGTGCGGCATGCAGGACGCGAGCGTGCATTTCTGGCGGCGCCCCGGCGGGCACCACTCGCAGATGTCGGGTTACGCGACCAAGGTGCGCGAGACGAGCTGGAGCGCGAACAGCCGCTGGCTCGCGACCGGCGGCGGGCCGGGCATCGTGCTGTGGGATTTCGCCGGCAAGGGACCGGAGGGCACGCGTCCGCTGCAGCTCGAGGGCCACACTGACCGCATCACCGCGCTCGCGTTTCAACGCGAGGGCGGTCATCTCGTATCGGGTGGCCGGGACTGGCGGCTGTCGCTGTGGCGGCCCGGCACGACGACCCAGGCGCTCGACGCGCATCTGCTCGCGGCGCCGGTGGCGAGCCTCGCGTGGTCGCCCGACAACAGGCAGGTCGCGGTCGCGACGGAAAACGGCGACGTGTCGCTCTTTGCGCTTGGCGCGTGAGTGCCCGATCAGCGGTATTCGGGCACCGGGCGCGGCGCCGGCGCCGGCGCGCGGCTGCGTACGCCGAGCGCGACATAGGTCGCGAGCTGCGCCTGGAATGCCTGTGTCCAGCTGAGGCGTAGTGCCCGCGCCCGCGCAGCCGCACCGATCGCCTCGATGTCGCGGTCGTACAGCGCCGCGATGGCATCGGCGAAGCTCGCGGGATCGTCGGGTGCGGCGAGCGCACCGACGCGCTCGTCGACGAGTTCGGGCACGGCACCCGCGCGCGTCGCGATCACCGGCCGCCCGCACGCGAGCGCCTCGACGATCACGAGCCCGAAGGTTTCCCTTGTGCCCGCGTGCACGAGCGCATCGCAGGAAGCGATCCAGCGCGCGAGCTCGACGCTGTCGCGCCGATAGGGCATCGCCGTGACGTTCGGCGCATATGCCTTCTCTTCGCCACCGCCGATCAGCAGCAGGTGATAGGGCTTGCCGAGGCGCGCGAACGCCTCGATCAGTACCGGCAGGTTCTTCTCGCCCGAGAAGCGCCCGGCGTAGACGAGGACGCGCGCGTCGTCCGGCAGCGCGAGCTCGCGCCGCACGTCGAGCGTGCGCTTTGCGGGGTGGAAGGTCTCGACATCGACGCCGAGCGGCTGGCAGATCACCCGCGCCACGCCTAGGTCCTCGAGGTACTCGCGCATGAAGCGGCTCGGCGCGAGCACCGCGTCGAAGCGCTCGTAGAGCCAGCGCACGTAGCGCGCGAAGCCGCTGCCGATCGCCTTGCCCATGCGCTGGGTGACGAGCTGCGGCAGGTTCGAGTGGAAGAACGCGACCAGCGGAATGCCACGGCGCTGCGCGACGTGCGCGGCGCACCACGCCGGGTGAAACGCATCGCCCACTTCGATCAGGTCCGGCTCGAGCGCGGCGAGCATCGCGGTCCAGCGTTGCGGGTCGAGCGGCAGGCGGTAATTGAAGGTGCCGGGCACGCGGGTACCCCGCAGTGTGCTCACGCCGCCGGGCACGAGTGCCTCGCGCTCGCCCGGCACGAGCAGCGAATGCCGCCACGGCGGGTGAGTCGCGTACCACGCGTGCTTTGCGGTGAGGTAGCGCTTGACGCCACCGCTCGTCGGGGAGAAGAAAACGGTTGTGTCGACGACGTGCATGGTTTTCTGGCGTCGAACCGTCCGCTCCGCTATCGGGTGGCAGGATTGCACTAGCCCGCCGCGGATGTGTCAAGCTTGGGTCATGAGAACGCTTCTAATGGCCTTGGCGGCGGGTCTCGTCGCCGCACCGGGTGCCTCGCTGGCTGTCACGTCGTCTCCCGCGCCGGATGATGCGGCGGTCGCCGGGCGGGTTGCGCAGGAAATGCCCCGCGTCATCGCGTGGCGGCGGGATTTCCACGAACATCCCGAGCTGTCGAATCGCGAAGTGCGCACGTCCGGCATCGTTGCCGCGCACCTGCGCAAGCTCGGACTCGAGGTGCGCACAGGCATTGCGAAGACCGGCGTGGTCGGGGTGCTCGAGGGCGCACATCCAGGGCCCACGATCGCGCTGCGAGCCGACATGGACGCGTTGCCGGTCACGGAACAGACCGATGTGCCGTTTCGTTCGCGGGTGACCACCACCTATCGCGGCGAAACGGTGGGCGTGATGCACGCCTGCGGGCACGATGCGCACACGGCGATGCTGATGGGAGTCGCGGAGATCCTGTCGGGCCTGCGCGCGCAGTTGCCGGGCAAGGTCGTGTTCATATTCCAGCCGGCCGAGGAAGGTCCACCCGATGGCGAAGACGGCGGCGCGCCGCTGATGCTGAAGGAGGGCCTGTTCGCCACCCACCGGCCCGAGGCGATCTTCGGCCTGCACGTGTTCTCGACCTTGCCCGCGGGCGTGATCGGCTATCGGCCGGGCGCCTTCATGGCGGGCTCCGACGGCTTTCAGCTCTCGGTCACGGGGCGGCAGAGCCATGGCGCCCGGCCCTGGCAGGGCATCGATCCGATCGTCGTGTCGTCGGAGATCGTCACGGCGCTGCAGACTATCGTCAGCCGGCAGGTCGATCTCACGCAGAACCCCGCCATCATCACTGTCGGCTCGTTCCGCGGCGGCGTGCGCGGCAACATCATTCCCGATACGGTCGACATGCAGGGCACGATCCGCACGTTCGATCCGGCGCAGCGCGAAGACGTGCTGGCGCGGTTCGAGCGCACGGTGACGCACATCGCCGAGGCGAGCGGCGCGACCGCGAAGCTGACCCTCTCCGGCCGGCCGAATCCGGTGACCTACAACGATCCGTCGCTGACGAAGCGCGCCGTGCCGACGCTCACGCGCGTCGCGGGCGAAGGAAAGATCCGCGAGATCGGTCTGCAGACACCCTCGGAGGATTTCTCGTACTTCGCGCGCGAAGTGCCGAGCCTCTTTTTCTTCGTGGGTGTCGCAAAGCCCGATGCGGCGCCGGGCACCGCCGCCGACAATCACTCGCCGCTCTTCTACATCGACGAAAGCGCGCTCCCCGTCGGCGTGCGCGCGCTGACGCAGCTCTCGATCGATTACCTCACAGGGAAGATGTGATCGGCAGGCGGCGGATGCGCCTGCCCGTCGCCGCGAAGATCGCATTGCAGACGGCGGGCGCGATCGGCGGCACGCCCGGTTCGCCCGCCCCGCCCATCGGGCCGTCGCTCGCGACGATGATCGTGTCGATGAAGGGCATCTCGTCGATCCGCAGCACCCGGTAATCGTCGAAGTTCGACTGGACGGCGCCGCCGCGCTCGATGCCGATCTCGCCGTAGAGCGCCGCCGACAGCCCGAACACGATGGCGCTCTCCATCTGCGCGATCACGCCGGCCGGGTTCACGGCCTGGCCACAGTCGATCGCGCAGGTCACGCGGTGCACGCGCACCGCGCCGCGCCCGACCGACACTTCCGCCACCTGGGCGACGATGCTGCCGAACGATTCCTGCAGCGCCATGCCGAGGTGGTGCCCGGGCTCCCTGGCCCGGCCCCACCCCGCGCGCGCGGCCGCGGCATTCAGCACGGCGAGGTGTCGGGGCTTGTCGGCGAGCAGCGTGCGACGCAGTTCGAGCGGATCGCGGCCGCCGAGCTGCGCGAGTTCGTCGAGCGCACTGTTGACCACGAAGGCCGTGTGCGTGTGCCCGACCGAGCGCCACCATTGCACGGGAACCGGTGTCGCGGTCTCGTGCACGTCGACGCGCGTGTTCGCGATCGTGTAGGGCATGTCGCCCGCGCCCTCGGCTATCGTCGGGTCCGGCGCGCCCGGCGGAATGAAGCCCCCGAACGGCGAACCGCGCAGCAGCGGCTGTGCGGCGATCGTGTGATGCCATGCGACGGGCATGCCGGTCGCATCGACCGCCGCGCGCACGCGCGAGAGGCCGAACGGCCGGTACCAGCCGCCGCGCATGTCGTCCTCGCGGCTCCACGTGACCTTCACCGGCCGGCCGGCCGCGCGCGCGAGTTCCGCGGCCTCGACGACGAAGTCCGAGCGCGGATTGGCGCGCCGCCCGAAGCCGCCGCCGAGGAATGTGGTATGGATCGCAACCTTCTCCGGCGGCAGGCCGAGCAGCGCCGCGACCGCCTTGCGATCCTCGGACTGGAACTGCGTGCCGGTCCAGATCTCGCAGCCCTCGGTGGTGACGTGCGCGACGCAGTTGAGCGGCTCCATGCAGGCGTGCGCGAGATATGGCACCTCGTATTCGACATCGAAGCTGCGCGCCGCACCTGCGAGCGCTGTCGTGGCATCGCCCGCGTTCTTCACCGGCACACCGGGCCCCTGCAGCAGGGCGCGATAGCGTTCGCGCAGCACATCCGTCGACAGGCCGGGATCGGGCCCGGGCGCCCAGTCGACGACGAGGGCTTCGCAGCCGCGACGTGCCGCCCAGGTGTTCGTCGCGATGACCGCGACGCCCGAGGACAGCTGCTTCACGTCGAGCACGCCCGGGATCGCGCGCGCCGCGCGATCGTCGAACGAGCGCACGCTGCCGCCGAAGGCCGGCGCGCGCGCGATCATCGCGCAGGCCATGTCGGGCCGCATCACGTCGATGCCGAACTGCGCGCGGCCCGTGATCTTCGCCGCGCTGTCGAGGCGGCGCAGCGGGCGCCCGATGTAGCGGAACTGCGCCGGGTCCTTGAGCGCGACCTCGCGCGGGGGCCGGAACCGGGCCGCCGCCTCCGCGAGCTCGCCGTACTTCGCGCGTTGCCCTTCGCCGAGGACAATGCCGTCTTCGGTGCGCAGCGTGTCCGCCGCGACGCCCCATCGCTCGGCGGCCGCCGCGAGCAGCATCGCGCGCGCGGTCGCCCCGGCCTTGCGCAGCGACTCGTAGCTCGAGTTGATGCTCATGCTGCCGCCGGTGAACTGCATCGGCATCGCGGGATGATTGAACGCGACATCGACCGGCGCGAACTCGACGCGGATGCGGCGCGGGTCGTAATCGAGCTCCTCGGCGAGAATCTGCGTGAGCCCGGTGTACACGCCCTGGCCCATCTCGGACTTGCCGAGCCACACGGTCACCGTGTCGTCGGGCGCGATGTGCACGAACGCGTTCGGCGACAGGCCCGGACCATGCGCGAGAGGGCCGGGACTCGTCGCGTGCGGCCAGCGGCCGGCGACATACCAGGGCACGGCGAGTCCCGCGGCGATGACACCGCTGCCGGTGATGAACATGCGGCGGCTCGTGCTCATCGCGGTGCTCCGCCCAGTTCGGCTGCGCGCTTGATCGCGGCGCGGATGCGCTGATAGGTGCCGCAGCGGCAAAGGTTGCCGGCCATCGCGGCGTCGATGTCTGCGTCGGTCGGCTGCGGCGTGCGCGCGAGCAGGGCCGCCGCCGACATGATCTGCCCCGACTGGCAATAACCACACTGCACGACATCGAGCTCGGCCCACGCCCGTTGCACCGGGTGGCTGCCATCCGCCGGCAGGCCTTCGATGGTCGTGACGCGCCGACCCTCGACGGCGGCGATCGGTGTCACGCAGGCGCGCACCGGCGCATCGTCGACGTGCACGGTGCAGGCGCCGCACAGCGCCTTGCCGCAGCCGAACTTCGTGCCGGTGAGCCCGGCGAGGTCGCGCAGCGCCCAGAGGAGCGGCATGTCGGGTTCGGCGTCCAGCTCGTGGCGTGCGCCATTGATTTCGAGGGTGATCATGGCGCCGATGTTACGAGGTTGGCTATGCTCGCGGCAAAAGGGGGCCGGCATGCCGACAAGACGACGAATCCTGGCGCTTGCTGCGACCGGCCTGCTCGCGTTGCTCACAACCGCCTGCGCCGGTGGAACCGGTGCGGGCGCGACACGCGCGACGGCGCCCCTGGTGCTGGTCGTCGGCGCCACGGGCGGCACCGGCCGCGAGGTCGTGCGGCTCGCGATCTCGCGCGGCTACACGGTGCGCGCTTTCGTGCGCGACGAGGCGAGGGCCCGCGAGCTGTTCGGCGACGAGGTCGGCCATGTCGTCGGCGACGTGCGCGATGCCGCGGCATTGCCCGCCGCCGTTGCCGGCGCGGACTTCATCGTGTGCGCGCTCGGCTCGAACAGCCGGCGCGACCCGACGAACAGGCCGGAGGTCGTCGACTTCGGCGCGGTGAAGGCGCTCGCGCAGGCCGCCCGCGCCGCGAACGTGCGGCACTTCGTGCTCGTGTCGTCGATGGGCGTTACCGACCCGGATCACATGCTGAACAGGATCTTCGACGACGTGCTCGTGTGGAAGAAGCGGGGCGAGGATGCAGTCCGCGCATCGGGCGTGCCGTACACCATCGTGCGGCCGGGCGGCCTGCGCGACGGGCCCGCCGGCGAGGGCGGTTACAAGGTGATGCAGGGCGACCCGAAGGTACTGGGCCAGATGGCGCGTGCGGACCTCGCGGCGATCCTCGTGGCTGCACTCGGGCGCCGCGATGCACTGTCGAAGACCTTCGAAGTCGTCGGCGACCCGAACGGATCGCCACCCGACTGGGAGCGCTTCTTCTCGGACCTGCGGACGGACGGGCGTTGACGGTGTCCGCGCCGGCACCCCGCGCGGACACGCCGCTCACCCGCCTGCTGGCGCGCGTCGCGCGGGTCGAGCCGCACGAGGCGCCGGCGGTCGTCACGGCGGTGATCCTCTTTTTCTGTGTGCTCGGGGGCTACTTCGCCGTGCGGCCGCTGCGCGAGACGATCGCGACGATCCTCGGCGGCGACCGCGTCGCCCACGTGTGGATCGTCACATCGATCGGGGCCGTCGCCATCGTGCCGCTCTACGGCTGGCTCGTCGGGCGCGTGCGCCGCGCCGTGCTGATGCCGTCGATCTACGGCTTCGTCGCCGTCTCGCTCGCCGCCTTCGGGCTGCTGCTTCGCGCGCGGCCCGGGGACATCGCCGTCAGTTCGGTGTTCTACGTGTGGATCAGCGTCCTGAACCTGATGCTCGTGTCGGTGTTCTGGAGTTTCCTACTCGAACTCTTCGACAGTGGCCAGGCAAAGCGGCTGTTCGGCTTCATCGCGGCCGGCGGCACGGCCGGCGCACTCGTCGGGCCCGTGCTCACCGACCTGACCGTGCAGCACATCGGCAGTTCCGGCGTGCTCTTCATCGGCGCGACGCTGTTCGCCTGCGCGATCGTCGCACAGCGCGTGCTCGTCAGGATCTGGAAGCAGGGGCGCGCACGGCACGCCGCGCCGCCGCCGGATCGCGGTCTCGGCGGCAACCCGTTCGCGGGCTTCTCGATCGTGTTCCGTTCGCCCTACCTGCTGATGCTCGCCCTCTTCGTCGTGCTGCTGTCCACCGCGAACACGCTGCTGTACTTCGAGCAACTGAACATCGTGCGCGAGACGTTTCCCGACATCGCGCAGCGCACCCAGGTGTTCGCGCGCATCGACTACGCGGTGCAGACGCTCACCGTGCTGTCGCAGCTTTTCCTGACGGGGCGCATCGCGGCGACCTTCGGCGTACGGGCGCTGCTCGTCGTGGTGCCGTTCGTCATGGTGGCCGGCTTTCTCGCGCTCGCGGCCGTGGGCGGGTTCGCGATCCTCGCCGGCGCAATGATCATCCGGCGCTGGGGCGAGTATGCCTTCATCCGCCCGGGACGCGAGATGCTCTTCAGCCGGCTCGATACGGAGGCGAAGTACAAGGCGAAGAACCTCATCGACGTGCCGGTGTACCGTGGCGCCGACCTGCTGGTCGCGCAGTTGCAGAACGCGTTGCGTGCCGGCGGGCTCACGAGTGCGGGCGTCGCGCTGCTCGGTGCCGGTGCGGCACTCGCATGGGCAGGAGTCGGTTGGTGGCTCGGGAGCCGTGCGGAAGCGACGCGGGCGAACGACGAGCGGCGGGTCGCAGGCGGTCAGGCGTAACTGTCGCGCCGTGGCGCCGGCCGCCTCGTCAGGCGGTCGCGACGTCGGGCGCGGCGTCGTGGCGCGGCGCTGCAACCGGCTCGCCGTCGACCGGGGGCAGCGCCGCGAGCAACTCGCCGGCGCTCGCAAAGCGCTGCACCGGCAGCTTGGCGAGCAGGCGGTCGATCAGCGGCTGCAGCGCCGCGTGCTCCGCGGGCAGCAGCGGAATCGGCGCCGACACGTGATTCTGCAGTACCTCGATCGCCGTGGCGCCCGTATAGGGTTTGCGGCCGCTCAGCATCTCGAAAAACACGACGCCGAGGCTGTACAGGTCGCTGCGGGCATCGAGCGTGGCGCCCTGGGCCTGCTCGGGGCTCATGTAGTACGGCGAGCCGCGCAGCAAACCCGTGCGTGTCGTCGTGATGTCCGCGCTCATCGATCGCGCCAGTCCGAAGTCGATCAGCACGATCTCGTCGTTCTCGCGCAGCATCACGTTCGGCGGCTTGAGATCGCGGTGCACGAGACCCGCCGCGTGCACGACGCCGAGCGCGCGCGCAATCCGGCGCACGTAGTCGAGCGCCTCGTCGGCGGCCATCGGGTGCTGCAGCCGTGCCTTCAGGTCGCCGCGCGGGAAGTATTCCATCGCGAGGTACTCGAGACCCTCGTGCACGCCGTAATCGTAGATGTCGACGATCGACGGGTCGTGGATCGTCGACAGTACTTCGTACTCGCGCGCGAAGGCCTGCGGCGCCGCCCTGGCCGCCGGAGCCTCCCCGCCATCCGCGCCGTCGTTGTCGACCCCGGGGCGTTCCCGGTCCGGCGACTCGGCGCTGCCGGCGGCCCGCGTCACCTTGAGGGCGACGAGCGTGTCGAGCTCGAAGCTCGTCGCAAGATAGACGACGGCGCGGTCCGATTCGCCGAGCACGTCGAGGATCGCGTAGCGCGGAATGAGGTTGCGAGGCAGGCGCGCGCGTGCCGCGACGGCGCCGGTCGCGGCCGGCAGGCGTGTGGGCGGGGGCGGCGGCTCCACACGCCGTGTACGTTCGGCACTCCGCCGCCGTTCGACGAGGCGCAGCGCGATCTTGATCGCCGTGCTGAGTCGCGCGGGCGTGAGCAGGTGCTTCGGCAGATAGTCGCTCGCACCGAGCCGGATCGCGCGCACCGCCGTCAGCTCGTTGCCGCCGGAGGCGATCGCGATGATGGGCGGCAGTTGCGTCTGGTCGCGCAGTCGCCGCAGCCAGCCGAGCCCCTCTGCGCGTGCATCGTCGACACTCTCGCCGAAGCCCATCGCGAGCAGCAGGACGTCCCAATCGCGAAACTGCACGCTCGCTCGCCGCCGCTCGAACTCCGGGATGTCGATGAACTCGACCTGCGCGTCGGGCAGCACCGCGCCCACGTGCGCGGTGAGCCAGGCGCCGTAGCGCGCGTCGTCGTCGATGATCAGGATCCGGTGTGTCATGCCGCGCACACTCACTCGAGGTCGAACCGCACGCGCAGGCGCGCGCGCTGCGCAACGGCGACGCCATTGCGCAGGACCGGCTCGAAGCGCCAGCGCGCGACCGACTCCTGCGCGGATTCATCGAACACCGCGGGCGGCGAGGCCCCGGTCACGCGCAGGTCGGTGACCGAACCCTTCGGTGTGACCGTGAATTCGAGGTCGACCCAGCCCGTGATGCCACGCGCACGCGCGTCGGCCGGATAACGCGGCTCCACGGTGCGCGTGCGCTTGAGGCGGCCCGCGGATACGACGGTGGTCGCAGCGCGTTCTTCGGCACGCAGCGTCGCGATGTCGCGCTTCGCATTCGAGATCTCCGATCCCGGGATGCCGATCGCTTCGGCTTCCGCGACATAGCGCTCGGCGCCGTCGGCATCCGCGCGCGCGAGCGCACTGCGGGACGCCGCGAGCAGCTCGCGGCCGAGCGCGTCGCGGGCAGCGAGCGTCGAAGGGTGCCCGGGATCGATCGCGCGCATGGCGAGGTAAGCCGCGCGGGCGCTGTCTGCGGCAGGCTCCAGCAACTGCTGGCGCTGCAGGTGTTCGCCGAAGCGTGCAGCCAGTGCGGCGAGGTCATCGGACCGGCGCGTGATCTGTGCCGCCTGCAGCTCGCGCCGCAGCGCCGTGATCTCGGGCCGCGCGACCTGGCTCGCCTCCGCAGCCGAGATCCAGCGCTCCGCGGCGGTGAAGTCGCCGGTCGAGATCGCCTGTCGCGCCGCGCCGGTGAGCGCGGCGCGCAGCGCCTCCTCGGCGGGCGCGAGCCCGGCGTGGTCGGGCGCGAGCGCGCGCACGGACTCGATGTAGTAGCGTGCACTGTCGCCGGCCGGTTCGAGCAGCGCGCCCGACTTCATGCGCTCGTCGGCCAGTGCGAGCAGGCTGGCCACGCGGGCATCGACCTCGCGCTGCTGCAGTTCGCGCCGCGTGGCGCCGATCAGCTCGGAGCCAGCCGCCGGGCCGTTGTCGAGGACCGACATCGCGCGATCGAGATTGCCGCTCGCAGCGGCTTGCCGCGCGGCGGTGAGCACGGCGCGCTCGCGTTCCTTGTCGATCCGTGTCGCGAGATAGGCGACGCGCGGGTGATCCGCACGCACGCCGCGGGCGATGTCGACGAGGCGTGCCGCCTCGTCGATCCTGCCGTCGCTGATCGCCTGTTCCGCATCGCCGACGATGCGGTCGACGATCGCATCGAGCCCGGCGATCGCCCGGGTGTTGCCGGGCGCCTGCGCGAGCGCCTGCCGATACAGCTCGGCGGCGGATTCGCCGGGAGGCGCGACGAGTGCGCCGCTCGCGAGCGCTGCGTCCGCGCGCGTGAGCACGGCGAGCACGGCGGGGGACACGGGCGCAGGGGCGAGGGCGGCGCGGTCGGCCGTCACGCGTGCATTCGGCACGGGTTGCGTGTCGCGCGTGGCCCACCAGATCGCGACGGCGGCGAGCGCCGCGATTGCGACGCCGCCGGCGACGAACGGCACGCGCGAGCCGCCTGCGCGCGTGCGCGCCGGCGCCGGGGTGGGCGGCCATTGGGGCGCAGCGATGTCGCTGCGCCGAAACGCCGCCTCGATGAACAGCTTGACGCGCTGCGCAGAGACGGGCTTGTGCAGGAAGCGATAGACGCGACCGTCGGTGATCTGGGCCGCGAGCGCGGCCTGGTCGCTCGCAGTGCCGGCGACGATGAGCACGAGGTCCGGAAACTGCGTGAGCAGGCGCTCCGTCACCTGCGCGATCGGTTGCGCGATGGCCGCGCAGTCGATCAGCACGGCGCGCAGCGGGCTCGCCATCAGCTGATCGATCAACGCCGCATCGCTCGTGACGATCGCGACGCGGTGATCGGCGCCGGTCGCGGCGCGCACGGCCGCGAGGAGCCCCGCGTCCCGCGTCAGCACGAGCAGGCCGACCGGCGCGGGCGCCATCGCGCCCGACCGGAAAGCCGACCTGTCCTCCCGGGGTTGTTGTACGGGGCTGCTCGCCACGGGCGCTCCAATGTATATGGAGCGGATTTACAGGGGATTGGCGCGATTTTCCGTGATGGTGTTCCTTCCCGGGGATTCCCCGACCGCGGTGCGGCGGCGGGCGCTCGAACCGCGAACTGTGTCACATTCGGATCGGGCGGCTATCATCTCTGCATGAGCGCGCGACAAGGCAGCGGCACACGACGGGTGGCAGGGTTCGTGCTGGCGTGTGCGGCAGCCGTCACGGCGGCGGCCGGTGTCAGCGGCGCGCAGGAACGTGCCGCCGCGGAGTTCCTCGCCGCAGTCGCGTCCGGCAGCCCGCAGGCGCTCGCCGAAGCGCTGCACCCGGACGAGCTGCACCGGTTGCGCACGGCGATCACGGGGCGTCTCACCGCCGATGCCGCGCTCGGCGACCACGCGGCGCGCGAACGCCTGTTCGGCGAGGCGTCGAACCTCGGCGACATCGAGCGGCTCACGGACATCAATTTTTTCGCGGCCATCGCCACGCGCCTGCGCTATCCGGGACGCGCGTTTGCGAAAGTGCGGGGGCTCGAGGCCGTGCGCGACGGCGACCGGCGCGTACAGGTCCTGGTCCGCGGCGAGCAGCCGGAAGGACGCGGCAAGACGCGTGTCGTTGCGCTCGTGACGCTGCTGCCGTACGGCAAGGACTGGAAGGCGGCCGTGCCGGACGAGCTCGAGGCACAGATCGAGGACCTGGTCGACGGACGCGCGCCGTCGAGCGGACTCTTGCCGCGGCGGGCGCCCGGGGCCGCAGCCGGGTCCACTGCCGGTGCCGCCGCCCGCCCGGCGACCAACACGCCGGCGATGCGCGCCATGCTCGCGGACGCCGCGCGCGCGTTGATCGACGGCCGCTGCCAGGATTACTACGGCACCTACATGAGTCCGGGCTTTCGCAGTGCGACGTCGGCGAACGCGATGCAGGCCCTCGTCAAGGGCTGCGAGCGCAGCGATTCGCAGCGCGAGACGCTCGTCGCCGCGCTGCGCATCGTGCAGGATGCCTCACCGGTGTTCGAACGGGGCGGTGCGCGCGCCGTCTACGACACGACCGGCCGCGGCCTGCCATTCGACCGCTTCGTGCTCGAGCGGATCGGCGATCGCTGGTACGTCGCTGAATGAGCGCACTCGCGATACGCACTGCGCTCGCAGGCGATGCCCCGGTCCTCCTGTCCCTGATCCGTGGCCTCGCCGACTACGAGCGGCTCGCGCACGAAGTGGTTGCGACCGAGGCGCAGCTCGCCACGGAGCTCGGCGCCGCCCATCCGGTCGTGCATGCGCTCGTCGCGGAACAGGACGGGGAGGCGGTCGGATTCGCGTTGTACTTTTTCAGTTTCTCGACGTTCGTCGGCCGACAGGGCCTTTACCTCGAGGACCTCTACGTGCGGCCCGCGTCGCGCGGACGCGGCATCGGTCGCGCGCTGCTCGGTGAGCTCGCGCGTCGCGCCGCGGCGAGGGGCTGTGGCCGCATGGAATGGTCGGTGCTCGACTGGAATGTCGACGCGCAGCGTTTCTACGAGGGCCTCGGTGCGCGGCCGATGGCCGAATGGACCGTCTGGCGCCTCGACCGCGCAGGGATCGACGCGCTGGGTTACGATCAGCCCCCGACAACAAGGAGAGCACCATGACAGTCGCCAAGGTCAGCGAGATCATTTCCAGCTCCACGAAGGGCTTCGACGACGCGATCGCCTCGGGTATCAAGCGCGCGACGAAGACATTGAAGGGAGTCCAGTCGGCGTGGGTTGCCGACCAGGAAGTGCTCGTCAAGGGAGACAAGGTCGTCGAGTACCGCGTACGCCTGAAGCTGACATTCGTCCTGAAGTAACGGGCGCCTATCCGGGCGAAGTGCCCGGCTGTACGCCGACCACGAGCATGCCCGGCCCGCCGTGCACGCCGAGCGCCGTGCCGAGCGTAGTGAGACAGGCCGATTCGAGCCGCGGAATTTCCCGGCGCAGCGCAGCGAGCAGCTGCCGGCCGTCCGCCTCGGCATCGCCGTGCCCGACCGCGATCCGGTGCGGTACGCCCGCCGGCAGGCGCCGCGCGATGTAGCGGGCGAAGCGCGGCACGAGATCGCGCCGGCCGAAAAGCGCACCGCCCGCGGCGATGCGACCGTCCGCGAAGTTCGTCAGGACCGGCGAGCAGCGCAGCAGGCGCGACAGCGTGCGCACGACCGGTGGCACACGGCCGCCGCGTACCGCGTGGTCGAGCGCGCGCAGCAAGCCGAAGGTGCGGGTGTGTGCGCGCATCGCTTCCGTTGCCGCGACGATGCGGGCGCCGTCGTAGCCGGCGCGCGCGCATTCGGCGGCGTAACGCACGAGCAGGCCCTGGCCGAGCGAGACGTTGCGGCTGTCGATCACCACGACCTTGTCGGGCGCAACACGCTCCGCCGCTGCCCTTGCGGCAGCCCAGGTGCCGCTGACGCGGGCTGTCAGCGCGATAGCGACCACGCTGTCGTAGTGCGACGCGAGGAACTCGAACATGCGTCGGAAGTCCCCCGGCGGGGGCTGCGAAGTGCGCGGCTGCTCCGCGTCGGTGGCGAGCGCACGATAGAACTCCTGCGGCGAGAGCGTCACCTTGTCGAGGTAGCTGTGCGTGCCGAAATGCACGCGCACAGGGATCACCTGCACATCGAGGTTCTCGAGCAGGTCGTCGGGAATGTCCGCCGCGGAATCCGTGACGATCGCGACGCGACGTGCGCCCGTGTGATGCGCCGCGAGCGCCTGGCGGTGCATGTCGTCGGCCTTCTGTGCGGAGAGCGTCCCATGGCGCGCTGCCGCCGCGAATACCTGCGCGGGCTCGTTCGTGTGGATGTGGACACGCGCCTTGCGCCGCGTGCCGGCGACGACGAGGCTCGATCCGAGCATCGCGAGGTCCTCGCGCAGGCGGCGTGCCTCGACGGCCTCGCTGCTCACCACGCACTCGGTGCAGTAGCGATGCGCGCCTTCACTGCCGCCGATCGTCATCGCCTCACGGGCCTCGTGGGCCTCGTGCCGTATCGGCCCGGACTCGCCGACTTCGCCGGTCACGAGATAGCCGGCCATGCCTTCGACGAACTCGACGAAGCCGGCTGCGCCCGCGTCGACCACATTCGCCGAGCGCAGCACGTCGAGCGTCGCCTGTGTGCGCGCGAGCGCGATCCGCGTGGCCGGCAGGGCGTCCACGAACAGGCGGCGGATGTCCGTCGCGCCGCCGTCGACGAGGCGCCGCACTTCCGCAGCGAACACGGCCAGCACGGTGAGCAGAGTGCCCTCGCGTGGTTCGGTGACGGCCTCGCGCGCATAGCGCGCGCCGGCAGCGCCCGCTGTCGCGAGGCCCGGTGCATCGATCGTCGTGCGGTCCTCGAGCGCATCGGCCACGCCGTGCAGGAACTGCGCGAGGATCGCGCCGGAATTGCCGCGCGCGCCATCGATGGCCGCGTCGGCGACCGCGACCAGCACGCGGCCTGCGTGCGCGCCCGGAGTCGTGCCACACCTGTCGAGGGTGCCGAGGACGGCCGACATCGTCATCGCGAGGTTGGTGCCGGTGTCGCCGTCGGGCACCGGGAACACGTTGATCCGGTTCAGGTGATCCGCGCGCGCTTGCAGGCGATGGATGCCGGCGCGCAGCGCGGCGGCGATTGCGGCGCCATCCAGCGCGTCGAGTGCGGTGTCAGTCGCGTTCAAGCCGGAAGCGCGTGCCGCGGAAACTCAGGATCGCTCCCGTCGGCGTGATTTCATCCACCCGGATGCCGTCGCGCGTGGCCTCGCCCTCCCTCAGGCGTTGCATGTTGATGAACACGAAGCGATCCGCTGCGCGCGCAGCATACACGTGCATGTCGAGGCGCAACTCCGGCAGCTGGTTGCGGATTGCCGGCGGCAGCTCTTCCTCCGTCGGTGCGATGCCGGATGCGATCTCCACGCTGCCCGCCGCATGCGCCGGCCGCAACGACTGTTGCGCGGGCAGCGCTTCTTCGTAGTCGGCCGGATTCGTCGACTCCTCGCTCGCCGCGTTTGCGGGCGTTGCCGCCGCAGGGGTCGGTGGCAGTACCGGCGCGGCCACTATCGGGGCGGGGACGGCCGGCGCGGGGACGACGGACGTGGCGGCACCCGGGGCGTCGGTGTGCGCAGCAACTGAACCGGGCGCACGAGCCGGGGACATCGGCGCCGGCTGTGCGGCGGCTGGCGCGACGGTGGACGTGTTGTCCCGGCTCGCCGGCGCGAGGCTGCGCAGCAGGAACCAGCCGAGGCCCACGATGTTCACGGCGAGCAGCGCGCCGAGCGCGAGCGCCCATGCCGGCAGCCCGCTGCGCGGCGCGGCGCTGCGCACTTCGAACAGCGCGGGCCCGGCCTGGCGCTGCCGTTCACTGTCCGATTTCTTGAGCGCATCGAGTATGAACGACATCGCTCAGCTCCGTTCGTCCGCGGCGACCAGTCGCGGCGTGCCCGGTGCCGGTGCAGCCGCATCGAGTGCGAGGAGTGTCTGCGCACCTGCAATGCCGTCGACGTCGAGCCGCCGCTCGCGCTGGAAGTTCTCGACCAGCCGTACGAGCGACGCATCGTAGCGATCGTCCACGACGGCCGCGGGCGTGATGCCCGCGTGACGCTCGAGGCGCTCGCGCAGGGCCCGCACCGCTTCACCCGACATGCCGGGTGTGAGCGCACGCACCGGCATGGTCACGGGCTGCCACAGGAGCGTGAAGTCCCCGAACCAGTAGCGGGCGAGATCCGTTATGCCGACCGTGTATTCGCTGCCGCCCACATCGAGACGCGCATCGTCGTCGGCGAGTGCGACCAGAACGACATAGTGCGCGCTTCCCTGTTCGTCGCCGAGCGTCAGCACGGCCGGGCGGTTGTAGAGCCGCAGTTGCGCGTAGGAACCGCGCTGCGTCGCGCATTGCAGGCCCGCCATTGCGGCTTGCTCGCAGGCGTCGCCGGCGCCGGCGGCATCGGTCCTGCCCCAGTGTGCCAGCAGGCGGGTGAGCGCGATGTCACGCGTGGTCACGTCCGCGTGCTGCGCGAGCACCGCCGCCACTCGCGGCCGTTCGGGCGGCGGCGCCGAACTCGCGGCCTGCGCGGCGGGTGCGGCGGGTACCACGGGAGCGCCGGGGGCCTGTCGGGCGAGCGTGGCCGGTGCAGGCGCGACGGCTGCCTGCGCAGTGGTGTCGCGCCGCAGGGCGCCCGACTGCCACAACGCGGCGCCCGCAAGTGCCGCGACCACCACGCCGCCGAGTGCCGCGACCCACGGCAGCCAGCGCGGCGCGATGCGCCGGCCGAAGACTTCGCCCGCGGCGCTGCGCACGGTCGAGGCCGTCACGCGATGGCGATCCTGCGTGTACGCGCCGAGCAGCGCGCGATCGCAGATCACGTTCACGAGCCGCGGTATGCCGCCCGACTGGCGGTACACCTCGGCGAGCGCGCCGGCGGTGAGGATGTCGGTCGTTGCGCCCGCCACGCGCAGGCGATGGCGCACATAGGCCGCCGTCTCGGCCGCCGACAGCGGGTCGAGGTGATAGCGACCCGTGATGCGCTGCGCGAGCTGGCGCAGCTCGGGACGCGCGAGCATCTCGCGCAACTCGGGCTGGCCGATCAGGATGATCTGCAGCAGCTTCTGCGTGGCTGTCTCGAGGTTGGTGAGCAGTCGCACCTGTTCGAGCACGGCAGGCTCGAGGTTCTGCGCCTCGTCGACCAGCAGCACGACACGCCGGCCGTCGGCGTGCGCGCGCAGCAGGTAATGGTTGAGGATGTCGACCAGGTCCTTCAGGCTCGCGACCGCGCGATCCGGCAGGCCGATGCCGAGTTCCTCGCAGATCGTCAGCATGAACTCGGGCGCCGTCATGCGCGGGTTCAGGATGAGCGCGATCTCCGCGTTCTTCGGAATCTGGCCGAGGAGCGAGCGCACGATCGTCGTCTTGCCGGTGCCCACCTCGCCGGTCAGCTGCACGAAGCCGCCCGCCTCGCTGACACCGTAAAGCAGGTGCGCGAGCGCCTCCGCGTGCCGCTCGCTCAGGAAGAGGTAGCGCGGATCGGGCGTGATCGAGAACGGCTTCTCGTTGAGTCCGAAGAACGACAGGTACATCGCGGCGGCGAGTATAACCCTCCCGATCGGGCGGGCCCGTCACTCCGTGAGGCTGTTCCCGGTCGCACGCTGCCGGCGTTCCTCGTCGTACAGCTCCTTCTTCGAGAGCTTGCCGACCGCGGTCCTCGGCAACTCGGCGCGCAGTTCGAGCGCCCGCACCATCTCGTGCCGGCCGACGCGGTCCGCGAGGAAGGCCTGCAGGGCATCGAGCGTGAGCGGCGCGGCGCCGGGCTTCAGCCGCACGAAGGCCTTGGGCGACTGGCCGCGATAGGGGTCGTCGATGCCGATCACGCTCACTTCGGCGACATCGGGGTGCGCGTAGATCGCCTCTTCGATCATGCGCGGGTAGACGTTGAAGCCGCTGCAGACCAGCATGTCCTTGCAGCGCTCGATGATGAAGACGAATCCGTCCTCGTCGATGTAGCCGACGTCTCCGGTGCGGAACCAGCCGTCGGGCGTCATCGCGTCGGCGCTCGCCGCGGCGTTGCGCCAGTAGCCACGCATCACGTTCGGCGCACGGATGCAGATCTCGCCGTGCTCGCCGGCAGCGAGCACGCGCGCGCTGTCACGCACGTCGACGACCTTCAGGTCGACTCGCGGCAGCGGCAATCCGCAGGAGCCGGCCTTGCGCACGCCGTCGCGCGGCGTGAACGTGCCGGCCGCCGTCGTCTCGCTCATGCCCCAGCCATCGACGATCCCGACTCCCGTCAGGGTGCGGAACGCCTCGACCACCTCGAGCGGCAGCGGTGCGCCGCCCGAACCGCAATGCTTCAGCGACGAGAGGTCGACGGCTGCGGTGCGCGCGTACGCGGCTAGCGCGACGAACATCGTCGGCACGCCGAACATCACCGTGATGCGCCTCGCGGCGATGTCGCGTGCGACCGCGCCGGCATCGAACTTCGCGTGCAGCACGAGTTCGGCGCCGAGCGCGATGCCGAGGAACATCACGAGCTCGGCGTAGATGTGAAAGAGCGGCAGCACCAGCAGCACGCGTTCGCTGCCGGGGAGCATCGAGGGCGCCGGGCCTCGCGTCGTCTCGGCGCACTGCGCGGCAACCATCATGATGTTGGCATGCGTGAGCTCGGCGCCCCTCGGCGGACCGGTCGTGCCGCCGGTGTACTGGAGCACGGCGATCGCGGCCGCAGGATCGGGAATCGTGTACGGCGTGCAGTGGCCGTCGTTGTCGAGCAGGTCCGCGAAGCGGACGTGCGCCGCATCGCGCGACACCTCGCACTGCGCGGGCAGCGGCACGCCGGCGAACTCGGCCAGCCCGCCGACGATGAGCCGCGACAGGCGCGTCGAGGCGAGCAGGCGCTGCGCGAGCGGGTAGAGCGCGGCGATGTCGAGCGTCACGAGGATGTCGGCACCGCTGTCCTCGATCTTGTGCGCGAGCGTCGCTTCGGCGTCGAGCGGCGAGAGGTTCACGACGATCGCGCCGGCCTTCAGGGCGCCGAAGAAGGCGATCACGTACTGCGGGCAATTCGGCAGGTAGAGCGCGATGCGCTGCCCGGGCGTCACGCCGAGACGCTGCAGCCCGGCCGCCGCCCGCGCGATGAGCGCGTGCAGTTCGGCGTACGTCAACTGCCGGCCGTGGAATGCCACAGCGGGACGGTCGGGCCAGCGCGCCGCCGCATCGTCAATCAGGCGCCAGGCCGGCGCGGGTTCGACCGGGATATCCCAGCGCACGCCCGGCGGGTACGAACCGATCCAGCGGCGCTCCACGATGCGGTGCCCGCTGCGTCAGAGCACTTCGAAGAGCCCCGCGGCACCCATGCCGCCGCCGACGCACATGGTGGTCACGACGTACTTCACGCCCCGGCGCTTGCCTTCGATCAGCGCGTGGCCGACGAGGCGCGTGCCGGATACGCCATAGGGATGACCGACCGCGATGGCTCCGCCGTTCACGTTCAGCCGTTCGTCGGGAATGCCGAGCTTGTCGCGGCAGTAGAGCACCTGCACCGCGAACGCCTCGTTCAGCTCCCAGAGGCCGATGTCGTCGATGCGCAGGCCCGCGCGCTCGAGCAGCCGCGGCACGGCGAACACCGGCCCGATGCCCATCTCGTCGGGCTCGCAGCCCGCGACCGTGAATCCGCGGAACACGCCGAGCGGGGCGATGCCGCGCCGCTCGGCGAGCTGCGCGTCCATCACGACGCAGGCCGCTGCGCCGTCGGAGAACTGGCTCGCGTTGCCGGCCGCGATCACGCCGCCCGGGATCGCCGGCCGGATCTTCGCGACGCCTTCATAGGTCGTGTCGGCGCGGATTCCCTCGTCCTTCGACACGGTGACTTCGCGCGTGCCCATCTGCCGCGTCTTCGGGTCGGCATACGCCGCGGTGACGGTGATCGGCTCAATCTCCGTGTCGAAGCGCCCCGCGGCCTGCGCGGCGGCGGCACGCTGCTGGCTCCTCGCGCCGTACTCGTCCTGGCGCTCGCGCGAGATGCCGTACCGCTTCGCGACCGTCTCGGCGGTCTGCAGCATCGGCATGTAGAGGTCGGGCTTATGCTCCTTGAGCCAGGTCTCGTGCACCATGTGGCGATTGAGTTCGTTCTGCACGCACGAAATCGACTCGACGCCGCCGGCGACGACGACGGGCGCCTTCTCCAGCGTCACGCGGGCCGCCGCCATCGCGATCGTCTGCAGGCCCGACGAACAGAAGCGGTTCACCGTCACGCCGCCCGTCGTGACCGGACAGCCCGCGCGGATCGCCGCCTGGCGAGCGATGTTGAGCCCATCGGCGCCTTCCGGGTAGGCGCAACCGAGCAGCACGTCCTCCACTTCGGCCGGGTCGACGCCCGCGCGCGCAATCGCGTGCTGCACGGCGTGGCCGGCGAGCGTGGCGCCGTGCGTGATGTTGAACGAGCCGCGCCAGGACTTGGCGAGCGGCGTGCGGGCGATGGAAACGATGACGGCATCGGTCATGGTGAGTCCCCGGAAATCAGTTGAAGGTCTTGCTGGCGGCGGCGAGGCGCGCGAGCAGGCGCGCGGGCTGCCAGGCCGTCGGATCGCCGTGGCGATTGCGCGCGAACTGCTTCATGCGTCGCACGACGACGTCGAGCCCCACGGTATCGGCGTACAGCATCGGCCCGCCGCGATGCGCGGGGAATCCGTAGCCGTTCAGGTACACCATGTCGATGTCCGATGCGCGCAGTGCGATGCCCTCCTCGAGAATCTTCGCGCCCTCGTTGACGAGCGCGTACACGACGCGATCGACGATCTCCTCGTCGCTCACCACGCGGCGCTTGACGCCGATCTCCTTCGAGTACTCGACGATCATCTGCTCGACCGCCGCGGACGGCCGCGCGGTGCGATCGCCCGGCGCGTAGTCGTACCAGCCGCCATTGGTCTTCTGGCCGAATCGGCCCTGTTCGCAGAGGCGATCGGCGATGCGCGAATAGGTCACCATCGGCTTCTCGACGTAGCGGCGCTTACGGATCGCCCAGCCGATGTCGTTGCCGGCGAGGTCGCCGACGCGGAACGGGCCCATCGCGAAGCCGAACTTCTCCATCGCGGCGTCGACCTGCTTCGGCAGCGCGCCTTCCTCGAGCAGGAACAGCGTCTGGCGGCCCATCTGCTCGAGCATGCGATTGCCGATGAAGCCGTCACAGACGCCGGAGACGACCGCGATCTTCTTCATCGTCTTGCCGAGCTTCATCACGGTCGCGAGCACGTCGGGCGTGGTCTGCGCACCGCGCACCACCTCGAGGAGCCGCATCACGTTCGCGGGACTGAAGAAGTGCGTGCCGACGACGTCGCCCGGTCGCTTCGTGAATGCCGCGATGCGGTTCACGTCGAGCGTCGAGGTGTTGGTCGCGAGGATGGCGCCCGGCTTCATCACCGCATCGAGCTTCTCGAACACGCTTTGCTTGACGGCCATGTCCTCGAACACCGCCTCGACGACGATGTCGGCCTGCGCGATCGCGGCGTAGTCGAGCACCGGCGTGACGAGCGCGATGCGCGCCGCGACGTCGGCCTCGGTCATGCGGCCTTTCTTCACGGCGCCGCCGTAGTTCCTGCGGATCGCCTCGAGGCCGCGATCGAGCGCCTCCTGCTTCATCTCGAGCAGCGTGACCGGGATGCCGGCGTTGATGAAGTTCATCGTGATGCCGCCACCCATCGTGCCGGCGCCGATCACCGCGGCGGACTTGATCGGGCGCGTGGGGGTCGTGTCGGGAACGTCCGGAATGCGTGCCGCGGCGCGCTCGCCGAAGAACACGTGGCGCAGCGCCTTCGATTCGGGTGTCGTCATCAGGTCGAGGAACAGCCGCCGCTCGGTGGCGATGCCCTCGTCGAACGGTTGCTCGACGGCCGCCTTCACTGCCTCGACGCACTTGCGGGGCGCGGGATACGGACCCGCGACGGCATCGACGGTAGTGCGCGCGAACATCAGAAAGCCGGCTGCATTCGGGTGCACCACGGCGCGGTCGCGGACGCGCTTCGGCGGCAACTTCTCCCTGATGACCCGTTCCGCGAAGGCGACGGCACCCTCCACGAGGTCGCCCGGCACGAGCTCGTCGAACAGCGGTGTCCCGGCGAGCTTCTCCGCCGGCACGGGATTGCCCGAGACGATCATGTTGAGCGCCGCCTCGAGGCCGAGCGCGCGCGGCAGGCGCTGGGTGCCGCCGGCGCCCGGAATCAGTCCGAGCTTCACCTCGGGCAGCGCGATCTGTGCGTCGGGGCGGGCGACGCGGTAATGGCAGCCGAGGGCGAGCTCGAGACCGCCCCCCATGCAGGTGCCGTGGATCGCCGCGATCACCGGCTTCGCACTCGACTCCCACGCCGTGATCAGCGTGTGCAGGTTGGGGGGCGCCTGCATCTTCGGCGTATTGAACTCGCGGATGTCGGCGCCGGCGGAAAAGCCGCTGCCACTGCCCGTGAGCACGATCGCCTTGATGCCGGGCGAGTAGAGCGCCTTGTCGAGCGCCTTGAGGAGCGCCGCGCGCAGCGCAGACCCCAGCCCATTGACCGGCGGACTCTGCATCGTGATCACGGCCACCCTGCCGCGCTTCTCGTAACTCGTCACGCCCATGCGCCGCTGCTCCATCGTTTTCGGGTTGTCCGGGAGCCGTGCAGCCTAGCGTCAGAAACCCGGCGGCGCCATGGCCGGAACAATTTATTTGCCCGTTGGACGGAGCCCCTCTACGCTACCGCAAACAATCGGCACGGGGGCGTCGCGTCGACGACACATGGACCTGGGGCTTTCTGCGGAAGACACGGCATTCCGGGCAGAAGTGCGCGAGTTCGTGCACCGCAAGCTGCCGTTGGAACTGCGCCACAAAGTGCTCGGGGGTGCGCGGCTCACCAAGGAGGACTACCTCACCTGGCATCGCATCCTCTTCGAGCGCGGCTGGATCGCACCGAACTGGCCGCGCGCGTTCGGCGGCTGCGAATGGAGCGCGATGCGCCAGCATGTCTTCGAGGAGGAGTGCGCACTCGCCGGCGCGCCCGGCATCATGCCCTTCGGCATCCGCATGGTGGCACCGGTCATCATGAAATTCGGCAGCGCGCAGCAGCAGCAGCGCTTCCTGCCACGCATCCTGTCGGGCGAGGACTGGTGGTGCCAGGGCTATTCCGAGCCCGGCGCGGGTTCGGACCTCGCCTCGCTAAAGACGCGGGCCGAGCGGCAGGGCGGACATTATGTCGTGAACGGGCAGAAGACCTGGACGACGCTCGCGCAGTTCGCCGACTGGATCTTCTGCCTCGTGCGCACGCAGGCCGACGGGCGACCGCAGGAAGGGATCTCGTTCCTGCTCATCGACATGCGCACGAAGGGAGTGACCGTACGCCCGATCATCATGCTCGACGGCGAACATGAGATAAACGAGGTCTGGTTCGAGAACGTCGAGGTCCCGGCCGCGAACCTCGTCGGCGAAGAGAACAAGGGCTGGACCTACGCCAAGTTCCTGCTCGGCCACGAACGCACGGGCAACGCGGGCGTCGGTCAATGCAAGCGCTGGCTCGCGGAGCTCAAGACGCTCGCGCAGCGCCAGCCCGGCAACGACGGCCGCCCGCTCGCCGACGATGCGCGCTTTCGCGACCGCATCGCGCGGCTCGAGATCGACCTGATGACGCTCGAGGTGATGAACCTGCGCGTGCTGGCGCTCGAACAGGAGCGCCATGCGCCGGGCCCCGAAGCGTCGATGCTCAAGATCATGGGCAGCGAGCTGCAACAGGCGCTCACCGAGGCGACGATGCATGCGCTCGGGCACGACGCGGCCGTGTATCCGGGGCCCGCAACCGGGCGCTACCTCAATTTCAGGAAGGCGTCGATTTACGCGGGGTCCAACGAGATCCAGCGCAACATCATCACGCGCCACATTCTCGGGCTTTGAGCGTGTTCGGTCTCACGGGCGAACAACAGCAGTTCCGCGACAGCCTGCAGCGCCTGCTGCGGGCGGATTACCCATTCGAGCGACGCCGCGCGATTGCGCAGTCCGCCACGGGTTGGAGCGCGGAGATCTGGCGCGGGCTGGCCGAGATCGGGGCGCTTGCGCTCACGGTGCCGGAAGCGCACGGCGGCTTCGGCGGCGGCGGCATGGACACGTTCGTCGTGATGGAGGAATGCGGCCGCGCGCTGCTGCTCGAGCCGTACCTCGCGACGATCGTGCTCGGCGCCGGCATCGTCGCGCGGGCCGGCAACGAGGCCCAGTGCGCCTCGATCCTGCCGGCCGTGGGCGCCGGCGAGCGACAGCTCGCGCTCGCACACTACGAGCCGGGCACGCGCTTCGCGCCGGAGGCAGTGGCGTGCGAAGCACGCCGGGAGGGCGGCGGCTGGGAATTGAATGGCGCGAAGACCTGGGTACTGAACGGCACGACGGCCGATCTGCTCATCGTCACGGCGCGCGCGGCGGGAGATCTTGCGCTCTTCCTGGTCGAACCTTCGGCGCCGGGCGTCACGGTGCACGACTACCCGATGTACGACGCGCGCCGCGCGGCCGACGTCCGTCTCGACGGCGTGCGCCTGACGGCGGGTGCACGCCTCGGCAGCGGCGATGCACGACCAGCGCTTGCAGAGACGATCGATGCGGCGATCGCCGCAGTGTGCGCGGAGGCGGTCGGGGCGATGAGCGTGCTGCTCGACGCGACTGGTCAGTACCTGAAAACGCGCAAGCAGTTCGGGGTGCCGATCGGCAGCTTCCAGGTGCTGCAGCACCGGATGGCCGACATGCTGATCGCGACCGAGGCGGCGCGTTCGATGGCGCTCCTCGCCGCCTCGTGCATCGGGCACGCCGCACCCGGCGAGCACAGCCACACGGTCTCCGCCACCAAGGTCAGGGTCGCGGAGGCCGCACGCTACGTGGGGCAGCAGGCCGTGCAGCTGCATGGCGGCATCGGCGTGACGGACGAACTGCCCGTCAGCCACTACTTCAGGAGATTGACAATGATCGAGATGGCCTTCGGGGATGTCGACTACCATCTCGATGCCGTAGGCAGGCGGCTGTTCGACCGGGAATTGCAATGACAACGGGGAGAAGCTGATATGCGATCACAGCGAGGGATGGCGCGCGCGACCATGGCGTGCGCATTGGCGATGCTGGTGTCGGCCGGGATGGCCATCGCCCAGGATCAGGCGCCGGAACGTGGCCGCACGCTCGACGAAGTCGTCGTCACCGCCCAGAAACGGTCGGAGAACATCCAGGACGTGCCGATCATGGTGACCGCCGTATCCGGCCAGCTGCTGCAGGACGCGGGAGTGCGCGACATCAAGGACCTGACGGTGCTGACCCCCGGCCTGATCGTGACGTCGACCGCCAACGAGACGAGCACCACCGCGCGCATCCGCGGCGTCGGCACGGTCGGCGACAACATCGGCCTCGAGTCCTCGGTCGGTGTCGTGATCGACGAGGTCTACCGGCCGCGCAACGGCGTCGGCTTCGGCGATCTCGGCGAGCTCGAGAGCATCGAAGTGCTCAAGGGCCCGCAGGGGACACTCTTCGGCAAGAACACCTCGGCGGGCGTCATCAACGTGCGCACGGCGCAGCCGAAGTTCGACTTCGGCGGCACTGCCGAGCTCGTCGGCGGCAATCGCCGCACCGCGGAAGGGTCGCTCTCGCTGACCGGCCCGCTCGTCGGCGACAAGCTCGCCGGCCGCATCTTCTATGCCTATCGTCAGCACGACGGCTTCCTCGACGTGAACGCGCGCGCACCGCGCATCGCGAAGGAAGACGTCGATCGCGACGTCAACACCGCGCGCGGCCAGCTGCTGTGGAACCCGAGCGATACCGTCAGCGTGCGGCTGATCGCCGACTGGTCGGAGCGCAACGAGTTCTGCTGCCTCGGCGTGCAGTACGTGAACGGGCCGGCCACCGCGATCGTCAGCGCGATCTCGGGCGGCGGCATCGCCAATCCCGCGCGGCCCTTCACGCGCCGCGCCTATGCCAATCGCGACACGAACCAGGACATCCGTGATCGCGGCGCGTCCGCACAAGTGGACTGGGACCTCGCCGGCGGCGCGAAGCTGACCTCGGTCACGGCCTGGCGCCACTGGGAGGCGGAGCTCGGCCAGGACAGCGATTTCTCGGGCGCCGCGCTCCTCTATCGCGACTCGAAGAGTTACGCCAACACCTTCGAGACGTTGACGCAGGAACTGCGGCTCGCCGGCGACAATGGCCGGCTCAAGTGGCTGGTCGGCGCGTTCTTCGCCGACGAGGACCTCGACTCGATCAACTCGCTGCGCTACGACAGCCAGTTCGAGCTGTATTACAGTCTCGCGCTGTCGGCCGGCATGGCGCCGGCGCTCGTCCCGACCCTGCTCGGGCGCGCACCGGGCACGTCGTACGCGACCGGCAACGGCTCGTACGACGTTTACGGGCAGGACTCGACCAGCTGGGCGCTGTTCACCAACAACACCTACTCGATCACCGACAAGTTCGATATCGGCCTCGGCCTGCGCTACACGAACGAGAAGAAGGACCTCGACTCGCACTACACGAACCTCGGTACCGCGGCATCGCCGGCCGGCATCGGCTGTGCGACTGCGCGGGCACGTTTCGCGATCATCTCGGGCGCACTGCCGCCCGCGGCGTTGCCGTCGTACTACGGGCTCGGCTGCGCGACGTTCGCAGACCCGGTGTTCAACGACGCGACGACCCGCCAGTCCATCGACGAAGGTGAGTGGAGCGGCACCGCGAAGCTCATCTATCACGTCTCGGACGACGTGATGTCCTATCTGTCGTATGCGCGCGGCTACAAGGCTAGTGGCTACAACCTCGACCGCGAACGCATCGGCAGCCCGGCGAGCCCGGCTGCGGCGCTCGACGCGGACACGCGGTTCGATTCCGAGAAAGTGGATTCGTATGAGCTCGGCGTGAAATCGAGCTGGCTCGGCAACAGCCTCGCGCTGAACGGCGCGGTGTTCTACCAGGAGTACAAAGGGTTCCAGCTGAACACCTTCACGGGCCTGCAGTTCGTCGTCGCCTCGATCCCCGAAGTGACGTCACGCGGCGTCGACCTCGACTTCCTGTGGTACACGCCGGCCGAGGGGCTGACGCTGCAGGGCGGCGTGACCTACGCCGAGACCGAGTACGGCGATTTCGACGCCGCTGCGGCGGGCGTGCAACCGGCGCTGCCCGGCAACCAGATGTCGTTCGCGCCGAAGTGGTCGGGCGGCGTCGCGGCGACGTACGAGCGTCCGATCAACGCGAGCCTCAAGTGGCGCACGAACGTCGGCGCGAAGTACATGTCGGACTACAACACCGGCTCCGACCTGAACCCGCTGAAGAAGCAGGATGCGTACGCGCTCGTCGATGCGCGCATCGGCATCGGCTCGGCGAACGATTCGTGGGCGCTCGAGCTGTGGGGCAAGAACGTGTTCGACGAGGAATACATCCAGGTCGGCTTCGACGCGACCCTGCAGACGGGCACGGTCGATGCGTTCCTCGGCGACCCACGGCTGTATGGGGTGACATTCAGGATGAATTTCTAGCAACTGCGGCGATTGGCTTGCCGGGGGCAGCCAGCAGCGCGATGTCGCGCGTGCTGGCTGCCCTCCGCCCGCGAGCGGTTACGGATACTGCGGTTGGCGCCGACTCCCCGCACGCCCGCTTGCCTGCGGGGCCGGCTCCGTAGCGGTCGTTGACAGGGGGGGCGGGACGGGGCGTAGCCTTCCTTTGCCGCGACCGCCGGAACGTTATACTGCGGCGATCACCACCGTCTCCAAATGAAACAGGAAGTTGCGGATGGCGCCGGATGTTTATCCACCGCATTCGTCCAGAAACATCACGACGCTTTTGTCGTCTAATTGGTAGTTAT
>JABAQU010000018.1 GCA_019187185.1 Steroidobacteraceae bacterium | reverse complement strand
CACGCGTTGCGTATACGCCAACGAGCTTGACCTCGTCATGATCAGGCGTCGGTGAATGCGAATGCTGTAGAACGAATACGCTAGTCATGCGGCCTAACGTCTTCGCTGAGCGCGCCGCGCGCTGAGCAATTGGGTTGGCACTTTATCGATCACGGCTGCGCTCGAGCGAAAAGTTAGACCGCATGCGCTCATTCTGCCCCCGAAGCCGACAATGGCTTCCGACCGCTGAGGTTAATCCTGCACTCAACGGTGAGCAACGCGGGCTCTCCGAACCTGTGACATAAGGGATCCAGTCGAGGTGGCGGCGCACCGCGATGGCGTTTGGGGCACGAAGCGCGAAGGTTAGTTCGTCGCGATGGGCGCGGCGGTCGGGCGCCGCGGATCGAAGCCGCCCCACCACTGACCTTTCGCCTGGCGCTGCCCCGCTGCTCTTCCGATCATGCGGCCTAACGATTGAGCTGAGCGCGCCGCGCGCTGACCTGTTGGACTGGCACTTTATCGGTCACGGCTGCGCTCCAGCGATTTGTTATACGGCATGACCACCATCGCTCCGACCCGGACCTCGTTGTTCTGCGGTGAGAGTAGTCCTGACGGCCGCGACGAGCAATGGAGCTGCTTCATAAACCGGGACGTTTCAAGTCTCCGAGACATCGCGGCGCGACGCCGATGACCTTCACCGCCAGAGCCGCGGTGAGATGTGTACGTGGTCACCGCGCGATTCGGGGCCGGCGCTTTGAACCGCCCGCGCGCCGGCACTTTATGCCGAACGAGAGGTGATATGTTGCGCATCGTCTCTCGCGATGATCCGCCGGCCTTACGCGATGCGCTGCACCGCCGAGATGCTGCGACCTGTCCCGATCGACACCGCAACGCCTGCGCGCCGCGAAGCAGGTTCGCGACGATCAGATCTTCCGATGCATGCCGTATAACGCTCAGCATCAGCGGCGGCGCGCAGCGCCGTCCGCTGCATGCTGTTGTTAGACGGCGATCGAGTCGCACTCACGATGGGACCATCCGAGTTCCGCCTCGATGCGGCGCCGATAGTCAGTGTCGATCTGACGCGGAGCGCACCGTATATAGTGCTCTGCATTGTCGCGCGTCGGGCCGGTAAGCGTCCGCAGGTACTCTACTACCTGATCGGCCGTCGGTGAGGTTTCCTGACCGTTGAACCTGGACCCAAGGGCCGTCCACACGACGGCATCGATGCCGTGCGCCTCAGCCCAGTTACTGAGCCCAGGCATGAGCTTAGGTACCGACTCTTCGCGAGTCCAGGATCCGATTCGTGACACCCAGCTGTTGCCGGTAATGCCTTCGCGGTCGCGAAGCGCCTCTCTTGCTGCTTGAAGTTCAGTGGAAAGCATCACGGCCCAGAGCACACGTACCGGTGCAGCTCCCGGTTCAATCACGAGCGTGATGCGGCCGTCCGACGACTGACGAGTGAACTCGACAGGTACAAGAGGCCCATCATCGAACCACCGGCGCTGAATCGGCAACGCGCGTGGGTCCCAGATCAAGGAGCCCCATCCTAGACACGCGATCGTCATAGTTGTTCGCCGTCTAACGTCGAGCCTGAGCGGCGAGCTGCTGAGATTTCCGGCGCCGCGGCCGCGCCGGCGAAGCCCACGCGCCGCCCTCTGCGCATGGCACCGCGCTGGATCGAGCCCGCTCGAGGCGATTGTTATACGGCATGACCACCACCGCTCCGACCCTGACCTCGTTATTCTCCGGTGAGAGTAGTCCTGACAACCGCGACGAGCAACGGAGCTGTTTCATAAACCGGGACGTTTCAGGTCTCCGAGACATCGCGGCGCGACGCCGATGACCTTCACCGCCAGAGCCATGGTGAGGTGTGGCCATGGTCACCAGGAGATTCGGGGCCGGCGCTTTGAACCTCCCGCGCGCCGGCACTTTATCGGGCAATGTGCGGCAAGGTTTCGCGCATCGTCTCTCGCGATGCCCCGCCGGCCCTACGCGATGCCCTTCACCGCTGATACACTGCGACCTCTCCCGATCGATACCGCAACGCCTGCGCGCCGCGAAGCAGGTTCGCGACGATCCGATTTTCCGATGCATGCCGTATAACGTCGAGCCTGAGCGGCGAGCTGCTGAGATTTCCGGCGCCGCGGCCGCGCCGGCGAAGCCCACGCGCCGCCCTCTGCGCCTGGCACCGCGCTGGATCGAGCCCGCTCGAGGCGATTGTTATACGGCATGACTACCACCGCTCCGACCCTGACCTCGTTATTCTCCGGTGAGAGTAGTCCTGACAACCGCGACGAGCAACGGAGCTGCTTCATAAACCGAAACGTTTCAGGTCTCCGAGACATCGCGGCGCGACGCCGATGACCTTCACCGCCAGAGCCACGGTGAGGTGTGGCCATGGTCACCGGGAGATTCGGGGCCGGCGCTTTGAACCGCCCGCGCGCCGGGACTTTATCGGTCAATGTGCGGCGAGGTTTCGCGCATCGTCCCTCGCGATGATCCGTCGGCCTTACGCGATGCCCTTCACCGCTGACGCACTGCGACCTCTCCCGATCGATACCGCAACGCCTGCGCGCCGCGAAGCAGGTTCGTGACGATCAGATCTTCCGATGCATGCCGTATAACGTCTTCGCTGAGCGCGCCGCGCGCTGAGCTGTTGGGTTCGCACTTTATCGTTCACGGCCGCGCTCGAGCGAATTGTTAGACCGCAAAACTAGCATACGCCTGGTCTAGGGACGACAATGAGGGACGCTGCCCCGTCAGCTTCTTCCGTCAGGTGTATTGAGAGCCCATCGACCTCGCAGCGCACGCGCTGAATTCGGCCGTTTGATCCGAGTTGCGTTGAGGCGTTGGCGTATAACTTCGACAGGGCACTCGCCCATTCGTCAAAAAGGTTCTGCCCCGGCTTGGAAGTATTAGAGAAACGTATGGCTTCAAGGCGATCTTTCGAACAGGCTATGCTGATCAGAGCCTGAGAGCCGAATAGTGAGCCCGCAAATACGTGCTCGACAATCTCTCCGGAGATGCCACGAGCGGACCGATCCTCCAAGAATCGAGCGCCGCGTGCTCGAACAGCTTCTTGAGCATCGGGGCAGGTCGATCTCGAACTGATGCCCTCAAAGCTTGGGACCGGATCGCCGCACGCGATCATGAAAACGCAGACAGCATATGCCGAGAGTCGCATTGGCGGTCTAACGCCTTTGCTGAGCGCGCCGCGCGCTGAGCCGTTTGGGTGGCACTTTATCGATCACGGCAGCGCTCGAGCAAATAGTTAGACGTCGCCACTAGATTCCCCATGCGTCAAGTTCGCGACGAACGTCATTGAGTTGAAGTTGGGCGTATGCTTCGTCTTTGAAGCGGATGTCCGCGTCCGACAAAAAGTGCCAGATCGTCTCAGGTACGTCAGAGAGCGACATGCGGCGTTGGATGTGAAGGGCAAGTGCAACCGATTCATCCTGAAGCTGGCGGAGATCGGCCTTGGTCCGCGGCCTTCTCTCGGCCAGTGATCGCAACACCGCGATGAGATCATTCTTCGAAGTGGGCGGCGACGGCATTTCTGGCGACATCTAACGTTGAGCCTGAGCGGCGAGCTGTTGAGATTTCCGGCGCCGCGGTCGCGCCGGCGAAGCCCACGCGCCGCCCTCTGCGCCTGGCACCGCGCTGGATCGAGCCCGCTCGAGGCGATTGTTATACGGCATGACTACCACCGCTCCGACCCTGGCCTCGTTGTTCTGCGGTGAGAGTAGTCCTGACAACCGCGACGAGCAACGGAGCTGCTTCATAAACCGGGACGTTTCAGGTCTCCGAGACATCGCGGCGCGACGCCGATGACCTTCACCGCCAGAGCCACGGTGAGGTGTGGCCATGGTCACCAGGAGATTTGGGGCCGGCGCTTTGAACCGCCCGCGCGCCGGCACTTTATCGGTCAATGTGCGGCGAGGTTTCGCGCATCGTCCCTCGCGATGCCCCGCCGGCCCTACGCGATACCCTTCACCGCCGAGATGCGGCGGCCTGTCCCGATCGACACCGCAACGCCTGCGCGCCGCGAAGCAGGTTCGAGACGATCAGGTTCTCCGATTCATGCCGTATAACGTCTTCGCTGAGCGCGCCGCGCGCTGAGCTGTTGGGTTGGCACTTTATCGTGCACGGCCGCGCTCGAGCGAAAAGTTAGACCGCATGCGCTCATTCTGCCCCCGAAGCTGATCGAGGCTTCTTGCCGCTGAGGTTAATCCGGCACTCAGCGGCGAGCAACGCGGGCTCTCCGAAGCTGTGACATAAGGGATCCAGTCGAGGTGGCGGCGCACCGCGATGGCGTTTGGCGCACGAAGCGCGGAGGTTAGTTCGTCGCGATGGGCGCGGCGGTCGGGCGCCGCGGATCGAAGCCGCCCCACCACTGACCTTTCGCCTGGCGCTGCCCCGCTGCTCTTCCGATCATGCGGCCTAACGCTTGAGCTGAGCGCGCCGCGCGCTGAGCTGTCGGGTTGGCACTTTATCGATCACGGCTGCGCTCGAGCGATGTGTTAGAGGGCGCTTTCGGAAGTGGGTCTAGCTTCAGAATCCTTGAACGAGCTCGCCAACACCAAACTGCGAATCCCGCCGAGACGGCGATCCCAGTGAAAAATTGTAGCTCACCACCGCGGACAAGCAGGACCGTGAATCCAAGTGCGAGTGCTGCAAAGAGCACCACCAAGATTAGCCATCCAAGGGGCGAAAGAATGGAACCGGAACGATTGGGCTTAGAGAATGTAAGGCGACTTCCGACGCTCAGACAGAACCAAGCGATAGGCAAAAGGACAGCCAGGAACACAATAGCGTCCGCTTCCAGCTGCCCATGGTGCTGCAGCTGTCGAATGATCAGAAAAATAGAAAGGGCTAAGAGCCCAAGGCCGAAGACACCCAAGACCACTCCTGCTCCGCGAGCCATCCAGAGGGGTACCGGTTCGCTATACGGGTCGGTCAAGAACGCCCTCTAACGTCTTCGCTGAGCGCGCCGCGCGCTGACGCGCAATTGGGGCAATTTATCAATCACGGCTGCGCTCCAGCGCCTCGTTAGGCAGCACGATTGGCACACTCCTTTGCAAGGGCGCCTATGAGTTCCTCAGGTGTAAGGTAGGCCCATTCCTCGAACCACGCATGTGGCTTCGCGCCGAAGATGCCCGCTTCGTTCGGATAGATGTACAGCTCGTGGCCAGCTCTTCCGAGCGAGGCGAGGAGGTACACCCCTGGCTCATTGTCCATCGGCACCTGCCTGAAGGAATCCGGCGGAACGGAAGCGGCAACCGCTTCCATCGCGCGGTGCTGAAAGATGGTTAACCCACTGGACGTCAGAACAGTGACTACCCGAAAGGCCGCTTCGTGCTCGCGCCGCCACACTCGCTGCTTCTCGAACCACTGCAAGACGCCCATAGTGCTGCCTAACTACCAATTAGACGACAAAAGCGTCGTGATGTTTCTGGACGAATGCGGCGGATAATCGTCTGGCACTTTCCGCAACTTCCTGTTTCATTTGGAGACATGGCTGCGCACTGCAGTATAACGTTCCGGCGGTCCCCGCAAATGAATGCTACCCCCCGACCCGGGCTCCTTGCCACGTCCCGCCGGCTCATGCGGACCCGGCGCATGAGCCTTCGCACCGAGAAGGCGTATCTCTTCTGGATCCGTAGGTACATTCGGGCGAATCATGGCCGGCATCCGCGCGATCTCGGTGCCCCGGAGGTCGAGGGCTTCCTGAGCCGGCTCGCGGTCCACGACCATGTGGCGGCCTCCACCCAGAACCAGGCGCTCGCCGCGATCCTGTTCCTGTACCGGCAGGTGCTCGAAGTGGATCTGCCGTGGCTCGAGAATGTCACGCGCGCGGCAAAGCCCCGTCACATTCCGGTCGTCCTGTCGCGCGAGGAGGCGAGGAGCGTGCTCGCCGAGTTGAACGGTACGCCCTGGCTCGTCGCGAGCCTCCTGTACGGCAGCGGCCTGCGCCTCGAGGAGGCGCTCTCGGTCCGCGTCAAGGACCTGGACCTCGCACGCCGGGAGCTCATCGTGCGCGACGGCAAGGGCCGCAAGGACAGGGTCACGACCTTGCCCGATTCGCTGCGACGACCCATCGAGGGCCACTTCGTGAAGCTTCGCGAATGGTTCGCCAACGAGCGGCGGCTTGGGCGACCCGGCGTTTCGCTGCCCGACTCGCTCGCCCGCAAGTATCCCGCCGCCCCGACGAGCTGGGCGTGGCAATTCGTGTTTCCGTCGACGAGTGTGTGCGCGGACCCGTACACCGGGCAGCCGGTGCGGCATCATCTGCACCCGAGTGTCGTGCAGCGCGCGGTGCGCGGCGCCGTGCAAAGGGCTGCCATCACGAAGCCGGCGAGCTGCCATACGTTCCGGCACTGCTTCGCCACGCACCTGCTGGAATCCGGCTACGACATCCGCACCGTGCAGGAACTCCTCGGGCACAGCAACGTAACGACAACCATGATCTACACGCACGCGCTGAACCGCGGCGGGCTTGCGGTGCGCAGTCCGCTCGACTGAGACGCGACGCCGTTGCCGGGTCGCCTCAATACCCGGCCGCGCGGCAACAGGCGTCGAGCGCAGCGGGCGCATCGGCTTCCGCCGCCCCGCTGCCGATCGTGCGCGCGCATCGCACGCCCGCGCGGTCGGCCTGCCAGTCTCGCCACGATGCGTCGCCGTGCGTGAAGACATCTCGGACTTCCTTGCCGAGCCCTGCGAGGCGCGCCTCGGTCGCGCTGCAGCGCTGCGCGATCAGACCCGAAGCGATGCAATGGGCACGGGGGTCCGCGAGACCGGCCGGGAGAGCGGCGACTGCGGCGCGCATGCACCCATACGAGGAAACTTCGGCGGGATCGCCCGCCCGCGGCGAACCCGCGCAGCCCGCCAGCACGAAGGCAACCAGCAGCAGGGCGCTGTCTTTCAGGGCATCGGGCCGAGCGCCCCGGATACCGAGGCGTCGGCACCCTCGACCTCGTTCGCCGCGGCCCCGCGCAGCAGGCGATCGCGGATCGCGTCCCATTTGTCGTCGCCGGGCACTTCCTGCACGAGGATCTGCTCGCACCCGGCCTTGTCGAGTGTGCGCAGGTTGGCGTAGAGGTCGTGCGCATAGGCGTCGGCGCGCCGGCCCGCGTTGATCCAGGTGACCGAGGGGTAGGTCTTGAGCGGCAGCCGCTGCGCGAGCACCGCGATGCGGCGGCCGCCTTCCGAGGCATCTTCGGCGCGCGTGTCGATCTCGTCGGCGGGCACGATGGTCATCGGGGTCGCGGGCGCGTAGTGCACCGGCGCACTGCCCGGCACCCGTGGCGCCGGGCTCGGCACTCCGACCTGCACGTCGCCCACGACCTGCCGCAGCTGCGCGAGCGTCACGGCGCCGGGGCGCAGCAGGCGCACGCCTGCACCGTCGAGCGCGACGATGGTGGACTCGAGACCGACCTGCGATTCGCCGCCGTCGAGCACGATGCGCACGGCGTCGCCGAGCTCGTCGCGCACGTGTTCGGCGCGTGTCGGCGAGATGCGGCCGTAGCGGTTGGCGGAAGGCGCGGCAATGCCGCCGCCGAAGGCGGTGAGCAGTTGTTGGGCCATCGGATGCGCCGGGACGCGCACTGCGATCGTGTCCTGCCCGCCGGTGACGATGTCGTGCACGTTGGGGTTGCGGGGCAGCACGAGCGTCAGCGGACCGGGCCAGAACCGCTCGCCGAGCGCCTGCGCCGCGTCGGGGACCTCGCGCACCCAGCGGTGCAGGTATTTCGGGCTGTCGAGATGGACGATGACCGGGTGCGTCGTCGGGCGGCCCTTGGCCTCGAAAATCTTTTGCACCGCCGCCGGGTTCTGCGCGTTGGCGCCGAGCCCGTAGACGGTTTCGGTGGGAAATGCCACGAGATCGCCGTCACGCAAGGCCGTGACGGCTTCATCGATTTCGGCCTGTGTGGCGCGGACGATACGGACCATCGAGGCATTCTACCAAGCCGGGCCCGGCGGCAACGTCGTCTATTCGAGGGAGTAGCGTTCCCACGCGTCGCCGATGCGGCGCAGCTCGTAGGCCGGCCAGTAATGCTTGTCGAGCTTCAGCGTGATCACGTCGGGTGCATTGTTCCAGGCAATCGTCGTCAGGCGCACCGACGCCCGGTCGGGGCGCCCCGTCACGGCCTTCAGGAACGAATCGAGGTCGGGCGTGGCCTGTCCGTCCACGGCGACAATGCGCCGCCCCGGGAAAAGCCCGGAGCGCGTGGCCGGCGAGCCGTACGCGAAATAGGCGACATAAACTCCCTCGGGCGGAATTCCGCGCTGGGCGAGCATCGCCCGATGGGGCGCATGCAGCGTTGCGCCCGCCCACAGTACGACGCGCGTGAGGTCGATACCCGACAGCGCGGCGATGCGAACCTCGAGGTCGAGCGCCGCACTGCCGCGCCAGACCGTCACCCTCACCGAGGTCTTGTCGGCGACGGCGCGCTCGACGTCGCGGAAGCGCGTGACCACGGCGCCGTCGATCGCGAGGAGCAGGTCGCCCTGCTGCAGCTCGCGCGCCGCGTCCGAGCCGCCGACGAGGCGCGTGACAGTGAGCACCCGGCGCGCGCCGGAGTTGGCGCTTTCGAGCTTCCTGACCCACTCGTCGCCGAGCCCGAGGCGGCGCGCAGCCGCGAGCGGCTGCGGAAAAAGCTCGGCCTCGAGCGAGTAGATCGCGCGTCCGCTGTGCACGCGCTCGAGCATGTCGGCGATCACGTCGATCGGCACGCCAAGGTTCTGCTGCACGACCTCGCGGCCGCTCTCGGACGCAAAGCTCGACCACATGCCCGCGACCGCGCCGGACTTGTCGAGCAGCACGCCGTCGAAATCCTGCGGCCCGTTCACGAGATCGATCGTTTCGAGGTTCGACTCGCGAAACTGCATCGTGCGTGACAGCGGCAATGCGATGGGGTCGAGGTCTGCGACACTCGCCGTGCGCGTCTTGAGACCGGTATCCGCCGACAGCCCGACCACGGTCACTTCGTCGCCCGGACGCAGCGGCTTCGTGCCGAGCCGCGCGCTGCGTACCGGCGTCGTGCCGATCAATGTCGGGTCGTACTGGACGATCGAATAGTTGTGCAGCGGATGCACGAACACGACGCGGCCCGGCACCTCGAGCGTGCCGGCGAAGGTGACGCTCACGTCGCCGAGCGAAACGGGCACCGTATTGCGATCGACGACCACGAGTCCGCGCGCGGCATCGACCACGAGACCCGTGCCGTGGTAATTGCGCTCGGTCACGCCGGCCACCGCGTAGGGCATGTCGAAAGTGACCTGCACGAGCGAGGGCACCACACGCGCAACGTGCGCATCGGCGACGCTCTGGAACACGGTGCTGCTGACGGCCGGCGCCTTCGGCGGCGGGCCCGCCGCGAGCGCGCGACAATCCCAGTAACCGGTGGCGTCGTTGCGCTTGCAGCGTTGCGCCGGGAACCAGCGCCGGTCCATGCGCACCGAGCGCAGCTGGCTGCCGTTCGGGTCGTCGATGGTCGAGTAGCGCACGGTCGTGCGATCGCCGTCGCCGAGTTTCGCGATCGCCTGCTCGAGATCCGCGATGCCCGCAATCGACGTGCCGTTCACCGAGGTGATGACCGCGCCGCGCGGTACGCCGGACGCGCCGAGCGCATAGCCCGGATTGGCGACGAACGCGCCGCGCACCGGGACATTCATGTGGCGCGCCATCTGGTAGGAGAGCGTATTGACGACCGCCTCGCCGAATTCGAGGTATTCGTCGGGCGTGATGCTGCGCAGGTCGTCCACGGTGAGCTTTGCCGAGACGATCGCGCCGCCCCGCTGCAGTTCGAGTTCGATCGGTGCGCCGACATGATCGTCGAGCACGGCATTCAGCGGCTCGAATTGCGTGAGGAATTTGCCGTTCACGCGCACGAGCACATCGCCCGGCTGCAGCGCCGCCGCGGCGCCGCTGCCCGGCTGCACCTGCGCGACGACCAGCATGCCCGTGTAGTCCGGGAACGCCTTGCGCACGGCCGCCTCGGTCGACGGCTGCAGACCGAGGCGGCGCAGCTCGTCGAACGGCGTATAGATGAACGTGGTCTGCAGCGTGCCGCGCGGCACCGGCTTGCCGGCCTGGATCAGTTCGAGCGCGCGCTTCACGCGCCCGAGCGGCAGGTAGAAGCTCGACGCGGCGGCGCTCGAGCCGCCCGCGTTCAGCGCAACGACGCGTCCCTGGATGTCGATCACCGGTGATCCCGACGACCCGCCCGAGGTGCCCGACGCGGCCTGCAGGTAGAACGTGTTGAAGTCGTTGTACTTGCCGACACCGTACTCGGGCGCCTGCCGGTCGAGCCGTGCGAGCGTGCCTGCGAGGATCGACAATTGCTCGCCCGCGTTGTTGCCGACGACGCGGATCTCGCGCCCGACTTCGGCGCCTTGCGGATAGAGCGGCAACGCTTTCGGCTTGATGAAGCGCAGCTTCGACGGGTCGTAGCGATAGATGCCGAAGTCGTGCACCGGGTCGCGATAGACCGGATAGAGCTGCACTTCCTCGCGGTTCAGGAACGTCGCTTCGGCGATCACCGGGCCCGGGGTCACGACATGGCGGTTCGTCAATACGAGGCCGCGCTCGGCGTCGACGACGAATCCGGTCGCCTGCGACGAGTTGTTCCATTCGGTGTCGAAGGCGCGCGTCTGGTCGACCTGGATCGCCACGACGCTCTGCGCGATGCGCTCGAGCGTCTGCGTCCAGCCGCTGTCGGCCGGCTCGACGCCGACCACGGGCTCCGGTGGCGGGGCGGCGGGCGGCGGCGCCTCGCGCACGAGCTGCGCCTGTGCGGCCGTGGCTGCGAGGAGGAAAAGGCAGGCGTAGCGCGCGTACTTTCGCATGTCAGATGTCCCGGCCGAAGCTGTCGCGGAAGCGCGCTGCGAAATCGGCGTGCCCGAAGCGATGGTTCTGCGTGCCATGATGCTCGATCTTGATCGCGCCCATCAGCGAGGCGATGCGGCCGGTCGTCGGCCAGTCGAGCCCCTGCTGCAGGCCGTGGAGGAGCCCCGCGCGATACGCGTCACCGCAGCCGGTCGGGTCGGCGAGCTTCGCGATCGGCGCGGCCGGAATCTCGTGGACGCGACCCTGCGCGTGGATGGTCGAGCCCTTGCCACCGCGCGTGACGATCAGCGCCTCGACCTTCGAGGCGATGGCCTCGAGCGACCACCCGGTGCGCTCGGCGAGGAGGTTGCCCTCGTAGTCATTGACGGCGACCCACGTCGCCTCGTCGATGAACTTGCGCAGGTCCTCGCCGTTGAACAGCGGCAGCCCCTGCCCCGGGTCGAACAGCACCGGGATGCCGGCAGCAACGAATTGTTCCGAGTGCTCGATCATGCCCTCGCGGTTCTCCGGCGCAACGACGCCGAAGCGGATGCCCGCATCCGTCGGGATGCGGTTCCTGTGCGCGAACAGCATCGAGCCCGGGTGAAAGGCCGTGATCTGGTTCGAATCGAGATCGGTCGTGATGAAGGCCTGCGGCGTGTACTCGCTGTCCATCCGGTCGATGTACGCGAGCGACAGCCCGTTCGCGCGCATCCACGCCTCGTAGGGGCCGAAGTCGCTGCCGACCACGGCCATCGCGTGTCCCTCGCTGCCGAGGAGTTTCAGGTTGTAGGCGATATTGCCGGCGCAGCCGCCGAAATTGCGCCGCATGCCCGGCACGAGGAACGAGACATTCAGCAGGTGAATGCGGTCGGCGAGGATGTGATCCTTGAACCGTCCATCGAAGACCATCACGGTGTCGTAGGCAACCGAACCACAGATCAGTGCAGGCATGTATTTCCGATCGATCAATGACCCGTGAGCACGAGTGCCCACACGACGCCGCACAGCACGAACGCCATGAGCACCGCAGCCGAGCCGATGTCCTTGGCGAGCGCCGCGAGCGCGTGCCGCTCGGGGCCGATGCGGTCCACGGTCGCCTCGATCGCGCTGTTGACGAGCTCGACGACCAGCACCAGCAGCACCGGCGCGACGAGTAGAGCACGTTCGACGCCGCTGCGTCCAAGCCACAGGCCGGCCGGCACCGCGAGGATCGCAAACGCGACCTCCTGCCGGAACGCCGCCTCTTCCCGCCAGGCGCCGGCGAGCCCCTTGCCGCTCACCGCAAACGCCCGCGCGAGGCGCAGCACGCCCTGCGGCTTGTCGCGCTCCATCAGGCCGCCGCGCCGGGCCGCCACGCGAGGTCGAGCTGGCGCGCCGCGCGCACGTCGTCGAGCCGGCGCACGGGCAGCGTGTGCGGCGCGCCCTTCAGCAGCTTCGGATCACTCTCGGCCTCCTGGCGGATCTTCACCATCGCGTCGATGAAGGCATCGAGCGCCTCCTTGCTCTCGGTCTCGGTCGGCTCGATCAGCAGGCACTCCGGCACGAGCAGCGGGAAATAGGTGGTCGGCGCGTGAAACCCGTAGTCGAGCAGCCGCTTGGCGATGTCCATCGCCGTGACATCGTGGTCCTTCGCCTCGCGCTTCGCGGTGATGATGAACTCGTGGCTCGCGCGGCGCTGCGGATAGGCTGCCGTGTAGCCGGCCTGCCTGAGGCGCGCGAGCAGGTAGTTCGCATTCAACGTCGCGAACTCGCCGACCCGGCTCATGCCCTCGCGACCGAGCATGCGCATGTAGACATAGGCGCGCAGCAGCACGCCCGCGTTGCCCATGAACGCCGACAGGCGGCCGATCGACTGCGGCAGGTCCTCCTCGGTGAGCCAGCGATAGCGCTCGCCCTCGCGACCGACGATCGGGATCGGCAGAAACGGCAGCAGCCGCTCGCTGACGCCGACCGCGCCCGAGCCCGGCCCGCCGCCGCCGTGCGGCGTCGAGAAGGTCTTGTGCAGGTTCATGTGGATCACGTCGAAGCCCATGTCGCCGGGGCGCACCTTGCCGAGGATCGCGTTCAGGTTCGCGCCGTCGTAGTAGAGCAGCCCGCCGGCGGCGTGCACGATCGCCGCCACCTCCCCGATGCGCCGTTCGAACACGCCGAGCGTCGAGGGATTCGTGAGCATGATGCCCGCGGTGTTCGGGCCGACGGCCGCCTTCAGCGCCTCGACGTCCACGTCGCCGTCGGCGCGCACCGGGATCTCTCGCACGACGCAGCCGCACATCGTCGCGGTCGCGGGGTTCGTGCCATGCGCGGCTTCCGGCACGATGATCTCGTTCCGCGCGAGGTCGCCGCGCGCGCGGTGATAGGCACGGATCATCGCGACGCCCGCGAACTCGCCGTGTGCGCCGGCCATCGGCGTCAGCGACACGCCACGCATGCCGGTCACTTCCTTCAGCATGTCCTGCAGCTCGTACATGCAGGCGAGGAAGCCCTGGCCGTGCGTCTCCGGCGCCAGAGGATGCCGGCCCGTGAACTCCGGCAGCAGCGCGTACTGGTTGCAGGCCTTCGGGTTGTACTTCATCGTGCAGGAGCCGAGCGGATAGAAGTGCGTGTCGATCGAGAAGTTCAGCTGCGAGAGGCGCGTGTAATGGCGCACGGCCTCGAGTTCACTCACTTCGGGCAGCAGGGGCCTCTTCGAGCGGCGCAGGGCGGCCGGGATGTCGGCGGGTGCCGCGGCCTTCGCGGGCCATTGCCCGACGGCGCCGCGGCCGGCGCGCGAGTACTCGAAGATCAGCTTTTCACGGCGATGGGGCATGGTCGTTGTCCTGTGTCAGGCGGCGCGCGCGGCGCGCAGCACGTCGGCGAGCGTCGTGGCGTAGCGTTCGATGTCTTCGCTGGTGCGGGTTTCGGTCGCGCACACGAGCAGCGCCGCGCCGAGTTCCGGGTAGTGCGTGGACAGGTCGTAACCGCCGAGGATCCCGCGGCTCGCGAGTTCACGCAGCACGCCCGCGACGGGCCGGTCGAGCAGCAGCACCGCCTCGTGGAAATGCGCGCCCTCGAAGCCGCGGCGCACGCCCTTGATGCGCGTGAGTGCGGCGACCAGCTCGCGGGCCCGCGCCGCCGACTGCGCGGCGACGCGCTCGAGTCCCTCCGGTCCCATGATGGAGAGGTAGATCGTCGCCGCAGTCATCAGCAGGCCCTGGTTCGTGCAGATGTTCGAGGTCGCCTTGCCACGCCGGATGTGCTGCTCGCGTGCCTGCAGCGTGAGCGCAAAGCCTTCGCGGCCGTCGAGGTCGACGGTGCGGCCGACGATGCGGCCGGGCATCTGGCGCACGAACTCCATGCGCGTCGTCATGAAACCGAAGTACGGCCCGCCGGAGGAGAGCGGCACGCCGAGCGGCTGGCCCTCGCCCACCACGATGTCGGCACCCGTCGCGCCCCACTCACCGGGCGGCTTCAGCAGCGCGAGCGACGTCGGGTTCACGACCGCGATCACGAGTGCGCCCTGCGCGTGCGCCCAGTCGGTGAGCGCATCGACGTCCTCGAGCGCGCCGAAGAAGTTCGGCTGCTGGATCACGAGCGCCGTGATGTCCTCGCCCGCGTGCGGCGCGAGCGCAGCCGGATCCACGCGGCCCGTTTCGCGCACGTACGGCACCGGGTCGAATCGCAGGTCCTGCTGGCTCGCGGTCGCGACCGCGACCCTGCGGTAATGCGGGTGCACGGTCGTCGGCACGAGCAGGCGCAGCGACTTCGACTTGCGGTGCGCGCGCACCGCCATCAGCGCCGCTTCCGCGAGTGCCGAGGCGCCGTCGTACAGCGTCGCATTCGACACCTGCATGCCGGTGAGCGACGCCATCATCGTCTGGTACTCGTAGATCGCCTGCAGCGTGCCCTGGCTCGCCTCGGCCTGGTAGGGCGTATAGGCGCTGTAGATCTCGCCGCGCGTGACGATGGCCCAGACCGCCGACGGGATGTGGTGCTCATAGGCGCCCGCACCAAGGAACGACAGCGGCCGGCCATCCTGCGCCGCGCGCTCGCTCATCAGGCGCCCGACTTCGAGTTCGGAGAGCCCCGCGGGAATCCCGGCGAGGGCCTGCGTGCGCAGCTCGCGCGGGATTTCGTCGAACAGTGCGTCGATCGACGGCGCACCAATCGCCGCGAGCATGTCGCGGACGTCCTCGTCGGTATGTGGAATGAACGGCATCGCCTTGCCCCTATGCGCCTTCGGCCTGCAGCTGCGCCTCGTAATCCGTCGCGGACAACAACGAGTCGACGGCCGCGGGATCGACCGGCTTCAGCCGGATCATCCAGCCGCTGCCGTACGGATCCTGGTTGATCAGCTCGGGCGTGCTCGCGAGGTCGGCGTTGGCCGCGACGACGGTGCCGGCAATCGGGCTGTACACGTCGGACGCCGCCTTCACCGATTCGACCACCGCGCAGGCCTCGCCGGCCGCGAGCGAGCGTCCGACGCTCGGCACTTCGACGAACACGAGATCACCCAGTGCGGCCTGCGCATGATCGCTGATGCCGATTTCGACCGTGCCGTCGGCGAGGGGTTTCACCCACTCGTGGCTCCGGGCGAATCTGAGGTCTGCGGGAATCTGGCTCATGGAATCTCTCCGGTCAGGAAACGAGGACTTGGCCGTGGCGGACGAACGGCGGCTTGACGACCCGCGCGGCGAGCAGCCTGCCGCGGATGTCGACCTGTACGCGCTCGCCGGTGCCGGCCGGCACGCGCGCGAGCGCGATCGATTTCTCGAGCGTCGGTGAAAAGGTGCCGCTCGTCACCTCGCCCTCGCCGACACCCGGCACGACGACTTTCTGGTGGCTGCGCAGCACGCCGCGCTCCTCGAGCACGAGCCCGACGAGCCTCCGCAGTCCGCCCCGCGCGCGGATCGCCTCGAGTGCGGCGCGGCCGACGAAATCGCGGCTCGCGGGCTCGAACGCGATGGTCCACGCGAGGCCCGACTCGAGCGGATTTGTGGTTTCGTCCATGTCGTTGCCGTAAAGGTTCATGCCCGCCTCGAGCCGCAGCGTATCGCGCGCCCCGAGACCGCAGGAGCTCACGCCGCGCGCGTTGAGTGCCACCCACAACGGCTCGGCCATCGCGACCGGCAGCACGATCTCGAAACCGTCCTCGCCGGTGTAGCCGGTGCGCGCCACGAACCAGGGGCCGATCGCGCGCCCATTGAAAGGCGAAAGTGCCATGACCGCTTCGCGCGCGCCCGGGTCATCCGGGGTCGGCGGCAGCAGGCTCTCGACGAGGCCGCGGGCAGCCGGACCCTGCACCGCGACCATGGCGAGGTCGGTGCGCTCGACGACCGCGACGCCGAACGCTTTCGCCTGCGCGCGGATCCAGGCGAGATCCGCGTCGCGCCGGCCGGCGTTGACGACGACGCGGAAGAATCGCTCGGACAGGTAGTACACGATCAGGTCGTCGAGCACGCCGCCTGCGTCGTTCAGGAGACAGGTGTAGAGCGCCTTGCCCGGCACCTTCAGCTTGCCGACGTCGTTGGCGACGAGATGCGCGAGAAAGGCGCGCACCCGCTCGCCCTCGAGGTCGACGACGCCCATGTGCGACACGTCGAAGATGCCCGCGGAGCGGCGCACGGCGTGGTGCTCGTCGATCTGCGAGCCGTAATGCACCGGCATGTCCCAGCCGCCGAAGTCGACCATCCGGGCCTTCAGGCGCAGGTGCAAATCGTAGAGCGGTGTTCGTCGTCCCATGCGGGTTCGCTTCCACCGCCCCTCTGTCCTGTGACCTGAGAGATCGGGCGGGTCCACCGGGACCTGCCGCACCCCTTCGGTGGGTGGGCCGGGCCCACCGCTCTCCAGAGCCCGCCTCGGATCTGCCGTTCTTTTGCCTGAGCGTTTCCGGGCGGAACTTGCGCCTTCGGCGTCCTTGGCCCCGCAGGCGAAGGATCTCTCCGGTCAGTCTTGCGTAACGGCGGGCGGCGACATGATACCAGCCGGCGCAGGGACTAGAATCACCGACATGTCTGCCCACCCCCGTCACCCCACCCTGCCGGTCCGCGTCGGCCCCGTCGTGATCGGCGGGGAGCGCCCGATCGTCGTGCAATCGATGACCAATACCGATACGGCCGACGCCGAGGCGACGGCGCAGCAGGTCAGGGCCCTCGCCCGCGCGGGGTCCGAGCTCGTGCGCATCACGGTGAATTCCGACGAGGCCGCGGCGGCGGTGCCGCGCGTGCGCGAGCGGCTCGAGCAGATGGGGGTCGCCGTGCCGCTGATCGGCGACTTCCACTTCAATGGCCACAAGCTGCTGCGCGCCCACCCGGCGTGCGCCGAGGCGCTCGCGAAGTACCGCATCAATCCGGGCAACGTGGGCCGCGGCAGCAAGCGCGATCCGCAGTTCGCCGAGATGATCGAAGTCGCCTGCCGCCACGGCAAGCCGGTCCGCATCGGCGTGAACTGGGGCAGCCTCGACCAGGACCTGCTGACGCGCCTGATGGACGAGAATTCGCGCGCCGCGGCGCCGCGCTCCGCGCAGGACGTGATGCGCGACGCCATCGTCACCTCCGCGGTGGCGAGCGCCGAGCGCGCGCGCGAGCTCGGGCTCCCGGCCGAACGGATCGTGCTGTCGGCGAAGGTGAGCGGCGTGCAGGACCTGATCGCGGTCTACCGCGACCTTGCCGCGCGCAGTCGCTATCCGCTGCACCTCGGGCTCACGGAAGCCGGCATGGGGTCGAAGGGCATCGTCGCCTCGACCGCCGCGCTCTCGGTGCTGCTGCAGGAGGGCATCGGCGACACGATCCGCGTCTCGCTCACGCCCGAGCCCGGCGGCGATCGCACGCGCGAGGTGATCGTCGCGCAGGAGATCCTGCAGTCGCTCGGCCTGCGCGCATTCATGCCGATGGTCGTCGCCTGCCCCGGTTGCGGCCGCACGACGAGCACTTACTTCCAGCAGCTCGCGCAGTCGATCGAAGCGCACATCCGCCGCCGCATGCCCGAATGGCAGCAGCATTACGAGGGCGTCGAGGACATGACCGTCGCGGTGATGGGCTGCGTCGTGAACGGCCCGGGCGAGAGCAAGCACGCGAGCATCGGCATCAGCCTGCCGGGCACCGGCGAGCGGCCGGTCGCCCCGGTCTACGAGGACGGCGAGAAGACCGTGACACTGAAGGGCGAGCGGATCGCGGAGGAATTCCAGGAACTCGTCGAGCGCTACGTGCAGCGCCGCTTCGCGCGCCGGAGCGCCGCGTGAGCGGCGCGCCGGGCCTCGGCGAGCGCAGGTGCGTGCCCTGCGAGGGGGGCGTCGCGCCGCTCGCGCGGGGGGAGGCCGAGCGGCTGAAGGCAGACCTGCATGCGGACTGGCAGCTCGCGCCGGATGCGAAATCGATTCGCCGTGCCTTTGCGTTCCGGGACTTCTACCGCACGATGAGCTTCGTCAACGCGCTCGCGCACATCGCCAACATCGAAGACCACCACCCGGATCTCGAAGTCGGTTACAACTATTGCCGCGTCGCCTTCACGACCCACGCGATCGGCGGGCTGTCGGAAAACGACTTCATCTGCGCTGCGAAGATCGACCGGATTCCCGTGGCCTGACGCCGCGCGCTGCCGCGGGCAAGTCGCCGGCGATGCCGAGCGCGCGCCTCGCGATGAAGTGCTTGGCCGGCCCCATCCGGTTCACGATCCCGAGTCCGCGACGCGCGACCTGCGCCACCGGGCCACGACCCAGGGCGAGCCAGTCGTTGAACCCGCCCATCGCGCGCGACATCAGCTCATTCTCGGGGCGCCGCCGGCGCTCGTAGCGGCGCAGGATGCGCAGCGCACCCGGATCCTCGCCCTCGGCGCGCGCGCCGGCGAGTTCCTCGGCGAGGGTCGCCGCGTCGAGGAACCCGAGATTGACGCCCTGGCCCGCGAGCGGGTGCACCGTGTGGGCCGCATCACCGATCAGGGCGCAACGCTCGCGCACGTAGTGCAGTGCGCGCGTCGCGATGAGCGGGATCGCCACGCGCGAACTCGCGAGCCGCACCTCGCCGAGCGCCCCATCGAGGGCCTGCGTCAATTCGCGCTCGAACGCCGGCACGTCGAGCGCGCGCAGCGCCGCGGCGCGCTCGTTGCCGACCGACCAGACGATCGAGCATTGGCCGTTCGCGAGCGGCAGGAACGCGAGCGTGCCGTAGCCGAGGAAGCGTTGCCAGGCGGTGTCCTCGTGCGCCCGCGCGGTCATCACGTTCGCGACGATCGCCTGCTGTTCGAAGTCGCGCGAACTCACGGGCATGCCGGCGAGCTCGCGCACGCGCGAACGCCCGCCATCGGCGCCGACGACGAGGCGCGCCGTCACGCGCCGGCCGCCGATGTCGACCGCCGCGAGCGCCGGGGCGAGCGACAGCGCTTCGACCGCGCCGGCGAGGATCGTGACCCCGCTCGCCTCGAGCGAGGCGAGCAGCGCCGACTGGATGAGCCGGCTCTCGACGATGAAACCGAGGTTCGGTTCACCGAGTTCCGCGGCATCGAAGACGAGTGCCTCGCCGCTGTCGACGGCAAATGACTCGTGCCACACGCGCATGCGCTCATAGGGGCTGACGCGCGCCGCGGCTATCGCGTCCCACGCCCCGGCGGTCGCGAGGATCCGCGTGCTGGCGCGCGACAGCGCCACCACGCGCAGGTCGTAGGCCTCACCCGGCACGAATGGCGCCGGACGCTCGCGCTCGATCACGACCACGCGCCCGGCCGCGTAGAGCGCCTCGCGCACGGCGAGTGCGGCGAACGCGGCGCCGACGGCCCCGCCTCCGACGACAGCGAGGTCGTAATCCGGCGTCACGGCCCGCGCGACTCCTCGCGGCCTGCGAGTGCGAGGCCGCGCGCGAGGCGCGGCAATCGCCCGGCAAATCCCCAGCTCACGCGCGACAGCAGCTGCTTGGCCGGCGGCGCAAGATCGAACAGCAGCAGGCCGAGGTCGCGCGCGAGCCCGATGCCTGGCCGGTCGTCGGTGAAGAGCTTGACAAGGCCGTCCGTGAAACGCGTGACGCCCCGGCGATCCGCGCTGCGCGCCTCGGCAAAGCGCGCGAGGACCGCGTCGCTGCCGAGGTCCTCGCCGCGCGCGCGCGCCGCGACCAGCGTCTCGGCGAGCGTGGCCGCATCGCGCAGTCCGAGGTTGAAGCCCTGCCCCGCCACCGGGTGCAAGGCCTGTGCCGCGTTGCCGATCAGGACGAGCCGCTCGCCGTGCGTCGCATCGCTGCGCGTCAGCGCGAGCGGATAGGCCGCACGCGCACCGAGGCGCACGAAGCGCCCGGCCCGCCAGCCGAAACGCTGCTGCAGCTCGGCGAGAAACTCCGCGGCCGGCAGCGCCCGGGCGCGCTCCGCGGCGTCGGGCGCGAGGGCCCAGACGACCGTATAGCTGCCGTCGGCGAGCGGCAGCAATGCGAGCGGGCCGACCGTCGTGAAGCGCTCGTAGGCGGTGTCATCGTGGCGCCGGTTCGCGGCGACGTTCGCCACCACCGCGACCTGGCGGTAGTCTTCGACGTGCGAGGGCAGGCCGAGCGCGGCGCGCAGCATCGACTGCGCACCGTCGGCCGCGATCAGGAGCGCCGCATGGACGCGCGTGCGCTCGCCCCCTGCGCGTTCGACGTCGAGCACGGCACGCTCGCGTGACACCGCGACCGCGACCGGCCGCGCCGGCACGAAGGTCGTGAGATGCGGAGCCGATTCGAGCGCGGCCCACAGCGCGCGCCCGATGACGCGGTTCGGCAACACGTACCCGAAGGCCTCGAGCCCGAGTTCGGCGGCGACGAGGCGCGCGAAGCCGAACCGGCCGGCATCGGACACATGGATCGCGCGGATCACGCCGCTCTCCGCCGCCATGCCCGGCCAGACGCCGAGGCCCTCGAACACCGCGCGGCTGCCGTTGCCGATGGCGGTCGTGCGCTCATCGAAACTCGGCTGCGCCGCCGCATCCGGCGCGAACCCCTCGACCAGCGCCACCTCGATGCCGGTGTCGCGCAATGCGGCCACGAGGCTCGCGCCGACCATGCCGCCGCCGACGATCGCGACGTCGACCGTGACCTGCGCGGTCACGCCGCCTCCATCAGCGCTTCGATGTCGGCGGCGTCCTTCGGCGCGCCGTCGGTCAGCACCTCGCAGCCGCTTCTCGTCACGACCACGTCATCCTCGATGCGCACCCCGATACCGCGCAGCCGCTTCGGCGCTCCGCGCGCATTCGCCGGAATGTAGATGCCCGGCTCGATCGTCAGCACCATGCCCGGCTCGAGCACGCGCCACTCGTCGCCGATCTTGTAGTCGCCGACGTCGTGCACGTCCATGCCGAGCCAGTGGCCAGTGCGGTGCATGAAATAGCGCTTGTAGGCCTCGGTCTTCTCGAGGGTCGCCACCCGGCCCTTCAGCAGCCCGAGCCGCACGAGCCCCTGCGTGATCACGCGCACCGCCGCATCGTGCGGCTCGTTCCAGTGATGGCCCGGGCGCACCTTCGCGATCGCCGCGAGATTCGCCTCGAGCACGATGTCGTAGACCGCCCGCTGCGCGGGCGTGTACCGGCCGCTTACCGGAAAGGTGCGCGTGATGTCGGAGGCATAGCTCTGGTACTCGCAGCCGGCGTCGATCAGCACGAGCTCCCCGGCGCGCAGCGGCGCGTCGTTCTCGCGGTAGTGCAGGATGCAGGCGCGCTCGCCCCCGCCGACGATCGGCAGATAGGAATGCTCGGCATTGTGGCGGCGGAACTCGTGGGCGATCTCGGCCGCGAGCTCGTACTCGTGGCGCCCGGGCGCGCAGGCGCGCATCGCGCGCACATGTGCCGCGGCACCGATCCGCGCCGCCTCGCGCATCATGTCGAGTTCGGCGCGGCTCTTGAAGAGGCGCATGTCGTGCAACACGTGATCGAGCGCGACGATCTCCTGCGGCGGGTGCCGGCCGTGCTTCGCCTGCGCCCGCAGGCCGTTCACCCAGCCGACGACGCGCTGGTCGAAGTCGGGGCGCACGCCCATCGCGTAGTACACCTTGGCGCGATTCTCGAGCAGGCCCGGCAGGATCTCGTCGATGTCGCCGATCGGAAACGCATCGTCGGCGTCGTAGTCGCGCGTGGCGCCGGCGGGCCCCGCCCGGCGGCCGTCCCAGGTCTCGCGCGCCGGATCGCGGTCCCGCACGAACAGGAGGTACTCCGCCTGGGCCCGACCCGGGATCAACACGGCCACCGCCTCCGGCTCGCCGAAACCCGTCAGGTAGTGAAAGTCGCTGTCCTGGCGGTACGCGTGCTCCACGTCGTTGTTGCGCAGGCGCACGGGCGCGGCCGGCACGATCGCGATCGACTCGCGACCCATCTGGCGCATCAGCTGACGGCGGCGGCGCGCGAACTCCGCGCGGGGAATGGTCTTCAAGCCGGGCATGGAGATATCGACGTCAATGCAGGGATTCGGTGACGGGCGGTGGCACCACGCGGTACGGCGCCAGCTCCTCGAACAGCAACTGCACGCCGACGCGCACGAACTCGACGAGTTCGGCGTAGGCGCTCTCGTTCGTCTCGAGCGTCTCGCTGCCGTCCACACCGATACGGGTGATTTCCGACAGGTCGCGCACGATCTCCCCGACCTCGCCGGGCAGGCGGGTCACGTCGTCGATCGCGCTCGTGCCGAGCCCGTACAGGAAACCTTGGCACCACTGCCCGAGCGCGGTGGCACGCGCGTCGATCGGCTGCTCGTCGCCCGGCAGCAGGACCTCGAAGTCCATGTCGACACCGCCGAGCGACTGCGCCGTCGCATCGAAACAGGCGCGGCAGGACTCGCGGGTCATCGTGTCGACGCGACCGTCGGGCAGAATTTCGCCGAGCCAGTCGTCGAGCCGATAGCTGCCCGCGGCGCACAGTGCCCCGGTGAGGGTGCCGTGGGCCTCGGCCGCATCGGTCAGCCCCTGTGCATCCCCGAGGATGCGCTGCAACTCCGCATAGCCGGGCGCGATCATGCGCGCATTATGCCTCAAGCTGCCGGCGCGATTGACCCGCCGGGCAGCGCAGTTCATAGTCGATCCATGAGCGACAACACCAGGCCCCCGGTCGATACGGAACTTCGCCGGCTCGAGAAGCGGGTGGACGAACTCGTCTCGATCATCAAGCGGCTGCGCGAGGAAAATCGTGCGCTGCGCCAGCGTCAGGACCTGCTCGCGACCGAGCGCGCCGCGCTCGTGCAGAAGAACGAGCAGGTGCGCACCCGTGTCGAGGCAATGATCGGTCGGCTGAAGACCCTGGAGCACGGCGCATGAGCGAACGCGAAGTCGCACGCATCAGCGTGCGGATCCTCGAGAAGGAATACTTCGTGGCCTGCCCATACGACGAGCGCTCCGACCTGCTCGATTCGGCCGAATACCTCAACGGCAAGATGCGCGAAATCCGCGACAGCGGCAAAGTGGTCGGACTCGATCGCATCGCCGTGATGGCCGCGCTCAATCTCGCCAACGAGTTGCTGCGGGTGCGCAATCAGGGACAGAAGCTCGACCAGGACTTCGGCGGACGCGTGCGCGCGCTGCGCGAGCGGGTCGAATCGGCGCTCGCCGAGGGCCAGCAGCTCGAACTTTGAGGTCGTGCGGCCGGTGCGGCTCGTGTAGAGTGTCTCCGGCGCCACCTGCGGTGTTCGACAGTCGGCCGGGTTACCCTCGACCCTAATTGGTACACCCATGGGGCATCTGGTTTGCCGGCAGCATTGTGCATGTCCGTTCGCTCGGAAAGCCTTACCTGCCGCACCGCGCCCCACCTGTTGCTCCGGTCGAGAGCAACGGCCGGCACCGGCACAGGCGGGTGGCGCCTTCTTCCTCCCCGCTGCGTCCCATGAACCGTAGCCTGCTTCGCAGTGCACTGCGCGCACAGCGCCGTGCACTCGGCACGCGGGAACGCGATCGACTGTCGCGCGCGATCTGCCGCGAGGTCGTGCGCGCGATCGGACCGCGCTCGCGCGGGCGCCGGATCGCGGCCTATGCGGCACTGCCTGAAGAAGCCGATCTGTCCGCGGCCCTCTCGGCCCTCGCCCAGCGCGGCGCGCGGCTCTACCTGCCGCGCATCGCGAGCTATCGCCACCGGCGACTCGTCTTCGCGCGCGCCGGCGGCGCCGGCACATCGAATCGATACGGCATCGTCGAGCCGCCGCGGTCCGCGCCCACCCTGCGGGCTGCCCGGCTCGACATCGTGCTCGTCCCGCTCGTCGGCTTCGATCGGGCGGGCACACGTCTCGGCATGGGCGGCGGCTATTACGATCGTGCCTTCGCCTTTCGCCGTCGGCGCCGCGCGCCGTCGCGCCCCCTCCTCATCGGCATCGCGTTCGCCTGCCAGCAGGTCGACACCCTGCCCGCCGCCGATCACGATATCCGGCTCGACGCGGTGATCACCGAGCGCGGCCTCATCCGCACGACGCATGGTGCCGGGTTTTCGGTTATTCGGTTATTGTGGCGCAGACGCGCGATAACTGAATAACCGAAAACCCGGCACCATGTCCCGATGAACCACTGGCTGATGAAGACCGAGCCGACGACTTTCGGCGTCGACGACCTGGCCCGCGCCCCGAAGCGCACGACGATGTGGGACGGCGTGCGCAATTACCAGGCGCGGAACATGCTGCGCGACGAGTTCGCGAGGGGCGACCGGGCGCTCCTCTACCACTCGAGCTGCGAAGTGCCCGGTGTCGTCGCCACGATGCGGGTGGTGCGTGCGGGATATGCGGATCCGACCGCGTTCGATCGTCGTCACCGTCACTACGACGAGGGCAGCGATCCCGCGAACCCGCGCTGGTATGCGGTCGACGTGCAACTCGAGCGGCGGCTGCGACGCGTGATCACGCTCACCGAGCTGCGTGCCCATGCGACGCGCGAACTGTCGAAGCTGTTGCTCCTGCAGAAGGGCAGTCGCCTGTCGGTGATGCCCGTCAGCGAGGCGCACTTCGACTTCATCCTCGCGCTCGAGTGATCGCTGGACCTCGAACGTGATGCAGATCACGCGCCTCGATGCAAGCACTCTTGCTTGTAATTTGAATTGGCGTGTATATACTCGACCCCGGACTAACCCAACAGGAGACTCTCATGGCGAAAGCCAAGAAGAAGGCCAAGAAGAAAGCTGCGAAGAAGAAGTAAGGCCTTTACACCTTCGGCGAGCGTGGAAAGACCTTCCTCGCTCGCCGGCTTCGAAAGATCCACGACTGGTGCCCGCGCAAGCGGGCACAGTCGTTTCTGGGGCGGGCAGCGCGGAGCGGATGCAGCGATGAGTGCAGGAAATGCTGGAAAACAAAGGGCCGCAGAGGCTGCGCTGGCCCACGTCGTGCGCGGGTCGATCGTCGGGGTGGGCACCGGCTCGACCGTGAATTTCTTCATCGACGGCCTCGGTCGCATGCGTGATGCGATCCGTGGCGCGGTCTCGAGTTCGAGCGCATCGACCGCCCGCCTCGAGGCGCTCGGGATCGAGGTGATGGACCTGAACCACACCGGCACCCTCGATCTCTACGTGGACGGGGCGGACGAAGCGACGCGCGACCGCTATCTCGTCAAGGGGGGCGGGGCTGCACTGACCCGCGAGAAGATCGTCGCGGCGGCATCGAAGCAGTTCGTCTGCATCGTGGACGACAGCAAGCTCGTCCCGGTACTCGGCCGCTTCCCGCTGCCGATCGAGGTGATCCCGATGGCCCGCTCCTATGTGGCGCGCGAGATCGTCGCCCGTGGCGGACAGCCGGTGTGGCGCGAGCACTGCGTGACCGACAACGGCAACCAGATCCTCGACGTGCACGGGTTCGAGATCCTGGATCCCCCGAGCCTCGAACGCGACCTGAACCAGATCGCGGGCGTCGTCACCGTCGGCCTCTTCGCGCAGCGACCTGCCGACCTGCTGATCGTCGGCAGCGGCAATGGGGTCACCGTCATCTGACGACACCCCAGGGCCGCACCACCGTGCGTGACCTATCGCGCAGGCGGCTCGGGTGCAGCGCCGCCGCCGGCCGATGGGAAGGTTGCGAGCATCTGAGGCACGACCTTGCGTATCGCACCGGGCAGATCGTTCCTCATCCTCTCGGTGACGCGACCCACCGCGATGCTTTCCCACACGAGGCGCTTCGCGGCCGCGTCGACGATGTCGATGTTCACGGTGCCCTCGGTGTACTGGTCGACGTCGACATCGTTGTAGCCGTACCACGGGTCATAGAACCCGCGACGGTAGAAGTAATAGCCGAGCGGAGGGCCGGCCACCGGCACCTTCGTGACCCGCAACCTGTCGTCGAGGCGGGCGCCGAAGTTGACGAGGAAGTCGGGTGAGTCCGCGACCCGGTAGCCGCGGCGCGTCAGTTCCGCCGTGGTCGCCTCCTTCAGCGCCGTGGACACGATCGACTCATAGCCCTCGCGATCGGTGCCTAGCGGCGTGACATAGTTGAACGTGTGGTACGCGGCGAGGTTGGCGGCCGGATCGGCGGTGACGCGCACCTCGGGCCCGGAGGCGCAGCCTGCAACGAGCGTGAACAATGCGATTGATGCGACCCGGCGGGTGATGGCAATCGAATTCATGGTCACTCCTGAATCCTGTGCGGGGCAGGCAGCACCCGGAGCGAATATAACGACAAAGGGCCCGTCTCGCGACGGGCCCTCTGCATTGGCTGGGGGACTAGGATTCGAACCTAGGTAAACGGAGTCAGAGTCCGTTGTCCTACCGCTAGACGATCCCCCAAGATCGGTAGCGCAGCGACGCTTAGCGCTTCGAGTACTGCGGTCCGCGACGGGCCTTGCGGCGACCGACCTTCTTGCGCTCGACCTCGCGCGCATCGCGCGTGACGAACCCGGCGGCGCGCAGCGGCTTGCGCAGCGTCTCATCGTATTCGATCAGCGCGCGCGTGATGCCGTGGCGGATCGCGCCTGCCTGGCCGGTGATGCCGCCGCCCGACACGTGCGCCTGGACATCGAAGCGGTTCGTCATCTGCACGACTTCGAGCGGCTGGCGCACGATCATGCGGCCGGTCTCGCGGCCGAAGAACTCGTCGACCGGGCGCGCGTTGACGGTGATGCGGCCGGTGCCGGGTTTCAGGTAGACGCGGGCGGTGGCGGTCTTGCGGCGGCCGGTGCCGTAATTCTGCGTGGCGGGCATTCGTGGCTTCCTCAGATCTCGAGCGGCTTCGGCTGCTGCGCGGCGTGCGGGTGCTTGCCGCCCGCGAACACGTGCAGCTTCCTGAACATGTTCCGGCCGAGGGTGTTCTTCGGCAGCATGCCCTTGACGGCGATCTCGATCACGCGCTCGGGATGCTCTTTCAGCAGCTTCTCGAGGCCGATCGACTTGATGCCGCCGATGTAGCCCGTGTGGTGGTAGTAAATCTTGTCGGCCAGCTTGTTCCCGGTGACGCGCACCTTCTCGGCGTTCACGACGACGAGGTGATCGCCCATGTCGACGTGCGGGCTGTAATTGGCCTTGTGCTTGCCCCGCAGGCGATGCGCGAGCTGGGTCGCGAGGCGCCCGAGGGTCTTGCCCTCGGCGTCGATCAGGAACCAGTCGCCGCGGACCTCCGCAGGCTTGGCAAAAACCGTAGTCATTTCAAGGATCTCCAAGCGCCCGGACGCGGCGGGGAGCCGGCGGGCCCGAAAAAGGCCCGAAAGTGTACTCAAGCGGTCCCCGGTTTGCAAAACGGCCGCAGGCGGCCCCCTGCGGGCTCCTTATAATGGCGCCCGGAATGACGCCTGCAACCCCCCTGGACACCCTGCTGTCCGCCGCCGACCGCGCCCTGCGCTCCCTTTTTGCGAGCCGCGAGCCCTCCCGCCCCCTGCCCGCGGCCGCCGATGGCCCCCCGGTCGATGATGCCCCGGAGGATCGGGCGCTCGCCGGGCGGCTGATGCGTGTCAATCATGCGGGCGAAATCGCGGCGCAGGCGCTCTACCACGGGCAGGCGCTCGTCGCACGCGATGCGGCGACGCGCGACTGGCTGCTCGAGGCCGCGCGCGAGGAAGCCGATCACCTCGCGTGGTGCGAGCAGCGCCTCGGTGAACTCGAGTCGCGCCCGAGTCTGCTGAACCCGCTGTGGTACGCCGGCTCGTTCGCGATCGGCGCCGCGGCCGCTGCGGTGAGCGATCGGGTGAGCCTCGGCTTCGTCGCGGAGACCGAGCGGCAGGTCGAATCGCATCTCACCGATCATCTCGAACGCCTGCCCGCGAACGACACGCGCAGCCGCGCGATCCTCGAAGCGATGCGTGCCGACGAAGTGCGCCACGGCGCGCGCGCACTGCGCGAAGGTGGCATCGAATTACCCGCGCCGGTGCGCGCCGTCATGCGACGCGTGTCGCGCGTGATGACGCGCACCGCCTACTGGATCTGACGCCCGCTGCCGCCGCGGCGCTTGCGGCGAAACCGGGATATGTAATACAAAGCCTGCGGCGGGCACCGCGCCCGGGGGGAAACATGGAAGAAAACGCCAAGCCGCTGAGTGACATTCCCGCGATCAATCGCTTCCTGAGCTATTGCCGCATCCGCACGGTGCCGTCGAAGACCGTGATCATCCACGCGGGCGATCTGCCGGATGTCCTGTACTACATCATCGGCGGCTCGGTCGAGGTGATGATCGAGGACGAGGAAGGCAACGAGATGGTGCTCGCCTACCTCAACAAGGGACAGTTCTTCGGCGAAATGGGCCTGTTTCACGAAACGCCGACGCGCAGCGCCTGGGTGCGCACGCGCAACTCCTGCGAGCTCGCGGAAATGACCTATCCGCGCTTCCGGCAGATCGCGGCGGAAAGCCCCGGCCTCGTCTTCGAGCTCGCAACCCAGCTCGCCACGCGTCTCGATCGCACCAACCGCAAGCTCGGCGACCTGGCGTTCGTCGATGTCACCGGTCGCGTCGCGCACGCGATCATGGACCTCTGCGGCGAACCGGACGCGATGACCCACCCCGAGGGCATGCAGATCAAGGTGAGCCGCCAGGAGCTTTCCCGCCTCGTCGGCTGCTCGCGCGAAATGGCGGGCCGCGTGCTGAAGGTGCTTGAGGACCAGGGCCTGCTGCGCGCGACCGGCAAGACGATCGTCGTGTTCAACGCGCGCCCGAAGATGAAAACACGGCCCGTCGTGGTGCCCGTCAAGGCCGGCGCCGCGCCGATGAGGGCGCGCCCGATCGATGACGATGACGACGATGAGGACGACGACGACGAATGAGCCGCGGCGCGGCGCGCGAGCCGGCGCGCTGCGGGCTCAGGCCACCCGATTGCGGCCCGCATGCTTGGCGCTGTAGAGGCGCGTATCGGCCGCGTGCATCAGCTCGTCGGCACCTGCGGTGCCGTTCCACTGCGTGACCCCGATGCTCAGCGTGACCGCGAGATCGGGGTGCAGGCGCCGCCAGTCGTGGTTCTCGATCGAATGTCGCAGGCGTTCGCACAGTGCGAGCGCCTCGCCCTGCTCCATGCCCGGCAGGATGATCGCGAATTCCTCCCCGCCCGTGCGCGCCGGAAGATCGGCGGGCCGCAGCTGTTCGCGCATCAGCGCGGCGCAGCGGCGCAGCACCTCGTCGCCGACCAGGTGTCCGAGCGCATCGTTGATGCGCTTGAAGTGATCGAGGTCGGCGACGGCGAGCGCGAGCGGCCGTCCGCTGACGCGCGATAGCTCCATTTCCGCAGCGAGGCGCCGGCTGAACGCGCGGCGGTTCGCGATCCCGGTGAGCGGGTCCTCCTGCGCCTCCCGCTCGAACTCCCGGCTGCGCACCCCAAGCGCCGTGATCAGCTGCTCGCGGTGCAGTGTCGCACCCACGCCCGCGATCGCCGGCGCAAAGCGGCTCGCGAGTCCCCGCATCAGGTGCAGGTCGGCGTCCGTGTAGGCGCCCGGGCGATCGTGGCGCACACAGAGCAGTCCGCTGACGCGGTTGCCGTCGAGCAGCGGCGTGATGATCAGCGAACCGGCCGACGTGTCGGCGGCCTCCGCGCGTTCGCGCAGCGCGGCGGGCGCGCGCGCCCATTGCTCGATCAGGAGCGCCTGCCCTTCGCCGACGACCCAGCCGCACAGGCCCGTGTCGATCGGCAGGACGCGCGGCGGCAGGCGCTCGCCGCGACGCTCGCCGACGCGCTGGTCGAGCGTGCGCTGCTCGTGATCGACGAGCACGAGCGCAAACTCGTCGAACCGGAAGAGCCCGCGCGCCTCGGCGAGGATGCGCTCGCCGATGTCATCGAGCGGAGTCGGATCGGCATCGGCGGCGGCGAGGGAACCGGCGATGCCGCCGAAGCTCAGCACGAACACGGCCATCACGACGATGAAGAGCGCCAGGGTCACGGGTTCTGCCGTCGTGTACAGCACCGCCGCCAGTACGCCGGCCGGCACGAACATGAAGTCGATCAGCGAATAGACCGGCTTGATGATCCGCCGCACGTCGCGATTGTCGAGGCGAAACCAGGTCGCGAGCAGCACCACGTTGACTGCCTGCGCGACGATGGCCATCGCGAAGAGCGGCACGAGGTCGGCGAGCGTCGGCGGGCCGAGCGGATGGCGGCCACCGAGCGCCTGGTACGCGGCACTCGCGGCGAGGATCATCAGCGTGTCCATCGCGCCGTTGTGCACGGCGCGCAGGACCGCCGCCCGTGGCGAGCCGTGGCTGTAGCTGCGGCTGATCAGCGGCCAAAGGAAGGCCGCGGCGCCGCACAGCGCGGCCGCGACCGGCGCGCTCAGGACGAGGATCAGCGCGACTTGGGGCACACGCTCCATCGAGGCGAGGCCGATGCGCGGCACCGGCACGCCGAATCTCCAGATGAGGAGCAGGACACCGATCGCGACGGCTGCGACCCACGGCGAGGGGAACGCGGGCTCGGCGGCGAGGCCCATGGCGAGCCACGTGCCTGCGACCATCGCGAGCAGCAACGAATACACCGCGAGCGCGCGGTAGCGCGATGCCATACGCCCTCCCCGGCGCAGCGGGCTCAGCCGTGTGCGGCGATCTCGCGGCGCATCGCCGCGATGGTCGCGCGGTAATCCCTGGCGCCGAAAATCGCCGAGCCCGCAACGAAGGTGTCGGCTCCGGCCTTTGCGATGGCGCCGATGTTGTCGACCTTCACGCCGCCGTCGATCTCGAGCCGCACGTCGCGCCCCGAGGCATCGATGCGCCGGCGCACCTCGGCGAGCTTGTCGAGCGCGGACGGAATGAAGCTCTGGCCCGCAAACCCCGGATTCACCGACATCAGCAGCACGAGGTCGAGCTTGTCGAGCGTGTAATCGAGCCAGTCGAGCGGTGTCGCCGGGTTCAGCACGAGGCCCGGCCGGGCGCCGCACTCGCGGATGAGACCGATCGTGCGGTCGACATGCGCGGTCGCTTCCGGGTGAAAGCTGATGTAGCTGGCACCCGCCTTGGCGAAATCCGGCACGATGCGGTCGACGGGCTCCACCATCAGGTGCACGTCGATCGGAGCCGTGACGCCGAAGCGGCGCAGCGCCTCGCAGACCAGCGGGCCGATCGTGAGGTTCGGCACGTAGTGGTTGTCCATCACGTCGAAGTGGACGATGTCCGCGCCGGCGGCCAGCACGGCATTGACCTCGTCGCCGAGCCGTGCGAAGTCGGCGGACAGTATCGAGGGGGCGATCCACGGTGTCTGGCGCATGGCCGTGCAGTCTACTAGCTACGGATACCGCGCGCCGCACGCACGCGTTCCCACGCAAGAATGATCTGCTGGGTGCGCTCCTTGGCGTGCTCGATCATCGAATCGGGCAGCCCGTTCGCCTTCAGCTTGTCCGGGTGATGGCGCGAGAGCTGGCGCCGATAGGCCTTCGTGACCTCCGCGTCGGTCGCGCCGGCGCCGACTTCGAGCACCGAGTAGGCCTCTTCGAGCGAGAGCCCGGGTGCCGCGGGCCTCGCCCCCGGCCTGCCGCCGGAGCGCAGGGCGGCCTCGATGTGCGCAAACTCGGGGGCCGAAATGCCGAGCGACTGCGCGAGCCGCCGGACATGATCGCGCGTCGGCGGCGCGAGGTCGGTGCCGTCGAGAGCGGCGCGCATCTGGATCTCGAAAAAGATGCGCAGCAGGTCCGGCCGGCCGGCACAGACGGCGCGCAGCGAGTGGATCGTCCCCGCGTAGTCGAAGTCCGGTTGCTTGCCGCGCCGAAAGCACGCGATGGCTGCGTGCACGCTCGGCTCGTCGAGTCGCAGCGCCGCCATCACCGCGCGTGCGGCCGCGATCTCGCGCTCCGACACGCGCCCGTCGGCCTTGGCGATGTGCCCCATCACCTCGAACGTCGCGCTGAAGAAATGCGCGCCGAAATTGCGGCCCACCGCGCCGGCCGGGCGCGTGTTCTGGTCGTACTGGTGGCCGAGCACCGCGCCGATGGCGGCGCCGAACGGACCGCCCGCAAAGAGACCGATCAGTCCCCCGATGATCTTGCCGGACCAGCGCGTCGTCATGGAAGCGGCAACGTTACACGATCCTTGACCGGATCGCGCACGGGACGTCAAGATGCCTGGCCCCGCGCCCGCATCCGAACATGACACCGCCCACCGTCCACACGACCGCCCTCAAGGGCCTCACGAAGATCCACAGCGGCAAGGTCCGCGACCTCTACGCGATCGACGGCAGCACGATGCTGATCGTGACGACCGATCGCCTGTCGGCATTCGACGTGGTCCTGCCCGACCCGATCCCGTGGAAGGGCCGGGTGCTGAACCAGATCGCCGACTTCTGGTTCGCGCGCACCGCACACATCGTGCCGAACCATCTCACCGGCCGCAAAGTCCGCGACGTCGTGACCGACCCGGAAGACTTCGCGCTCGTCGACGGTCGCGCGGCGATCGTCCGCCGCCTGCGCGCACTGCCGATCGAGGCGGTGGTACGGGGCTACCTGATCGGCTCGGGCTGGAAGGATTACTGCGCGAGCGGCAGCGTGTGCGGCATCGAACTGCCGCGGGGTCTCGAGCTCGCCGCACCGCTGCCCGCGCCGATCTTCACGCCCGCCACCAAGGCAGAAGCCGGTGCGCACGATGTCAACATTTCGTTCGACGAAGCTGCCGCGCTCGTCGGCGGCGACATCGCCGCACGCGTGCGCGACATCGCCATCGCGCTGTACCGCTTTGCCTCGGAGCACGCGGCGGCGCGCGGCCTCATCATCGCCGACACCAAGTTCGAATTCGGCCTCGACGATACGGGCCGCATCCACCTGATCGACGAAGCGCTGACACCCGATTCGTCGCGCTTCTGGCCGGCCGACACCTGGCGCGCCGGCACGAGTCCGCCGAGCTTCGACAAGCAGTTCGTGCGCGACTATCTCGAGTCGATCCACTGGGACAAGAAGCCGCCCGCACCGCGCCTGCCGGCCGACATCATCGCGCGCACCAGCGAAAAGTACCGCGAGGCGCTCGCCCGCATCACCGGCCCCGCGACTCGCTGAGCAGACAGCGCGTTCGCGACGCGCTCTCGCCTGCGCACTGCGGCTGTTCGCCGCCCGCCATTCGCTGTACGCTGTCCGCGCATGTGGGTGCGTGTCTGGAACTTCCTCGACCGCTGGCTGTTCGGCCCGCTGTCGCTGAGCCCGCGCCCCGTCGGCTGGTTGCTGCGCGTGCTGCGCTATCCGTATGCCGTGCTGCGCGACCTTTCGCAGGGGCAGCTCAACCTGCGCGCGATGGGTCTCGTCTACGCGACCTTCCTGTCGATCGTGCCGCTGATCGCCTTCAGCTTCGCGATCCTGAAGGGCTTCGGCGCGCATCGCGACCTCGAGCCGATCATCTACGAATTCTTCCGCCCGGTCGGCGCCGCCGCCTCCGAGATCACCGCGCGGATCATGCAGTTCGCCGACAACGTGAGCACGGGCCTCGTGGGCTCGGTCGGTTTCGCGCTGCTGCTGTGGACCCTGCTCGGCACGATCAAGAAGGTCGAGGACAGCTTCAACTACGTCTGGCATGTCGAGCAGCCGCGCAGCTTCGCGCGCCGCATCACGGAGTACGTGAGCCTGCTGATCGTCGGGCCGCTGCTGCTCGTCGCGTTCCTCGGGCTCGCGCACCGCACGATGCGCAGCGAACCGTGGCAGGCGATCGCGCAGCTGCCGTGGCTCAGCCGCCTGTTCGCGTTCACGACGAGCCTCGAACCCTACGTGATGGTCACCGCCATCTTCATGCTCATCTACATGTTCGTGCCGAACACGCGCGTGCGCTGGAAGCCGGCGCTGATCGGCGGCATCGCGGGCGGCGTGCTGTGGGCGGCGGTCGGCACGATCTTCACGGCGTTCGTCGTCTACTCGTCGCGCCTCACTATCGTCTATGCGGGCCTCGCGATCATCATCGCGACGCTGCTGTGGACCTACTTCGGCTGGCTGATCCTGCTGATCGGCGCGCAGGTCTCGTTCTACGTGCAGTGCCCCGAATACCTGCGCATCGGGCTGCGCGAGCTGCGCCTGTCGAGCGTCGAGGTCGAGCGCGTCGCGCTCAAGGTGATGTACCTCGTCGGCCGCTCGCACGCCGAGGGCGTGGCGAACTGGACCGTCACGTCGCTGTCGGCGGAACTCGGCCTGCCGGGCATCGCGATGGCGCAGCTCGTCGCGACGCTCGAGCAGGCGGGGCTGCTGCTCGCCACCGATGACGAGCGTCTGCTGCCCGGTCGCGACATCAACCACATCCGGCTGCAGGACATCCTCGATGCTGCGCGCAACCAGAAGAACGGCCACGCGCCGGCGCGCGACCTGTCGCTGCCTCCGGTCGACCGGCTCACGCGCGCGCTCGAGGACGCCTGGCGCGGCTGCTGCCAGGAGCGCACGCTCGGCGAACTCGTCACGGAAGGCGACGAGCCGGCGCGGGCGTGAAACGGTGCGCGCTCACTGCACGCGGCTCACCGACAGCAGGGCGAGGAAGGTAAAGCCGTTCTTCGACGGCGTGCGATACGCGCCTGACGCACCGAGGATCTCCACGGCAATGGCCGTCATTTCCCAGCCGTCCGCTTCGCCGGCCGGCCACTTCGGAACCGTGAGCCTCGGCAGGTCCTGCGCCTCGCCGAATTCCCGCACGCGAAGCATCGGGCTGCGGACCGATTCGGTCAGGCTGAAGTTCGCCCAGCTCCAGAGCCATGTGTCCGAGAGCGTCGACACGCTGCCGACGAACGCGATGTCGCACGCGATGGCAGGCACGCCATCGTTCGAGAAGACCAGCTGCCCCGTCGCCTGGTCCCAGTCCCAGCGCTTGTGCCGGCCAAGGCCGTATTTCGCTTCGAGCTGCCGTTGCTTCGCGCGCAACGCCTCGTGGGATCGCTCGGTGAGCGCGCGGGCGACACGCGCGGCGGGTCCATCCAGCGGGCGCTCGAGGCTACGCGCCTGCGCCGCCTCGTAGCACTCGTGACACAGGATCTTTGCCACCAGCCCCTGCTCGTTCTTCTCGTTCCACTCGCCTTCCTTCAGGAACTCGACCTGGCATCGGGAACACCACGCGTCCGGCCAGCGCTTGCGCTCGGTCGGCACGTCCGAGTACCAGCGCTGCACCGGATTTTCCGCGAGATGCGCGCACACGTAAGTGGTGTGCGCGTCCCCGTGCTTGCGGCACTTGACCCGTGCCTGTCCGGCCATGCGACCACCCCCGCCGTTCGCCTATTCCCCGCCCGCGATCGTCATTTCACCGATGAGCAGCGAGCCCGCGCGTATCGACCCGCGGGTGTCCACGTCGCTGCCGATCGCGTCGATGGCGCGGTACATGTCGCGCAGGTTCCCGGCGATGGTGACCTCCTGCACCGGAAACGCGAGTTCGCCGCCCTCGACCCAGAACCCGCCCGCGCCGCGCGAATAGTCGCCCGTGACGCCATTGACCCCCTGCCCCATCAGCTCGGTGACGACGAAGCCGCGCCCCATGCGCGCGATCAGCTCTTCGAACGTGCAGGTCGCGCCGCTGCCCTCGACGAGGAGGTTGTGCACGCCGCCGGCATTGCCGGTCGTGCGCAGGCCGAGCTTGCGCGCCGCGTAGCTGCCGAGCACGTAACCCTGCAGCACGCCGTCCCGCACGAGGTCGCGGTCGCGTGTCGCGACGCCCTCGGCGTCGAACGGGCTGCTCGCGAGCGCCTTCGGGATATGCGGCCGTTCCCGGATCTGGATGAAGGGCGGCAGGATCTGCGTGCCCGCGGAGTCCAGCAGGAACGACGAACGACGATACTGGCTGCCGCCGCGCACCGCCGCCACCATGTGCCCGAAGACACCCCGCGCGAGATCGGGCACGAACAGCACCGGCGAGCGCTGTGTCCCGAGGCGGCGCGCGCCGAGCCGCGCGATCGCGCGCTCACCCGCCTGCCGGCCGATCGCCTCGACGTCGCCGAGGTCAGCCGGGTCGCGCGCGGCGGCATACCAGTAGTCGCGCTGCATGTCGCTGCCCGCCTGCGCGACGAGCGAGCAGCTCACCATGTGGCTCGAGCTCGGGTAGCCCGCGAGGAAGCCGGAGGAGTTGCCGTAGACGTGCGCACCGCGATGCGTCGACACGCTCGCGCCTTCCGAATTCGTGATGCGGGCATCGACATCGCGTCCGGCCGCCTCGCAGCGCCGCGCGAGCTCGACGGCGTCCGCAGGTTCGATCGCCCACTCGTGATCGAGATCGAGGTCGGGAATGTCGCGCGCGAGCATGTCGGCATCGGCGAGCCCCGAGTACGGATCCTCGGCGGTGTAGCGGGCAATCGTGCAGGCCTTTGCCACGGTCGCCTCGACTGCGGCGGGCGCGAGATCCGCCGTGCTCGCCGAGCCCTTGCGATGCCCGATGTAGACGGTGACCCCGAGCCCGCGATCCCGCTGGTACTCGACCGTGTCGACCTCGCCGAGGCGCACGTTCACGGTGAGCCCCTGCTGCAGGTTCGCGTCGACTTCCGCCTGTGTGGCCCCGAGACGGCGTGCCGCAGCGAGCGCGTCCGAGACCACGCCTTGCAGCTCGGCAATTCGCGTACCATCCACACGCTGTTGCATCCGGTGCATTGTAGCAGTCATGTCCGACGACGAATTCGACGACCGGCCCAGCAAGAGCGCGCGCAAGCGCGCGGCACATGCGGCGCAGGACCTCGGCACCCGCCTCATCGCACTGCGGGAGTCCGAGCTCGCGGCGCTCGACCTGCCCGAGCCGCTGGCGGACGCGGTGCGCGAGGCGCGGCGTCTGACGAGCCGCGCGGCGCTCGCGCGGCAGCGCCAGTTCATCGGCAAGCTGATGCGGCGGATCGACGCCGCCGCGATAGAGGCCGCGCTCGCCGCCCGCGCGCAGGCAACGGCGGCCGACAGCGAACTGCAAAAGCGCATCGAACATTGGCGCGAACGCCTCATCGTCGAGGGTGGGGCCGCGCTCGATGCGCTCGAAGCCAGCCATCCGCCGGTCGATCGGGCGCAGCTCGCCACCCTGGCGAGCGCCGCGCGCAATGAGCACGCCAGCCCCGCCTCCCGTACCACGGCGTCCAGGGCGCTCTATCGCGCGCTGCGCGCCCTGATGTCGGGCCTGGCAGGCCGCTAACTGCTAGAATTCGTCGATGACTGCACTCGTCGGCATCATCATGGGCTCGTCGTCCGACTGGGAGACGATGCAGGGCGCGGCCGAGACCCTGGAGAAGCTCGGTGTCGCCCACGAGGTGCGCATCGTATCGGCGCATCGCACGCCCGACCTCCTGTTCGAGTACGCCGCCACGGCCCGGCAGCGCGGCCTCAAGGTCATCATCGCGGGCGCGGGCGGCGCCGCGCACCTGCCCGGCATGACCGCCGCGAAGACGACCTTGCCGGTGCTCGGCGTGCCGGTGGAATCAAGGGCGCTGAAGGGCATCGATTCGCTGCTGTCGATCGTGCAGATGCCCGCGGGCATTCCAGTCGCCACGCTCGCGATCGGGGCGGCCGGCGCACGCAACGCGGCACTCATGGCGGCCTCGATCCTCGCCCTCGCCCACCCGGAAATCGATCAGGCGCTCAGGGTCTTTCGCGAGCGCCAGACCGCGGCCGTACTCGAACAGGGCGACCCGCGCGGCCGATGAGTGCGCCGGCCGTCGGCATCGTCGGGGCGGGCCAGCTCGGGCGCATGTTGGCGCTCGCGGCCTACCCGCTCGGCCTGTCCGTCCGCTTTCTCGATCGCGCCGCGGACACGCCCGGCGGCCAGGTCGCGCCGATCCTGACGGGCGAGTTCACCGATCGCGGCCTGCTGCGCCGGCTCGGGCGCGGCGCGCAGGTCGTGACGTTCGACTGGGAAAACGTGCCGGTCGAACCACTGCAAGCGCTCGCGGATCGCATCGATTTCGCGCCGCCGCTGCCGGCATTGGCCGCCGCGCAGGACCGCCTCGCCGAAAAGCGCCTCTTCGGCAAGCTCGGCATCCCGACGAACCGCCACGCAGCCGTGGACAACGAGCGCGACCTCGCGCGCGCGTTTGCGCGCATCGGCCCCGGCGTGCTGAAGACGCGTCGCCTCGGTTACGACGGCAAGGGCCAGGTGCGGGTGCGGAGCGCACGCGATCTCGCGCGCGCCTATGCGACTCTCGGCAACGCGCCGCTGCTCTACGAGGAATTCGTCCCGTTCGACTGCGAAGTGTCGATCATCGGCGCGCGCAGCGCGCGCGGTGAAATTGCAATCTACCCGCTGAATGGCAATGTGCACGTCGACGGGATCCTGCGTGTCACGCGTGCGCCCTGGGGGCCGACGGCGCTCGCGCGTGCCGCCGCGCGCCACCTGACCCGCCTGCTCGAGCATTTCCGCTACCGGGGCGTCCTCACGGTCGAGTTCTTCGTGCGCGACGGGCGGCTCGTCGCCAACGAGATGGCACCACGGGTGCACAACTCCGGTCACTGGACGATCGAGGGTGCGGAAACGAGCCAGTTCGAGAACCACCTGCGCGCCATCCTCGACCTGCCGCTCGGCAGCACGCGCGCCCGGGGCCACGCGGCGATGGTGAACCTGATCGGTGCCCTGCCCGACCGCGCGGCCGCGCTCGGGACCCCTGGCCTGCACTGGCATGATTACGGCAAATCGGCCCGCCCGGGACGCAAGCTCGGCCATTGCACGCTGATCGATGCGACGCCGGCCGCCCGGGATCGCCGGGTCCGCCGGTTGCTGCCGGGTCTCGCACCGGGTGTGCGGCTGTCGTTACCGCGCCTGCGGTGATTCCCGTAAGATCGCGCGGTCATGTACCTGGATCTCTTCAAGCTCCACGACCTGCCGTTTCGGCTGAGCCCGGATCCCCAGTACCTGTATCTCAGCCGTAACCACTCCAGGGCCAAGGCCTACATGGAGTCGACGATCTGGTTCACCGACGGCTTCGTCGTGATCACCGGCGAGATCGGTTCGGGCAAGACCACGCTGATCGAAACCTTCCTGCGCGAACTCGAGCAGGACGTCGTGGTCGCGCAGGTCAACCAGACCCAGGTTTCCGCGCTCGAGTTCCTGCAGTCGGTGCTGGTGCAGTTCGGCTTCCAGCCGTTCAAGATGCGCAAGGCCGAACTCCTCGCGACACTGAACCAGTTCCTGATCGAGCAGTACGCCGCGGGCCGCAAGGTGCTGCTGATCGTCGACGAAGCGCAGAACCTGAGTCAGCGTGTCCTCGAGGAAATCCGCCTGCTGTCGGGCGTCGAAACCTCGCGCGAGAAAGTGCTGCGCATCATCCTCGCGGGCCAGCCCGAGCTCAACGACAAGCTCGATTCGCCCGATCTCGTGCAGCTCGCGCAGCGCATCCGCCTGCGCTTCCATCTCACCGCGCTGTCGCAGGACGACACGCGCGCGTACATCCTGCACCGCCTCGAGGTCGCGGGCGCGGCCGGGCGCGAGATCTTCGCGCCGGATACGTACCCCGAGATCTACCGCTACACCGGCGGGACGCCGCGGCTCGTGAACACGCTGTGCGATACGGCGATGATGGGCTCGTACGCCGCGGACCGGGACTCCGTCTCGCGTGCAGACATCCTGCACGCCGTCGAGGAATTGCAGTGGACGGAATACGCGTCGCGCACCCATCGCGAGCTGCGCACGATGCTGGCCGGCAGCCGTACCGGCGATCGGGTACTCGAGACCACCGGCTCGCGGCGCAGCGACGTGATCCTCGCCCACGTGGCGCTCGCGGCCGAGGACCAGATCCTGTCCGAGATGCCGCTGCGCCTCGGCCGCGTGATCATCGGTCGCACGTCGGACAACGACATCCAGATCGACAGCCGTTTCGTCAGCCGCCACCATTGCCAGATCGTGACGACGTCACGGGATTGCGTGATCGAGGATCTCAACAGCACCAACGGCATGGTGGTGCGCGGCAAGCGGGTGCGCCGCCACGTGCTCGCCGACGGCGACGTGGTGGCGCTCGGCCAGCACACGCTCACTTATCGGGACGATCGCGTGGTGCAGGCTGCCAGGTCCGGCGACACGGGTCAGGTCGAAGCACCCCCGTCCTGATCGCGCGGCGGCAGCCCGTCGCCTCCATACTCGTGGCGCATCGCGCGAAAGTCGCGCCGGCGCAGGCCGATGGCCAGTCCCCAGATCACCGCCGCGAGGCCTGCGAGGCCCAGCAGGCCGCTCAGCCAGCCCTTGAGGCGCAAGTAGCTGAGGGCGAGTACGACGAGCCCGCCGAGGCCATAGAGCCACGGCAGGAGGTCGTACAGGGGCTGGGCGATGTGGGGGCGGTGGACACGCACACCGCCGATCCTACCGCGCGGCGCGCGCGCGGTCAGCCGCGCGGATTTCGACCCGCGAACAGCTCGAGGAAGCGGCCGATCAGCGAGGGCTGCCAGGTCACTTCCATGTCCTTGTGTGCCTCCGCGTGGGTACGCACGGCTTCCTGGACGAGGTCGGCAGGCAGCAGGCGCTGGAAGCTTCCGGTCGAGCCGGGTTCAGGGTTCATGGCGTTGTCCATGGCGACACGGTACCGGGCTGCCCGCGCTGCGCGGCGTGCGCCAGCTCACAGCACCGTCGAACCCGCCGGTTATGTCAGATCCTGGCACCATTAGGCGGTTCCGCCGACCGTCAGGCCGTCGATCCGCAGCGTCGGCTGCCCGACGCCAACGGGCACGCTTTGCCCATCCTTGCCGCAGGTGCCCACTCCGTCGTCGAGCTTCAGGTCGTTGCCGACCATCGCGACGCGCGTCAGCACGTCGGGGCCGTTGCCGATCAATGTGGCGCCCTTGATCGGGGCCGTGACGCGGCCGTTCTCGATCAGGTACGCCTCGCTCGCCGAAAACACGAACTTGCCCGACGTGATGTCGACCTGCCCGCCGCCGAAGTTCACGGCGTAGATGCCCTTCCGTACCGAGGCGATGATCTCCCCGGGCGCGTACGGCCCCGCGCGCATGTAGGTGTTCGTCATGCGCGGCAGCGTCATGTGCGCAAAGGATTCGCGCCGGCCGTTGCCTGTCGAGCGGGTGCCCATCAGGCGCGCGTTCAGCTTGTCCTGCAGGTAGCCCTTCAGCACGCCGTCCTCGATCAGCGTCGTGCACTGCGTCGGCGTGCCCTCGTCGTCGATGTTGAGCGAACCTCGGCGACGCGCGAGCGTGCCGTCGTCGACGACCGTGACACCGGGTGAGGCGACGCGCTCGCCGACGCGGTTGGTGAAGGCCGACGTCCCCTTGCGGTTGAAATCCCCCTCGAGCCCGTGGCCGATCGCCTCGTGCAGCAGGATGCCGGGCCAGCCGGGGCCGAGCACCACGGTCATGCTGCCGGCGGGCGCCGGCACGGCCTCGAGGTTCACGAGCGCCTGGCGCGCCGCTTCGCGCGCGAGCGCGAGCGGCTTGTCGCCAGCCACCAGTTCGGCGAGCGTGAAGCGGCCGCCGGAGCCCGCGTAACCCTGTTCGCGCCGCCCGTCCTGCTCGGCAATGACCGACACGTTGAAGCGCACGAGCGGACGCACGTCGGCCGCGAGCGTGCCGTCGCTCGTCGCCACCATGACGACCTCGTACACGGATGCGACGCTCGCCATCACCTGCACGATGCGCGGATCGATCGCGCGCGCGATCCGGTCGACCCGCTCGAGCCAGCCGACCTTGTCGTGATCGGTGAGCGCGGCCCCCGGATCCACGGGCAGGTAGAGCCTGTGGCCGTCCGCGGGATGCATCGCGCGCAGCGCATGTTGCGTGCCGCTCGCCGCGATCGCGCGTGCCGCGCGCCCGGCCTCCTCGAGCGCAGGCAGCACCACCTCGTCCGAATAGGCGAACCCGGTCTTCTCGCCGGCGAGCGCCCGCACGCCGACACCCTGCTCGATGCTCGCCCCGCCTTCCTTGACGATGCCGTCCTCGAGCGCCCACGAGTCCTCGCGCGCGAGCTGGAAGTAGATGTCGGCGGCGTCGACGGCGTGGCCCATCACGTCGCCGAGCACGCGATCCACGCGCGCGACATCGAGCCCGCCCGGCCGCAGGATCAGGTCGCGCGCGATCGACAGGGAATCGGGGGCTGCACTCATGTCCGTTGGACCTTCCTCAGAGCGTTCGGTGCCGTAGCGCCGGAAAATGCAGACGCGCGTCCGCCTGCGCGGCGCGGTCGAACTCTGCCACCACGCAGCCGGGGCCGCTCGGGCGGCGCGCGAGCACGCGCCCCCAGTAATCGACGATCATCGTGTCGCCGTAGGTGAGGCGCCCGTTCGCATGCCGGCCCGACTGGGCCGGCGCGACGACGAACGCAAGGTTCTCGATCGCGCGTGCGCGCAGCAGCGTTTCCCAGTGCGCCTCCCCGGTGGGGACCGTGAACGCGGACGGCAGCACGAACCAGTCCGCACCCTGCGCCGAGAGCCGGCGAAAGAGCTCGGGGAAACGGATGTCATAGCAGACGGCCATGCCGAGCCGGCCCGCCGGCGTATCGAGCAGCTGCACGCGACCGCCCGGTGCCACGTGCGCCGATTCGCGATAGGTTTCCGCCGCGGACGGCAGGTCGACGTCGAACAGGTGGATCTTGTCGTAGCGCCCGACGCGCTGGCCATCCGCGTCGAATACGAGGCTCGCCGCCGCGACACGGCCGTCGCCGCCCGGGATCGCGATCGGCATCGTGCCGCCGATCACCATGAGCCGGTGGCGCCGCGCCGACCCGGACAGGAATTCCTGGATGGGTCCTGCGCCTTCCGGCTCGGCGACTGCGCGCTTGTCGACGTCCCTGTGGCCCATGAACGCGAAGTTCTCGGGCAGCGCGGCGACGAGCGCACCGCGATCGGCAGCCTCCGCGATGAGCGTGCCGGCCTGCTCGAGATTGTCCGCGACGTCGGCACCGGTCGTCATCTGGATCGCGGCCACGCGCGGACCGCTCATCTCAGCACCACGTCGTATTGCTCGACGCCATAGAACGGCTCGACCTGCAGGCGGATCGCCTTGCCGTTCGCCGCCTCGAGTTCGGACAGCGCGGGCGCCTCCTCGTCGAGCAGCCGGTCGATCACGTCCTGATGCGCGAGGATCACGAGTTCGCGGCTGCCGAACTGGCGCACCTGGCGCGAGATCTCGCGCAGGATCTCGAGGCATACGGTTTCGGCGGTGCGCACGAATCCACGGCCCTCGCAGGTCGGGCACGGTTCGCACAGCAGGTGCTCGAGGCTCTCGCGCGTGCGCTTCCTCGTCATCTCGACGAGACCGAGCGGCGAGAGGCTCGCGATGTGCGTCTGCACGCGATCGGCGGCGAGGCTGCGAGACAGTGCCTCGAGCACCTGGCGTCGATGCGACTCGTCCTGCATGTCGATGAAATCGATGATGATGATGCCGCCGAGGTTGCGCAGCCGCAGCTGCCGCGCGATGGCGACGGCCGCCTCGAGATTCGTGCGGAAGATCGTCTCCTCGAGGTTGCGGTGTCCGACGTAGCCGCCCGTGTTGACGTCGATCGTGGTCATCGACTCGGTCTGGTCGACGATCACGTAGCCCCCGGACTTCAGTTCGACCTTGCGCCCGAGCGCCCGCGCGATCTCGTCCTCGATGCCGTGCAGGTCGAAGATCGGCCGCTGACCGGCATAGAGCTCGATCCGCTCGAGCATCTCCGGCACGAATGCCCGCGCGAACGCCTGCATCTGCGCGTGGGTCGCGGGCGCATCGACCAGCACGCGCTCGATGTCGCGCCCGAGTTCGTCGCGCAGCATCCGCGTCGGCAGCGGCAGGTCCTCGTGCACGAGATCGCCCGCCGCGGCCGTGAGCGCGCGCTCGCGCACGTGGCTCCACAGGCGATCGAGGTAGATCATGTCGGCGCGCAGCGCATCGCGCGTCGCGCCCGCCGCCGCCGTGCGCAGAATGAAGCCGCCCCCCTGCGACGGCGGCGGCAGGCTCGCGAGCAGCTCGCGCAGGCGCTGGCGCTCGGCCTCGTCCTCGATGCGCGCCGACACGCCGACGCCGTCGCTGCGCGGCATGTAGACGAGAAAGCGCGACGGCAGCGACAGGAATGTCGTGAGCCGCGCGCCCTTCGTGCCGAGCGGATCCTTGACGATCTGCACGAGAATCTCGTCGCCCTGGTTCACGAGCCGGCGGATGTCGTCGATCTTCGGCAGCCCGACCATCGTCGCGTCGGGCCGGGTGACCGCGATGTCGTCGACGTGCAGGAACGCCGCGCGCTCGAGCCCGGCGTCGACGAACGCGGCCTGCATGCCGGGCAGCACGCGCGTGACGCGGCCCTTGTAGACATTGCCGACGAGGCCGCGGCGACTCGCGCGCTCGATGTGCACTTCCTGCAGCGCCCCGTTCTCGACGATCGCCGCGCGTGTCTCGCGCAGCCCGCCATTGATCAGGATCTCGGTACTCATGCCGCGGGGCCGGCCCAGGCCGGAACGCCGGCCTCGGCGAGGAGCGCGGCTGTCTCGAAGAGCGGTAGACCCATGACACCAGAATAACTGCCCGAGAGCGCCGCGACGAATACCGCCGCGAGCCCCTGTATCGCATAACCCCCGGCCTTGTCGCGCGGCTCGCCGGTGTGCCAGTAGCGCTCCGCCTCGGCGCGCGCAATGGCCCGGAAGCGCACCTCCGAGCGCACCGTGCGCTGGCGCACCGCAGGGGCGGTCAGCTCCCCGCTGAGGAGTGCGATCGCCGTGACGACCTCGTGCGTACGCCCTGCGAGCGCGAGCAGCATCCCGACGCCTTCCTCGAGGGTGGCCGGCTTGCCGAGAACCTCGTTGCCGAGTGCCACAGTCGTGTCGGCGGCGAGCACCGGCAGCCCCTGCCGCGCGGCAGGCGCGCGCCATGCCGCCTCGGCCTTGGCGAGTGCGACGCGAGCCGCGTAATGCGCCGGCGCCTCGCCGTCGAGCCGCGCCTCATCGACATCGGCCGCGAGCACGAGGTGCGGCACGCCGATCTGCGCGAGCAGTTCGCGCCTGCGGGGCGAGGCCGACGCGAGGCACAGCACCGGGGCGGTCATGCGCGATGGTAGGGGTGCCCCGCGAGCACCGCATGCGCGCGATAGAGCTGCTCGGCGAGCACGACGCGCGCGAGCGCGTGCGGCAGCGTCAACCGCGACAGCGACCAGGCGAGCTGCGCGCGGGCGCGCACCTCGTCCGCGAAACCGTCGGGACCGCCGATCAGGAACGCGAGGTCGCGTCCCTCGTGCAGCCGCGCGTCGAGCCACTGCGCGAGTTCGAGGCTCGCGAACGCCCTGCCGCGCTCGTCGAGCGCGACGACGAAGTCGTCACGGCCGATGCGCGCGAGCAGGCGTGCCCCCTCCTCCCGCACGGCCCGGTCGGCGTCCGCGTGCGCAGTCCGTGTGCCGGGCGCGAGCTCCACGAGTTCGACACGCAGGCCGCCACGGAGGCGTTTCAGGTACTCGTCACAGCCCGCGCCGACCCACGCCGGCATGCGGGTGCCGACGGCGATGATGCGCACCCGCATGGCGGATCGGGCGCGCGGATCAGTGCGTGCGGCCGCGCGCGGCGCCGGCCGGGCGCGCGCGCGCAGCCGGACGCCTGCGCGCCGACTTTGCGGCCGGCGCCTTCGCGTGGGCAGACTTCGCCGGACGCGCCGCTGCCACGCCGCCCGGTGCGGCCGCGCCGTCGCCCTCCCACAGCCGCTCGAGGCCGTAGAACTCGCGCGTGCGTGGCAGCATCACGTGCACGATCACGTCATTCAGGTCGACGAGCACCCATTCGCTGTCGCGCTCGCCTTCGAGCCCGTGCGTGCGAAAGCCTGCAGCCCTGGCGTTCTGGATGACCCGGTCGGCGATGGAGCGGACGTGGCGGTCGGAGTTTCCCGACGCGATGACGAAGGTGTCGGCGATGTCCGTGAGCCCACGGACGTCGAGAACCCTGACATTGACCGCCTTCATGTCGTCGAGCGCGGCGGTGACGAGATTCTCGAGGGGCGACGGGCGCGAAGCGCCGCGACGCGTGCGTTTGGCGGTGGTCATGTGCGGCGTTGGACCTCTCCCGATGTCAACGTTGGCCCCGAGCATAGCACCCCGACGCGCGCAGCATGTCACGAACCACGTCGGGCACCAGGTAGCGAGGATCGCGCCCATCGACGATCAGGTCCCGCAGGTCGGTCGATGAAATCTCGAGCTGCGTCACGGCGTGGATGAAGATGCGCCCGGCCCTGGCCGCGTGCAGATCGCGTACGCCACCGGTACCGCGATCGACCATCAGCTCGCCGAGGGGGCCCGTGGTCGGGGCCTTCCAGCCTGGCCGGTGCGCCACGACGATATGCGCAAGTTCCGGCAGCTCGCGCCAGCGATGCCAGGTCGGCAGGCCGAGGAATGCATCCATGCCGAGCAGCAGGCACAGCGAGCGATCCGGAAATTCGCGGCGCAGCTCGACGAGCGTGTCGACCGAGTATGACCGCCCCTCGCGCCGTGTCTCGCGATCGTCGACCACGAAGGCCGGCTGGTCGGCGATCGCCGCGCGCACCATGGCGATGCGCAGCGCTGCGTCCGCGAGCGGTGCATCGCGATGCGGCGGATCGCCGGTCGGCAGGAACCGGACCTCCTCGAGCCCGACGGCCTGCCACAGCTCGAAGGCCGTGCGCAGGTGCCCGTAGTGAATCGGATCGAACGTGCCGCCGAAGAGGCCCATGGGTTGCATCAGATCTGCCTCGGGAGGGGAAACGGGACGCCGCAGAGATTCACGGCAAGGAGGGCGATCTCGTCCCAGCCGTCCGCCTGCAGCCGCCCCTTGATCGCGCGGTCGGCGCGCGCGGCGCGTTCGACGAGGCGCGGGTAGTCGCGCCGCGAGAGGCGCGAGCCGCCCTGCAACACACGGCGCATCTCGCGCAGCAGCGCCCACAACACGAGCGTCGCCTCGACGCCTTCGGCCCGCAGACCCTCGAGGATGCGCAGCGCACGCGCGGCCTGTCCTGCGCGCGCGGCATCGCCGAGCGCGAACACGTCGTAGCGCGCGCTCGACGCGACGCTCCCGGCGAGTTCGGCGACGCCGATCGTCGTGCCGCGGGCAACGAGTGCGAGACGGTCGATTTCCTGCTGCGCGGCGAGCAGGTTCCCCTCGGTGCGATCGGCGAGCAGTGCGAGAGCCGCCGGATCGAACGTGAGGCCCGCGCGACGCGCGCGCGCGCCGAGCCAGGCCGGCAGCTTGTCACGCGCGATCGGCCACGCGTTCACCCACACGCCCTGTGCATCGACGGCACGCACCCACGCAGCGCCCTGGGCGTCGCGGTCGAGGCGCCCGGTCACGATCAGGAGCAGCGTATCGGGATCGTGCCGTTCGATCAGCGCGACGATCGCCGCACTCCCGGCGGCGCCGGGACGCCCCGTCGGCATGCGCAATTCCACCAGACGGCGCGCGGCAAACAGCGAGAGATTGCCGGTGTCCGCACGCACGTCGTCCCAGCTGCTGCCGCGCTCGATGAAATGGACCGCGCGCTCCGTGAAGCCCGCCGCCCGCGCCCGCTCGCGTACCGCATCCGCCGCTTCACCGACCAGCAGTGGCTCGTCGCCGGACACGAGATACACGGGGGACAGCGTGCGCGCGAGCTGCGCGGCGAGCCCCTCTGGAGCGACTTTCATGTTTTCGGCCCGGCCACCCGTGAATTATCCATATTTGCATGGAGATTGGGGGCCCCAGAGCGTACGATTTCCGGATGCCAACGCTGTTCGAACGCATCATCGCGGGCGAATTGCCCGCCACGATCGTCTACCGGGACGAACGCGTGACCGCCTTTCGCGACATCCACCCGCGCGCGCCGGTGCATATCCTGATCGTCCCGAACAAGCCGATACCCACCGCCAACGACATCGCCGACAGCGACGAGGCGTTGATCGGGCGCCTGTTCACGGTGGCGCGCGACCTCGCGCGGCGCGAGGGCATCGCGGACGATGGCTATCGGCTCATCATCAACTGCAATTCGCACGGCGGACAGGAGGTCTATCACCTGCATGTCCACTTGCTGGGTGGCGCGCCGCTCGGTGCGATGGTGGCGAAAACCTCGTGAAAGGAACGCGCATGCGCAAGCGGAAAAAGCCGGCCGCAACGAAGCGGACGCCCGCGGCGTCCCGCCGCGCATCGGGCAGGCGCGCATCCGCCCCGCGAACCGCGGCGAAACGAACCGCGGCGAAGCGGGCCGCGCGCAAGCCTGCGGGCAGCGTGCGCCGCGATCTCTACCCGCACATCGACGCCTACCGCACGGGCCGCCTCGCGGTCTCGCCGATCCACAACCTGTATTTCGAGGAAAGCGGCAACCCGCGCGGCAAGCCGGTCGTGTTCCTGCACGGCGGGCCCGGCGGCGGCACCGATCCGAAGATGCGCCGCTTCTTCGATCCGCGGCGCTATCGCATCGTGCTGTTCGACCAGCGCGGCTGCGGCAAGAGCCGCCCGCGGGCGAGCCTCGAGGACAACACGACCTGGCACCTCGTCGCGGACATCGAGCGGCTGCGCGAGCACCTCGGCATCGATCGCTGGCAGGTGTTCGGCGGCTCCTGGGGTTCCACGCTCGCGCTCGCCTATTCGCAGGCGCATCCGCAGCGGGTCACAGAGCTCGTGCTGCGCGGCATCTTTCTCGTGCGCCCGTGGGAGTTCGCCTGGTTCTACGGCCAGTCGGACGGGGCCGGTGCGTTGTTCCCGGATCTGTACACGACATTTGCGGCGGCGATTCCGCCGGCCGAGCACAGCGAGATGATGGACGCGTATTACCGGCGCCTCACGAGCGGCGATCCGGCCGTGCGTGCCGCCGCGGCACGCGCGTGGTCGATCTGGGAAGGCGCGACCAGTTACCTGCAGGTCAATCCGGCCGACCTGAAGAAGTTCGGCGACGACGCGTACGCCGAGACCTTCGCGCGGATCGAGTGCCATTACTTCGTGAACCGCGGCTTCCTGCGCTCGACGACACAGCTGCTCGACGACGTGCCGAAAATCCGCCACATTCCCGCCGTGATCGTGCAGGGGCGCTACGACGTCGTGTGCCCGATGAAAAGCGCGTGGGACCTGCACCTCGCCTGGCCCGAGGCCGACCTGCGCATCGTCCCCGACGCGGGCCATTCGGCCTTCGAGCCCGGCAACATCCACGAACTCGTCAGCGCGACGGATCGGTTCGCGGAGGACTGACCGGCGAGGCGCGCTTCTCGCTCATGGCCCGCAGAGCCGCGGCAAATTCGGGCGCGCCCATCAGTCGCTCCTCGACTTCCGCCTCGCGCCGGACCACTGCTGCGCCGTCCGGCTCGCACATGTTGTCCCACACGAGCTGCTTCGCGGCCAGTAGCGACGCGACCGGATGCGCGGCGATCTCCTCCGCGACCGCGAACGCGGCGCTCATCAGCGCATCGTGCGCCACGACATCGGTGACGAGCCCGATGCGCGCGGCCTCGTGCGCATCGATCCGCCGCGCGGTGAGCTGCAGCTTGAGTGCCTGCGCGAGCCCCACGGCCTGCACGAGCAGGCGGCTGCTGCCCATGTCGGGCGCGAGCCCGATGCGCACATGGCGCTCCTCGAACTGTGCGCGCTCGGACGCAACGCGGACATCGCACGAGAGGATCAGCGTGAGCCCGCCACCGACGGCGAGCCCGTTCACGGCGGCCACCACCGGTTTCGAGCGGCGCATCAGCTCGAGCCAGCGCAGTTGCGAGCGGTAGCTCGCCGGCTCGCCCGCAACCGCCGGCTCGGGCGGCTGCCAGTCCTGCACGTCGAGCCCGGCGCAGAAGGCGCGCCCCGCGCCCGTAAGAATGATCGCGCCGACTGTTTCGTCGGCGTTGCAGCGCTCGAAGGCCGCGTAGAGCGCGTGCACGAGCGGCATGCTGAGGGCGTTCAGGCGCTCGGGACGATTGAGCGTCACGACGGCCACGCGTCCCCGCTGCTCGGTGAGAATGAATCCAGTTTCCATGGGCCGCGCTCCAGTCGTCTGCCGGGCGCATCGCCCGGCAGACGAACGACGCCACTCCGGGCCCGATGCGATTATGCTTGTTTCTCCCGTGAGAGCTTACCGAAGCAAGGGGCATCGATCATGTCCGTCGACACGTACGAGCATCTCCTCTCCCCCGGACGCATCGGGCCGCTCGAGCTGCGCAACCGCATCATCGTCACCGCGATGGGCGTCAACCTGGCCGAAACAGACGGCACCTGTGGCGAGCGCATCCGCGCATTCCACGAGGAGCACGCGCGCGGCGGCGTGGGCCTCGTGCACACCGGCACCGCCGGCGTCGCCTGGCCAGTCGGCTCCAACGAGCCCGGGCAGATCGCGATTTCCGACGACCGCTTCATCCCCGGCATCGCGGCGCTCGCCGAGGCCGCGCATCGCCATGGCGCGAAGTTCTCGTTGCAGCTGCATCACGGCGGCTACGTCTCGCCCGAGGACATGAAGGCGGGGCGCCCCGTCTGGGTGCCGTCGATTCCGGATGCGCCGAAGAAGGACATCTCGGAAGTGTGGCTGGCCGAGGAAATCGCGAAGTCGCCGACGCCGCAGATCAGGAGCGTCGAGTTCCGCGTCCTGACGCTGGACGACATCCGCACGGTCATCGCGCAGTTCGCGGCGGCGGCCGTGCGCGCCAGGCAGGCCGGCGCCGACGGCGTAGAGATCCACGGCGGGCATGGCTACCTCCTCTCCTCGTTCGTTTCGCCGCGACTGAACAAGCGCACCGACGAGTACGGCGGCAGCTTCGAGAACCGCATGCGATTGCTGCTCGAAGTGCTGCGGGCGGTACGAGCCGCCGTCGGGCCGGATTTCGCGATGTGGTGCAAGCTCGACTCCCGCGAGGTGGGCGTCGAGGGCGGCATCACGGTCGAGGATGCGGTGCGCAGCGCGCGCCTCGTCGAGGAAGCCGGCGCGAATGCGATCACGGTCACCGCCTATCACGACACGGACCAGGGCAAACTCCATTCCGCGTCGCACACGCCGCAGGAACCCGGCGTGAACCTGCCCGCAGCTGCCGCGATCAAGCGTGCGGTGAAGATCCCGGTCATCGCCTCCGGGCGCGTCGAGCCCGAGGTCGCCGAGGCCCGCATCGCCGACGGCTCGCTGGATTTCGTCGCGATGGGCCGCAAGCTCCTCGCCGATCCGCACCTCGCACGCAAGCTCGGGGAAGGTCGGGCCCGGGACGTGCTGCCGTGCATCTACTGCTACACCTGCATCAGCGCGATCTACACGCAGGAGCCCGTGCGCTGCGCCGTGAATCCCGAGACCGGGTTCGAGTTCAGGCAGCCCGCCGCCCGCAAGGCAGCCGCGCGCAAGCGCGTGGTCGTGGTGGGCGGCGGCCCGGGCGGCATGGAAGCGGCGCGCCGGCTCGACGCGGCCGGCCACGATGTCGTGCTGCTCGAGCGCGCGGACCAGCTCGGCGGCACGCTGCGCTTCGCGGCACTCGCGTACGAGCCCAACGAGCGGCTCCTCGACTGGCTGCGCCGCCAGCTCGGCGAGTCGCGCGTCGACGTGCGCCTCGGCACCGCCGCGACACCCTCGGTGCTGCAGACGCTCCGGCCCGACGTCGTCGTGGTCGCGACCGGCGCACGGCGCAGCATGCCGCCGATCCCGGGCGGCGAGCTGCCGCACGTCTTCAGCGGCGATGACCTGCGTGCGCTGGTGATGGGCGAGAGCTCCGACGCGCTCGCGAAGAAGACCGGCTGGGCGACACGGCTCGCCGCGAAGGTCGGCGCGGCCACCGGCATGACGGACAACCTCGATTTCGTGCGCAAGGCGACACGCCAGTGGATGCCGCTCGGCAAGCGCATCGCGATCGTCGGCGGCGAACTCGTGGGGCTCGAACTCGCGGAGTTCCTCACCGAACGCGGACGCACGGTCGCGGTGGTCGACGAGGCACCGCGTCTCGGCGCGGGCCTCACGCTCGTGCGACGCATGCGACTCCTCGAGGAGCTCGCGGAGCACGGCGTCGCGCTGCACGCGGGAGCGACGCAGATCCGCATCGAGCCGCAGCGCGTCGCCTTCACCGATGCCGCGGGCCACGCGCAGACGATTCCGGCCGACCACGTGATCGTCGCCAAGGGCGCGAGTGGCGATCTCACGTTCGCCGAGCAGCTCCGCTCGGCGGGCTTCAGCGTGCAACTCGTCGGCGACTGCCGCGGAGTCGGCTACATCGAAGGCGCGATGCGCAGTGCCGCGGAAGCGGCCGCCGCCATCGACGCGGCGGCGTGACGCGCGATGGGCGCACCGACGTGCAGCTGAAGGACAAGGTCGCGGTCGTCACCGGCGGCGCCGGCGGCATCGGGCAGGGCATCGTCCGCTGCTTTCTGCGCGAGGGCGCACGGGTGCTGGTGGTCGATCTCGTCGCACAGGCGACGGGCGACGCACTGGTCGCCGGGCTCGCGCCCGATGATGCGGCGAGGTACCTGCAGGCGGACATTGCCGTTGCCGACAACGCGCCGGGAATCGTCGCGGCCGCGGTCCGCGCCTACGGCAAGCTCGATATCCTGGTGAACAACGCGCATGCGTCGATGCAGGCGCCGTTCGTCGAGACCACGCAGGAGATGTGGGACCTCTCGCTCGGCAGCGGCATGTACGCGACCTTCTGGCTGATGAAGGCTGCGTACCCTGAACTCAGGAAGACGAAGGGCGCCGTGGTGAACTTCGCATCCGGCGCGGGCCTCAGGGGCCGGGCCAACCAGGTCACTTATGCCGCCGCGAAAGAGGCGATACGGGCGATCACGCGCGTCGCCGCGCGCGAATGGGCCGTCGACGGCATCCGCGTCAATGTCGTGTCACCGGTGGCGCTCACGCCGGGCGTGCGGCGTTGGGCGCAGGCCTTTCCGGCCGAGTATCAGGAAATGGTGAATACCGTGCCGCTCGGACGCCTCGGCGACCCGGAATCCGACATCGCCCCGGCCGTCGCGTTTCTCGCGAGCGACGCCGCGAAATACATCACCGGGCAGACACTCATGACCGACGGCGGGTCGATCATGCTGCACTGACGGGCTCAGCGGCCGTCGACCGAAAACGCGAGCAGCGCGTTGCCGGGCTGGCGCCCCGAACCCGATTGCACGAACAGCGTGCCGTCGACGACGACCTGGCCGCCGTAGTCGATGCCGCCGCCGCTCGCCTGCCCGCCGTTCACGGCGTCGAACCTGTCGCCCGTGTTGAACTCCCACAGGATGCGCCCGGTATCACTCGCGTAGGCACGGATGCGCCCATCCATCGAGCCTGCAAAGACGGCGCCGGGCATCGCAGTGACGGCGGCGAGCTGCGCCTGTGCGCAGCGCTCGTTGCCCCACGTACAGGGCCGCACGGGCGCCGGCGTGCGCCACAGCAGTCGCCCGGTGTCGATCGCCACGGCGGCGAGTGCGCCGGCCCCCTTGCCCGAGACGTAATCGTACTTCGACGTCGCCACGAACACGCGATCGCCCACGACCGCCGGGCCCCAGAGAATGCCGCCGTTCAGGTCGCCGCGAATGAGCTCGCGTTGCCACAGCACCCGGCCGCCTGCGTCGGGATCGAGCGCGTAAAGGACGCCGGACTTGGACGGCGCGAGCAGCACGGACGGGTGTCCTGCCCGCTCGACGAGTATCGGCGAGCTGCCGAAACCGAAATCCGGGCCGAGCGGCACCGGGCAGTTGCCGCGAGGCTCGTTCGCTTCGCAGCCGCCCACCCACGCGTCGGTCGCGAGGACCTGCCGGGTCCATTGCCGCCGGCCGGTCACGAGATCGAACGCGTGAATCGCATCGCTGCCGCTCTCACGTTGGCTCGTGTAGGAGTTGCCCGTCCCCACGTACAGGACACCCCGCTTCGCATCGATCGTCGGTGACGCGAACATCGCCGCACCGGCCGGCCCCAGGATGTGCTCGCCATTTTCTTTCAGGCGACCGGACTGCAGCGGACCTTCGATCGCGGCGCCGCGCCAGAGGACCCGGCCCGTCGCGGCGTCGAGCGCGACCACGTTGCCGCGAAAGCTGCAGCAAGGGTAATCCGGATCGGCGGCTGCGCTCGACTCGGTGGATGACACGGGTACGTAGAGCCGCCCGTCGTGCAGCTTCGGCGTACCGAGCACGTGCGCCAGCGGATGCTCGTCGACGCGTGTCGCCCACAGCGGGGCGCCCGTCGCCGCGTCCACGGCATAAGCCATCGCGCGATCACCGCCAAAGAACGCGGCGAGCCGCGCATCCGGTCCCGCGCCGGCGGGACCGACGACGACGGCCGTGCGCACATACGCCTCTGCCTGATAGCTCCAGTACGTGCAGCCCGTGCGCGCATCGAGCGAAAAAACCCGTCCGGCCGAGTTGCCGCCAACGAAAATGCGCCCGCCGACGACCACGGGCTGCCCGTAGACGCGACTGCCGGGATAGGCAAAGACCCACTTCAGCTTCAGCCGCGGCAGGTCGCCCGCCGTGAGCCCCGGGAGCGGCTGGAAGCGCGTGTTCGCCGGGTCGCGTCCCCATCCGTTCCAGTCCGCTGAACCGGGAATCAGCGATGCCGGCTTCGCGACGCAGGCATTGGCGTTCGGGTCACGCTGGTCTGCCAACGGCAGCCTTCCCGTCAGGAACACGGCGAGCGCCCGGATTTCCTGCTCGCCGAGGCCGGTCGCCTGCTGGCGCATCACGCCACTCGCGAGCGCAGCCACGATGTCTTCGGGCGCGCGCACGGTCGAGATCAGGATGCGCGGCGGGATGCGACCCTGCGGATGGTCGTGGCAGGCCGCGCAGCGCTCGGCATAGAGCGCGCGGCCCCGGCTCGAGAGCGCCTGAATGTCGTCGGGCGGTGTGGCGCCGAATGCGGTTGCGCAGCCGATCAGCAGCGAGAGCGTCAATACGGGTTTCAGGTTCATCGTGGCCCCGGCCCCAGCACTTCGATCGAGCCGATATGCGCATGATTCAGCTTGCGGCGATGGACCATCCACCAGCTCCCGTCGCGGCGTACCCAGCGATCATGGTACTCGCCGAGCGTCGAGAACGTCATCGACGCCTTCTCGCCCGCGCCCTGGTGCATGTCGTGCACATAGCAGCGGCTCGCAGCGCGTTCGCCGTCGACGTCCACGACGACATTGCCGATCAGGTGCTGGGTCGGGCCGCAGTCGTCGAGGAAGCTGCGGATGAAGGTGACGATGGCCGCACGTCCGCTGACCAGTCCCATGCCGAGATCGGCGGTCGCCTCCGGGACGACCATGTCGTCGAGCGCGGCCCAGTCGCGTTCGTCCATCGCACGCGCGAAACGATAGATGGCTCTGCCTATGTCACGCTCGGCGATCAGCGTATCGAGGTTCACGCAGACTCTCCCGGCATCCCTGCGTGAGCTTACATCACGCGCCGGATCGATCGATGCCCGGCAAGAGGATCGCATTCCTCCCGAGACCGGGTCCAGGATTGGGTGCGGCACGGCCGGCGGGCTCGACCCGGGGCGCCGCAAGCCGCGCAGCGATGCGATATGCTTTGCGCGGACCCATCCGATGACCCGGCCCCGCGGGCTCGCTCGCTGAAGGCAGACCATGCAGAGCAACGACGAATTCGATCTGATCGTGGCCGGCTCGGGAGGCGCCGCGCTGCTCGCCGCGATCCGCGCGCACGACCTCGGCATGAAGGTGCTGGTCATCGAGAAGAGCGACCAGTACGGCGGGACGACCGCGACGTCGGGCGGCGCACTGTGGATTCCGATGAACGGACTCGGCAAGGACGACTACGAATCGGCCTACACCTACCTCAAGGCCGCCACCGGTGACACCACTCCCGACAGCAAGGTCCGCGCCTATCTCGAGAGCGGCGCGGACCTGATCCGCTACATCAACGAGAAGACCTCGCTGCGCTACCGGGTGAGCGAGGGCTACGCGGATTACTACCAGGAGTTGCCGGGCGCGACCGCGAGCGGTCGTGCGCTCGCGCCGGATCCCTTCGACGGCGCGCTGCTCGGCGAGGAATTTGCGCGCCTGCGGCCGACGCATCCGGGCTCGACGCTGAACGGCATCGGCATGACGATTCCCGAGTCGAACACGATGGCGACGAAGTCCCCGGGCTGGTTCGGGGTCGCGCTGCGCGTGATGCTGCGCTACTGGTTCGACATTCCCTGGCGCTTTCGCACGAAGCGCGACCGGCGGCTGTGCCTCGGCAGTGCGCTCATCGGCGGGCTGCGCCATGCGATGCTCGTGCGCGGCATCCCGCTGTGGCTCGAGTGCCCGCTGGAATCCCTCGTCGTCGAGGACGGCCGTGTGTGCGGCGTCGTCGCGCGCCGCGCCGGGCAGCCGGTGAACTTGCGCGCACGGCGCGGAGTGGTCCTCGCGGCCGGCGGCTTCGAGCGCAACCAGGCGATGCGGGATGAGTACCTGCCGCATCCGACGCGCCAGGAATGGGCGGCGACGCCGGCCGGCCTCAACACCGGCGACACGATCCGCGCGGCGGCCGCGATCGGCGCGAAGCTCGAGCACATGGATCTCAGCTGGGGCACGCCGACGGTGCGCAATCCCTCGGTCTCGCAAGGCGCGCAGCCGGTGTTCGCCGAGCGCGGCTTCGGCGGCTCGGTGTGCGTGAACCGGCAGGGCAAGCGCTTCGTCAACGAGGCGCTCTCCTACGACCGCTTCCAGCTCGCGATGTATGCCGAGCACGCCCGGTCGGGCGGCGCGATTCCCGCGTGGTGGGTTTTCGACGCGCGCTATCGCAAGAACTGCCCGTTCGGCCCGCTGCTGCCGAGCGTGGCGTTTCCGGACTCGAAGGCACCGAAGGAATGGTGGGGCGATTTCCTCTTCAAGGATCAGACGCTCGAGGGTCTCGCCCGCCAGATCGGCGTGGACCCGGCGGGCCTCGCCGACACCATACGGCGCAACAACGAGTACGCGCGCACGGGCGTGGACCCGGAGTTCGGTCGCGGCAACTCGGTCCACGACCGCTACTGGTCGCTGCGCAGCGCGAAACCCAATCCGTGCCTCGTGCCGATCGATACGGCCCCCTACTACGCGGTGAAGATCGAACCGGGCGATACCGGCACCAAGGGCGGTCCCGCAATCACCGATCACGGCCAGGTCGTGAATACGGCCGGACAGCCGATCCCCGGCCTTTATTGCGTCGGCAACAACTCGGCGGCAGCGCTCGGGCGCGCCTACGCGGGCCCCGGCTGCACGATCGGTCCCGGCATGGTGTTCGCGTTCCGGGCCGTCAATCATCTCGCGGCTGCCGCGCGCGGGTAGCGCTGCCGCAGGCGGGACACGGCCCTCAGAACCGCAGGACCGGCTTCACCGCGCGGCCCGCCTCCGCGTCGGCGAGCGCGCGGCCGATGTCGGCGAAGTCGTAGGCCGCGGTGAGCCGCTCGATCGGCAGTTCGCCTGCGAGGTGCATCGCCGCGAGCTGCGGGATGAACTCGTCCGGTACGCTGTCGCCTTCCAGCACCGCCACGAGTCGACGCCCGCCGGTCAGCAGCGGCAGCAGGCTGATCGGCACCGGTGCGCCGAGCGCGGGCACTGTCACGAGCGCGCATTCCCCGCGGTGCGCGAGGCACGCAATTGCGTCATTGAGCGCCTGCACCGCGGCCGACGTTTCGATCGAGTACATCACGCCACTGTGCACGATCGCGCGGATGCGTGCGGCGACGTCGCCGTCCCGGGCATCGAGCGCATGCGTCGCGCCGAGTTCGCGCGCCAGCTCGAGGCGCACCGGATCGATGTCCACCGCGATGATGGTCGAGAGTCGTGCGTGGCGCGCCGCCATGATCGCGGACAAGCCGACCGTGCCCGCACCAAAGACGGCGATCGAGGCCCCCGACTGCGCGCGCAGGCTGCGCAGCACCGTTCCCGCGCCGGTCTGCACACCGCAGCCGAGCGGCGCGGCGAGCTCGAGCGGCATGTCGGGCGGCAACGGCACGACATTGCGCTCGGTGCCGAGCGCGAACGTCGCGAACGACGACTGCTGGAAGAACGAGCCGTGCACCGGCTCGCCACTGCACGACAGGGTCGTGCTGCCGTCCGCGCGCGCACCACCGAACTGCAGCGCGTGCCCGGACTCGCAGTAAGCCGGCGCGTTCCCGGCGCACTGGCTGCAGCGGCCACACGAGCCGAAGGTCATCACGACCCGGTCGCCCGGCCTCACGCGGCCGACCCGTGCACCGACGCGTTCGACGACGCCGGCGCCTTCGTGCCCGAACACGGCCGGCAAGGGGCAGATCGACGGCGCGAAGAGATCCGTGTGGCAGATGCCCGTCGCAACGAGGCGCACGATCACTTCATCGTCGCGCGGCGTCGCGAGCTCGAGTGTCTCGATGACCGGCGCGACACCTGCCGCGCGCGTGACCGCAGCGCGGGTGATCATGTGCGCAGCTGCCACGTGAGCGCCCCGTGCCCGTCGATGATCCCGCGCACGCGGAGCCACTCGTGCGCATCGCGCGCATCCCCGGCGAGCCAGGCCCGACTCGGCCCCTCGCGAAAGCTGTAACCCCACGCGTCCATGTCGTCGCACAGCCGCTCGCGGCCGACGTCGCGCAGCTCGCACGCGAGCAGCACCTGCAGGTAACAGACTCCGCATTCCTCGGCATCGTCTCCGCCGGCATCGCGGTCGAGCCCGGCGCGGCGCTCGGGCGTCATGCAGATGTAGTGCGCCGCCTCGTGCAGTACCGAGTGCACGGGCGTATCGAGGCGCGCGTAGAGACAATCGGCGACGAGGCCCGCTTCGCTCTCGCCCCAGAACGAGCCGGGAATCGCCTCGTCGGGCGCGATGAAGCGCAGGCGCAGTCCGTAGCGGGCGAGCAGCGTGCCGAGCGCGACGCGATCGACGCCGTTGATTCGCAGGACCGCGGCGCCCTTGTCCACCCGCGCGCCTCAGAGCGCCGCGAGCTGGCGCATCACGAGCGCGGCGAGGTCGCGCGCGAGCGAATCCTCGAGCAGCCGCTGTTCGCGTTCCTTCGCGAGGAGGATGGTCTCGTCGAACGTGAAATCGCGCGACAGCGACAGTTCGCGCGGCGCGAGCAGCTCGGTCCCGCCCTTGTGCACGCCGAACTCGACTCGGTAGGTCAGCTCGAACTCGCGCGGAATGTTGCGTGCGGAGACGGACAACACCCGCTCCTTCACCTCGTCGCGCGACACGCGTACCGTCGCCTCCGCCCGCGCGCAGTCGCGCTCGAGTCGCACGCCGCTCGCCGCGAGCGAGCGCGACAGGGCCTGGAAGAAATCGCTCTGCCTATCCTCGGCCTCGACGCAGGCGCTCGCAAAGGCCTGCGGCACCGCTTCCCGGCCCTGCAGGCGCAGCCCGCAGCCGGACACGGCCGCGATGCCCGCGCTAATCGCGATGAGGCGCAGCGCCACGCCTGTGCGCGTCACGAGGCCACCACGATGTTGACCAGCTTGCCCGGCACGATGATGACCTTGCGCACCGGCTTGTCGCCCATGAAGCGTCGCGCATTCTCGTCGGCCAGCGCCGCGGCGCGCACGGCCTCGTCCGGGGCCCCGGCCGCAACGGTCACCTTGCCGCGCAGCTTGCCGTTCACCTGCACCACGAGTTCGATTTCCTCGCGCACCAGCGCCGCCGGGTCGGGTTGCGGCCAGCGCTCCTCGATCAGCGCGGTCGCGTGCCCGAGTGCCTGCCACAGCACGTGCGTCACGTGCGGGATGATCGGCGAGAGCGTCAGCACGATCACCTCGTATGCCTCGCGCACGACGGCGCGGCCCACCGCGTCCGCGGTGGACGTGCGGGTGGCTGCGTTCAGCAGCTCCATGTTCGCGGCGATCGCCGTATTGAAGGTGTAGCGCCGCCCGATGTCGTCGGTGACCTTGCCGAGCGTCTCGTGCGTGAGTCGCCGCAGTGCCTTGTGCGCCGGCCCGAGGGCTGCGAAGTCGACCGCCGGCACCGGGCCTTGCGACACGAGGTCGTGCACGGCCTTCCACAGGCGACGAATGAAGCGGTACGCGCCCTGCACGCCTTCGTCGCTCCATTCGAGCGACTGCTCCGGCGGCGCCGTGAACATCATGAACAGGCGCGCCGTATCGGCGCCGAATTCCTCGACGAGCTTCGACGGATCGACGCCGTTGCCCTTCGACTTCGACATCGTGCCGAGCCCGTCGTGCACGACGGGCTCGCCGTCGGCGAGCAGCACCGGCACGCCGTCGCGTGTCTCGACATCGGCGGGATTGTAGTAGCTGCGCCGCCCGCCCTCGGGGTGGCGGTAGTAGATGTGGTTCAGCACCATGCCCTGCGTCAGGAGCCGCTCGAACGGCTCATCGAGCGCGACGAGGCCGAGGTCGCGCATCACGCGCGTCCAGAAGCGCGAGTAGAGCAGGTGCAGGATCGCGTGCTCGATGCCGCCGATGTACTGGTCGACCGGCAGCCAGTACTTCACGCGCGCATCGACCATCGATTCGTGGCTGTCGGCGCAGGCGAAGCGCAGGAAGTACCACGATGAATCGACGAACGTGTCCATCGTGTCCGTTTCGCGGCGCGCCGCCTTGCCGCATTTCGGACACGCGCAGTCGACGAATGCAGATGTCTTCGCGAGCGGATTGCCGCTGCCATCCGGCACGAGATGTTCTGGCAGCACGACCGGCAGGTCGGCATCGGGCACCGGTACCGTGCCGCACGCCGTGCAATGGATCAGCGGGATCGGGCAGCCCCAGTAGCGCTGGCGCGAGATGCCCCAGTCGCGCAGGCGGTACTGCACGCGTCTCGCCCCGAGGCCGCGTGCTGCGAGCGCGGCGGCGATCGCCTCGACGGCGGCGTCGGACTCGAGGCCCGAGAACTCGCCGGAATCGACGGTGACACCCGCCTCACCGTACGCGGGATTCCACGGCGCGGCCACGCGCTCGTACGAGCCGTCCTTCGGCTTCACGACCGTCACGATCGGTATCCCGTGGCGCCCTGCAAACTCGAAATCGCGCTCATCGTGCGCGGGCACGCCCATCACGGCGCCCTCGCCGTAGGCCATCAGCACGTAGTTTGCGACCCAGACTTCGATCGGCGCGCCCGTGAACGGGTGGCGCACGTGCAGTCCCGTCGGCAGGCCCTTCTTCTCCTGCGTCGCGACGTCCGCTTCCATCGTGCTGCCGCGGCGGCATTCGTCGACGAACGCCGCGAGCTTCGGGTCACGCGCCGCGGCTGCGAGCGCGATCGGGTGTTCGGCGGCAACCGCCATGAAGGTCGCGCCGTAGAGCGTGTCGGCGCGTGTCGTGAACACTTTCAGTACACCGGCGCCGCCCATCGCGGCGGTCGTGTCGTCGGCGTAGGGAAAGGCGATTTCGCAGCCGACGCTCTTGCCGATCCAGTTGGCCTGCATCGTCTTGACGCGCTCGGGCCAGCCCGGCAGGCCCTCGAGCGCCGCGAGCAGCTCGTCGGCATAGGCCGTGATGTCGAGGTAGTACATCGGGATCTCGCGCTTCTCGATGAGCGCGCCCGTGCGCCAGCCACGGCCGTCGATCACCTGCTCGTTCGCGAGCACGGTCTGGTCGACGGGGTCCCAGTTGACGATGCCGGTCTTCTGGTAGGCGATGCCCTTCTCGAGCATGCGCAGGAAGAGCCACTGATTCCAGCGGTAGTAGGCCGGGTCGCAGGTCGCGAACTCGCGGCTCCAGTCGATCGCGAGCCCGAGCGACTGCAGCTGGCGCTTCATGTAGGCGATGTTGTCCCGCGTCCACTTCGCCGGCGGCACGCCGTTGGCGATCGCGGCGTTCTCCGCCGGCAGGCCGAAGGCGTCCCAGCCCATCGGCTGCAGCACGTTTGCGCCGCGCATGTACATGAAGCGCGTGAGCACGTCACCGATCGTGTAATTGCGCACATGGCCCATGTGCAGGCGACCCGACGGGTACGGGAACATCGACAGGCAGTAGTACTTGTCGCCGCGGGCGCCCTCCTGCGCCGCGAACACCTGCCGCGAATTCCAATAGTCCTGCGCGGCTCGCTCGACGCGCGCCGGGTCGTAACGTTCGTCCATCGGAACGCGCAGGATATCACGGGGGATCCGGCCGGATCCCCCGTGAATGGTGCCGGCGGGCTAGTCGCCGATGCGCACCGGCACGAAGATCTCGGTGCCGTTCCGCTGGATCCGCAAGGCCACCGCCTTGCCGGACTTGCGCACGGCGGACTGCAGGTCGTTCACGGTCGAGACATCGTGTCCGTTGACGCCGAGGATGATGTCGCCGGGCTGCAGGCCCGCGAGGGCCGCCGGGCCATCGACATCCTCGATCACGAGGTTGCCGCGCGTATCGACCTGCGCCTTTTCGCGCGGATCGAGCGGCCGCACCGCGACGCCGAGCTTGGAGTAGTTGTCGGCTTCGTCGCCGCCGCGCATCGCCACCTTGCGCATCGGCTCGTCGAGCTCGGCGACCTTCACGGTGACGCGCTTCGTCGCCTTGTTGCGCCAGACCTCGAGCGTTGCGTCCGTCCCCGGCTTGATGTTGGCGATGATGCCGGGCAGCTGTGCCGACCGGTCGATGTCCTTGCCGTCCACGGCGAGGATCACGTCGCCGGGCTTGAGTCCCGCCTTGTCGCCGGGACCACCCTCTTCGACCGAACCGATGAGCGCGCCGCGCGGCCGGTCGAGACCGAACGACTCCGCGAACTGGGCGTTCACTTCCTGCACGGTCACGCCGATGCGGCCGCGGCTCACGCGCCCGGTCTTGATCAGCTGGCCTTCCACGCCTGTCGCGACGTCGATCGGGATCGCGAACGACAGGCCCATGTATCCGCCGCTGCGGCTGTAGATCTGCGAGTTGATGCCGACCACTTCACCGGCAAGATTGAACAGCGGACCACCGGAGTTGCCCGGGTTCACGGCGACGTCGGTCTGGATGAAGGGGACATAGTTGTCGTCCGGCAGCGAGCGCGAGATGCCGCTCACGATGCCGGCCGTCACGCTGTTGTCGAAGCCGAACGGCGAGCCGATCGCGATCACCCACTGGCCCGTGCGCAACTGGCTCGGGTCGCCGATCCGCACGGTCGGCAGGTTCTTCGCGTCGATCTTGATCACCGCGACATCGGTGCGCTTGTCGCTGCCGATGACCTTGGCGGTGAACTCGCGCCGATCGGTCAGGCGCACGGTCACGTTGGTCGCATCGTCGATCACGTGCGCATTCGTCAGGATGTACCCGTCGGGAGTGACGATGAAGCCCGAGCCCTCGCCGCGGGTCGGCGGCATGTTGCCGCCGCGCGGTGTCGGAATGCCGAAGCGGCGGAAGAAATCGTAGAACGGATCGTCGGGCGACATGCCCGGCGGACCCTGGAAGCCGCCCCGCGATTCCTGCCGGCTCACGACGTCGATGTTGACGACCGCGGGCCCGTATTTCTGCACGATGGCCGTGAAGTCGGGCAGGCCCTGGACCATCGGGGCGGCCGCCGGTGCGGGTGCCGCAGCCGATGTGACGGCGCCGCTCGTGGCCGGCGGCGTCGCCGCCGCAGTGGAAGACTTGGGCGAGCACGCGGCGAGCGCGCCGCACAGGATCGCGAGCGCAAATACGCGCCGGGCAATGGGCTGTGATGCCATATGTCGTAGACCTGTCAGGATGTCGGTGTTGCGGATAGACCGCACGGCCGGCCGTTCGGTTCCATTTTTCATGTCCTGCGCCTCGTTTGCGTGTAGAGCGCCGCGGCCAGGAAGAGCCCCGCGAGCGTGACGATTCCGTAATTGCCGATGCGGGCATAGGGCGGCAGGCCGCGGCGCGGCGTGATGGATGTCCGCAGCACGGTTGCCGTGTACTCGGGGGCCTCCGCGACGACCTCGCCCCGGGGCCCGATCACCGCGGAAATGCCGTCGTTCGCGGCACGCACCATGAAGCGCCCGGATTCGATGGCCCGCAGCCGCGCAATCTGGAAATGCTGGAAGCGCGCGGTCGAGTGGCCGAACCAGGCATCGTTCGTGACGTTGACGAGTGCATCGGCACCGGCGATCTCGCGCGCGAGCGTACTGCCGTAGGCATCCTCGTAACAGATGCCCGCCGCGAGCGCGAGACCTGCGGCCTCGAGCGGCGGCTGCACGGCGGCCCCGCGCGTGAAATCCGAATAGGGCAGGCTCATCAGCCGCAGCCACCGGCGCACGAACGCGGGCACGGGAAAGAATTCCGCGAACGGCACGAGGTGATGTTTGTCGTACCACTGCACGCCCTGCTCGCCGAGCGCGGCCACCGAGTTGAAGTAGCGCGTGCCGTCGTCGGAGGCGCGCACGAGGCCGAGCACGAGCGCGGAGCCGCGTGCGCTCGCCTCGCTGTAGAGCCGGCCGAGAAACGGCACGAGATTGTTGGCGAGGTCCGGCAATGCCGACTCCGGCATCACGATCAGCGGCTCGCCCAGCGCCTCGCGCGTGAGCTTCGCGTACAGCTCGAGCGTCGTCTCGCGATTCGCCTCGAGCCACTTGATGTCCTGCGGGATCGCGCCCTGCAGCACCGCGACGCCCACGGGCGGCCCCACCGGCCGCGTCCAGTCACGATCGAGCGCGAGCGCCGCGAGCCAGGGAATCACGAGCGCAGCGAGCGCCACGCCGCGCGCGCGCGCCCCGCGGACACGAATGAGCATGACGAGCGCACCGGCCATCACGAGGAGCATCGCGGACAGCAGGTACACGCCGCCGACCGGCGCGAGCCGCGCGAGCACCGTGTCGGTCTGCGAGTAACCGAGCGACAGCCACGAAAAGCCCGACAGGAACCAGCCCCGCAGCCATTCGACGAGCAGCCACGCGGCGGGAATTCCCGCGAGCCAACGCCAGGCGCCGCGCGCGGGCAGCCAGCGCGCCACCGCATAGCCGAGCGCCGCATGGTAGCCGCCCATGATCGCGACGAGCCCGAGCATCAGCAGGAATGCGATCCACACCGGCGCCGCGCCGAAGACATGAATGCTGATGTAGAGCCAGTACGTGCCCGCCGCGAAAGTCCCCGCATTGAACCAGAAGCCGAGCGCGGCCGCCGCGCGCGGCGCGGCGCCGTCCCACAATGCGATGAGGACCGCGGGACCGAGAATCGCGAACGGCCACAGGCCAAGCGGGGCGAACGCGAGCGCCACCGACGCGCCCGCGGCGGCGGCGGCCACGAGGCGCAGGCGACGGCGCGTCGCCTCAGCCCTCGCCACGTGCAGCCCGTTCCTCGGGCGGCAGCACGTCGGTGGGTGTCGCGACGCGCAGGCTTTCGACGCGCCGACGATCGGCCCGCATGACGCGAAACTCGATGCCCGCGATCGACACCGTTTCACCGCGGCGCGGCAGGCGGCCGAACTCCTTCATCACGAGTCCCGCGACGGTATCGAACTCGTCGTCGGAAAACTGGGTGCCGAAGTACTCGTTGAATTCCTCGATCAGCGTGACGCCGCGCACCGTGTACTGGCGTTCGGCGTCGCGGCGGATGTTGACGTCCTCCTCGACGTCGAACTCGTCGTCGATCTCGCCGACGATCTGCTCGATGACATCCTCGATCGTGACGAGGCCCGACACGCCGCCGTACTCGTCGACGACGATCGCCATGTGATTGCGGTTGCCGCGAAATTCCTTCAGCAGTACGTTGACGCGCTTCGCCTCGGGCACGAATACCGCCGGCCGCATGCACTCGCGGATGTCGAACTGCGCGGCGCCGCCCTCGGCGTAGACGCGCAGCAGGTCCTTCGCGAGCAGGATGCCGACGATGTCGTCGCGGTCGTCGTCCATCACCGGAAAGCGCGAATGCCCCGACTCGACGACGGTCGGCAACGTGACCGACGGCGGGTCGTTGCGGCGCACGAACACCATCTGCGCGCGCGGCACCATGATGTCGCGCACGCGCAGGTCGGCCACATCGAGCACGCCCTCGATCATGCCGAGCGCATCGGCATCGAGGAGCCCGCGCGCATTCGCCTGGCGCAGGCTGTCGAGCAGGGACTCGCGGTCCTCGGGCACGCCGGCCACCGTCCGCTTCAGGCGCCTCAGCCAGCGGCCGGTGACATTGCCATCGGTGGGATCGCTCTTGTCCAGGGGCATGTCAGGTTCCGGAGAGGTAGGGATTCGGGATGCCGAGCCGCCGCAGCACCGCGATCTCGCGGCGTTCCATGCGTGCGGCATCCGCATCGCGCACATGGTCGTAACCCGCAAGATGCAGCGTGCCGTGCACGACGAGGTGCGCCCAGTGAGCCGTGAGCGGCTTGCGCTGCTCGCGCGCCTCGGCGCGCACGATGGCCGCGCAGATCACGAGATCGCCCAGCGCACGCGCAGTACCGCGTCGCACCCTCCCGGCCGCCCCCGCAGCCGCCGGGAACGCGAGCACGTTGGTGGGCTTGTCCTTGCCGCGCCACAGGGCATTCAGGCGCCGGCTTTCGCGGGGCGCGACGACCCGCACCGCGACTTCGCGTCCGGCGCCTCGCCGGCCGAGCGCCGTGGCAGCCCAGCGGGTCATCGCCGCTTGCGGCGGCGCCCAGGCGCGCACGCCGCGTGTCACATCGAGCCGCAGTGGCGACGCTCCCGACCGGGTCATCGTTCCGGTCCGCCGCGCGCTTCGTAGGCCTGCACGATGCGCTGCACCAGCGGGTGGCGCACGACATCCTGCGAATCGAAGAAGGCGAAGGCGACGCCGTCGACCCCGCGCAGCACGTCGATCACGTGGCGCAATCCCGAGGGCTTGCCAGTCGGCAGATCGGTCTGCGTGACATCGCCGGTGACGACGGCTTTCGAGCCGAAGCCGATGCGCGTCAGGAACATTTTCATTTGCTCGATCGTCGTGTTCTGCGCCTCGTCGAGGATCACGAACGAATCGTTGAGCGAGCGGCCGCGCATGAACGCGAGCGGCGCGACCTCGATCACGTTGCGCTCGATGTAGCGTGCCACCTTGTCGAAGCCCATCATCTCGTACAGCGCGTCGTACATCGGGCGCAGGTACGGGTCGACCTTCTGCGTGAGGTCCCCCGGCAGGAAGCCGAGCCGTTCGCCGGCTTCCACGGCGGGACGCACGAGCACGATGCGACGCACGCGATCGGCGTGCAGCGCCTCCACGGCGCAGGCGACCGCGAGATAGGTCTTGCCGGTGCCGGCGGGCCCGATGCCGAAGGTCAGGTCGCGCCCGAGGATGCTGCGCACGTACTCGCGCTGGTGCGGCCCGCGCGCGCGGATCAGGCCGCGCGGCACGCGCAGGCTCGCGCCAGCGCCCGCGACGTCGTCGTCGCCGCCGATCTCGGGATGCAGCGGCCGGTCGCGCGGCTCCGCATCGCGCTCACGTTCACGCAGCGCGAGATGCACTTCCTCGGGCGTCGCGCCGCCCGCGGGATCCGTGCCGTGTTCATACAGGTCGCGCAGCACGCTCTCGGCCGCATCGGCCTGCTCGCCCGAGACGCGAAACACGTTGCCACGGCGGCGGATCTGCACGCCGAGCCGCGATTCGACGAGCTTCAGGTTCTCGTCGAGCGGGCCGCACAGGCCCGCGAGGCGCTGATTGTCCGCCGGCTCCAGCTCGAACTCGTGTACGGCCTGCACCGCGGCCCGCGTCATGCCGCGGCCTCGCGGCCGACGAGCCGGCCGCGCAGCGAGTTCTTCAGCGCCGCGGTAACGACGACATCGACGAACTGGCCGGTGAGCCCGGCGGGACCGGGGAAATTCACCCAGCGGTTGTTCCCGGTGCGACCGGCGAGCTCGCGCGCGTCCTTCTTCGCCGGGCGCTCGACGAGCACGCGCTGCACGCTACCGACCATCGATTCGCTGATCGCGCGCGCTTGGGCATCGAGCTGCGCCTGCAGGCGGGCGAGGCGCTGCTGCTTTTCCTCGTGCGACACGTCGTCGGGCAATGAGGCGGCCGGCGTACCGGGCCGGCGGCTGTAGAGGAAACTGTAGGACTGGTCGAAGCCGGCGTCCCGCACGAGCGCGAGCGTCGCTTCGAAGTCGCGCGCGGTCTCGCCGGGGAAACCCACGATGATGTCGGTGCTCACCGCGATGTCGGGGCGCACCGCGCGCAGCCGGCGCAGCTTCGCCTTGTACTCGAGCGTGGTATAGCCGCGCTTCATCAGCGCGAGGATGCGGTCCGAGCCGCTCTGCACGGGCAGGTGCAGGTGGTTCGCGAGCTGCGGCACGTTCGCGTACGCCTCGATCAGGCTGTCGGTGAACTCGAGCGGATGCGAGGTCGTGAAGCGGATACGCTCGATGCCGCGCACTGCCGCAACATGGTGGATCAGTGTCGCGAGGTCGACCTGTGCACCGTCGGCCATCCGGCCGGCGTAGGCGTTGACGTTCTGGCCGAGGAGCGTGACTTCGGCGACGCCCTGCGCCGCGAGTTGCTCGACTTCCGCGACCACACTCGCGAACGGTCGGCTCACTTCGTCGCCGCGCGTGTAGGGCACGACGCAGAAGCTGCAGTACTTGCTGCAGCCCTCCATGATCGAGACGAAGGCAGTGGCGCCCTCGGCCCGGGGTGCGGGCAGGTGGTCGAACTTCTCGATCTCCGGAAAGCTCACGTCGACGACCGGGCGGCCCGTGCGCCTGACCGTGCCGATCATGTCCGGGAGCCGGTGCACGGTCTGCGGGCCGAACACGAGATCGACGAAGGGTGCGCGCGCGATGATCGCCTCGCCTTCCTGGCTCGCGACACAGCCGGCGACGCCGATCAGGACCCCGGGCCGCTCGAGCTTCTGCAGCCGCCATTCGCCGAGCAGCGAGTACACCTTGTCCTCGGCCTTCTCCCGCACCGAGCACGTGTTCATCAAGAGGAGGTCCGCGAGCGACGGATCCGTCGTCGGCTCGTAGCCCCCGGTCGCGTGCAGTACGTCCGCCATGCGAGCGGAGTCGTACTCGTTCATCTGGCAACCGAAGGTCTTGAGTAGGTAGCGGCCTGGCATGGAAGCGGAATCGTCCAAACATGGAAGTTTAGCGAATCCGGCCGTGTCCCGCGATCTTGTCCATTGCAATCAATGTGTTACAGCTGGCTTGGCACCCGGATCACCCGCGGATCGCCGGCACATTCGAGCAGGAGCGGTCGGACACGCGCCTGCCAGCCACCAGCGCGGGTTGCGGGTGCGCGCAACCGCCTCGATACCTTCAGTCACGCCGCATCGGTCCGGCAGGCGTCCACGATGATTGATCGCAACCAGCGATGTGCGGGGTCGGCATCGAGACGCGGGTGCCAGAACAGCGAAATCATGAACGGGGGTACCGGCATCGGCAGCGGCAGTCGGCGCAGGCCCTTGCAGAGACCCAGAGTGTGCTTCTCGGGAACTGTAGCCACGAGGTCCGATTCCCGGGCCATCATGATGGCCGGCGAGAATCCGCCCACCGTGACCTTGCCCCTCCGCTCCAATCCCAGCTTTCCCAGTGCTTCGTCCACCGGCGCCATCTCCAGTCCGCGCCTCGCAATCAGCACGTGTTCGGCATTCGCGTATCTCGCTGCGGTCAGCCTCCCGATGGTCAGTGGATGCTGCTCTCGAACGATACCGACGAACCTGTCCCGGAAAAGACCCCGGACGTGGATCTCCGGTCCCATCTCCTTGCTGGTGACTCCGGTCTCGAGATCGATGCTGCCTTCCCGCAAGGGTGTGCTGTCCTTGTCTGTCTTGGGAAGGAACCTGAGACCGACGCCCGGCGCTTCGCGGGCAACGCGTGCAAGAATCGCCGACCCGAAGGTCTCAACGAAGCCTTCGCTGCTGCGGATCGCAAATTCCCTCGTGAGCGTTCCGAGGTCGAGTTTGAAGGCCGGACGCAGGACGGCTTGTGCCTCGTGCACGACGCGCCGCACCTGATCGCGCAATTCCAGTGCTCGCGGCGTAGGCACGAGGCCTCGGCCAGCACGGACCAGCAGAGGGTCTCCCGTCTCGTATCGAAGCCGCGCCAATGCCCTGCTCATGGCCGAGGGGCTCAGCCGGAGCTTGCGCGCCGCTCCCGCGACGCTCCCCTCGCTCAGCAGAGCGTTCATGGTCACGAGCAGATTCAGGTCAGGCATGGTCATGGCGGAGGAATACCACGAATCCGGGTGGCATGGCGTTGGATGCACTGATTCATTTCGACCCGTGCGCCTTCCGCCCTCTTTCCCGCGAGCCTAGTCTGTCCGGGTCACGCCTTGGCTCCTGTCTCGTCCGCTGGCACCTGCACACCGGAGAAGCCGCACCATGCCCGACTCCCCTCATCCGTCCCGTCCCCCACGGCAGCACACCACTCGCGCGATGGTCTTCCTCGCGTCGGCGATGCTGATGTCGTCGCTCGGGACAAGCATTGCCAACATCGCGCTGCCCACCCTCGTCGAAACTTTCCGGTCATCCGTTCAGGCCGTTCAATGGGTGGTCCTTGCATACCTCCTTGCGGTCACGGTCCTGGTCGTCAGCGTGGGACGGCTCGGCGACCTGATCGGGCGCCGGCGACTCATGATGGCGGGTATCGCGCTCTTCACGATTGCCTCGGTCGCCTGCGCAACTTCGACGCAGCTCTGGATGTTGATCACGGCGCGCGCGGTCCAGGGCCTGGGCGCAGCAGTCTTGATGGCGCTTGCGGTGGCATTGGCAACCGACCTCGTGCCACCGGCGCGTTCCGGCATCGCCATGGGCTTCCTCGGTACGACCTCTGCCCTGGGCACGGCACTCGGGCCGTCCCTCGGCGGCCTGCTCATTGCGGGTTGGGGGTGGCCTGCCATTTTCCTGGTCAACGTCCCGCTCGGAATTTCGGCATTCGCGCTCGCCCTGCGCTTGCCCCCCGATGCGCCTCGTCATGCCCGGCCCGACTTCGACCTACGGGGGTCAACGTTGCTCGCGGTCACACTGACGGCCTACGCCCTCGCCATGACGCTCGGCAAGGGCCATGCCGGCCTTCTGAATCTCGTCCTGCTGATCGCGGCTGCGCTCGGCGCTGCACTTTTCCTGCGCATGCAGAAGATCGCGCGTTCGCCACTCGTGCACCCTCACCTGCTTCGCAATGAGACGGTCAGGGCGGGCATTGCCATGAGCAGCTTGACCTCGGCGGTCGCAATGACGACATTGGTCGTCGGCCCCTTCTATCTGAGCGGCGCTCTGCACCTTGCGCCCGCCGCAACAGGCCTCGTCATGACGATCGGCCCACTGGTCGCAGCACTCGCCGGAGTCCCGGCAGGCCGCAGTGTCGATCGGTTCGGATCGGGGCCCATGACCCTGCTCGGACTCGGCTTGATGACGCTCGGCACGCTCGGCCTCGCCGTGATTTCGCCCGACCTCGGCATTCCCGCCTATGTCGTGCCTCTGGCGGCAACCACTGCGGGCTTCGCGGTCTTCCAGGCCGCCAACAATACCGCGGTCATCGCGGGCGTCGATGCGAGCCAGCGTGGCGTGACCTCGGGACTGCTGAACCTTTCGCGCAACCTCGGCCTGATCACCGGTGCGTCACTGATGGGCGCCATTTTCGCGGCGCGGGCGGGTTCGCTGGATGCCTCGATGGCAAGCGTGGAGGCGATCGCGGCAGGCACCCATGCAGCCTTTGCAGCCGCCCTCCTGGCGCTGGGATTCAGCGCACTTGTTGCACTGCGTGCGCCCGGCCCGGCGTCGTTGCCTTCACCACGCACATGAACTGGCTCAAGGCGTCGGCGTCCGCCCTGTCCGTCGTGACTGCGACGAGCCTCATCTACGTGCTCGCCAATGCGCAGCGCAGCGAGCATCCGGTGGGGTTCCAGATCAGGGGGATCCAGACTGCCAATGGACCCATGGCCGTTGCGATCTGGTATCCAACGACGGGGCGGGCGACCCCCACGACCCTGGTGGGGAACTCGTTGTTGAGCATCTCCCGCAACGGTGCGATCGCAGGCCACCAGTTGCCGCTCCTCGTGATTTCGCACGGCAACGGCGGCGGCGCCTTGAGCCACGTGGATCTGGCCATGGAAATGGCGAGCGCCGGCTTCGTGGTGGCCGCCCCGACGCACATCGGGGACAACAGTGCCGACGTCTCCCGGCAGGGGTCGCCGATGCTTTTCAGCCAACGGGCCGGGCAGCTGCGATCGACCTTGGACTACATGCTGGGAGCATGGCCCGGAGCGGCGCATGTCGATGCCGCGAGAGTGAGCGCATTCGGGATGTCGGCCGGCGCGTTTACGGTCCTGACCCTGATCGGCGCACGGCCTGACATGGACAGGATCGCAAGCCACTGCGCGCAGGACAGGGAGTTCATCTGCAGGGCACTCGAGCACGTTGGTTCACCCTTGCTGCGGGGCTCGGCCAATGTCGGCCTGTTCCGGACTGACCCGCGCATCAAGGCCGCGATAGTTGTCGCACCGGGTCTCGGATTCACATTCACTGACGGCGGCTTGCGAGAGGTCCACGTACCCGTGCAATTGTGGTTTGGAAATCGCGACACGACGGTGCCCTACGGCACCAATATCCTGCCGATCAGGCATGGACTGGGTGCAGGCGCGGAAGTGCACGAACTGAAGGGTGCAACACACTTCTCGTTCCTGGCGCCCTGCGGCCTGATCAAGCCCCGTGCCTTGTGTGCGGACCCGGACGGATTCGACCGCAAGGCCGCCCACAAAACCATGAATGGGGCGATCCTCGCGTTCGCGTCGTCGCACGATTGAGGAAAGCGCCGCGCACCCAGCGCGTCTGCCGCGTGCCTCGAGGCCACCTCAGAACGGAATATCGTCGTCGAAATCGTCCTTCTCGGTCGAACTCGTGACGGGCGACTGGGCATACTCGTCGTCGCCGCCCCGGCTGCGCCCGCCCCCCTGGCTCCCGCCCGCGGCGCCACCGCCGCCGCGCGACCCGAGCATCTGCATGTCGTTCGCGATGATCTCGGTCGTGTAGCGATCGTTGCCCTGCTTGTCCTGCCACTTGCGGGTGCGCAGGCTGCCTTCGATGTAGACCTGCGAGCCCTTGCGCAGGTACTCGCCGGCGATCTCGGCGAGGCGGCCGAACATGGCGACGCTGTGCCACTCGGTGCGCTCTTTCATTTCTCCGCTCTGCTTGTCCTTCCAGGACTCGCTGGTCGCGATCCGCAGGTTCGTGACGGAACTGCCGGAGGGCATTGCGCGCGTCTCGGGGTCTTGCCCGAGGTTGCCGATCAGGATGACTTTGTTGATGCCGCGTGCCATGGGATGCCTTTCGTGCGTACGGCCAAGTATGCGCAAGTGGCCGCCGCGTGGAAGTGGAGAAACTACCGGGAACGCCCGGATTCTTTCACGGCCGGGCCGTCAGGGCCAGACATTCGGGGGTGCGGGAACTCGCCGCCACGCAACGACACGACGCAGAACCGCTGCCCGGTCGGGGCCTCGAGAACCCACCAGTCGCGTATGCGCTGCACGCGCCGCGCGCCGAGGTTTTCGAGGCGCCGCACCTCGGCCTCGACGTCGTCGGAGACGATGTCGAGATGCAGGCGGCTCTCGTGCGCGACGCGCTGCACTTCGATGAGCAGGCCGTCACCCTTCGTCTCGAGCGGAATGTAGCCGGCGTCCTCTTCGGCCTGCGTGGGACGCTGCGCGCGGCCGAGCGCCGCGCTCCAGAAATCGGCTGCGGCGTGCAGGCTGTCGACCCGGCAGTCGATGATGAACCCCGCCAGTGCGCTTCTGTGCATCTTGGTAGTCTAGCGCCGCCGCGCCCCCAGGCAATCGCCGAAGTATCAACCCTGGCCGAACACGGCTCCGCCGCCTTCGAGAAACGCCACCTCCGCGGCAGTCGAGGTGCGGCCGAGCAGGCGGTTCCTGTGCGGAAAGCGGCCGAAGCGCTCGATCAAGGCCAGGTGCTGCCGCGAATAGTCGAGGAAGCCCGCCATCTGCGCCTGCCAGGGACCCGCGGCGTCGCGAACGAGGGCCGAAAATTCCGCGACGCAGGTGCGCTGGTCGTCGAGCGACTCGCTGTGCTCGAACGGCATCAGCACGAAAGCCCGTTCGACCGGCGCGAGTGACGCGTACTGTCCGCCCCCAAGCGCGTCGCGCGCGGCCGCAAGCGCAAACCCATCGAGCGAGTAGGCGCGCGCCGTGCCGCGCCACACGTTGCGCGGAAACTGGTCGCACACGAGGATGTAGGCGAGTGTGCCACGCGGCGTCGCCTTCCAGGATGCGAGCGCACCGCGCGCTGCCGCCTCGATCGTCGCGCCGAAGCGGGCCGCGATGGCTGCGTCGACTTCTGCTCCGCCACGGAACCAGAGCGCGTACTGTGCGGCGACCGCGGCAGGATCCACCGCGGCCTGCCCGAACCAGTACGCAAGGACTTCGTCGCTGTCCGTCACCCGCACGATTCCTCCTCCCTCGCCCCCTGGCCTACACTCACGACCATTATGCGACGCATTGCCACGCTCCTCGCCCTGCTCGCGGCGGGCCCGACGCTCGCGGCCGCCCCGCCCCTGTCCGCTGACGCCGCCGCACGCTTCGCGCAACTCGCACTCGACTGTGTGCAGCGCGAGTACCCGAACAAGATCTCGCACGTGCTCGCGGGCGATGCGGACGCGCGGCCGCCACGCGAGCTGACGCCGGTGTTCTACGGTTGCTTCGACTGGCACTCCGATGTGCACGGCCACTGGCTGCTTGCGCGCCTCGCGCGCCTGTATCCCGATGCACCGTTTGCGGCCCCGGCGCGCGCAGCGCTCGCACGCAGCCTCACACCCGCCGGCATCGCGGCCGAAGTCGCGTACCTGTCAGGCTCCGGACGCGCCTCGTTCGAGCGGCCCTACGGGCTCGCCTGGCTGCTCGCACTCGCCGCGGAGCTGCGCGGCTGGGACGATGCGGACGCCCGCGCCTGGTCGGCCGCGCTCGCGCCGCTCGAGGCAGCGACCGCGGAGCGATTGTCTGCATGGCTGCCGAAGCTCGCCTATCCGATCCGCACGGGCGAGCACAACCAGACGGCTTTCTCGTTCGGTCTCGTGTGGGACTGGGCGCAGGTGCGTGGCGATGCCGCGATGCTCGCACTCCTGCGGGAGAAGGCCGCACAGTTCTACCGGCGGGACCGGCGCTGCCCGCTCGCGTACGAGCCCTCCGGCGAGGACTTCCTGTCGCCCTGCCTCGCCGAGGCGGATTTCATGCGGCGCGTGCTCGCACCGGGCGAGTTTGCCTCGTGGCTCACGAGCTTCCTGCCGCAAATTCCGCGCCGCGCGCCGTCCGGAGCGCGCGACTGGCTCACGCCGGGCCTCGTGACCGATCGCAGCGACCCGAAGCTCGCGCACATCGACGGGCTCAACCTCAGTCGCGCCTGGATGCTGCGCGGGATCGCAAGCGGCTTGCCGGCGCGCGATGCGCGCCGTGCGGCACTCGAACGCACGGCCGCCAGCCACGCCGCCGCGGCGCTGCCTGCCGTGACCGGCGAGCACTACGAGGGCGGCCACTGGCTCGGCACGTTTGCGGTCTACCTGCTCACCGCCGGCGCCGCGAACTAGCGCAGCGCGTCGACGACGTGGCGCGCCCCGGCGAAGTCGACCTCGTCGCCGACCTGCGCGCCAATCAGTTTTTCCGCGGCCGGCGAGACCCAGCTCAGGAGCCCGCGCGCCGGATCCGCTTCGTCCTCGCCGACGATGCGCAGCGTGCGTGGCGCCGCCGCGGGCCCGGCGAGCGGACGCAGCGTGACCTCCACTCCGAAGCGGACCGCATCGGGCTTTGGCGCGGGCGTGACCAGCCGCGCACTCGACCGGCGATGTATCCAGTAGCGCAGGTCACGCTCGATCGTGGCGAGCGCCGCCGCATCGTGCGTAACCGCGCCCGACTGCGCGACCGCCCGCGCGGCGCTGCGCGCCGCCTCGAGTGCGCGCACCTGCGCTTCGATCTGTGCGAGCCCGGCTGCCGTCACAAGGTTCGGGTGGGGGCCCACGGCGCGCTCGGGCAACGTCACCGCGCCATCGCCCTCCTTGACGAATGCGCGACTCATCGCCCGGCCGCCTCGGCCTCGAGTTGCTCCGCGAAGCGCCGCCGACCGCTCACGCGCGCATGGGCAATCAGCGCCTGAAGATCCGCCTCGCCCGCCACGGCGAGGCCTGGCGCTGCGGTTCGGGCGCCATCGAGTAGCGCGAGCGCGAGCGTCAGTTGCCGATCGGCGACCAGCCGCGCGATCACCGCCTGTGACACGGCGGCATAGGCGTGCGGATCGTTCCACGCGGCGGCCCGCGCCAGGATCGCGGGCGCATCCGTCGCGAGCGCCGCACCTTTTTCCGCCGCGAGCCACTCGCGTATCGGGGCGGCAACACGCGCGCCTTCATGGACGCGGGCCGGCACAAACGCGTCGTCGAGCATGCGATCGCGACGTATCGCCCGTTCGCGCTCTTCGCGAGCCGCGGAACGCTCCGGGCTCACCTGTGGTTCGTGACCGAGCGCGGCGCGGCGTTCGTAGATCGCGCCGCCGATCATGCTGAAGAGCGACAGCAGCAGCCACTGCGCCGCGGCGACGCGCACGAAATCCCACAGCGGCAGCGAGGCGAGCCCGTAGAGCGCGCCGCCGAACGCGAGGGTCGCGCCGACGAGCAGCAGGTAGTACGGGCCGAGCCCGCGGATCACGCGCGCGAGCGTCATCGGGTTCAGCGCCTCGAGCGCGCTGCCCGTCACGCCGAGTACCGCCGCGGTCGCGGGCAGCAGCAGCAGCACGACGCCGGCGACGACATACCCCGCCGCGCCGCCGATCCACCACGCAAGGCCGAAGCCCGCCGCACAAATGGCGAGTTGCATCAGCGGCCGCTGCTCGACGGGATTCACCATCTCGGCCGACAGCACCGGCGGCTCGTCGATGCCTTCCGACGACAGGTCGAGCAGCACGTAGGCGTACTTGAAGAGCCACGACAGGACGATAATCTTCAGCGGCAGGCCGAGAAACAGGAACGCCGCATCGGCGAGGGACAGCAGCGCCGTCAGCGTCGCGATCAGCAGCAGCGCCGTCGGACGCGCCGGTCGCCGCGCGTGGCGCAGCAGGGTCATGACCCCTATCTTATGCGCACCCGCAGCCGGATCGAGAACGAAGGCTGGCCCCCGCCGCCCGCTGCATTCATCGTACCGGTGGGCGCGATGCGCACACCGGTCACCGCGGCATCGTAGCCCTGCCCGTCCGGCACGGGCGTGTAGGTGTACGGGGCGCCGCCACCCGGCTGGTTCGAGTACGTGACATCCGTTGCCGGATTGAACGCGAGGCCACTCGCCGGGCTCCCGTCGATGAACTCGATCGGACCGCCACCGCCGGTGGCGACGTACAGCATGGAGTTCGCCGGCACCGGATCCGTGATCAGGAGCGTGCTCGCATCGACCGGGCCCGGCCCGGAGTTCGAGACGCCGATCGTGTAACGCACCACCGCGCCCGGGATACGCTTCGGATTCGTTGCGCCGTTGACCGGATCGTCGAGCACCTCCGACACCTTCGAGACGAGCAGCGTCGGCAGGGGCTGCGCCACCGTGAAGCCGCCCACGCCGAGATCGGTGACCGTGCCCTCGGTGCCCTCGGTGGCGGTCACGCGCATCGACCAGCCGCCGATCGCCGCGTTGACGGGCAACGTGTAGGCGTACTCGTACGTGCGCGTCGCCGCGCCGGAGTCCGCCACCTGCGTCATTGCCGCGTTCGCGACCTGCACGACATTGTTCGCGTCGACGAGGTCAACCCGCGCGCCGGTGATGTCGGCGCTGCCGAACGGATCGCTGACGATCGCACGCACGTGAACGGTGTCGCCACGCTGGAAGCTCGTGGTCGCTGTACCGGCCGGGTATGCCTGATCGAAGCTCGTGACGGAATCGACATTGATGACCGTGTTGCTGTTCAGCTCGACACGCGACGCCGAACTCACGCCGAACGGATGCACGCGCGTCGTGCCGCCACCGCCGCCGCGCGCGATCGTCAGCGAGAACGTCGAGCCGGCGGGGTAGGTGTCAGCGGCAGTCGCCAGCGTGAAAGTGAAGAGCGCTGGCGTTGGCGAGTTCGGCGGGCTCACTGTCTGCGTCGCCGAATCGATCACCCCCAAGACGCTGTTCGCGAGTGTGACTGTCACCTGCCGATTCTGGACAGCTCCGCCACTGGTGCGGGACAGCCACAGTGGCACCACCACATTGCCGCCGGCCAGCGTGACGGGCAACTGCAGTTGCGGCGTCAGCACCCACTGCTGCGAGGTGTTCGCCGTGAGATTCACCGTCGGTTCGGCCGATGTCGCCGGAACGCGGGTGAGGGGCAGCGCCGGCGTACTGTGGATGTACAACGGCTTCGTGCCGCCCGACGGGATCTGCGAGGGTGACACGATGACCTGCGGTGCGGCCGGTGTCGCGCCGGCGCCCGTCGGATTCGTCACCGTCGCGGTATTGTCGATCAGGGTGCCCGGCGAAGTGCCGATGGGCACCGTGACCTCGAACACGATCGTCGCGGTACCGTTCGCGGGCACCGTGATGCCCGAGACATCGAGCTGCGTCGGCGTCGAGCTGTCGATCGCACCCGTCGGCACGCTCACCACGGTGAGCCCCGTGGTGTTGGCGGGAAGCGGATCGGTGACGCCGACTCCGGACGCCGCGATGCCCCCCGTTTCGATCAGCGTGATCGTGTAGCGCAGCGTGTCGCCCGCGTCGACCTCGCCGCCGTTCGGGTCGACGACCGTCTTCGTCGAAGTGGCGAGATTCGAGCCGACGACGACCGTGGCGTCGCTCGCCGTGTTGTTCGACGCATCGATATCGAAGCTCCCGCTCGACACCTGCGCGGTATTCGTGACGGCCGGCACCGCGGCGCCGCTCACGGCGACAGTCAATGTCAGGTCGGGCAGTGATTGACCGGGATCGAGGATCGGTGGATGCGTGCAGGTGACATCCTGGCCCGCCGCGGAGCAGGTCCATCCGACGCCGGCGCCGGAGACAAAGCCGAGCCCGGCGGGCAGCGTGTCGGTCACGGTCACGACATTGTCTTCGCGCTGCTGTCCGGCCGCGTTCGAAACGCGCAGCGTGTAGGTGCCGTTGGTGCCGGCGGCGAAATTGCCGCTGTGCGTCTTGGTGATCGACAGGTCGACCGTCGGCTGGCTCGTCACACTGACGATCTGCGCGAGCAGCAGCACGAGGTCGCCGCCCGCCGAGAACTGCGTGGTCGCGGAGGTCTGCCCCGGCGCGAGCAACGTCGACACGTCGAAGGTGTCGACGTCGAAGCCATAGCTCGTGGCGCTGCCGATGGCGTTGACAGTGCCGTCATAGGGCTGAACCAGCGGGCTGCTGCCCGGCACGTTGATGCCGTCGTCGAGCGTCGTGCCGTTGAAGCGCAACGCCTCGGAGAAGCCGCCCAGCGGATCGGAATTGCCCGGATCACCCTCGATCGCGACAATCGCGATTCGCCCGTCGATCGCCGACGCTGGCACCAGGAACCCGTCGGGGTTGAGGGTGAGCTGGCTGCCGCGAAACGGCTCGAGCCCGTCGAAGACATTGATGGCGCGCAGCCGCTCGGACGCCGAGCCGTACACGACGACGAGCGACCAGCCGGCCGCGACCGCCGAGGTGCCACAGTGCGGCGCACCGGTCGCCACCGTGAGCCCGCTGAACGTGAAGGTGCCGTTGCCGGTCACGCGGCTCGTGACATCGGCGAAGGCACCGAAGTACGGATAGGCCGTGCCGCCGTTGTTGAATGTGGCGGTAAACGTACGGCCCGCGGTCACGCCGCTGCCATTCAGTATCACGCTCGAATCGATGGTCGCGCCCGATCCGCCCCAGTAGAGGTAGGCAGCGACGACCGACGCCCCCACCGGTATCCCTGTGAGGGAGGCGGTGTCCGAGGCCTTGACCGCACAGGCATTGCCGTTGTTGTCCTGCGAACGCAGCGACCCGCCGGTCGCCACGAAGTTGATGTTGCCGGTGAGGCGCGTGTAGCGCGTGATCGGGGTCTGCTGTGCATGGGCAATCCCGCCGCCGAGCGCGACGGCCAGCAACAGCAGCAGCAACGCACGTGCACGAGCGCATCGCATCGGAAATCCTGACCCCTCCTTGCGTGTGGGCAGAAAGCATACGTCGCGAGGCGGGTCCACGGCGCGGACCAAGCGTGACGGCATAGGCATTTTATTATGTCCACACCGTCGCCTGCAGGTAACTTATGACATCCGTCACAATCGCTGGCGGCGAGCGCGGCAACAATCCATGGCAGCCACGGAGGGCACGAACACAGTGTATCGACCGCCGCGATCACCATCTTCAGGGACCGAATTCACACTTTCAACCTTTCGGGGGACGTCCATGAAACTCATCGACAAGTCGATCCTTGCCGCCGTGCTCGTGTCGCTGCCGGTCGGCAGCGCACTCGCGCAGGACAAGGGCTGCATCGAATTGAAGACCACCGCCCAGACGGAGCAGACCGTCAAGGGACCCGACGGCACCCTGCAGACGACGCTCGTGCCCGCCGGCAAGGTCGTGCCGGGCAGCGAAGTGATCTGGACCGTCACCGCCACGAATGTCTGCAGCAAGGCGGCGGGCGATGTCTCGATCGACAGCCCGGTTCCCGAGCACATGGTGTTCATCGCCGACTCGGCGATCGCAGCCGCCTTCACGGTCAGCTATTCGGTCGACGGCAAGCGCTATGACAGCGCCGGCGCGCTCACGGTCCGCGACGCCGACGGCACCACCCGCAGCGCACGCGCCGATGAAATTCGCCACGTGCGCTATGCGATGCGTGCGGCACTCGCCCCAGGCGAGACCGTCAGCGCCACGTACCGCACGCGCGTCGAGTAATCCCGTTTTCGTTTCTGTTGCAAGCAAAGGAGTATCGAAATGTTTCATGCAGGAAAACCGCGGCGGATCGTGCTCGCCGCGCTGGCCGCCGCGAGTATCGGCGCGTGGCAGACGGCAGGCGCCGTCGGCACCGCGGCGAACACGACCGTCAGCAACCAGTCGACCGTGAGCTACTCGGTCGGCGGCGTCGCACAGACGCCGATCGAGAGCTCGCCCACCGGCAACTCGACACCGGGCGGCGGTGCGCCGACGACCTTCGTCGTCGACAATCGCATCGACCTCACGGTGACCGAGCTGTCGGGCGGCAACACGCCCGTCACCCCGGGGCAGTTGAACCAGGTGACGGCCTTCACCGTGACCAACACGGGTAACAGCCCCCAGGGCTACCAGCTCACGCCGACGAACCTCGCCGGCGGCGCGGTGTTCGGCAATACCGACGACACCGATGTCGCGAACCTGCGCGTGTTCGTCGACAGCAATGGCAACAGCACCTACGACGCGGGTGTCGATACGGCCACGGCGATCGACACGCTGGCCGCCGACGCGGGCGTCGTCGTGTTCATCGTGGCGGATGTCCCGGCAACGGCGACCAATGGGCAGTTTGCAAACGTGCAGCTGTCGGCGCGCGCCGCGGTGCCGGGCACGAACGGCGCCACGCTCGCGACCGAGACGGCCGGTGCCGACACGCCGGGCGCGGTCGACATCGTGTTCGGCGACGCCGGCCGCGATGCGACCGAAGTCGCGGCCGACCAGTACGCCGTGTCGTCTGCGGCGCTCACGGTCACGAAGACCTCCGCCGTCGTGGAAGATCCGTTCAACGGCACGACCAATCCCAAGGCGACCCCGGGCGCCTTCGTCGAGTACGCCGTCGCGATCTCGAACACGGGCGCGTCGCCCGCCACGGGCCTGCAGATCAACGACCCGCTGCCGGCCAACACGACGTTCCGCACCGGCGCCTACAACGGCGGCGCGAGCGACGTGTCGATCACGGTCGGTGCGGGCTCGCCGTCGTTCTGCGTCGCGGAAGCCGGCAGCGACGCGAATGGCGACGGCTGCTCACGGACGGCAAGCGACCTCGTCGTCGGTGCGCCGGCGCTGACCACCGTGGCGATCGGCGCAGGCAACGCAGTCACCGTGCGCTTCCAGGTCACGATCAACTGAGGACGCGACGTCCGACGATGAGGTGACTTTGTTCAACGCGAACGACGATACTCCTGCAACGCACCGGGGCGGGTCGGCACACAGCCGGCCCGCCCCGGCGGCGTTTTGGCGGTATCGCGCAGCGGCCGCCGCGGCCGTGCTCGCGTTCACGTTCTGGGCGCTCGGCACGGGCCGCGCGCTCGCGCAAACGCCTCCCGGCACCGTGATCCGCAATGTCGCGGCGGTGCAGTTCGTCGACGGCAGCGGGGTACCGGGGCGCGTGCTCACGAACGCGGCCGACCTCACCGTGGTGCCCGCGCCGTCGCGGGCCACGTTGACGCTGCTGCGCTCGACACCACAGGGAACTTCGGGCAGCACGGCGCCGACGCAATGTGTCGGCTCGGGCGGCACGGTCACGCTGCCGCCTCCCGTGCTCGCCGACGGCACGACCGTCGATCCGTCACAACCCTTGCCGCTCTCGGCGGCGCCGATCGTGCACGGCGGCGAGGCGCTGTTCCTGCGCCTGCGCGATACGGACCAGAACCTCGACGCCACGGTGATCGACACCGTCGAGATCGAAGTCACGGCAGCGGGCGGCGATCGAGAGCGTCTCGTGCTGCGCGAATCCGGCGCCAACACCGGCGAGTTCGTCGGCTACATCCAGACCCGCGCCGCCGCTGTCACCGCCGGTGACTGTGTGCTGCAGGTCGAGCGGGATGCAACGCTCGCCTCGGCGTACGCGGATCGCAGCGATGCGTCCGACACGGCGAGCGCGCAGGCACTCGTCGATCCCTTCGGTCTCGTGTTCGACTCGCGCACCGGGGCCCCGGTGAACGGGGCGCGTATCCGGCTCGTCACCGCGAGCGGCGCGCCGGCCCAGGTCCTCGGTGACGACGGAGTGAGCGCGTATCCCGCGGAAATGGTCACGGGCCAGCCGGTCACCGACGCGGGCGGTACAGTGTACAACTTCGCGCCCGGCGTATTCCGCTTTCCGCTCATCGCCACCGGCGACTACCGGCTCGAGGTCGTGCCGCCGATTGGCCATGCTTTCCCCTCGCGGGCCACCGAGGCCGAGTTGCAGGCGCTGCCCGGTGCGCCGTTCGCGATCGGCCCGGCCTCGTTCGGCAACTCATTCACGCTGTCCGATCCGGCACCGACGAACATCGACGTGCCGCTCGATCCGTCGGGCAGCGCGCTGTTCCTGCAGAAGGGCACGATCACGACAGTGGCGGCTGCGGGCGACTTCGTGCAGTACACGCTCACCGTGCAGAACGTCGGCACGAGCGGCCGCTTCTCCGGGGTGACGATCACCGACCGCCTGCCCGCCGGCGTGCGCTACCGCCCCGGCTCGACGCGCAGCGGCACCGCGCGCCTGCCCGATCCGGCCGTCAGTGCCGACGGCGGCACGCTCACTTTCACGATCGGCACGCTCGATCCCGGCGCCACCGTGAGCTTGCGTTATGTGGTCGAGATCACGGTCGGCGCGCGCGGCCCCACACTGACGAACAGCGCCGAGGCGAGCTCCGACACGGGCATCACATCGAATGCCGCGCAGGCAGTCATCCAGCTGCGCGAGGAACTCTTCCGCGAGCGCGCCATCGTGATGGGACGTGTCGTCGCGGGCGACTGCGAGCACGGGGCGCACGAACTGACCGGCGCGGCCGGCGTGCGCGTCTATCTCGAAGACGGCCGCTATGCCATCACCGACGAGGACGGCAAGTATCACTTCGAGGACGTGCGGCCCGGCACACACGTCGTGCAGCTCGACACGGTCACGCTGCCGGCCGGCTACCGGCCGGCCACCTGCGGCAATCGCGTGCGGCACGCCGGTCGCGGCGCCTCGCAGTTCGTCGACGTCCGGGGGGGCGCGCTCTGGCGCGCCGATTTCGTGCTGGCGGCAGAAGCAGGCGCCACCCCGCTGGCAGGCCGGCCCGCGCCCGGGACACTGGCTGTCGCCTTGCCGAAGGACGCGCGCACGACCCGGGACGCGCTGGCCGAACAAGGCGCCCGCACGCCCGCACCGCAGCCCAGGGACCGCGCCACGCTCGAGGGCATGCCGGACTTCACGCTCGAGCGGCTCGCGCCCGGCATCGCCTGGCTGTGGCCGGGGCCGGATTTCAGCGCGCCGATCCCGAGCCTGAAAGTCACCATTGCACACGGGCCGAAGGATCGCGTCGAGCTGCGCCTGAACGGCGTGGCCGTCAGCGCGCTCAATTTCGACGGCACGACGACCAACAATGCGAAGACCGTCGCCGTGAGCCATTGGCGCGGCATCGATCTCAGGGACGGCGACAACACGCTCACCGCGACCGTACGCGGGCCTGAAGGCGCGCTGCTGCAGGAGCTGACGCGTGTCGTGCATTACGCCGGTGGCGCCGTGCGTGCGGAAGTGGTGAGCGAACGCTCCACGCTCATCGCTGACGGCCGCACCCATCCCGTCGTGGCGCTGCGCCTGTTCGATGCTTACGGCAAGCCCGCCCGCCGCGGCACGCGCGGGCGCTGGCGCGTCGATGCGCCGTATCGCACCTGGTGGGAAGTCGCCTCACAGCGCGACAATCCGCTGGTGGCGGTCGGGGAGCGTGAGCCGACGTTCGAGGTGGGCGATGACGGCATCGCATTGCTCGAACTCGAGCCGACGGCACAGACCGGCAACGCCCTCCTGCGGCTGCGCCTGAACGATCGCCAGAGCCTCGAGCTGCGCGCGTGGCTGGCGCCCGAGGCGCGCGACTGGATACTCGTGGGTCTCGCGGAAGGCTCGGGCGCCTGGCGCACGATCTCGGGCAATGCAGAAGCCGCAGCCGCCGCGGACCTCGACGAGGATTACAGCGAGAACGGCCGCGTCGCCTTCTTCGCCAAGGGGCGCATCAAGGGCGAGTTCCTGCTGACCCTCGCCTACGATTCCGCGCGTGACCCGGAGCTGGCCAAACGCCGCCTGCTCGGTGTCATCGAGCCGAACCGCTACTACACGCTCTACGGCGACGCGGCCGACCCGCGCGAGGAAGCCGCGAGCGCGAAGAAGCTCTACGTGAAACTCGAGCGCCGCCAGTTCATGGCGCTCTTCGGGGACTTCGAGACCGGGCTGACCGTGACTGAACTGACCCGCTACAGCCGCTCCTTCACCGGGTTGCGCAGCGACTTTGTCGGCAGGCATGTCGGGTACACGGCGTTCGCGGCCGACTCGGCCCTCGGCTTCGTCAAGGACGAGCTGCGCGGCGACGGCACCTCGGGGCTCTACCGCCTGACGCGCAGCGGCCTCGTGGTCGGCAGCGACAAGCTGCGCATCGAGATCCGCGACCGCTTCCGGAGCGAGCAGGTCATCGAGACACGCCCGCTCAACCGCTTCGTCGACTACAGCATCGACTACTACGCCGGCACGCTGTTCTTCAAGGAGCCGGTGCCGGCGCGCGATGCGCAGTTCAACCCCGTCTACATCATCGTCGAGTACGAAGTGAACGGCGACGGCGAGGAACACGTCACCGCGGGTGGCCGCGGCCACGTGCGGTTCGCGGACGATCGCGTGGAAGTCGGCGCAACCTTCGTCGACGAAGGCGCGCCGCAGGGCGACTCGCAGCTCTACGGCAGCGACCTGCGCTGGCGCCTCGGCGAGGCGACCGAGTGGCGCGCCGAACTCGCGCACAGCGAGTCGGACGACCCGACGCGCGCCGCACGCGCCGATGCCTGGCTCACCGAGCTGAAACACGTGAGCGAACGGCTCGATGCGCGTCTCTATGCCGGCGAAACGGAACCGGGCTTCGGCACGGGCCAGCAGCTCTCGAGCGAGGTAGGCATCCGCAAGGCCGGCCTCGACGCGCGCCTCAAGTGGGGCGAGCACTGGCAGGGACTCGGCGAGTTCTTCACCGAGAAGGCGCTCGAGACGGGCGCCGATCGCCGGCACGCGAGCCTCGAGCTGCGTCGCGAGGCGGACCTCGGCCGCATCGGCGTCGGCCTGCGCCGCGTCGAGGACAGCGGCACGACCGGCGGCGCGCGCGAGTCGGAGCAGGCCTTCGTGACTGCGAGCCGCGACTTCTTCGACCGGCGGGTGACGCTGCGCGGCGGGGCCGATGCCAACCTCGGCGGCGGCGCTGCGGCGAGTGCCGACTATCCGGACCGCTTCCTGCTCGGCGCCGATTACGCACTGCGCGACGACATCAAGCTCTTCGCCGAATACGAACACGCCGATGGCGCGGCCTTAGATGCCGACATGGCCCGTGTCGGCGTGCGCGCGACACCTTGGAACCGCGCACAACTCACCTCCGGCCTGACGCAGCAGGCGACCGAGTACGGCCCGCGCACTTTCGCGAACTTCGGCCTGACGCAGGGCTGGCAGGTGAACGAGCACCTCGGCCTCGATGTCGGTCTCGACAGCAGCAACACCGTGCGCGGCACCACACTGGCGCCGCTCGTGCCCGGGCGACCGCTCGCCTCCGGCACGCTGTCGGACGACTATCTCGCGAGCTTCGCCGGCGCCCTCTACCGCACCGAGCTGTGGACCGCCACCTCACGCATCGAATGGCGCGCCTCCGACACCGAGGACCGCGCGATACTGTCCGGTGGGCTCTACCGCGAGCCGATACGCGGCCATGCGCTCGCATTCACGCTGCGCGCGATGCACAGCGACTTCACGAGCGGCGTCGATACGGCTGCCGCCGACGCGCAGTTCGCGTGGGCTTTCCGCCCCGTCGAGAGCCGCTGGATCGTCCTCGATCGCCTCGACCTGCGCTTCGAGAGCCAGGACGAGCCGACCGGCAAGGTCGAAGCTGCACGCATCATCCACAACCTGAACGCGAACTGGCAGCTCGATCCGCGCACGCAGCTCGGCGTGCAGTGGGGCGTGCGCTACGTGCGCAGCAGTTTCGACGGCGAGCGCTACGACGGACTGTCGGACCTCTATGGCCTCGACCTGCGGCGCGATCTCGATGCGCGCTTCGATGTCGGCCTGCACGGCACGGCGCTCAACTCGTGGGAATCGGGCGTGCACGACTTCGCGCTCGGCATCGATCTCGGCGTGACTGTCGCCAGGGGCCTCTGGATCTCGATCGGCTACAACGTGCAGGGCTTCGAGGACGACGACTACGGCGCGAGCCGCTACACGGCGAAAGGTCCGTTCCTGAAGCTGCGACTGAAGGCCGACCAGGACACGTTCAAGGACCTGCCGTGGCGCCGGCGCCCGTGAATCACGGGTCGCACAGTTCGGTCGCGCCATCGCGAAAGCGTGCCCGGAAGGCGAACAGCGATTCCGTCCCGATCTCCACCACGCCGCTCGCGAGGGCAACCCGCCACGTCCACGCGATCACCTCGACACGGTCACATTCCGCGGCATTCGTGGCGCGCGCCAGGGTCGCGAGATCGAGCGTATGCTCGATCGCCGTCGCCGTCGTGCGTGTCGCGCGGTCGAGCACGACATTGCCGAAGTTGTTGTAGATCGTGAACTGCCACTGGTAGGCGGCGAAGGCCGCCACGGTGGCCGCATCGATCGGCCGCGCGTTCAGCGTATTCGCCACCGGATCGAAGAACTCGCACCGATAGACGCGCGCGCGCAGCAGGTTGTTCTCGGGCGATCGCGGCACCCGGTCGAACTCGAAGTAGCGCGGGTCGGTACGGGTCTCGACGAGATCCGCGTATGCCGGCGCATCCTGCGCGGCGGTCTCGGACCACTCGAGCGCCTCGTTCCAGTCGTCCGTACACCCGGCGAGATGCAGCGTCGTCACCTGTTCAAAGCCCGTCGGCGCCGGATCGAGCGGAAAGCCGACGGGCGTGCGCTGGCGGTCGCTGTACAGGAGCGCCGCAATTTCCGCGTCCGACTGCGGGACCGGCCTTGTGACCTGCGCAGGCACGCCGGGGCCCGGCGCAGCGGGCTCGCCGCCGCCCCCGCCGCAACCGGCGAGCACACACGTCACCAGGATCCAGGGCCGCATCGCATGTCCTCCTGCGGGGAGGTATCGGCGGCCGGGAGGGGTTCTTGAGTCCGGGCGGACGCCCGCCACGCGCTAAAATGCGCGGTTCATGGCAGTCATCCGCATCCGCGGCGCGCGGACCCACAACCTGAAGAACGTCGACGTCGACCTGCCGCGCGACCGGTTGATCGTGATCACGGGCCTGTCGGGGTCCGGCAAGTCCTCGCTCGCCTTCGACACGCTGTATGCCGAGGGGCAGCGGCGCTATGTCGAATCGCTGTCGGCCTATGCGCGCCAGTTCCTGTCGATGATGGACAAGCCGGATGTCGACTCGATCGAGGGACTCTCGCCCGCGATCGCGATCGAGCAGAAAGCCGCCTCGCACAACCCCCGCTCGACCGTCGGCACGGTGACCGAGATCCACGACTATCTGCGCCTGCTGTACGCGCGCGCCGGCACGCCGCGCTGCCCGGATCACGGTGTCGACCTCACCGCACAGACCGTGAGCCAGATGGTCGATCAGGTGCTTGCGCTGCCTGACGGCGCCGCGGCGCTGCTGCTCGCGCCGGTGGTCGAGGGCCGCAAGGGCGAACATCGTGACGCGCTCGGGGATCTGCAGGGCCAGGGTTTCGTGCGCGCACGAATAGATGGGCGCGTGCACGAGTTCGACTCACTGCCTGCGCTCGACCCGAAGAAGAAGCACACGATCGAGGCGGTCGTGGACCGCTTCCGGATTCGCGCAGATGCCGGCCAGCGGCTCGCGGAATCCTTCGAAACGGCACTGCGTCTCTCGGGAGGCACCGCACGCCTCGCACTCGCGGACGGCGGTGCGGAGGACATCCTTTTCTCGAACCGTCAGGCCTGCCCCGTCTGCGGCTACAGCGTGCCGCCGCTCGAACCGCGGATGTTCTCGTTCAACAATCCGGCCGGCGCCTGCCCGACCTGCGACGGCCTCGGCACACAGGAATTCTTCGACCCGCAGCGCGTCGTCGCGCACCCGCACCTGTCCCTCGCGGGCGGCGCGGTGCGCGGCTGGGACCGTCACAACCACTATTACTTCCAGACCATCCAGTCGCTGGCGCGGCACTACCGCTTCGACATCGAGACGCCGTGGAAAGATCTGCCAGCAAAGGTGCAGCGCGCGCTGCTCGATGGCAGCGGCGACGATGTCGTCGAGTTCCGTTACGGCGAGGCGGGCGGCAAGGCGAAGCGCTCGCGCCATCCGTTCGAGGGCATCGTGCCGAACCTCGAGCGCCGCTACCGCGAGACCGACTCGCCACGCGTGCGCGAGGAACTCGCGAAGTACCTCGGCAAGCGCCCCTGCACGGACTGCGGTGGTTCGCGCCTGAACCGCACCGCTCGCAACGTGTTCGTCGCGGATCGCAGCCTGCCGCAGGTGACGCGCCTGCCGGTCGGCGCCGCACACGACTTCTTCCGCAGCCTGTCGGTGGCCGGCTGGCGCGGCGAGGTGGCGGCCCGCATCGTGCGGGAGGTCGACGAGCGGCTGCGGTTCCTCGTCGACGTCGGCCTCGATTACCTGACGATCGACCGCAGCGCCGATACGCTCTCGGGCGGCGAAGCGCAGCGCATCCGCCTCGCGAGCCAGATCGGCTCGGGGCTCACGGGCGTCATGTACGTCCTCGACGAACCGTCGATCGGCCTGCACCAGCGCGACAACCGGCGCCTGCTCGATACGCTGCGACGGCTGCGCGATCTCGGCAACACGGTGATCGTCGTCGAACACGACGAAGAGGCGATCCTCGCGGCGGATCATGTCGTCGATCTGGGGCCGGGCGCCGGGACGCATGGCGGCGAAGTCGTCGCGGCCGGCACGCCGGATGACATCAAGGCCACGGCAGCGTCCCTCACCGGCCGCTACCTCTCCGGCCGTGAATCGGTGCCGATGCCCGCGCGGCGCACGCGCGCGGACGGGCGGCGCCTGCGCATCGTCGGCGCCACGGGCAACAACCTGCGCAACATCACCGTGGAAATCCCGGTCGGCCTCATGACGGTCGTCACCGGTGTATCAGGGTCCGGCAAGTCGACGCTGATCAACGACACGCTGTATGCGCAGGTCGCCGCGCAATTGAACGGCACGATCGCCGACGGCGCGCCCTGTGAGCGCATCGAAGGGCTCGAGCACTTCGATCGCGTGATCGACATCGACCAGAGCCCGATCGGTCGCACGCCGCGCTCGAACCCGGCGACCTACACAGGGCTCTTCACGCCATTGCGCGAGCTCTACGCAGAGGTACCGGAAGCGCGCGCGCGCGGCTACGAGGCAGGCCGCTTCAGCTTCAACGTCAAGGGCGGTCGCTGCGAGGCGTGCCAGGGCGACGGGGTGCTGAAGGTCGAGATGCATTTCCTGCCCGACATCTACGTGCCCTGCGATGTGTGCAAGGGGCAGCGCTACAATCGCGAAACGCTCGAGATCCGCTTCCGCGGGCGCAACATCCACGAGGCGCTCGAGATGACGGTCGAGGAGGCACTGCGCTTCTTCGGCGCGATCCCGCCGGTCGCGACGCGCCTCGCCACGCTCGCGGAGGTGGGCCTCGCCTACCTGAAGCTCGGCCAGAGCGCGACGACGCTCTCGGGAGGCGAAGCGCAGCGCGTGAAGCTCTCGCGGGAACTCGCCAAGCGCGCGACGGGCCGCACGCTCTACATCCTCGACGAGCCGACGACCGGCCTGCATTTCCACGATGTCGCGCAGCTGCTCGCGGTGCTGCTGCGATTGCGCGACGAGGGCAATACGATCGTCGTGATCGAGCACAACCTCGACGTCGTGAAGTGCGCGGACTGGGTGATCGACCTCGGCCCCGAGGGCGGCGCCGGCGGCGGCACCGTGGTCGCAGCCGGCACGCCCGAGGATGTGGGGCGCGTCACGGGTTCGTACACCGGGCAGTATCTGCGTCAGCACTGCGCACCGCGACGCTGAAGCGCTGCCGGCCCGTGCGACCCTACGGGCATGCTCGTATTGTCGTGCCTCGCGTCGGTGCCGACAATCGGGGCAACCGTCAGTTGGCGAGGGCACACATACCATGGACCGACAGGCCAGAAAGAGCGCGGCTTCACGACCACGGCGCAGCGAGCGTACTCGCGTACTGAAGGCACGTGCGCGCCCCCGCAAACCCGACAGCGCGCGACGCGCGCCCCTGCCAGCATTCATCCGCGCGGAGCAGGGCGACCTCGCACGCGACGATCGCGCCTACATACGGCGCAAGCTCGGCACGCGGCTCGGCAAGTTCCAGGATGACATCGTGCGCATCAGCGTGCGCACGGACGACCTGAACGGGCCGCGCGGCGGCGTCGACCGGTTGTGCCGCATCAAGGTCACGCTGCGTGCCATGCCGACGGTGGTATACGAATGCCGGGACGCCTCGCTCGATGCCGCGGTCGACGGCGCGCTCGCGGGCACCGAGCGTGCGGTGCGGCGTGCGATCGAGCGCCACCGCAGGCGGCCACGGCGTGTGTCAGCCGCTGCGCGCGCGCGAGGGCCCTGAGCGGAACGACTGGCGCACCTCGCCGTTCGAGACACGCTCTTCGTAATCCCCGCGGGTGTAGTCCGACACCACGCGGCGCCAGAATTTCACTGCGCCGGGGTTGCGCAGGTATTCCAGCACTTCCCAGCGTCCGGCGAAGCGGTCGAGGATCAGTGCGACTGCGCTGTGCCCGATGCCGAGCCGGCGGTGCGCGCGCGCGATGAAGAATTCCGCCATGCGGAAATCGACGGCCGGGCGCCCCGGCGTCGCACGGCCCGGCAGGACCATTGCAAACCCGACCGGTGCCGAGGACTTGCAGATCGTCAGGATCCGCGCGCTCGAATCGGCGAACCAGCGCGTGAGCTGGTCGGGCTCGCGATGACCCACTTCGCCGAGTGCGGGAAAGATGCCCGTGTTGAGTGGCGCGAGATCGTCGAGATACTCGCGATACACGCTTTCGATCCAGCGTCGATCCAGCGCCGCGGCGCGCGCATCCCGTACCGTCACCGACAAACTGCAGTCTCCATGTGACGAGGCCCGGACAGGCGATGCGAATCGCCAGCCGGGCCTCGGGTGAGCCTAGGGCTCGGGAGAAGGGTAATTCTTGCGAATTACTTCTTCACCTCTTCGGCCGCCGCATTGGCAGCGTCCGTCGCAGCACCGGCCGCCGCATTGGCAGCATCCGTCGCAGCGCCCGCCGCCGCATTGGCGGCATCCGTCGCGGCGCCCGCCGCGGCATTCGCCGCGTCCGTGGCCGCCTGGCCCGCCGCAT
>JABAQU010000003.1 GCA_019187185.1 Steroidobacteraceae bacterium | reverse complement strand
CCCGTTCGCCGCTCGCCGCCAGGATTGCTCCCGCGCTGCCGCTCGACTTGCATGTGTTAAGCACGCCGCCAGCGTTCAATCTGAGCCAGGATCAAACTCTTCACTTGAAGATTTTGAACACTCGACATGAATGGCTCAAAAGTACATTGCTGGACTTCTGGTCACTCGGTTTTTGCATCCAAAGACGCATCGACGCGAGTCCCCACACAAATTACCTGCCGAACTTTTAAAGAGCATGCCTGCGCGCCGGGCGCAGGCGGGGGGCGGAAGTATAGCGACCGCCCCGATTCCGTCAACTTCCCGCCGGCAACAAGCTTCCTGCCGCGTTTCCGCGGGGCGCTCACCGTGGGAAGGGCGCGCAGTATAGCGGCCGGGCGCAGGGTGTCAACGTGGTGCCGGGTTTTCGGTTATCCGGTTATCGCCGCAGCGCCGGGCGATGACCGAATAACCGAAAACCCGGCACCAAATCAAGCGCTTGCGACGACCTTCACACGTGCGAAGCGCCGCGGACCAACCTGCAGGACGTGGTCGGCGCCCACCGGCAGGCGCCGCTCGCGGTCCTGCACCTTCTCGCCGTCGATGCGCACGGCGCCTTCCGCGATCTTGCGCGCCGCCTCCGAGCCGCTCACGACGAGTCGCGCCGCCTTGAGGGCAGCGGGCAGCTTCACGCCGGCGCTGTCGGGCGCCGTGATCTCGATCGCATCGAGGTCGGTGGGCAGGGATTTCTCGGAGAAACGCGCGATGAATTCCGCCTGCGCACGCTCCGCCGCCGCCGCGTCGTGGAAGCGCGCGACGATCTCGCGAGCGAGTTCGAATTTCACGTCGCGCGGATTGCGCCCCTCGGCGACCGCGCGCTTCAGTGCCGCGATCTCCCCGATCGGCCGGAACGACAGCAGCTCGAAATAGCGCCACATGAGCTCGTCCGAGATGCGCATCAGCTTGCCGAACATTTCCGATGCCGGCTCTGCGATGCCGATGTAGTTGCCGAGCGACTTCGACATCTTCTGCACGCCGTCGAGGCCCTCGAGCAACGGCATCGTGAGCACGATCTGCGGCTCCTGGCCGAAGCCTTCCTGCAGCTGGCGGCCGACCAGCAGGTTGAACTTCTGATCGGTGCCGCCGAGTTCGACGTCCGCCCGGAGCGCCACCGAATCGTAGCCCTGCGCGAGCGGATAGAAGAACTCGTGCACGGAAATCGGCTGGCCGCTCCGGTAGCGCTTCGCGAAGTCGTCGCGCTCGAGCATGCGCGCCACCGTGTACTTCGCGGCCACCTCGACGAATTTCGGCAGCGGCATCGCACTCAGCCACTTCGAATTGAACTCGATGGTCGTGCGCGCCGGGTCGAGGATGCGGAAGATCTGTTGCTCGTAGGTGCGTGCATTCGCCTGCACCTCCTCGGGCGTGAGGCGCGGGCGCGTCGCGTTGCGCCCGGTCGGGTCGCCGATCAGTCCGGTGAAATCCCCGATCAGGAAGATCACCTCGTGCCCGAACTGCTGGAACTGCCGCATCTTGTTGATCAGCACCGTATGCCCGAGGTGCAGATCGGGCGCGGTGGGGTCGAACCCCGCCTTCACGCGCAGCGGCTGGCCGCGGGCGAGCTTCTTCGCGAGCTCCGCCTCGACGAGCAGATCCTCGGCGCCGCGGCGGATCTCGGCGAGCTGGGTGGTCGGGTCAACAATCATGGTCGGAGCACTCCGTGGGCGCGAAACTCTAGCAGCCTGCTGCGCGCAACGCTCGATCCGCGAGCGCCGTCACAGCCGGCCGCCCGCGCGATGGGAAAGGGCGCATTGACCATGCGGGGCACGGTCGGGTACGGTCGCCCCATCTTTCCGGATCAACGGCTTCCATGCGTTTCGACCGCGGCCTGAAGTGGCGACACCTGCACGTGTCCGGCGCAGTCGCGCTCAAGGTGGGCTGCTGCGCGCTGCTCGCAGTCATCTGGGCGCGCTTCGAGCCGGGGATCGGTGTACCCGGCGTCACCGAGTCCTCGATCGCGCGCACCCTGCCGCGCCAGGATGCGCCGGCCGCGGAGTCTTCGGGGCTGACTCCGGTCGCGCTCGCCGGCAGCGCGATCGAGGTGATCGTGCGCCGCAACGACACGCTCGATCGCATTTTCCGCAGCCTCGAGCTGAGCCTCGCCGATCTCGCGACCTTGCGCGCCCTGCCCGACCTGCGCACTGCCCTCGATCGCCTGTATCCCGGCGAGGCACTCACATTCATCCGTGACGGCGCAGGCCGGCTCCTCGGTCTCGAGCGCCAGCTGTCGGAGAGCGAGCGGCTGCGGATCGACCGCGCCGACGACCGTTTCACCGCGCACATCATCGAGAATCCGCTCGAGCGCGACGTGCGCACGGCGAGCGCGACCATCACGAGCTCGCTGTTCGATGCAGCCCGTGCCGCGGGGATCTCCGACCAGACCGCAATCGCGATCGCCGACGTGTTCGCATGGGACATCGACTTCGTGCTCGATGTGCGCAGCGGAGACGCGTTTACCGTGACCTACGAACGGATGTCGCAGGACGGCGAGTACCTGCGCGACGGGGCGCTGCTCGCGGTCAAGTTTGTCAACCAGGGCCACGAGTATCGCGCGGTGCGCTACGTCGATCCGGAGGGCAACGCGCGCTACTTCACGCCCGACGGCCGGAGCCTGCGCAAGGCATTCCTGCGCGCGCCGCTCGAGTTCACGCGTGTCTCGTCGCGATTCAACCCGAGCCGCCGCCACCCGGTGCTGAACACGATCCGCGCGCATCGCGGCGTGGACTACGCAGCGCCGACGGGCACGCCGGTGCGTGCCGCCGGCGACGGTCGCGTGCGATTCCGTGGCATCAAGGGCGGCTACGGCAATGTCGTCGAGCTGACGCACGCGAACGGCGTGATGACCGTTTACGGACACATGTCGCGCTTCGCGAAGGGCCTGCGGGCGGGCGAGCGCGTCACGCAGGGACAGGTGATCGGCTACGTCGGCCAGTCGGGCCTCGCGACGGGGCCGCACCTGCACTACGAGTACCGCGTACACGGCGTATACAAGGATCCGCAGAAGGTGAAGCTGGCGAACGCCGCTCCGCTGCCCGACGCGCTGCTCGCCGACTTCCGCGCGCAGACCGCGCCGCTGCTCGCCGGCCTCGATCGCGCCGCGACCCCCACCGACGCACCGGCGCTCGCCGCGCGCTAGCGCAGCCTGCGCCGTGGACGCCCCCGACCTCGAGGCGCCGGCACTCTACATCAACCGTGAACTCTCGCTGCTCGCGTTCAACGAGCGCGTGCTCGCCCTCGCCCACGACACGGCCGTGCCGCTGCTCGAGCGCTTGCGCTTCCTGTGCATCTCGTCGAGCAACCTCGACGAATTCTTCGAGATCCGCGTCGCGGGCCTGAAGCAGCTCGCGGAACACGGCTCGACACAGGCGGGACCGGGCGAGCGTCCGATTGCGGAACAGCTCGTCGCGATCCACGCGGCCGCGGCCGCACTCATCGCGCGACAGTACGCCTGCCTCGATGCAGTGATCCTGCCCGCGCTCGTCGCGTCGGGCGTGAGACTCGTGCCGCAGGGCGACTGGGACGCGGCGACGCGTGCCTGGCTCGCGCGTTATTTCCGGCAGGAGGTCGAACCCGTGCTGTCGCCGCTCGGGCTCGATCCGGCGCGGCCCTTTCCGCGCATCCAGAACAAGAGCCTCAATTTCCTCGTGCGCCTCGAGGGCGAGGACGCCTTCGGTCGCGATTGCGAACTCGCGATCGTGCAGGCGCCGCGATCGCTGCCGCGCGTCGTGCCGCTGCCGCACGGTGGCGGGGCGCGCGACTTCGTGCTGCTCTCGGCGATCGTGCAGGAGTTCGTGCCGCAGCTGTTCGCCGGCATGCGCGTGCCCGGCTGCTGGCAATTCCGCGTGACGCGCAACAGCGACCTCTATGTCGATGATGAAGAGGTCGACGATCTGCGCCACGCGCTCGAAGGCGAGCTCGCGCAGCGCCGCTACGGCGCCGCCGTGCGTCTGGAAACCGCCGCGGACTGCCCGGACGATTACGCGGAGTTCCTGCGCGAGCAGTTCGCCCTCGGTCCCGTCGATCATTACCGGGTCGCGGGCCCGGTCAATCTCAACCGGCTCTCGGCCCTGTACGATCTCGTGCAGCGCCCCGACCTCAAGTTCCCGCCGTACACACCGGGACTGCCGCACGGGCTCGCCGGCCACACGGACTGCTTCGCGGCGATCCGGCACCAGCCGATCCTGCTGCATCACCCGTACCAGAGCTTCGCGCCGGTGATGGACTTCCTGCGCCACGCGGCCGCCGATCCGCAGGTGCTGGCAATCAAGCAGACGCTGTACCGCACGGGCGCCGACTCCCCGGTCGTGAACGCACTCGTCGCCGCCGCGCTCGCGGGCAAGGACGTCACCGCGATCATCGAGTTGCGCGCGCGCTTCGACGAGGAGGCGAACATCGAGCTGTCGAACCGCCTGCAGGAAGCCGGCGCACACGTGATGTACGGCGTGGTCGGCTACAAGACGCACGCGAAGCTGATGCTCGTGGTGCGTCGCGAGGCGGACGGCATCCGCCGCTACTGCCACCTCGGCACCGGCAACTATCATCCCGGCACCGCACGCGCGTACACCGACTATGGACTTTTCACCTGCGACCCGGAGATCGGCCATGACGTGCACGAACTGTTCCTGCAGCTGACGAGCCTCACGCGCACACCGAAGCTCGCGCAGTTGCTGCAGTCGCCGTTCGGCATGCAGGCAGCGGTCATCGGCAAGCTCGAGCGCGAGGCGGCGCACGCGCGTGCCGGGCGCCCGGCACGTGTGATCCTCGTGATGAACGCGCTCGTCGAGCGCCAGGCGATCGCGGCGCTGTACCGCGCCTCGCAGGCAGGCGTGCAGGTCGACCTGATCGTGCGCGGCATGTGTGCGCTGCGGCCCGGCGTGCCGGGCATATCGGACCGGATCACCGTACGCTCGATCGTCGGGCGCTTCCTCGAGCATTCGCGCGTCTGGTACTTCGCCAACGGCGGCGCACCCGAGGTGTATTGCACCAGCGCCGATTTCATGGAGCGCAATTTCTTCCGGCGCGTCGAAGTGGCGTTCCCGATCCGCGAGGCGTCGCACCGGGCACGCATCCTGCGACATCTCGAACTCGCGCTCGCCGACAACGTCCAGGCCTGGCGGCTCGACGCCGACGGCCGTTACACGCGCCTCTCGCCGGGCGATGCGCCGCCCGTGTCGTCGCAGCTCGCGCTGCTCGCGCGCTACGCGGCAGGAGCCGACTCGACGAGCTGAGTGCGCGCGCTGAAGACGCGCAGTCGCACACCGATGGTGCGAAGCAAGCCGATCTCGTTGCGCAGGTCGGCCGCCGTGAGCGCATGCGCGGCGAGCCAGCGCGCCGGAAAGCGCACGGTCAACGTCCGACCCCGCGCCTCGAGCGCGATCGACGGCAGCGCCGCGTCGCTGCGTCCCCGGTGCAGCAGCACCGCGAGCCGGAGCAGCACGATCAGCGCAATCGCGCGCCGGTCCCACGGCGGCACGAGACGCTCGAGCCCTTCCGTGGCCGGGCGGCGCCGGTGTGCGCCGACGAGACGGGCGAGGAGCCACTGCTCGTCGCGCGGAAAACCGAACATGTCGGCATTCTCGAGCAGGTACGCACCATGGCGCTGATAGCCGCTGTGGGCGACATCGAGCCCGATCTCGTGCAGGCGCGCGCCCCAGCGCAGGATCGGCTCCGCGAGCGGCTCATCGAGCTGCCAGTCGGTCTCGACCTGACCGAGAAACTCGACCGCGGTCGCCTCGACACGTGCCGCCTGCGCGACATCGACGTGGTAGCGCTGCTGCATCGCGCGCACGGTGCGCTCGCGCGCGTCCTCGTTCGTCAGGCGCCCGACCATGTCGTACAGCAGCCCCTCGCGCAGGGCGCCGTCCGCGACGCGCATCTCGTCGAGCGCGAGCGCGTCGAATATCTCGGCGAGGATCGCCACACCGCCGGCGAACACGTCGCGCCGATCCTCGTCGATGGCGTCGAGGCCGATGTCCTCGACATGGCCGACCTTCGCCATTGCCGCGAGCACGGCCTCCACGCCTTCGGCCGTGATCGTCGTGGCGGACGGATCGAGCTCCCGGACACATTCGCCGACCGCGCGCACGCTGCCCGCGCTGCCGAGGACGTGCTGCCAGCCGAGCCGACGAAAGCGCGAGCGCACCGGTTCGAGCTCGAGCTGTACCGCGAGACGCGCGCGCTTCATGCGCTTCGGCGACAGCCGTCCGCCCGGAAACCAGCGTTCGCTCATGTTGACGCAGCCGACCTCCAGGCTCGCGAGTTCGATGGGCTGCAGCCCCTCGCCGACGATCAGCTCCGTGCTTCCGCCGCCGATGTCGAACACGAGGCGCCGGCCCGGATCGGCCGGCGAGGTCTGCGCCACACCGCCGTAGATCAGGCGCGCCTCCTCGATGCCGGAAATGATCTCGATCGGGTGACCGAGCGCCTCGCGGGCGCGCTCGAGGAATGCCTGCTTGCGCCGCGCACGGCGCAGCGCGTTGGTGCCGACGACGCGCACGTCGCGCGCATGCATGTCGCGCAGGCGCTGGCCGAAGCGCTCGAGGCAACCGAGCGCACGCGCGGCGATGTCCCGGTCGAGCCGCCCGCTCTCGTCGACCCCCGCCCCGAGGCGCACGACTTCGCGCAGGCGGTCGATGATCGTCAGCTGGCCGTGCGTGTAGCGCGCGACGACGAGATGGAAGGAATTCGATCCGAGGTCGACCGCCGCGAGGACTTCCGGGACGGGTCGGTTGGCGGCGGCCCGCGCCACGAGCGGTTCAGGCGGAGAAAGAGGAACCGCAGCCGCAGGTGGTCGTCGCCTTCGGATTGCGGATCACGAACTGCGCGCCGTCGAGATTCTCGCGGTAATCGATTTCCGCGCCGGCCAGGTACTGCACGCTCATCGGGTCGACGAGCAGCTTGACCCCCTGGTTCTCGACGCAGGTATCGCCGTCCTGGACCGCCTCGTCGAACTCGAAGCCGTAGGACAGCCCCGAGCAGCCCCCGCCCTGCACGAACACCCGCAGCATGAGGTTCGGGTTGCCCTCGCCGCGAATCAGGTCGCTGACTTTGCGGGCGGCGGCGTCGGTGAAAACGAGCGGTGCAGCCTCGGTGCTCATGGAATCTTGAAATTACTGACTTAACAATAGTTTATGCGTTGCCAGACCCCGGGTCAAAAGCCGGGGTGGGGGGCCGGCCACCCCCGCAGGACGCTCATCCGGCCGCCTCCGTGACCCGGTAGCGGCCGGTCGCCGCCACGGCGTCCTCGACGACCTGCGGACTCCCGCCGCCCCCCAGGGGGACCAGGCGGCCGCGTATTTCGGCACCGAGCGCCATTTCGATCTGGCCGTAGTGGACACTGCCCTCGACCCGCGCCCGGGGTCCGAGAACCACCCGCGCCGCAGCATTGATATCGCCGTTCACCGTGCCGTTCAGCACCACGTTCTGCGCCACGACCGAGCCTTCGATATGGCCCTGCTCGCTGACCGACAGCGTCGCGGATGAGCCGCCCTCGCCGCGGACATTGCCGGTCACGCGGCCATCGAGGTGCAATCCACCCTCGAAGACGAGATCGCCGTCGATGCGCGATCCCGCACCGATCAGGGTATCGACACGCAGTTTGAGCGCCTTGTCCTTGCCGAACACCTATTCCACGCTCCACAGCAGGGTCTGGGTGATGGGACTCACCCCTTTCCTCGCCGAGCGTACCTCGACCTGCACGCGCGCGGGACTGAAACCTTCCGGAAGTGTGATCTCGGGATCGATGTTCTCGAAATACCGGAACGAGAACGGCAGTTCGCCGCGCTTGTCGGCGGTCACGGCGGCGAGATCCAGCGTCAGCGGCCCGCCGTCGCGCTCGCCTTCGATCCGGATCTTCACGGTACCGTCGACCGCGCGATCCGACCGCACGGACTGCACCAGCGTGAGACTCAGGCGAAATTGCCGCGGTGACGCCCCCGCCGCGACGCGCAGCTGCTGGATCTTCACTTCCGGGGCATTGCCGCCCTGCTCGACGATACCCTTGTAGAACGCGATTTCCTGCGCCTGCTGCGCGACCTGCGCCTGCAGCTCGCCGATCGTCTTCGCGACCTCCGCGCGCTCGCGGCCCTGGCCGACCGCGGTCGACTCGTATTCCGCGAGCTTCACGCGCATGTCGCGGTTGGCCTTCTCGAGCCGATCGAGGCTGACGCGGTATTCAGCGGCGCGCTGCGAGGTCATGAGGCGGTCATAGCCGCCGTCGAAGCGGCCGTACTCGTAGGTCACATAGAACGCGAACACGCCGAGGAGCGCGAGCACGACGACGAGCCAGCGCCCGCGCCATGGCACATAGGTGCGCACGACGAGTTTCGGTACCGGCTCGCTCACTGCGCTTCACCCTCCCACCAGTCGGGATAGGCCGGCAGCCCGCCGGGAAACGCGACGGCGCCGAGCTCGTGCAGCGCGCACCGGTACACGCGCCGCTTGAAGTGGATCACCTCGCGCACGGGTTCCCAGTAGTCGGCCCAGCGCCACTTGTCGAACTCCGGCTCGGCGGTCGTGTCGAGGTGGAACTGCACGCCCTCGTGCGCGAGCCGCAGCAGGAACCAGCGCTGCTTCTGGCCGATGCACACGGGATGCTGATTGCGCCGCACGAACTTCGAGGGCAGCCGGTAGCGCAGCCAGCGCGCAGTACTGCCGGCAATTGCGACATCTTCCGGCCCGAGGCCGATCTCTTCGCGCAGTTCGCGCAGCAGCGCCGCGTGCGGATCCTCGCCCTCGCGCATGCCACCCTGCGGGAACTGCCAGCCTCGCCCCCCGACGCGCCGCCCGAGGAAAACCCGGCCGTCGCCGCGCATCAGCACGATGCCGACATTCGCCCGGTAGCCGTCCGCGTCGATCACGTCGGTCATGCGGGCTTTTTAACCTGCGGGACGCACGCGGGACAAGGCGCGAGGCTGTTAGGCTTGCTGCCCGTGACGTCCGCCGCAACGCTCGTTCGGTTCCTGCTCCTCGTCGCACTCGTGCTCGCGGCGGCCGCGGTGTCGCTGCTTTACGGCAGTTCGGGCCTCGGGCCAGCGGATGCGCTCGCCGCACTCGGCGGCGGCGGCGACGAGACCGCGCGCAGCATCGTGCTCGACGTGCGCCTGCCGCGCACGCTCGCGGCGGTGGGTGTCGGCAGCGTGCTCGCACTCGCGGGCGTGCTGCTCCAGGCGCTGTTTCGCAACCCGCTCGCCGACCCGTACGTGCTCGGCGTATCGGGCGGCGCCGCGGTCGGGGCACTCGCGGCGCTGATGGCCGGCGCGGGTGCAGTCGCAACTCGCAGCGGCGCCTTCGCCGGCGCCATCGCGACCATCGCACTCGTCGCGGTGATCGGTCGCGGCGGCGGCATGACGCGGCTGCTGCTGAGCGGGGTCGTCCTCGCGAGCGCCTGCGGCGCCGGTGTCGCCGTACTGCTCGCGCTCGCCGACAGCGGCCAGCTGCGCGGCATGGTGTTCTGGCTCGCGGGCGATCTCGGCTGGGCGCAGGACCCGTGGACGAGCACGCTCGCCGCCCTCGCGGCGCTCGCGCTCGCGCTCGCCTTTGCGCGCCCGCTGAATGTGCTCGCGGCGGGAGAGCGGCGGGCGCAGGCGGTCGGGCTCGACCTCGGTCTTGCGCGCTGGGCCATTTTCCTCGTGTCGGCGGCGCTCACTTCGACGGCGGTCGTCACGGCCGGCACCATCGGTTTCGTCGGCCTCGTCACGCCGCACGCGGTGCGCCTCGCCTTTCGCACCGGCGATCACCGGATCGTCGCACCGGCGGCCGCGCTCGCCGGCGGCGGCTTCGTGACGCTGGCGGACTACGCTGCGCGCACGATCGCCGCACCCCGGCAATTGCCGGTCGGCGCGATCCTCGCCCTGATCGGCGCGCCGCTGTTTCTCGTGCTGCTGCGCTCGGCGGTCAGCGCACCACGCGCTCGGCAATGACGAACCGGTCGCGGCCCGCGCTCTTCGCGCGATAGAGCGCGGCATCGGCTTCGGCCATCAGCCGCTCGGCGAGCGCACGATAGTCGCGTTCGTCGGGCGCCGGCTCCGCGAGCGCCCCGCCGATCGACAGCGTCACGCGCTCGCCACCCTCGCCGCCCGTCGGCACCGGGCTCGCACCCATCGCAGCGGTGAGACGACCCGCGAGGCGTTCGAGGTCGCCCGCACGCCCGCCGCCGAACAGCACCGCGAACTCGTCGCCGCCGAAGCGCGCGCCGGTGTCGCTCGAGCGGATCTGCGAGGCGATGCGCCGTGCGATCTCCTTCAGCACCGTGTCTCCCGCGAGATGCCCGTGGCTGTCGTTGATGCGCTTGAAATGGTCGACATCGATCATCAGCAGCCCGACGGCGCCCGCGGTCCGTTGTGCGCGCGCCAGCTCCTCGCGCAGGCGCGCGTTGAGATAGCGCCGGTTGTGAAAGCCGGTGAGGAAGTCCGTGACGCCGGTGCGAAGGAGGCGGGCGCGATTGATTGCGTTCTCGAGGCAGATGGCCGCCACGACACCGAGGTGCGCGAGGAAGTCGCTCGCGAGGTCGGCGGTGAAGCGCGCCGGGTCGCGGCTCTCGAACACGAGGATGCCGAGCCGGCGATCGCCGCGCGGCAGCGGCAGGAACGCGTAGCTGCCGCCGACGGCATTCGAGCGCAGCGCACGCACGGCCTCCGCGGGCAGGCGGCTGCCGAGCCAGGGCCTGGCGAGCCCGCCGAGGGCGAGCGCCACCGCATCGATGCGGTCCTCGTGCCGCACGTGCGCGAGGTGCTCGTGGCCGACGTGCTCGCCGGTCGCGAGATGGCGCACCTCGTGCTGCGGGTCGTGGAGCAGCAGCGTGACGCCGTCGAGCTGGTAGGCCTCCCGCAGCCCGTCGATCATCCGGTCGAGCAGCTCGGCGAGCGATCCCGCCCGCAGCAGGTCGAGTTCGCGCTCCTGCGTCTTGGCGAGGAGCGCCTCGTTGCGCGCGGCTGCGGCCGCGAGTTCCACGAGACGCGCGCGCAGCAGGCGGTTTTCGCCCTCCGGCGCGTCGGGCGGCGGCGGGGGTGCCGTGCGGCGGGGTGGTCGGCGCGGCTCCATCGGCATCCGGCGCCTGCGATCAGGCGCGCCGCTCCGTGACGCTGCGGCGATCCTCGAAGTAATCCTTGCCGCGCAGCATCAGCGCCGTGAAGGCGCCGCGATCCTGTGCGAGCACCGCAGCGCGCAGGCGCTCGACGGCCTTCGCGAGCGCCTCGAGCGATTCGGCGCCGTAGTCGTTCAGCGCCTGGATCTCGAAATACAGGTCGGGGCTTTCCTGCGCCACCTTGCTCGCGACGTCGAGCTGCGCGTCGAAGGTCGTGCTCGAGAGTTTCGCGAGGCGCGGTGCCGCCTCGCCGCTGTCGGCGAGCGCGTTGTAGAAGGCGATGTTGAGCGCGTGCGACAGGCCGAGCACGTAGGCGATCAGGCGGTCGTGGTCGTCGAGGCTCATCACCACGCGCTCGACCATCGTCGGCGCGAACAGTTCGCGGGCGCGCTCGAGTGCCTCCGGCACGCCGAGGTCGACGAAGATCACGTGCCGCCCGGACAGGAGCTCGGTGTCAGGGCCGAACATCGGGTGCACCGAGGTCACCTTCACGCCGTGCGAACGCAGTGCCATCAGGGCGCCGCGCAGCGGTGACTTGAGCGAGCCGAGATCGAACACGATGCCGCGCGGCCGGCGCATCGCGAGCTCGCGCAGCACCGCATCCGTCGCGCCGAGCGGCGTCGCGACCACGATGAAGTCGTGCGTCAGGTCGCTCGCGTGCCAGTCGACCCGTGGCACGCGCTCGAGCGGCGTGCCGGCGAGCGTCGCGGTGGAACTGTCCCCGATCTCGACCGCATAGCCCTGCGACTGCAGAAAGCCGGCAAACCAGCGGCCCATCTTGCCGGCGCCGCCGATCACGAGCGCGCGCTGGCCGGTGCCGGCACCGTGGGCAACGACACTCGCGTGTTCCTGGGTGGTGAGCGACGAGCGGATCAGCAGTCGCATCAGCGTTTCCGCGAGATCTTCCGGCACGCCGAGCGACGCCGCCTGGGCCCGCGCCCCCATGATCACTTCGCGCTCGCGCTCGTAGTCGCGCGTCGCATGGCCGGTGGCACGCTTGACGCGCGCGATCTCGCGGCTCGTGCGCTGCCGGTCGGCGACGAGGTCGAGCAGGCGGGCGTCGAGATCGTTCAGGTGCTGGCGCAGTTCATCGAGGGTCATGCGGGGCCTTCTGCGGCAATGCCAGGCCCCTTTGTACCGGGCGCATCCGCCCGGCGGCAAGCGTGGGGATGCGGGAATCCCCACGCCGCGACCGGATGTCGCGTGATGCCGTCAGGTCAGCCCGCTGTCACTTCAGCGGGATATAGAGCTGGATGCCGAGCGAAGGCTGGCCACCGTAGCCATACACGGGCGCCGGGTAGTAGCGCGGCGGCGGGTAGTACACGCGCGGCCTCGGGTAATAGACCCGCGGCGGCGGGTAGTACACGCGCGGCGGCGCGTAGTAGCGGCCATCGCGATAGCGGTAGCTGTCCCGATACCGGTAGTCGTCCCGGTAGCGGTAGTGGTCCCGGTAGCGGTGATCGTCGCGATCGTGCTTGCGGTAGTGCCTGCCACTGCGGTCGCCGTCCCAGCCGCGGTCATGGTCATGGGCGAGGGCGGCGGTACCCGTCGTGGCAAGGGCCAGGGCAATCAGGGCCGTGCGAATCATGGCGGTCTCCTCCGGGATGCCCCGTGTTGGGCATCCGATCACGGCTGTGAGTCTGCCTGCGCGTCAATGAACCCTTGCTGAACCGTGCGGTACCATGGCGACCCGATGATTCGAACCGAATTCCTGCCGGATCCCCTGCCCCCGGAACCGCTGGCGCTCGCCGCCGACTGGCTGGCCGAGGCGACACGGCTCGCCGCGCAACCGAACCCGAACGCGATGGTGCTCGCCACCGTGGGCGCGCAGGACGAGCCCTCGGCCCGGGTCGTGCTGTGCAAGGAGATCGTGGTCGCGCCCGGCTACGTCTGCTTCTACACGAACTACCATTCGCGCAAGGGCCGCGCGCTCGCGGCGAACCCGCGCGCAGCGCTCGTGATGCACTGGGACCATCTGCATCGCCAGGTGCGCATCGAGGGCATGGTGGTCGCCGCGCCCGCCGCCGAGAGCGACACGTACTTTGCCTCGCGGCCATGGCAGCGCCGTATCGGTGCCTGGGCGAGCGAGCAGAGCGAGCCGGTTGCCTCGCGGGCGGTACTGCTCGACGCGCTCGCCGCCACCGCGACACGGTTTCACGCGCCCGTCCCGGGACCGGAGGACGATCCCGAGCCCGTGCCACCGCTCGTGATTCCGCGGCCGCCCCATTGGGGCGGCTATCACCTGTGGGCGAGCGCCGTGGAACTGTGGGTCGAGGGCGAATCGCGCATCCACGATCGTGCGCGCTGGGAGCGCCGGCTCGTCCCCGCAGCCGGCGCGTTCGCGGCCGGGCCCTGGCACGCGACGCGGCTGCAACCCTGACGGCCCCGGCGCGTGTGGCGCATCCTGCGGATCACGCTGCTCGGCCTCGTGCTGTTCGTCGTGGCGGCGACCGCGTGGCTCGACCGCGCGGCGAGCCGCGAATGGCGGGAACCGCTCTGGGTGGGCCTCTACCCGGTCGCGGGCGATGACGATGCCGTCACGGCGGACTACATCACGCGACTCGCACCGACGCCTTTCACGGCAATCGAAACCTTTTTCGCGCGCGAGGGCGCGGGCTATGCGGTGCCCGCAGAGCCCGTGCACATCGAGCTCCATGCGCGCGTCGCCCGCATGCCGCCGGCGCTCGCGCCCGACGCGGACTGGCTGCGCACGGCCGCATGGAGCCTCGCGATGCGCTGGTACGCGTGGCGGGCCGCCGCCGAAGCGGGCGGCGCGCCGCCCCATGTGCGCATCTTCGTCATCTACCACGCGCCGGCGCGGCAGGACGTGTTGCCGCATTCGCTCGGCCTCGCCAAGGGGCTCATCGGCGTCGTGCATGCCTATGCCGATCGCGGCCACGAAGGCATGAATGCCGTCGTGATCGCACACGAGCTGCTGCATACCCTCGGCGCGACCGACAAGTACGACGCCGCAACGCTGCTGCCACGCTTCCCGGAAGGCTACGCAGAACCCGACCGGCAACCCCGCCATCCGCAGCCGCTCGCCGAAATCATGGCCGGACGTCGGGCCGTGGGCGCCCGGGAAGCCGCGATGCCGGACTCGCTGGACGATGTCGTCGTGGGACCGGCGACCGCCCGCGAAATCGCCTGGGTCGAGCGATGAGCCGGCCGATCCTCGCGGCGCGCGGACTCGGCATACGCGCCGGCGAGCGGGTGCTCGTGCGCGCGATCGACCTCGAGATCCGCGCCGGGGAATGCGTGGCGCTGCTCGGCCGCAATGGCGCGGGCAAGAGCCTCACGCTGCAGGCGCTCGCCGGCCTCGATCGCCCCGCGGAAGGCATGATCACCCTCGAAGGCCGGCCCCTCGACGGCCTGCCCCGCCGCGCCATTGCCCGGCACATCGGGCTCCTGCTCCAGGACCTCGAGTCCGGTCATTCCGAGACCGCGCTCGACACCGTGCTCGTCGGGCGCCACCCGCACCTCGCGCCGTGGCAGTGGGAACGCGAGGCGGACCGTCGGCTCGCGCGCTCGATGCTCACGCGTCTCGGTCTCGGCGAGTTCGCCGCGCGCCGCACCGCGACGCTGTCGGGTGGCGAGCAGCGACGGGTCGCGATGGCGACACTGCTCGCGCAGCAGCCGTCGGTGTATCTCCTCGACGAGCCGACCAATCACCTCGACCCGCACCACCAGCTCGCGGTGCTCGACCTGTTTCGCGAGCAGGCGCACGGCGGGCACGCGGTCGTCGCGACGCTGCACGACCCGTCGCTCGCCGCGCGCTACGCGGACCGCGCCGTGCTGCTGCACGGCGACGGCCGCTGGCTCGCGGGCCCGGTGGACGAGGTGCTCACGCCGGAGAACCTGTCGGCGCTCTACCTCGTGCGCATCGTCGCCACGAGCGTCGAAGGCCGCCGCGTCTTCGTCGCGGCGTAGCGCGGCTCACGGGTTGAACAGCGGCGCGACGAGCGCGTGCAGCGGCGCATTCGCCGCGAGCACGGACGTGGTTTCGAGCCCGACTTCGCCGCCGTCGAGATCGGTGAACACGCCGCCCGCCTCGCGCACGATCACGGTGAGGGCCGCGATGTCGAGGATGTTCACGTCGGACTCGATCACCACGTCGAGGGCACCGCGCGCGAGCAGGTGGTAGTGCACGAAATCGCCGTAGCCGCGGATGCGGCTCACGCGCCCGACGAGATCGGCATAGGCCGCCCAGCGCCGCGGCGTGGCGGCGAGCGTCTTCAGGTTGCCGGTCGAGACGATCGCCTGCGCGAGCGTGGCGGTCTCGCTCACGCGGATGCGCTCGCCGTCGAGGTATGCCCCGTCGCCGCGCGCAGCCCACGCGAGCTCGCCGCAGGCCGGCGCGCTCGAGACGCCGAGCACGAGTTCGCCCGCGCGCAGCAGCGCGATCTGTGTCGAGAAAAACGGCGTATCCCGCACGAAGGACTTGGTGCCGTCGATCGGATCGACGAGCCAGATGCTCTCGGCATCCATCGCGCTGCGGCCCGTCTCCTCGCCATAGAACCCGTGCGACGGGAAGTGTCGCGACAGCACGCCGCGGATCGCCTCCTCCGAGCGCACGTCGGCTTCCGTCACCGGCGAGCGGTCGGCCTTGACCGTCACGGCGAGATTTCGCCGGTACAGCGCGTTGATGACGTCGGCGGCAGCGCGCGCGGCTTCGAGTGCGGCGGCGAGTTCGGCGGCGAGGGACATGATGCCGCCAGTGTATGTGATAAGCTTCGTTCGCTGCCAAGGTGTACGGGAAGCCGGTGAAGCGCGACGCGCGATTCCGGCACTGCCGCCGCAACGGTAAGCAGGCAACAGTCGCATCTGTCCCCGACGGGGACGCCACTGCGCAGGAGCGCGGGAAGGCGATGTGACGAGACGCCACGGGGCGCCTCTCCTGCAAGTCCGGAGACCGGCCTGGCCGCGGGTCCATCGTTCCACTCGAACCATGCGGGCGTGCATGGGAAAGGTCCATCACATGTTCACTGTCTCCGGTGCGGCGCGCGTCTGCGCGCTCTCCTCGCTGTCCTTCGCGGTTCTGGCACAGGTGCCGCTCGACGAAGCGGTCGTCACCGCGACCCGCACCCAGGTGCCGCTCGATGAAGTGACCGCGCCGTATTTCGTGATCGATCGCGAGGCGATCGAGCGCTCGCTCGCGGCCGATGTCGGCGAGCTGCTGCGCACCCACGCGGGCATCGAGCTCGCGCGGTCGGGCGGCCCCGGTCAGCCGACGTCCCTCTTCACCCGCGGCACCGACAGCAATCACACGGTGGTGTTGATCGACGGCGTGCGCGTGAACCCCGGCACGATCGGCAGCCCCGCCCTGCAGAACATCGCGCCGGAGGCCGTGCAGCGCATCGAGGTGGTGAAGGGGCCGCGCTCGACGCTGTATGGCTCGGATGCGATCGGCGGCGTCGTGAACGTGATCACGCGTGCGGCCTCGGCGCGGGGCCTCGCGGGCTACGCGAGCGGCAGCCGTTACGATACCCATGCGGCGGGTCTCGACGGGGGCCGGCGCGTCGGGGAGGCAGGCGGCCTCGGCTTCGGTATCGACTGGCGCGAGAGCGCCGGCTTTCCGACACGCACGGGGGCCACGGACGATCGCGGCTTTACGAACCTCACGTTCAACGCCGCAGCCGACTACGCGCCCGCGGAAGCCGTGTCGCTGCGCGCGCGCGCGTGGCGCGCGGCGGGCAATGTCGAGTATTCGACGACGGTGTTCGACCCGGTGACCTTTGCCTCGCGCCTCGCGCCCGTCGACCAGGACTTCGAAAACGCGAGCTACGCGCTCGAGTCCCTGTGGCAGCCGCGCGCGCACATCGACGTGCGCGCAGCGCTGACCCGCATCGAGGACCGCATCGCCCAGAACCAGGACAACGCCGCGCTCGCGACACCGCCGTACGACTTCCTGCGCACCGCCCGCAACGGCCTCGAGCTGCAGACGAACCTGCGGTTTCGCACCTCGAACGAACTCACGCTCGGCGCGCTCGTGACGCGGGAGGACACGGCATCGCTGTCCTATGGCACGCGCTATGCAGCCCGCACGCAGGTCGAGCAGTTCTTCGTGCAGGACCGGTACAGCCAGGGACGCCACAGCCTCGTGGCGGCACTCGGGTTCGTCGATCACGAGACCTTCGGCAGCGAGGTGACCTGGAACGCCGAGTACGGCTTCACGTTCCCGGCTGCGACACGCGTGACGCTGGCCGCGGGCCGGGCGTTCCGCGCGCCCGACAGCACCGACCGCTTCGGTTACGGCGGCAATCCGCACCTCGCCCCCGAAGTGTCACGCCAGGTGGAACTGGGAGTCCGCCAGCCACTCGGCGCACACCACACGCTCTACGCGAATGCCTGGCGCAACGACATCGACGATCTCGTCGAATTCGCGTTCGACCCGGTCACGTTCAACGGGCACAACGAGAATGTCGGGCGGGCCCGCATCCGCGGGGTGGAGTTCGGTTACGCCTACACCGGCGACATCTGGCAGGCGCGGGTCGAAGCGACACTGCAGGACCCCGAGAATCTCGACACGCGCGCACAGCTGCTGCGCCGGGCGCGCGAGCACTATGTCGTCGCGGTCGAGCGCCATGCGGGGCGCCTCGCGCTCGCCGCCGATGTGACATATTCCGCGAGCCGCGAGGACGTCGCATTCCCGACGAATGTACGCCTCGGCAGCTATGCGCTCGTCAACGTGACGGCGAGCTACGCGATCACGCCACGCTGGACGGTGCAGGGGCGGCTCGACAACGCCTTCGACGAGGATTACACGCTCGTCCATGGCTACAACACCGCGGGCCGCAGCCTGCAGATAGCCACGAGATTCGCGTTCCAGTAGCTTAGGCGGGATGGGAAACCGCCTGTCGAAGATCTACACCCGCACGGGAGACGACGGCACCACGGGCCTCGGCGATGGCACGCGCGTCGCGAAGGACGACGCGCGGGTCGAGGCCTATGGCACCGTCGACGAGACGAACAGCGCCATCGGCCTCGTGCTCGCGCAGCCGAACCTGCCCGACGACATCCGCCATTGCCTCACCGAGGTGCAGCACACGCTGTTCGACCTCGGTGGTGAGTTGTCCATCCCGGGTTCACGCGTGATCACCGCCGATCACGCGACGGCCCTCGAGCACGAACTCGACCGCCTGAATGCCGCCCTGCCGCCGCTCAAGGAGTTCATCCTGCCGGGCGGCGGGCCGGCGGCGGCCGCCTGCCACCTCGCGCGTGCAGTGTGTCGCCGCGCCGAACGGGTCGTGTGGACTCTCGTCGACGGCGATCACGTCGCGCTCGAGGTGCCGCGCTATCTCAACCGGCTGTCGGACCTGCTGTTCGTGGTCGCGCGCGTGCTCGCGCGGCACGAGTCCGGCAGCGAGGTGCTCTGGCGTCACGTGCGCAGGTAACGATCGATCACGGCGACGTATTCCCCGGCGCGCGCAGGGTCGAGCAGCGGGTGCGTGCCGGGGAAAACGTGCTCGCGCGCACCCGGTATCCTTTCCATGACTGCAGCGTGTGTGAACCGCAGGATCTCCCGCTCGGCCGTGAGCGCGAGCACCGGCTGCACGATGAGCGGCAGCCGCGGGATCATCTCGTACTGACCCAGGGCCTTTTTGGGGACGAGCCCCGTCTCGAGGTAGTCGCACAGATACGCGTACATGACCGGCAGGGTGGCCGCCGTGACGCGGAAGCGGTCGTCCCATTGCGCGAGGGTCCGCTCGATCATCGCCCACGCGTAGCGTTCGTGGCTGCCGTCCGGCGAGTACGCGCTCGAGAGGCCCGCAAAGCCCGCGAAGAGCGCCGCCTTCTGCGGTGCGGTCCACGCAGGCGAGCCGTCGAGCACCAGCTTCGTGAGCCCCTCTGGCTCGGCGATGGCGAGCTCGGTCGCGACCGCGGATGTCAGGTGGCCGCCGACCACGGCGGCCGGCCATGCATCGACGGCGCGCAGCGCTTCGCCGAGATTGCGCGCGTAATCGGCGATGGACCAGCCGGCATCATCCTTGTCCGAACGGCCATAGCCATAGAGGTCCGGCGCCAGCGCGCGATAGCCGCGGGCAGCGAACTCGGGCAGCAGGTGTTCGTACATCCGCCCCGATGCCGGCGCCCAGTGGAGCAGCACGAGCGGCGCACCGTCACCGCACGCACGGAAATGCACCTGTCCTGCGGACGTATCGCAGTACGCGCGGCGAACGCGCACCCCGCCCGATGCCGGGGTCATGCCAGGAGGGCCCGCAGGCGCGGCCAGTCGAACGCCGCACCGGGATCGGTCTTGCGACCGGGTGCGATGTCGCTGTGGCCGACGAGGCGCTCGCGCGACAGCGTGGGGTAGGTCGCGAGCAGCGCGCGGATCAGCGTCGCGAGCGCGGTGTATTGCGCGGCTTCGTACGGCTCGTCATCCGTGCCTTCGAGCTCGATGCCGATCGAGAAGTCGTTGCATGCGGCGCGACCGCAGTACGCGGACGCGCCCGCGTGCCACGCCCGCTCGCCGAAGGGCACGAACTGCGTGAGCGAACCATCGCGGCGGACGAGCACGTGAGACGAGACGCGCAGGCCCTGGATCGAGGCGAAGTACGGGTGCCGCCCGGGCGGCAGGCCGCCCGTGAACAGTGCATCGATCCACGGGCCGCCATACTCGCCCGGCGGCAGGCTGATGCCGTGCACGACGACGAGCTCGGGCACGGCGCCACCGGGGCGGGCATCGCAGTGAGGCGAGAGAACCTGCCGCACGCCCTGCAGCAGTCCCGTCGCGCCGTCGATGTCGAGCCGCATGGATCGATCATGCCACAATCGACGCATGCGCCCGATCCGCGTCTACAGCGACGAGCCGCTCGCACCTCACCGTGAACATGCGCTGTCGCGCCGCGCGAGCGAGCATGTGCTGCGCGTGCTGCGGCTGCGGGCGGGCGATTCGCTGACGCTGTTCGACGGCCGCGGCGGCGAGTATCCGGCGCGGCTCGTGCGCGCAGCGAAGCTCGCCGCCGTGGCGCAGACGGGGGACCATGTCGCGGCAGAGCGCGAGTCGCCGCTCGCGATCACGCTGCTGCAGAGCATGGCGCGCGGCGAGAAGATGGACTGGATCGTGCAGAAGGCGACCGAACTCGGCGTCGCGCGCATCGTGCCGGTCGCGATGGAGCGCAGTGTCGTGCGATTCGCGGGCGACGAGCGCGCGGATCGCAGGCTCGCGCATTGGCAGGCCGTTGCCGCCGCGGCCTGCGAGCAATGCGGCCGCAACCGCCTGCCCGCGATCGATGCGCCGATGGATCTCCTGGCGGCGCTGGCGATTGCCGAGGCGAGCGCCGACCTGCGCCTGCTGCTCTCGCCGCAGGGCGAGGATTCACTCGCGACGGTCGCGCCGTCGGCCGGCGTCGCGCTGCTGGTCGGCCCGGAAGGCGGCTTCGAGGAACGCGAGGTCGACGCAGCACTGCGCCACGGATTCCGGGCGGTGCGCTTCGGCCCGCGGGTGCTGCGCACCGAGACCGCGGCCGTGGCCGCGATCACCGCACTGCAGGTGCTCGCGGGCGATCTTCGGGGCGTCGCTACGGCCGATAGCGACTGAAGACGTACTCGTGGTCCTTCTGCGGCGCGTGGCAGCTGAAGCAGGCACTCGCCGCCTTGGCACCGACGGCGCGCTCGGTGGTGCTGTCGCCGGCGAAGCCCTCGAAGCCCCAGCCGCCGGTCTCTGCGTATTTCTTCGCATCCCGGTGCATCACGCCGACGACCTTGCGCTTGCCTTCCGTGACCGCATGGTCGGCGGACACGGTCTCCAGCAGGTCGAACACGATCACGGCGCCGTCCTGAAAGTGCCCGCTCGCGTAGCCCTCCATCGCCTTTTCGTTCGCATAGAGATGGTGGATGCCGCCGAACGCGGCGTAGAGCGCGTGGCCGGGCTCGATCACCATGCTCTTCACGTGCTGCCACGCGCGATAACCCGCCGGATAGGGAACCGCGGCATCGCCGGCACTCACTGCCACGCCGGTGACGATCGCGGCGACGAGTGCGGCACCCGCCGCGAGGTGACGTGCGTTCATCGAGGGTCTCCCTGGTGCTGGCCATGTCGGCCCGGTGCGTGACAATCTAGGCACGATCGCGCGGGCGCAGAAGTCTGCACCCCGCGGTGCCTAGCTCACCTTTCGGTGCAAATTGATGGCTACGCTCGGGAAAAGAAAATCCGCGACTGCACCGCCGCCGGTGGCGCGCATGGTGGAGGACATCGTCGGCTGCAAGTGGTCGCTGATCGTGCTCGACCTCGTGGCGCGCGGCGTCGCGCGGCCGGGCGCGATGCAGCGCGGCGTGCCGGGCCTCACCGCGAAAGTGCTGAACGAACGCCTGCGCAAGCTGCTGCGCTTCGGGCTGATCGAGCGCGAAGTGTTTGCCGAAGTGCCGCCGCACGTCGAATACCGGCTGACGCCGCTCGGACGACGCTTCGGCGACATCCTCGAGCGCATCGCCGCGCTCGACCGCGAACTGAGGTAGGAACGGGGAACTGGTGCCGGGTTTTCGGTTATTCGGTTATTGCGCCGTTGGCGCGCAATAACCGAATAACCGAAAACCCGGCACCATTCAGGCCGCGACGGACGTCTCCTCCGCGATCATCTCCTCGAGCATCTCGATGTCGGGGACGAGCGGCACTTCGTTGATCATGCGCACCTGGCAGATCACCGGATGGCGCTCGGGGAACGAGCGCGTATGGTCGGGGCGCACGACGTCGGAGCTGACGCGCACGAGTTGCGGGAAGCCCTGCGAGACGAGTCCGAAGTAGCCGCCCTCGACGCGCGAACCGAGGCAATGGAACACGACGATGCGGCTGCGGCCCGTCGCGGGCGGGATGCCCTGGTTGCACGTGCCCTCGAACGAGACGAGCGGAATGGTGCGGCCATTCCACGGCACCGTGCCGAGGTACCACGGAGGCGCGCCCGCCATCTCGGCCGGCGGCTGGAAGCCGATCACTTCGGCGACGCAGGCGCGCGGCACGATGAGCCGCCCATCGACGAGCGGCACGAGGAGACTGTAGATCTCGCTGACACGCTCGGCCACGGCTAGCGCCTCCCGCCCCCGCCCGAGGCGACCGCGGGTTCACGACGCCGCGCGACGAGCGGCTCGATCGCCTCGAGGAGCTGCGCCTCCTGGTAGGGCTTGCCGAGGTAGTCGTCGACACCGATCTCGATCGCGCGCGCGCGGTGCTTGTCGCCCACGCGCGAGGTGATCATGATGATCGGGATGTCCTTCAGGCGCGCGTCCGAACGCACGTGCGCCGCGACCTCATAGCCGTCCATGCGCGGCATCTCGATGTCGAGCAGAATGATGTCGGGCTGCTGGTCCTGCAGCACCTCGATTGCATCCACGCCGTCGCGCGCGGTGATGACACGCATGCCGTTGCGCTCGAGCAGGCGCTGCGTGACCCGGCGCACGGTGATCGAGTCGTCGACCACGAGCGCGAGCAGGCGCTTGTCGGCGCGGTCGCGCGGCACGACGGGCTCGGTGCGCCCACGCCATTCGGCGCGCACCAGCGCATTGATGTCGAGAATCACGACGATGCGGCCGTCGCCGAGGATCGTCGCGCCCGAGATGCCGCGGATCGCCGAGATCTGCGGGCCGACCGATTTGACGACGATCTCGCGGCTGCCGACCAGTTCGTCGGCGATCAGGCCGGTCGAATGCTCGCCGGCGCGCACGAGGATCACCGGGATCGTCACGTCCTGCTCCGGCAGCGGTGAGGGCTCGAGGCCCACGTAGCTCGCGAGCGGCTGGAACCGGAACCGCTGGCCGTTGTGCTCGAACGGCGCCGCATCCGAGCCGAGGTGCGCCGTGACCTCACCCTTGGTGAGCCGCACCACGCCTTCGACGGTGGTGAGCGGCAGCGCGTAGAACTCGTCGCCCGTGCGCACGACGAGCGCGTGGCTGATTGCGAGCGTGAACGGCAGGCGGATCGTGAACGAGGTGCCCTCGCCCTCCTTCGTTTCCATGTGCAGCGCGCCGCCGAGCTTCTTGACGCTGTCGGCGACGACGTCCATGCCGACGCCGCGGCCGGAATGCTGCGTCACCTTGCCGGCAGTCGAGAACCCCGGCTCGAGCACGAGCTGCATCACGTCGTCGTCGGAGAGCGTCTGGCCCGGACGGATGAGCCCGAGCGCGTGCCCCTTGTCGCGGATCGCCTTCAGGTTCATGCCGGCGCCGTCGTCGCTCACCTGCACGATCACTTCCGCGCCTTCACGGCGCAGCGCGAGGGTAATGCGCCCGGTCTCGGGCTTGCCGCGTGCGGCGCGCTCGTCCGGCGCTTCGATGCCGTGGGAAACCGCGTTGCGCAGGATGTGCTCGAACGGCGGCAGCATGCGCTCGAGCACCTGCCGGTCGAGCTCGCCGGATGCGCCCTCGACGATCAGTTCGGCGCGCTTGCGCGTGTCGCTGGCCGCCTGGCGCACGATGCGCGCGAGGCGCTGCACGTGGCGCTGGAACGGCACCATGCGCGTGCGCATGAGCCCGTTCTGCAGCTCGGTGATCGTGCGCGCCTGGTGCTGCAGCAGGTTCTGCGTGTCCTGCGTCAGCGTCTCGAGCAGCTGCTGGATGCTCGCGACGTCGCTCGCGGTCTCGGCAAGGCCGCGCGAGTACTGCTGGATCGTCGAGTACCGGTCGAGCTCGAGCGGATCGAACTCGGCGCGATGGCCCGCCTCGTCCTCGTGCGTGTGCAGGATCTGCGATTCGGTCTCGATCTCGAGCTTGCGCAGCTGCTCCTTCAGGCGCGTGACAGTGCGCGACAGTTCGGCGAGGTTGAAGTCGATCGACGCGATCTGCTGCTCGAGCCGCGCGCGGCCGATGCTGACCTCGCCGGAATAGTTGAGGAGCTGGTCCAGCAGCTCGGCATCGACGCGCGCGAGCTCCGGGCGCTCGCCCTGCACGCTCGGCTCGCGGCCGGGCGGCACGGGCGCCGGCGGCGCCGGCGCATCGACGAAACCCGGAACCTGCGGCGACGGGCCGAAGGTCGGCGGCGGAGCCTCGGCGGGGCGCATCGCGACCGCGGGCGCCGCGACGGGCGCAGGCGCGGGTGCGATCCCGGGTGCAGGGGATGCGGGTGCGGGTGCGGGTTCGGGTTCATCGCTGTCGAGCGACGTCGGCAGGACGATCTCGATCTCTGCCGGCTCCGGCCCGGCAGGTTGCGGCGCCGCGACGGACGCCGGCGCCACCTGCACCGGCGGCACATCGACCGGAATGGGCGGTGCCGCAACAGCCGCCGGCGCGGCCTTCGCGCGCGACGGATCGAGCGCATGGATGCGCGCGATCAGCTCATCGGCACGCGCGACACCCTGGCCGCCGACAATCGCATCGCGCATGCGCGCGATTTCATCGAGGCTCGCGACCAGCACCCCGTGCGCCGCGTCATCGGCCGGGATGCTGCCGAGTTCGATCTGGCCGACGAGCGTCTCGAGTTCGTGCGCGAAATCGCCCATGGCGATCACGCCGGCCATTCGCGCCCCGCCCTTGATCGTGTGCAGCGGCCGCTTCAGCGCATCGAGGTGCGCACCGTTGGCCCGATCGCCCGCGAAGGCCTGCAGCGCGCGCTCGGCATTCTCGATCAGCTCGCTCGCCTCTTCCGCGAAGATGCCCGCGATCTCGGGGTCGTAGTCGGCCGCGAGTGCCGGCGGGGCTGGTTGCGGCGGCAGGCTGGCCACGCGCTCGGCCTCGGCCGCGGCGGCAGCCGCCTCGGCGATGCGGTGATCGAGCGCCGACTCGGCGCGGGCGATGCGGGCCCGCAGTTGATCGTGGGTCTGGAAAAACCCGGTCGCTTCGTCGAGGTGACCCGCCACTCCCTCCATCGCCTGCATGCAATCGCCGACGAGCGCGAGATCGTCGGCGGCGAGGCCGACGCCACTGTCGAACGACTTGCGCAGCCAGTGATCGAGCGGGCCGGCGAGGCGGATCCCGTGTCGGGCAACCGCGGCCTTCGAGCTGCCGCTCAGCGTGTGGCAGGCCCGGTAGGCATCCTCGGCGAGGACATGCGGTGCCGGGCGATCGCGCTCACCGGCGAGCCAGGCGCGCATCGTTGCGATGTGGGCGGCCGTCTCGCGGCTGAAGATTTCGCGCAGCGCCGGGTCACTGTCGGGCGATTCCGGCGGCGCCGCGGATACCTTCGCTGCGGCAATCGCGTCGGGCCCCATGCGGGCCATGCCCGTCGCCGTGACCTGCAGCGCCGCGGTGGTATCGCCACCGTCCGCGCGCCCCGTGTCGCTTTCCTGCCTCGCGGCGAGCGCATGCGCCCGGGCGATGACGGGCGCGGTATCGATCGTGCAGGCGGACCCTTTCTCGAGCGCCTCGAGCAACTGGGGCAGGGCCTGCACACCGTCGCGCAATGTGGCGAGGATCTCCGGGGTGCGGGTCAGGGTCTTGTCGATCAACCGGTTCAGCAGGTTCTCGATCGACCACGAGAACTCGGCCATCTCGCGCGCGCCGACCATGCGGCCGCTGCCCTTGAGCGTATGGAACGAGCGCCGCACGGTCGAGAGCGCTGCGTCCTCGAGCGGGTTCTCGTCCCAGCGCGGGAACTCCCGCGCGATTTTCGCCACTTCCTCGCCCGCCTCCTCTATGAAGAGCGTGACGAGCTCCGGGTCGGCGAGCACCGCGGGCGGGGGGCTCAGCGGCACCGGCGCGAGAGTCGGCGGTGCGCCGCCCGGCGCGTCGGTCGCGGCGAGATCGCGCGACACGCCGGTGTCGCCATCGGCGCCGTGGATCACGCGATAGGCGCCGCTCGCGGTGGTCGGCGGCGCGATGCGCAGCGTGCGCGCGAATGTCGTTTCGCCGAGCGGCGGCACGGTCGGCACCGCGGGCTCGGGCTCGGCAGCGAGCGCATCGAGGCAGGCCTGCGCGTTGTCGAGCATGTAGAACGGCTCGCTGCGCCGCGCCTGCAGCGTCTCCATGTAGTACTCGACGCTCACGATCGCATCGGCGAGCCGGTCGAGCAGGTGAGTAGGCAGCGACGGCACACCGGGGCGCATCACGCGCTTCAGGTGCGTGGCGATGCCGTCGATCACCTCGACGGCCCGCGTGCGACCGAGCATCACGAGCCCGGCCTTGATGCCGCGCACGAGTTCGGTCCAGCTGTCGAGGCCCGCGGTGTCGAGCGTGCCGCCGACACTCTGTGCGACGGCTTCCTTCACGCGCGCGAGATTGAGCATGCACTCGCGCAGTACCGCGGCCTGTACCTGCTGGAAGTCGCTGTCGTCGCCGGGCGTCTCGGCGGTACCTTTCGCCTTCGGCACGATCATGCCGACGAGCTGGTCGTCGAGATGGTCTTCGACCCCGATCAGCGTCGAGGCGATTTCGATCAGCGTCGCGTCGTCGACCTGCGCAGCGCCCGAGACGATCGCCTCGAGCCGGCCGATCTCGCCCTGCACCCGCGAGCGCAACTCGCCGAGGCCGAGCACGCCGAGCGTGTCACCGATCTTGCGCAGCAGTTCGACCTGCGGGCCGAGCTCGGCGGCCTGGCCGCCGCCGCGGCGCACGAAGATGTCGAGCACATCCTTGACCTTCGCGAGGTCTTCGCGGATGGCCGCGCCCACGGTGCGCATCAGCTTGACGCTCGGCGCGGACAGGCTCTCGCGTTCCTGCTCGACGGCTTCGTCGACCGGCAACAGGTCGCCGAGCCGGAACGAGGCGCGCACCGCCGACACCTTGGGGCCCGTGGATTCGGCGCGCGCGATGTAATAGAGGAGATTGTTCAGCAGCTCGACGGGCGGGTTCTGGCAGTAGCGCGGCTCACCCTCTTCGTAGAGCCGCTTGATCTCGCGGTCGGCGAGACCGAGCAGGCGCTTGATCGACACGCCTCCCTCGAGGCCGCGCTCGCGCAGCGCCTCGATCAGCGCGCCGGTGACCCACCAGAGCTGGAAGACCGGCTGGCGGCTCGCCACCTGCTCGATCTTGTGCGCGACCGCCGCGAGGATTTCGAGGTTCTGGTCGATGCGCTCGCCGCGGATCCAGCCGATGAGACCCACCTGGAAGCGCGCGCGCAGCCGGCGCGCCCACTGCTCGATCGTCAGCGGCTGCTCGCCCGGCGCAGGCGCGACCGGGGTCGCCTGCCGGTCGGACTTGAGGTTGAGCAGCAGCAGCGTGCCTTCCGACAGCAGCGGGCTGCCCCGCACGGCGCGCAGGTCATTCAGCAGCGGCAGCAGCACGAGCGCGAGGTCGCGGCCGCCGGCGATCACCCGCTCGAGATAGCCCGGCAGCTGCACCATCGCGCGCAGCAGCGCATCGAGCGATTCGGCCTGGTTCTTGTGCTCGGCCGATGTCGCGACCAGATAGCGCGTGACCTGCTCCATCTCCTCCGCGAGCAGCGCCGCGCCGTAGATCTCGATCATGCGCAGCACGCCCTGCACCTGGTGCAGGTCCGCGGCGACGCGCTCGAGCAGCGCGACATTGTCCGGCTGCTCGACGAAGGTCTCGACGGCCGTGCGGGCCTCGCCGAGGCTCGCGTTCACCTCGCGCCCGACGAGATCGAGGGTCTGGGTGGCAATTTCCGTCATCGCTTCAGCTCGCCCTCGCCCGCCGTGCCGGCTCCACGGGCACCGCCGGATTCTTGAGGCCGCGCATGGCCATGCCCGGATCGGGCGCGCCCGGCAGGCGGAATCCGGCGGCCGCCTTGCGCATGCCGGCCGACAGCTCCGCGAGCTTCGCGATGGCCACCGAGTTCGCACTGGTCGACTCGGCGGTCTGCGCGCTGATCTCGCGCAGCACCTGCAGGTTCTTCGCGATGCTGAGCGCCGAGCCGGCCTGCTGGCGCGAACTGCCGGAGATGTTCTGCACGAGGCTCGCGATCTGGTTCGACACCTGCTCGATCTCCTCGAGCGCGGCGCCGGCGTTCTCGGCGAGCAGCGCACCGCCCACCACGTCGGTGGTGCTGCGCTCCATCGAGACGACGGCCTCGTTCGTGTCGGTCTGGATCGTGCGCACCAGCACTTCGATCTGCTTGGTGGCGAGCGCGGCGCGCTCGGCGAGTCGCTGCACCTCGTCGGCGACGACCGCGAAACCGCGGCCCGCGTCGCCCGCCATCGAGGCCTGGATCGACGCATTCAGCGCGAGGATGTTGGTCTGCTCGGCGATGTCGTTGATCAGCTCGACGATGTTGCCGATCTCCTGCGAGCTCTCGCCGAGGCGCTTGATGCGCTTGCTCGTTTCCTGGATCGTCTCGCGGATCGTGTTCATGCCGTCGATCGTGCGGCGCACGGCGTCTCCGCCCTTGTGCGCGACATCGACCGAATGGCGCGCGACGTCGGACGCGCGCTCGGCATTGCCGGAAATCTCCTCGGTGTTCGACGCCATCGCGCCGGCGGATTCCGACGCGGAGGCGATCTGCTTCGACTGCGCGCTGCTCGCCTTGGCGAGGTGCTGCGAGAGCGCCTGCGTCTGGCGGGTCGCGCTGTCGAGATGGATCGAGGACTGGTTGATCGTCGTGACGAGGCCGCGCAGCGCCTCGATCGCATAGTTGATCGAGTCGGCGATCGCGCCGGTGATGTCCTCGGTGACGGTCGCCTGCACCGTGAGATCGCCGTCGGCGAGGCTCGACAGTTCGTCGAGCAACCTCAGGATCGCCTGCTGGTTGCGATCGTTGTCGCGCGCCTGCGATTCGGCAAGCAGCCCCTGGCGCTCCACTCCCTTGCGCAGGCCGGCGAGCTTCAGGAGAAGCAGCGCGAGCGGCACGAGCGCCGCGAGTCCGAGCACGATCGGCAGCCAGCGTGCGACCCCGCCCGCACCCCCTGCTCCGGCGGCGAGCATGCCGAGCGCGCGCGCGTTGGCGGCCAGGCGTTCACCGGTGCCCTTGCCCGAAGCGAGTGCCGACGAGGCGGCGACCACGCGGCCGATCGCCGCAGTGAGCGTATCGAGTTCTTCGGCGAGTGCGTGCGCGCGGCGTTCCGCCTCGGCGCCCGAGGCACGCGGCAGCCCGAGGCTCGCATCGGCGCCGGCGAGCCCCTTGACGACCTTGCCCACGTAGTCGGCATTTTCGGCGAGGCGTTCGGCAATCGCCGCGCTGTCGCCGGTCACGGCGACGAGGCGGCCGACATCGAGTTCGATGCGCGCGAGCGCCGTGGCCGACAGATCGAGCGGCCGCCCGATCACCGCGCTCGACGCGGCGCCCGGCACGGCACTCTGCATGCGCGCGAGGTCGTCGGCCATCGCGGGCGCCGTCTCGCGCACGATGCGTGCCGCCGCGGCCGCCCCGGTCAGTGTGGGTGACGCCTGGCCGAGCGCGGCGGCGTCGGTCTGCACGCTGGCCCAGCGCTTGTCGCGCACCCAGGCCGCTTGCGAGTCGGACCTGGCGGCCTTGGCGAGCGCGGCGACGTTGTCGGCGACCGAGCGCAGCGCTACGGCGTCGCCACGTGCCGCGGCACCGGCGTCCAATGCGACGCCTTGCAGGGCGCCGGCCGCGCCGCCGCTGCCCGGCGCTGCGCTGCCGGCGAGGAAGTACCAGGCGAGCACCGCAGCGAGTGCCAGCGCGCCGGCGACGGCGGCATGATTGCCGAGGCTCTTCGCCGCCTGTGTCAGCGAGGGGTTGTCGTGCGTAGTCATCGCGTTCGTATTGTCAGGCTGCAGCATCCAGGAACGCGGGGCTCTCGATCAGCGTGCGTACGCTGAGCACGGGCCACTGTTCCTGTCCCCGCCGGAACGTCCCGGCGAGGTAACGTTCGCACCGCACCACGGTGGGCGGCACGTCCCCGGAAAATTCCGCTTCGACGAAACGCCGGAAGCCGAGCACTTCGTCGACCAGCAGGCCCGCGGGTATCTCGCGGTGATGCGCCACGACGATGCGCACGTTGCGGGTCACCGGCGTCACGCCGCTGCCGAGGAACTGCCGCAGGTCGAGCACCGGCAGCAGCTGGCCGCGCACGTTCGCGAGCCCCCGGACCCAGCTTTTCGCACCCGGCACGCGCGTCAGCACGCCCGGCACACCGAGCACCTCGCGCGTTTCTTCGCGCGCGACGAGGAACAGCTCCCCCGCCATGCGCAGCGCCACGCCGACCCACTCCCGCCCCGACGCGCCTTCCTGCGCCACCTGGGCCGAGACGGCGCGCCCGCGCCGTTCGAGCTCGGACAGCAGCTCGTAGGGCCGGTCGCGCAGGCTCCTGAGTGGGACCGCCTCGCTCATCTCAGGCGGCAAGGGTGGCCTGCGCCTTCGCGACGAGCTGGTCCGGAGAGACGGGCTTGACCATGTAGTCGACGGCTCCCTGCCGCAGCCCCCAGATCTTGTCGGTCTCCTGGCCCTTCGAGGTCACCATGACGATCGGGATCGCGCGCGTGTGCGGATCGTTCGACAGAGCGCGGGTCGCCTGGTAGCCGTTCATGTTCGGCATCACGATGTCCATGAAGATGAGATCCGGCCGGATCTCCTTCGCCATCCGCACGCCCTCGACGCCGTCGTTCGCGGTCGCGGTCTTGTAGCCGTGCCGCTCGAGCGCCTTCTGGTACACGTGCACTTCAGTCGGCGAATCGTCCACGATCAGTATGAGCGCCATCGCCATCATCTCCCGACATGCGACTCGATTGCGGCCAGCAACTCGTCTTTCGTGAAGGGCTTGGTGAGGTAGTGCTCGGAGCCGACGATGCGGCCGCGTGCGCGGTCGAAGAGGCCATCCTTCGAGGACAGCATGATCACCGGTATCGACTTGTAGACCTTGTTGTGCTTGATCAGCGAGCAGGTCTGGTAGCCGTCGAGCCGCGGCATCATGATGTCGACGAACACGATGTCGGGCTGGTGGTCGGCGATCTTCGCGAGGGCATCGAACCCGTCGATCGCCGTGTAGACCTCGCAGCCTTCCTTCGTCAGCAGCGTTTCGGCCGTACGGCGGATGGTCTTGCTGTCATCGATGACGAGCACCTTGAGGCCCTCGAGCTTCGAGCTGGCGCCATTCACTTGAGCACTACTCCCGGCGCAATTTCGCGCAAAATCGACAGACGAGCTGCCGCGCGTTTTAACATATCGGTATACCCCCCGCCATGCCGGTCGCGTCACGTTTCCGGCAAGTCGCGGCGGACAAGGAGCCCCGGATGACCTCACGGCGACGACTCGCTGTGGTGATGGACCCCATCGCCGACATCAAGTACGCGAAGGATTCGACCCTGGCCATGCTGCTCGCGGCCGCGGCGCGCGGTTTCGAGCTGTGGTACCTCGAGCAGGCCGACCTGTCGCTGCGCGATGGCGTTGCCCGCGGCCGGGCCCGCGCGCTCACGGTGCGCGCCGATCCCGTGAACTGGTTCACGTTCGGGGACACCCGTGATCTCGCGCTCGGCGAGCTCGACTGCATCCTCATGCGCAAGGACCCCCCCTTCGACACCGAGTACATCTACACGACCTACATCCTCGAGCGCGCCGCCCGGGCGGGCGCACTCGTGGTCAACCGGCCCCGCGGCCTCAGGGACATGAATGAGAAGGTGTACACGGCGTGGTTCCCGGAGTGCTGTGCGCCAACGCTCATTACGCGCGACATGTCCGCGATGGGCGCCTTCCTGGCCGAGCACGGCCGGATCGTCGCGAAACCCCTCCACGGCATGGGGGGCCGGTCGATCTTCGTCGTCGAAGCGGGCGACCGGAACAGGAATGTCGTCTTCGAGACGCTGACCGATTACGGGAGCCGCTTCGCGATCGTGCAGCGCTACCTGCCCGAGATCGCGACGACGGGCGACTCGCGCGTGCTGCTGGTCGACGGCGAGCCGATTCCGTACGCACTGGCGCGCATCCCCGATGCCGAGGACCATCGGGGCAATCTCGCCGCGGGCGCCAAGGGCGTCGGCCGGCCGCTCACGGACCGCGACCGCTGGCTCGCGGCGCAGATCGGCCCGCAGCTCGCGGCCGAGGGCATGCTGTTCGTCGGCCTCGACGTCATCGGCGGCTACGTCACCGAAATCAACGTCACGAGCCCCACGGGTATCCGTGAGCTCGATGCACAATTCGGGCTGGATATCGGCGCAGTTCTCATGGACGCGATCGAGCGGCGCCTATAATCGCGACGTGGCCAGCGCAGCGCTCGCGGTGAAGGAAGGTGTTGCCCCGGTCCGGGACCGGCTGGTGACGACCGCATTCCTCGCAGCCCTGCTGCACGGGGTCATCATCCTCGGCATCACGTTCAGCGCGACGGGCGGCGGCACGGCGCCCGGCCTCAAGGTACTGCTCGTCTCCGACGAAGTCCCCGAAGCCGATCGCAACGACGACGCCGCCTATCTCGCGCAGCGCACGCAGCTCGGCTCGGGCAGCGGGGCCGATGCGCGCCCGCCGCGCAGCCAGGCGCGTGCCGGCAGCCGGGCACCCGCCGAAGCCCCTGTGCCCGATCGCGACGCGACCGAACGCGTCCTGACGACGAGTGGAACCGCGGGCACGATGCGCTATGTCGGTGCGATCGCCACGCCGCGCCCGCCGCCGGCGACGCCGCCCGCAGCGCAACCTGCCCTGCAGCGCGAGGCGGTCGCCGGGGAAGATCTCGCGGCCGACGCCCTCGCGGGCAAGTCGCGCGACGAGCTCTGGATCACGCCCGACACGCGCGAGTCGGTGATCGCGCCCTGGCTCGATGCGTGGCGGCGCAAGATCGAGCGCCTCGGCACCCTGAACTACCCGGCTGCGGCGCGCCAGGCGCCGGGACTGTCGAGCCCGGTGCTCGAGGTGGCCGTCACGGCGGACGGACGACTCGCCGCCGCGACGGTGCGGCGCTCGAGCGGCTCGCCGGCGCTCGACGACGCCGCGATCTCGATCCTGAAGCTCGCGAGCCCGTTCGAGCCGTTCCCGCGCGACCTCGCCGCCCATTACCGCGTGTTGCGTTTCGCTTACGCATGGGAGTTCGCCGGGGATCGCGCCGCGGAGGGCACCGTCACGGCACCCGCGAATTCGCGCTAGCGCGAACTGGCGCGAGTGCCCATACTTCCCGCCATGAGCAAGGCCACTTCGCTCACGAATCACCTGCTCGTCGCGATGCCCACGCTCGCCGATCCGAACTTCGCGCAGACCGTCACGCTGATCTGCGAGCACAGCGTCGATCGCGGTGCGCTCGGCATCGTCGTCAACAAGCCCCTGCCGATGAAGCTCGCGGATGTGCTCTCGCAGATGAAGATCGATCCGCTCGACGCCCACATCGGCGAGCGTCCCGTGCTGCGCGGCGGCCCGGTGCACACCGACCGCGGCTTCGTGCTGCACCGCCCGGGCGGCCAGTGGGACTCGAGCCACCAGGTCTCGGGGCTGATCCAGGTCACGACCTCGCGCGACGTGCTCGCCGCCATGGCGAACGGCGAAGGCCCGGAAGGCGCCTTCATCGCACTCGGCTACGCCGGCTGGGAATCCGGCCAGCTCGAACGCGAGATGCTCGACAACGCCTGGCTGTCGATCCCGGCCGACGAACATCTCGTGTTCGACCTCCCGTACGAGGACCGCTGGCCGGCCGTGTGGCGCCAGCTCGGCGTCGACCTCGGGAAGATGTCTCCCGTTGCCGGGCACGCCTGACGCCGTCCGCGTCGCGCTCGCGTTCGACTTCGGCGCCAGACGCATCGGACTTGCAGTCGGCGACACGCTCACCCGCAGCGCGGTGGCGCGCGGGGCGATCGCCGTGCACGCGGGCGGCCCCGACTGGGCAGCGATCCGCCGCGCCGTCGCCGCCAACGCGCCACACGTGCTCGTCGTGGGCACACCCTATAATGTCGCCGGCGGCGAGACCGCGATGACCACGCGCGCACGGCAGTTCGCCGCCGACCTCGCAGCGCACTGCGCGCTGCCGGTCGAGCAGGTCGACGAGCGCTATTCCTCGATCGAAGCGAGCGCACGGCTCAAGGCCGAGCGCGCGAGCGGCGAGCGCCGGCGGCGCCTGCGCAAGGAGGACATCGACAGCGCGGCGGCCGTGGTGATCCTGCAGCGCTGGCTGGAAGGGGAACGATGACGGCACAGTTGCGCGCCGACGGAACGCTCCGTCACCTGCTGACGCTCGAGGGCCTGTCGCGCAAGGACATCACGCTGCTGCTCGACCGCGCGCAGCAGTTCGTGCGGCCGATCGGCGCGCGCGCACCGACGAGCCGCGCGCTCGAGGGCGTGACCGTCGCGAACCTCTTCACCGAGCCCTCGACCCGCACACGCGTCTCGTTCGAGCTCGCCGCCGGCCGGCTCGGCGCGCGCGTCGTCAACCTCGAGGTGCAGCTGTCCTCGCGCGTCAAGGGCGAGAGCATGCTCGACACGATCTTCACGCTCGAGGCCCTGCACGTCGACGTGTTCGTGATCCGCGACGCCGAGGCGGGCGTGCCGGCGCTCGTCGCCGCCCATGTCGCGCCGCATGTCAGCGTGCTGTCCGCCGGCGAGGGCAGCGTGGCGCACCCGACGCAGGGCCTCCTCGATGCGCTGACGATCCGCCAGCGCAAGCGCCGCTTCGACGGGCTCGTCGTCGCGATCGTCGGCGACATCCGCCACTCGCGCGTCGCGCGTTCGGCCTGCCACGCGCTCGCGACGCTCGGCGTCGCGGAACTGCGGCTCGTCGCGCCGCCCGCGCTGCTGCCGGGCGCCGACGAGCTCGGCGGCTGCACGCGGCACACCGACATCGAAGCGGGACTCGCCGGCGCCGACGTCGTGATGATGCTGCGCATCCAGCGCGAACGCATGCTGGACGAGGCGCAGCTCGACGGCGCGGCCTACTTCGAATCGTTCGGGCTCACGCCCGGGCGGCTGCGGCTCGCAAAGCCCGACGCGATCGTCCTGCACCCGCAACCGATGAACCGCGGCGTCGAGATCGCCTCCGAGGTCGCGGACGGCCCGCAATCGGCGATCCGCGACCAGGTGCGCAACGGCGTCGCCGTGCGCATGGCGGTGCTCGCGACCGTGGCGCGCGCCGGCGCCGAAGGCGGCAGCGCATGAGCCGGGCACACCGCGGCACGATCGCCCTCGAGGACGGTCGGCTCCTCGACCGACAGGCGTTTCCGGGCGAACAGTACGTCCTGCGCATCGAGGCGCCGAAATGCGCCTCGCAGGCGCAGCCGGGCGCATTCGTGCACCTCACCTGCGATCCCGGCATCCCGATGCGCCGGCCGCTGTCGATCCTGCGCGCCGAGCCGGCCGCAGGCTGGATCGAGGTGCTGTTCAAGGTGGTGGGCGCAGGCCTCACCGCACTCGCCGCGCGCGCGGTCGGCGAGACGCTGTCCGTGCTCGGACCGATCGGCCACGGGTTCGCACCCCATCCGGACCGCCCGCTCGCGCTCCTGATCGGCGGCGGCGTCGGCATTCCGCCGATGGTGTTCCTCGCCGAACGCCTCGCCGCGCGCAGCGATGCACGCTGGCAACCGCTCGTGCTGATGGGCTCGGAGATCCCCTTCCCGTTTGCGACACGCCCCTCGACCATCCTCGTGCCGGGCATGCCGGAAGGTGTCATTGCCGCGATGCCCTTCCTCGAGAGCCGGGGCGTGCCGAGCCGCCTCGCGAGCAAAGCAGGCTATCCCGGCTGCTACGACGGCTTCGTCACCGCGCTCGCCGACGAGTGGCTCGCCGCACTCCCCGCGGCGCGCTTCGCCGAAGTGGAGCTCTTCGCCTGCGGGCCGACGCCGATGCTCGCCGCGACCGCGAAGCTCGCGAGGACATACGGCCTGCCCTGCCAGGTCTCGCTCGAGGAATTCATGGCTTGCGGCGTGGGCGGCTGCGCGGGCTGCGCGGTGCAGGTCGAGACGGATTCGGGCCCTGCGATGAAGCGCGTGTGCGTCGACGGGCCGGTGTTCGACGCCTACACCGTCTTCACGTCCTGACGTGCCGCAGCGGCTACGGCGCGCGCGATGCGCGCCCCAACTTGCAGCGAAGTCGCCGACCGACATCACCGGCAACCACACTCTGTCCTCGAGCCAACAGCATCGTAGCCGTACTGCTCGTAGTCGGTCGTGCTCGACTGGTTGGCGCCAACCGTCGCCACCGGAAAGCGCAGCGTCGCGAGTCGATCGAAGCCGTCGTACTCGAACGTGCTGAGATTGCCGTTCGCGTCCTTCACTGTCGCGCGCTGACCGTTCGGGCGGTAGGTGTAGGTCGGCATCAGGCTTCATGCACTTCGATTTCGCAATCGCCGTGCAGGCAGTTCACGAATCTTACGCACGGGCCACCTCTGCTGCGCCACTGCCGGCCTCCCTCTTCGCTGGGAAAGAGGCCATGGTGCCGGCGGTTAACCCGCGTCACACCCTATGCCGGCATGGCCCGGAACGGCGGTCCGACATCAATCGGAACGGTGGCCCGACATCGCCGGAATCCGCGGAACGGGGCAAAACACCAAATATCCGACACTCTTCGCCGTTGGCGTGGAAAGCACATCGCCGCCGTACCTACTCCAATCGTCTGCCCGATAAACTGATATCGTTATCGTCCAAAAGCCTCTGCACTTCTGCCAGTTTCTCGGGCGGAATACGCCACAGGAGTCCCTCGCCGTCCGGCGCGAGCGACCCCAACGACTGCTGCTCAATCGCTTCGGCGAGCGTCGCGGTTCCAACGCGGCGCGCCAAATGCTTTGCGCCCAAAAGCATCACCGGATAGGCATCGCGAACGTAGCCGTCGCAGACCCTGTAGAACCGCCGCTTGCCAGCGGTCTGGATGCCGATCTGCGTGTTGTCTCGCCAATGTGACAGCCGCCTCGATTCGTTCTTGCCCCATCTCCCGACGGTCCGGCCCGCTGGCTCAATTGACATGCCCCAATAATAGCCGAGCGGCGAAAATCTTTCCGGAAACGGAAACGCATAGGCTGCGCAACTCCCTAAAGCGAGGTTGCCCTTGCGCAGGAATGCAAGATCAGACTCGAGAGCCTCGATCGAACAACAGAAAGCTGACTCTGGTCTCTCAACTGATACGGCGAAATATACGGCTGGGCGCCAAGTATCGTCGACCGTTGTCCGTCCTTTCGGGAAGAACTGCAGGGTCTTCAAGGTTCGAAGCAAGCGTGGTTCGCTCAGAGCCTTCCGAAGCGTCTTGATGGTAAAACGCGGCAGGCCAGTTTCGCCGCCGCTTCGGACCAGGACCACTTTTGGCTTGCTTCCCCTGCTGGTAAACCATTCTTCGACCAAATCGAGCATGGCCTCCGGACGGAACTCTTCCATTCCTTCGAGATAAATACACGAAGCCAGCTTGAGTCCTGGACTTGCTCCGCCGATAAGGTGGGCGTAGGGTGCGACTGATTCGCTGGCGCTGCTTTCGTTCAGATGGTTCTCGCTCAACACGAGTCCCTCGCGATTCTGCTGCCCGTGCACATTAGTTTGATTGCCTCGACTGCCTTGAAGTTGCCCATGCGATCGCCGAGGGCGGCTGAATACTTCTCTTGGAGGTCGTCGGCTTATTGCCCCGGCGATAGCACCGCCGTTGTGTCGACTTTACCATCCGGCCTAATGCCGGCGACATCAGGTTGCAGCCTACTGTCGACCGCGCCACTCGTGATTGTGCTCAGCCGACTGTTCATCGCAATCTTGCTGTAGTCGCCCGACTTCAGCATCGCATACGCTTCGCGCGCTGAACGAAACGCATGGCCGGTCGCCATCTTTCCGGCACGCCATGTCTTTTGTGCCTTTCCGAGAACCGAAGTTGCCGCATTGACAGCGGCCTTACCTTTTCCGCCGGTTCCGAAATCCGCAACCGCCAAGACACCGGCGGCGAAAAGCCGGCCCTGCTCCGCAGCCTGAATCGATGCAACGCCCGGCATTGCATCTCCCAGAGCCTGTGCAGTCTCGAGACTTGAATGCGGAACGGGGCCACATCCTGAGCCACCACCCATCACGCATGTCGAATACAAAGTGATGTCCGCACTCTCAGTTCCCAGCGGGTCGACCGCATTTACCGGATCATTGCCGACATACGCATAGAGATTGAAGCCATCCTCATACCCGATCGGATCGGTCTGCAGGAACCGCCCGAGGGCGGGGCTGTAGAAGCGGGCCTTGTAGTACAGGAGGTCAAGATCGGGGATCGCGGCCTGGCCGGTGTACTGGAACCGCAGCGAGTTGCCTGGGTCGGTCACGCCGTAGGCGTCGTAGGTGTGGAGCTGCTGCATCGTGCCGGCGGAATCAGTGACGGCGACGATCGAGCCCTGATGGTCGGTATGGAGGTAACGGCGATTGGCCGCGGAGACGGTCGCCCCCTCGTACCACACGAGCGGCTCATCGACCCCGGCGCCGTGCACATAGCGGCGCAGCAGCGTGCCCGCGCTCGAGTACTCGGCGATCAGCCGATCGCCGTCATACACGAACCGGACAACCCCTGAATCGGTGGCGGCCTCCCACAGCCGCCCGAGCGGATCGTAGGTGAGTGAGGCGCTCTGGGATCCACTGGCGCTCACGAGCCGGTTCTCGGTGTCGTAGCCGAAGGTGGTCGTGCCATCGGAGGTCAGGTTGCCGTTGGCATCCCAGGTGTGGGCCGCGCCCCCGACCTGGGTGTACTGGTTGCGCCCGTTGACGGTGTAGCTGCGAACCGAACTTGTGAGCTGAAACTCATACGCCTCATTGGTGAGCAGGCGCGAGGTGATCTGGGAGGCGGGGTTGAACGTGAAGCCAAACCCGGCGTCATGGGCCGTGCCCCCGGCATCGAGGTCGTGGGTCAGCACCTCGAGGCGCGAGATCGGATCGTAGTCGTACTTCGTGATCGCGCCCGCCGCATCGCGGTCGAGCTCCTCGCGGCGCAGCTGCGTGTCGAAGAAGATCGAGGCGAGCGTGGTCGACGGGCCGTTCTCCGAGAGGTGAAACAGCCGGTCGGCGTCGTCGTAGGTGTACTCGAAGAACGCCCCGTCCGGGTGGGTGAGGCGGGTGCGGTTGCCGACGGCATCGTAGCCGTACTGCTCGTAGTCGGTCGTGCTCGACTGGTTGGCGCCAACCGTCGCCACCGGAAAGCGCAGCGTCGCGAGCCGATCGAAGCCGTCGTACTCGAACGTGCTGAGATTGCCGTTCGCGTCCTTCACTGTCGCGCGCTGGCCGTTCGGGCGGTAGGTGTAGGTCGCGTAGTCCTGCTGCAGGCTCGTGCCATAGGCGCGCTGCACCACCGTGAGCTGTCCGGCGGCATCGTAGTCATTATGCGTGATGCGGTCGGGGCCGAAGCTCCCTTCCGTTCCGAGCGTGCAGGCGCTCGCGGGCAGCGCACCGAACACGGCCGGGTTCATCCGACGAGCCTCGCATTCGAGGCGGTTGCGGGTGTCGAACTCGCGCTGCACGACGGTGTGGGTCGCCCCTTCGGCCGAGACGCTTTCGAGCTTCGGATGCCGTTGGCCGTCATACTCGTACGTGACGCGGCGAAACGGCGTGAGCGCGGGGTTCACCGGGTCGGTCACCGAGCCTTCGTCCACGTAGTTCACCTTGTCGTCGGAGTCGCGCAAGTCGGAAAGCTTCGCGAGCCGAACGCCGTCGGGGTCCGCCGCGCCGATCTCCCAGATGCGCCGGCCAAGCACGTCATAGTGGAAGTACTTGGCGTCGCCGTCACCCGGCAGCGGGCCGTCCTCGACCTTGAGCCTGCCCGCATCGTCGTAGGTGTAGTGTGTCTCGAGCGTCTCGCCGCGCGCCGCGTCGATGCGGCGCATGACGGAGGGCAGGAACGTGTTCTCCCAATACTCGTACTCGGTGCGGATCTCGTCATTTGTCCCGCAGGTGCTGGTGTCGCCGCACACCCGCACGACCGTGCGGCGGCTGAGCCCGGTCGGGGTCGTCTCGTATGTGATGATCGTCCGGCGCCGCACGCCATGAGGGTCACGTGCGCGGTTTGATGCGATCCAGATTGGCCGCGATTGACCAAGAATCACGTCACCACGAACTGTTCGTAGCAATAGTCGCAAATGTGCCCGCCCTTCGCTTGAAATGCGCGAGGTGGGCTCAATGCCCCGTCACCAATTGCTATGCCGCACACCATGCAGTGAGTGTGCCCAGAGAGGTTCGCAATACTGACCTCCACCCATCGATTGCCACGGGCCTCACGGACGTTCTGCTCAAAGAACTCCTTCTCGATCCGCGCACAGTTAACCTCAATCCATGTGCTCACAATCAGTCTCCCGCCTAAGGATATTGTCTCTCTTGATATCCTCCGCGGCGGCGAATATCGACGTACGGAGGCCCATGAGCCGGATCGGAATGAACATTGAACGAGCGGCGAGTGATTTGATTGTAGAAGGTCTTCGCACCCTCTCCAACGCTTTTCGCGGGGCCAAGCTTCACGGTCAGCGCTTCGGACAACTCAGCGGCTGACTTGCTCTCGAAATAGTCTGCAGGACCAGTCAGACCCTTTCCAACTGGAAGCGCTCCGGTAACGATTGCCAATCCTGTGGCATCGACTTGCTCACGAGGCGTGAGCCAATCGGTCCCGATCCGCAGCCGGGAAATCGCTTCGGGGACTTCCTGCTGGGCGCGAGCGCCCAGGCTGCCCGCGAGCAGCGCGATTGCGAGCACTCCCTGGAAGAGGACCGGGCGGCGGACGCGAAACCGTTCGGTGTGGAGAGATTGTTTCGCCATCGGCTTACTCGCTGGGAGGCGGTGCCGTTGCAGGCTCGCACCCGGTAGTAAAACGTGCCGTTACCCTTGCCCGAGATGACTTTGCTGGCGCCGCTGTAGACGAGACTCTCGCCGGAATATCCCGCATTGGTCGCCTCGTAGAGATTGTATTCGGTCACCTTCCCACTCGCCGCACCCCAACTGACCGTATAGCTTCCAGTCGTGCTGCTCGACGGCACCGTAATTGATGCCGGGATCTCGGGCGCCGCGCGACAATGTCATACCAACGCACAGCTTAGTTCGCCCTGCCGTACTGACATCCGGACAGAAGCTTCAGCGAACAGGATCGTGAGGCATAGCTACGGCAATTGAATGTCGCCCCCGTCAGCTCGCAAAGCGACGCGGGTTCAATCATTGACGCACGACCGCGTACAACGGCCAGTGATGACGCCGCGCAGGAGCTTTTCGGGTCGCCCTTCCCGAGCGGTCGTGTCAACCGAAGTTGATCTTCGCCTCGAGGTTGGTGCGCGAGTCGGCGTTGTTGAGCGCCTCCTCGAGTTCGATGCGGCCCGACTTGACGAGCTCGTAGAGCGCCGCATCGAAGCTCTGCACGTTGCGCTCGGAGCTCTGCACGATCGCTTCCTTGATCGCGGTCACGTCGCCTTTCTTGATGAGCTCTGAAATGTGCGGCGTGTTCATCATCACTTCGACCGCGGCGACGCGCTTGCCGTCCTTGCCGAACACGAGGCGCTGCGCGGCGATCGCCTTCAGGTACTGCGACAGGTCGAGGAAGATCTGGTTGTGCTGGTCGCGCGGGAACATGTTGATGATGCGGTCCATCGTTTCCGCGCAGTTGTTCGCGTGCAGCGTGGCGAGCACGAGGTGGCCCGTTCCCGACAGGTTGATGCACGCCTGCATGGTGTCGCGGTCGCGGATCTCGCCGACCAGGATCACGTCGGGCGCGGCGCGCATGACGCTGCGCAGCGCACGCTCGAAACTCTTCGTGTCGAGCCCGACCTCGCGCTGGTTGACGATCGAGCGCTTGTTCGTGTGCAGGAACTCGATCGGGTCCTCGATCGTGACGACGTGGTCCGAGGAGTTCTCGTTGCGGTAGTTGATCATCGACGCGAGTGTCGTCGACTTGCCGGAGCCGGTCGCGCCGACCAGCAGGATCAGGCCGCGCTTCAGCATGATCAGCTCGCGGAACACCTCGGGCAGGCCGAGCGCATCGAGCCGCGGCATGTCCGCCGTGATGTAGCGCATCACCATCGCGGGGTAGCCGCGTTGGTGGAACACGTTGACGCGGAAGCGCCCGAGGCCGGGCTCCGAGATCGCGAAGTCGATCTCGAGCTCGCGGTGGAAGAACTCGAGCTGCTCGGGCGTCATCAGCGCATAGGCCGACTGGCGCACCGTTTCCGGGGCCAGCACCTGCTTGTTGACCGGGAAAATCTGGCCCTCGATCTTGATCTTGATCGGGGCGTTCGACGTGAAGAAGAGGTCGGACGCCTTCTTCTCCACCATCAGCTTGAACAGCGGACGCGTGTTGATCGCGATCGGCGTGTCGGGAGCAGGCGCCTGGGTCGTCGTGTCGCCGGTCGAACCCGCAACCTTGGTCGTCGCCTTCATATGACGCGCCCCTGCTCTTCCTCGACGATGCGCAGCGCGCCGCCGCCGTCGTCGATGTTCTTGTTCTCGCGCTTGCTCTCGAGCTTGATCTTCAGGCGCAGCTCGTTCTTGGAGTCGGCGTTGCGCAGCGCGTCCTCGTACGACACGTGGCCGGTCTCGTACAGCTCGAACAGCGCCTGGTCGAAGGTCTTCATGCCGATGCGGGTCGAGCGCGCCATCACTTCCTTGATCTTGGCGACCTCGCCCTTGAAGATGAGGTCCTGGATCAAGGGCGAATTCAGCATGATCTCCATCGCCGCGATGCGCCCGCTGCCCGATTCGCGCGGGATGAGGCGCTGCGAGATGAGCCCGCGCAGATTGAGCGACAGGTCCATCAGCAGCTGTTCGCGCCGCTCGTCGGGGAAGAAGTTGATGATGCGGTCGAGCGCCTGGTTGGCGCTGTTCGCGTGCAGGGTCGCGAGCACGAGGTGACCCGTTTCGGCGAACTGGATGCCGTACTCCATCGTGTCGCGATCGCGGATCTCGCCGATCAGGATCACGTCGGGGGCCTGGCGCAGCGTGTTCTTCAGCGCCGCGTGCCACGACTCGGTATCGACACCGATCTCGCGGTGCGTGATCACGCAGCCCTTGTGCTGGTGCACGTACTCGACCGGGTCCTCGATCGTGACGATGTGCCCGCGCGTCTTCTCGTTGCGGTAGCCGACCATCGCGGCGAGCGTGGTCGACTTGCCCGAGCCGGTGCCGCCGACGATGATCACGAGGCCGCGCTTCGAAAGCACGACTTCCTTCAGGATCGGCGGCAGGTCGAGTTCCTCGAAGTTCGGGATCTTCGAGTTGATGAGACGGATCACGCAGCCGGTCTGGCCCTGCTGCACGAAGGCGCTGACACGGAAGCGGCCGATGCCGGGCGGCGCGATCGCGAACTGGCATTCCTTCGTCGCGTCGAATTCCTTCGACTGGCGGTCGTTCATGATCGCGCGCACCAGCACCGCCGACTGCTCGGCGGAGAGCGCGCGCTCGCTCTGCGGGCGCACTTCGCCGTCCACCTTGATCGCCGGCGGGAACCCGGCCGTGATGAAAAGGTCCGACGCCTTCTTCTCCACCACGCGGCGGAGGAGGTCCTGCATCAGCTTGATGGCTTGATCGCGATCCATGGTTACGGGCTCCCGTCAGCCGGTTTCACAATGCGTCCTTGTTCTGCGCCTTGTAGCGCGCCTCTTCCTTGCTGACGACGCCCTTCTGCACGAGTTCGGTGAGGCACTGGTCGAGCGTCTGCATGCCCTGCGCCTGCCCGGTCTGGATCGAGGAGTACATCTGCGCGATCTTGCCCTCGCGGATCAGGTTCCTGATCGCGGGCGTGCCGATCATGATCTCGTGCGCGGCGACGCGGCCGCCGCCGATGCGCTTCATCAGGGTCTGCGAGATCACCGCGCGCAGCGATTCCGAGAGCATCGAGCGCACCATTTCCTTCTCGGCCGCCGGGAACACGTCGACGACGCGGTCGATGGTCTTGGCCGCCGAGCTCGTGTGCAGCGTGCCGAAGACGAGGTGGCCGGTCTCGGCGGCGGTCAGCGCGAGACGGATCGTCTCGAGATCGCGCATTTCGCCGACGAGGATCACGTCCGGATCCTCGCGCAGCGCCGAGCGCAGCGCTTCGCTGAACCCGAGCGTGTCGCGGTGCACCTCGCGCTGGTTGACGAGCGAGCGCTTCGATTCATGGACGAACTCGATCGGGTCCTCGATCGTGAGGATGTGGTCCGGCCGGTTGTCGTTGCAGTGATTGATCATGCCGGCGAGCGTGGTCGACTTGCCGGAGCCGGTCGGGCCGGTGACGAGCACGAGCCCGCGCGGCAGCATGCACAGGTCGCGGAAGATCTTCGGTGCGGCGAGGTCGTCGAGCGAGAGGATCGTCGAGGGGATGTTGCGGAACACCGCGCCCGCGCCACGGTTCTGGTTGAAGGCATTGACGCGAAAGCGCGCGAGTTTCGGGATTTCGAACGAAAAGTCGGTCTCGAAGAATTCCTCGTACGACTTCCTCTGCTTGTCGTTCATGATGTCATACACCATGCTGTGCACTTCCTTGTGGGACAGTGCCGGCATGTTGATGCGCTTCATGTCGCCGTCGACCCGGATCATCGGCGGCACGCCGGAAGACAGGTGCAGGTCCGAGGCGTTGTTCTTGACGGCAAACGCAAGCAATTGCGCAATATCGACGGCCATGCCAGATCCTCGCGAGAAGCGGCCGAAGTATAGCGGAGGGGGTCCGCGTCCAATATGTTAATCGGTCCGCAGAATTTGCCTGACAACGTGCGAAAGCTGCGCGCGGCGCTCGCGGCGGCGGCGCTGCAGTGCGGCCGGAATGTCGACTCCGTCACGTTGCTTGCCGTCTCGAAGGGACATCCGGCCGCGAGCGTGCGTGCGGTGGCCGCGGCCGGGGTCGAACACTTCGGCGAGAACTACCTGCAGGAGGCGCTGGCGAAGATCGACGCGCTCGAGGATCTCGAACCGACCTGGCATTTCATCGGCCGGCTGCAGGCCAACAAGACACGCCCGGTCGCCGAGCGCTTCGCCTGGGTCCATGGCATCGACCGCGTGAAGCTCGCCGAACGCCTCGCGGCGCAGCGGCCGCATTACGCGCCGGCACTCAACGTGTGCCTGCAGGTCAACGTCGCGGACGAACCCGGCAAGGCGGGAGTCTCGCCCGGCGAGTTGCCGGTGCTCGCGGCGGCCGTCGCGGCACTCCCGCGTCTCGCACTGCGCGGGATCATGTGCCTGCCGCCCGAGGAAGCGGACCCGGCGCGACAGCGCCACTGGTTCGCGCGCGCGCGCACGGCGTTCGAGGCACTGCGCGACGCGGGCTTCGCTCTCGACACGCTGTCGATGGGCATGAGCGGCGACTACGCCGCCGCGATTGCCGAAGGCGCCACGCTCGTGCGCATCGGCACGGCAATCTTCGGCCCGCGCCCTGCGGCCCGCTGACCGGTTAACATCCGCGCATGGCGGGAGAACTCATCGCATTCATCGGTGGTGGCCACATGGGACGCGCGCTCGTGTCGGGCCTGCGCGCGCGCGGCACACCGGCCACCGACATCGCGGTCGCCGATGCCGACGCAGCCACGCGCGCCGCGCTGCAGGCCGATTTCGGGGTCCGCACATCGGCCGACAACGCCGCCGTCGTGGCACACGCAGCAGTCCTCGTGATTGCCGTCAAGCCGCAGGTCATGCGTGCCGTCCTCGCGCCACTCGCGCCCGCGCTCGCGGCCGCCCGACCGCTCGTGCTGTCGATCGCGGCAGGCGTCCGCGTCGCCAGGATCTCCGCCTGGTGCGGCGCAAGCTCCCCGGTGGTGCGCGCCATGCCAAACCGGCCGGCGCTGTGCGGCGCGGGCATCACGGGTCTGTTTGCGCCACCCGGTACCTCCGACACGGTGCGCCGCCTCGCGGAGGCGGTGATGGCGGCAGTCGGCGAAACCGTCTGGGTGGACAGCGAGGATCACATCGACGTCGTGACCGCCATCTCGGGCAGCGGCCCCGCCTATTTCTTCCTGCTGGCCGCAGAGCTCGAACGGAGTGCCGTGCGGCACGGTCTCGAGCCCGCGGCCGCCCGGCGGCTCGCGGTGGCCACGCTCCATGGTGCCGGTCGCCTCGCGAACGCGGGCGACGGCGACCTCGCGCAGCTGCGTGCCTCCGTGACATCGAAGGGCGGCACGACGGAAGCGGCATTGCAGCACCTCGCCGCGGCGCAGTTCGACACGATCGTCTCCGGGGCGGTCGATGCGGCCGTACGCCGGGGCCGCGAACTGGCGGAGGTCTCGTGAACGCCTTGATCTATGTCATCGAGACGCTGCTGTCGCTCGTCTTCTTCCTCTTCCTGCTGCGACTGCTCATGCAGCTCGTGCGCGCCGATTTCCGCAATCCCATCGCCCAGGCGGTCGTGCGGCTGACGAACCCGCTCGTCCTGCCGCTGCGGCGCGTACTGCCGCCCGCGGGCAAGGTCGACACCGCCTCGGTCGTCGCGGTGCTCCTGATTGCCTTCGCCGAGGTCGGCGTGATGTACGCGCTGCGCACCGGGGAGCTGCCGGGCACGCTCATGTGGTTGCGTCTCGTTGCGATCGGCGCCGTGACGAAGATCCTGTGGGTCTACTTCTACGCCATCGTGCTGTATGCGCTAATTTCGCTCGTCGCACCCGGGCAGCATTCGCCCGTTTCGATCCTCCTCGCGTCGCTGTGCGAGCCGGTCCTGAAGCCGTTCCGGCGGCTGATTCCCGTCATCGGCGGCATCGACCTGTCGCCGCTCTGGGCGTGCATCGCGCTGCAGGCACTGCTGATCCTGCTGCGCGGATGAGCGAGAACATCAGGGAGTTAGCTCGCCTCATTCATCGAGAATCGAGCACGACACGCGCAGGGCTCGCGCGCGGCATGTGCTCCGGGTACTGGAAAACCAGTACTTTCGCGATCGCATGTCACCAAAAAACCCTTGCGCGCGCATACCCATGTGCTATGTTGCCGCCCGATTCGCGATCGCGCGCCTGCGCGCCGCGTGATCAGCAAACCAAAACTCCAGGAGAATAGACAATGGCGAAAAAAGGTGGCGCACCGACGAAGTCGGAGATCCTCGCTGCGATCTGCAAGGACACCGGGCTGTCGCGCAAGCAGGTTTCCTCTGTGTTCGATTCGCTCTCGGGCGTGATCCGCAAGAGCCTGCGCAGCAACGGGCTGTTCACGCTGCCCGGCCTGCTGAAGCTGAAGGTCGTGAAGAAGCCCGCCACCAAGGCGCGCGAGGGCGTCAACCCGTTCACCGGCGAGAAGATGACCTTCAAGGCAAAGCCGGCGTCGAAGAAAGTCCGCGCCATGCCGCTGAAGAGCCTCAAGGCCTTCGTGAACTGAGACGCCTCGCCTGTCGTCTTCAACGGAAAGCCCGGCCGGGTCACCCGGCCGGGCTTTCCGCGTCTTGGGCGTACGCCACGACCCTCTCGCGCAGCTCGTTCAGCCTGCCGTGGAAGAAATGGCCGACGCCGGCGAAAATCGCAATCGTCGGCGGAGGTACCTGCGCGCGCGCCCAGTCGAGTACGGCATCCGGCGCGACCACGTCGTCGGCATCACCCTGCGCGAGAAGCCAGGGGCAGTCGGGCCCGTCGACCTTGAAGTTCGACAGGCGCCCGACGGCGGGCGCCACCACGATCACCCGTTGCGCGCCATGCTGGCGCGCGGCATTGATCGCGACGAATCCGCCGAAGGAAAAGCCCGCGAACCACACCGGCACGCCGGGCCAGCGCGCCGAACCCCAGGCGGCCACGGCGAGCGCATCCTGCGTCTCACCCTGCCCCTCGTCGTAGCGCCCGACACTGCGGCCGACGCCGCGGTAGTTGAAACGCAGCGTCGGCAGGCCGTGTTCCTGCAGCGCACGCGCGAGGGTGAAGACGACTTTGTTGTCCATCGTCCCGCCCTGCAGCGGGTGCGGGTGACACACGACACCGAAGGCGCGAACCGTTGCCGTCCCCGGATCGTCGAGCAGCACCTCGAGTGATCCGGCCGGCCCGTCGATCAGGCTGCGCACGCCCCGCTGCATCACGGCGCGCCGTCGGCGACGCCTGCCGTCATCACGCCGCCGGCCGCGCCACCGGCACGTGCGCCGAAATCCGCGAGGCGCCGCTCACTGGATGCCCACGAGTTCGACGTCGAACACCAGCGTGGCGCCGGGCGGTATGACGCCGCCGGCGCCGCGCGCGCCGTAGCCGAGTTCGGGCGGAATCACGAGCCGGCGCTGGCCGCCGACTTTCATGCCGAGGACCCCCTGGTCCCAGCCGGGAATCACCTCGCCCGCGCCGACGCGGAACGTGAACGTCTGGCCGTGGTCGCGCGAGCTGTCGAACTTGCGGCCCTTGTGGTCGGGTGCAGCCGCGTCATAGAGCCAGCCGGTGTAATGCACGACGGCGGCCTGGCCCGCGCCGATCGCGGGCCCGCTGCCTGGTGCGAGGTCTGTGACGGTGACGGCCATGGCAGCGGTTTCCTTCGGTGGGGTGGGCGTTTCGGCTGCACTGCACGCGGCGAGCGGCAGTGCGGCGAGCAATAGGGCACAAGCGCGGATCGTGGACATTCAGCGTGGCTCCCCGGTCGGATGGAAATCGAGTGAGGCCGAATTGATGCAGTAGCGCTGGCCGCTCGGCCGCGGGCCGTCGTCGAACACGTGGCCGAGGTGCGCGCCGCAGTTTGCGCAGGTGACCTCGACGCGCACCATGCCGTGCGTCGTGTCGCGGGACGTGCGCACGCGATCGCCGGCGAGCGGCAGCCAGAAGCTCGGCCATCCCGAGCCGGAATCGTATTTCGTGTCGGAGCTGAACAGATCCGAGCCGCACACGACACAGCGGTAGGTGCCGTGCCCCTTGTGGCCGTTGTATTCGCCCGTGAAGGCACGCTCGGTGCCCTTCTCCTGCGTGACATGGTAGGCGAGCGGCGACAGCCGCGCGCGCAGCGCGTCACGCTGCGTCGGATCGGTCATGGCGGTTCTCCCGCAGTGGAGTGCGCATTATCGCAGGGCGGCGAGTTGCAACAACACCCGGTTCAGGCGACGCACGAAATCGCCGGGATTGGCCACTTCGCCCGCCTCGGCGAGCGCCGCCTGGTCGTACAGCAGTTGCGCGAGTTCGTCGAAGGACTCGCCCGCCGCGAGCCCGTCGAGCCGCTGCACGAGCGGGTGCTCGACATTGACCTCGAGCACCGGCTTGCCCTGCGGCACCTTCTGGCCCGCACCCGCGAGGATGCGGCGCATCTGCGCCCCTGCCTCGTGCTCGCCGAGCACGAGGCAGGCCGGCGTATCGGCGAGGCGGCGGCTCACGCGCACCTCGGTGACGCGCTCGCCGAGCGCATCCTTGATGCGCTTCAGCAGCGGCTTCGATTCCCTGACTTGCGCGTCATAGCGCGCGGTCTCGCCAGCGTCGATGGCGGCGAGGTCGAGGTCGCCGCGCGTCGCATCCTGGAAATGCTTGCCCTCGTACGCCTCGACACGCGACATCGCCCATTCGTCGATGCGGTCGGCGAGCAGCAGCACCTCGACGCCCTTTGCCGCGAGCCGCTCGATGTAGGGGCTGGTACGCGCCGCGGCGATGCTGTCCGCCACGAGGTAGTAGATATGCTGCTGGCCGGGTCGCATCCGCGCCACGTAGTCCGCGAGCCTGACGTCGGCGGCATCGCCCTCGCCGTGCGTGCTCGAGAAGCGCAGCAGCGGCAGGAGCTTCCCGCGGGTCGCCTCGTCCGTGGCGAGCCCTTCTTTCAGCACGCTGCCGAACTCGCGCCAGAAGGTCGCGTACTTCGTCGCATCCTCGTCGGCGGCGAGCTTGCCGACGAGGTCGAGCGCACGCTTGCCGAGCGCGCTGCGCATCGCCTCGACATCCGCATTCTGCTGCAGCAGTTCGCGCGAGACATTGAGCGGCAGGTCGTTGGAATCGACGACGCCGCGCACGAAGCGCAGCCACGGCGGCAGCAGGTCCGCATCGTCCATGATGAACACGCGCCGGACATAGAGCTTCAGGCCGTGCGGCCTGTCGCGCTGCCAGAGATCGAACGGTGCATGCCCGGGCAGATAGAGGAGGCTCGTGTATTCGCGGCGCCCCTCGACCTTGTTGTGGCTCCACGCGAGCGGCGGCTCGAAATCGTGGGCGACGTGCTGGTAGAACTCGCGGTACTCCTCGTCGCTCACCTCGGTGCGCGGCCGGGTCCACAGTGCCCGCGCCTGGTTCACGGCCTCGTAGTCGAGCGACGCGCTGCCTTCCTTCTGCATCTCGACCGGGAACGCGATGTGGTCCGAATAGCGCCGTACGAGGGCGCGCAGGCGGAACGGATCGAGGAACTCGCGCGCCTCGCTTTTCAGGTGCAGCACGACGCTCGTGCCGCGGGCAGCACGCTCGACCGTGCCGACCGTATAGTCGCCGTCCGCCTTCGAGGCCCAGCGCACGCCCTCGGCGGCCGGCGCGCCCGCCTTGCGGGTCAGGACCTCGACCTCGTCCGCGACGATGAACGACGAATAGAAGCCGACACCGAACTGGCCGATCAGCTGCGAGTCCTTCTGCTGGTCGCCCGTCAGGCGCTTGAAGAACTCGGCCGTGCCCGATTTCGCGATCGTGCCGAGGTGCGCGATCGCTTCCTCGCGCGTCATGCCGATGCCGTGGTCGGTGACGGTCAGCGTGCCCGCCTTCTCGTCGACCTCGATCCGGATCGCGAGCTCGCCGGCGGCGCCTTCGAGCAGGGCCGGGTCGGCGAGCGCGGCAAAACGCAACTTGTCGTTCGCATCGGATGCGTTCGAGATCAGTTCGCGGAGGAAAATCTCCCTGTGGCTGTACAGGGAATGGATCATGAGCTTCAGCAGCTCACGGACTTCGGCCTGGAAGCCGCGTGTTTCGGTGGCTTGGGACATGGCGCGGGGAATATGCGGCCCCGCGCGCAGAAATCAAGGGTTCAGGCGTGGCGCAGCCAGTCGAGCCGCCGGGCTATCGCGCTCACGATGACATGGCGCCCGGCGCCGAACCAGTCGTCGAACTCGTCCCACAGGAGCAGCATGCGTTCCATGGATGCGAGGCTAGCGCCGCCCTGCCGCGCTCGCCGTGCGCGGCCTCACAGTGTAGGCTTCCGGGAGGATGCCAGGCCCGCAACGCATCGTCGTCATGAACCCGAAGGGCGGCTCGGGCAAGACGACCATTGCGATCAATCTCGCGAGCTACTTCGCGACGCGCGAACTCACGCCGCTGCTGATGGACTTCGATCCGCAGGGTTCCGCGATGCGCTGGATCAGGAAGCGCCCGCCGACGCTGCCCGAGATCCGCGCCGTGGCCGCATTCGAGCGTGACACGCGTCTCACCCGCAGCTTCCAGCTGCGCGCGCCGGAGGGCACGGGGCGCGTGATCGTCGATACGCCGGCCGCGGTGCCCTCGCACGGCTTTCCCGACCTCACGCGCGATGCGCACAAGATCATCGTGCCTGTGTTGCCGTCCGACATCGACATCCACGCGGCTTCGAAGTGCATCGCGGACCTGCTGCTGGTCGCCAAGATCCGCCGCGGCGACAACCGGATCGGCGTGATCGCCAATCGCGTGCGCCGCAATACCCTCACCTACCAGGCGCTGATGCGCTTCCTCGAGACGCTCGGCATCCCGATCGTCGCGACTTTCCGCGATTCGCAGAGTTATGTGCGCAGTGCCGAGCTCGGCATCGGCATCCACGAAATGAAGAGCTATACGGTGCGGGAAGATCTCGAGCAGTGGAGCCCGCTCATCACCTGGCTCGAAACCGGCCCGCCGCAGCTCGCGGCTTCGCAGGACGCCACCGGGAGTCCGTCGCCGGCGCCCGGCGCCGTATCGTCGGCCGGCTGAGCGGGTGCCCGCGCCCTATTTGCCGTCGCCGTCGTCCCAGTCGGACTTCACGCGTTCGGCCCAGTTCTTGTAGCTCGACCACGTGTAGAGGTTGCGCGTGATGGCGGCGTGCCGGCCACGCGCACGCTGCATGCGCTCGGCCCAGCCCGCGAAATCGTTGCCGGCGGGCGCAGGTGTCGCTCCCGCCGCCACCGGGATTCCGCTCCTGTTTCCACCGGCAGTTTTCATGGCGATTGTCCAAGGCCCACGCGCCGAGCGTAGGCAACCGCCGTGCGCGCCGACAGGAACTGCGTCACGACGTCGACGGCGCGTGCCCGCGCGCGTTATGTCACGACACGAGGCGATAGCACGGCTGGTACTCGGCACCGGGCAGTTTCATGCGACCCTGCGCGACGAACGCGCGCAGCAGGTCGTCGAGCAGGGCCATCACGCCCGGATCGCCGCTGAGTTCGTACGGCCCGCGGGCCTCGATCGCCTTGATGCCGTGATCCTTGACGTTGCCGGTGACGATGCCGGAAAAGGCGCGGCGCAGGTTGGCTGCGAGCTGGTACGGCGGCAGGTCCCGGTGCAGGTCGAGCGCGCGCATGGACTCGTGCGTGACCGCAAACGGCAGCAGGAAATCCGGCCGGATGCGCAGCAGCCAGTTGAAGTTGTAGGAGTCGTTGACGCGACGGCGATGTTCGCGCACTTCCTCGAGCGCGTGCGCCATGCGGCGTGCGGCCTCCGCCGGATCGCCCGGCACGATCGTGAGCCGCGCGAGCGCAGCCTTGCCGACCGTACCCTCGAGGAAGCGCGCGATGTGCTCGAAATACGCCACGCTGTCCTTCGGTCCGGTCAGGATCACGGGCAGCGGCTGCTGCGCGTTCTCCGGGTCGAGCAGGATGCCGAGCAGGTAGAGGATCTCCTCGGCGGTGCCGGCACCGCCCGGAAACACGACGACGCCGTGTCCGAGCCGCACGAAGGCCTCGAGGCGCTTTTCGATGTCCGGCATGATGACGAGCTGGTTGACGATCGGGTTCGGCGGCTCGGCGGCGATGATGCCGGGCTCGGTGATGCCGATGTAGCGCCCGCCGCGGATGCGCTGCTTCGCATGCCCGATGTTGGCGCCCTTCATGGGACCCTTCATCGCGCCGGGCCCGCAGCCCGTACATACGTCGAGACCCCGCAGGCCGAGTTCGTAACCCACCTTCTTCGTGTAGTCGTATTCCTCGCGGCTGATCGAGTGGCCGCCCCAGCACACGACGAGGTTCGGCTGGCCACGGTGATCGAGCGCATGCGCATTGCGCAGGATGTGGAATACCGCGTTCGTGATCGAGGTCGGGTCCGAGAGGTCGAAGCGCGTGCTGTCGTGGATCTCGTTCGATATGAAAACGACGTCGCGCAGCACCGAGAACACGTGTTCCTTGATGCCGCGGATCATCTCGCCGTCGACGAAGGACATCGCCGGCGCGTTCCTGAGCGCGAGCTTGATGCCCCACGGATGGCGCACGATCTCGATCGCGAAATCGCGGTAGCGCTCGAAGATCTCCCGCGCATTGTCGGTCTCGCTGCCGGAGTTGAGCACCGCGAGCACGCACTGGCGAAAGAGCGGATACAGCCCGCGCTGGCTCGAGTCGAGCAGCTGGGCAATTTCTTCCTGCGAGAGGGTCTCGAGGCTGCCGCGCGGTCCGACGCGGGCGTCGACCAATTCAGGGATGACGATGCTGGTCTTCATCCCCGGCACGCTAGCGCGTGTCAGGGGCGGATGTCGATCGGCACGTTGTCGGGCGTCATCAGCCAGATCTCGAGCATGTCCGCGTTCGAGACGGCAATGCAGCCGTCCGTCCAGTCGGTGCGCTCGTAGTATTCCGGCGTGCGCTTCAACTCGTTCGGCAGACCGTGGATCATGATCGCGCCACCCGCCTGCCAGCCGTTGCGACGGGCCCTGCGCAGGTCTGCGGCGTTCGGGTAGGAGACCTGGATCGCGAGGAAGAAATCGCTGCGCGGGTTGCGCCGGGTCAGGAAGTAGTTGCCCTCGGGCGTGCGGAAGTCGCCCGAGCGTTCCTTGTGGCCGACCGGATTCAGGCCGAGCGCAATCCGGTATTCGCGCAGCACCTGGCCGTGGCGCAGCAGCTGCAGCCGCCGCTCGCCCTTCAGCACGAGCACCCGGTCGGCGACCGGCAGGCTCTCGGTCGCCGGCTGCACCGCCGCCACGCGCTGTGCGCCGGGCAGACTGTCGGCGGCACCCGGCAACGCGATGCACGCGCCGGCGAGCAATGCCGCGATCGACCCTGCACGGTGTCCGAGGAACCTCATGGGCGCGATTATAGGTAGCGACGCCCATGGACGCGACCGTACACCTGTCACACAGCGGCGACACGAGGCGAGGATTGCCGCGGAGCGTGCGCCCCGTCACGATTGCGCGATGACCCGCCACCTTTGCGCCGCGCTGCTCGCAGGCTGGCTCGCCGGTTGCGCGACACCTGTCATCGACGCCGTCCAGGAGCGGCTCGACCCCGAGACCGGCACCACGGTGACGCGGCTCGCCTCACCTCTCGAACTGCTCGCGGCGGCGCCACGCGAGAGGGACCTCGATCCTTTCGCGTGGCTCGCCCCCTTCGAGACGAACCGGATGGGCGTACGCGCGACGTTCCTGTGGGTCGCGACACCGGGCGATGCCGACGCGACGCCGGTTGTCCGCTGCGGTGCGCTCACCACCCGACCGGCGAGCGCACCGCTCACGCCCTCGGCGATCGGTCTCGTGCGCCCGCCCTATCGCCTGCCGGCCGCGTGGAATCGCGAGTACCTGCTGCCGATCGACGCCACATGGGTCGAATGCCTCGCCAGCGGCGCGGCGCTCGCCGTGGAGATCGCGCGGGACCGGTTCGCGAGCGACGGCAGGCGTCGCGGCGATCTGGCGCAATTCGCCGCACGCCTCGCGCGCTGACAGCAGCATTCCGCCTAGGAGTCGGCGGCCGGCACGTCTTCGATCTTCGGCACGACGATCTGCGCCCCCGGCCGCAGGTCGCCGAGGTCGGCATCGGGGTTGTACTGCTGCAGCAGCCAGGTCGGCACGCCGACGTAGCGCTGCGAAATGCTCCACAGCGAATCGCCGCGGCGCACGATGTAGACCTCGGTGCCGAGGATGCGGTGCGTATCGAAATAGTTGGCCTGCAACGCATAGTGATACTCGCGCCGCTTCTTCTCGAACTCGGCCGCGCTCGACTTGCCGAGATCGAGCTTGAGCTTGCGTCCGACCAGCACCGGCTGGCCGCCGCGCAGCTTGTTCAGCTGGCGCAGGCGCGATGCGCTCACGCCGAGCCAGTCGGCATAGTGACCGAGCGTCTCGGCCGCGAGCACGCGGATCGTGTGGTCGCCGGCAACGCCATAGTCGACCGCGTCGGTGGAGGCCGGCGTCGATTCGGCGCCCGCCACGAGTGCCGGGCCGAGCGCCTCGGCCTCGCCCGCGGACACGGGCTCGGCGCGGCTCGCCATCCTTGCGACCGCCGCAGCGGCCGCCTCGTCCTCGCGGCTCTCGCGCACGGCTTGCGTCGCAGTCTCCGCCTCGGGCGCGGCTGCGCCGGCGCTCGCGACGAGCGTGAGACGCTGCCCCTCGAAGATGTAGTTCGGATTGCGCAGGCCGTTGATGCGCATCAGTTCGGCCTCGGGGACCCCGCTGCGCGCGGCAATCGCGGACAGCGAGTCGCCCCGCGTGACGACGTGGACGCGCGGTGCGTCCGCTGCGCCGGCCACCGCCTGCGGCTGCGCCGACGCGGACGCCGCGCGCACGGCGCCCGTCGGCGGGTTGGCCGATGCGCTCGCGACGACCGCCGGTGTCGCGGACGCAACGGTGCCCGCAACACGCCCCGGCATCCGGTCCGGCAAGCGCAGCCTGCGCCCGGTGCGGAGCGTGGAGTTCGCCGGCAGGCCATTCATCGCCGCGAGTTCGCGGACCGGCAGCCCGTAGCGCTCGGCGAGGCCCGCGAGCGATTCTCCGCGGCGCACGCGGTGCGAGCGCGATTCGATCTGCGCCACGTATTGCTCGGCAGGTGGCAGCCGCTGCGCGAGTTGTTCGCTCGTCAGCGATGCGCTGCCCGGCAGGCGCAGCCGGTAGCCGCGCGGTACCAGCCGCTCGCCGTTCCACACCGTCGGCAGGAGCGCGGGATTGAGCGTGCGCAGCGTCGCGCGATCGACCGCGAGGCTGCGTTCGATGACCTTCACCGGTACATACGCCGGCATCGCCACTTCGCTGAACTTCGCCTCCGGTGCGCGCTCGATCGGGCCGAAATACTTTTCCGGGTTCTGGTCGATCGCGAGCGCCGCGAGAAAGGACGGATAGAAGTTGCGCGACGCGAAGCCGAATGTCGGGCTCTTGTAGTTGCGGTTGATGCGCACGAAGTCGTTGGTACCGGTCGCCTCGACGGCGCGGCGCATGCCGGCCGCGCCGTGGTTGTACGCCGTCAGCGCGAGCGGCCAGGTGCCGAGCAGCCGGTAGTTGTATGACAGCAGCTGCGCCGCGCCCTCGGTCGAGCGAAACGGATCCATGCGCTCGTCGACCGCACTGTCGATGCGCAGGTAACGGCGGCCGGTCGAACGCATGAACTGCCACAGGCCGGCGGCCCCGACCTTGGAATACGCCCCCGGGTTGAACGAGGATTCGACGTGCGGCAATGCCGCGATCTCGGGCGGCAAGCCGAGGTTGGCGAGCGTTTGCGCGATATGCGCTTCCCATGCGCCGGCACGCACCAGCCCGGCGTGAAAACGGTCCGCCTGCCCGAGCTGGAAACGGATCGTGTCGCGCGCGGTCCTGAGCCGCTCCGCGCCAGCCTTGCCCCACAGCGCACGCACACGCTGCTCCTCGGCCGACAGCGTGGCGGGCGGCGGGGACGTGGCGAGCCGGTCGAGTATCGCCTGGTAGCGCCTCCGCGCCTCGTCGACCACGTCCGCGCGCTGCTTCGGCGCACTGCCCGGCGCAAAGCGCAGCGTCTCGTAGATCACCGACAGGTCGCGTTCGTCGTGCAGGTAGCCCTCGTTGGTCGTGATCTGCGAATACACGCGGATCCAGAAATCGACGTCGGCCTGCAATTCGGGCGGACGCGGAATCGCATCCTGCGACGTCTGCGCCTGCGATGCGGGTGCGGCGGCGAACGCGCACAAGACGGCGAGCAACGCCATCGAAACGACACACGACTTCACACGGGCACTCGCCTGCATTGGCACCTCTGCCATCAGTTCACGGGCTCGCCGCTGTCGGATTTCTTGACAGTCGCGCGCATCTCGCGCCTCGACGAGGCGCAACACGCGCTCATGGCGCCCCGCCGAATGCGGCATGGCTCACATTCTGGCACCGGTTTGCGCGCCGGCAGCCGACATAATCCCCAAATCGTGAACCGTGGCACAAGCCTTGCTCCGTTCACCGGTGAGCAGCAACGACCCGCAGGACTTTTCACGATGACAACGACACGCTCACTCGCCCTCGCCTGTCTCACGCTCGCACTCGGCGCCGCGGCGCACGCGACACCGGTCAATGTCTCCGGCGCGAACGGCGAAGCGACGCTGCAACAGATCCTCGATGGCATCACCGTCGGCGGCCCGAGCAGCGTCGATGTCGGCGCGGACCAGTACGCGAACGACTCGCTGTGGTCGCTCGGCGGCTCGGGCGGCGCGTTCTCGCAGATCGTCATCGAGCTCGCGGGCTACGCCGCGATCAACAGCTTCGGCATCTATGACGCGACCGATCCGTCGAAGTTCGTCGAGATCTTCGCGGGGCCGGCCACCGCCGGCACGGCGTCGGCGCGCGCGACCTTCTCGATCCTCGACGACGGACAGGTCGTGCGCAACCTCTTCGACGAGACCGGCGTGTACTTCGCCGGCAACCTCTTCGGCTTCTATCTCTCGACACCGGGTCACACCTGGTACTCGCAGGCGGCACTGAACGGCGACGGCGCCGATCACATGGTCGCCTACCAGGGCACGGGCGACACCGTGAAGATCGGCAACACGATGGCCGGCCCGTGGGCGAGCAACGAGTTCGTCATGGCGTGGGAGGACCTCGCCCGCAACCAGTGGGACTACGACTACAACGATTTCGTCGTGATGGTCGAATCGGTCCGCGGCGTCTCCGTGCCCGAGCCGGGCACGCTCGCGCTCTTCGGACTCGGCCTCGCCGGCCTCGCGTGCGCGCGCCGCCGCGGCCGCACCGGATAACGACAAGAAGAAGCACTCCTCAGCAAGCAAGCGACCATGGCCCCGTTGTGAGCGGGGCCGTTTTTTTGTCCGGGGCAGTCACCGCCCGACGCGTCACCAGCGGCGCACGCGTGCCGCGAATTCCTCGAACTCGCGGCCGAAGCGTGCGCGCAGCGCGCGCTCCTCGGGTCCGATCTGGAAGCGGTTCATGTACGCGACGAAAGCCGGCAGGACGCAGAACGACAGCAGGTTCGTGAGCCACACGGCCCACGCGGTGAGGCACAGCAGCAGGCCGAGGTACATCGGGTTGCGGGTGAGACGGTAGACGCCGGTGCGCACGAGCGCAGTGGCGGCCTCCGGCGTGATCGGATTGACGGTCGTGCGCGCCGCGCGAAAGGCGAGCACCCCCGCGACCGCAAACGCGACCCCGAGAGTGGCAAGCACCATCGCCACGGCAATGCGCGCCGCAAAGGGCAGGGACAGCGGCAATGGCGTGGGCAGCCGCGTCACGAGCCACATCGCCAGAGCGGTGAGCAGTGCGACGACCGGAGGGGGAATCCTGTGTTCGAGCTGTCGCATCACGGCACCTCAGGCGGCGATCGGCTGCGCGACCTGCACGCGATTGCGGCCGGCGCGCTTGGCCGCGTAGACCGCGGCATCGGCCTGCGCGATCAGGTGCTCGCCCCACACGCCGAGCGTTTCGCTGGTGGCCACGCCGATGCTGCAGGTGAGCCGGATGGGCGCGCCATAACCCTCGATGACGATCTCCGCGACGCGCTCGCGTATGCGCTGCGCGATCAGCTGGGCTGCCGCGGCATCTGCGCTGCTCAGGATCACGACGAACTCCTCGCCGCCGAAGCGGCCGATCACGTCGGACTGGCGCAATTCGGCCTGGATGGGTGCGACGACTGCGGCGAGGCAGGCGTCGCCGGCGGGATGCCCGAAGGTGTCGTTGATGCTCTTGAAGTGGTCGAGGTCGATGAACAGCAGCGCGATCGGCAGCCCGCGGGCCTGCGCGCGCGCACACGCGGCATCGAGCCGCTCGACCAGCGAGCGGCGGTTCAGCACGCCGGTGAGCGGGTCGGTCTGCGCGCGGCGTTCGGCCACGCTGAGTGCCGTGCGCTGTTCGCGCACCCGGTCGGCCACGCCGAGCGCGATCAGGATCGAGGCCGCGACCATCGACAGGGGCAGTCCGTAATAGAGCAGGAACTCCGCCTCCTCCGCGCTCGCGAGCAGCAGCCTGAGCGCGGTGGCGATCGTGAAGGCTTCGAGCAGCACCCACGCGAGCAGGAACCAGCCCGCAGGCCGGCTGCCCCGGCGCCACGCGAGCCAGGCGACGATCAGGGTGAAAATCGCCGTGCCGACGAACAGCAGGTTGCCGATGGCCGAGAGCACGCCGCCGAACCCGTCACGCGACAGGAAGTTCGACAGTGCGAGCACGACGAACAGCGCGGCGAAAACGGCGAACGCCCGGTAGACGCGCCGCGAATAGCGGCGCAGGTCGGCGATCTCGCGCACGAAGAGACAGGCCGCGGCGCCGCTCAGTGCGGCCGGCACATTCCACGCATGGGACGCGAGCGGCAGCGCGACACCGAGACCCGGCCAGTCGAATCCCTCGCCGGACAGATACGCGACGTACAGCGCCTGCAATGCGAAGAGGCTGCCATACAGGATGAAGATGCGCTCCTTCAGCACGAACCAGGTGAGGAGCGCGGCGATGGCCACCGCCATCAGCGCGCCGAAGGCGAGCGCAATCATGCGCGCGTGCCCGGCACCGCGCGCGAGGGCGCGATCGAGCGGCGCCGTGTCGAAGCGCAGCACCTCCGAACCGTGCCGGCCCGTCGGGCTCACGCGAGCGTAGAACACGTCGCCCGCCTGCAGGGGCCGCGGCAGCACGAAGACCGCAGTCTGCATCGCGCTGAATTCCGGCAGCTCGGTCGCGAGATCGAGCGTGCGCATGCCGTCCGGGTTGCCCGGCGCCCGTGCATACACGCGGACATCGAGGTGCCGGCCCTTTGCGACGAGCATCGCCGATGCGTTGTCGGCTCGCGCGGGCGCTGTCGCAGTCAGGCGCAGCCAGAACGGCGCCCCGCGGCGACGCGCCTCGCGCAACGAGTACGCCCCGAAACGGGCGTCGACGCCGCCGCCCGCCACCAATGCGGCCGGAGGATCGCCCGCCGCCGCGTCGAGCAAACCCAGGTCGAACGCGGGGGGTGGTGCCGCGTGCACCGGGACCCAGAGGAGAGTCGCCAGGGCCGAGCCGTAGAACCAGCGACGCACCGATCCCCTCCGTGTCATCGAGCGAGGCGATCAGTATCGGGGATCGTGCGGGAGACGCAAACTTTCGCCCGCGGGGTGGACGGTCGTGTCGTCAACGTGACGTCCAGCACGGGACCAGTACGTCCCGTGCCCGCATGGGCCGCGCGGCGTCAGCCGGCCCGCCGCACGCCGGTCAGCCGCATTTCGAATCGCCGCAATTGAGGCAGGTCATGCAGCCGTCCATCATCACGACGGCGGCGGTGCTGCATTTCGAGCACAACTGCGCACCTTCCGGGAAATGCGCCTTGGAGAACGCGTCCGACTGCTTCTGCCGCTCTTCGAATTCGGCGCGTTTTTCCGCGATGAATTTCTTCTGATGCGAATCGAGCTCGGGCGCGCGCAGCAGGCCGATCGTCTGCAGGTGCTTCTCGATCACGTGACCGAGCTCGGCGATGATCGACGGCATGAACTTGCCGCCCGGCTGCCAGTACCCGCCGCGCGGATCGAACACCGCCTTCAGCTCATCGACGAGGAACGTGACGTCACCGCCCTTCCTGAACACCGCAGAAATGATGCGCGTCAACGCGACGATCCACTGGTAGTGGTCGAGGTTCTTCGAATTGATGAACACCTCGAAGGGCCGGCGCTGTTCGTGCTCGGTGCCCTCGTTCAGCACGATGTCGTTGATCGTGACGTACATCGCGTGATCGGACACCGGTGTCTTGATCTTGTAGGTCGAGCCGATCAGCACCTCGGGGCGCTGGATCTCCTCGTGCATCCGGATCACCTTGGCGGACGGCGCTTTCGCCTCCGGCGGGCGCTCCTCGGGCTTCTTGACACGGTATTTCGTGATTTTCTGGTCGAATTTCATGGGGTCCACGCTCAGAACTTGCCGTAATAGCCCTCTTTGAGGGCGTCGAACAGGTTGGCGGCGGTGTGCGTCTCGCCGTCGTACTCGATCTCCTCGTCGCCACGCACCTCGACTTCGCGGCCGTCCTCCAGCGTGAACACATAGGTCGTGTTCCTGAGGTCGTCTTCCTTGACCAGCACGCCCTGGAACGCCTCCGGGTTGAAGCGGAAGGTGGTGCAGCCTTTCAGGCCGCGCTCGTGCGCGTAGAGGTAGATGTCCTTGAAGTCGTCGTACTTGTAGTCGGTCGGCACGTTGGCGGTCTTCGAGATCGACGAATCCACCCACTTCTGCGCCGCGGCCTGGATGTCGACGTGCTGGCGCGGGGTGACCTCGTCGGCCGCCGTGAAATAGTCCGGCAGGCGCGTCGCCTCGTCGCCGCCGCCCGGCATCGCACTGGCGTTCACGAGCTCGCGGTACGCGAGCAGCTCGAACGAGAACACGTCGATCTTCTCCTTGCTCTTCTTGCCGGGGCGGATCACGTTGCGGAAATAGTGATGCGCGAACGACGGCTCGATGCCGTTCGACGCATTGTTCGCGAGCGACAGCGAGATCGTGCCGGTCGGCGCGATCGAGCTGTGGTGCGTGAAACGCGCGCCGACCTCGGCGAGCTGCTCGACGAGCCGCGGTGCCACCTCGGCGACGCGCTGCATGTAGCGGCTGTATTTCGCGTGCAGCAGCCGCCCCGGGATGCGCGCGCCGGGCTTCCAGCCGTCGGCGGCCATCTCGGGGCGCTTGCGCAGCATCGCCTTCGTCACCTCGAATTCCTCGTTCATGATCGGCGCCGCGCCCTTCTCGCGCGACAGCTCGAGCGCGGCCTCCCAGCCCGCGACCGCCATCTCGCGCGCGACGTCCTCGGTGAACTTCACCGACTCCGGCGAACCGTATTTCATGCCGAGGAGCGTGATCGTGCTGCCGAGGCCGAGGAAGCCCATGCCGTGGCGGCGCTTGCGCAGGATCTCCTCGCGCTGCGGCTCGAGCGGCAGGCCGTTCACCTCGACCACGTTGTCGAGCATGCGCGTGAACACGCGCACCACCTCGCGGTATTCGTTCCAGTCGAACTCGGCGAACTCGGTGAACGGGTTCCTGACGAACTGCGTCAGGTTCACCGAACCGAGCAGGCACGAGCCGTACGGCGGCAGCGGCTGCTCGCCACAGGGGTTCGTGGCGCGGATGTTCTCGCACCACCAGTTGTTGTTCAGCTCGTTGACGCGGTCGATCAGGATGAAGCCGGGCTCCGCGAAGTCGTAGGTCGACGTCATGATGACGTCCCACATGCGCCGCGCGGGCAGCGTCTTGTAGATCTTGCAGGCGACGAGCCCCTCGTCCGAGGTCACGTAGTTCTCGGTCGTCGGCCACTCGCGCCATACGAACTTCGTCGTGTCGGCGAGATCGGGCTTCTCGGCCTCGTACTCGCGGATCGAGACCGGGAAGGCGAGTTGCCAGTCGCCGTTCTCGCGCACCGCCCGCATGAATTCGTCGGTGACGAGCAGCGACAGGTTGAACTGGCGCAGCCGCCCGTTCTCGCGCTTGGCGCGGATGAACTCCATGGCATCCGGATGGCCGACGTCGAAGGTGCCCATCTGCGCACCGCGACGGCCGCCGGCCGACGACACGGTGAAGCACATCTTGTCGTAGATATCCATGAACGACAGCGGGCCCGACGTGTAGGCGCCCGCACCCGACACATAGGCGCCGCGCGGGCGCAGCGTCGAGAACTCGTAGCCGATGCCGCAGCCGGCCTTCAGCGTGAGTCCGGCCTCGTGGACCTTCGAGAGGATGTTGTCCATCGAGTCCCGGATTGTTCCGGATACTGTACAATTAATCGTCGAAGTCGCCGGTTTGTGCTCCAAAGCGCCTGCATTGGACGTGACCCGCCCGGCAGGGATGGCACCCCGGCGCAGTGCCCACAGGAAGCGCTCGTACCAGTCCTGGCGAACGGCCGGAGCCTCGACATCCGCCAGCGCGCGCGCGACCCGCTGGTAGGTCTCGTCCATCGTGGCATCGATGGGCGTACCGTCCTTGGCGCTGAGACGGTACTTCTTGTCCCAGATGTCGAGCGACGCCTCCTGGAAAGGAATGGCGCTCAGGTCCTTGGGTTCGATCTTCACAACACTGTTCAACGGCCGCTCCCCTGATGTTCTTCTCAAAGCGGCAGCCCCGCCATCTGACGGCGGCTACCCGGCAACCCCCAACCCGGGAGATCCGTGCCGCTGTCACGACACAAGATCTTGTGTTGGGGAACCGAGCCTAAATACGTAAAACCATGTCGTCAAGACTGCGCGACACAACTTGACACACGGATTATTTATAGCTTTATCAGTGTTTTACGTCATATTATGCAGCCAAAGCACCGTCGATCTGCTGCGCCCGCACAAGCGCGCGCCGGTGGGCAGCATGTCTATATGTTGTGGGTAAGTCGGGGCGCCAAAAAGACTTGAATTTTCATTTTCGGGCCGCAAATCCGGCTCAGGCGCACAAGGCGCAACCCCGTTTTCATTATTGGAGAGCCCCGACATGAACCTGACCCCGTACGAGCCCTGGCAGCTCCTCACCCGCCTGCAGCGGGACTTCGACCGCGGCTTCGCATGGCTGCCCACTGTCGATGTGTCCGAGGACGACACGCGCTACCTCGTTCGTGCCGACCTGCCCGGCGTCGAACAGAAGGACATCGAGATCACGGCCGACAAGGGCGTGCTCACCTTGCGCGGCGTGCGGCAGTTCGAGCATCGCGGCGAGGCCAGGTTCCTCCGCCGTTTCTCGTTGCCGGAGAATGCCGTGGCCGACGAGATCCGCGCGCGCCACGTGAACGGCGTGCTCGAAGTGTCGATCCCGAAGCAGCCGAAGGTCGCGCCGAAGCGCATCACCGTCGAGGCAGCCTGATCAGGCACCGGGCGCCCTCCCGGTTCAGGAGGGCGCCCGGATCGGTAGAATCCCGCCCATGAGCCACTTCCGTCCGGCGCTCTGCGCCCTTGTCGTCGTTGCCGTCGCGTTCTCGTTCCCTGCAGTTCCCGCAGCCGCGCAGTCCGCTGCACTGCCGACACTCGCACCGATCGTCCGGCGCGCCTCGCCGGCGGTGGTCAACATCGCGACGCGAGGCACGATCAAGCAGCGCGGCCCGCAGAATCCGCTGCTCGACGACCCGTTCTTCCGCCGCTTCTTCGATGTGCCCCCGGGCGGCACGCGCGAGCGGCAGTTCCAGAGCGCAGGCTCCGGCGTGATCGTCGACGCGAAGAACGGCTACGTGCTGACGAACGCGCACGTGATCGAAAACGCGAGCGAGATCACGGTGACGCTCGAGGACGGCACGGACCTCAAGGCGGAAGTGGTCGGCAGCGACACGCCCTCCGATATCGCGGTGCTCAAGGTGAAGCACGACGGACTCGTGCCGCTCGCATTCGGCGATTCGAGCCGGCTCGAAGTCGGCGACTACGTCGTCGCGATCGGCAATCCGTTCGGCCTGCAGCACACGGTCACGCAGGGCATCGTCAGCGGCCTGTCGCGCTCGGGGATCACCGACGGATACGAGGATTTCATCCAGACCGACGCGTCGATCAATCCCGGCAATTCGGGCGGCGCACTCGTCAACCTGCGCGGCGAGCTGATCGGCATCAATACGGCGATCCTGTCGCGAAGCGGCGGCAACATCGGCATCGGGTTTGCGATCCCTGCCAACATGGCGAAGAACGTCATGGAGCAGCTCGTGAAGTACGGCACCGTCAAGCGCGGGCTGCTCGGGGTCAGCGTCTACACGGTCACACCCGACATCGCGCAGTCGCTCGGCCTCAAGGATGCCGTCGGGGCGCTCGTGTCCGAGGTCGTGCAGGGATCTCCGGCCGACAAGGCCGGCCTGCGCGCCGGCGACGTGATCACGACGATCAACAACCAGAACGTCAGGTCGAACACCGACCTGCAGAACACGATCGGCCTGCTGCGCGTCGGCGATCGGGTCGACGTCGGTTACCTGCGCGACGGCAAGCCGCGCCACGCGACCGCGACGATCGCCGAGACGCCGGTCGACGCATCGGCCCGCAACGGCGAGGACGACGGCGAGGCGGCGCCGGACATCCACCGCGGTCTCGTCGGCGCGCAGCTCGTCGATGCGCCGAACGCCGGCGGCGTGCTCGTGCGCGCCGTCGATGCCGGCAGCCCTGCCGCGCAGGCCGGCCTGCGCCCGAACGACGTCATCGTGAACGCCAACCGCACCCAGGTCGGGAGCCTGCGCCACCTGCGCGAGGCTGCGCGGGGCGCACAGTCGCTCGTGCTGACGGTCCGCCGCGGCAGTACCGCGCTCCTCATTCCGCTGCGCTAGGGCTCGTGCAGACGGCGGAGCGCCGCGCGGCCGCGCTTTGCGCGGCAAGGGCCTTCACGGCCGCATAGAAGCGCGGCAAGTCATGGTCCACCGAGGCGAGGAGCCGCTCGAAGCCCGGCACGCAGCCGAAATAGGTGGCGACCGACGCGAGTTCGGCGTTGTTGATGCCCGCCTCGATCCAGCGTCCGTAGCCGCTCGGCACGCCGCTTTGCAATTCCAGTGCGCGCAGGTCGGCCGCCAGCGCGCGCATCGCGAGGCGTTTCGCATCGCGCATCGCCTGCGGCGCAAGGGGCGACGCATAGAGTCTCCGCAGCTCCTCGCGGCGCGCCGCGAAGAGCGCCGCGGCCTGTGCCTGCACCGTGCGCCGCCGCCGCCAGGCTGCGAGTGCCTCGGGACGCCCCTGTACGGCGAGCCATCGCGTGAGCCCTTCCTGTTCGACCGTGACGGCAAACGCCTCGTTGAATGCCGAGTCGCCGGCCACGTACACCACCTGGTGCGCGAGTTCGTGAAAGATCACCGCGGCCGTCTGCGCATCGCCGTAGTCGAGCATCGTCGACAGGACCGGGTCCGCGAAACGGCCGAGCGTCGAGTAGGCTGCGACGCCGCCGACGGAAACGTCAAAGCCGCGCGACTCGAGCGTGAGCGCGTAGTTGCGCGCGCGCCGCTCGCTGAAGTAGCCGCGGTAGGCGACGCAGCCGGCGATCGGGAAGCACCAGGTGCGCGGCACGACGGAGAACTCGGGTGCGGCCACCACGTTCCACACGACAAAGTCGCGATCGAGCGCCACGTAGGCGCGATAGCTCGCGTTGTCGGGCAGCGCGAGCGCGTGGGAGGCAAACTCGCGAGCCGCGCGCACGTACTCGAGCTGCGAGCGCAGTGCCGGCGGGGTCGCGGGATCCGCGACCACTGCGGCGATCGGCCGGCGCGCCGCCATCACGTGCCACTGGCCTGCGGCCGCCTGCGCCACGTAGAGCGTGCCGCAACCCTGCAGTGGCAAAACGGCGAGCAACGCGAGGCAGCGGGCGTCGAGTAACATGCGCGGATGCGAGTGTACTTGGTCGGTGGCGCAGTCCGGGACGCCGCGCTTGGGCTGCCCGTGCGCGAGCGCGACTGGGTCGTGGTCGGGGCAACGCCGGAGGAGCTGACGCGCGCGGGTTACACGAGCGTCGGCCGCGAATTCCCGGTGTTCCTGCACCCCGAGACGAAGGAGGAATACGCGCTCGCGCGCCTCGAGCGCAAGACCGGGCCGGGCTACCGTGGCTTCGTGACCGAGTTCTCGCCCGATGTCTCGCTCGAGGATGACCTCGCGCGGCGGGACCTCACCGTGAACGCGATGGCGCGCACCACGGACGGCGAGCTCATCGATCCCCACGGCGGGCAGCGCGACCTCGACGCGCGGGTGCTGCGTCATGTGTCGCCGGCGTTCGTCGAGGACCCGGTGCGCATCCTGCGCGTCGCGCGCTTCGCGGCGCGCTTTGCGCCGCTCGGCTTCGCCATCGCCGCCGACACGCGCGCGCTGATGCGCTCGATGGTGGAGCGCGGCGAGGCAGGCGCGCTCGTCGCCGAGCGCGTGTGGCAGGAGACCGCGCGCGCGCTCGCGACCGCGCGGCCCGACGTCTACTTCGAAGTGCTGCGCGAATGCGGCGCGCTCGCCGTCGTGTTTCCGGAGATCGACGCGCTGTTCGGCGTGCCGCAGCCCGCGCAGTGGCACCCCGAGATCGACGCCGGCGTGCATACGCTGATGGTGCTGGCGCAGGCCGCACGACTGAGCGAATCGCCCGCCGTGCGCTTTGCCGCGCTCACCCACGATCTCGGCAAGGGGCGCACGCCGCGCGAGCGCTGGCCGATGCACCACGGGCACGAGGTCGCGGGTGTCGCCCTCGTCGATGCGTTGTGCGATCGCCTGCGCATCCCGAACGACCACCGCGAGCTCGCGAAGCTCGCCGCGCGTTACCACTGCGACGTGCATCGCGCGGCCGAACTGCGCCCGACGACGATCCTCGCGATGCTCGAGCGCACCGATGCGTTTCGACGCCCGGAACGCTTCGAGGACCTGCTGCTCGCGTGCGAAGCCGACGCGCGCGGCCGGCAGGGCTTGGAGGCGCGAGCCTATCCGCAGGCCGACTACCTGCGCGGCTGCCACGCCGCCGCGCGTGCGGTTGCGCTCGACGAGTCCGCGCGCGCGGGACTCGGCGGGGCGCAGATCGGCGCGCGCTTGCACGAGCTGCGGGCCCAGGCGATCGCCGCGGTCAAGGCGCGGGAGTGCCAGCTCACAGCCGGTGGCGCAGATCCTGCAGCGAAAATCCGCTGAGCGCGGCATCGAGGCCGCGCGTCAGCGCGATCGCCTTGAAGCTCTCGCCCATCGCCGTCGGCAGCAGGAGCAGGCGCGCCTCGGTGGCACGCGCGTAGCGCGTGCGCTCGTCCGGCACCGCAGCCACGTCGCGCTCGATGCCGAGCGCGAGCAGCAGCGCCGCCTGCGTCGCAAAACCCGCGACCTCGAGTCCTGCCGCGCTCGCCGCTTCGGCCACCGCGGTGAAGTCGACCCATGCCGTGATGTCCTGCAGGCCCACATGGATGAACGGATTGCCGTGTGCGCGATGGCGGAAGTGGCACAAGAGCGTGCCGTCGATCCGGTCCGCGTGATAGAGCGGCGCGCGCGCGTCCCCGTAATCACACGCGAGCAGCAGTCCGTGCCCGAGCGCCGCCGCGGCACTGCCGATCCAGGGCGCAATCGACGGCCGCAGCTCGCCCTGATAACCCTCCGGGAGCGCCGCCCCATCGATTCCTGCGGGCAGCGCGAGCGTCGTCGCGAGTTCCACGGCCTCGAGCGCGCCCCTCGCATCGACGGCGACGCCGAGCCGGTACGCCTCGCCGCCCCGCACGACGAAGCGCTCGCAGGGCAGCGCATCCAGCACCTCGTTGGCGAGGACGACTCCCGCGAGCGGCTCGTCGGGCAGCCGGTCGAGCCACTCGACGCGCCCGGCGAGCGCGGTCGGGAGCTGCGCGATGCGCATCTGCTGCCGCGAGCGCAGGTCCGCGCTCACTTCGAGGATCAGGTAGCGTTCGGGCAGCGCGCGCATGTCGGCCAGCGCCGCGAGCACGGTTGCAGCGAGTGCGCCGGTGCCGGCGCCGAACTCGAGGATCGCGCCACCGGTAACGGCGAGTACCTCGCGGCACTGGCGCGCGAGGCAGCGCCCGAAGAGTGGCGAGAGCTCGGGCGCCGTCGTGAAATCCCCGCCGGCACCGAACTTGCGCGCCCCTGCGCTGTAGTAGCCGAGGCCCGGCGCATAGAGCGCGAGTGCCATGAAATCGGCGAACGGCAGCGCGCCACCCGCGGCGGCGATGCGCGCGCGGACGAGATCGAGCACGCGCGCCTCGTGCGCCGCCTCGTCCGGGGTCAGTGTAAGCTCGGCCAATGAACGCTCCGCTCGAAAGCGCCGGGCCACTGGCCGGCAAGGTGGCGCTCGTGACCGGCGGCGCACGGCGCGTCGGCGCCGAGATCGTGCGCACACTGCATGCGGCCGGCGCGCAGGTGGCAGTCCATTACCGCCGCTCCTCGGCAGAGGCCGCCGCGCTCGTCGCCGAACTGAACGGCGAGCGTTCGCAGTCGGCCGCGGGCTTTGCCGCCGACCTTCTCGCGACGCCACAGCTGCCGCAACTGATCGACTCGGTGCTCGGCACCTTCGGCCGTCTCGACGTGCTCGTCAACAATGCCTCGACTTTCTACGCGACACCGGTCGGCGAAATCGACGAGGCCGCGTGGGAGGACCTCCTCGGGACGAACCTGAAGGCACCCCTCTTCCTGTCGCAGGCCGCGGCGCCCGCGCTGCGCACCGCGCGCGGCCTCATCGTCAACCTCGCCGACATCCATGGCCGGCGGCCGCTGCGCCGGCACACCACCTACTCGATCGCCAAGGCCGGCCTCGTAATGCTGACACGCTCGCTCGCGCGCGAGCTCGCGCCCGAGGTGCGCGTCAACGCGATCGCCCCAGGCCCCGTGATGTGGCCGGTCGGCGGCGCCGACGACACACTCAAGGCCGAGATCGTTGCCCGCACGGCGCTGAAGCGCATGGGCTCGCCGCACGATGTGGCACTCGCAGCGCGCTACTTTGCCGTCGACGCGCCGTTCGTCACGGGCCAGATCCTCGCGGTCGACGGCGGCCGCAGTCTCGGCGGATAGCGCGCGGGTCGGCATCGGCGCGCTCCCTACGGCAGCGCAACGGGCACGAGCGCATGCGCGTCGCGGTTGAAGCGCGCCCATAATTCTCCGAGCGTCAGGCCGAGCGTTGGATGACGCAGATCGGGGGCGACTTCCGCTGCGGGCCCGAGCATGTAGGCCCGCCGTGCGAGATCGGGGCGCGGCAACCGCAGCTCCGGCGTATCGAGCACGAGATCCCCGTACAGCAGCAGATCGAGGTCCATCGAACGGGGCGCCCACTTCGGCGCCGCGCGCGCGCGGCCGCAGCGCGCCTCGATGGCGTGCAGGCGCGAGAGGATCGTCGCCGGTGGCAGCGCGCTGTCGAACGCGACGACGAGATTGATGAAGTCGTCGCCGTCGAAGCCGACGGCGGCATTGCGGTACGCCGCCGAGCGACGCATCCCCGGGAAAGCCTGCGCGAGATCGCGGACCGCCGCCGCGAGATGGCGCAGCGGCTCGATGTTGCTGCCGGCGGCGACGAGCACCGGCGTCATGAAGCCTCGTCGCGCGCACCGGTATCGCGCGTGCGCTCGATCGTGACGCCGACATCGCGCGACCCGCGGATGGCGCCCGGCTTGTTGACCGACACGCGCACCCACGCGAGCGCGAATTCCTCGAGGATCAGCTGCGCGATGCGTTCGGCCAGCGTCTCGACGAGCTGGAAACTCGAGCCCTCGACGAACGCGATCACGCGCTTGGCGACCTTCTTGTAGTCGAGGGTGTCCTCGACCCGGTCGCGCACCGCGGCGGCGCGGCAATCGACCGGCAGCTCGAGGTCGATGACCACCGTCTGCCTGATGCGACGTTCCCACTCGATGAAGCCGATCACGCAGTCGATGGCGAGTCCTCGCAGGAAGATCCGGTCGGGGGCGGCGCCATGGCTCATGCTCGGGTCTTTCACGGTCAGGCAGGGAGAGGGTCGGGAGCTTGCACAGCGGCGCCCGGCGGCACCAGGCTCGTGAGCGGCCACTGGGCACGTGCCTCGATCGCGAGACCCGACTGTTCGCCCGCCGCGAGGCGCGCGAGTCCCGCGACCGCGATCATCGCGGCGTTGTCCGTGCAGAACTCGATGCGTGGCCAATGCACGCGCACGCCGCGCTGCGCCGCTGCCGCCGCCAGCGCCGTGCGCAGCGCACGATTCGCGCCGACGCCACCCGCGACCACGAGCGTATCGAGCGCGGTCTCGTCGAGCGCACGCAATGCCTTCGCGACGAGCGTATCCACGATCGCGGCCTGCACGCCCTGCGCGACATCGGCGCGGCGCGCCGGATCGAAGCCCGGCGCCTTCACCGCGAGACTCACCGCGGTCTTCAGGCCCGAGAAGCTGAATTCGAGCCCGGGGCGGTCGAGCATCGGGCGTGGAAAATCGTAGGCTCCCGCGCGCCCCTCGGTGGCGAGGCGCGCCAGTTCGGGGCCGCCGGGGTACGGCAGGCCGAGGAGCTTCGCCGTCTTGTCGAACGCCTCGCCCGCCGCGTCGTCGCGCGTCTCGCCGAGCAGCTGGTACTCGCCGACGCCACGCACGAGCGCGAGCAGCGTGTGGCCGCCCGACACGAGCAGCGCGACGTGGGGAAAAGGCGGCGGATCCTCTTCGAGCAACGGCGCGAGCAGGTGCCCCTCGAGGTGATGCACGTTGACGGCGGGCACGTCCCACGCGTACGCGAGGCTGCGTGCGAGCGAGGCGCCGGTGAGCAACGCGCCGATCAGGCCGGGGCCTGCGGTGTAGGCGATGCCGGTGATGTCCCGCCGCGTCGAGCCGGCCCTGTCGAGCGCCTCGCGCACGAGCGGAACGAGCCGGCGCACGTGGTCGCGCGCCGCGAGTTCGGGCACGACCCCGCCGTAGATGCGGTGCAGGTCCACTTGCGAGAACAGCACGTGCGCGAGCAGTCCCCGCCCGCGGTCGAGGACCGCGACGGCGCTTTCGTCACAGGAGGATTCGATCGCGAGCACGCGCATTTTGCGTTTTTACCGTGAGGCACTTAGAATTCCCGCCCTTGTGCCCTGAGGGACGGGGCATAAATCCAGTCAAATCAATCAGTTGAGGTTCCGATGCCGAGCGTTCGTGTACGCGAGAACGAGTTTTTCGACGCCGCGCTGCGCCGTTTCAAGCGTGCGTGCGAAAAAGCGGGCGTCCTCACGGAGCTGCGCCGTCGGGAATTCTACGAAAAGCCGACCCAGGAACGGAAACGCAAGAAGGCGGCGGCCGTGAAGCGCCACCTGAAGCGCAATTCCCGCGACGCCTCGCCGCGTCGCTGATCCCCGCCTGGCCCACCCGTCGATGACGCTCAAGGAGCGCATCACCGAAGACATGAAGGCCGCGATGCGCGCGGGCGAGAAGGATCGCCTCGGCGTGATCCGCATGCTGCAGGCGGCCATCAAGCAGCGCGAAGTCGACGAGCGCATCACGCTCGACGATGCGCAGGTCATTGCCGTCCTCGAGAAGATGGTCAAGCAGCGCCGGGAGTCGATCACGCAGTTCGAGGCCGGCGGGCGCGCCGATCTCGTCGCGAAGGAAACTGCCGAAGTCGCGCTGCTGCAGGGCTACCTGCCGGCACCGCTCACCGATGCCGAGCTCGATGCGCTGATCGCCTCCGCGATCGCCTCGACCGGCGCTGCGTCCGTGAAGGACATGGGCAAGGTGATGGGCGTCGTGAAGGGCGCGGCAGCGGGCCGCGCCGACATGGGCGCCGTGGGCGCCCGCATCAAGGCGAAGCTCGGCGCCGGCTGAGCGGCGCCGACCCCCTCCGGTCCCATGCTCGCCGGACGCGGTTTTGCCACGGCGGCGATCCTCGTACTGACCGCGCTCGCGTGCACTGCCGTCGCGCGCCGACTCGACGGCGAGCGGCGACTGCTCGCCGTGCTGCGATCGCGCGGCGCAGTCGACGCCGCGCACGCGCTCGCGCTCGATGCGCTCGGCGACACCGAGCGCGCTGCGGTCGAGAACCTCTGCGCCGCGGGCGTCGTCGCCGTATCGCGCAACCGCTGCCATCTCGTGGCAGCCGTACTTGCGCCGTGGCGGCGGCGGCGCCGCCGCCTCGCGTTCTCGGCGGCACTCGTCGCACTGCTGCTCGTCGCCGCTGCCCTGGCCGTCATCCTCGCGCGGTGATCCGCTCGGCGTGGCTTACTATTCGGCATGGCCGGCCGGATTCCCCAGCACTTCATCGATGACCTGATCGGACGCACCGACATCGTCGAGCTGATCGGCAGCCGCGTGCCGCTGAAGAAGGCCGGGCGCGAGTTCAAGGCCTGTTGCCCGTTCCACGACGAGAAGTCGCCGTCGTTCTGGGTGAGCCCCGACAAGCAGTTCTATCACTGCTTCGGCTGCGGCGCGCACGGCACGGCGCTCGGCTTCCTGATGAACTACGACCGGATGTCGTTCCCGGAGGCCGTCGAGGAACTCGCCTCGCGCGCCGGCGTCGAGGTGCCGCGCGAGGGCGGTGGCGATGAACGGGCGAGCGATACGCAGGATGCGCTCTACGAGCTGAACGCGCGCGTCGCGCAGTATTACGCCGACGTGCTGGCCGCCGACGCGCGAGGCCGCGCATATGTGGCGAAACGCGGCCTCGACGCCGAGTCGGTCGCGCGGTTCCAGATCGGGCTGGCGTCGAACTCCTGGAACGACGTGCTGCGCCGCTTCGGCACGGACGCGGCCGCGGTGCGCCGGCTCGCGGAACTCGGGCTCGTGATCGAGCGCGAGCGCGGCGAGGCGCGCGACGGCGAGCGGCACTACGACCGCTTCCGCGATCGCCTGATGTTCCCGATCCGGGATGCGCGCGGCCGCACGCTCGCGTTCGGCGGCCGCGTGATCGGCGAGGGCGAGCCGAAGTACCTGAATTCGCCCGAGACGGCGCTCTTCCACAAGGGGCGTGAACTGTACGGCCTCTACGAAGTGCGCCAGAGCCGCACGAAGCTGACGCGCCTGCTCGTCGTCGAGGGCTACATCGACGTCGTGCGACTGCACCAGGCCGGCATCCGATATGCCGTCGCGACACTCGGCACGGCGACGACGCCCGAGCACCTGAAGCGCATCTTTCGCCTGGTCGGCGAAGTCGTGTTCGCGTTCGACGGCGACCGGGCCGGCCGCGCAGCCGCGTGGCGCGCGCTCGTGAACGCCCTGCCGGAAGTGCGCGAGGGGCGCGAGATCCGCTTCCTCTTCCTGCCTGAAGGCCACGACCCGGACACGCTCGTTGCCGAGGAAGGCGCACCCGCCTTCGAGCAGCGGCTCGCGGGCGCACTGCCGCTGTCCGAGTACCTGATGCGCGAGCTCGCGACGCAGGCCGACCTGTCGCATGCCGACGGGCGCGCGCATTTCGCGGAGCTCGCACGACCGCTCATCGCACGCGTCGCGCCCGGCGTGTATCGCGAATTGCTGATCGCCCGGGTCGCGGAAGCGATCCGCCTGTCGCCCGAACGGCTCGCGGCGCTGTGGCAGGCTCGGGATACGGCCGTCGCGCCACGCGGCGCCATGTCCGGCAGCGCACCGGCCGCGCGCGCACCGGCGCGCGAAGCGCGCCGGCCGAAGCCGGGCCCCGCAGGGCGCCGCGGCCTCGTCGGCCAGGCCGTGCAGGCGCTGCTGCACTTTCCGGCGGCAGCGCCGGCGCTCGATGCCGGGCTCGTCGCCGCGCTCGCCCGCGTCGACGAGCCCGGCATCGCGATCCTGCGCGAACTCCTCGCGGACTTGCGCCGCGATCCGGCACAGAGCACCGCGCAGGTCCTCGAGCGCTGGCGCGAGCGTGACGAGGGCGCACGGCTCGCGCGGCTCGCGGCCGGCGAATCGCTGGTGGCCGACGTGAAAGCCGCACGGGCGGAAATCGGCACGGCACTCGCCCGACTTGCCGCCGGCGCCGACAAGCGGCGCATCGAGGCCCTCCTCGCCAAGAGCGCGGACACCGACCTGTCGGCCGAAGAAAAGCTTGAACTTCAAGGCCTTATGGCGGCTCCCGTCGCCCGGCGGGGCCCCGCCGGCACGGCCTGAGGCACGCCCCGCGGGAATTTGGCAGCGCGCGACCGGTCTTGAGTACAATACGCAGCTTTTCGTCGCCTCCTGTCAGGTGGCGAGCAGACATCCGGCACGGGATATGACACGCAAGCAAAAGCCCACGAACGCATCGAAGAAGCCGAGCCCCGCCGAAAACCGCAAGTCCGCAGCCAAAGCCGCGCCCCGCAAGGTGGCGGCGCCGGCGACGCGCAAGGCGGCCGCGGCGGCGACGCGCAAGGCAGACGCGAAGGCAGAGCCCAGGCTGCGCGGCAAGGCTGCCGGACACGCGCCCGAACCGCGCGCCGCCGACACGCACAAGACGGAACCCCGCAAGGCGGGCGCGGCCCTTCCCGTCGAGCGGCGGCCTGCTGCGATGCCCGAGGATCGCCAGTCGCAGCTGAAGCTCCTGATCGCGCGCGGCAAGGAACAGGGCTACCTGACCTATTCGCAGGTCAACGACCACCTGCCGTCGGAGATCGTCGATCCCGAGCAGATCGAAGAGATCGTCAACACGATCAACGACATGGGCATTCCGGTGTACGAGAAGGCACCGGACTCCGAATCGCTGCTCGCCGCCGAGCCCTCGGCGCCCTCCGACGAGGAAGCGATCGAGGAGGCTGCCGCGGCACTCGCGGCGCTCGACGCCGAACTCGGCCGCACGACCGACCCCGTGCGCATGTACATGCGCGAGATGGGCACCGTCGAGCTGCTGACGCGCGAGGGCGAAATCCGCATCGCCAAGCGCATCGAGGAAGGCCTCGACGCGGTGAAGCTCGCGCTGTCGCTGTACCCGGCCACTTATGACTTCATGCTGGCCGCCTGGGAGCCCGTGAAGGCCGGCCAGTCGCGCCTCGTCGACGTGATCGTCGGCTTCATCGACCCGAACGCGCCGGACGTGATCGCACAGCCGCAGAACCCGACCCGGCCCGACCCGGCCGCCGCCGCCGACAAGGACGACGACGAAGAATCCGAGGACGACGACGGCGAGGAGGAAGCCATCGACACCGGCCCGGATCCGGAAGAGGCGGCGCGCCGCATCGCGTCGATCGCGAAGGTGCACAACCAGTGCCTCAACGCCATCGCCAGGCACGGCGCCAAGGATCCGAAGACGCTGAAGCTGCGCAAGAAGCTGTCCGGCGAGTTCATGGAACTTAAGCTCGCGCCGCGCATGTTCGACGCCCTGATCGGCAACCTGCGCGCGCAGGTCGGCGAAGTGCGCCAGCTCGAGAAGGAGATCATGGTGCTCGCGGTGCGCGACGCCGGCATGCCGCGCAAGGATTTCATCACCACTTTCCCGAAGAACGAGACGAGCGCGCGCTGGCTCGCGAAGCACATCAAGGCCGGCAAGAAGTACTCGTCCGGGCTCGCGCGCCTGAAGGACGACGTCGAGCGGCGCCAGCGCAAGCTGATCGCGCTCGAGGAAGTGCTGCACCTGTCGATCAACGACATCAAGGAAGTGAACCGCGAAGTGTCGATCGGCGAGGCCAAGGCTCGCCGCGCGAAGAAGGAGATGGTCGAGGCGAACCTGCGTCTCGTGATCTCGATCGCGAAGAAGTACACGAACCGCGGCCTGCAGTTCCTCGACCTGATCCAGGAAGGCAACATCGGCCTCATGAAGGCGGTCGACAAGTTCGAGTACCGCCGCGGCTACAAGTTCTCGACCTATGCGACGTGGTGGATCCGCCAGGCCATCACCCGCTCGATCGCCGACCAGGCGCGCACGATCCGCATCCCGGTGCACATGATCGAGACCATCAACAAGCTGAACCGCATTTCGCGGCAGATGCTGCAGGAGATGGGCCGCGAGCCGACGCCGGACGAGCTCGCCGTGCGCATGGAGATGCCCGAGGACAAGGTGCGCAAGGTGCTGAAGATCGCGAAAGAGCCGATCTCGATGGAGACGCCGATCGGCGACGACGAGGATTCGCACCTCGGCGATTTCATCGAGGACCAGTCGGTCGCCTCGCCGATCGACCAGGCGACGATGGAATCGCTGCGCGAGACCACGCACTCGGTGCTCGCGCAGCTGACACCGCGCGAGGCCAAGGTGCTGCGCATGCGTTTCGGCATCGACATGAACACCGACCACACCCTCGAGGAGGTCGGCAAGCAGTTCGACGTCACGCGCGAGCGCATCCGCCAGATCGAGGCGAAGGCGCTGCGCAAGCTGCGCCATCCGTCGCGCTCGGAGCAGCTGCGCAGTTTCCTGATGGACGACTGAGCGCAGCCCGCGCCGGCTAGCGACGCGTCAGCGCGATCGCGAAATGGTGGCTCGTGATGTCGAGCCCCTTGTGCAGGTAGAAGCGGTGGGCGCCGAAGCGCTGCACGCCCGAATCGAGGTGCAGCTGCGCGCACCCGGCCTCGTGTGCCGTGCCGACCAGCCAGTCGAACAGGGCGCTGCCGTAGCCGGCGCCGCGATCGGCGGCACGCGTCACGAGATCGTCGACATACAGGATGCGCCCCCACGCCAGCGTTTCCATCCGGCGAAACCCCGCCGCCGCGCGCAGCTGGCCACCGTCCGACAGCAGCGCGAGCTGGTAACCCTCGCGTGCCTGCTGACGCGCTACCTGCCCGACGTAGTCCTCGAGGGTGAGGTGCGTGCGCAGCTCGCGCACGACTTCGAAGCTGCGCTCGATCGCGGCCGGCGTCGTCGCGAGCGCGATCGACAGCGTCTGCATCAGGCACCGGGGCGCATCGGCTGTGCGGCCGTTGCGCCGACGACCGTCGTCCACGGGCGCACCTGCCAGCGTGTCACGAGCCCGGCCGTCACGTAGGGATCGGCGCGGGCAAAGCGCTCCGCAGCCTCGGGCGTATCGCCCTTGAACAGCAGCGCCGACCCTGCCGGCGCGTCGGTGAAGGCACCGGCGAGCACGAGCTCGCCGCGATCGTGCGCAGCCCACGCCATTGACAGGTGCGTGGCGCGCAGCGGTGCACGGCGTTCCATGAAGTCTGCGACGAATTCATAGACGAGCAGATAGTGCATCGGATCCCCCGGTGACGAACGGGCAGGATAGCAGCGCTACGGCCGCACCTCGCACATCAGCGCGAGGAGATTGCGGTCGGGATCCCGGAAGAAGGCCATCCAGAGCTCGTGATCGGCCAGCACCGCCGTGCGATGAGGCTTCGCCTCGAATGCGACGCCACGCGCGGCGAGCCGGGCATGGGCCGCAGCGATATCCGGCACGCGGTAGTAGATGATCGATGCGCGGCGCTCGTCGGCGGCGCTCGCGGGCACATCGAGCATCAGCCGCACGCCGCCGCAATCGAAGAATGCGAGCCCGGGCGGCGCCTGGAAGAGGAACCGCATGCCGAGCGTGTCCCGATAGAACACCACCGCGCGCTCGAGGTTCGACACGGGGATGGCGATCTGGCCGATTTCCCGCAGGCCGAAGGACGCGTCCGTGCGATCCATGACATGCTCGCGCTAGCTGCCGCGGCGTGCGGGCAGCATCCGCCGCAGCGTGTCGTCGCGCAGGACATAGTGATGCAGCAGCGCGGCGGCTGCGTGCAGGCCGATCAGCCAGTAGCCGATGGTGCCCACCGTCTCGTGCAGTTCCTCGATCGACTTGCCGAGCACCTTGTCCGGCGAAATGAGGGGCGGCAATTCGAGCCCGAAAAACGGCACCGGCTTGCCCTCGGCACTCAGCACGAGCCAGCCCGCGATCGGCATGCCCACCATGAACAGGTACAGCGCGGCGTGGCCCAGTCGCGCGAGCCAGTTGGGCGCCTTCGGTCGGCGGCGCAGGTTCACGGCGAGACGCACGACGACGAGCAGCAGCACGCCGAGCCCGAGCATGAAGTGCCAGTGCTTGAGCGCCTCGCGCGTTTCGCTGCCCTTCGGAAAGTTCACGCGCAGTTCGATGCAGGCATAGACGGCTGCGATCAGCAGCAGCATCGACCAGTGCAGCGCGATGGACAGCGAGCTGTAACGTGCTTCGCCATTGCCGGGCATCGGTGGGCACCTCGAACCTGCGGGAGTCCCGCCGGCCGGGAGGATAGCACTGTCGCGGATTGCGCCCATCCGCACCCATTGGCCCCGATCAACTGCCCGTGGGGTGCTGCGGCCTGCCGAGGCGTGCGTCGACCTCGGCGGCGCTCAACCGGTCGATCTCGACCACCTTGCGCGCCGACCCGTGCCCGCCCACGACGCGCACGCAGCCACCCGGCAGCGAGAGCATTTCGGCGAGCAGTGCGCACACCGCGGCGTTGGCGCGCCCGCGCTCCGGCGGCGCGGTGACGCGCAGCTTGAGTGCATCGCCGAGCCAGCCGGCGAGTCCGCCCCGCGACGCGCCCGGCACCACTTTCACGGCGAGGCGGACCGGCGGCGTCACACGACGGCGCCGAACAGCTTGCCGATCGCCGCGGTCACGACCATGCCGAGCACACCCCAGAATGCGACCCGCGACGCCCCGCTGCAGACATTCGCGCCGCCCACGCGCGCGGCGAGCCCGCCGAGCACCGCGAGCGCGACGAGCGAACTCGCGCCGACGACCCATGGCGTAACGGCGAGCGGGCTGAGCCACGCCGCGAGGATCGGCAGCAGCGCGCCTGTCGCGAAGGTGGCCGCCGAAGCGAGCGCCGCCTGCACGGGCCGCGCCTGGTTCGACTCGAAAAGACCGAGCTCGTCGCGCGCGTGGGCCTTCAGGGCATCGTGCGCCGTGAGCTCCGCGGCGACCTGGTGCGCGAGCTGCGGCGAGAGGCCGCGCCGCACGTAGATCTGCGTGAGCTCGCGCAGTTCCGCGGCGGGATCTGCCTCGAGCTCGCGGCGTTCGCGGTCGATGTCGGCCCGCTCCGCATCGGACTGCGAACTCACCGACACATACTCGCCCGCCGCCATCGACATGGCACCTGCGACGAGGCTCGCAATCCCGGCGACGAGGATGTCGTCGTGCGACGCGGCCGCCGACGCGACACCGACGACGAGGCTCGCCGTGGAAAGGATGCCGTCGTTCGCGCCGAGCACGGCGGCGCGCAGCCAGCCACTGCGCGCGGAATAGTGACCCTCCGGGTGGAATCGGCGCATGGTGCGTCAACCTGCGGCGCGCCGGCTGCGGTATCCGGCCGCGATCAGCGCCATCGGCACCCCGATGCAGACGATGTGCACGGCGAGCCCGATCGCGAGGGCATCTGGCGGATACGACAGCCTGACCGGGAACGCGGACAGCGGCACGACGACAAGGTTCATCACCGCGTACACGACGACCCCGTAGGCCGCGCCCGCGAGCAGCGGCCGGCGCCAGGTCCACGGCAGGCGCACGGTAAAGCGGGCATAGATGCCGGCGATGACGATCATCATCGCGAAATGCAGCGCCAGACCGAGGATTCCGGTTCCCCACCCACCGTCGAATGACGGTCGGCCGAGGAGCCCGCTCGCCACCGACTGCAGGACGCGCAGCGGCGTCGAGCCACGCAGCGTGTTGATCACGACGGCGGCGACGATATCGAGGGCGCCCGCGACCAGCCCCGCCCTGAGCGCGATGGCCTGCAAGATCCGCGTCGCGTCGCGGACGTCAGACATCGAGGAACTCCACGATGCCGGTCTGGAGCGAGTACTCGGCGCCGACGACGCGCAGCTTGCCGCGCCGGATCAGCTGCTCGATGGCCTGCGAGCCGCGTCGCAGCTGGTTCACCGAGGCGCGGATGTTCGCGCGCACCGAATGCCGCACGAGCGCCGCGTGATCGCGCGCGATGTCGGTCGCGAGCAGCGGCTCGATCGACGGGCGCACGCGGTCGACGATCGAACGCAGGCTGCGCGACTGCTCCGCCGCCGGGCGCGCGAGTTCCTCGAGTGTCGCGAGGATCGCGCCGCAGGTGGAATGCCCCACCACCGCGACGAGCGGCGTGCCGTAGCGCTCGGCGGCGAATTCGACGCTGTCCACCTGCGACGGCGCGACGATATTGCCCGCGACACGGATCACGAACAGGTCGCCGAGCCCCTGGTCGAAGATGATCTCGGCGGGAACCCTCGAATCGGAGCACCCGAGGATGATCGCGAACGGCGCCTGCGCGACCGCGACTTCCCGTCGTCGTGTCGGCGTGGCGCAGGCCTCGCTGCCGAGCGTTTCCGAAACAAAACGTTCGTTGCCCTTGCGCAGTCGCTCCAGTGCCTCGTCCGCGTCGATCATCGCTTCTCCGCTCCGTCACTCGATTCGCCCAGCGCCTTGTATCGCATCGGGGGCCGATTGGCGAGCGGCCGGGGGCGTTTGCGCAGTGCCCCTGCGGCAGCACGACCGAATACTCCCTTGTGGTGAAAGTAGACCAATCGTGCCGCGCTGCGCGTGAGCACGGTGTCGAGCATCAGATTGAATGCGAGATCGCTCTGGCAATGATCGAAGAGGAATCGCAGCAGGCGCTTCGCACGGAACCGCGGATATGAGCGGACGAAGGCAACGCTCGGGTCACCTCCGCGCCCGCGCAGGAACTCCGCCACGGCATGGCCCGCCGCGAGTCCGTGTTTCAGCGCCGTGTGGATACCACCCGCAGTCACCGGAGACACCATGCCCGCGGCATCGCCGACGAGCAGCGCTCGCGGCGTGGCGACCGGGTTGACGACGCCACCGCACGGTATGAGTCCGGCGCGTACGCCGGTTGGCGCAATGCCTCGCAGATCGATTGCCGGAGCGATCTTCGTCAGGAATGCGTCCATGGCACGTCCGGGCTCGAGCCCGTTGCGTGCATCGATCCGGCGTGCGAGCCCAGCCTGGACGCCCCCGACACCTTCCAGCACCCAGCCGATATAGCCCGGTGCAATCTTGCGATCGATGAAGCAATGCAGCCTGTCGGGATCGGCCAGTGTCCGCCCGGCAAACTCGTATTCCACGCCGGCAAGAAACTTCCGGCTTGCGCCGAGCCCGAGCACGCGTGCGACATGCGAGCGCGGACCGTCGGCGCCGATCAGGAAACGGGTCGCGCCGAAGCCTGCGACGCTGAAGCCGTTGTGCACCCGCTGTGCGTGTGTGAACACCGTGCTGTTGGCAATCGTAGCGCCTGCCCGTTCCGCCTCGCGCGCGAGCCAGCGCATGACTGCCGGCGTGTTCGTGGCGAGGAAGTAGTAGCCGGGAGCCTCGAGATCGACATGCCGCAGGTTCGGCGCATGGAGGCGCACCCCCGGAATCCGGCGCACGAGCGGCGCCGGCAGCGCTTCGAGCAGCGCGATCTGGTCGACCGCGTCCTTGACGATGATGCCGGTGGTGTGCAGCCTCTCGCCGACATCCGTTTTCTTCTCGATGATCACGACGCGCAGCCCGGCGCTCGCGATCGCGATGGCGCTCGCGAGGCCCGCAAAGCTCGCGCCGACGATCACGCAGTCCGCGTCGGTCGCCATGACCTCAGCCGGGCACCCGCGGAAGCTGCGGCCATGCCGGCACGTTCTCGAGGCCCTCGTCCCACCCGGCCCGGCTCGCGGTGAAAATGTGGGCATCCGGGCGAATGGACAGTTCGCTGTCGAGGCTCCCCGCCGGCACGACGAGCAGACCGGGGTCCTGGTACGGCAGTGCCGAGCCGCACACCCTGCAGAAGCACCGGCGGTGCCGGGTTCCCGCGAGCCCGTACGACTGCACCGAACGTTCACCCGCGAGCCATTGGAGCTCCGCCGTCGCCGAGAACAGGTTGGCCGCGTGCGCCGAGCCGGTGTCCTTGCGGCAATGGCTGCAATGACAGAGATAGAAGCGATCGAAGGAACCGCATACTTCGAAGCGCACCTCGCCGCACAGGCAGGATCCCGAATGTGTTGCGCTCAACTGCAAGACCCCCGCGCGGTACGCCACGACCGCACGCCATCTTGCGCCTCGTGCAGTCACTCGTGCGACCACCCTGCGCACCCATGCGGCGAGAAGTGACCTGGCAGCGGCATGGATACCACATGGAATGCCCGGCATGCCGCCGCGCGGCCCGCTCCCGCCTATGACGCCGGTGCGCGGCGGATGGGGCGGTTATACGTGTGAAACCTGGTATCGCGCACCCAGCCGAGTGCTTCGTAGAGGGCCTGCGCGGGCAGGTTCGTTCTCGCGGTCATGAGATCCATGCGCACCTTGCCGTTGTCGGCCGCGAGGTTCTCCGCGGCCTCGAGCAGCGCCCGCGCAGCGCCTGCGCGCCGTGATGCCGGCGCGACGTAGAGGTCATACAACGTGAAGATGGGGACGGCCTCGACCGAACAGAACGTCGGGTAGAGCTGGCAGAAGCCGACGATGCGCCCTGCAATGTCCGATGCGACGAGGATGACGGACTCGCGGTTTGCGAGCCGTGCCCGGATATAGCTCGTCGCGAGCGGCAGGTCCGGGCTGCGCTCGTAGAACTGCCGATAGGCATCGAACAGCACCGCGACCGGCTCGATGTCCGCCAGCGTCGCCTGTCGTACAGCGATCGTGTTCACGAAGGATTTGCCTCCAGGACCGGTTGCGCCGCGCGCAGCAAGATGATGGCGTACACCACGGCATTGCCGAGCAGCACCGACACGCCGGCGATCAGCTCGAGCCGGCGCGGCATGCCTCGCGGATAGACGGCGCGCCCGACATAGTGCTCGATGAACCCGCCGCGATACCCGGCCTGCCCGGCTCGCGCGCGCAGGCGCTGCTCCACGGGCGTGAGCGGGCAGGTCCAGCTCATGAGGTTGACGGCCGACGACCAGGCGACGACCGGAACATGGATCCACGCCCATCGCCAGTCCATCGCGACGCAGATTCCGCCGAATACGGCCGACGCCGCAAACAGGAAGTGCGCGAGGAGCACGAGGTCCGCGGCCACCCGATAAGGCATGCCTGCAAACTAGCCGGTGCCTGCGGACGATGTCCACCGCAGCAGGAGGCATCGCCGCCCTCGCCGCTTTGCGCGGCGCGGCCACGTGCCCACACTTTAGGCTCACCGGATTCTTTGGAGTACCATCGGCTGTCAGGTGGTCTGTCGGGGTACGTCGCCATGTATCAGGACATCATCTGGACCGTCGCGCTCGCCGCGATGGGGCTCGTAGCCTTGGGTTTCCTGTGGGTGATCTCGCAGGCCGGCAAGGCCGCGGATGCCGCCTCCTCGCAGCGCGCGTATCACGGTGCGAACGTCCTGCGTCGCTGGCTGTTCGGGATACTGCTCGTCGTTTTCGCCGGCGTCACCTGGGCGTCGCTGCACCGCTTCCCGATTCCGCGCCAGCATGCGGCCCTCGACGCGGCGCAGGTCGTGGATGTCATCGGTCGACAGTGGTCGTGGGAGGTGAGCACGACCACGCTCACGACCGGTACGCCGGTCGAGTTTCGCGTCACGAGCGGTGACGTGAACCATGGCTTTGCGATCTATGCGCCGGACGGCCGCATCGTCACGCAGACCCAGGCCATGCCGGGGTTCACGAACCGGATCCTGTACACGTTCACCGAGCCCGGCGCCTACCGCGTGATGTGCCTCGAGTACTGCGGCCTCGGCCATGCGCCGATGGTGAGCGAGTTCCAGGTGGTCGCACCGGAGGGGAACTGAGATGGCCACACTCACGATGTATCCGGACGATGAACGCCTGTCGCGCGGCGAGCGCAGCGTCTTCAACCTGTATCTCGTCAGTGCGGTCGCGCTGTTCGTGCTGATGATGCTGCTCGGGCTCGCGATGCGGATGTCGCAGGGCAACTGGCTGGCGCTCGCACCCGACCTCTTCTATCGCGTGCTGTCGATGCACGGCGCCGGCATGGTCGGCACGATGGGCCTCGTGACCACCGCGGTGATGTGGTTCTTCCTGCGCAAGTACGTCACGCTGCACCTGTGGGCCTTTCTCGCCAATTACGTGCTGTTCCTGCTCGGTGCGCTGTGCATCATCGGCTCGATCTTCATCGGCAACTACGCGGGCCTGTGGACCTTCCTGTACCCGCTGCCCTCGCAGGGCATGGTATGGAGCCCGCAGTCCGCCGCGGTGTTCATGGTCGGCTATCTCCTGATCGGTGTCGGGATGCTGCTCTTCTACCTCGATGCCGCGGCGGGCATCATCCGCGTATTCGGCAACTTCGCCCGCGCGCTCGGCCTGCAATGGCTCTTCGGCGGGCAGATCGATCCGTCGCATCCGAAAGCCGTGGTCGCGGGCACCATGGTGATCATCGCCAACTCGCTCGGCATCCTGGCGGGCGCCGTGGTGCTGGTCCTTTACCTGATCAACATCTACGACCCGCAGATGGTGCTGAACGCGTTGCTCACGAAAAACCTCACTTACTGGTTCGGCCACATGTACATCAACGCGACGATCTACATGGGCGTCATCGCGGTGTACGAATTGCTGCCGCGCTATACGGGCAAGCCCTACAGCGTTTCGCGGCCGTTCCTTTGGTCCTGGGCCGCGAGCACGGTATTCGTGATCATCGTGTTCCCGCACCACCTGCTCATGGATTACGCCGAGCCCCGCTGGATGGCGGTGACGGGCCAGATCATCTCCCACGGCGCCTTGTTCCCGGTGTTCCTGGTCACCGCGTACGGCGCGCTCGCCAATGTCTACCATTCCGGGATGCGCTGGACCATGCCATCGCGGCTGATGATGCTGTCGCTGTTCGGCTGGGCGGCCGGCATCGTGCCTGCCGTCATCGACGGCACCATCAGCGTCAACCGCGTGATGCACAACACGCAGTGGGTGCCGGGCCACTTCCACTTCTACCTGCTGCTCGGTGTGCTGCCGATGGCGCTCGCGCTGATGTATCACGTGGTCGGCAGTCGCAGGCAGGCGCCGCCGGATTCGGGGGCGGATCGCATCGGCTTGCCGCTCTATCTCGTCGGCGGGCTCGTGTTCGTGATGGCGTTCCTCGATGCTGGGCGCCTCAGTGTCGCGCGTCGCATGGCGACCCACCTGCCGGAGTGGTGGCCGACCGATCAGGCGGGCGCGATCGGCGCGGCGCTCGTGATACTCGCGATGTCGTATTTCGCGGTCCGCATCGGTGCCGGCCTGTTGAAGGCGCCTGCCGATGGCGATCGCGCGCACGCTGCTGGCTAGTCTCGCGATCCTGGCCGCCGGCGCGACGGCGTTCGGTTACGCGACCGACAGCCTGCGCGCCTTCACCAGCGAGGCTGCGCGCCGGCTCGAGATCCAGGAGCGTCCCCGCCTTGTTCCGACGACGGCCGCGCTTGAGAGCGCCGACGGCAGGCGCCTCGACTTCTCCGCGCTGCACGGCCGGTGGGTCCTCGCGGACTTCATCTACACGCGCTGCCCGACCTGGTGTTCGGTGCTCGGCAGCGAATTCGCGCAGCTGGAACGGCAGCTGTCGGACCCGATCGCCGCGGGCCAGGTGCAACTGCTGAGCATCAGCTTCGACCCGGACCACGATACGCCCGTGCGCCTCGCCGACTATCAGCAGCGCTTCGGCGCATCGGGCCAGGGCTGGATGGCCGTGCGCCCGGCAGACAGCGGCGCGCGCGACAGCCTGATGCGTGTGTTCGGCGTGACTGCCGTTCCCGACGGCTTCGGTGGCTATGTCCACAATGCCGCCATCCTGGTCGTGGACCCGGGCGGACGGCTGGTGCGCGTACTGGACGCCGACGACGTGCGCGGCGCCGCGAACTTCGTTCGCGGAAGGCTCGGACCATGAATGCCGTGGACAAGCGACGCACGGGGCTCGCGCTGATCGCCTTCGCGCTGCTGATCCTGCCGCCCGTGCGCCACGCCCTGCAGGCGAGCATGACTGCGCAGATGCTGCTCGACATTCCATTGCTGGTCGCCTGCGGCTGGCTGCTCGCCGCCGCGGTGCCTCACGCGGTGCGCAGCGCGCTCGCCGGCTGGAACCACGGCGGCGTCAGCGGCCTGCTGCTCGCGTCGGTGACCGCGTCGGTCTGGATGCTGCCGCGCGCCCTCGACGCCGCGGTGAACGATCCGTGGGTCGACGCGGCCAGGCTCGTGACCGTGCCGCTGCTCATCGGACTGCCGCTCGGCCTCAGCTGGCCGCGCATGGGGTTCGTGGTGCGCGGCGTCTTTCTCGCCGAGCTGATCGCGACCTGCTTTCGCCTCGGCTGGCTGTATCAGATCTCGCCCGTGCGCCTGTGCAGCCGCTTCCTGCTGGACGATCAGCAACGGCTCGGCACGGGATTGCTCGTTGCCGGCGGCGTCCTGTTCCTGTACATCGCGGCCAGACTGCTGTGGGGAAACGTCGCCAGCCGCGATTCCATGTAACCGCGACGCGCGCCGGCCCTCAGACTTCGTGCTCGAGACGAGCCTCGATGCGCCGGTCCGGCACCAGCCAGACAAGCGCCACGAGGACATAGATCGCCTGCGCGAGCCCTGCACTGACGAACGTGATCGCGATCGCGACGAGGTACAGCAGCGGCGATGCCTTGCCCTTCCAGTCCCTGCCGATCGCGCGCCGCAGCCTCGAACTTTCGCCTTCTGCCGCGATGATCCGCTGCTGCAGGATCCAGTACGCAATCGCCGCGGCCAGCAGGACGATGCCGTAGATCGCCGTGGGCAGCGGCGCGAAGTGATTCTCGCCCATCCAGCCGGTCACGAACGGGAACAGCGACAGCCAGAACAGCAGGTGCAGGTTGGCCCAGAGCACCGAGCCGCTGACCTTGCTGGTCGCGTGCAGCATGTGGTGATGATTGTTCCAGTAGATGCCGACGTAGATGAAGCTGAGCACGTAGCTCAGGAACACCGGCAGGAGCCCTGCGAGGCCCCTGAATGTCGGGTCGTGCGGCACTTTCATCTCGAGCACCATGATCGTGATGATGATCGCGATCACGCCGTCGCTGAATGCTTCGAGTCTTCCCTTGCCCAGTGACGTGCCCCCTTGTGACTACCGCCGGTTACGACGAACACCCGGGCCGCAGCCGGCGAACCTCACTGCGCGGGCCCGTCATTCTTCACTCGCGCAGCACGCCTTCATCTGCTCGAGCGATTCCCTCTGGATCCGCTGGAGCTCCGGTGCCACGGCGCCCATCCGTTCCTGTATCAGCTGCAGCGAATACTGCATGATAACCGGCATCTTGGTAATGACTGCCTGGCCTGCTTTCGTGCGGTAAAAATCGAGCATGCCAGCCACTTCCTCTTCCGTGAACGTCTTCTGGTACAGGCCGATCAGGTCCGGCTCCAGCTTCTCCCACGACATTTCGCGGGTCAGTAACCCGACTATCCGGCTGCGCATCTCGTCGAGGACCGCCTGCTGTTGCGCCGTGAATGTGGCGCTGCCCATGGCCTGCTTCATGGAACCCTGCATGACGGCATCCAGCTGCGCCATCGCGCCGTCCATCAGCTGCCTTGCGCGGGTGACCTCCATGAGCGTCCTGACGGACGCCTCGGAGGCAGCTGGATCTGCCGCCAGGCTGCCCGACACGGGGAGCAGGCACAACATGGCTACCAGGATTCTCATTGCAGCATCTCCTCGACCTGGACCAGGTCGTCGTCGAGCGAACGATGTCGTCGGGTTCATTTGCCGGGCATGGCGGGTCCTCGGCCTGCCATCGCCGATGATAGCGGCGCGGTCGAGGTCAGAGTGCGGCGCTCATGGATCCGCTGCCGTCGGTGCACTGAGGCTTCCGTCGTAGTAGCCCGATGGATCGAAGCAGCAGACGCGCTTCCTGCCCGCAGCAAGCCGCTCGCACGCGCCGACCACGCGGCTCTGGCGGGTTTTTGCCTGCTTCGCGGATTCTATCCAGTGTATCCAGTCGACCCTTGCAATGGTCGTCGTGGCGTCCCATACGGCGCGGGCTCGCGGTGACACGCCGAGTGCCTTGCGCAAATCCGCGGGCAACTTCGGCTCCGGCTCTTTCTCGACGGGAGCGATCTCCAGCACAACTGTCGCGCCAATCTCCGCGCCGGACGCCGACTGCAGCGCCCGGTCGACCTTCAGCCAGTGACTCAGCCGTCCGTCCGGCTCGAGCGTCGCCTGGAATGCGTAACCGTCGAGGGTACCGATCACGCTCGTCCTGCCACGTCGCGGAAGCTTCGCGCTGACGAATCGCGGCAGCACCACGAATGCCCACGAAGGACCCCAGCCGCCGGCCTGCGGACGCAGCAGCCTTGCCTCGAAGCGCCCTCTTGCCGCGACAGGACTCATTGCGGATCCTGGTTGCGGTCAGGGTGAGAGTTCCGCGAGGTACTCTGCCAGACCATCGATGTCGTCGGCTTCGAGCGGCGACAGCAGCGCGACATGGTCGGGCGGGAAGTTCGGCCGTCGGCCGTCGACGGCGTCGTGCAGCTGGCGACGCAGGTACATGTACTGCTGGCCTGCAAGTCGCGGAATGACCCGCGCACCGTTGCCCTCGCCGCGCGCGCCGTGGCACGACGCGCAAGCCTTGCCATAGACCCCGGCACCTCGCTCGCCACCTTCGCCACTGCCGCCACCGGCCGGCGTGGCCGGCAATCCGGAGAGATAGGCCGCGACATTCGCGATCTGCGCGTCGTCGGCGAAGCGATGCTCCGCCATGATGCTCTCCATGCGCGCATCCCACCGCTCGCCTTCGCGATAGTCGCCCAGCTGTTTGGCAATCACCGAGGCGTGCTGCCCGGCGAGCGCCGGCACCTGGCCGTTCACTGTGCCCTGCGCGTTCGTGCCGTGACAGCCGGCGCATTCGGCATAGACTCTCGCGCCTGCCACGGCGTCACCGACCGGCACGGCAACCGTGGCGCAGGCCGCGAGCGCCGCAAGGGCACCGAGTACGCTCGCAATGACGATGGTCGGTTCCACTCTCATGGGCACGCTCCGCATGGATGTCGTGGGCCTGCCTGGATTCGAACCAGGGACCGAGGGATTATGAGTCCCCTGCACTGACCGCTGTGCTACAGGCCCGTCGCGACAAGCGCGCATTGTACCTGCGCGTACGGGTCAATACGGTGTCGCCGCGCCGCGCGGCGGCGCTAGCATCGTCGCCACACGAGGAGGAGCCGATGCCGGAAACGACTGCGACGCGTCCCGCCTATCTGCTGGTGCAGGGCGTGGTGACCGATCCCGAAGGCTTCAAGGCCTACAACGCGGCGCTGCCGCCGATCTACGCGAAATTCGGGGGCGCGCACATCAGCCTGACACCGGCCGCGAAGGTCGAAATGATCGAGGGTGCGAGCGAGGGCCGCAGTGTCGTGATCTCGAGGTTTCCGTCGAAGGAAGCCGCGCTCGCGTTCTGGCATTCGCCCGAGTACACGGCCGCCAAGGCCTTGCGCGCCGGCAAGGGCACGTTCAGCGTCATGGTGCTCGAGGGCCTCCCGGGAACCTGACTGCCTGCGCACCGAGGGATGTGTCGTCGGGGGTGCGCGCGGGCCACGTCGACGCGGCGGCGAGCATCAGGACGGCAGCGGCCGCGAGCGCCCAGGCGCCGATGCGGCTCGCCGCAAACGAAAAGAGCAGCACGGTGCTGAGCAGCGGCATCAGCGCGAGCACGAGGACGAACTGGCGCGACACGCTGCGCGGATACGCCGCGGCATAGAGCATCACGAGCGCGAGCAGACCGAGCTGCGCGCAGAACCCGAGCCACATCGCGCGTACCGACTGCTGGTAGAACGGTTCGAGTCCGCTGCTGCCGATCGCGATGGACGCCGCGATGTAGGTCGCGAGGAAGTAGACGGCCGCACCCGCGACGATCAGCGCCGCGCCGACCGTGCACCAGCGAAATACCCGCTGCGACATCACTGCACCCTCCTTTGGACGTAGCGCGCGATCGACGCGCTCGCGCCCCACAGTGCAAACGCGACCGCGAGCACGATGGTCGCGCTGCCCGCCGCGACCTTGGCATATTTCGCGATGACCGCGAGCCAGGCGACCCCCGTGTGCAGGGGCGGATAGCGCCCCACGACCCACGCGTTCGCGATGTTCTCGACCCAGTCGAACACGCAGCCGAGATAGAGCCACGGCACGAAGCGGGCCCAGTGGCCCGCCCGATAGACCGCGGGCCGCGCGCGGCGCAGTCCCCACACGAGCAGCGCGGCCCAGAACGACGCCGCGACGAACGGGAACAGGAAATCGGTCTGCGAGAACTCGCCGTATAGCCGAACGGCCTCCGGCGTGTAGCGCGCGAGCTGCAGGGCGATGTCCCCGACACCGAGGTTCGCCTGCATGTCGAAGGCCGCGTGACCCGTGACGCGCTCGATCTGCGCGCTGATCGCGAGGAGGCGCCGCGCCATCCCGACGGTCAGCGCCGCAAGCAGCGCGACAGCCCATGCGCGGCTCGACAGCGCAATGACGAGGCGTCGCAGCGTACCCATCCGCCTAGCATGCCCCAAGCGGCGGGCAGCGGCCACGGACGCTTCATCGCGACGCACGGGCGGGTCGTCGCATCGGCGGTTCGCCCCGCCGCGCGGCACGCGCATGATCCGCTCCTGCACCGAAGGAGCCCTCATGCGTACCCTCGCCCCGCTGCTCGCTTTGCTCGTCGTCGCGTCGATCGCCCAGGCCGGCGACGCCACGGCAGATTCCGTCTATGCCCGCGCCGTTGCAGACCCGTCGCGCTCCGCAAAGGATCGCGAGCGCGATGCGCGCGACAAGCCGGCCGAGGTGCTCGCACTCGCCGGCTTCGCGCCCGGCATGAAGATCGCCGATATCTTCGCCGGCGGCGGTTACTACTCCGAACTGCTCGCCGACGTGGTGGGCCCGGGCGGCAGCGTGCTGATGCTGAACAACACCGCCTACCAGCAGTTCGCGCGCGCGGAACTGAAGGAGCGGCTGAAGGACGGGCGCCTCGCCAACGTGAAGCCGATGCTCGTCGAGAGCTGCAACCTGCGGCTCGGCCGGGACGACCTCGACGGCGCGCTCATCGTGATGTCGTATCACGATCTCTATCACGTCGACGAGGCGGGCGGCTGGGCGCCGATCGACGCGGGTCACTTCCTCGACCAGATCCACGCGGCCCTGAAACCCGGCAGCGTGTTCCTGATCGTCGATCACGCCGCGAAGGGCGGCACGGGCAAGGACGCGGCGCAGGACCTGCATCGCATCGACGAGGACTTCGCCAGGCGCGACATCGAAAGCCACGGCTTTCGCCTCGAGAAGACCTGGGATGGGCTGCGCAATGCGGCCGACACGCATGCGCAGGTCGTGTTCGACCCCGCCATCCGCGGCCACACCGACCGCTTCGTGCAGGTCTATCGGCGCATCTAGTCACACTGGACCCGGACGGCGTTTCACGCCGCGCGTCGGGCGCGCCTCGAGCGGATTCTCGGGCCAGTGGTGCTTCGGGTAGCGGCCGCGCAGGTCCTTGCGGACCTCCGCATAGGCGCCGCGCCAGAAGCTCGCGAGATCGCGCGTCACCTGCACGGGCCGCCGTGCGGGCGACAGGAGCGTGAAGGTGACCGGTACCCTGCCGCCGCCAACCGTCGGAGTCGCCGCGATGCCGAACACTTCCTGCAGGCGCACCGCAACGGTGGGTGCGGCGGGATCCGTGTAATCCACCGGCAGCCGCGATCCGGTCGGCATCGTGAGCGTCGCCGGTGCGAGGCGCGCGAGCGCCTCGCGCTGCGCGTGCGAGAGCTGCGCGCCGAGGACCTCGTTCATCGACAGGCGCGCGAGCTGGGCACGGCGCGTGATGCCGCCGAGCCACGGCGCCAGCCAGTCGCCGAGCGTCGCGGCGAGCGCATCGTCGGACAGATCCGGCCAATCCCCGGCCTGTGCGGGATCGAGCGCGCGCACGAACGCGACGCGACGTTGCAGCTCGCGCGCGCTGCCCGACCAGGGCAGCGCGCCGAGGCCGAGCGCGCGCACACCGTCGAGCATCGCCGCATCGCTCGCGCCCGCCGGCAGCTCGCGCAGCGGGCGTTCATCGAGCACGAGCGCGCCGAGCCGGTGCACGCGTCGTGCGACCACGGCTTCGGTGCGCGCATCCCACGCGACTTCGTCGAGCGTCTCGATCCGCTCCCCGAGCACCTGCTCGATCGACCAGAGCGACAGCGGGGCTGCGAGCCGGATGCGCGCCTCGCGCGCACTGTCGTCGACCGCCGCGACCGCGATGAACTCGCCGGCCGCCGTGTCCGGTTGCGTGAAGAGCGCGCCCCGGCCGTTCGACAGCGCATAGCGCAGCGCTTCGTCGCCGCGCCGTCGCCCGATGCGGTCTGGATAGGCGAGCGCGAGCAGCTCGCCGGCCGTTGCGTCGTGGCGCTCGCGCTCCCGTGATCCGGCCACGGCCGCACGCAGCTGGCTCGCGGCGCGCCGGACACGCTCGAGCGCGCCCCGATCGATGTCGTGCGCACCCGGAGGGCGACCGTGCAGGATCTCGATACGCGTGCGCAGATCGGCGTCGCGGCCCGCCCCGCGCGCAAGGTCACGCTCGCCGAGCAGCGCGGCAATGTCGGCGGCAAGGCCACTCGCCGCGAGGTCGCGGGCCCGCAGCAGCATGTGCGCGAGGCGCGGATGCGCGGGCAATGTCGACATCGCGCGCCCGTGCGCGGTGATCCGCTGCGCGCCATCGAGCGCGCCAAGGACGCGCAGCAGATCCCGTGCGCTCGCGAGCTGTGCCGCGGGCGGCGGGTCGAGCCACGCGAGTCGATTTGCATCGATCGTGCCCCACGCTGCGAGTTCGAGCGCGAGCGGCGCGAGATCGGCCTCCGTGATTTCGGCCGGCGTGAACGCCGCGAGGCTGCGGTGCGCGCCCTCACCCCATAGCCGGTAGCACACGCCGCTCGCCGTGCGCCCCGCGCGGCCCCGCCGCTGATCCGACGAGGCACGCGAGATGCGCCGTGTCTCGAGGCGCGCCATGCCGCTTGCGGGATCGAAGACCGAGCGGCGCACGAGCCCGCTGTCGACGACGATGCGCACGCCGGGAATCGTGAGACTCGTCTCGGCGATGTTGGTCGCGAGCACGACGCGGCGCTTTCCGGCACCGGACGGCGCGAGCGCCGCGAGCTGTGCGTCGCCCGCGAGTTCGCCATGGAGCGCGCGGACCTCGACCCCTCGCGGCAGGTCGGACGCCTCGAGCGTCGCCCCGACACGCCGGATCTCGCCGGCGCCAGGCAGGAACGCGAGCACGTCGCCCTCCTCCTCGCGCAGCGCGCGCAGCACGGCCAGCGCAGTGAGTCGTTCGGGAGAGTCCGCGTCTCCCGGCAGCGCGGGCAGCCCGCGCCCGAGGTAGCGTGTCTCGACGGCGAACTCGCGGCCCGCGGCCGTGATGACGGGCGCAGCGCCCAGCAGTGCGGCCACTGCCTCGCCATCGAGCGTCGCCGACATCACGGCGAGGCGCAGGTCCGGCCTCAGCGTCGCGCGCGATTCGAGCGCGAGTGCGAGGCCGAGGTCGGCGTGGAGGCTCCGCTCGTGGAATTCGTCGAAGAGCACCGCAGCCGTGCCTTCGAGCGCGGGATCGTCCTGCAGCAGCCGCGTGAGCACGCCCTCGGTGATCACCTCGATGCGCGTCGCGCGCGACACTCTTGTCTCGAGCCGCATCCGGTAGCCGACGCGTTCACCGACGCGTTCGCCGAGGTTCGCCGCCATGCGCTCGGCCACGGCGCGTGCCGCGAGCCGCCGCGGCTCGAGCACGAGGAGCTTGCGACCCTGCACCCACGGTTCCTCGAGCAGCGCCAGCGGCACGACGGTACTCTTGCCGGCACCGGGCGGCGCTTGCAGGACGGCGTTGCCGGCATCGCGCAGCGCGGCCTTCAGTGCCGGCAGCACCTCTTCGACCGGCAATCGCGGCGGCTCGCCCTGGGACATCGCGTCATTCTAGCGGCGCCGCCTGCGGCTGTTCGGCCGCCGGGCCGGGCGCTATGCTGCACGCCCACGCAACGCGGAAAGCACCCCATGAGACTTGGCGGCAGCCGGCGCAGCACGAATGTCGAGGATTACCGCAGCAGCCCGGGCGGGCGTCCCGGCCTCAAGTTCGGCCTCGGCACGATCGTCGTGCTCGTGATCGGGTATTTCCTCGGCATCAATCCGCTGACGATGCTCGGCCTGATGAACAACATGCAGGGCACGGCGCCGGATTCGGCACCCGCATCGGCCCCGCCGACCGACCACGATTCCGACCTCGTGCGTGCCGTGCTCGGCGAAACCGAGGACACCTGGGGCGCGATATTCCGGCAGGGCGGCGCGCAGTATCCGCCGCCGACGCTGGCGCTGTTTCGCGGCAGCATCCAGTCGGCCTGTGGCTTTGCGAGCGCGGCATCGGGCCCGTTCTACTGCCCCGGCGATCGCAAGGTCTACATCGATCTCGCCTTCTACGACGAACTCGCGCAGCAGTTCCAGGCACCCGGAGATTTCGCGCAGGCCTACGTGCTCGCGCACGAGGTCGGGCACCACGTGCAGAACCTGCTCGGCACGCTCGACAAGGTACAGGCGGCGCAGCAGCGCATGGGTGAGGCCGAACGCAACCAGTTGCAGGTGCGCGTCGAGCTGCAGGCCGACTGCTACGCCGGCATCTGGGCACACCATGCCGACAAGGACCGCGGCATCCTCGAACCGGGCGACATCGAGGAAGGGCTCAGGGCCGCATCGGCGGTCGGCGACGACACGATCCAGCGCCGCATGCAAGGTGAGGTCGTGCCGGAAACCTTCACGCACGGCTCGGCAGAGCAGCGCATGCACTGGTTCACGCGCGGTTACCAATCCGGCGAGCTGTCGAGCTGCGACACGTTCTCGTCAGGCGGATGAAGAGGGCGGAGTCGCGCGCGCCGCATAGATCGTCACCGCAAACAGCGTCCAGCCGAGCATCAGGAAAAACCCGCCGAACGGCGTCACGATGCCGAGCGCGCGCGGCGCGCCGAAGGTGAGCGCATAGATGCTCCCGGCAAAGCACGCCATGCCGAGCACGATCAGCCGCGCGGCGATGCGCGCGCCGCGCCGCTCGCGGTTCATCACGCTGAGGCCGATCGCGAAGAGCCCGAGCGAGTGATAGAACTGGTAGCGCACCGCCGTCTCGAACACGGCGAGCCGGTCCGGTTCGAGGACCTTGCGCAGGCCGTGGGCACCAAAGGCGCCGAGCGCAGTCGCGAGCGCGAGCAGCAGCGCGGCGAGTGCGATCATCCAGCGGGCATCTCTCGTCATGTCGGACTCCCTGGTGGGGTGCGGCGGGAAGCTGCGGGCGGCGCGAGTGCGGGCGCCGCGCTCACTTCGGCCTCGTGTGCTGGGTGCGAAATGGCCGGATCGCCTCGCGCCGCGGATTCCTGCAGGCGCGCCGGCCTTCGCCCCCGCCCGCGACGCCGGCCGGCTGCCAGGCCGGCACGAGCTGGTGGCGGCCGTTGCCGATCAGGTCCGCGCGGCCCATGCGCCGCAACGCCTCGCGCAGCACGGGCCAGTTGTTCGCGTCGTGGTAGCGCAGGAACGCCTTGTGCAGCCGCCGCACTTTGAGGCCCTTCGGGATCGCGACCTCCGGCGAGCTGCGCGAGACGCGATGCAGCGGGTTCTTGCCGCTGTGGTACATCGCCGTCGCGGTCGCCATCGGCGAGGGGAGGAAGGCCTGCACCTGGTCGGCACGAAAGCCGTTCTTCTTCAGCCACAAGGCGAGCTCGAGCATGTCCTCGTCGGTCGTGCCCGGATGCGCCGCGATGAAATACGGGATGAGGTACTGCTCCTTGCCGGCTTCCTTCGAAAAGCGCTCGAACAGCGCCTTGAACCGGTCATAGGTGCCGATGCCCGGCTTCATCATCTTCGACAGCGGTCCCTCGCTGACCGCCTCCGGCGCGATCTTGAGGTACCCGCCCACGTGGTGCTGCACGAGTTCCTTGACGTACTCCGGCGATTCGCTCGCGAGGTCGTAGCGCACGCCGGACGCGATCAGCACCTTTTTCACGCCCGGTACCGCGCGCGCCTTGCGATAGAGCGCGACCAGCGCCGAGTGATCGGTGTCGAGGTTCGGGCAGATGCCCGGGTACACGCACGAGGGCCGGCGGCAGGCGCTCTCGATCTCGCGGCTCCTGCAGGCGATGCGGTACATGTTCGCGGTCGGCCCGCCGAGATCGGAGATGACGCCGGTGAAGCCCGGCACGGTGTCGCGCACCTGCTCGATCTCGCGCAGCACCGAGGCTTCCGAGCGATTCTGGATGATCCGCCCCTCGTGCTCGGTGATGGAGCAGAACGTGCAACCGCCGAAACAGCCGCGCTGGATCGCGATCGAGAAGCGGATCATCTTGTACGCCGGGATCTCGGCGCTGCCGTACGCGGGATGCGGGCGTCGCTGGTAGGCGCGCTCGTACACCCAGTCCATTTCCTTCGACGTGAGCGGAATCGGCGGCGGATTGAGCCACACGTCGACATCGCCATGGCGCTGCACGAGCGCGCGCGCGTTGCCGGGATTGGCTTCGGTGTGGAGCAGGCGCGACGCGTGCGCATAGAGCACCGGGTCCGCGGCGACGCTCTCGAAGGACGGCAGCCGCACGACCGTCTTCGCGCGGTCGACGCCGCGCAGGCGCGCCACTCGCTGCTCGCCCGTCGGTGCGGCGGACGATTGGCGAGTCGCCTCATCGTCGATCGTCGTGGCGTCGATTTCCGTCCAGCCTTCGGGCACGGCACGACGCACGAAGGCGGTGCCGCGCACGTCGGTGATCGAACGGATCGGTTCGCCCGCCCCGAGCCGGTGCGCGAGTTCGCAGAGCTGGCGCTCGGCGTTGCCGAACACCAGGAGGTCGGCCTTCGCGTCGAGCAGGATCGAGCGGCGCACCTTTTCCGACCAGTAGTCGAAATGCGCGATGCGGCGCAGTGACGCTTCGATGCCGCCGACCACGATCGGCACGTCGCGATACGCCTCGCGCACGCGCTGCGCGTAGACGATGACCGAGCGGTCGGGGCGACGCCCGCCCTCGCCGCCCGGCGTATACGCATCGTCGCTGCGCACGCGCCGGTCGGACGTGTAGCGGTTCACCATCGAATCCATGTTGCCGGCCGTGACGCCGAAGAACAGGTTCGGGCGCCCGAGCGCCTCGAAGGGCGCCGTGCCGTGCCAGTCGGGCTGCGCAATGATGCCGACCCGAAAACCCTGCGCCTCGAGCGTGCGCCCGACGATCGCCATGCCGAAGCTTGGATGGTCGACGTAGGCATCGCCGGTCACGAGGATGATGTCGCACGAGTCCCAGCCGAGCGCGGTCATTTCCGCGCGCGTCATCGGCAGGAAGGGCGCCGTGCCGAAGCGCGCCGCCCAGTACTTGCGATATCCCGTGATGTCGCGCGCCGCGTCCATGGTCAGTGCGCCGTTGCGCTCTCCGTCAGCGCCGCTTCGAGCCCCGGCACGAACGCGGCGCCGGCGGGTACCTGCACGCTCGAGCCCGCGAAATCGTCGCCCACCGGCTCGAAGCGCCCCCCGAGGCACTGCGCGAGAAACCCCTCGGAGATCGCGTAGGCCGACGTGCGATTCTGCGGCCTCGCGAACCCGTGGCCCTCGTCCGGGTACAGCACGTAGGTCACCGGCAGGTGCTTCGCCTTCATCGCCGCGACGATCTGGTCCGATTCCGCCTGCTTCACGCGTGGATCGTTCGCCCCCTGCATGATGAGGAGCGGCTTCGAGATCGCGCCGACATGTGTCAGCGGCGAGCGCTCCGCGAGCAGCTTCCGGCCCGCCTCGGTGCGCGGATCGCCCACACGCTGCGCGAGTTGCTCGAAGAACGCCTTCCAGTACGGCGGGATCGACCCGAGCAGCGTCGCGAGGTTCGACGGGCCGACGATGTCGACGCCGCACGCGAAGCGATCGGGCGTGAAGGTGAGGCCGACGAGCGTGGCATAGCCGCCGTAGGAGCCACCGTAGATCGCGACGCTGTCCGCGGTCGTGATCTTCTCGCGCACCGCAAAGTCGACTGCGTCGATCAGGTCGTCGTGCATCCTGCGGGCCCACTCGAGATTGCCGGCGTTGATGAAGGCCTTGCCGAAGCCCGTCGACCCGCGATAGTTCACCGAGAGCACCGCGTAGCCGCGATTGGCGAGCCACTGGTGCTCGGCGTCGAATCCGTAGGCGTCGCGCGCCCAGGGGCCGCCGTGCACGTTCAGCACGAGCGGCAGGGGCTTGTCGGGGCGACCGTCACCGTCCGCATCGGAGCCTTTCGGCAGCGTGAGGTAGGAGACGAGCGTCAATCCGTCGCGCGAGCGGATCTCGAGCGGGATCATCGGCGCGAGCGGCGCGCCGACGAGCGCGGGCCGCTGGTCGAACAGCTTCGTCACGGTGCGGCTGTCGCGCTCATACACATAGCTCGCGAGCGCCGTCAGCGGATCGTCGACGACGACGATCCACCGGCGATCGTCGAGCGAGCGGCTCGTGACGTCGAACTGCGGGCCGAGCGCCTTCGTGAGCACGTCGATATCCTTGCCGACCTCGGGCACGAGCGGCGTGATCGCGCTCGTCAGGTAGTTCACCGAGTACGCCTGCGGCTTGCGGCTCGCCGGCTCGAGCCACACGCCTGCGACGTCCGCGCGATCGCTCGCGCCGAGGACGGTCTGCGCGTGCGTCGCCAGATCGACGCGCACGAGTGCCGAGGTATTGCGCCCGACGGACGAGGTGATCAGTGCGGTGCGTCCATCGCCTTCGATCACGAGCGGGGATGTCGTCTGCGTGTCCTCGGGCCCGTACTTGAGCAGGCTCTCCCAGGCGCCCTGCGCGCCGCGTGCGAGCATCTCGTCGCCGTCGGCGCCGGACTTGACGGCGAGCCGCGGCACGAGCATCGAGTCCTCGAGGTAACCCGCGAATTCCTGGTCGTTCCGCTCGACGAGCGTGCGCTTGCCGCTCGCGATGTCGATTTCGTACAGGTCGTGCCACTCGGGCTTGCGATCGTTCAGGCCGACGAGCACGACGCCGGGCCGCCGCGGACTCACGCCGACGACCTGCGCCTGCACGCCCGCGATCGGCGTGAGATCGAGGTCCCGGCCGGTCGCGACCTCGACGCTGTGCAGGCGCCAGTTCTCGTCGCCACCCTGGTCCTGCAGGTAAAGCACGTGCGCATTGTCGTATGACCAGAAATGCTGGCGGATGCCGCGCTTCGTGTCCTGCGTGATCGCCCGCGCCTCGTCGAGCCTGCCCCAGGGCGCGACCCAGACATTGAGCACGCCGTCCCTCGGCGCGATGTAGGAAATGTGCCTGCCGTCCGGCGACAGGCGCGCCTGCGTGCGGGTCGGGTTGCCGAACAGGGCATCGCGCGCGATCAGCGCACCGGGATCCGCTGCCGCGGCGGATATCGACAGCATCGTCATCGAGAGGACTCCGGCAATCGTGGGATACCAGCGGACAGCCATGGGCGATCTCCGAGGCGTTCACAAGGGACAAGCGGTGAATTATAGCCGCTGCCGGTGACCACCCCCTCGCGGCGTGTAGACTTGGGGGTTTGCGTTCAACCATGGCGAAGCATCCCATCGGCGCCATCGCCGTCCGCGGCGCGCGCCAGAACAACCTGAAGAACCTCGACCTCGAGATCCCGCTCGGGGAACTCGTCGTCGTGACCGGCGTTTCCGGCTCGGGGAAGTCCTCGCTCGTCTTCGACACGCTGTATGCCGAAGGCCAGCGGCGCTACGTCGAAACGTTCTCGCCCTATGCGCGGCAGTTCCTCGACCGCATGGACAAGCCGCAGGTCGACCGCGTCGAGGGCATTCCGCCCGCGATCGCGATCGACCAGACGAACCCGGTGCGCAGTTCCCGCTCGACCGTCGGCACGATGACCGAGCTGAACGATCACCTGAAGCTGCTCTTTGCCCGCGCCGCCACACTCTACTGTGAGCGCTGCGCCGAGCCCGTGCGGCGCGACACACCCGACACGATCTACGCGGACCTCGCGCGGCGCGCGGCTGCGGCCGGCGATCCGCGGCTCGAGCTCACGTTTCCGGTCGCGGTACCGGGGAATTTCACGGAGGCGGAAGTGCGCGAACTGCTCGCGCGCCAGGGTTACACGCGACTGCGGGACCGCGTGCGTGCGGATGCGCCGCTCGAGGTCGTGCAGGACCGGTTCCGGATGGGCGAAGCGGAACGCGCGCGCGTCATCGACAGCCTCGAGGCGGCGCTGCGCCACGGAACCGGCCGCATCACGGTGCACGGCGCGCAGCCCTGGCACTACTCGCGCGACCTTGCGTGTGCGCGCTGCGACATCGCCTACCGGGAACTCGCGCCGAGCACGTTCTCGTTCAACTCGCCGATCGGTGCGTGCGACACCTGCCGGGGATTCGGCCGCGTGATCGGCATCGACTATGGCCTCGTGATACCGGATGAATCGAAAACGCTGCGCGGCGGCGCCATCAAGCCGTTTCAGACCGCCGCGAACCGCGAATGCCAGGAGGATCTCGAGAAGTACGCGCAGCTGCGCGGCATTCCGCTCGACACGCCCTGGCAGAACCTCTCTGTCGCCCACCGCAAGTGGGTGATCGAGGGTGAGGGCTCGTGGCGCAAGAAAGTGTGGTACGGGACGAAGCGCTTCTTCGAATGGCTCGAGGGCCGCGCCTACCGCATGCACGTGCGCGTGATGCTCTCGAAGTATCGCGCCTACACGCCGTGCGAGGCCTGCGGGGGTGCGCGGCTGAAGCGGGCGTCGCTCCTGCCGCGACTCGGCAGCGGCGCGCTCGCCGACACGGCACTCGGCGCGCGGCCGCGCTTCCTGCCGCGCGGCGTGGCGTGGAGCGCAGCGCAGCTCGCGGCGCTGCCGGGCCTGTGCATCCACGACCTCGCGCTGCTGCCGCTCGAGCGCACGCGCGGGTTCCTCGACGCACTCGCCTTGCCCGAGCCGCTCGCTGTCGCGACCGCGCAGCTCCTCGGCGAGATCCGCACGCGCCTCGCCTACCTCGTCGACGTGGGGCTCGGCTACCTCACGCTCGACCGCCAGTCGCGCACGCTCTCGGGCGGCGAGGTCCAGCGCATCAATCTGACCACCGCGCTCGGCACCTCGCTCGTCAACACGCTGTTCGTGCTCGACGAGCCGTCGATCGGGCTGCACCCGCGCGACATGGGGCGCGTGATCGAGGTGATGCACCGGTTGCGGGATGCCGGCAACTCGCTCGTGGTCGTCGAGCACGATCCGCAGATCATGCTCGAGGCCGACCGCCTGCTCGACCTCGGCCCGGGCGCCGGCGAGCACGGCGGCGAGATCGTCTACTACGGCGAGCCGGCCGCAATCCGCGCCGCACCGCGCTCGCTGACCGGCGCCTATCTTTCCGGTGTGCGCTCGGTCGCCGAGCCCCCGCGCGAGCCGCCGACCGCGGCCGCTCCC
>JABAQU010000006.1 GCA_019187185.1 Steroidobacteraceae bacterium | reverse complement strand
GGCCGCGCGCAGCGCGATCAGGCCGCCGAAGCTGTGGCCGACGAGGTGCACGGTGTCGCGCGCGGGGACCGCGGCGATCCTGCGGGCGAGGCGCGCCGCGACCGCCTCGGGTCGTTCGGCGGTCGCGAGATAGGCAAACACATGCGTGCGGGCGCCGAGTTCACGCGCGAGCTCGCGGCGCAGCGGTGTCGCCTCGGCACCGGTCATGAACAGGCCGTGGATGAAGAAAACGTGCGTCGTCATGCGCCCATTATGGGCGCAGGGCCGCTCAGCGCGCGGCGAGCTCCACTTCGACCGTCTCGATCGCATCGCCGCGGCGGTACTTCACCTTGACGAGCGAGCCCGGCTTCATCGCCTTCAGCACGTTCGAGAACGCCTGCAGCGTGTCGACGGGCTCACCGTGCAGGGCGAGGAGGATGTCCCCTGCCTGCAGGTCCGCCTTCGCGGCCGGGGAGTCCGGCACGATCGAATCGATGCGCACGCCGCCCGCCGTGTAGGCGAAGTCCGGAACGACGCCGAACGACACCTTGCGCTCGGTCGGTGCCGCCGCGGCCGCCGATGCCGGCGGTGTGGCGCCATGGGTCGTCGCGTGCAAGGGTTCGGCACGCGCCGCGAGATAGTCGATGGCCTCCTTGGCCACCGTCGCGACCTTCACGAGACCCGCGCCGTCGATCTTGTCGGCCGTGTCCGTCGCCTTGTGATAGTCGAGGTTCGCGCCCGAGAAGAGCTGCACGCCCGGGATGCCGCGCTCGATGAAGGCCTGCTGGTCGGATGACACCGTGGCGCCGTCGATCGACTGGATCGCGATGCCGGTCGTGAACCCGATGCCGCGGAAGACATGAGGCCATTCGGTCGCGGTGCCCGTGCCGATGACGCGCACCGGGCCGTCACCGAGACGGCCGACCGTATCGAGATTGATGTTCGCACGGATGCCCGCGAGCGGCACCGGCGAGGCGTGCGTCGCATACCAGCGCGAGCCAAGGAGCCCCGATTCCTCGCCCGAGAACGCCGCGAAAACCACTGTGCGCGGCGGCCGGCCCTGCTGGGCCGCGGTGCGCGCGAGTTCGATCAGCACGGCCACGCCGCTCGCATTGTCGTCCGCGCCGGGATGGTTCGGGCCGAGGTGGTCGTAGTGCGCCGAGACGACGATGGCCTCGTCCTTGAACAACGGGTTCGCGCCCGGAAGCACGCCGATCACGTTCTTGCCCTCGGGAAAGGCCTGTAGCCAGCCGCCATCGTCGCCCGCGGGCACAAGACCCGCCGCGGCGAACGCCCTCGCGATGTAGTCGGCCGCCTCGCCAATGCCGTGCGTGCCGAGGCCGCGGCCTTCGCGTTCCGGGGCCGCGAGATACTGCACGTGGCCCAGCATCGCGCGCTCGTCGAAGACAGGCGGCGGCTCGGCGAGCGGCGCACGGGGAGCCCGCGCGAGCGGGGCGAGTGCCGTGCGCGCCGCGGCACCGCGGCGCAGGTCGACACGCAGCGGCGACTCGTCGGCGCTCCATTCGCCCTTGACGACATTCTTCGCCTCGTCGCCTTCGAACACGAGGTAGGAATACTTGCCGTAATGCGGCAGCTTGCCCGCGAGCGCGGGCGCCGCCGCGGCACTGCCGAGCGCGATGAACCCGACGGCCTTCGCCACGTTCGCCGGATGGCGGCGCGCGAACACGACACTCGCGTCGGTGCGCGCGAGCGCGCTCTCCGCGGCGGCTTCCTTCAGGAGCGCGGCGGCATAGCGGTTGTCGCGGCCGAACACCCACACCGCACGGTCCGCCGGCAACTGCGGCACATCGCTGTCGAGTTTCACGTCGAGCTTCTGCGCAGGGCTCGCCCAGCGCGCGAGCACACTTCGATACCGCTCCCGGGTCGCCTCGTCGGCCCGGGCAGGCAGCACGGCGAGCACGGCCGTGTCACCGAAGACCTGGCCGATCGACGGCGCCGTTTCGCGCGGATCGAGCAGGCGAAAGACATCGAATTCCGGGTCGATCTCGACGAGCAGCGGCTCACTGTCGGCGTTCACGTCGAACGGGGTCCGCGCGCCCGAGAGCGCGATGGTCCGCACCGTATATCCCTTCGCCGTGCGCACCGAGACCGGCACGTCGATCGCGAGGAGACCGGTGGTCTGCACCTGCCGGATCACGCCGCGCACGCGCGTGCCGTCCACCCGCACGTCTTCGACCCGCAGGTCGGCCGCGCCGGCGTGATTGACCCACTGGTCGAAGAAGGTGTCGAGGTTCGCGCCGCCCGCCTGCGCGAACGCGCGCTTGACATCCATGAAGCCGGCGCGCTTGCCGCGTTCGGTCCGGTAGAAGCCCTGCAGCGCCTTGCGGAACGTGTCGTCGCCAAGCTGCCGGCGCAGCATGTGGAAACCCATCATCGTCTTGCCGTAACCGACGGCCTCGGTCACGGCGCTGTGGCGCGAGCGGAACTCGCTGAGCGGGAAATCGTGCCCTTCCTTGACGTAGTCGCGGTAGCGCTTCAGCGTGTCGCGGCGATACTCCGCGCCCTGGCCGACCTGTTCCTTGAACAGGTGGTCCGCCATGTAGGCCGTGAGGCCCTCGCACCAGTTGCCGGTCGCGTAGTCGACGAAGACCGAGTTGCCCCACCAGTTGTGCAGGATCTCGTGCGGATAGGACGACGTGAGGATGAACGGGAAGCGGATGATCTGCGGGCCGAGCAGCGTGAACGACGGCATGCCGTAGCCCGTTTCCCAGAAGTTCTCGACCATGGCGAACTTGCGGTAGGGATACGGGCCGATCAGCTGGCGGTACATCTCGAGGTCGCGCGCCGTCGCATCGAGGAATTTCCGCGCGAGCGCCTCGTCGGGCGTACGCAGGAAGACCTGCGCTTCGACGGCACCCACCGATTCCGTGTAGCGCGTCAGCGGTCCGCCGACGAGCGCGATTTCATCGACCGGCGCCGGATCGACCGTGACCAGGTGCCAGCCTTCGGGTGGATGCGTCGTCACCGCCGCGACGAACAGTGTGTCGCCGAGATACGGATACCAGAGGGAACTGCCGGCGAGGTAGACGCCCTTCTCGCTGATGAGGCCCGCGGTCTCGCTGAAGCCGCGCGCGTATTCTTCCTCGGGCGTCTCGAGATTGAAGTCGATCGGGCCCGCATAGGCGAGCTTCAGGGTCGGCGCATCCTTCGGCAGCGTCACGCGATAGCGCGCCGCGTGGCCGGCCTTCTCGAGCGCGCCACTCGATCCATTGATGCCGGAGAACCCGGCCGTCTCCCCCACCGGCAAGCGCTCGACCGTGGGCGACGAGCGGCTGATCGCGAGTGGCGCCGCGAGCAGGAACTCGACCTGCCGGCCCGCGTATTCGGGCGGAAACGCGACGGTCGCCTCGACGTCAAGCTGATGGGCCGAGGGCGTGACGCGCACATCGAGGTCGTAGCGCGGCAGATCGGCGGCGCCCGCGGAAAGGGCGACGAGGGCGAGCGCGCCGGCGCTCACCCGGGCGAGCAGGGTTGTCTTCATTATTTCGGTGTCGGGCGTCTGAACACGAGGTCGAGCGTCATAGGCTGGCCGTCGCGGCGGATCTCGAGCTTCGTGCCGTCGCCCCACGCGTAATTGCCGGTGGTACGCTGCAGGTCGGTGGTCGAACCGATGGCCGTGCCGCCGAGCCGCACGATCACATCGCCCACCTTCACGCCGGCCTTTGCCGCGCTGCCATCCTTGTCGACCTGTATGACCTTCGAAGGTTCCTTCCCGATGCGTCCCGCGAGCGAGACGCCGAGCACGGGAAGTCCCGGGCCGTCCCGCCCGGGGACGCCCCAGATGAAGTCCGCGTAGGAGGCACGCACGGGGCCGACGGGTTTGCCGGCAACGCGCACCGGCACCGGAATCAGCGAACGCACTTCACCGTCGTAGTTCGCCTCGAGCTGATGCACGCCGCCGAGGTTGTACGCGACGTGGCCCGCACCGATGAAAATCACGATGATCGCGTTCTTGCCGCCGTGCTTCTCGAGCGCCTGGGCCGCGTTCCATCCCATCGACGCGTCCCACGCGACCTGCGCACGGTGCAGCGAGTCGAGCGCCGCGTCGGACATCTGCGAGTGCAGCGCGTCCTCGTCGCTGAAATAGGCGCGGAAGAGGCGCCGATGCTCGGCATTCGCGACATCGATCTTCGGCGGCAGGTGCGCGCGTGTCTCGGGATCGAGGGCATCGAAGCCCTTCGCGCGCACGAGATCGACCGCCGCGCGCGGCAGGTTCACGCCGTACATGCGCAGGCCCTGCTCGCGCGCGTACTGGAAGATGTCGCGGTAGTAGCCCCAGTGGTGCGACCAGTAGACGTACCACCCCGAGAGGTCCACGAAGCCCTTTTCGGTCAGCTTGCCGTCGATCCACTCGTCGAGCGGCGCCTGCCGGTCGTACGGGTACATCTCGAGGCCGATCAGCACCTCGCGCCCCGCCTCGTGCAGCGCCTTGATCGCCGCGAGTTCGACATCGTGGAACTCGGGTGTCGTGTGCTCCTCGCCGACGAACAGCACCCGTGTGTTCGCGAGCCGCTTCGCGAATTCTGCCGGCGTGATCAGCTCGCCGGCGCGGGTGTCGACAACACCGTCGAGTGTGACCGCGACTTCCCGACCGGCACGCGCCGGGTCGCCGATCGGGAGGTCGAGGACATTCTCGGCGGCCGTCGCCGGCAGGCTTGCGAGGAGCCAGCCTGCGGCGACGATCTTCTTCAGAACTTCATGCGCCATGTCACACCGTAAGTCAGCCGGCGCGGATGCGAGGCCGTGTACTGGATCGGGAAGAAGGTCCCGCCCGACGACGTGCCGTTCGGCAACGTGTTCGAGAAGAGAACTTCGCGGAAGGCGCCGGTCGGCGCGTCCTCGTCGGTGAGGTTGCGACCCCACAGCTCGAGACTCCAGCGGTCGGTGCGCAGCCCGAGCGAGGCGTTCACGTTCAGCGAATCCGGCACGATCGCCTGGTTCGTCGCGTCCGCATACTGCTTGCCGCGGTAGGCGGCATCGGCGCGGAAGAACCAGCTCATGTCGCCGCGGGCCACGGCACTGTAACCCGCGCCCGCATTCCACTGCCATTCCGACGAGCGCAGGATCCGGTTGCCCGAGACGTCGCCATCCGGGTAGAAGCTCGGGAACTGCGCGAACGACGACACATCCGCGTCGTCGTACTTGCCGTCGCTGTACGAGACACCGAGGTTCAGGTCGAGGCCCGCCACCGGGTGCGCTGTCAGAGACAGTTCCGCGCCCTTGACCGTCGCATCGCCGGCGTTGACGCTGAGGGACTGCGGCAACGTGATCGGCCGGCCGCCGATGTCCTCGAACACCTGCGGGATCACGATGTCGGTCCAGTCCATGTAGTACACGTCGAACTCGAGGCCGAGGCGGCGATCCATGAACTCGCTCTTCATGCCGAGTTCATAGCTCAGCATGTTCTCGGGGTCGAACGGCTGGATGATCGTGACGATATTGCCCGGATCGTCGACGAACGTGACCTGTGCGCCATCCGAACCGCCGCCCTTCTCCGCGTGCGCGATGGCGCCGTAGTACGTGAGGCTGCTGCTCGGCTGGTAGCGCAGGGTCGTGCGCCAGTTGATCAGATCGGACGTGACCGACCGGTTCGTGCCGGTCTGGTGATCGATGAATTTCTTCTTTTCCTCGGTGTAGCGCGCTTCCGCGCCGAAGGACAGCTGGTCGGTGAAGTCATACTCGAACTGCGCGAAGACAGAAGGCGCCTTCGTATTGTTCTCGATGACGTTGCCGTCGACAGCGTTGCCGGTCGGGCTCGTGAACCACGGCAGGAACGCCGCGTCGCCCGCGCCCGGTGCGAAATCCGCCCAAACAGGCCCCACCGCACCGAAAACGCAGGCGAGGCAGAACGTACCGAAGTCCGCCGGCAGCGGCTGCGTCGTGGTGACGTCGTCGAGACCCGACTCGCTCGTCGTGTCGTAGTAATACGCGCCGACCGAGTAGGTGAAGCGCTGCGTCTGGTCGCTCGAATAGCGCAGCTCCTGGCTCAGCTCCTTGTAGGTGATGCCGGGACCGACCTGCAGCAGGCCGGTCGTCGTCTGCTCGCGCGACGCAGATGTCGGGAAGCCGAAGAAGTTGCCGAGCGGCGCCGCGAGGTAAGTGAAGGGGACAGTCTCGCCGCGGTTGCGGCCGCCGTCCACGAAGAACGACTGGCTGGTGACCGAATAGCCGGTCAGCGAGTCGATCGTGCCGCCGTTCGCGAACGACCACTTGAGTTTCATGTGGCCGCGCGTGACATCGCGATCCTCGCCGGTCGCCCCGGCGATCACTGTCAGGTCGTTCTTGCCGACCGACGGCAGCTCGCCGCAGTAATTCAGCAGGCGGCTCGAAAGCATCGGCGTGACCGGTATCTGGTTGCGGTTCTCGCAATTGGCCATGAGGCCGGTCATCGCCCCGTTGTCGATGCTGTCGTCCGACACATAGAGGCTGATCTCACCCTCGAAGTTGTCGTTCGGGGTCCACAGCAGTGCGCCCTGGAACGTCTTGTACTGGTAGCCGCCGATGTCGGGGCCCGGGCCCCTGCCCGCCCACTGGTTCTTGTAGGAACCATCGAAGTTGTCGTAGAGCACCGCGGCGCGACCCTTCAGGACGCCCTCGATGAGCGGTCCGCTCGCCGAGATCGACGCGAGCGCCCGGCCGTCGTTGCCGAAGGTCACTTCCGTCTTGCCCTTGAACTCGTCGGTCGGCTTCGCGGTCACATAGTTGATGGCGCCGCTGAAGCTGTTGCGGCCGTACATCGCCGCCTGCGGGCCCTTCACCACTTCGATCCGCTCGAGATCGATCTGGCTGAAGTTGAGGCCCTCACGCGCCGATACATAAATGCCATCGATGAAGATCGCGGTGTTGTTCTCGCCGAGGATGTCGATCGGCGCGACGCCGCGAATGACAGGCGAAGGCAGCATCTCGCCGATCACATTCGAGAAGGTGAGACCGGGAGTATTCGCGGCAATGTCGTCGAGATTGCGGATGCCGCGCTCCTCGATCGCCTTGTCGGACAGGGCCGTGATGGCGAGTGGCACGTCGATCAGGCGCTCTTCGGTCTTGCGCGCCGTGACGACGATTTCGTCGAGGCTGTCGGATGCCTGCGCCTGGGCGAATGCCGCACCCGTGCCCGCGAGGAGCGATGCCGCAGTGAGCCCGGCCAGCAGTGTTGATGTACGCATGGTTCTCCCTGTGGACGCACCATGCGCCCCCCTTGCCAACTACGCTAACGCGGTATGACACTCTTGAGCAATATCAACGATGGTGGAGACGCAACAAATGCGCAACAGATTCCTCGTGGTGGTCACGCTGCTTTCGGCGGGATGTGCGACTGCGGCAGTCACGGCCGTTGCACCGCCCCAGGGCGCAGCGGTATCCACCCGGCCGGGGGAGCTTCCGTCCTGGCAGATTCCGAACCTCGGCGAGGCCGCGGAGGCCTACTACGGCCCCGACAGCACCCACATCATTGCGCAGGTCCAGGACTCCCATGCCATGCAGGGCGCGCACGGCAATGTGGGCTTCCTGACCAAGACCTTCACCGACGCCGGCACGGACATCGTGCTCGTGAACGACAAGGGCTACGACGCCTGCTCGTACTTCTTCCCTGACGGCAAGCACCTCGTCTGGACCTCGGTGCGGGACCACATGGGCACCACGGGCAAGCTCGACGGCGACTGGTCCGACTGGCGCCACTATCCGCAGGGCTCGGAGTTGTATATTTCCGACAGGCAGGGCGGCCACGTCAAGCGCCTGACGAACAACAACTATTACGAGGCGGAAGTGACCGTCTCGCCCGACGGCAAGTGGATCGTGTTCGGCCGCCAGATCGACGGCAACATGGACCTCTGGCTCATGAACTCGGACGGCACCGGCGAGCACCAGATCACCTTCACGAAGGACTGGCAGGAGGGGGCCCCCTACTTCCTGCCGGACAGCAACACGATCCTCTTTCGCGCATGGAAGGCGTCGGAGTACGACCAGAAGCCGACGCCAATGACGATCTTCACGATCAAGAGGGACGGTTCGGACCTGCGTCCGCAGACCTTCACCCACGACATGAACTGGGCGCCGTACCCGACCCCGGACGGCAAGCATTTCGTGTACGTGCGGATCGAGCCGGGCACCCGCAACTGGGAAGTCTATCTCGGCGAAATCGACGCCGGCCCCGACGCCAAGCCGCGGCGCCTCACCTTCGACGACGGCTTCGACGGCTTCCCGTCGGTCTCGCCGGACGGTCGCAAGATGGTGTGGACGTCGAACCGCATGGATGCAACCAAGGCCTTCATGCGCAACCTGCGCCTGCACGTGATGGACATCTCCTCGCTCGGCCTCGGGCCGCAGGGCAAGTAGCGTAAAATGGCCGGATGCGTACTCACTTCTGCGGCCAGGTCGACGAGCATTCGGCGAACAAGACAGTCACGGTAGCGGGCTGGGTGCACAGGCGGCGGGATCACGGCGGCGTGATCTTCGCCGACCTGCGCGACCGCACGGGTCTCGTGCAGGTCGTATTCGATCCCGACGCCAAGGCCGTGTTCGCGGCGGCCGAAACCTTGCGCCACGAGTTCGTGGTGCGCGTCACGGGCCTCGTGCGTGAGCGCCCCGCCGGCACCGCGAATGCCAATCTCGCCTCGGGCCGCGTCGAGATCCTCGCGCGGGAGCTCGAGATCCTGAACCGGTCGGAACCGCTGCCGTTCCAGCTCGATGAGCAGGTGTCGGAGGAAGTGCGGCTGCGCTATCGCTACATCGACCTGCGGCGCGAGGCGATGGCGAAGCGCATCCGGCTGCGTCACGAGGCCACGCGGGCGCTGCGCGCGTGGCTCGACGAACAGGGCTTCGTCGACATAGAAACCCCGATGCTGACCAAGGCGACGCCCGAGGGCGCGCGCGATTACCTCGTGCCGTCCCGGACCCACCCCGGCAAGTTCTTTGCGCTGCCGCAGTCGCCGCAGATCTTCAAGCAGCTGCTCATGGTCGCGGGCTTCGACCGGTACTACCAGGTCGCGCGCTGTTTCCGCGACGAGGACCTGCGCGCCGACCGCCAGCCCGACTTCACGCAGCTCGACATCGAGACGTCGTTCCTGTCGCAGGACGACATCATGGGACTGATGGAAGGCCTGATCCGCCACCTGTTCAAGACGGTGCTCAACGTCGAACTGCCGAACCCGTTCCTGCGCATGAGCTACGCGGAGGCCATGCGCAGATACGGCTCCGACAAGCCGGACCTGCGCGTGCCGCTCGAACTCGTCGACGTGGCCGATCTCGTGCGTGAGGCGGATTTCAAGGTGTTCGCGGCACCGGCGAAAGACCCGAAGGGCCGGGTGGCGGCACTGCGGGTGCCGGGTGGCGGCGCGATGCCGCGCTCGCAGATCGACGAGTACACGGCCTACGTCGCGCGCTACGGTGCGCGCGGGCTCGCATACGTGAAAGTCAACGAACGCGCGAAGGGGCGCGACGGCCTGCAATCGCCGATCGTGAAGTTCCTGTCGGATGCCGCGGTGGCCGGCATTCTCGATCGCACGGGCGCCCTCGATGGCGACCTCATCTTCTTTGGCGCCGACAGCGCGAAGGTCGTCGCCGATGCGCTCGGCGCGCTGCGCCTGAAGCTCGGCGCCGACCTCGGGCTCGTGGCGCATGCCTGGCGGCCGCTGTGGGTCGTCGATTTCCCGATGTTCGAGCGAGACGACGAGGCCGGGCGCTGGATGGCGATGCACCATCCGTTCACGTCACCCGCGAACACCGACCCGGCTGCGCTGCGCGCGGCGCCGGGCGAGGCGCTCGCGCGCGCCTACGACATGGTGCTGAACGGCTCGGAGATCGGCGGCGGGAGCGTCCGCATCCACTCGCAGGCGCTGCAGTCGGCGGTTTTCGACCTGCTCGGCATCGAGCCCGAGGAGGCGCGCCGCAAGTTCGGCTTCCTGCTCGATGCGCTGAAATATGGCGCGCCCCCGCACGGCGGCATCGCCTTCGGCATCGACCGGCTCGTGATGCTGATGTCGGGCGCCGACAGCATCCGCGACGTGATCGCGTTCCCGAAGACGCAGACCGCCGCGTGCCCGCTCACCGACGCGCCGACCGAGGTGAGCGAACAGCAGCTGCGCGAGCTGCACATCCGCGTACGACTGCCCGCGACGGCGGCGCCGCCGACAGTCTGAGCGTCGCGGCGCGCTCGCGGATCGCGCGCAATGCGCTGCCCAGCGCGCGCATGTCGCGGATCCGGAGCCCCTCGCCGATTGCGCTGAGACACAAGCCGGCCGACGCCTCGGCATCGGCGAGCGCCCGCGCGCCCGCGGGTGTCAGTTCGACGTACAGCGCATGGGTGCCAGGGCACAGCGGTTCGATCTGGACGAGGCCCTGTCGCGCGAGCACGGTGGTCAACCGGTGCGCGGCCTGGCGCGAACAGCGCAGCTCGCGCGCCAGATCCGGAATCGTGCGGCACACGGCGCGCCTCGCCAGCACCGCGAGCACCGCATGCCGACGCGGGTTGCCGCCCGCAAACCCCCACTGCCCGGCACTTCGAGCGAGCACGGTGCGAGCGAGATCGAGCGCCGCGGCGGTCCAGCGGATTTCGGCGACGAGGATCGCCATTTCCCGACGCTCGCGGGCGAGGTTCTGTTGCGCAAGGGTCGGCTGCCGCGACGTTCCGTCGCGCGCCGTCCCGTCGTGCTTGCGTAGGGGATCGACAGGGGGCTCCGGGTCGAACAGTCGGCGCAAGTCCGTCGCGGGGCACGTGGCGGTCGCGGGGCGCGTGGCGGTCAGGGGGCGCGGACTGGGCATGGGTGCGGCTCCTCTGGAAGTCGCGCACAGCGTCCCTCCGCCCGGTCACGTCAACAAGCGGACAAAACCGGTGTCTTTGTCCGGTTATTGACGTCACCGGGGCGAGGAACTCGCAAGACGGGATCATATGCGCTTGCGCGAGCGTCGGCGCGGATGCGGACGCGGCGGCGGACACAGCTACGCAATTAGCTGTCGCGCAGGTACCAGGCGTAGTCGAGCGGTGTGACTTCCGCCATGAAGCGCTCGCACTCCTGGCGCTTCACGGCGAGCAGGATTTTCATGAGGCCCTCGCCGAGCGCCGTGTGCAGGAATTCGGATGCGGCCGCCCGCTCGATGGCCTCGTGCCAGGTGGCGGGGAACACGCGCGGCTGCGACAGCGCGTAGCCATTGCCCGTAACCGGTGCGCCGGGATCGATGCGTTCCGCAAGGCCCTTGCCGATGCCCGACAGCACCGCCGCCACGGTGAGGTAGAGGTTCGCGTCGGCGCCCGCGATGCGATGCTCGACATGGCGCGAGCCGGGCGGTCCCGCCGGCACGCGCAGCGACACGGTGCGATTGTTGATGCCCCAGGTTGGCGCGATCGGCGCATAGCTCGCGCTGCGGAAGCGCCGGTAGGAATTCGCATTCGGCGCGAAGACGAGGAAGCTGTCGGCCACCGTTGCCGCGAGCCCGCCGATCGCGTGGCGCAGCAGCGGTGTGCCGGCCGGATCGTCGGCGGCGAATAGATTGCGCCCGTCCCGGTCCGCGAGGCTCACATGCACGTGCAGGCCGCTGCCCGCGCGCTCCGCGAACGGCTTTGCCATGAACGTCGCAACGCAGCCGTGCCGGCGCGCCACGCCGCGCAGCAGCCGCTTGAAGAGGATCGCCTCGTCGACCGCGCGCAGGGCGTCCGCCCGGTGATGCAGCGTGATCTCGAACTGGCCGGGCGCGTATTCCGCCATCAACGTCTCGGCGGGCAGGCCCTGCGCCCTCGCCGCGGCGTGCACGTCCGCAAAGAGCGGCGCGAGATCGTCGAGGCGCGTGAGGCTGTACGACTCGATCCGCGTGCGTTCCCCTGCACGGCAGCGCCCTGCGGGTTCGAGCCGGCCGGCCACCTCGCGCAACAGGAAGAACTCGAGCTCGCACGCCACGACCGGCGTGTACCCGAGGGCCGAGAGGCGCTCGACAGCGCGTGCCAGCGCATGGCGCGGGTCGCCCGGGGCCGGCTCGCCCGCGTCGTCGTACATCGTGAGCATGAGCTGGCCGGTCGGCGCGTCGATCCACGGCGAGGGCAGCAGCGTCCCCGGCACGGGACGGCAAATGCCATCGGCGTCGCCCACGTCCCAGACGAGCCCGGTCGCGTCGACGTCCTCACCGGTGATGTCGAGTCCGAGAATCGAGCCCGCGACGCGCCGGCCATCGCGATAGATCGCCTCGAGCTCGCTCGCCTTCACGCACTTGCCGCGCGGCACGCCGCTCGCGTCCGTGATGAAGACCTGCACCGCATCGATGGCGGGCTGCGCCGCGAGAAAACGCTGCAACTCGTTCATGCGAGTTCCCCGAGGAAGGCGTCGATCGCCGCGACGAGCCGCGCCGCATCGTCCGCCGCCGTGACCGGCGAGTACAGCATCATGTTGTGGAACGGCGTGAGGAGGAAGCCACGATTCAGCAGCCACAGGTGCAGCGCGTGCTCGAGCGCCGGTTGCATCTGCGCGGCAGACTCGGTCGCGTTCGCCGCGGGCTTCCCGCAGCCGATCTCGAGGCGCGCGCCCACGCGCGCGACATGCCAGTCGAGCCCGCGTCGCGTGATGAGCGCGCGCAGCGCTGCGTCGAGCTGCTCCGCACCGGCGAGCATCACGCGATACGTGTCCGGCACGTGCAGTGAATCGAGCGCCGCCGAGAGCGCGGCGAGCGCGAGCGGATTGGCCGCAAGCGTCGTGCCCATGCCGCTGTGGCCATGCGACTCGCCGCGCGCAGTGAGGACGCGCTGCATGCCGGCCTCGACTTGCGCGGTGAAGCCGTAGACCGCACACGGCAGGCCACCGGCGATCGCCTTGCCACACACGAGGACATCGGGCTCGAGTCCGCGGGTGCGCGTTTCGCCGCCGACACCGGAAGACAACGTGTGGGTTTCATCGACGACGAGCAGCGTCCCGTGCCGGCGGGTGAGCGCGCGCAGCGTCTCGTGCAGCCCGGGCTGCGGCAGGACCATGCCCATGTTGGTCATCACGGGCTCGTAGAGGAGCGCCGCGATGTCGCCCTCGCGCAAGCGCGACTCGACGGCGCCCGGATCGTCGAACTCCACCTCGACGGCGCTCGTGCGCGCATCGAACGCCGCGCCGATCCCGCCCGGCCGCAGCATGACGTCATCGACGGTGCCGTGGTAGCAGCCCTTGAAGACGAGGACCTTCGGGCGGCGCGTGATCGCGCGCGCCCAGCGCAATGCCGCGCGGTTGGCATCGGTCGCCGTCTGGGTCATCTGCCAGAACGGCAGGCCGAAGAGCTGCGCGAGCCCGGCGCCGACCGTCGCGGCACGTTCGTCCGGCAGCATCGCCGTGAGCCCGCGCGCCGCCTGTGCGGCGATCGCCCGCGCGACAGCCGGCGGCGAGTGTCCGAACATCGCGCCGGTGTCGCCGAGGCAGAAGTCGGCGTAGCGATGCCCGTCGACGTCGGTCAACTCGGCGCCATGCGCTGCGCGCAGGACGAGCGGAAACGGGGTCCCCCAGTCGCGCATCCAGTGCATCGGCACGCCGTTCAGCCAGTGCGCAGCGAGTGCCGGCGCAATCGCGGCCGATCCCGGATGGTCGGCCGTGAATCGCGCGGCTTCGGCCGCGGCGAGCTGAGCCACGCGCCGCGTGTCGAACATCGCTACTTGCGGCCCTTGCGGACCTTGCGGACCTTGCGGGCCGGCTTCGCCTTCGGCAAGGCTTTCGGCTTCGGCTTCTCGTCGGCCTTCGGCTTCTCTGCAGCCTTCGGCGCTTCTTCTGCCTTGGGCTTTTCGTCCGGCTTCTTGTCTTCGGGCTTCTCTTCCCGCGACTCGTCGACGAGATTCTTCTTCTTGTCCTTGTCGGTCTTGAAATCCGTTTCGTACCAGCCGCTGCCCTTCAGCCGGAAGACCGGCGCCGACAGCAGCTTCTTCAGCGTGGACCGGCCGCAATCGGGGCATTTGCGCAGCGGCGCGTCGGTGATCTTCTGCATGGCCTCGAGATAATGGCCACAGCTCCCGCACTGGTACTCGTAGAACGGCATGACACCTCCCGGTGCCGATTCTACGGGGATTCCGCGCAGCCGATCAGAGGCTCTTTTCGAACGCGATCCGGCCGTCGTGCAGCGTGGCGCGGATGCGATCGCCCGGCCCGAACTGGCCCGACAGCAGCGCCTGCGCCAGCGGATTCTCGATCTGCTGCTGGATCGCGCGCTTCAGCGGCCGCGCCCCGTACACCGGATCGAAGCCCGCCTCACCGAGCTGGTCGCGTGCGGCCTCGCCCAGCGTCAACTCGATGTCGCGCTCGGCGAGCCGCGCCTTCAGGTGCACGAGCTGGATGTCGACGATCCTGCGGATCTCCGCCGTGCCGAGCGGGCGGAACACGCAGATGTCGTCGATGCGGTTGATGAACTCGGGCCGGAACTGCTGCTGCACGATCTCCATGACCGCGCTCTTCATGCGCGTGTAATTGCCTTCGCCGGCCAGTTCCTGGATCACGTTCGAGCCGAGGTTCGAGGTCATGATCACCACCGTATTGCGGAAATCGACCGTGCGGCCCTGGCCGTCGGTCAAACGCCCGTCGTCGAGCACCTGCAGCAACACGTTGAAGACGTCCGGGTGCGCCTTCTCGACTTCGTCGAGCAGGATCACCGCATAGGGCCGGCGACGCACGGCCTCGGTGAGGTAGCCGCCCTCCTCGTAGCCGACATAGCCCGGCGGCGCGCCGATGAGCCGCGCCACGGAGTGCTTCTCCATGAACTCGGACATGTCGATGCGCACCATCGCCTCTTCGGTATCGAACAGGAATTCGGCGAGCGCCTTGCAGAGTTCCGTCTTGCCGACGCCCGTGGGCCCGAGGAACAGGAACGAGCCGTTCGGGCGCTTCGGATCGGCAAGGCCCGCGCGCGATCGGCGAATGGCATTCGAGACGATGTGCACGGCCTCGTCCTGCCCGACGACGCGGCGCGCCAGCGCCTCGTCCATGCGCAGGAGCTTCTCTTTCTCGCCCTCGAGCATTTTCGAGACCGGGATGCCGGTCCACTTCGAGACGACCTCGGCGATTTCCTCGTCGGTCACCTTGTTGCGGACGAGCTGCGTTTCCTTCTGCTCGGCCGCCTGCGCCTGCGCGAGCTTCTTCTCGAGCTCGGGCACTCGGCCGTACTGCAGCTTCGCGACCTCGCCGAGGTCGCCCTTCCTGCGCGCCGCTTCCATCTCGAGCTTGACCTTCTCGAGCTCTTCCTTGATGGCCGCCGCGCCCTGCAGGGTCGCCTTCTCGCTCTTCCAGATTTCCTCGAGATCGGCGTATTCCTTCTCGAGCTGGCCGAGCGATTCCTCGAGCGCCGCGAGCCGCCGCTTCGACGCCTCGTCCTTCTCGTTCTTGAGCGCCTCCTGCTCGATCTTCAACTGGATGATCCGCCGCTCGAGCTTGTCGAGCGCCTCGGGTTTCGAGTCGATCTCCATGCGGATGCGCGCCGCGGCCTCGTCGATCAGGTCGATCGCCTTGTCGGGCAGCTGACGGTCCGCGATGTAGCGATGCGACAACGTGGCCGCGGCGACGATCGCCGGGTCGGTGATGTCGACGCCGTGGTGCACCTCGTAGCGCTCCTGCAGGCCGCGCAGGATCGCGATCGTGTCCTCGACCGAGGGTTCGTCGACCAGCACCTTCTGGAAGCGCCGCTCGAGCGCGGCGTCCTTCTCGATGTACTTGCGGTACTCGTCGAGCGTGGTCGCGCCGACGCAATGCAGTTCGCCGCGCGCGAGCGCGGGCTTCAGCATGTTGCCGGCATCCATGGCGCCCTCGGCCTTGCCGGCGCCGACCATCGTGTGCAGCTCGTCGATGAAGAGGATGATCTGGCCTTCCTGCTTCGCGAGATCGTTCAGCACCGCCTTCAGGCGTTCCTCGAACTCGCCGCGGAACTTCGCGCCAGCGATCAGTGCGCCCATGTCGAGCGCGAGGATGCGCTTGCCCTTCAGGCCCTCGGGCACCTCGCCATTGATGATGCGCTGGGCAAGGCCTTCGACAATGGCGGTCTTGCCGACACCGGGCTCGCCGATCAGCACGGGGTTGTTCTTCGTGCGACGCTGCAGCACCTGGATCGTGCGGCGGATCTCGTCGTCGCGGCCGATCACCGGGTCGAGCTTGCCGCCCGAGGCGCGGGCCGTGAGATCGATGGTGTACTTCTCGAGCGCCTGGCGGCTCTCCTCGGCGTTCGGGTCGCTGACGGCCTCGCCGCCGCGCACTTCGTCGATCGCCTTCTCGACCGCGGCCTTCTGGGCGCCGGCGTCCTTCAGCAACTTCGCGAGCGTCGCCTTGTCCTCGAACGCCGCGAGCACGAAGAGCTCGCTCGAGATGAACTGGTCGCCGCGCTTCTGCGCGAGCTTGTCGGTGACGTTCAGCAGCCTGCCGAGGTCGTTCGAGACATGGATCTCACCGGGCGTGCCCTCGACCTTCGGCAGGCGATCGACCGCCATGCCGAGATCGGCGCGCAGGCGCGCAACATTCGCGCCGGCCTTGAGCAGCAACGGGCGCACGGTGCCCCCCTGCTGGTCCAGCAGCGCCTGCAGCACGTGCACGGGCTCGATGAAGCCGTTGTCGGCGCCGAGCGCAATCGACTGGGCGTCGGCCAGCGCCGCCTGGAATTTGCTCGTCAGCTTGTCCATACGCATGTGCGCGATATGGGGGCGCCGCCGCCCGACTCAAGAGGGCCCGTGCGCGGAATGCTCGACGAGGGCGATGATCGCGATGCCGAGGGCCATCAGCGTCACCTGCACGAGGCTCGAACGCGCGTCGACGCGGCGGTGCAGGCCCGGAATCAGGTCGGCGACGGCCACGTAGAGCAGGCTCGCGGCGGCGACCGCGAGCACATAGGGCAGCACCCCGAGCACCGGGCTTAGCGCAAACCAGGCGGCAATGCCGCCCAGGACCGCCGCGAGACTCGTTCCGAGGTTGAACCAGAGCGCACGCGCGCGCGACCAGCCGGCGTGCAGCAAGACCGCGAAATCGCCGACTTCCTGCGGGATCTCGTGGGCCGCCACGGCGAACGCGGTGGCAATGCCGAGCCCGGTATCGGTAAGGAACGCCGCGGCGATCAGCACGCCGTCGAGTGCGTTGTGGAGCGCGTCGCCCGTCAGCACGAGCCAGGCCGCGGCCTGTTCATGGGGGTCGTCGGGGTGCTCACCGTGGCAGTGTCGCCACAGGACGAGTTTCTCGAGGATGAAGAACAGCAGCAGGCCGGCGACGAGCGCGAGGCCGATGCCGTGCGCGCCGCCCTCGCCCGCACCCTCGATCGCGTGCGGCAGCAACGCGAGCAGCGCCGCCCCGATCAACGCGCCCGTCGCGAAGCTCACGAGGTACGGCAGGCCGCGCGAGCGCGCGCCGGCGGGCAGCAGCAACATGAGGCCGGCGCACGCGGCGCTGGCGACGCCGCTGAGTGCGGTCGCGAACACGATGATGGCGAGGGTGCCCAGGTCCGGCCCGATCATCATGCCGGGCCCAGCCATGCGAGGGCGGCCATGCGACCGCAATCGCCATCGCGCCGGAACGAGAAAAACCGCTCGCGATTGGCGAATGTGCACGAGCCGTCCGCAGCGATCTCCCGAATGCCGCAGGCTGCGAGACGCTGGTGCGCGAGCCGCGGCAGGTCGCACCACCAGCGACCGGCGCGACCGGGGCGGAACGCGTCGGCCGCCGCGGCAGCGCCCTGGACGAACGCGCTGCGCACGTCTTCGCCGACCTCGAAGTGCTGTGGTCCGATCGACGGGCCGAGCCACGCCACGAGCTGCGCCGCCGGCACGGCCATCGCCCGGATCGTCGCCTCGAGCACGCCGGCCGCGAGACCGCGCCAGCCCGCGTGCGCGACGCCCACCACGGCACCATCGCGCGATGCGAGGAGCACGGGCAGGCAGTCGGCGACGAGGACCGCGCAGACGATGCCCGTTGCGCGCGTGACGGCGGCATCGGCCGGGCCCCGTGGCACACCGCCCGGCGTGCCGAGTTCGTGAACCGCGACGCCGTGCACCTGCTGCAACCACACCGGGGCCGCGGGCAACGACAGCGCCTGCGCAACGCGCCGGCGATTCTCGGCGACCCGCATCGGGTCGTCGCCGACATGGCCACCGAGATTGAGCGTGTCGAAGGGCGCTGCGCTGACGCCGCCGGTTCGCAACGTGAACGCGGCACGCACGCGCGCCGGCGCCGCCCATTGCGGTGTGATCCACATGGACTGCATGATCCGGCGTCGGGCCGACGATTGCGAGGGGTATGAAGCGACTTTTCTGGCTTGCCGTTGCCGCCGCGGGCGCCTATGCGCTCGGCGGGCTCGCCCTCCACAGAGGCGAGAGCATCAACGCGCTGTGGATCATCGTCGCCGCGGTCTGCATCTACGCGCTCGGCTTCCGTTTCTACTCCGCGTGGATCGCCGCGCGGGTGCTCGCGATCGACCCGACGCGCGCGACGCCCGCCGAACGGCTCGACAACGGCCGCGATTTCGTGCCGACACACCGCTGGATCGCCTTCGGTCATCACTTCGCGGCGATCGCCGGCCCGGGGCCCCTGATCGGGCCCACCCTCGCCGCGCAGTTCGGCTACCTGCCCGGCACGCTGTGGATCCTCGTCGGCGCCGTCCTCGGCGGCTGCGTGCAGGACATGACGATCCTGCTGCTCTCGACCCGGCGCAACGGGCGCAGCCTCGGCCAGATGGCGCGCGACGAACTCGGCCCCGTCGGCGGCGCTGCGGCACTCACCGGCACGCTCGTGATCATGGTGATCCTGATCGCGGTCCTCGGGCTCGTCGTCGTGAATGCGATGAAGCACAGTCCCTGGGCGACAGCGACGGTCTTCGCGACCATCCCGATCGCGATCCTCGTCGGCCTGTACCTGCGCAACTGGCGGCCCGGGCGCGTGCTCGAGGGCTCGCTGATCGGCGTCACGCTGCTGCTCCTCGCCGTGGTCGGCGGCGGCTGGGTGAACGCGAGCCCGACGATCCGCGGCTGGTTCGACCACGACGGCCTCACGCTCGCATGGTTCGTGATCGGCTACGGCTGGTGCGCGGCGATCCTGCCCGTCTGGCTGCTGCTCGCGCCGCGCGACTACCTGTCGACCTTCCTGAAGCTCGGCACGATCGTGCTCCTCGCGATCGCGATCGTCATCGCGCAGCCCGACATCCGCATGCCGGCGATCACGCAGTTCGTCGACGGCAGCGGGCCGATCTTCGGCGGCAAGGTGTTCCCGTTCGTGTTCATCACGATCGCCTGCGGCGCCGTCTCGGGCTTCCATGCACTCGTCGCGAGCGGCACGACCCCGAAGCTCGTCGCGTCCGAAGCGGACGTGCGCCTGATCGGCTACGGCAGCATGGCGCTCGAATCCTTCGTCGCGATCATGGCGATGATCGCCGCGACGCTGCTCGATCCGGGCGTGTACTTCGCGATCAACACCGCGCCCGGCATCGTCGGCGCGACGCCCGCGGCCGCCGTCGAGACGATCAGCTCGTGGGGCTTTCCGGTCACGATCGAGCAGATGGCGGCACTCGCGCGCGAGATGGGCGAGGCGACGCTCTTCTCGCGCACGGGCGGCGCGCCTTCGCTCGCCGTCGGCATGGCGAGCATCTTCGCGAGCACCTTCGGCGAGTCGCTGCTCGCGATCTGGTACCACTTCGCGATCATGTTCGAGGCGGTGTTCATCCTGACGACGCTCGATGCCGGCACGCGTGTCGGGCGTTTCATGCTGCAGGACACGCTCGGCAACCTCTGGCCGCCGATCGGCCGCACCTCGTGGTACCCGTCGGTGCTCGTCGCGAGCACGCTCGTGGTCGCCGCGTGGGGTTATTTCCTCTACATCGGCGTGATCGACCCGAACGGCGGCGTGCATATCCTCTGGCCGCTGTTCGGCATCGCGAACCAGATGCTCGCGGCGATCGCGCTCGCCGTCGCCACCGGCATCATCGTCAAGCAGGGCAAGCTCCGTTACGCGTGGGTCACGCTCGCGCCGCTCGCGTGGCTCGCGATCGTCACGACCACGGCGGCCGTGCAGAAGATCGTCAGCGACGACCCGCGCCTCGGCTTCTTTGCCGCCGCGCGCGATCTCGCCGCGAAGCTCGCCGCCGGCACGCTGCCGCCGGAGCGCGCGGCGGTCGCGCCGCAGCTCATCTTCAACCAGCAGCTCGACGCCTGGCTCACGGGCTTTTTCGTCGTGATCGTATGGCTCGTGATCGCCGACATGCTGCGCGTGTGCTGGCGCGCGACGACGGGCAAGCCGGTGCTGCCGAGCTCCGAGGCTCCCTACGTGCCTGCACGGAGTGCCGCGTGATGCGGCGCGTGCGGATGCTGGTCGCACGGGCCCGCCGGCTCGCCGGCCGATTGAACGGCGACGCGGCCTACGAACGGTTCGTCGCACATCGCTGCTCCCGGCACCCCGGCGAGCCGCTACCATCGCGCAGGGAATTCTGGTGCGGCGAGGTCGAACGCAAATGGCAGGGCATCAATCGGTGCTGTTGAGGCTCGTCGCGCGCGCGGCCCTGTTGGGCGCGACGTGCGTGCTGGCGGGCGCCGCGGCTGCGGCGCCGACACCCGCCGGCGCCTGGCACCAGCGCGAAGCGGCGATCATGGGCACGCGGATCGCGGTGGAACTGTGGTCGCGCACCGATGCGGAGGGCGAAGCCGCGATCGACGCCGTCATGGCCGAGATGCGGCGCGTCGATGTGCTGATGAGCCACTACAAGCCGGAAAGCCAGTTGTCGCGCATCAATGCGCACGCCGGCGAGGGGCCCGTGCGCGTCGACCGCGAGCTCTTCGACCTGATCGCGCGCTCGCTCGACTATTCGCGCCTCACGAACGGCGCGTTCGACATCACCTATGCGAGCGTCGGCTACCTCTACGACTACCGCCACCACGTGAAGCCGAACGAGGCCGAGATCGAGGCGCATCTCGCCGCCGTCGACTGGCGCAGCCTCGAACTCGATGCGAAGAACGCGACCGTGCGCTTCAGGAAGCCCGGCATGCGCATCGATCTCGGCGGCTTCGCCAAAGGCTACGCCGTCGATCGCAGCATCGAACTGCTGAAGGCCCGCGGCATCGAGCACGCCTCGGTCAGCGCGGGCGGCGACACCCGCATCCTCGGCGACCGCTTCGGCCGCCCATGGATGGTCGGCATCCGCCACCCCGACGATCCGCAGCGCGTGATCCTCAGAATCCCGCTCGAGAACATCGCCCTGTCGACCTCGGGCGACTACGAGCGCTACTTCGACGAAAACGGCGTGCGCTACCACCACATCATCGACCCGCGCACCGGCCACTCCGCGAGCAAGGTGCGCAGCGCGACGGTCATCGGGCCGACGGCGACCCAGACCGACGGCCTGTCGAAAACGGCGTTCGTGCTGGGCCCCGAGAAAGCGCTCGAGATCCTCTCGCGCATACCCGATGTCGATGCGGTGTTCGTCGGGCCGGACGGCAAGGTCTACTACAGCCCCGGGCTCACGCCGCCCACCCGCTGATCAGCCCGCGCGCAGCGCCGCGAGCAGCGCCGCCATGTCCGCAGGCACGGGCGATTCGAAGACGAGTTCCTCGCCGCTCGAGGGTTGCGCAAGCGCGAGCCGCGCCGCGTGCAGCGCCTGGCGATGGAAGTTTCCGAGCGCCTCGCGCAGTGCCGGGGACGCGCCGGCCGGCAACCGCCTGCGGCCGCCGTACACGGGATCGCCGACGATCGGAAAACCTGCGTGCGCCAGGTGCACGCGGATCTGGTGCGTGCGCCCGGTCTCGAGCATGACGCGCACGTACGTATGGGCGCGAAAGCGCTCGACGACGCGATAGTGCGTGATCGCCTCGCGCCCGCCCTCGCGCACGGCCATTTTCACGCGTACCGAGCGATGACGTCCGATCGGCTCGTCGATCGTGCCGCCACCCGTCATCACGCCGGTCGCGATCGCGAGATACTCGCGCGAGATCTCGCGCGCGGCGAGGCGCGCGGCGAGCGCCGCATGCGCCTCGATCGTGCGCGCGACCACCATCAGCCCGCTCGTGTCCTTGTCGAGGCGATGGACGAGCCCGGCGCGCGGCACGTGCGCCAGCTGCGGGTCGTGCGCGAGCAGCCCGTTCTGCAGCGTGCCCTCGCGACGTCCGGCGCCGGGGTGCACGACGAGCCCGGCCGGCTTGTCGATGACGAGGATGTCGCGGTCCTCGTAGACGATCGGCAGCCGCATCGCCTGCGGCGCCACGCGTGTCTCGGCCGGCACCTCGCCGGTGAGGGCGATCGCCTCGCCGCCGAGCACCCGGTCCCGCGCACGGGCCGGGCGGCCGTCGATCGTCACGGTTCCCTGCTCGATCCAGCCCTGAATGCGCGACCGTGAATACTGGGGCAACTGCCGCGCGAGCGCCTGGTCGAGCCGCAAGCCGGCGAGGCCCGGAGCGAGCCGGAAGTCGTGTCTGCGGAACTCGCCTGTCATTATTTGTCTATACTCCCGGTTTCGCGGCCATATTCCAACGAGAGGCCCCCCGTTTGAAGTCGAGATTCTCCGCGCCGCCCGGCGGTCGCCCGATCCTGTTCGTCGCGCTCGCCGTTCTCGTCGCCGTGGCGGGCTGCCGCACCAACCGGCAGGACGAGTACGCGAAGACCAACCCCGAGGTGCTGTATCAGCAGGCCCACAAGGCGCTGATGAACCAGGACTTCGACAATTCGATCCGCATGTACGAGGCGCTCACCGCGCGCTACCCGTTCGCACCCGAATCGCGCCAGGCGCGCCTCGACCTGATCTATGCCTACTACCGCGGGCGCGAAGCCGAGAGCGCGATCGATGCCGCGGAGACCTTCATCCGCGAGAACCCGACCCACCCGCGTGTCGATTACGCGTGGTACATCAAGGGGCTCGTCGATTTCGAGCGCATGCCGAACCGGATCGAGCGGCTGTTCAATGTCGACCTGTCCGAGCGTCCGCCGCAGACCGCGGCGAAAGCCTTCGCGTCGTTCAAGGTGGTCGTCGAGCAGTATCCGAAGAGCGAGTATGCGCACGATGCGCGGCGCCGCATGCTGTATCTACGCAACCGCCTCGCCGACTACGAGCTCTATGTCGCGCGCTACTACGTGAAGCGGGGCGCCTGGGTCGCCGCGGCGCAACGCGCGAAGCAGACGATCGAACAGTACGACGGCTCACCCGCAGTGCGCGAGGCCCTCGAGATCATGATCGAATCGTACGATCGCCTCGGTCTCAAGCCCCTCGCCGAGCAGGCCCGTGCCGTCTATGCGCTCAACTTCCCGGCCGAAACGCGCCGCGTGGCCGAAAAGAAGCGCTGGTGGAAATTCTGGTGACGCTCAGCGGCGGTAGCCGTTCGTGATCGGATAGCGCCAGTCGCGGCCGAACGCGCGGCGGCTCACGCGCACGCCGGGCGGCGCCTGCCGCCGCTTGTATTCATTGCGCTTCACGAGATCGAGCACGCGGCCCACGGTCGCGCGCTCGAAGCCGCGCGCACAGATTTCGTCGACCGAGAGGTCCTCCTCGATGAATGCCGCGAGGATCGGGTCGAGGATGTCGTACGGCGGCAGTGAGTCGCTGTCCTTCTGCCCCTCGCGCAGTTCCGCCGACGGCGGCCGGTCGATGACCCGCTGCGGGATCGCCGGCGACACAGCGTTGCGGTACTCCGCGAGCCGGTAGACGAGCTGCTTGCTGCAGTCCTTGATCGGCGCGAAGCCGCCCGCCATGTCACCGTAGAGCGTCGCGTAGCCGACCGCCATTTCGCTCTTGTTGCCGGTCGTGAGCAGCATGCGGCCGGTCTTGTTCGACAGGCCCATCAGCAGGAGCATGCGGCAACGCGACTGGATGTTCTCCTCAGTGGCATCGGGCGGACGGCCGGCGAACTCCGCGGCGAGCGTCGCGAGCGTCGCCTCGAACATCGCCTCGATCGGCAACACGCTGTATCGGACACCGAGGAGATCCGCCTGCCCTTGCGCATCCTCGAGGCTCATCGCCGAGGTGTAGCGCGACGGCATCATGACCGCGTGCACGTGCGCAGGCCCGAGGGCATCGACCGCGATCGCGAGCGTGAGCGCCGAATCGATCCCGCCCGACAGGCCCATCACGACACCGGGGAAGCGGTGCTTCGTGACGTAGTCGCGCACACCGACGACGAGCGCGCCGTAGACGCTCGCGACTTCCGGCAGTTCCGGAGTCACGGCTGCCGGCCGCGGCACGACGGCCCCGCGCGCCGCGCGCTCGAACTCGACGACGTGCAGGCCCTCCGTCCACGCGGGCGCGCGCATCGTGATTCCGCCCGTCGCGTCCATCACGAAGGACTGGCCATCGAACACGAGTTCGTCCTGGCCACCGACCACATTGACGTACGCGAGCGGCAAGCCGACATCGCGCGTGCGCGCGCGCGCGGCCTCCTCGCGATCGCGCTGCTTGTGCAACTGGTACGGCGAGGCATTCGCGACCACCAGCAGCCTTGCGCCCGCCGAGCGCGCGAGCTGCGCGGCGTCGGGCTCCCAGATGTCCTCGCAGATGAGGATCCCGAGCGCGACACCGCCGACGTCGACCACGGTCGGCTGCGCGCCCGCGCTGAAATAGCGCTTCTCGTCGAACACCTGGTAGTTCGGCAGCTCGGTCTTGCGGTGCATCGCCTGCACGGCACCCCGCGCGACCAGCGCCGCCGAGTTGTAGATCTGGCTGCCGCTGTACTCCGGCAGCCCGACCAGCACCGCGATGTCGCCGACGCCGCGACAGACTTCGGCGAGTCCCGCCTCGACCTGCAGGCGAAAGCCGCGATGGAACAGCAGGTCTTCGGGCGGATAGCCCGACAGCGCGAGCTCCGGGAAGACGACGAGGTCCGCTCGCTGCGCGCGCGCCGCGTGTGCCGTGTCGATCACCCGCGCGACGTTGCCTCGCACGTCGCCGACCAGGAAATCGTATTGGGCGAGTGCGATGCGCAGCGGCGCGGATGGGCTCACTTCGGTCTACGGGCGCGCCGCGCCGCAACCTTTCGCCGCGCCGCCACCTTGCGTTTCGGCGCTGCCTTGCGCTTCGGCGCTGCCTGGCGCTTCGGCGCCGCCTTGCGCTTCGCGGCAGGCTTGCGCTTGGGCGCGGCTTTCTTCTTCGCCGCAGGCCGAGGCTCGACATGGCGCGCCGCCGCCGCGCTCTTGCGGCGCTTGAACAGGAGCTCGCGCATGGCGCTGCCGAGATCGGCCGGCGATTTCACGGTCCGCACGCCCGCGCGCTCGAGCGCACGGTACTTGTCGGCCGCCGTGCCCTTGCCGCCGGCGACAATGGCGCCTGCGTGGCCCATGCGCTTGCCGGGCGGGGCCGTGACCCCGGCGATGTACGCGACCACCGGCTTCGAGACGAAGCGGCGGATGAACTCGGCGCCCGCTTCCTCGTCGCTGCCGCCGATCTCGCCCACCATGATGATGCCTTCGGTCCCCGGGTCACGCTCGAAGAGCTCGAGCACATCGACGAAATTCATGCCGCGCACCGGGTCGCCCCCGATGCCGACGCAGGTGCTCTGCCCGAGCCCGTTGTTCGTGGTCTGGAATACGGTCTCGTAGGTGAGCGTACCGGAACGTGACACGACGCCGATCGCACCCTTCTTGTGGATGAAGCCCGGCATGATGCCGATCTTGCACTCGTCGGGCGTGATGACGCCGGGGCAGTTCGGGCCGACGAGCCGCGTGCCCTTGCCGGCGAGCGCCGCCTTCACCTTCACCATGTCGTTCACCGGGATGCCCTCGGTGATGCACACGACGAGCTCGATGCCCGCGTCGGCCGCCTCGAGGATCGCGTCGGCGGCATACGGCGGCGGCACGTAGATCATGCTCGCGGTGGCGCCCGTCTGCTTGACGGCCTCGTGCGTGGTGTCGAACACGGGCAGGCCGAGATGCTTCTCGCCGCCGCGGCCCGGCGTGACGCCGCCGACGAGGCGCGTGCCGTAATCGAGGCACTGCTGCGAATGGAACGTGCCCTGCTTGCCCGTGAAGCCCTGGCAAATGACCCGGGTGTGCTTGTTGACGAGGATGCTCATGCCTTGCCCTTCCTGCTCGAACCTTCTGCCGCCAGCGCGACGACCTTCTTTGCGGCATCGGTGAGATCCGCGCCCGGCGTGAGTGCGAGGCCGCTCGCGGCCAGCATCTCGCGCGCCTTGTCGGCATTCGTGCCCTGCAGGCGCACGACAACCGGCACCGCGAGCGACAGCTTCTTCGCCGCGGTGATGATGCCCTCGGCGATCAGGTCGCAGCGCACGATGCCGCCGAAGATGTTGACGAGGATCGCGCGCACGTTCGGATTGGACAGGATCAGCTTGAACGCCTCGGTGACGCGTTCGGCGGTCGCGCCGCCGCCCACGTCGAGGAAGTTCGCGGGCTGCCCGCCGTGCAGCTTGATCAGGTCCATGGTCGCCATCGCGAGCCCCGCGCCGTTCACCATGCAGGCGATGTCGCCGTCGAGCGAGACATAGTTGAGGTCGTGCTCGCTCGCGCGCACTTCCATCGCATCTTCCTGCGTGACGTCGCGCAGCGCCGCGAGCGCCGGCTGGCGAAAGAGCGCGTTCGGGTCGATGTTGATCTTGGCGTCGAGCGCGACGAGCTGGCCGGCCTTCGTGACGATCAGCGGGTTTACCTCGAGCAGGCTCGCATCGCGCTCGAGGTAGAGGCGGTAGAGCGCCGTCGCGATCTTCTCGAACTCGCCGATCTGCCTGCCCTCGAAGCCGAGCGCGAACGCCATCTGCCGGGATTGATAGGGCTGCAGCCCCGCCGCCGGGTGCACATTCACGGTGACGATCTTCTCCGGTGTGTGCTCGGCCACTTCCTCGATGTCCATGCCGCCCGCCGACGAACCGATCAGCGCGATGCGCCCTTTCTCGCGGTTCAATGTGAGCGACAGGTAGATCTCGCGGGCGATCTCCGAGCCGGACTCCACGTAGACCGCGTTGATCGGCAGGCCCTCCTCGCCCGTCTGCTTCGTGACGAGCTTGCGGCCGAGCATGTCGCCCGCCGCGGCACGCACCGCCGGCAGGTCGCGCGCGAGCTTCACGCCGCCCGCCTTGCCGCGCCCGCCCGCGTGCACCTGCGCCTTGACGACCCACACCGCGCCGCCGATGGCCTCGGCCGCGGCGACCGCTTCGTCGGCGCTGCGCGCCACGCGTCCCTGCGGCACGGGCACGCCGTACTCGCGGAAGACTTCCTTCGCCTGGTATTCGTGGAGATTCATTGTCCCGCCGGATCGCAAAAAGAACGCGTATTCTCGCGGAATGTTAAAGTCCCCGGCAATGGGGGTCGATCAAATCGGGCGCGAATCCACCCTCGGCGATCTCGGCTGGCGGATCGTCGGGCTCCTGAACCTCTATCGCCTGCTGGTCCCGCCGGTTCTCTTTGCCATTTATCGCTACACGCTGCCCCAGCCGACCGTCGGCAGCGAGCATCCGCGGCTCTTCTTCGCGATCTGCGTGGCCTATTTCATCGCGGGCATCGTGCTGGTGCTCGCACAGCGCCTGCCGCGCCTCCCGCGCCATGTGCTGCTGCTGTCGCACTCGCTCGTCGACTCACTCGCCATCGCGCTCCTCCTCTACGCGAGTGGCGGGGTCGGCAGCGGGCTCGGGATCCTGTTTGTCGTCCCGGTCGGGGCAGTCGCCCTGCTCGCCGAAGGGCGCCAGACCCTCCTGATGGCCGCCACGGCGGTCGTGGCGCTCCTCACGCAGCAGGTACTGGGGCAGCTGTGGGGAACCGGCTCCTCGACCGACTACCCGACGGCCGGCGTGATCGGCGTGATCCTCTTCCTGGTGGCGCTCGCCAGCTGGCCGCTCACTGCGCGCCTTGCGGAGAGCGAGGCGCTGGTCAAGCGGCGCGAGGTCGATCTCGCCAATCTCGCCGAACTGTCGCAATACATCGTGCAGCACCTGCGCGAGAGCCTGCTGGTCGTCGACGGGGAGGACCGCATCCGGCTCATCAACGAATCCGCCGCGCGCATCCTCGGGGACCAGGCCGCCTATCCCGGCGCGCTGCTCGGCGAGGCCTCGCCGAAGCTCCTCTACCTGCTGTCGACCTGGCGCCAGAGCGGCGAGCGGCCGAAGGACAGCGGCGCCACGTTCATCGCGAGCAATGGCGCGAGCGAGATCCTGCCGCATTTCGCGCCACTCGGCACACACGACCCGCCACCCGTCATCGTGTTCCTGGAGGACACGACCGAGGTGGCGGGCAAGGTGCAGCAGCTGAAGCTCGCCTCGCTCGGCCGCCTGTCGGCGAGCATCGCGCACGAGATCAGGAATCCGGTCGGGGCGATGAGCCACGCCGCGCAGCTCCTCGGTGAATCGAGCCACCTCGGCACCGAGGACCGCCGGCTCGCCGAGATCATCCGCACGAACGCGTCCCGGGTCAGCGAGATCATCGCGAACGTGCAGTCGATGTCGCGGCGCGAACCGCTGCGCGCGGAGCAGTTCGACCTCGGCAACTGGCTACGCGCGTTCCGCGCCGAATTCTGCGCGACACTCCCGTGCCCGGAAGACCAGGTCTCGCTGCACGGGGTCGAGGGTGGCCTCGAAGTGCGTTGCGACCGCAGCCAGCTGCGCCAGATCGTGTGGAACCTCGCCGAGAACGCGCTGAAGCACGGTGGCGAGGCGGCGCCGCGCATCGAGCTGCGCAGTGGGCGGCTGTCGCCCGCGCAGCGCCCGTATCTCGAGGTGGCCGACCGCGGCCGCGGCATCCCCGAATCGCTCGCCGAGCGCATCTTCGAGCCGTTCGTCACGAGCGATACGCGCGGTGTCGGCCTCGGGCTCTACCTCGCCCGCGAACTCGCCCAGGCGAACGGCGCCACGCTGATTTATGAACCACGTCCCGGTGACGGCAGCGTGTTCCGCCTCGTGTTCTCCGATCCGCTACGATGGAGGGCATGAGCAGACCCGTCGTGCTGGTCGTCGACGACGAACCGGACCTCGTCGAACTCGTCAGCCTCACCCTCTCGCGGATGAACCTCGACACCGCCGCCGCCGGCGATCTCGCCGGCGCGCGCGAATTGCTCGGGGCGCGGCACTTCGACCTCTGCCTCACGGACATGCGCCTGCCCGACGGCGACGGCCTCGAGCTCGTCGCCTGGATCGGGGAGCACAAGCCGCTCGTCCCGGTTGCCGTGATCTCGGCGCACGGCAATGTCGAATCGGCGGTGCGCGCCCTCAAGCTCGGCGCGTTCGACTTCGTCTCGAAGCCGCTCGATCTCGGCGTGCTGCGCAAGCTCGTGGCGAGCGCGATCCGCCTCGCGGAGCGCGACGGGGACATGACGGTGCGCGGCCCGCGCCTGATCGGCCAGTCGCCGGTCATGGAAGCGCTGCGGCAGATGATCGCGCGGGTCGCGCGCAGCCAGGCGCCGGTGCACATCTCGGGGGAATCGGGCACCGGCAAGGAACTCGTCGCGCGCCTGATCCACGATTCGGGGTCGCGCGCCGAGGGGCCCTTCGTGCCCGTCAACTGCGGCGCGATCCCGACCGAGCTGATGGAGAGCGAATTCTTCGGCTACAAGCGCGGCAGCTTCACGGGCGCGGTAGCCGACAGCAAGGGGCTCATCCAGTCGGCCGAGGGCGGCACGCTGTTCCTCGACGAAGTGGCCGACCTGCCGCTGCACATGCAGGTGAAACTGCTGCGCGTCATCCAGGAGAAAACCGTGCGCCCGATCGGCGAGGCGCGCGAGGTGCCTGTCGATGTGCGCATCCTCTCCGCCACCCACAAGGACCTCGCCGCGCTCGTGCGCGAGAGCCGCTTCCGCGAAGACCTGTACTACCGCATCGACGTGATCGAGATGCGCGTGCCGTCGCTGCGCGAGCGCGCTGACGACATCCCCGATCTCGCCGAGGCGATCGTGCGCCGCCTGTCGCGACGCATGGGAGTCGAGGCCCCGGCGATCGGCGACAGCGCGCTCGCCGTGCTCAAGGCCCACAGCTTCCCCGGCAACGTGCGCGAGCTCGAGAACGTGCTCGAGCGCGCACTCACGCTCTGCGTCACCGACACCATCGAGGCGGCCAACATCCAGGTGCGCGCGCCGCTGCCCGAACCCCAGCCTGAAGCCCCCGTCGTTTCCCCCGGGGGTACGCCCGCCGCACCGGCGGTCGGCGGCGGCGCGCTCGGCGAGCAGCTCGACAGCATCGAGCGCGACGCGATCGTCAAGGCGCTCGAGCAGACCCGCTACAACAAGACCGCCGCCGCGAAACTCCTCGGCATGACCTTTCGCGCGCTGCGCTATCGCATCAAGAAGCTCGGGATCGAATAGGCTCCGCGGCCGGGAGTCAGGGCGCGAGCCAGTTCTCCACCCGCAGCCCGCCGACGCGGCGAAATTCCCGCACGTTGCGGGTGACCAGAACAGCCGCCAGCGCCAGCGCGTGCGCCGCGATCAGCGTGTCGAGTGGCCCGATTGGCGTACCACCTGCGCTCAGGCGCTGACGCACGGGACCATAGGCAGACGCCGCGGCAGTATCGAATGGTGCGGTCACGAATGATTCCAGGAAGGCCGTGAGCGCGTTTGCATTCTCGCGCGGTCGCGAACTGCGGGCGACGCCGAAATGCAGCTCGGCCAGCGTGATGCTCGACAAGCCGATCTGCCCGACCGGCCGCGAGTTTACCCTCCGGTCGAGCCGTGGCGAGGAACCGCGCAGCAACGCGATGACGGTATCCGTATCGAGCAGCCAGCGCACTACAGCCGCTCGCGCCCTTCAGCTTCGGCGGGCTGCTTCCGCTCGCGCATGAAGTCCGGCGTGAAGCGCGAACGCGCGGCCAGCATGGACTCCCACGAGGCCTCCTTGGGGCGCAGCACCACGGCATTGCCGGACTTGCTGATCCAGACTTCCGTGCCCGGCAGACGAAACTCCTTCGGCAGGCGCACGGCCTGACTGTCGCCATTCCTGAACAGCCTGGCAGTTCTCATGATTGCCCCGGTTCATATATATGTCTCATATATATCCTAAGCACCCCGCCCTGTCGACGTGCAAATCTCGCGTCTTCGCCCCGATTGGCGTGCCGTGCAGCAGCCTGCGCGTGTTGTGACGCACTCGACGACTCGGCACATCCACCCTTTGCCGCGCGCGGCCATGCACCCAGGATCGGGGCATGACGACAGTTGCGCTCGGCATCGCCCTGTTGTGGACCGGCTCGGCAATGGCACAGTCCGCGCCGAACGTGCAGATCGAACTGCACGAGATCGACCCCGCGGGCGCCACGAGCGTACCACCGCACACCAACGTGTACGGGCGCATCGTCTACACGACCGACGCCCCGGTGCGCCTCGTGCTGCTGCCGTACCGCGACGGCAAGCCCGTGCGGGATGGCTTCTACAACTCCGGCTCGCCGCAGTACGCGCCGGGCAGCGGCGAGACCATCGCCTGGTTCGCCTTCGACAAGCCGCAGGCCATCGACGAGATCCGCGCCGTCGCCAATGACTTCCACGGCAAGGTCTTCGCCGAGGATTCGATCGAGCACGCGCTGCGCTGGCGCGAAGGAGCGGCCAGGCCGGAAAAGGCGGCCTGGGTGGAGCCGCTGATGAAGGCCGAGAAAAACGTGGTCGTCCCGCCACCCGACGAGTTCGGCTGGATTGCGGCCGTCATCACCCAGCTGTTCTTCCTGACGGTACCGCTGTCGGTGGGCCTGCAGCTCTATGCCTGGTACAAGCTCGACGGCGAACCGGGGCGGCTCGCCCGCCTCTCGGGTTATGCGATGGGCGCGCTGTGGGTGTTCGTCATCCTGACCGGGATCGCGGGCAGCAACCTCTCGCCGATCTGGCTCGTGTTCCTGAGCCCGCTGTTCACGCTGCTTCTCGTCGGGCTGCTCGTCGTCGCGCGCGTGCAGAAAAGCCGGGTCACTGCGCGCGGATCGAAGTCGGCGTGAATGAGGCCAGCGGCCCAGCCGCGTCAGGACGCCGGATCGGCGGCCTGGTTGCTGGCCCGGGCAGGATGAAGGGGTTCCGGGCGGGTGATCTCGCATTGGCGCCGCCCCGACATTCATGACCTCTCAATCAATTTGGATCGCCCGTGAATGTGACGTGCAGCGTCACATGTTGACGCGATGTGTACGACGACGTCGCGCCGCAGTGACAGGGCGCGCAAGACATAACGGTGTCGCGAAAACACGAACCCATGGCGCATCAGCAAGTTAGAACCGCATCACATTGCTGGCACGGCCATTGCTTCATGATTTCCCCGCAGGCGGAACTCGCCGCGAACTTGTGTATCGACCCGGAATCTTGGACCTCAAGGAGTTTTGTCAATGAAGACTATGCAAAAGGGTTTCACCCTCATCGAACTGATGATCGTCGTCGCGATCATCGGCATTCTCGCCGCGATCGCGATCCCGGCGTATCAGGACTACACGATCCGTTCGCAGGCCACTGAAGGCCTGAACCTCGCGAGTGCCGTCAAGGCGTCGGTCGCGGAGTACTATGCGAACACTGGAGCGTGGCCTAATGCGCTCGTCGGTAACGCCCCCGGTCAGCTCGGGTACACGAACAACCCGAGCGGCAAGTACGTCACATCTGTGACGATCGTCGACCCGGGCACGATCCGCATCACGTACGGCGTCCAGGCCAACGCGAACCTCGCCAACGCCGCGCAGAACCTGCTCGATCTTCGTCCGCGCCTCAGCTTGAATGGAGACGTAGTGTGGGTCTGCGGCCGCGCCGCCGCGCCCGCTGGCGTCACGGATCCGACGGTGCCATCTGCCGCTGACGGCACCACGGTGTTAGCCAAGTATCTGCCGGCGAACTGCCGCAGCTGATAGAGCACGCCCCTGGTGTCTATCGAAGCCCCTCTCCGGAGGGGCTTTCCTTTTTGGGAGCCGAATCACGCAGAGGTCCCGGCGGCTGTGCGACCATCCCGCAGGATTTGACAATTGCCCGGGGGTCGCCCTCCGGTACACTATTGATCCGACGGACCGTGGTCTGCTTGCTGCAAGTGCATGAACGATAACGCATCTCTCGCCATCGGAGGCTCGCGCTCCGCCTTGGGCGGGCTGCCCCAGCGGCTCGTGCAGGACGGGCTCGTGGACGAGCCGACGATGCAAAGCGCGCTGCAGTCCGCCCGCGACCGCAAGGGCGGCTTCGTCACGCAGTTGATCGGCATGGGCGCGGCACGTGCACGCGATATCGCCGTGGCGGCCTCGCACGAATTCGGCGTGCCGCTGCTCGATCTCGACAGCCTCGCCATCGATCTCGATCTCGTCCGCCTCGTCAACGACAAGCTACTCGCCAAGCACCGCGTGCTGCCGCTCTTTCGCCGTGGCAAGCGCCTGTTCCTGGCGGTCGCCGATCCGACCAACCTGCACGCGATCGACGAGATCAAGTTCGCGACCGGGCTCGGCATCGAGGCAATCGTCGTCGAGGACGACAAGCTGCAGCGCGCCGTCGACAAGTCGCTCGAGCAAGTCGACACGCAGATGCCGAACCTCACCGATGAGGAAGGCGTCGACCTCGAAGGCCTCGAGGTCACTGGTGGCGAGGACGAGAATGACGCCGGCATTACCCGCGACGATGTCGACGACGCGCCGATCGTCAAGTTCGTGAACAAGGTGATGCTGGACGCGATCCGCCGCGGTGCGTCGGACATTCACTTCGAGCCTTACGAGAAGACCTACCGTGTCCGCTACCGCATGGACGGTGTGCTGAAGGAAGTGGCGCAGCCGCCCGTGCAGCTCTCGCAGAAGATCTGCGCACGCATCAAGGTGATGTCGCGGCTCGATATCGCCGAGCGCCGCGTGCCGCAGGACGGCCGCATCAAGATGAAACTGTCGAAGACGCGGGCGATCGACTTTCGTGTCAGCACCTGCCCGACGCTCTACGGCGAGAAGATCGTCGCGCGCATCCTCGACCCCTCGCAGGCGATGCTCGGCATCGATGCGCTCGGCTACGAGCCGTTCCAGAAGGACCTGTACCTCAAGTACCTCGAAAAGCCGCAGGGCATGATCCTCGTGACAGGCCCCACGGGCAGCGGCAAGACGGTGTCGCTCTACACGGGCCTCAACATCCTGAACCGCGAGGACACGAACATCTCGACCGCGGAAGACCCCGCGGAAATCAACCTTCCGGGCGTCAATCAGGTGAACGTGAACCCGAAGGTGGGCCTCACGTTCGCTTCCGCGCTGCGCGCGTTCCTGCGCCAGGACCCGGACGTGGTGATGGTCGGCGAGATCCGCGACCTCGAGACTGCGGAAATCGCGATCAAGGCCGCGCAGACCGGGCACCTCGTGCTCTCCACGCTGCACACAAACGACGCACCGCAGACCCTCACCCGCATGATCGACATGGGCGTGAAGCCCTACGCGATCGCGACCTCGGTGAGCCTGATCATCGCGCAACGCCTCGCACGACGCCTCTGCACGCAGTGCAAGCACCTCGTCGACATTCCCGCCGAAGCGCTGCTCAAGGAAGGGTTTCCGAAGGAAGACGTCGAGGCGGGCATCAAGGTGTACGGCCCGAAGGGCTGCCAGGCCTGCACCGACGGCTACAAGGGCCGTGTGGGCATCTACCAGGTGCTGCCCGTCACCGACGAAATCGGTCGCATCATCATGGAAGGCGGCAACGCGATCTCGATCGGTGATGCGGCAAGGAAGATGGGTGTGTGGGACCTGCGCCGATCGGGTCTCGAGAAAGTAAAGCAGGGCATGACGAGCCTCGAAGAGGTCAACAGTGTCACGATCGAGTGACCTGACGGAGATCGCATATGGCTAACGCGGCAGCAACCACCACCGTCCGCACGATCAAGCGGGACATCCCGTTTGCGTGGGAGGGCATGGACAAGCGCGGCAATCGCGTCAAGGGCAAGAGCCTCGCGCCTGACGAAGCCGCACTGCGTGCGGAGCTGCGCCGTCAGGGCATCGCACCGTCAAAGATCAAGAAGCAGTCGTCGGCGTTCAAGTCGAGCGGCAAGGTCAAGCCCGAAGACATCGCGGTGTTCAGCCGCCAGCTCGCGACAATGCTCGCGTCCGGCATTCCGCTCGTGCAGGCATTTGAAATCGTCGGCAACGGCCACGAGAAGCCCTCGGTGCAGAAGCTGATCCTAGACATCAAGCAGGACATCGAGGGCGGCACGTCGCTGCACGAAGCGCTCGCGAAGTACCCGCTCTACTTCGACGATCTCTATGTGAACCTCGTCGAGGCGGGCGAGCAGGCGGGTGCGCTCGAGAACCTGCTCGACAAGATCGCGACCTACAAGGAAAAGACCGAAGCGATCAAGAAGAAGGTCAAGAAGGCCCTCTTCTACCCCGCTGCCGTCATGGTGGTGGCCGTGGTCGTCACGCTGATCCTGCTGATCTTCGTGATCCCGCAGTTCGAAAGCCTGTTCAAGGGATTCGGTGCCGAGCTGCCTGCGTTCACGCAGTTCGTGATCAACCTGTCGAAGGCCGTCCAGAAGCATGGCCTGCTGATCGCAGTGTTCATCGGCGGCGGTGTCTACGCGTTCATGTACTTCAAGAAGCGTTCGCGGCGGATGCGCGAAGTGCTCGATCGCGTGTCGCTCAAGCTGCCGATCGTCGGCCCGATCCTGACCAAGTCGGCGATCGCGCGCTATGCGCGCACGCTGTCGACGATGTTCGCTGCGGGCGTGCCGCTCGTCGAGGCGCTCGAATCGGTCGCCGGCGCCACAGGCAACATCATCTACGAGAATGCGGTGATGCGGATGCGCGATGAAGTCGCGACCGGCCAGCGCCTGCAGCGGGCGATGGAGAACACGCAGCTCTTCCCGAACATGGTGATCCAGATGGTCGCGGTCGGCGAGGAAGCCGGGGCGCTCGATCAGATGTCGGCGAAGGTCGCCGAGTTCTACGAGGCCGAGGTCGACAACGCGGTCGACAGCATGTCGAGCCTCCTCGAGCCGCTGATCATGGCGGTGCTCGGCGTGCTCGTCGGCGGCCTCGTGATCGCAATGTACCTGCCGATCTTCAAGCTCGGCGCGGTCGTGTGATCGCGGCGTGCTTCGTTCTGGGGCTGCTGATCGGCAGCTTCCTGAACGTGGTCGTCCATCGCACGCCGGTCATCCTCGACCGGCAATGGCGACGGCAGTGCGATGAACTCGCCGGTCGGGAGACACCCGAGGCGCCGCGCTTCAACCTCGTGGTCCCGCGCTCGGCCTGCCCGGCTTGCAAGGCACCGATCAAGGCCTGGCACAACGTGCCGGTGCTCAGCTGGCTCGCGCTCCGCGGCCGCTGCGCGAGCTGCAAGGCGAAGATCAGTGTGCGCTACCCGTTCGTCGAGTTGCTGACCGGCGTGTTGTCAGCCGCGGTCGCGTGGAGGTTCGGTGCCGGTCCCACTGCGCTGCCGGCCCTTGGCGCCGCGCTCGCGCTCACCTGGTTCCTGATCGCCTTGACGTTCATCGATCTCGATACGCAGCTGCTGCCCGATGCGCTCACGCTGCCGCTCCTGTGGCTCGGCCTCGCGGCGAGCGTGCTCGGCTACACCGCCGCAGGCCCGCGCGAGGCGATCATCGGCGCGCTCGCGGGCTATCTCTCGCTGTGGTCGGTGTACCACCTCTTTCGCGTCGCGACCGGCAAGGAAGGCATGGGCTACGGCGATTTCAAGCTGCTCGCCGCGCTCGGCGCGTGGCTCGGCTGGCAGATGCTGCTGCCGATCATCCTGCTGTCCGCCGCGGTCGGCGCGGTGACCGGCATTGCGCTCATCGTCCTGCGCGGGCGCGACCGCAACGTGCCGATACCGTTCGGCCCGTTCCTCGCGGCTGCGGGCTGGATCGCACTGATGTGGGGCCCCGAACTCGTGAACGGCTACCTCGGCATGTTCGCGCCAGGACGGTGAACGCAGCTGCGAACCCTGCCTTGGGCATTCGCGAATTCGAGTGTCCGGCCCGCAAATCTGCCCGAACGCACACGAATTGCGGACTGGCAACCTTGACCGCAGTGATCACACGATTGACCATGAGCCCCACGATCCTGCGCGATCGCGGATATCGTTTCTATTTCTTTTCTCGCGAGGAGCCCCGCATGCACGTCCATGTTCAGGGCGCCGCTAGCGAAGCCAAGTTCTGGCTGGAGCCCCGCGTCGAATTGGCGCAGAATTCCGGGATGGACCCGCGAAGCCTGCGAATTGCCAAGGCTATTGTCGAGGATAATTCCGATGTCTTCCGTGACGCCTGGAACAGATACTTCACTCGCTGAGATCACCAACGTTTCGCATCAGGGTTTCTGGCTTCTGCTTGGTGCAGAGGAGCTGTTTCTGGCCTTCGAGCATTTTCCGTGGTTCCGGCGTGCGACCATCGCACAGCTCTCTCACGTGGAACGACCCTCGCCGCACCACTTGTACTGGCCTGAGCTCGACATCGACCTCGCGGTCGAGTCGATACGGGAACCCCAGGCCTTTCCGCTCGTGTCGAAGTCGTCATCGGGCGCCTAGTCGCCTGCTCGCGCGGCATGCGTCCCTATCGCATCGGCCTCACCGGCGGCATCGCGAGCGGCAAGAGCACCGTCGCGAACCTGTTCGCCGCGCTCGGCATCCCGGTCATCGACGCGGACGTGATCGCCCGCGATGTGGTCGCCCCCGGCACGGCGCTCCTCAGCCGGATCCGGGCGGAATTCGGCGACGAGGTGATCGCCGCCGACGGCTCGCTCGACCGCCGGGCGCTGCGTGCGCGCGTGTTCGGCGACACGGCAGAGGCCGGCGCGGCGCGCAAGCGGCTCGAGGCGCTGACCCACCCGGCGATCCGCGCCGAAATGGACGCGCGCTCCGCCGCGGCCGGCGGGCCCTACCAGATCCTCGCGATCCCGCTGCTCGTCGAGGGCGGCTCGCGCTCGCGCGCCGACCGTGTGCTCGTGGTCGATGCCGAGGAGACCACGCAGATCCGCCGCCTGCAGGCGCGTGACGGCTCGACCCTCGCGCAAGCGCGAGCGCTCATCGCCGCACAGGCGAGCCGTGCGGAGCGGCTCGCCGCGGCCGACGACGTGATCCGCAACGAAGGCGACCTGAAGGCGCTCGCGCGCGAGGTCGAGCGGCTCCACGGCCGCTATCTCGACGCCGCAGCCGTTTACGCGGGCGGAGGCGGTCAAGCACAATAGCCGGATGTCAGAGGAACTGGCGCAGGCGGATCCCCCGGTGGCGGACGAGGCCGAACTCGTGTTCGAGCAGCCGCTCACCGAGCGCATGCGCACCTTCCTGCGCATCGACTTCCTGTACAGCCAGGCCTCGTACCACAACGAGCGCGCGAGCGAATGGGGCAGCCGCGCCGCGGTGGCGAGCCTCATCGACATCCTCGCGATCACGGGTCGCGGCGATGCCCGCGCCGATGCGCTGAAGGAGCTGGAACGCCAGCTCACGCTGCTCAACGAATTCCAGGCGAAGCCGCACGTCGATGCATCGCGGCTGCGCACGGTGATGTCGAACCTCGTGCGCCTGCGCACCGAACTGCTCGCAGCGGGCTCGGCGTACCTGCAGCCGATCAAGGATTCGGAATTCCTCGCCGCCGTGAAGCACCGCAGCGCGATCCCGGGCGGCACCTGCGAGTTCGACCTGCCCGACTACTACTACTGGCTGCAGCAGCCTTCGGCGGCACGCACCGAGGCGTTCAACGAATGGCTCGAGCTGCTGCGTCCGCTGTGTGACGCGATTGCCGAGCTGCTGTGGCTCACGCGCCAGAGCGGGCGCCCGCGACAGGAAACGGCGAAAGGCGGCGTGTTCCACATCACCTTCGACCGCGAGTCCCCGGTGCAGCTGCTGCGGATCAGCCTGCCGCAGTCGCTCGGGCTCTATCCCGAGATCAGCGGCAGCCACTATCGGTCGAGTGTGCGCTTTCTCAGCTGGAACGGGCTCGGCGTGCGCCCCACGCAATCGACCGATGATATTCCGTTCACGCTGAGCTGCTGCAGTTGAAAGTCCCCTGCCCCACCTGCAAGCGCGAGACCGAATGGTCGGCCTTGTCGCCGTATCGCCCGTTCTGCAGCGAGCGCTGCCGCCTGATCGACCTCGGGGCGTGGCTCAGCGAAGAACACGCGATTCCGGGCGAGCCGGCCGAGGAACTGCCCACCGGGTCGCTCGGCACGACCTCGGGCGGCAACGGCGGCTCAGGCGCCTGATTTCTTCAGCGCATCGAGCGCCAGGATCCAGCGACGGGCGTTCTCCGCACCGGGCTCCACGAGGATATCGATGTCTTCCGAATAGCGGTTGAAACCGTGCACCGCGATCGCGTAGCCACCCGCGAGCGCATAGTCGACGCCCGCTTCGTTGAGATACTGCGCGAGCTCGCGCAGGTCCGCCCAGGTGGCCGGGCGGGTGTATTCAGCCATTGCGGCGGCGGCACCCGCCGCCCGACCGTACGCTGGATCGGCTGCTGATCCGGCGCCGGCGGCGCCGCGACCTCGTGCCTGTGCGTCGTCATGACGTCATTTTACGCCGTCGCCTGCAGGCACGGGCATGCCGAGCGCCTTCGCGGCAAATGCCCACTGGTCCGCGTAATCCTCGATCTGCATCCATACGGGCTTGCCCGCGCCGTGACCGGCGCGCGTCTCGATGCGGATCAGCACCGGATTGCCGCAGCCTTGCGCGGCCTGCAGCGCGGCGGCGAACTTGTAGCTGTGCCAGGGCACGACACGATCGTCGCGATCGGCCGTCGTCACGAGTGTCGGCGGATAGCAGACGCCCTTTTTCACGTTGTGAACCGGGGAATACCGGTAGAGCGCGGCAAACTCGTCCGGCTTCTCGCTCAGTCCGAAATCGCCGGACCACTGGCGCGCATTGGCGCTCGCATACTGGTAGCGCAGCATGTCGAGCACCCCCACCGCGGGCAGCGCGGCGCCGAAGAGATCGGGCCGCTCGACCATCACGGCGCCGACCAGCAGGCCGCCGTTGCTCCGGCCGCTGATCGCGATGCGCGCGGGCCGCGTGTACTTCTCGCGGATGAGGTACTCCGCGGCAGCGATGAAATCGTCGAACACGTTCTGCTTGTGCGTGAGCGTACCGGCGCTGTGCCACGCCTCGCCGTACTCGCCGCCGCCCCGCAGGTTGGCCTCGGCATACACGCCGCCCATCTCGAGCCAGGCGAGCACGGTCGGGCGAAACGTCGGGGTCAGCGAGATATTGAATCCGCCATAGCCGTACATCAGCACCGGCTGGTTGCCGTCGCGCGGCATGTCGCGCCGGTGGGTGATCGACATCGGCACCTTCGTGCCGTCCTTGCTCGTGTAGAACACCTGGTCGGTGACGTAGGCGCTCGTGTCCGCGTCGATCTTCGGCGTACGCCACGCCGATACGGCATTCGCCGCCGCATCGAGGCGCAGGACGCGGGTGGGCGCGAGATAGTCCGAGAACGAGAAGAACGCCTCGGGGTCCGTGCTCTTCGCCTCGAAGTTGCCGGCCGAACCCGAGCCGGGCAGCGCGACATCGCCGATGCGCCGGCCGTCGCCCTCGAACAGCGTGACGACATTGCGTGCATCCTTCACGTAGCTCACGAGCACGCGCCCGCCGGCGATGTCGGCCGAATCGATCGCCTCGCGGGCCTCGGGCACGATCGTGCGCGCGCTCGCGGCGCTCGGTTCGGCCCGATCGACCGCCAGTACACGCCAGTTCGGCGCGCCCGCGGTCGTCATGAACCAGAGTGTCGACGCATCGCTGCCGAGGTACACGTAGTTCGCATTGAAGTCGGTAAAGAGCCGCGTCACGTGCCCATCCGGGTGCGTGAGGTCCTTCAGCACCACGCCGTCGCGCCGCGTGTCCTCGTAAATCGAGATCACGAGCAGCTTGCCGTCGTCGGTGACGTCGGCCGACGGCGCGCGGCTCGGATGGTCGGTCACCGCGTACACCAGCGCATCGCGCTCCTGCGGCTCGCCGAGGCGGTGGAAATAGACGGCCGGGCGTGCGGCGTCGTCGCCGTGCCCGTCGGCGCGCGCCGGGTATCGGCTGTAGTAGATGCCCGAACCGTCGGGCGCCCAGCTCACCTGCCAGAACTTGATGCGGCGCAGTTCGTCCGGCAGGTCGACGCCATCGTCGACGCGCCGCACGCGCCAGATCTCCCAGTCCGTACCGCCGTCCGACAGTGCATAGGCGAGCAGTTTGCCGTCGGGGCTCGGTTCGAACCGCGCGAGCGCGACCGTCGCATCCTTGCTCGCCGTGTTCGGATCGAAGAGCACGCGACCCGGCCCCTCGAGCCCATCGGCGACAAAGAGCACGCTCTGGTTCTGCGTGCCGTCGTTGCGCGTGTAGAAATAACGGCCGCCCGCCTTCTTCGGCACGCCGAAGCGCTCGTAGTTCCACAGCTTCGTGAGCCGCTCCTTGACCCACGCGCGCTGCGGGATCGCCTCGAGCCAGGGCTGCGAGAGCGCGTTCTCGGCCGCAACCCACTTGCGGGTGGCGGGCGAATCGAGCGCCTCGAAGCCGCGGTAGGGATCGGCGACCTTCGTGCCGAAATAGTCGTCGACGACGTGGCCGCGCGGCGCCACGGGATAGCGGAGCTTCGCCGCTGCGGGCGCGGGAGAGGCGAGCAGACCGGGAGTGATCATCGCGAGTCCGGTGATGAGTGCGAGGACCGCGCGCGGGCGCGTCGTGTGGCTGCGAGTCATGTTGTTTCCTGCACTTGGCCGTTGCAGCGCTTCGCCGGCGAGGACCTACGGCAGCTTCAGCTTGCCGCCGGGGCCCATCGGCCCGAGACCACCGGCCTCCGGCACGACGATCCGCGAGGCCGCTTCGCGTCGGTATTCGCGTGCTTCGTCGATCGCCTGCTCGAGTGCGACCTTGACCGACTCGGAGAACTTCGCGAGCGCTTCGGGGAGCGTCTTCGCGTCGATCTCGAAGGCGAGCGGCAGCACGCCGCCCGGTGTCAGCAACTGGGTCTGGCCCGAATAGAGCACGTCGCGGCGCGGGTCGTCGGCGCCCTCGGCCGTGATCGGCACGAGCCGGCGCAATGTTCCCGCCTTGCGATCCGTGAACACTTCCTCGCGGTAGAGGCTCTCGGCGTCGAGCTGGATATCGGGCAGGTTCGGTTCGTTCGCCATGGTGCGCCTGTCGGTTCCGGGGGCCGCATTGTAGCGCGCATTTCGCGCGGTTCACGCCAGATTGACATGTGGAGCACATGCAAATAGCGTTGCAGCATGTCCCGCATGATCCAGATCCGGCATGTGCCCGAAGAGATCCATCGCCGCCTGAAGGCACAGGCGTCGCTCGAGGGCATGACACTGTCCGCTTACCTGCTCCGCGAAGTCTCGAAGCTGAGCGAACGGCCGACCGCGTCGCAGGTGCGCGCCCGGCTGGCCCAGCTTTCTCCCGTGAAAACAAAGACTTCTGTCGTGTCGATGCTCCGCCAGGAGCGCGACCGTCGATGATCGTGGTCGACGCGTCGGCCGTGCTCACGCTCATTCTTGCGAGATCGCCCGCAACTTCGATCGCCGACCGCCTGTTCGCCTCCCACGAATCGCTGGCGGCGCCCGAACTCATCGAACTCGAAGTGCTGCAGGTGCTGAGGCGCCTGGCCCTCGGCGGTGAAGTCTCGGCGGAACGTGCGCTCTCCGCGCTCGAGGCCTTCCATGACCTGCCGATCGATGCGATCGGCCATCGGGCGCTCGCTGCACGCATCTGGGAATTGCGACACCAGCTTTCGGCGTACGACGCCGCCTACGTCTCGCTGGCCGAGGCGCTCGACGCCCCGCTGCTCACCTGCGACCGCCGACTCTCGCACACCCACGGGCACCACGCCCGCATCGAATTCGCGGGTTAGCGCGAGTGCGCCGCGGCGCTCGCCGGCGCCGCGTTCTCCTCGGCGAGCATGGCCACCGTGGCCGGCGCGCCGGTCTGGCGCAGCAGCGCCTTGGTGCGGAAGAAGCGCAGGTACCCGGCCGCGCCCATCCGCGAGCCGCCGAGCCCGGATTGCTTGAAGGAATTCTTTTCGGCCTCGAACATCTGCGCGGTCAGCGAGCAGTCGTTGAGGCTCACCGCGCCGACATCGAGTTGCCGGCCGATCGCTTCCGCCTCTTCCAGTGTTCCCGCCATCACCGCGGCGGACAGGCCGTAGATGCCGTCGTTCGCGAGTGCGATCGCTTCCTCGATCGAGTCGTACGCCATCACCGGGATCACGGGACCGAAGGTTTCCTCGGTCATCACCTGCATTGCGTGCGTGACATCGACGAGCACCGTCGGTCGCAACCACGCGCCACCGTGGCGCTCGATCGTGCCGCCCGCGAGCACGGTTGCCCCCTTCGCCACGGCATCGGCGAGCTGCCGCTCGACGACCTGCGCCTGTGCGGCGAAGATGAACGGCCCCACGGAGCCGCGGTGGATGTCGGGCCAGTTGATGTCGACGGCGCGCGCCTTGGCCGTGAGGCGCTCGATGAAGGGCGCGAAGATGCGCCGGTCGACGTACACGCGCTCGAGCGACTGGCAGGCCTGGCCGCTCGCGGTGATCGACGCGCGCAGCACCGCGTCGGTGGCGCGCTCGATGTCCGCGCCGGCGGTGATGATCGCCGGGTCGTTGCCGCCGAGCTCGAGGAAAGCCGGAATGAAATGCGCCGCCGCGTTCGCCGCGACGAGCCGTCCGGTCCTGACGCTGCCGGTGAAGCAGACCACATCGACCGAGGCGACCAGCGTTTCACCCGTTTCGCGCCCGCCCGGGCAGATCGCGAGCACCGCGGCGAGCTCGGGCACGGCGTCGAGCGCGCGTTGCGCGGGAGCGATCCAGCGCGGCGTCACTTCGCTCGGCTTCAGCAGCACCGCACAGCCGGCGAGCAGCGCCGGTACCGCGTCGATGAACGACAGGATCAGCGGGAAGTTCCACGGACTGATCGCGCCAACGAGCGCATACGGCACGAGCTGATAGCCGTACTCGACCGACGGCAGGCCCTCGGAGCGCCCATCGGGCAGCGGCCCGAGGTCCGGCACCTTGCGGCACCAGCGGTCGATCGCGGCCGCCACGGCGTGGACCTCGCCGACCTCGATCAGGTGACGGCCCGTGTCGACGGTCAGCGCGGCGGCGATTTCGTCCGCGCGCGCGAGGAGCGCCGCGCGGAAGCGCTGCATGACCTCGATGCGCCGGTCGAGGCCGGCGTCGCGCCATGCCGGCTGCTGCGCGCGCAGCGCCGCGATCGTGCGCGCGAGCTCCGCCGAGGTCGGCGCAGTGAACCGATAATCGACCTCGCCGGTACGCGGATTGCGAACATCGAAGGTCTGCGGTTCTGTCATGGTGGTCTCGCCCGACGAGGTTGCGGCCAGCGCGCCCAGGGCACGCACAAATGGTTGATCGGCTTCCAGGATTGCCCAGCCGCCGAGGTCGCGGGGCGACACCCAGGCGAGGCGCTGTCCGTCGAGCGGCCGGGGTTCACCGCGCCAGGCTTCGACCAGCCACAGCGTAAGGTCGATGCCCCGATCCGGGTAATCGTGAGAAACCGAAGCCCACGGTCGCGCCGACAGTACTTCGATGCCGAGTTCCTCGGCGAGCTCACGATCGAGCGCGGTGCGCGCGCCCTCGCCGGGCGCCCGCTTGCCGCCGGGAAACTCCCAGCACCCGGCGAGGTGCTTGCCGGGCGGACGATCGGCCAGCAGCACGCGGCCTTCGCGATCGAACAGGGCGGCAGCCACCACGCGAAAGCGCGGCAGCGTGCGACCCGGCGTCATTCGGCGTGGGCCAGCGCGCCGTGGCAGTGCTTGTACTTCTTGCCCGACCCGCACGGGCAGGGCTCGTTGCGCCCCACCTTGCGCTCGGCCCGCACCATCGGCGTGTGCGCCTCGGCGGGCGCGACGGTGCGACCGCCACCGCTCGCGGGGCGTGGCGGCTCGGCGGCCCCGTCGCCACCACCGGCCGTGAGCGCCGACTGTGCGTCGACGTGCTGGGCCTTGAGCGCCTGCATCAGGCGCTCGCGGCGGCGCTCTTCCTCGCGGTCGATCTCTTCCTGCGTACGTACTTCGATCTTCGACAGCAGCGACGCGGTATCGAATTTCACGCGATCGAGCATCGCCGCGAAGAGCTCGAACGCCTCGCGTTTGTACTCGTAGCGGTAGTCCTTCTGCGCGTAGCCGCGCAGGTGGATGCCCTGCCGCAGGTAATCCATGGCCGCGAGATGATCGCGCCAGTGCTGGTCGAGCGTGCGCAGCATCACGTCCTTCTCGACATGGCGCATCAACTCCGCACCGATGCGGTCGACCTTCTGGTCGTAGTTCGCCTCGACCGCCGCGACGATCCGGGCGCGGAAGCTCGCCTCGTCGATCTCGGGCTCCTTCGCGAGCCACTCGCGGGGCGCGAGGCGCGTGTTGAAGTCCTTGAGCACCGAGTCCGCGAGGCCATCCAGGTCCCAGTCGGCGGGACCGGCATTCTTCGGCACGAACTGCTCGACGAGCGAATCGATGGCTTCGGCGCGGATGCCGCGGATCGCGTCGGCGACTTCGTCCTTCGCCATGATCTCGGTGCGCTGCTGGTAGATCACCTTGCGCTGGTCGTTCGCGACATCGTCGAAGAGCAGCAGCTGCTTTCTGATGTCGAAGTTGTGCGATTCGACCTTGCGCTGCGCCTTCTCGATCCGGCCCGAGAGCATGCGGCTCTCGATGACCTCGCCCTCCTTCATGCCCGCCATCGTCAGGAGGCGCTTGGTGAAGTTCGGATCGCCGAAGATCCGCATCAGGTTGTCTTCCATCGACAGGTAGAACCGGCTCGAGCCCGGGTCGCCCTGCCGACCCGAGCGGCCGCGCAGCTGGTTGTCGATGCGGCGGGACTCGTGGCGCTCGGTGCCGATGATGTGCAGGCCGCCGGCGGCGAGGACCTTGTCGTGACGCTCCTGCCACTGCGCGCGGATGCGCGCACGATCGGTCTCCGCGGCTTCGGGCGGCAACGCGGCGAGCTCGGCCTCGAGGTTGCCGCCGAGCACGATGTCGGTGCCGCGGCCGGCCATGTTCGTCGCGATGGTCACCGTACCGGGACGGCCCGCCTGCGCGACGATGTGCGCCTCGCGCTCGTGCTGCTTCGCGTTCAGCACCTGGTGCGTGATGCCTTCCTTCTGCAGGAGGCCCGACAGCAGCTCCGAAGTTTCGATCGACGTCGTGCCGACGAGCGCGGGCTGCTCGCGCGCGACGCAGTCGCGGATGTCCTCGATGATCGCCTTGAACTTGTCGTTCTGGTTCAGATAGACGAAGTCGGGCTGGTCTTTCCTGATCATCGGACGGTGCGTCGGGATCACGACCACTTCGAGCCCGTAGATCTGCAGGAACTCCGGCGCCTCGGTGTCGGCGGTACCCGTCATGCCCGCGAGCTTCCTGTAGATGCGGAAATAGTTCTGGAACGTGATCGAGGCGACCGTCTGGTTCTCCTCGCGCACGCGCACGCCCTCCTTCGCCTCGATCGCCTGGTGCAGGCCGTCCGACCAGCGCCGGCCCGGCATCGTGCGGCCGGTGAATTCATCGACGATGATCACCTCGCCGCCGCGCACGATGTACTCGACGTCGCGGCGGTAGATCGCGTGCGCGCGCAGCGCCGCGTTCAGGTGATGCATCAGGCGGATGTTGCCGGAGTCGTACAGGCTCTCGCCCTCGCGCAACAGCCCCGCCTCGAGCATGTACTGCTCGACGTGCTCGTGGCCCTCCTCGGTGATGTGCACCTGCTTCTGCTTCTCGTCGACCGAGAAATCGCCCGGGCCGTTCTCCTCCTTCTGGCGCGTGAGGCGCGGCACGAGCTTGTTGATCGCGAGATAGAGCTCGGTGCTTTCCTCGGCGGGGCCCGAGATGATGAGCGGTGTGCGCGCCTCGTCGATCAGGATCGAGTCGACCTCGTCGACGATCGCGTAGGCGTGGCCGCGCTGCACGCGGTCCTCGAGCCGGAAGGCGAGGTTGTCGCGCAGGTAGTCGAAGCCGAACTCGTTGTTCGTGCCGTACGTGATGTCGCAGGCATAGGCCGCGCGTTTCTCGGCGCTCGACTGCGAGTTCTTGATCACGCCGACCGTGAGGCCGAGGAAGCGGAACACCGGCCCCATCCAGTCCGAGTCGCGTTGCGCGAGGTATTCGTTCACCGTGACGACGTGCACGCCCTGCCCGGCGAGCGCATTCAGGTAGGCCGGCAGCGTCGCGACGAGCGTCTTGCCCTCGCCGGTGCGCATCTCGGCGATCTTCCCCTCGTGCAGCACGAGGCCGCCGATCAGCTGCACGTCGAAGTGACGCATCTTCAGCGTTCGCCGCGCGGCCTCGCGCACGACGGCGAACGCCTCGACCGCGAGGTCATCGACCTTCGCACCGTCCTTCAGGCGCGCGCGGAACTCGTCGGTCTTTGCGCGCAGTGCGTCGTCGGGCAGCGCCTCGAGGGCCGCCTCGTGGGCCGTGGAGGCGCGGACGGTACGGCCATAAGCCTTGACGAGGCGGTCATTGCGGCTGCCGAAGACGCGCGTGAGCAGTGCGAGCACGGGGTGTCCTTGAAAAAAATTAGCCCGATCAGAGGCTTACAAGCGCCCTGACGGTGAAAGGCCGGATATTGTACGGATAGACGACGCCGGGCGGAAATGATTCCCGGGCGGGCCGCGCCGGCGCGCCGGCAGTCAGCGGCCGATGAAGGTGAGCGGATCGACCTGGCGGCCGTTCTTCAACACTTCGAAATGCACATGAGGCCCCGTCGAGCGGCCCGTGGAGCCGACCTGCGCGATCACGTCGCCACGCTGGACCGTATCGCCGACCGCGACGAGGCTGCGGCGGTTGTGGCCGTAGCGGGTCACATAGCCGTTGCCGTGGTTGATCTCGACGAGCTGGCCGTAACCGGAGCGCTCACCTGCCCAGGTGACGATGCCCGCGGCGACCGCGACGACGTCATCGCCGGCCTGCGAGGCGAAATCCAGCCCCTTGTGGAAGGCGCCATGGCCCGTGAACGGGTCCTGGCGGGAGCCGAAATACGAGGAAATGAAGCCCTGACGCACCGGGCGACCTTCCGGGTGGATCTGGTCGCGCAACTGGCGCGCGATCAGCACGTTTTCGAGCGCTGTCAGCTGCGCGTCGCGCAGGTCGACCCGCGACTCGAGGTCCGTCAGCATGTTCGTGAGATCGGGAATCTGTGCGGCGACGCCGCCGTCACCCTCGTCGGGGCCACCCGCCGGGGGCGGCGCGTCGAAGTTGAATTCGCGCGAATCGATGTTCGCCATTTCGGTCAGGCGTTTGCCGAGTGCGTCGAGGCGGATCATGCGGCCGTTGACCTGCCCCATGCGCATCGAGATCGCGTCGACGCGCTCCTGCAGCACACGCTTCATGTCGGCGATTTCGGCCTGCTGCCGCTCGACGACCTCGGACCAGTGGGTCGCGTCGCCGCGGGTGAAGGCCTTGCCGGAACGCTGCCCGAGTTCGAGACCGAGCACGAAAGCGACGCCGAGCACGCCGAGCGCCAGCGCTCCCACGGCTCCCAGCGTCACGGGATGGGCCAGGTTCACGTGCCGCGCGCGCCCCTCGCGCCGAGAGAAGAAAATCAGGTTCATCCGTTATGCTCGGTCCAATGGCGGGGGCAATATGCCGAAGACGGGGGATCGACACAAGAAGACTGGCGCACAGACCGGAAAATCAGGGTCTCCCCGATATGGTAAACCGCGCCCGCTGGCCGACCTCCTCGCCCGCTCGGCCTCCCCGATGGCTGCCCTGCAGCAGCGTGCCGCAGCGGCCCGGGGCTGGCTCGACCTCGTCCGGGGCTGGCTGCCGGCCGACCTCGCCCGCGAGGTCACCTCGGCCGCGCGGCGCGGGGCGGTGCTGACGGTTTATGTCGCATCGGCGGCATGGGCCGCACGGTTGCGGTTCGAACTCGATGGCGTCCTCGCGCAGGCCCGCGGCGTCGAACCGGGCGTCACCGAAGTGCGCGTGAAAATCCTGCCGCCGGCGCGCTGACGCGCGCCCGGATCAGGCGGCGGTGGTCGGCAGCGCCTCGGTGCCGACGTAGTGGATCGGCGTGTCCCGGTCGCTTTCGAACACGACCTCCTGCCAGGCGTCCGTGTCGGCGCGCAGCGCGCGCAGCAGCCGGTTGTTGAGCCCGTGGCCGGACTTGTAGCCACTGAACTCGCCGATGAGGCTGTGGCCCAGCAGATACAGGTCCCCGATCGCGTCGAGGATCTTGTGCTTCACGAATTCGTCTTCGTAACGCAGCCCGTCCTCGTTCATGATGCCCTCGTCGTCGAGGACGATCGCGTTGTCGAGATTGCCGCCGAGCGCGAGATTGTGCGAGCGCATGGTCTCGAGGTCGCGCATGAAGCCGAAGGTGCGCGCGCGGCTCACTTCCTTCAGGAACGAGGTCGTCGAGAAATCCATCGACGCCGACTGCGTGCGGCGCCGGAAAATCGGGTGATCGAACTCGATGCGGAAATTCACCTTGAAGCCGTCGAACGGATCGAACTGCGCCCACTTGTCGCCGTCCTCGACCCTCACGGTGCGCAGGATGCGCACGAAGCGCTTCGGCACGTCCTGCTCTTCGATGCCCGCCGACTGCAGCAGGAACACGAACGGGCCCGCGCTGCCGTCCATGATCGGCACCTCGGGCGCGTTCACCTCGACGATCGCATTGTCGATGCCGAGCCCCGCGAACGCCGACATCAGGTGCTCGATCGTCGAGACGCGGGCGCCTTGTTTCACGAGCACGGTACCGAGCGTCGTCTCGCCGACGTTCTCCGCCGAAGCGGGAATGTCGACCGGCGGCTCGAGATCGACGCGGCGGAAGACGATGCCGTGGTCGGGCGGAGCGGGCCGCACCGTCATCAGCACCTTCGTGCCCGTGTGCAGCCCCACGCCCGACGCGCGGATCGCGTTCCTGAGAGTTCTTTGACCGACCATTGGCAGTAAGCGGTAGCGCCCGATCCCGTTGACGGAAACCGGCTGGAGCGAGGCGCCGACGAGGCGCACCGGCCCCGGCAGGAACGGGGCGCTACCGTACCACAAGCCAGACCCGGGCGTCAGTCGGCCTGGCGGCGCAGGAACGCGGGGATGTCGAGCACGTCCTCGGCCTCGACATCCGCACGCAGTCCGTCGCCGACGGCACGCTGGCGCTGCACGGTCGGCCGGTCGAGTGCCGTGTAGTCCGCGTGGCTCAGCGGCGAGCGTCGCACGACCCGCATCGGCGGTTCGGCACGTGTCGCGGCGGCCTCGCGGGCATAGTCGCGCGGGCGCGCCGCGGGAGCCGCCGCGATGCGGCCGAGGCCCGTGGCCACCACGGTGACGCGGATCTGGTTCGAGAGCTCCGGGTCGATCACGGTGCCGACGACGACGGTCGCGTCTTCCGAGGCGTACTGCTTGACGATCGAGCCCACCTCCTGGAATTCGCCGATCGACAGGTCCATGCCGGCGGTCACGTTCACGAGCACGCCGTGCGCGCCCGAGAGATTGATGTCCTCGAGCAGCGGCGACGACACGGCCGCCTCGGCCGCCTCGCGCGCGCGGCCCTCGCCGCTCGCCGAGCCCGAGCCCATCATCGCCATGCCGGTTTCCGACATCACGGTCCGCACGTCCGCGAAATCGACGTTGATGAGACCCGGCCGCGTGATCAGCTCGGCGATGCCCTGCACGGCGCCCTGCAGCACCTGATTGGCGGACTTGAACGCATCGAGCAACGTGATCTGCGGCCCGAGCACCGTCAGCAGCTTCTGGTTCGGGATCGTGATCAGCGAATCGACATACTTGCCGAGCTCGGCCATGCCGTGCTCCGCGACCAGCATGCGCTTGCCGCCTTCCATCTCGAACGGCTTCGTGACGACCGCGACGGTCAGGATGCCGAGTTCCTTCGCGACCTGCGCGACGACGGGCGCCGCGCCCGTGCCGGTGCCGCCGCCCATGCCCGCGGTGATGAAGAGCATGTCGCAGCCCTCGATCATCTCGATGATGCGGTCACGATCCTCCATCGCGGCCTGGCGGCCCACTTCCGGATCGGCGCCGGCGCCGAGGCCCTTCGTCATGTTGGCGCCGATCTGCAGCGCCGTTTTCACCTTCGAGTGCTTGAGCGCCTGCGCATCGGTGTTGATGCACAGGAACTCCACGCCCTCGATCCCTGCGGCGACCATGTGCGCCACGGCGTTGCCGCCGCCGCCGCCGACCCCGAGCACCTTGATCACGGCGCTCTGGCTGTATGCGTCCATCAGTTCGAACATTGCATCGCTCCTTACTAGAAATTACCCGCGAACCACGACTTCATCCTGTCCAGCATCGACTTCGCGCTCCCTCCGATGGAGCGCCCCCGGTTGCCCGGCAAAGCGTTGTCCCGCGCGTAGAGCAGCAGCCCCACAGCGGTCGAATGGATCGGGTTCCTGACGACGTCCGTGAGGCCCTGCACCTGCTGCGGCAGGCCGAGACGCACCGGCACGTGGAACACTTCCTCGGCGAGCTCGATCGCGCCTTCCATCTTGGCGCTGCCACCCGTCAGCACGACGCCGGCCGCGATCGCTTCCTCGAAGCCGCTGTGACGCAGCTCGTCGCGCACGAGCCCGAACAGTTCCTCGTAGCGCGGCTCGACGATCTCGGCGAGCGTCTGGCGCGCCAGGCGCCGCGCGGGCCGGTCGCCGACGCTCGGCACCTCGATGCTCTCGTCGGGGTTGGCGAGCTGCGACAGCGCGCACGCGTAGCGCACCTTGATGTCTTCCGCGTAGTGCGTCGGCGTGCGCATCGATACCGCGATGTCGTTCGTGACCTGGTCGCCCGCGATCGGGATCACGGCGGTGTGGCGGATCGCGCCTCCGGAGAACACGGCGAGGTCGGTCGTGCCGCCGCCGATGTCGACGAGACACACGCCGAGTTCCTTCTCGTCCTCGGTCAGCGTCGCGAAGCTCGAGGCGAGCTGTTCGAGCACGACATCGTCGACCTCGAGGCCGCAGCGCTGGATGCACTTCTCGATGTTCTGCGCCGCACTGTCGGCGCCGGTGACGATGTGCACCTTCGCCTCGAGGCGCACGCCCGACATGCCGATCGGGTCGCGGATGCCTTCCTGCCCGTCGATGATGAATTCCTGCGGCAGCACGTGCAGGATCTTCTGGTCGGCGGGAATCGCGACGGCCTTGGCCGCGTCGATCACGTGCATCACGTCGTGCTGCGACACTTCGCGGTCGCGGATCGCGACGACGCCGTGCGAGTTGATGCTGCGCACGTGGCTGCCGGCGATGCCGGCGAACACCGAGTGGATTTCGCAGCCCGCCATCAGCTCGGCCTCCTCGACCGCGCGCTGGATCGACTGCACGGTCGATTCGATGTTGACGACCACGCCCTTCTTCAGGCCGCGGGACGGCTGCGAGCCGAGCCCGATCACTTCGATGGTGCCGTCGGGCGCGACCTCGCCGACGAGGGCCACCACTTTCGAGGTGCCGATGTCGAGGCCGACGATCAGGGTTCTTTCTGCGCGTTTCGCCATGGCTCCTCAGGCGTCCGGGTGGGCATCGGTGTCGCGGCCGGTCGCGAGGCGCATGCCGCCCGCGCGCCAGCCGACCGCGAAACCGTTCGAATACCGCATGTCGATGTAGGCGATGTCGCCGCTCCTCTCCGCGACGAGCGCGAGACCGGCGGCGATGAAGCGCTCGAAGCGCGCGTCGACGTCGCGACGTCCGAGGCGCACCGTCACGCCGTTGTCGAGGTCGAATTCCCAGGCGCCGCGTTCGTCGAGGCGCATCGCCGTCAGGTGCATGCCTGCTTCCATCAGGCGCCCGCGTACCGCGAGATAGCGCGCGGCGACGTCGTGTTCCGTGCCGGGCGGCCCCGACAGCTGCGGCAGCTCGGGCGGGATGTGGCGGGTCTCGGAAATGAACAGCTCGCCGCGCGCGTTGAGGAGCCCGTTCGCGCCCCAGCGCGCGGCGGCCACCTGCTCGGTCACGTGCACGCGCAGGCCGCGGGGCCAGGCACGCTGCACGCTCGCGCTCTCGACCCACGGTATGGTGGCGAGACTGCGGCCCACCGATTCGAGGTCGAGGCTGACGAAGCCCGCCCCGCGCACGCGCTGCTTGACCGCCTGTTCCACATCGAGCGCCGAGACGCGCTGGAAACGCCCCTCGACGGTGATCGTCTCGACCGGCTGGTCGAGCGCCCACGCGACGCCGAGGGCCGCGGCGGCGAGCGCCACGATGCTCGCTGCCGTCATGCCGAGGCGCCGCCAGTCGATCGCCGGCAGCCGCCACGCGCGCTCTGCCTGCTTGCGCCGGTTCTGGGGCCTGAGGCGCCTCATCGGCGGGTCCTCGCGAAGCTCGTCTCGAGCACACGCCACACGAGCTCGTCGAAATCGATGCCGATCGCGCGGGCCGCCATCGGCACGAGGCTGTGGTCGGTCATGCCCGGCACGGTGTTGATCTCGAGCAGCAGCGGCCGTCCGCGCGCATCCATCATGAAATCGGCGCGCCCCCAGCCGCTCGCGCCACAGGCATCGACGGCCGTGACCGCGAGCGCGCCGAGCCGCGCCTCGGCGTCGGCCGCGAGGCCCGACGGGCAGAAGTAGCGCGTGTCACTGCGAAAGTACTTCGCCTCGTAGTCGTAGAAGACCTTCGGCGTCTCGATGCGGATCGAGGGCAGCGCGCGGCCCTTCAGGATCGCGACCGTGTACTCCGCGCCGGTGATCCAGGGCTCGGCGAACACCACGGGCTCGAGGCTCGCGGCCGCCTGCCACGCCGCGGGCAGGTCCTCGGCGCGTTCGACCTTCGACATGCCGACCGACGAACCCTGCGTCGCGGGCTTGACGATCAGCGGCAGGCCGAGCTGGCGGATCGCGCCGGCGAAATCCGCCGGGCCGCGCAGCACCGCGTAGTCGGCAGTGCCGACGCCCACTGCGGCCGCGAGCCGCTTGGTACGCAGTTTGTCCATGCAGACGGCCGAGCCGAGCACGCCACTGCCCGTGTAAGGGATGCCGAGGCACTCGAGTGCGCCCTGCACGGTGCCGTCCTCGCCACCGGGACCGTGCAACGCGATCCACACGCGATCGAACCGCTCGCCGAGGAGGTCCGTGAGCGGCCGCTCGCGCGGATCGAACGCGTGCGCGTCGACGCCGCGACGTTGCAGTGCCGCGAGCACGGCGTTGCCCGAGAGCAGCGAGATTTCGCGCTCGGTCGAGCTGCCGCCGAGCAGCACCGCCACGCGCCCGAATGCCACGGCTTCCGTCACCTCGGTGTGGCGGCCTGCGTGATGGTCGAGCTTCATGTCGCACTCCGGGTTGCCGAGAGCTTCGCCGGCAGCTCGTGCGCCACCGCGCTGATGTTGCCCGCGCCCATCATCACGACGACATCGTCCGGCGCGAGCAGTGCACCGAGCGCCTGCGGCAGGTCGTCGACCTTGTCGACGAACACGGGTTCGACCTTGCCGCGGGTGCGCACTGCGCGACAGATCGCGCGGCCATCGGCGCCCGATATCGCCGCCTCGCCGGCGGCATAGACCTCGGTCACGAGCAGCGCATCGGCGCCCGACAGCACGTTCGCGAAGTCGTCGAGCAGGTCGCGCGTGCGCGAGTAGCGGTGCGGCTGGAAGGCGAGCACGATCCGGCGCGTGCCGTACGCCTGCCGCACGGCATCGAGCGTCGCGGCGATCTCGACCGGGTGATGGCCGTAGTCGTCGATGATCGTCGCGTGGCCGCCGCCGACCGCGACGTCGCCGATGTGCTGCATGCGCCGGTCGATGCCCTGGAAGTTCGCGAGCGCGCGCCGGATCGCTTCGTCGGCGATGCCGACTTCCTGCGCCACCGCGATGGCCGCCAGCGAATTCTGCACGTTGTGCAGCCCGGCGAGATTGACGGTGACCTCGAGGCCTTGCGACGCGCCACGGCGGATCGCGGTGTAGTGCGTGCGCAGCCCGTCCCGCCGCACGTCGACCGCCCGCAGGTCGACGCCTTCGCCGAGCCCGTAGCCGACGATCGGCCGCGACAGCTGCGGCAGGATCGAACGCACGTTCGCATCGTCGGTGCACAGCACGGCGAGCCCGTAGAACGGCAGGTTGTGCAGGAAGTCGACGAAACTCTGCTTCAGGCTGCCGAAATCCCCGCCGTGCGTGCCGAGATGATCGTGATCGATGTTGGTGACGATCGCGATCATCGGCTGCAGGTGCATGAACGATGCGTCGCTCTCGTCGGCTTCCGCGACGAGGAAGCGCCCGGCGCCGAGCCGCGCGTTGCTGCCGACGCTCTTCAGGCGCCCGCCGATCACGAAGGTCGGGTCCTCGTTGCCCTCGGCGAGGATGCTCGCGACGAGGCTCGTGGTCGTCGTCTTGCCGTGCGTGCCGGCGACCGCGATGCTGTAGCGGAAGCGCATCAGTTCGCCGAGCATCTCGGCGCGCGGCACGACCGGCAGGCGGCGTTCGAGCGCGTGCGCGACTTCGGGGTTCTCGCGCGACACGGCGCTCGAGACCACGACGACGTCCGCGGTGCCGACGTTCCCGGCGCGGTGCCCGATGGCGATGTGCGCACCGAGGCGCGCGAGCCGGCGCGTCACATCGTTGTGGCGGAGGTCCGAGCCCTGCACGCCGTAGCCGAGATTCAGCAGCACCTCGGCGATGCCGCCCATGCCGCTGCCGCCGATGCCGACGAAATGGATCGTCTGGATGCGCCGCATGCGCTCCTGCACGACGAGACTCATGCCGCGGCCCTCCCGACGGAGGCCACCGCGAGGCAGGCGTCCGCGAGTTCCACGGTCGCGCGCGGGCGCGCGAGACGCCGCGCGCGATCGGCCATCGCGAGCAGCCGCTCGCGACCCCCGCGGCACAGGTCGAGCAACTCGCGCGCAAGCCGTTCGGCGGTGAGTTCGCGGTCGAGCAGCAGCAACGCCGCCCCCTCGCGCACGAGGTAGCGCGCGTTCGCCGTCTGGTGATCGTCCACGGCCGCCGGGAACGGCACGAGGATCGACGCGACGCCGGCGGCGGCGAGCTCCGACACCGTGAGGGCCCCCGCGCGGCAGATCACGAGATCGGCCCATGCATACGCTTCCGCGATGTCGTCGATGAACGCGGTGACCTCGCCCTGGGCGCCGGCCTCGGCATAGCTCTTGCGCGCCGCATCGATCCAGCGCGGGCCGGCCTGGTGGCGCACGTCGAAGCGCACGCTGCCCGCAAGTCGCGCCACCGCGAACGGCACGACTGCATTCAGCTTCGTCGCGCCCTGGCTGCCGCCGACGACGAGGAGCCGCAGCACGGCACCTCTACCGGCGGCCCGTGCAGCCGGCGCGCCGAGCGCGAAAAACTCCGGCCGCACCGGATTGCCGATCACCCGCGCGGGCTGCGCCGCGTCGAATGCGCCCGGGAATGCCGTCAGCACGTCGCGCGCAAAGCGCGCCAGGATGCGATTCGTGAACCCGGCGATCGCGTTCTGCTCGTGCACGACGAGTGGCCGGCGCGCGAGCCACGCGGCGACGCCGCCGGGTCCCGTCACGAAACCGCCGAGGCCGACGACGACGATCGGGCGATGGCGGCGCATGGCCCGCAGTGCCTCGTACAGCGCGCGCACCAGGCGAAACGGCGCGGCGAGCAGCGTCGCGAGCCCCTTGCCGCGCAATCCGCCGATCGAGATCCACTCGACCGGCAGCCCTGCGGCGGGCACGAGCCGCGCCTCGATGCCCTGGCGCGTGCCGAGCCACACGACGCGGCAGCCGCGCGCGCCGAGTTCGCGCGCGAGCGCGAGCGCCGGGAAGACGTGACCGCCCGTGCCTCCGGCCATGACGATCACGGTGCCCGTCATGTCGTCACCGTCGCAGGTCCACGGGTGCGCGACGCGGCCTCGTGGTGCACGCGCAGCAGGATGCCGACCCAGGCCACCGTCACGACGAGGCTCGAGCGCCCGTAGCTCATCAGCGGCAGCGTCAGCCCCTTGGTCGGCAGCGCTCCCATGTTCACGCCGATGTTGATGAACGCCTGCAGGCCGATCCACACGCCGAAGCCTGCGGCGAGGCAGGCCTGGAACTTCAGCCCCGCATCCGCCGCGCGCCGCGCGATCGCGAGGGCCCGCCAGGCGAGCGCGAGAAAAAGGCCCACCGTGATCACGACACCGGCGAGCCCGAGTTCCTCGGCGAGTACGGCAAACAGGAAATCGGTATGGGCCTCGGGCAGGTAGAAGAGTTTCTGCACGCTCTCGCCGAGCCCGACCCCGAACCACTGGCCGCGGCCGATCGCGATCAGCGACTGCGTCAGCTGGAAGCCGCTGTTGTACGGATCGGCCCAGGGGTCGAGGAACGCGGCGAGACGACGCATGCGGTAACCGGACAGCGCGACGAGCGTGCCGAAGATCGCGAGCGCCGAGAGCATCGTCGCGAGCACATAGCGCAGGCGCGCGCCCGCGAGGTAGAGCACGCCGAAGCCGGTGGCGAACAGCACGGTCGCGGCGCCGAAATCGGGCTCGGCGAGCAGCAGTGCGGCGGCGAGCCCCAGGATTCCGAGCGGCTTCGCGAGCCCCGCGAGGCTCGTGCGCAGCTCCGCCTCGCGCCGCGCGGCGTAGCTCGCGATGAAGATGAGCACGAGCAGGCGTGCGAGCTCGGACGCCTGGAAGTTGAAGCCCGCGATGCGGATCCAGCGGCGGCTGCCGTTGACCACGTGGCCGACGCCCGGGATCAGCACGGCGACGAGCAGCAGCAACGCGGCGATCAGCAGCGGCAGCGCGAGGTGCTCGAGGATCTCCGTGCGCACGCGCGTCAGCACGAAGGCCGCGGCACCGCCGACGCAGAGCAGCAGCAACTGGCGCTCGAGATACGTGAACGGATCGCCGGACTCCCGGTTCGCGATCGACACCGAGGCCGAGGTCACCATCACGAGGCCGAGCAGCGTGATCGCGAGCACGAGCGCGACGGTGACCCAGTCCGTGCGGAATGCGCCGCCGCGCGCGCTGCTCCTCGCCCAGCCCATCGTCGCGGTGGTCATCGTGCGGGCGCCTTCATGCTGCGAGGCTCCGTACCGCCCGCGCGAACACCTCGCCCCGGTGCGCATAGTTGCGGAACATGTCGAGGCTGGCGCACGCCGGCGACAGCAGCACGGTGTCGCCCGGGGCCGCGATGCGTGCGGCCGCCACGACGGCGCCCTCGAGCGACGACTCGCGCGTGACGGGACAGACGCCCGCGAGCGCCGCGGCGATCGCCGGGGCGTCGCGCCCGATCAGGATCGTGTGGCGCACCTTGCCGCGGAACGCAGCCGCGAGCGGCGCGAAGTCCTGACCCTTGCCGTCACCGCCCGCGATGATCACGAGCATGCCCCTGAAGCCGGCCACCGCGGCGAGCGTGGCGCCGACATTCGTGCCCTTGGAATCGTCGACGAAGTGGACACCGGCGACATCGGCGACCCACTGCGTGCGATGGTCGAGGCCCGCGAACTCGCGCAGCTCGTCGAGCATCGCCTCGAGCGGCAGCGCGAGCGCCTCGCCGAGCGCGAGCGCAGCGAGTGCATTCGCGGCGTTGTGCAGCCCGGGCATGCGCAGCTGCGACAGCGGCAGCAACCGCTCGCCGCGGCGCGCGAGCCATCCACCGTCCGCGCCGCCCTCGGCGACGAGGCTGTAGTCGGCCGCGACACCCGGGCGCAGCGTGAAGGTGAGCGTCGTCGCCGGCGCGCCCGCCTGCCCGCTGCTCACACGCATCGCGGCGACGAGCGGATCGTCGAGATTCAGGACCGCCGTGCCGCAGTGCGCGAAGATCCGCGCCTTCGCGGCCGCGTAGTCCGCGATCGACCGGTAGCGATCCATGTGATCCGCGGTCACGTTGAGCACGGTCGCCGCGACGAGCTCGAGCGATGTGGTCGACTCGAGCTGGAAGCTCGACAGTTCGAGCACGTAGAGCGCCGTCGCGTCGTCACCGAGCAGGTCGAGCGCCGGCTCCCCGAGATTGCCGCCGACGCGTGCCGCCACGCCGGCGCGGCGCGCCATGCGCCCGACGAGCGTCGTCACCGTGCTCTTGCCGTTCGTGCCCGTGATGCCGACGACCGGCGCGCGCACCGCACGCGCGAAGAGCTCGATGTCGCCGACGATTCCGAGCCCGCGCTCGCGCGCGGCGGCGAAGAACGGCAGGCTCGTGTCGAGGCCCGGCGAGGCAACGACCAGGGCGGCGCCGTCGAGGAGTTGCGTGTCGAGCCCGCCCGCGCGCACAACGATGTCCCGCGACACGGACTGCAGGGCAGCGAGCTCGGGGGGTGCGTCGCGCGTGTCGGTCACTGCGAGCCGCCAGCCGCGGGCATGCAGGTAGCGCGCGCACGAGAGCCCGGTGCGGCCGAGGCCGGCGATCACGGCGAAGCGGGACTGCGTGGCGTGTGCGTTCATCGCAGTTTCAGCGTCGCGAGGCCCGCGAGCACGAGCAGCAGGGAAATGATCCAGAAGCGCACGATCACCTTCGGCTCGGCCCAGCCCTGGAGTTCGAAGTGGTGGTGGATCGGCGCCATGCGGAAGATGCGCTTGCCCGTGAGCTTGAACGACGCCACCTGCAGGATGACCGACGCCGTCTCGAGCACGAACAGCCCCCCCATCACGAGCACCACGACCTCCTGGCGCACGATCACCGCGATCACGCCGAGCGCGGCGCCGATCGCGAGTGCGCCAATGTCGCCCATGAACACCTGCGCGGGGTAGGAGTTGAACCACAGGAACCCGAGGCCTGCGCCGACCATCGCCGCGCAGAAGATCAGCACCTCGCCGGCCTGCGGCACCGGCGGGATGCCGAGATAGGACGCAAAGACGGCATTGCCGCTCGCATAGGCGAACACACCGAGCGCCGCGGCCACCATTGCGGCAGGCATGATCGCGAGTCCGTCGAGCCCGTCGGTGAGGTTCACCGCGTTGCTCATGCCGACGATCATCAGGTAGGTGAGCGTGATGAAGGCAAAGGCCGAGAGCGGCACGGCGACACTCTTCAGGATCGGCAGGTAGAACGTGGTCTCGGCCGGGAGCTTGGCCGTGAAGAAGAGCACGGCCGCGGTCGCGAGGCCTGCGACCGACTGCCAGAAGTATTTCCAGCGCGCCGGCAGGCCCCGGGAGTTGCCGACCACGAGCTTCAGGTAATCGTCGTAGAAGCCGATCGCGCCGAAGGCGAGCGTCACGCCGAGCACGACCCACACGAAGCGGTTCGACAGGTCCGCCCACAGGAGCGTCGCGGCGAAGATCGCGACGATGATCAGCGCGCCTCCCATCGTCGGCGTACCGGCCTTCGGCAGGTGCGACTGCGGGCCGTCCTCGCGCACGACCTGCCCGACCTGGTAGCGCGACAGCCGCGCGATCATGCCCGGCCCGACGAGGAGGGATATCGCGAGCGCGGACATCGTCGCGAGGATCGCGCGCAGCGTCAGGTAGGAGAAGACATTGAAGCCCGAGTAGTCGGCGGTCAGTTCCTTGGCGAGCCAGTACAGCACGATGCCCCCTCAGCCTGCCTTGCGTGCGGACGCGAGCGCGTCGACGACACGCTCGAGCCGGTTCATGCGCGAACCCTTGATCAGCACGCGCACGTCGGCGGCGAGCGTCGCCTCGAGCTCGCGCGACAGCGTCTCGGCATCCGGGAACCAGCGCGCGCCGGCGCCGAATGCCTCGACCGCGAGCGCCGACAGCGGGCCGGTCGCGAGCAGCCGCTCGATGCCGCGCTCGCGCGCGTAGCGCCCGATGTCGACGTGCGCCTCCTCGGCATGGGCGCCGAGTTCGCCCATGTCGCCGATCGCGAGCCAGCGCCGCCCGCCGAGACCCGCGAGCACGTCGATGCCGGCACGCATCGATGCCGGATTCGCGTTGTACGAGTCGTCGATCAGCCAGGCGCCCGACGGCGTGGTGCGGAAATTGAGCCGGCCGGCGACGGCGCGCATCGTCGCGAGGCCGGCGGCGACGTGTTCGAGCCCCGCGCCGGCCGCCGTCGCGGCGGCGGCGGCGGCAAGGGCGTTCGCGACGTTGTGGCGGCCGGCGAGTTGCAGCCGGATATCGACCACACCGGCCGGCGCATGCAGCCTGAAGCGCGTGGCAAACCCCGCAGGCCCGACCTCGGCGGCGATATCCTGCGCGAGGAAATCGGCGCCTTGCGCGAGGCCAAAGGTCACGACCCGCGCGCGGGTCATGCCGCGCCACAGGCCCGCGAACGCATCGTCGGCGTTCACGATCGCGACACCGTCCGCATCGAGCGCCGCGAACAGTTCGCCCTCCGCGCGCGCCACGCCCTCGAGCGAGCCGAACCCCTCGAGGTGTTCCGCGCCCGCGTTTGTCACGAGGCCGATGCGCGGCCGCACGAGCGCGGCGAGCGATGCGACTTCCCCGGGGTGGTTCGCGCCGATCTCGATGACGGCGAAGTCGTGCGCGGCATCGAGCCGCAGCAGCGTCACCGGGACGCCGATGTGATTGTTCAGGTTGCCCTGTGTCGCGAGGCAGTTGCCGGCTGCGCCGAGGATCGCGGCGGTCATCTCCTTGGCCGTCGTCTTGCCATTGCTGCCGGCGACCCCGACGACCGGCATCGCAAACCTCCCGCGCCAGGCGGCGGCAGCGCGTGTCAGCGCCGCGAGCGTGTCGGGCACGACGATCTGGGCGACCGCGACCGGCTGCTGCGCGGGAACGACGAGCGCCGCCGCGCCGGCCGCGGCCGCGGCGGCGGCGAATTCGCTCGCGTCGAAGCGTGGCCCCTTGAGCGCGATGAACAGCTCGCCGGCCGCGAGCGTGCGCGTGTCGGTGGACACGCCCGTCCAGGCGCGATCCGCGCCGATCAACCGGCCGCCGCAGTCCGCGGCGAAACCCGACAGCGTGCGCGCGGGGGCGATCACCGCGCCGCCCCCTGCGCGAGCGCGGCGCGCACGATCGCCTGGTCGCTGAAGGCGCGGCGCACGTGTCCGACGATCTGGTAGTCCTCGTGGCCCTTGCCCGCGATCAGCACGGCGTCGCCGTCGCCGGCTGCCGCGAGCGCGGCGCGAATCGCCGCTGCACGATCGTGCTCGACGCGAAAGTCGGTGCCCGGGGCGATGCCCTCGATGATCGCGGCCGTGATCAGCGCGGCGGGCTCCGTGCGCGGATTGTCGTCCGTGATCCAGAGCCGATCGGCGCGGCGGCTCGCGATCGCGCCCATGAGCGGCCGCTTGCCCGGATCGCGGTCGCCACCGCAGCCGAACACGACCGTCAGCCGCCCGTGACAGTGGGCACGCGCCGCCACGAGCGCCTTGTCGAGCGCATCGGGCGTGTGCGCGTAGTCGACCACCACGAGCGGTGCGCCACCCTCGCCACCGAAGGTCTCCATGCGACCCGGCGGCGCGCTGCACCGGGCGATGGCCCGGCGCGCCGCGTCGAACGGCACGTCCGCCGCGTGCAGCACACCGAGCACCGCGAGGACGTTGTCGGCATTGAAGTCGCCGACGAGCCGGGTCGCCACCGAGCCGCTGCCCCACGCGGATTCGATGTCGATTTCGAAGCCGTGCGTGGCCGCCCGCAGTCCCGTGGCACGCAGCGTCGCCCTGTCACGGCGCGACACCGTGACGAGCCGCGCGCCTGCGTCCCCGTAGCCCCGCGCGAGCGCGACGCCGAACGGATCGTCGACATTGATCACCCGTGCCGCGAGCGTCGGCCAGTCGAACAGCGCCGCCTTTGCGGCGCCATAGGCGCCCATCGAACCGTGGTAGTCGAGATGATCGCGCGTCAGGTTGGTGAACACCGCCGTGTGAAAGCGCACGCCGGTCACGCGGCCCTGGTCGAGGGCGTGCGACGACACTTCCATCGCGACGCACTCGGCACCGGCATCACGCAGCGACGCGAGCTGGCGCTGCACGGCCACCGCGTCCGGCGTCGTGTGCGAGCTCGCGCGCAGCTCTCCCGGCCGGCCGTAGCCGAGCGTCCCGCTGTAACTCGCACGACGGCCGCACGCGGCGAGCGCCTGCGCAGTGAGCCACGCGGTCGTCGTCTTGCCGTTCGTGCCCGTGATGCCGATCAGCGTCAGCGCAGCCGAGGGCGCGCCGAAGAAGCGATCGGCGAGCGTGCCGAGCTGCGCATGCAGGTGCGGTACCGGCAGCGCGAGGATCGCCGACGGGAAGTCGGGCACACGCAGGCCCGCGACCGGCTCCCACAGGATCACGCGCGCGCCGCGCTCGATCGCCTCATCGGCGTGCGCGAGACCGTGCGTCGTGCGCCCGGCGCAGGCGAGGAACGCGCCGCCCGGACGCACCTCGCCGCTCGCGATCGTGAGATCGCTCACCGCCACATCGGCCGGAATGCCGGGCGTATCGACGAGCAGTTCGGCGAGGCGGCGCGCCGGCACGGGATCGGCGCGCGTCATCGCAGGGCCACCTGCTGTCGCGCGGGCGCGGGCGGCGCAGATTCCCCGTCCGGGGCACCGATCGCGGCGTCGGGCGCCACGGCGAGGAGGCGCAGCGCGCCACCGACGACACGCGAGAACACCGGCGCCGCCACGTCGCCGCCGTAGTAGTGACCCGCGCCCGGCTCGTCGATGATGACGACCGCCGCGAGCTTCGGGCGCGTCGCCGGTGCGACTCCGCCGAACACCGCCATGTAGCGATCGGTCGAGTAGCCGCCGGCGTTCGCCTTCCACGCCGTGCCGGTCTTGCCGGCGACGCGATAGCCCGGAATCGCGGCCCGCAGCCCGGTGCCGGACGGCGAGACGACCGATTCGAGCATGTGCACGAGCGTGCGCGAGACCCGCTCGTCGAGGACGCGCTCGCCGACGGGCGCCGCATCGACCCGCAGGAACGACACGGGCCGCACGAGACCGCCGTCGCCGATCGTCGCGTAGGCGTGCGCGAGCTGCAGCGGCGTCACCGAGAGCCCGTAGCCGTACGACATCGTGGCGATGCCGATCGGCCGCCAGTGCGACCAGTGCGGCACGAGGCCCGCCGACTCGCCCGGGTAGCCGCTCGTCGTGACCTGCCCGAAGCCGAGGCGCGTCAGCGTGGTCCACAGCTGCTCGGGCTCGAGCGACAGCGCCACCCGCGTCATGCCGACGTTCGAGCTCTTCGCCAGGATCGTCGCGAGATCGATGCGGCCGAGGTTGTGCTTGTCCTCGATCGGCTTCACGCCGACGCGGATGTAGCCGGGCGAGGTGTCGACGATGCTCTGCGCGTCGTACTTGCCGGACGCGAGCGCCGCGGCAATCACGAACGGCTTGATCGACGAGCCCGGCTCGAGGATGTCGGTGGCCGCTCGATTGCGGTAGGTGCGCGCGTTGATCTGCTCGCGGTCGTTCGGGTTGTACGCCGGCTGGTTCACCATCGCGAGCACTTCGCCGGTGTCGACGTCGAGCACGATCACCGAGCCCGATTTCGCGCGTTGCTCGCGGATGGCCGCCTTCAGCTCGCGGTACGCGAGGTACTGGATGCGCAGGTCGATCGACAGCACGAGATCGCGCCCCGGGCGCACCGGGCGGATGCTCTCGACGTCCTGCACGATGCGGCCGTAGCGGTCCTGGATCACGCGCTTCGCGCCGTCCTCGCCCGCGAGCCAGTGGTCGAACGCGAGTTCGATGCCTTCCTGGCCGGCGTCGTCGACGCTGGTGAAGCCGAGGACGTGCCCGACGACCTCGCCCGACGGGTAATAGCGGCGATACTCGCGCACGAGGTACACGCCCGGCACCCCGAGCGCCTTGATCTTCGCGGCGTCGGCCGGCTGCATGTGGCGGCGCAGGTACAGGAATTCACGGTCGAGATTCGACGTGACCCGGCGTGCGAGTTCGTTGCGGTCGAGGGCCAGCGCCTTGGCGAGGCGCGGCAGCTGGTCGGTTGCGAGCGCGAGTTCCCTCGGGTTCGCCCAGACCGAGTCGACCGGCGTGCTGACGGCGAGCGGTTCACCGTAGCGATCTGTCACCGTGCCGCGGTGCGCAGCGATCGCCACGACGCGCGAGAAGCGCGCGTCGCCCTGGCTCGCGAGGAAGCCGTGGTCCATGAGCTGCAGGTCGACCGCGCGCCACAGGAGGCCGCCCGCGGCAAGGACCATCAGTCCGAAGACGCACAGCGCGCGCAGGCGAAACGCCTTCGGCGTCGTCTCGCCGCCGTCCACGCGCCGGCTGCCGTGACGCGCTTCCCTGTTGCGCCGGTCGCGCATCACGGCCGCACGATCTCGATGTCCTGCGGCGCGGGCGTCGCCATGTGCAGGCGCGCGCGCGCCACGTTCTCGACGAATGCGTGGGTCGACCACGCACTCTGCTCGAGCTGCAGCTGGCCCCATTCGACCTCGAGGTTGTCACGCGTCGCGTTCAGCCGTTCGAGCTCGATGAACAATTCGCGCGAGCGGTGCTTCGCCCAAATCGCGCCTGCCGCGGACGCGAGCGCCGCGAGCCACAGCAGCGGCACGGCGATGAGGAGGGTGCGGCGCGACAGCGCCATCACGCGACGCGCTCGGCAACGCGCAGCACGGCACTGCGCGCGCGGGGATTGGCGGCAACCTCCGCGGCCGACGCCCTGTGCTTGCCGCCGACGAGCCGCAGCCGGGGCGCGGCGTGCGGCGGCGGCACCGGCAGCCTCGCGAGCACGGGATCGAGGCTCGACTCCCGGCGCATGAAATCCTTGGTCAGGCGGTCTTCGAGCGAATGGAACGAGATCACGGCGAGGCGGCCGCGCGGCGCGAGCACATCGACTGCGGCGGCGAGGCCACGCGCGAGCTGGCCGGGTTCGTCGTTGACGTACATGCGCAGGGCCTGGAACGTGCGCGTCGCGGGGTGCTTGCCGTCGCGCGTGCGTACCGCGGCGGCGACGATCGCAGCCAGCCGTGCAGTGCGCTCGATCGGCGCGCGCGCGCGCTCGGCGGCGATCGCCTGCGCGATGCGGCGCGCAAAACGCTCCTCGCCGAAGCTCGCTATCACTTCGCGCATTTCGTCCACTGCCGCGCGCGCGAGCCACGCCGCAACTGGCTCACCGCGTGTCGGATCCATGCGCATGTCGAGCGGACCGTCCTTCGAGAAGCTGAAGCCGCGGGCGGCTTCGTCGAGTTGCGGCGACGACACGCCGAGATCGAACAGCACGCCCGCCACCGGCCGATCGCGCGCGTGGTCGTGCACGACCTGCCGAAGATCGGCAAACGGCGCGTGGACGAGCGCAAGCCGCACTTCGGACGCAAAGCGCACGCGGCCCGCCGCGATGGCCGCCGGATCGCGGTCGAGCGCGAGCACGCGCCCTTCTCCACCCAGGGCTTCGAGTATCCGTGCCGTGTGTCCGCCGCGCCCGAACGTCGCATCGATGTACAGACCGTCCGCAACAGGGGCGAGGCCCTCGAGAACTTCCCGGGCGAGCACCGGAATGTGCTCATCCATCACTCTCTGGCCCCCTGAAGCGGTCCGCCCCGCCTCCTTCCCCGTCAATGCCCGCCCAAAAACCCTACAGCGACAGCGAATCGAGCTCCGCGGGCAGGTCCGTGACCGCCTCTTCGTGCGCGAGCCATGCGTCGCGCCGCTCGTTCCACCGCGCCTCGTCCCAAAGTTCGAAGCGATTGCCCTGCCCGACCAGCATTGCGTGCCGCGTGAGCGATGCGAATTCGCGCAGCTCCGGCGGCAGCAGGACGCGCCCGTGGCCGTCGAGTTCGAGATCGGTGGCGTGACCCACCATCAATCGCTGCAGCCGCCGCGCCTGCGCGTGCAGGCTCGGCAGCGACATCAGCTTGCGTTCGATCGCTTCCCAGTCGGGCAGCGGGTACACGAGGAGGCACTGGTCGCGGTCGACGGTGACGACGAGATGCCCGTCGCAGCGTTCGGCGACGCTGGCCCGATACCGGGTGGGCAGCGCCATCCGGCCCTTGTCGTCGAGCGTCACCTTTGTTGCACCGCGAAACATGCTGGATGGGCCCTTGAGAGCCCATTTCTCCCCACTTTTTCCCACTCGCCGCCACTATAGGAACGCGACTGTGCAGTGTCAACGCGCAGGGGGAGAAAATTTTCCGGGCCGACAAGAACTTACGTCGCCCGGGCCGTGCGATCAACGCGCTATTGTGCGCACGATCTCTTGGCGATCAGGGGGTTGTGAATCGAAGCTTATACAGTAGTTGAGAAGGAGTCGGCCTGTAAGCCGGGTTCTGTCGAGGGCAATCATTCCTCTGGGATCCCCGTCGCCGGAGACCTCGAGCGGCCTACCCGGAAACACGCGCGGACATGCGCTGCGGTCGCCCGCCGTTTCCCTATTTGGCCTTGCTCCAGGTGGGGTTTGCCGTGCCGCCGCGTGTTGCCACCGGCGCGGTGCGCTCTTACCGCACCCTTTCACCCTTACCCCCGAAGGGGCGGTTTGCTTTCTGTTGCACTTTCCGTGGGCTCGCGCCCCCCAGGCGTTACCTGGCACCTCGTCCGCCGGAGCCCGGACTTTCCTCCATATCCCGCGCGGGGATACAGCGATTACCCGGCCGACTCCGCGCGCGAGGATACACCGCCGCCCTGCCTCACGGCGATGTCGTAGGCCTCGCTGCGACGGGCTCCGGTGATTTGCGCCGCGAGCGCCGCGGCCTTGCTCGGCGGCAGTTCCCTCGCGAGCAGCGCGACGATGCGGCCGAGCTCGCCGGGCGCCACGGCGCTCTCGGCCACGGCAGGCGCGCCCGCGACGACGAGCGTCAGCTCGCCGCGCGCGACGTTGGCATCTTCCCGGGCGCGCGCCGACAGCTCGCCGAGCGTGCCGCGATAGACCGTCTCATACGCCTTCGTCAGCTCGCGGCCGAGCATCGCCTCGCGCGCGGCGCCGAACTCCGCCGTGATGTCGGCGAGGCTTTCGACGATCCGGTGAGGCGCCTCGAAGAACACGAGCGCCCGTGGCTCGTGCGCGAGCCGCGCGAGGCGCTCGCGCCGCTCGCGGGTGCGCACGGGCAGGAAGCCCTCGAAGCAGAAGCGCGCCGCGGGAATGCCGGCGATGCTGAGCGCCGCGGTGATCGCGGAGGGCCCCGGTATCGCGCGCACCTCGTGGCCCGCGGCGCGCGCGGCGCGCACGAGTTCGAAGCCCGGATCGGACAGGAGCGGCGTGCCCGCGTCGCAGACGAGGGCAATGACGGCGCCTTCGCCCAGTCGCGCGACGAGGGACTCGACCCGCAGGGACTCGTTGTGTTCGTGCAGCGAGATGACGGGGCGCGAGAGCCCCATGGCCGCGAGCAGCTGGCCGGTGCGCCGCGTGTCTTCGGCCGCGACGAGGTCGGCCTGCGCCAGTGCGTCGCGCGCGCGCGGCGAGAGATCCCCGAGATTGCCGATCGGGGTGGCAATCACATCGATTCGGCCCGCGTTTGCACCCACTATACTCTCCCCGGCGCCACCCCCCCGGCATCGTGCCGCCCAATGAAAGGCGAAGCAACTCATGAGGCTTGAACCGCGGACCCCGGGCGTACCACGCGTGGCGTCGTTCGCCATCGCGATCGCGCTCGCGGCCCTGCTCGGCGCGTGCACCAGCATCGGCCCGAAGTCGACACCGGTCGCGACCGCCGAGCGCGCCGAGCAATATGCGCAGGCTGGCCGCCACGAGGACGCGGCGCGCGCGTTCGAATCGCTTGCCGCCGCGCAGGGTGGCGCTGCGGCAGGCGCGTGGCACCTGCGTGCCGCGCGCGAATGGCTCGCCGCGCACCGTTACGACGATGCGGCCCGGGCCGCTGCCGCCGCGACCGCCACGGGCGACAGCGCGACGCAGGCTGCAGCAAGGCTCGTGGCCGTGGAGATCCCGCTCGCGCGCGGCGATACGGCACGCGCCCGGGCGATGCTCGATGCGCTGCCGGTTCCCGTGGCCGGCGCCGCCGCGGAGCGCTATTTCGACGTGCGGCAACGCGTCGAAATGGCGAGTGGACGATACGCGGCAGCCGTACGCGCCTCGATGACCCGCGAAACGTATCTGACGACACCCGAAGCGAGGCGGGCGAATCGCATCGGGCTCCTCGACGGGTTGCGCGCCGCGGTCGAGAATGGCGCGAAGATCGTGCCTGACGCCGAACGCGACCCCGTCGTGCGGGGCTGGCTCGAACTCGGCCCGATCGCGGCCGGCGCCGCGACGATGCCGACCACGATCGCGCCTGCGATCCAGCGCTGGCGCAGCCGCTACCCGGGCCATCCCGCGAACGAGGTGGTGCGCACCGAGATCGAACTCGCCGCGGTCGCTCCCCGGGGCGAGCGCGCCGCGCACCTGGCATTGCTGCTCCCGGTCTCGGGCCGCCAGGCCGCCGCCGCGGCGCAGATCCGCGACGGCTTTTTCACCGCGTATTATCAGTCGCCCGCCGGCCAGCGCCCGCGCGTGCGCGTCTACGACACGGCAGTCCTCGGCGTGGCGGAAGCGATCGCGCGCGCGAATGACGCCGGCGCCACGGTGATCGTCGGGCCGCTGCTGCGCGAGGAAGTCGCCGGTGCAGCGAGCTTCGCGGGTCCGCGGCCGATGATGCTCGCCCTCAATTTCCTCGCCGCGGAACAGGCGGTGCCCGAGCAATTCTGGCAATTCGCGCTCTCGCCGGAGAACGAGGCACGCTCGATCGCCGATCGGGTGGTGAGCCAGGGGCAGCGACGTGGCATCGCGCTCGTGCCGAGTGGCGAGTGGGGTGCGCGCGTGCTCGCGGCATTTCGCGAGGAACTGGTCGCGGGCGGCGGCGAACTCGTCGGCACGGCCACGTACTTCCCGGCCGAGAACGACTACTCGGCGGCGATCACCGACGTGCTGCGCATCGATGCGAGCAAGGCGCGTCACCGTCGCCTCGAGCGGGCGCTCGGCATGCGGCTCGCGTTCCAGCCGCGGCGCCGCGCGGATGCGGAGTTCATCTTTGCGCCGGCCCAGGCGCAGATCGAGCGGCAGCTGCGGCCGCAACTGCGGTTCCATTACGCGGGTGACCTGCCGACCTACTCGACGTCGGATGCCTACGAGCCGAATCCGGCCGCAAACCTCGACCTCGAGGGCCTGATCTTTCCGGACATGCCGTGGGTGTTCGGCGTCGGGGCGCGCACGGCCACGGTCCGCGAGGCATTGATCGCCGCATGGGGCGAGAACGGCGCGGCGCGCGGCAAGCTCTTCGCGTTCGGCTACGACGCGTACCAGCTGGGCCTCGCGCTGCCGGGCGGCAGTGCGACCGACATCGACGGCCTCACCGGCAGGCTGCGCATCGAGGGTGAGCGGCGCGTGCGCCGCGAGCTCGACTGGGCACGCATCGTCAATGGCCAGCCACAACTGCTCGATGCGGGTGCGGGAGCGCCGGCGGCGCGATAGTGCCGCCGTGCCGGTCGCCATGGATCGCCGGCAGCGCGGGCAGGAAGCCGAAGAGCGTGCGGCGCACTACCTCGAGTCGCAGGGCCTCACGATCCTCGCGCGCAACTTTCGCCGCCGCGCAGGCGAGATCGACATCGTCGCGCAGGACGGCGGCACGCTCGCGATCGTCGAAGTGCGGGCCCGCTCGACGCGCGCCTGCGGCGGTGCCGCGGCGAGCGTCGGGCATCGCAAGCAACAGCGCCTGATCCGCGCCGCGTACCTGCTGCTCGCCGCGCATCCCGAGTGGCGGCGCATGCCCGCACGCTTCGATGTCGTCATCGAGGAAGGAACCGGTACGAACGCGCGGATCGAGTGGATCCGGCACGCCTTCACGCTGTGACGCGCTCGCGTGTGCCGTGTGCGCAGGCGGCGCATCGAGGCATGGGCCACAGGCCGCAAGCCACGGGCTATTTGATTACCTTGAGTTGCGGCCGCTTCGTCGGCTCGTCCGGCGCAGGCGGCTTCGCCGGCGGTTCGGGGCCGCCGCTTTCGTCGGCCGAGAACACCATGCCCTCGCCGCTTTCCCCGGCGTAGATGCCGAGCACGGCGCTCACCGGCACCTTCACGTGATGCACGACGCCCGCGAAGCGCGCGTCGAACTCGATCCACTCGTTGCCGAGCGCGAGGCGCTGTGTCGCCGAGGCGCTGACATTCAGCACGATCTTGCCGTCCTTGACGTACGCCCGCGGCACCTGCACCCCGGGGCGAGCGGCGTCGACGATCACGTGCGGCGTGCCGCCGCTGTCGCTCACCCATTCGTGCATCGCACGCAGCAGGTAGGGCCGGCGCGGAGGTTTCGTTGTCGTGCTCATCAGGCCACTCGCATCTCTCGTTCGGCGCCCGTCAGGCTCGCGCGAAACCCGGGGCGCGGGAAAATGTTCGCCGCATACCGCATGATCGCCTGCGCCTCCTTCGGCAGGTCGATGCCGTAATGTGGCAGCCGCCATAGTATCGGCGCAACACAGGCGTCCAGAAGCGAAAACTCGGCCGACAGCAGGTATGGCCGCACCTTGAACAGGTCCGCGCTCGCGACCACGGTATCGCGCAGCTGCCGCCGCAGTCGTGCGGCGTCGCTGCCGTCAGGCTCCGCGTCGATCCCGCGCGCCGTCGCATACCAGTCGCGCTCGACCCTGTACATCGCGAGCCGCAGCGTGGCGCGGTCCACCGGATCGATCGGCATGAGCGGCGGATGCGGATAGCGCTCGTCGAGGTACTCGGTCACCACGCGCGCGTCGTACAGCACGAGATCGCGATCCACGAGAGTCGGGACGCTGTGGTACGGATTGAGATCGAGCAGATCTTCGGGCAACCGCCCGGGCTCGACGTCGACCAGGTCTGCCGCCAGTCCCTTCTCCGCGAGCACGATCCGTACCCGGTGGCTCCACGGGTCGTGGGGCGCCGAGAACAGAGTCAGCGCGGATCGACGGCTCGACACGCGGCCCTCCGTGGCGACCCGACCCCGGGCCGGATCGCTAGTGTACGTCCTTCCAGTACTCCTGCTTCAGCAGCCACGCGATCACGGTGAACAGCAGGAGGTAGAGCACGACCCATATGCCGATCGTCGCGCGCGACAGCTTCGCGGGTTCACCCGCATACTCGAGGAAATTCACGGTGTCGCGCACGAAAGCGTCGTACTGCGCGGCCGTAAGCTGCCCGGGCACGCCGTCCTCGAATTTCTCGAACTGACCGTCCTGCGCGAACACGGCCTGCTGCACGCCCTGCAGGTCCGACAGCACGTGCGGCATCGCCGTGCCGGGGAGCGCGAGGTTGTTCGTGCCGGTCGCGGCGGCCGCATCGGCGTAGAAAGTCTTCAGGAACCGGTAGACGTAGTCGGTGCCCTTCGAGCGCGTGATCAGCGACAGGTCGGGGGGCACGATGCCGAACGACGCGTTCGCGAGACTCGCGGGCATCGCGCTCACGACGTAGTCGGTGATCTTCGCGCCGGGCGGCACGAGATTCGCCTTCATCACGTCGTCCGCGATGCCGAGATCCGTGCCGATTCGCTGGTAGCGCACGTACTTCAACGAATGGCAGCCGGCACACCAGTTCATGAAGTTGCGCGCACCCCGCTGCAGCGAGGCCCGGTCGCCGAGCGCATTGCCGGCGTGCCACTGCTGCCAGGACGCCGTCGCCTCGCCGCCCGATGCGAAGGCGGCCGGGGCCGCGAGCGCGAGCACGGTCGCGATGATCGCAAGCTTACGCATGATACGTGACCCTCTCCGGCACGGGCTTGACGGGGTCGATGCGCGTGTAGAACGGCATCAGCACGAAAAACGCGAAATACGTCGTCGTGAAAATGCGCGCCATCGTCACGTAGCGACCTTCCGCGGGCTGCAACCCGAGGTACATCAGCGCGAGGAACGACACGGTGAACACGAGGAGCGCGAGCTTCCAGATCCAGCCGCGGTAGCGGACCGATTTCACCGGGCTGCGGTCGAGCCACGGCAGGAAGAGGTACACGAGCACCGAAAGGCCCATCAGCAACGCGCCGAGTCGCTGGTCGGGAACCGCGCGCAGGATCGCGTAGAACGGAGTGAAATACCACACGGGCGCAATGTGCTCGGGTGTCGACAGCGCGTTCGCTGGCGTGAAGTTCGGTGCCTCGAGGAACAGGCCGCCGAACGTCGGCACGAAGAACACGATGATCGCGAAGATCATCAGGAACACGCCGATGCCGACGATGTCCTTCAGCGTGTAGTACGGGTGGAACGGAATGCCGTCGAGCGGCTTGCCGTTCGCGCCGAGCTTCGCCTTGATCTCGATCCCGTCGGGGTTGTTCGAGCCCGTCTGGCGCAGCGCGACGATGTGCAGCACGATGAGCAGGGCGAGCGCGAGCGGCAACGCGATCACGTGCAGCGCGAAGAACCGGTTCAGCGTGGAGTCGGCGATGCCGTAGTCGCCGCGGATCCACTCGACGAGCCCGGGCCCGATGCCGGGGATCGTGCCGAACAGGTTCACGATCACCTGCGCGCCCCAGAACGACATGTTGCCCCACGGCAGCACGTAGCCGAAGAACGCCTCGGCCATCAGCGCGAGGTAGATGCACATGCCGAACAGCCACAGCAGCTCGCGGGGCGCCTTGTACGAGCCGTACACCAGCGCGCGGTACATGTGCAGGTACACGACGACGAAGAACAGCGAGGCGCCCGTCGAGTGCATGTAGCGGATCAGCCAGCCCCACTCGACTTCGCGCATGATGTACTCGACCGAGTCGAACGCGGTCAGCTCGCCCGGCTTGTAGTTCATCGTGAGGAAGATGCCCGTGACGATCTGGATCACGAACACGAGGAGCGCGAGCGAACCGAAGAAGTACCAGATGTTGAAGTTCTTCGGGGCGTAGTAGCCGACGAGCTGGCTCTGCACGAACTCGTCGATCGGCAGGCGCTTGTTGAGCCAGGCGCGGAGGCCGCCCGTGGCTGCGGAGCTGCCGGCGGCGCTGTTGGCGGCGTTCCCCATCACGCAACTCCTTTCTGCTCGTCGACGCCGATCACGAGCGTGTCGCCACGGAACTCGTAGGGCGGCACGCGCAGGTTCACCGAGGCGGGCGAGCCGTCGAATACGCGGCCGGCCATGTCGAACTTCGAGCCGTGGCAGGGGCAGAAGAAGCCGCCCGGCCAGTCGGCACCGAGCGCCTTGTCGCCGCGCTCGAAGTGCTGCTTCGGCAGGCAGCCGAGGTGCGTGCAGATGCCGATCAGCACCAGGTAATCGGGCTTCAACGAGCGCATCTCATTCGTCGCGTAGGCCGGCTGGTCGGAATCCGCCGAGGCCGGATCCTTCAGCTTCGCGTCGTTTTTCGGCAGCGATGCGACCATTTCCGGCGTGCGATGCACGACATAGATCGCCTGCTTGCGCCAGCTGGTCACGACCATCTGGCCCGGCTCGATCTTTGCGACATCCACTTCGGTCGGCGCACCGAGCGCGCGCGCACGTTCGGAAGGCAACCAGGACAGCAGGAACGGCGTGATTGCGAACCCCGCACCCACCGCGCCGGTGGCTGCAGTGGCGGCCGTCAGGAACCTGCGCCGGCTCTGATCGACCTCCTGATCATCGGCTACCGATATGTCGGCCATCGAAGAGTCTCCACACATCCCCCGGGACCTGCGCTTGCTGCGCGGGAAAACCTTGTGACGTGCCCCGGGAAGCGGCGCATTATACACAGGCATGACCCGGCAGAGACTCGGCCGCGCATTCGTCTTTCTCGCAGGATCGGTCGTCGGGGGCCTCGCCCTCGCATTCGTGATCGTGTTCGCGCGACCCGACCTGCTCCGGGGACCACCGCCTGCCCCGGCGCCCGACATTGCGCCGACTGCCGTGCCGGTCGCGTCGACCGCACCGCCACCCGTCGCGGTGGTCAGCTACGCCGACGCCGTGGCACGCGCCGCGCCGGCCGTCGCCAACATCTACTCGGAGCGCGTCGTGAAGGAACGCCTGCCGCCGACGACGCTCGCCGAGCTGTTCGGCGATGCCCTGCCGCGCTACCGGCAGCGGATCGAGCAGACGCTCGGTTCGGGCGTCGTGATCGATGCGGACGGGCACATCGTCACCAATCACCACGTGATCGACAACGCCGAACGCGTCAGCGTGCAGCTCGCCGATGGCCGGCAGGCGGAGGCGAGCGTCGTCGGCCGCGACCCCGACACGGACCTCGCGGTGCTGAGCGTGAAACTCGCCCACGTGCCGGTCATGCCGCTCGGTCGCTCCGATCAGCTGCGGGTCGGCGACGTCGTGCTCGCGATCGGCAACCCGCTCGGTCTCGCGCAATCGGTGACGCAGGGTATCGTGAGCGCCACCGGCCGCGGCCAGCTGGGCGTGGCGACCTTCGAGAATTTCATCCAGACGGACGCGCCGATCAACTTCGGCAACTCGGGCGGTGCGCTCATCAATTCCAATGGCGAACTCATCGGCATCAACACCGCCGTGCTCGCGAAGAACCTCGGCATCGAAGGCATCGGCTTTGCGATCCCCGTCAATCTCGTGCGCGGTGTGACCCGGGAAATCCTCGACCACGGCCGCGTGATCCGCGGCTCGATCGGCGTCGTGCTCGCGGAGGTCGACGAGAACCAGGCGCGCGCGCTCGGCCTGCCGCGCGCCGGCGTCGTGATCACGAACCTCATCGCGGGAAGCCCGGCCGTCGCTGCCGGGCTGCGACCTGGCGACATCATCACGACCGTCGCCGGCAATGCCGTACACAGCCAGCAGGATGCGCTGACCCGCATCGCCGCCGCCAAACCGGGCGACACGCTCGAGCTCGGGATCGTGCGCCCTGCAGGTGCGGTGAAGGTGGCGGTCACGGTCACGGAGCGGCGCACCGGCTGACGGCGCATGGCCGCGGCTGGCGGCGCGTGGTCGCGGCTACAAGCCCCGTGCCTCGCGGGTCGCGCGCACCGCCTGCCGGCGGTGTCCCCCCGTCGCGGCGGCGCTCGGCGCAGCGCCCTACCCCGGCACCCGCCGGATCTGCGCGCCGAGCTGCGACAACTTCTCCTCGATCGTTTCGTACCCGCGATCGATGTGGTAGATGCGCTCGATGTCGGTGCGACCCTCGGCGACGAGACCGGCGAGCACGAGGCTCGCCGAGGCGCGCAGGTCGGTCGCCATCACCGGCGCCGCGGCGAGCTTCGGCACGCCGCGGATGATCGCGGTATTGCCTTCGAGGCGGATCTCGGCGCCGAGCCGGCGCATCTCGAGCATGTGCATGAAGCGGTTCTCGAAGATCGTCTCGACGATCGTGCCGACGCCGTCGGCGATCGTGTTGAGCGCCGCGAACTGCGCCTGCATGTCGGTCGGAAACGCCGGATACGGCGCCGTGCGGATATCGACCGATTTCGGGCGCCGGCCCCGCATGTCGATCTCGATCCAGGTGTCGCCACGATGCAGGGTCGCACCCGCCTCCTCGAGCTTGCCGAGCACGGCGTCGAGGTGATCCGGCCGCGTGCTCTTGATGCGCACGTGGCCGCGGGTGATCGCGCCCGCGACGAGATACGTGCCGCTCTCGATCCGGTCGGGCAGGACTTCGTAGTGCGTGCCCCCGAGACGCTCGACGCCCTCGACGACGATCGTGTCGGTGCCTGCGCCGCGGATCCTGCCGCCCATCGCATTGACGAAGTGCGCGAGATCGACGACTTCGGGCTCGCGGGCCGCGTTCTCGATGACGGTTTCGCCCTCGGCGAGCGCGGCCGCCATCATCAGGTTTTCGGTGCCGGTGACGGTCACGGTCTCGAGCACGAGACGCGCGCCCCGAAGCCGCGACGCGCGCGCGCGGATATAGCCGCCCTCGATGTGGATGTCGGCTCCCATCGCCTGGAGCCCCGCGACGTGGATGTTCACCGGACGCGCGCCGATCGCGCAGCCGCCGGGCAGCGATACGTCGGCGCGGCCATGCCGCGCGACCAGCGGGCCGAGCACGAGGATCGAGGCCCGCATCGTCTTGACGAGCTCGTACGGCGCATACGCCTCGCGCAGCTTCGTCGGGTCCACCTCGACGTGCATGCGCTCGCCTACCGTGACGTCGACCCCCATGCGCCCGAGCAGTTCGATCATCGTCGTGACGTCCTGCAGGTGCGGGACATTCGCGACCGTGACCGGACCGTCGGCGAGCAGCGTGCCGGCGAGGATCGGCAATGCGGCGTTCTTCGCGCCGGAGATGCGGATTTCGCCCTCGAGAGGCGTGCCTCCGTGGATCTGCAGCTTGTCCATGCTCTCAGGCGACGCCGCGCGCGGCGGCCTCGTCCGGCGTCAGTGCATCGATCGACAGAGCGTGGATCTCGTTGCCCATGCGCGCACCGAGCGCCGCGTAGATGAGCTGGTGGCGCGCGATCACGCGCTTGCCCGCGAACGCCGTGCTCACGACGCGCGTCGCGAAATGGACGTTGTCCTCGGATTCGACGCGGACATGGGCGCCCGGCAGGGCGGTGCGGATCAGTTCGGCGATGTCGTCGGGTCGCATCACGCAATAGTAAAGAGTTGCGGGCCGGGGCGGTATCATGGCGGCCATGAACGCCGCCCCGGGCCAGGTACGGCCGACCCCCCCTTCCGACGCCGATCTGCTCGCCGCCGGCCGGCGGGCGCTGCGCATCGAGGCGGCTGCGGTCGAATCACTGCTCGCGCGTCTCGATGCGCGTTTTGCCGCGGCGTGCCGCCTGTGCCTCGCGTGCACGGGCCGCATCGTCGTCACCGGCATGGGGAAGTCGGGACACGTCGGCGGGAAGATCGCGGCGACACTCGCGAGCACGGGGTCGCCCTCGTTCTTCCTGCACCCGGCCGAGGCGAGCCATGGCGACCTCGGCATGATCACGCGCACCGATGTCGTGCTCGCGATATCCAATTCGGGCGAGACGCCCGAGGTCGTCACCCTCCTGCCGCACCTGTCGCGCCTCGGCGTGCCGCTGATCGCACTCACCGGCCAGCCGGAGTCGACCCTTGCGCGCGCGGCGGCGGTGAATCTCGACATCAGCGTCCCCGAGGAGGCGTGCCCGCTCAACCTCGCGCCGACCGCGAGCACCACCGTGACGCTCGCGATGGGCGACGCCCTCGCCGTCGCAGTCCTCGAAGCGCGTGGTTTCACCGAGCAGGATTTCGCGCGCTCGCACCCGGGCGGGTCGCTCGGTCGGCGGCTGCTGCTGCACGTCGAGGATGTGATGCGGCGAGGCGACGACGTGCCGCGCATCGCGCCGGATGCCTGGCTCAAGGAGGGCCTGGTCGAGATGTCGCGCAAGGGGCTCGGCATGACCGTGGTCGTCGATGCGGCCGGCAAGGGCCTCGGCGTGTTCACCGACGGCGACCTGCGCCGGGTGCTCGACCAGCCGCTCGACGTGCGCAGCACGCGCATGGCGGAGGTGATGACCGCGCCCGGCAAGTCGATCGGCCCGCGCGAGCTCGCGGCGGAGGCCGTGCACCTGATGGAGCTGCACAAGATCACGGCCCTGCCCGTCGTCGACGACGCGGGCCGCGTGATCGGCGCGCTCAACGTCCACGACCTGCTGCGCGCCGGAGTGATGTAGGCGTGCGCCGCGCCGCGCGTCCGCTGCACACGATCCGCCTCCTCGTACTCGACGTCGACGGCGTGATGACCGATGGGCGGCTGCATTACGGAGCGCGCGGCGAAGTCCTGAAGGTGTTCAATGTGCTCGACGGCCACGGCATCCGCGAAGCGCGGCGCGCCGGGGTCGACATCGCCGTCATCTCGGGCCGACGCAGCGCGGCGGTGAGCCGGCGCTGCCGCGAACTCGGCATTCGCCATCTGTACCAGGGCGTCGGCGACAAGCTCGCGGTGCTCGAGGCGCTGTGCGCGCGCCTCGACGTCACGCTCGGCGAATGCGCTGCCGTCGGCGACGACGCACCGGACGCACCGCTATTGCGCGCGGTCGGCCACGCGTTTGCGGTTCCCGAGGGGCATGCCTCGGCACGCCGCGCGGCGCACCGGGTCACGCGCCTGCACGGTGGCCACGGCGCGGTTCGCGAAGTGTGCGACCTCCTCGTCGCGGCGCGGACACGCCGGCGATGACACGCTGGCTCGTCGCACTGGTGCTCGTCGCGGCCGCCGTCGGCATCGTGCTCCTCGACGGCTCGATGCGGCCACCGGACACCGCGCTCGCCGAGCGCGTGGCCGACGCCGACCCGGGCTATTCGGCGCGCGATGCCGAGATCATCGAAACGGGAGACGATGGGCGTCCGCGCTACTGGCTGACCGCCACCCGCATCGAGCAGCCGCCGGACGACCCGACGGTGACCCTGACACAGCCTGCACTGCGCTATCTCGACAAGCGCGGCGGCTCCTGGCGCGCGCACGCGCTGACCGGCACGGTGCTGCCGGGCCGCGATGTCATCACGCTCGACGGCGAAGTGCAGCTCGACGGCATGCTGGCCGACGGCAGCGCCCCGGCGCACGTCGAGACGACGCATCTCGAATTCGACACGAAGCGCGAAGTCGCCTCGACCAGCGACAAGGTCACGATCGACTGGTCGGGACATCGCCTCGTCGCGCGTGGCCTGCAGGCCGACTTCAGGGCGGAAACCCTTCAGCTAGAATCGCAGGTCCATGGCCGGTTCCTCGCGCAATAATCCGGGAATGCCTGCACGCGGGCGGCGGGCGACGATGCTCGTCGCCGTGCTGGGCGCCAGCCTCGTCGCGGTCGGCGCGGCGGCGCAGACACCGGCCGGCGCGCCCGCAGCCCGGCTGGAGAATGCCGCGCCGTCACCTTCGCCGTCGGCGTCGCCGTCGCCGTCGCCGTCGGCGACGATCGCGTCGATGTCGAACCTGCCGATCAACGTCGATGCGGCCTCGTCGGATGTCGACTATCGCAGCAACACCGTGGTCTTTCGCGACGTCGTGATCACGCAGGGAATGGCCCGCGTCTCCGCCGACCTCGCCCGCGCGACGGGGCTCGATTTCAAGAGCTCGACGTGGGTGTTCACCGGCAACGTGCGGATCGACCGCGAAGGCGGCACGCTCGAATCCGACGCGGCGCGCGTCGAGTTCCGCGACAACCTGCTGCACCTCGCCACCGTGAGCGGCCAGCCGGCGCGATTCGAGCAGCAGCTGGTGCGCTCGCCCGACAAGGCCCACGGCCGCGCGACGACGATCACCTACGACCTCGCGACCGACCGCGTGACGTTCAGCGGCGATGCATGGCTCAGTGACGGACGCAACGAAATCAGCGGTGCGCAACTCGTATACAACGTGCGCGAACAGCGGGTCCTCGCGGAACAGCAACCCGGCAGCGACGGTCGCGTGCGCATCACGATCCGCCCGCAGGATGCGCCCGGGAAGGGGCGCGAGCCGCCCCCATGACGCTCCTGTCGGCGAAGCACCTCGCGAAAAGTTACGGCAAGCGCCGCATCATCACCGACCTGTCGATCGACGTCGCCGGCGGCGAGGTCGTCGGCCTCCTCGGCCCGAACGGGGCGGGCAAGACCACGGCCTTCTACATGATCGTCGGGCTCGTGCCGGCCGAAGCCGGGCACATCCGCCTGGACGACATTGAACTCACCCACCTGCCCATGCACCGGCGCGCGCGGCTCGGCATCGGCTACCTGCCGCAGGAAGCCTCGGTGTTCCGCAAGCTGTCCGTGCAGGACAACGTGCTCGCGATACTCGAGACGCGCGACGACCTGGACCGCGCGGGCCGCGAACGGCGGCTCGAGGAGATCCTCGACGAACTGCGCATCTCGCACGTGCGCGAAAGCCTCGGCATGTCGCTGTCCGGCGGCGAGCGTCGTCGCGTCGAAATCGCGCGTGCGCTGGCGGCCGAACCGCGCTTCATGCTGCTCGATGAGCCGTTCGCCGGCGTCGATCCGCTGTCGGTGCTAGACATCCAGCGCATCGTCCGCGAGCTGACCGACAAGGGCATCGGGGTGCTGATCACCGACCACAATGTGCGCGAAACGCTCGGTGTCTGCGACCGCGCATACATCGTCAGCGCGGGCACCGCGATCGCCGCCGGAACTGCCGAAGAAATCCTTGCCAACCCCCAAGTCCGTGAGGTGTACTTGGGCGAGACGTTCCGCATGTGAATGGTGCCGTCGTCCTGAATACCCTTTCAGAATCAATATGTTGGGCGCGGCCCTACCCGCCACCATGCTGAAGCACTCCCTGCAGCTGAAGCTCGGCCAGTCGCTCACGATGACGCCGCAGCTGCAGCAGGCAATCCGGCTGTTGCAACTGCCTGCGCTCGAGCTGCAGGCGCACGTGCGTGAACTGCTCGAATCGAACGTGATGCTCGAGGCCGTCGAAGAGCCGGAGCAGACCGGCATCTTCGAGGCGATCCAGTCGCCGGCCGAGCGCGCCGCAGGGCTCGAGGCGGCGCCGCACGAGGCGCCACAGGTCGACGTGGAAATCGTCTCCGACAGCTGGTCGAGCGCCCCCTCGAGCGCCGCGGAAGCGCCGTGGTCGACGGACGACGACGACCGTCAGCAGGAGTATGCCGAGCCGGCCGAGGCGTCGCTGCAGGACCATCTCCTCGCGCAGCTGGAAGTGGCGGACCTCGATGCCCGCCGGCTCGCCGTCGCGCGGGCGATCGTCGATGCCATCAACGACGACGGCTACCTGATCGAGTCCGCCGACGAGATTGCCGCGACGCTGCTGCCGGACGTCGTGTGCAGCGCCGGGGAAGTACTCGAAGTGCTCGCGACGGTACAGGCGCTCGACCCTGCGGGCATCGGCGCGCGGTCCGTCGGCGAGTGCATCACGCTGCAGTTGCGCCAGTTCGATCCCGCGACCCCCGACCTCGCCACCGCGCTCGCCATTGCCGATGGTCACCTCGACGCCGTCGCGCGCAACGAGCTCGCGATGCTGCGTCGCGAACTGCGGGTGACCGACGAGGAACTCGCCGGGGCGCTCGCGCTCGTGCGCACGTGTCGCCCGCGCCCCGGGGCCGCGTTGAGCGGCGGCTCGCCCGAGTACGTGGTGCCCGACGTGCACGTGCGCCGCACGGAGCGCGGCTGGAGCGTCGAGATCAACCCCGCGACACTGCCGCGCGTGCGCCTGAACCAGGGCTACGCGAACATGCTCGGCCGCAGTACGTCACACGCCACGCTGCGCTCGCAGTTGCAGGAGGCACGCTGGCTGCTGAAGAGCCTCGAGATCAGGAACGAGACCCTGCTCAAGGTCGCGCGCGCCATCGTCGAACGCCAGACCGCGTTCCTCGAGCGGGGGGACGAGCACATGCGGCCGATGATCCTGCGGGACATCGCCGCCGCGATCGACATGCACGAGTCGACCATCTCGCGGATCACGTCCGGCAAGTACATGCACACGCCGCGTGGCGTGTTCGAGCTGCGGTATTTCTTCTCGAGCCATGTGGGCGGCGGCGAGGCGGCCGAGACATCCTCGACCGCGATTCGCGCCAAGATCAGGAAGCTGATCCGGGACGAGGATCCCGCCGCGCCGCTGTCGGACAGCCGGATCGCGGAACTGCTGTCGGCCGAGGGCATTCCGGTCGCGCGCCGCACCGTCGCGAAATACCGGGAGGCGATGCGCATCGCGCCGTCGAACGAGCGCCGCCGCGTCGCCCCCAAGTGACCAGTTCGAAAACCTGAGGAGAGCACGATGCAACTTTCCGTGACGGGCCACCACGTCGAGGTCACGCCGCCGCTGCGCACGTACGTCGAGAAGAAGCTCGAACGGGTCGTGCGCCACTTCGACCACGTGATCGACGTGCACTGCGTGCTCACGGTCGAGAAGCTCAGGCAGAAGGCCGAGGCCACGCTCAAGGTCCGCGGCGGGTCGATCCACGCGGACGCGATCGACGAGGACATGTACGCGGCGATCGATGCGCTCGCCGACAAGCTCGACCGGCTCGTGACGAAACACAAGGAAAAGTCCGGCGACCATCACGCCGCCGAGGGGCGCCGCACCACGCGGCAGTAGCGCGGCAGGGCATGCGCGTCGTCGTCGTCAGCGGCCTGTCGGGGTCGGGCAAGAGCGTCGCCCTGCACATGCTCGAGGATCTCGGCTATTACTGCATCGACAACATCCCCGCCGCGCTGCTGACGCCGCTGATCTCGCACGCGGCGCGCAACACCGACAAGACCTACGAACGCATCGCCGTCGGGCTCGACGCACGCAATACGCCGGCCGAGATCGCCACGGTGCCGAAGCTCGTCGCCGAGCTGAAGAAGAGCGGCATCCATTGCGAAGTGCTGTTCCTCACCGCGAGCGACGAGGAACTGCTGCGCCGCTACGCCGAGACGCGCCGCAAGCACCCGATGAGCCGCCCCGACGTCGGCCTGCGCGAAGCGATCGCGATGGAGCGCGAGCTGCTCGAGCCGGTCATGTATGCCGCGGACCAGGTGATCGACACCTCGCGCATGGGCGTGCACGCGTTGCGCGACCTCGTGCTGCAGTCCGCCGAGTCGCGCCAGTCGCCGCGCCTGTCGATCACGTTCGAGTCCTTCGGCTTCAAGCACGGCATCCCGGGCGACGCCGATTTCGTGTTCGACGCCCGCTCGTTGCCGAACCCGTACTGGGAGCCGCAACTGCGGCCGCTCACGGGCCGCGACCCCGAAGTGATCCGCTTTCTCGAAGCCGAGCCCGCCGTCGCGCGCATGATCGACGACATCGCCGCCTTCATCGACAAGCGCATCCCGGAGCATTCGGCGGCCAATCGCCGCTACCTGACAGTCGCGATCGGCTGCACGGGCGGCCAGCATCGCTCGGTGTACATCGTGAACCGGCTCGTCGAACGCTTTGCGACGCACCACCCGCAGGTCACGGCGCGTCACAACGAGCTGCAGGCACGCCGGGTTCAGTGACCACAACCAGGGAGTCGGGAACATGGACCAACGATTGGACACGCGGGGCGCTGCCCTGCTCGCACTCATCGCGCTCGGTTCGCTGGGCGCCTGCAGCACCATGACGTCCGGTGCGCCCGGGACTGCGACGGTGCATGGCACCGCGTTCTATCGCGAGCGCATGGCGCTGCCGCCCGATGCGGTGTTCGAGGCGCGACTCGAGGACGTATCGCGGGCCGACGCGCCGGCCGAACCGGTCGCGATCACCCGCAAGGAACCCGCCGGTTCGCCGCCCTTCGCGTTCACGATCAGCTACGACCCGGCACGCCTGGCCGCTTCCCACCGCTACGCGATCCGCGCACGCGTACTCGCGGGCGACGACGTGCTGTTCAGCTCCGACACGTCGACGCCGCTGCCGATCGGCGACGTGCCCGTCGAGATACTGATGGTACGGACGGCCGCGCAGGCGACTCCGCCGGCCGCGGCGCCGGCGCCGGCGGAACCCGCGCTGATGCGTGGCCATTACCGCTACATGGCGGATGCGGGCCTCTACGTCGATTGCGCCACCGGCACGCAGTGGCCGGTCGCGCAGGTGGCCGACAATGCCGCGCTCGAATCGGCCTACCTCGCGGCACACGGCGCGCCCGGTGCGCCGCTGCTCGCCACACTCGTCGGCCGCATCGAAACGCGCGAGCCGATGGAAGGGCCGCCGCGGCCGATGCTGGTCGTCGAGCAATTCATCCGCGTGTCGGCAGCGGCGAGCTGCGAGCACCCCGATGCACCGGCCCTGGAGGACACGTACTGGCGGCTCGTCGCGCTCGGCGGCACGCCCATCCGCCTCGCGCCGGGCCAGCGTGCGCCGCACATCGTCCTCGCGTCGCGTGAACGACGCGTCGCGGGTTTCGCCGGTTGCAACCGTATGAGCGGCGGCTACACCCTCACCGGTGCCGGAATCGCATTCACGCAGATGGCGAGCACGATGATGGCGTGCGCAACGGGCATGGACCTCGAGCGGGGCTTCCACGATGCGCTGGCGCGTACCGCGAAGTGGCGCCTTGCGGGCGCGCGCCTCGAGCTGACCGACGACCGCGATCGCGTGGTCGCCGCCTTCGAGTCGCCGTAGGAGCCGCACGCCGGCCGCGCGCATCGCGCGGGGCGCTGCTACACTCCGCGCGCCCGCGCGCGGCCAGCCAGCGTTCCCGCCATGAGCGACAGCGAAATCAAGCCCCTGAAATCCGGTCGCCTGTCGGCGCTGCGCGACGCGCTCGACCAGGGGACGCTGCGCACCGCGCACCGCATGGTCAATGCGCTGCACCCGGCGGACATCGCGCTGCTGCTCGAGTCGCTGCCGCCGGCGCAGCGCGAGGTCGTGTGGGAAATCGTCGATCCCGAGCTCGACGGCGAGGTGCTGCTCGAGCTGAGCGACAGCGTGCGCGCGGGCCTCATGCACGAGATGGGTCCCGAGGAACTCGTCGCCGCGACCGAAGGCATGGCGGTCGACGACCTCGCCGACCTGCTCGCCGACCTGCCCGAGACCGTGACGCAGCAGCTGCTGCATTCGATGGACCAGCGCGACCGCGACCGCCTGCGCTCGGTCCTCTCGTGGCCGGAGGACAGCGCGGGCGGCCTGATGAACACCGACACGGTGAGCGTGCGGGCCGACGTGCCGATCGAGGTCGTGCTGCGCTACCTGCGCATGCGCGGTGAGCTGCCGGAAGGCACGGACAGCCTCTTCGTCGCCGACCGGCGCGACAAGTACCTCGGCACCGTGCCGCTCACCCGCCTCCTGACCGAGGATCCCGAACACCTGGTCGGCGATTGCCTCGACAGCGAGGCGCCCCGCATCGATCCGGCGACCCCGGCGCACGAGGTGTCGATGCTGTTCGAGGATCGCGACCTCGTTTCCGCCGCCGTGGTCAGCGATGAAGGCAAGCTCCTCGGCCGCATCACGGTCGACGACATCGTCGACGTGATCCGCGAGGAGGCCGAGCATTCGGTGCTGTCGATGGCGGGCCTCGCCGACGAGGAGGACGTGTTCGCCGCGGTGGTGCCGTCCGCGCGCCGGCGACTCGTGTGGCTCGGCGTCAACATCATGACCGCCTTCCTCGGCGCCTTCGTGGTCTCGAACTTCGAGGGGACGATCGAGCGCGTCGCCGTGCTCGCCGCGCTGCTGCCGGTCGTTTCGAGCATGGGCGGGATCGCGGGCACGCAGACCGTCACGCTGCTGATCCGCGGCCTCGCGCTCGGCAAGGTCGAGTGGGCGAACGCGCGCTGGCTGCTGCTGAAGGAAATTGCCGTCGGCGGGCTGAACGGGCTCATCGTCGCGTTCGTGGTCGGCGTGATCACGGTCGCCCTGTTCGGCAAGTGGCAGATCGCGCTGATCGTCGCGGCGGCGATGGTCATGAACCTGCTCGCCGCAGCCATCGTCGGTGTCGTCGTGCCGCTCACGCTGCGCCGCCTGCGGATCGACCCCGCGCTGTCGTCGGGCGTGATCCTCACGACCTTCACCGACTGCATCGGCTTTGCGACGCTGCTCAGCCTCGGTACCGTGTTCCTCGTCTGACCCGCCCGCTCTCAGGGCATGAGAAACGCCCGCAACCGGTCGCGCTGGGTGACCGCGTCGCGATAGCCGAGCGCGATCAGCTCCGAGGTGTAGCCCGACTCGAACATCAGGTAGCTCGCGAGCTGGTGGCCCGCGCCTCCGCGCGCCCCGATCACGCGCAGGAACGCGCGCAGGCTCCGCGGCAGCTCGTGCAGGTGCTTCGCCGCGACCTCGCGCGGGTCGATGCTCGGCGAGATCGCCATCGCCTCGACGAGCCGCACGCCCGGCACCGTTTCGGGCGCCGAGCGCACCAGGGCGTTCAGCCGGATCAGCTGCTCGAGGTCGGCGTAGATGCCGTCGGTGAACAGCGTGTCGAGCATGAAGCCGAACAGCTGCCCGGGTGTCGGCGAGCGCGGCAGCTGCGAGGTGGCGCCGAGGCCGGCGCCGTTCGAGGAGCGCACGCCGATCACGAGCACGCGCTCGGCACCGAGGTGCACGGCCGGGCTCATCGGCGCGAGCTGGCGCATCGCGCCGTCGCCGAAGTACTCGGTGCCGAGCTGCACCGGCGGAAAGAGGAACGGCACCGCGAGGCTGCCCATCAGGTGCGACAGCGTGAGATCGGTGCGGCGTCCCTCGCGATGCGCACGCGCCCATTCCGCGATCCCCGGCTCGCCGTCGAAGAAGGCGACCGAATGCGCGCTCGTGTAGCCGGTCGAGCACAGCGCGACGGCCCGCAGCATGCCCGAGGTGATGCTGTGGCGAATGGCGCCGAAATCGATGTTCCGCGCGAGCAGCTGCGACAGCGGGCTGTTGTCGAACATCGAACGCGGCGTGGTCGCGAGCGTCCCGCCGGAAAGGAGCGCGGCCAGCCAGCGCAGGCCCGAGGCGAGCATGCTGCGCGAACTGACCCGGAACACCTGGTTGCAATGGAAGTTCGCCCACACGTGCTCGAGCGAGGCCACCGCGCCGCGCCAGCGGCGCGCTTCCGCGGCGAGCGCGGCGGTGGCGACCGCCCCGGCCGAGGTGCCGATCAGCACCGGGAACGGGATGCCGCGCCGCGGCAGCATTTCGGCGAGTGCGCGCAGGACCCCGACCTGGTAGGCCGAGCGGGCGCCACCGCCGGTCAGGATCAGGCCGCGTACGGGCCCGCCTGCGATGATCGTGTCCTCCTTCGTCACGTACGCATTCTGGCGCAACCGGCGTGACTGTTAGAATCGACTGGTTCGCGCCCGCACCCGGTGGCGCGAGAACAGGTGGAGTCCCGCATGTACCCAGTCCGCTCGCTGTTGTGCACTGCCGCCCTCGTCCTCGCCGCTGCCGGCCAGCCCGCCGTCGCCGGGGACCCGCCCGCCGTCGGGTCGCCTGCACCCGATTTTCGCCTGCAGGACCAGCACGGCAAATGGCATACGCTCGCCGAACAGAAGGGCAAGTGGGTCGTGCTGTACTTCTACCCGAAGGACAACACGCCGGGTTGCACGACCCAGGCCTGCGAATTCCGCGACAACATCTTCGCGTTCCGCGATGCGGGCGCGGTCATCCTCGGCATCAGCGTCGACGACGTGAAATCGCACGAGGCGTTCGCGAAGGAGCACAGCCTGCCGTTCACGATCCTCGCCGATTCGACGAAGGAGACGGCGCGGCGCTACGGCGTGCTCTACCGGGCGATGGGCGTCATGGAGGTCGCGCGCCGCGACACGTTCATCATCGACCCGCAGGGGCGCATCGCGAGGCACTTCGAGAAAGTCGACCCGAAAGGCCATTCGCAGTTCGTCCTCGGCGAACTGAAGGCCCTCAAGGCGGCGGCAAAGGGCTGATCGCCGCCGGACTGCGCCGCAGCTCCGCGGTTGCGAGGTCGAGGCCGGCGAGCGTGAGCGGAAACATCCGCCCCGCCAGCAGTTCGCGCGTGATCGCGATCGACGGCGTGTACTCCCATCGCGCCGCGGGCTCGGGGTTCAGCCACACGAAACGACGAAAGTGCGTCGTGAGGCGCCCGAGCCAGGTCGCACCGGACTCGGCGTTCCAGTGCTCGACGCTGCCGCCCGGCATCGTGATTTCGTACGGGCTCATCGTCGCATCGCCGACGAAGATCACGCGATAGTCGGGGCCATAAGTGCGGATCAGCTGGTCGGTCGGCATCCGTTCGGTGTGCCGGCGGCGATTGTCCTTCCACAGCGATTCGTACGGAAAGTTGTGGAAATAAAAATGCTCGAAGTGGCGGAATTCGCTGCGTGCGGCCGAGAACAATTCGTCGCAGACCCGCACATGGTCGTCCATCGAGCCGCCCACGTCGACGAGCAGCAGGACCTTGACCGCATTGCGCCGCTCGGGGACGAGCTTGAGATCGAGCCAGCCGGCGTTCTTCGCCGTCGACGCGATCGTGCCGTCGAGATCGAGTTCGTAATCGGCACCCTCGCGGGCAAAGCGCCGCAGGCGCCGCAGGCCCATCTTGAAATTGCGGGTGCCGAGCTCGACCGAATCGTCGAGATTGGCGAACTCGCGCCGATCCCACACCTTCACCGCCCGGCGATGGCGCGACCCCGCCTGGCCGATGCGCACGCCCTCGGGGTTGTAGCCGTACGCGCCGAAGGGCGAGGTCCCCGCCGTGCCGATCCAGCGATTGCCGCCCTCGTGGCGCCGCTGCTGCTCCCGCAGGCGTTGTCGCAGCGTCTCCATCAGCTTCTCCCAGCCGCCGAGCGCCTCGACCTGCGCCTTTTCCGCATCGCTGAGCACGCGCTCGGCGAGCGCGCGCAGCCATTCGTCCGGCACATCCACGCCGAAGGCGCTGAACAGCTTCTCCGCCCCGCGGAAATGCTCGGCGAACACGCGATCGAAGCGGTCGTAGTGCCGCTCGTCCTTCACGAGACACACGCGCGCGAGCTGGTAGAAATCGTCCGCGGAGAGTGTCGCGACGCGCGCCTCGAGCGCTTCGAGCAGGGTGAGGAACTCGGGCAGCGTGACCGGCACGCCGCCGGCGCGCAGGTCGAAGAAGAAACGCACGAGCATCGGCCGGCCCGCGCCCGCCGGGCGCCTAGCGCGCCCGCCGCGACAGGAACATCACCTGCTCGACCAGGTGCATGTCCTGCTCGTTCTTCAGCAGCGCGCCGTAGAGCGGCGGGAGCGATTTCTTCGAGTCTTCGGTGCGCAGCGCCTCCGGCGGGATGTCCTCGGCGACGAGCAGCTTCACCCAGTCGAGCAACTCCGAGGTCGAGGGCTTCTTGCGCAGCCCGGGAACCTCGCGCAGGCGGAAAAACGACGTGAGCGCCTCGGCGAGCAGTTCGCGCTTGAGCCCCGGGTAGTGCACGTCGACGATGCGGCGCATCGTCTCCTCGTCCGGGAAGCGGATGTAGTGGAAGAAGCAGCGGCGCAGGAACGCGTCCGGCAGCTCCTTCTCGTTGTTGCTCGTGATGACGATGATCGGCCGGTGCCGCGCGCGCACCAGCTGGCGAGTCTCGTAGACGTAGAACTCCATGCGGTCGAGTTCGCGCAGCAGGTCGTTCGGGAACTCGATGTCGGCCTTGTCGATCTCGTCGATCAGCAGCACCGGCTGCGTGTCGGACTCGAACGCCTCCCACAGCTTGCCGCGCACGATGTAGTTGGCAATGTCGTGCACGCGCCCCTCGCCGAGTTGCGAATCGCGCAGCCGCGACACCGCGTCGTACTCGTACAGGCCCTGCTGCGCCTTGCTGGTCGACTTGATGTGCCACTCGTGGAGCGGCCGGCCGAGCGTTGCGGCGATTTCCTCGGCGAGCTGCGTCTTGCCGGTGCCGGGCTCGCCCTTGATGAGGAGCGGCCGCGCGAGCGTGACGGCCGCGTTGACGGCCATGGCGAGTTCGGGTGTGGCGATGTAGCGCGCCGATCCGGTGAAGCGTTCCTGTGTCATTGGAGCACGAGCTTATGCTGTGCCGGCCCCGGCAGGAAGGGTGTCGGCCGGCCGCGGGCCCAATCCGCAAAGCCGCTGCGGTAGTACGGCGAGAGCGGATGGCCGCTCGCACCACCGGGCAGCTCGAGGCAACCGTCGGCCTCGTGGCCGGGTGAGACGGCAAAGCGCTCCGACGCACCAAGCGCCAGGGCCTGCACGCGCGGCATGACATGGTCACCGGGCAGCGGCGGCACGCGCATGTCGAGCAGGCGGCGCGCAAACGGCAGGGCGGCGGACAGCGGGTGCGCGATGCGCACCGCGCGCACGCGGCCCCAGGTGCAGGTCGCGAGCGCGGTGCAGCGGTCATCGAGCTCGCCGATGGCCCGATCGACCTGCGCGAGCAGGAATGCGCGCCAGTCGGCAAACCCCGCCGGCAGCCATGCGCCGGGCCGTGCCTCGATGAGTTGCCATGCCGTCGCCGCGAACTGCGGGGGCGGCGGGTACGCATCGCCCTCGAGCCCGGCCCCCGCGAGCACCGACGACCAGAGCGCATTCACCGTGGCCTGCTGTGCCGTGCGCGTGAGCGCGTAACCGACGGAATCCGCGTCGGCGCGCGGCATCGGCGCCGCGATCAGTCGCCGGAATTCCGCGCGACGCCCCGTCTCGCCCTCGAGCACGTCGAGCCACAGGGTTCGCCACGGTGCGAGGAAGCGGGCGCTGTCGTCGAGCTGGACCGCGAGCATGTCGGCCGGAGTCGCCGGCGATGTGAGCGCCTCGAGATCGTCGCGGACCTGCCGCGCACGGGCACCGAGATCGTAGCCGGCGCCGGTCGCATCCTCGTCGTCGCCGATCAGCGCAGCCGCGGCGCCCGTCACCACACGCGCGTTGGCGCTCCAGAGCCGGCCCGAGGGCGGATCGACGATGCGCGGCTGCGCGGCCGGATCGATCCATGCGCCGCCCGCGGCGCGCAGGGCGCCGCGCGCGGCCGGAATGCGGCCGAGCACGGTCCAGGCGATGTGCCCTGCGCGGTCGCCGACCACCATGTTCTGCTGCGGAATGCCGACCGCGGGTGCGACGGCGAGAGCCTCCTCGACGCTCGTCGCGGTCTCGAGGGCGAACATGCCGAATGTCGTCGCACCCGGCTGTGTCGCCACCCAGGTGGCGAGCCGGCATTCGGTGGCGCCGCCGCGCTCACGCGTGGCGAACACGACACCCTCCGCGCCGGACAGAATTCGCAGGCGCTCGCGCGGCTCGCCCTTCACGCGGATGCGCGCATGGTCGATCGTGAACCGCACGTCGCGACCGTCGAGATTGCGCCACGTGCCTGCCTCGGGGTCGCACGCCGTCCAGCGCAGGTCGAGCCAGTCGCCGTAACTGTTGGTGAATCCCCAGGCGATGTGGCCGTTCGATCCGGCCACGAGCGCCGGCACGCCCGCGAGCGTGACGCCGTTCAGGTCGTAGCGCCCGTCGCGCGTGCGCAGGCGTGCGCGATACCACACGGGCGGCACGTCGAGGCCGAGGTGCATGTCGTTCGCCACGAGCGCGCCGCCCGACGCGCTCAGGCGACCCGCGAGCACCCAGTTGTTGCTGCCGATGCCCTGCGCAGCGCCGGCCGCCGGCAGCGCCGCCGTGGCGCTGCGCGGCCGCAGCGGCGACCACACCTCCGGACCCGGGACCGGTACGGCCACGGCGGCCCCTGCCGCGGGGTCGGCCGGCGCGTCCCACTCGCTGCCCGCGGGCAACAGGAATGCCAGCGCAGCCGCCGCGCGCTCCCGCCCGAGGCGCCGTTCGAGCGCCTCCGTGAGCGCCCCGCGGCGCGCCTCGGCGGCGAAATCGTGGTACTGGAGCTGCCACCACATCGAGTGCACGACCAGCACGGAATCCTCGGCGCGCCATGGCACCGGCACGGCGGCGAGCAGCCAGTACTCCCAGGGGCGGCTCGCGAGGCTCTCGAGCCCCGCATTGACGCCACGCACATAGGCATCGAGCACCGCGCGATCGCCCGGCGCGAGTCCCTCGACGACCGCGCGCGCCACGCTGCGGAAGCGGAACAGGCGCGCCCTGCGGTCCTCGCCGATCGCCACGGAGCCGAACAGTTCCGCGAGCTCGCCCGCGGCGAGGCGCCGCGCGAGATCCATCTGGAAATACCGGTCCTGCGCGTGCGCAAAGCCGAGCCCGAAGGCGAGCGCCGCGCGGTCCCCGCCGGTCACGGTGACCGTGCCGAGCGCGTCACGTTCGAGCGTGACAGGAGCGAGCGCGCCCGCGACGTCGCGCGTGCCGTCGAGCTGCGGAAGCGAGGCGCGCAGCAGCAGCCACGCGGATGCGCCCGCCGCGACGGGCAGCACGACGGCGAGCCAGGCGAGACGCCGCAGCAATCGCCGCACGAGGCTCAGTTCCGCGTGACTTTGAGGATCTGCAGTGCGTTCGTGCCGCCCGCGACCCCGCTCAGCGGTCCGGACGTCACGATCACGAGGTCGCCCACCTCGACGAGTTCGAGCTCGAGCAGGCGCGCGAAAATCGAAGCCTCCACGTGCCGTGCACCGGGCTCGGTCACGTCGTACTGCACGGGGTAGACACCACGATAGAGCGTGACGCGGCGACTCGTCGTCGCGTGGCGCGTGAACGCATAGATGGGAATGTCGGAGCGGATCCGCGACATCCACAGCGGCGTCGAGCCGGATTCCGTCAATGCGACGATGGCGCGCACGCGCATGTGGTTCGCCGTGTACATGACGGCCATGGCGATCGCCTCGTCGGTGCGCCCGAACTGCCCCTCCGTGCGATGGCGCGCGCGTGAATGGCTGAGCTGGTACTTCTCCGCGCCACGGATCACGTGCGACATCGCCTCGACGGCCTTGACCGGATAGCGGCCGACCGCCGATTCGGCGGACAGCATCACCGCATCGGTGCCGTCCATGACCGCGTTGGCGACATCGCTCACCTCGGCGCGCGTCGGCACGGGATTGTGGATCATCGATTCCATCATCTGCGTCGCGGTGATCGCGATGCGGAACTTGTTGCGCGCCTGGTGCAGGATCGTCTTCTGCAGTCCGGTGATTTCGGCATAACCCATCTCGACGCCGAGATCGCCGCGCGCGACCATCACGACCTCGGTCTCGTCGAGGATCGACGCCAGGTTGTGGACCGCCTCGTTGCGCTCGATCTTCGCGACGATGTGGCCGTGGCCGCCCGCCGCACGCAGGTGCTCGCGCGCTTCACGGACATCGCGCGCATCGCGCGCGAACGACACGGCGACATAGTCGATGTCGTTGGCGGCCGCGAAGCGGATGTCGTCGAGGTCCTTGGCGGACAGCGCCGGGGCCGAGATGCCGCCGCCCTGCCGGTTCAGGCCCTTGCGGTTCGACAACGGGCCCCCGACGCGCACGACGGTCGAGACGCGTGGCCCGTCGACGGCGACGACATCGAGCACGATCTGCCCGTCGGCCAGCAGCAGCGTATCGCCCGCCTTCACGTCCTTGTGGAGATTCGGGTAGGCGATGCCGACCTCGGTCTGTGTCCCGGCGTCCGTCGCGAGGCGCGGATCGAGCGCGAACGTCGCTCCCTCGGCGAGTTGTATCGGGCCATCGCGAAAACCCTCGATGCGGATCTTCGGTCCGCCGAGGTCGGCGAGCACGCCGACGATCTTGCCCGCGCGGCGCGAGGCTTCCCGCACGAGTTCGATGCGCCGCAGGTGCTCGTCCTGGCTGCCGTGCGAGAAGTTGACACGGGCGACATCGAGGCCCGCGCGCACCATCGCGGTGAGCACGGCAATGTCGTCGGTCGCCGGGCCGAGCGTGGCGACGATCTTGGTGCGGCGATGCATGCGGCTCCGCGACATCAGCCGCGTGCGCGCGCCTCGAGCGCCGCGACCGCCGGCAGCGTCTTGCCCTCGACGAACTCGAGGAATGCACCGCCGCCGGTCGATATGTACGAAATGCCGTCCGCCACGCCGTATTTCTCGATCGCAGCCAGCGTGTCGCCACCGCCCGCGAGCGAGAACGCCTTGCTGCGGGCGATCGCGCCGGCGATCACGCGCGTGCCCTCGCCGAACTGCGGGAACTCGAAGACACCGACGGGGCCGTTCCAGACGACGGTACCGGCCGCGCCGATCAGCGCCGCGAAGCGCTCCGCGGTGTCGGGACCGATGTCGAGGATCATTTCGTCGGCGTGCACGTCGTGGATCGCCCGCACGTCGGCGTGCGCAGTCGCCGCGAACTCGCGCGCGACGACGACGTCGGTCGGCAGCGGTATCTCGGTGCCGCGCTCACGAGCCTTGCCGAGCAGCTGCCGCGCGATGTCGAGCATGTCCGCCTCGTGCAGCGACTTGCCGACCGCGACCCCGGTGGCCGCGAGGAAGGTGTTGGCGATGCCGCCGCCGACGATCAGCTTGTCGACCTTCGCGAGCAGCGATTCGAGCACCGTGAGCTTGGTCGATACCTTGGAACCCGCGACGATCGCGACCAGTGGCCGCGCGGGCTTCTCGAGCGCACGCTCGAGCGCCTCGATTTCGGCCGTGAGCAGCGGGCCGGCGCAGGCGACCGGGGCGAAGGCCGCGATGCCGTGCGTGCTCGCCTCCGCGCGGTGCGCGGTGCCGAACGCGTCCATCACGAACACGTCGCACATCGAAGCCATGCGCCGCGCGAGCGTCTCGTCGTTGGCCTTCTCGCCCTTGTTGAAGCGCACGTTCTCGCACAGTACCGCTTCGCCGTAGCCGGTATCGACACCGTTCTTCAGCCAGTTCTCGCGCAGCGGAACCGGCTTGCCGAGCAGTTCCGAGAGACGCACCGCCACCGGGCCGAGCGAGTCCGCGGCGGAATAGTGCCCCTCCACGGGCCGCCCGAGATGCGACAGGATGAATACCTTCGCGCCGTGGCTCATCGCGTAGCGCACCGTCGGCAACGCCGCACGGATGCGCGCATCGCTCGTGACCACGCCCTTGTCGACGGGCACGTTCAGGTCCTCGCGGATCATCACCCGCTTGCCCGCGAGTTCGACATCCGCCATGCGCAGGAACTTCACGGCGCCGGCCCTACTTCGCGCGCGACCAGGCGGCCACGACGTCGAGCAGGCGGTTCGAGAAGCCCCACTCGTTGTCGTACCAGGAGCAGACCTTGACGAGCTTGCCCTCGATCACCTTGGTCATCGTGTCGTCGTACGTCGACGAATGCGGATCGTGGTTGTAGTCGACGGACACGAGCGGCTCGCCGGTGTATGCGAGGACGCCCTTCAGCGGACCCGCCGCCGCGGCACGCATCAACCCGTTCACTTCCTCGACGCTGGTCGCGCGCGCCGCCGTGAACGTGAGGTCGACCAGCGACACGTTGATGGTCGGCACGCGCACCGCGTATCCGTCGAGCTTGCCCTTCAGCGCGGGCAACACGAGCCCGAGCGCCGAGGCGGCGCCGGTCTTGGTCGGAATCATCGACATCGTGGCCGAACGCGCCCGGCGCAGGTCGGTGTGGTAGACATCCGTCAGCACCTGGTCGTTCGTGTAGGCGTGGATCGTCGTCATCAGGCCGCCGACGATGCCGATGCCCTCGTGCAGCACCTTGGCGACCGGCGCGAGGCAATTGGTCGTGCACGATGCATTCGAAACCACGTCGAAGCTCGCCTTCAGCACGTCGTGGTTGACGCCGTAGACGACCGTCGCATCGACGTCCGAGCCACCCGGCGCCGAGATCAGCACCTTCTTCGCGCCGCCCTTGAGGTGCGCACTCGCCTTCGCCTTGCTGGTGAAGTGACCGGTGCTTTCGATCACGTAATCGACGCCGAGATCGCCCCACGGCAGTTTCGCCGGGTCGCGTTCCGCGAGCACGTGCACGCGATCGCCGTTGACGACCATCGCATCGCCGTCGACGCGCACTTCACCTGGAAAGCGGCCATGGGCCGTGTCGTGACGGGTCAGGTGGGCATTGATGTTCGCGTCGCCGAGATCGTTGACCGCGACGATGCGGATTTCGTTCGTACGCTTCGCCTCGTAGAGCGCGCGCAGCACGTTGCGACCGATGCGCCCGTAGCCATTGATGCCGACCTTGATTGCCATGACCTTCGCGTCCTCCTGCCTGTCCTGTCAGCCGTAGAGCCGCGCCACCGCCGCCTCGACGTGCGCCGCCGTGAAACCGAAATGTGCCATGAGCTCGCCGCCCTTGCCGGACGCCCCGAACGTCTCCATGCCGATCACGTCACCGTCGAGGCCGACAAACTGCCACCAGCCCTGGCGGGCGCCGGCCTCGACCGCGATACGCCGCCTGACCGCGCTTGGCAATACGGCCTCGCGCCACGCGGCATCCTGCGCCTCGAACCGGTCGACCGACGGCATCGACACGAGCCGCACGCGCCGCCCCTTCGAGTTGAGTGCGCGGACGGCATCGGCCGCGATCATCACTTCCGAACCGGTCGCGATCACGATGGCATCGGGCACGCCTTCGCAGTCGATCAGTGTATAGCCACCGCGCGCGACGGCCGCAAGCTGCTCCGGGGTGCGCTGCTGCTGCGCGAGCGCCTGGCGCGTCAGCACGAGTGCCGTCGGTCCGTCGGCGCGCTCGAGGGCCGCGCGCCACGCGGTCGCGGTCTCGACGGCATCGGCGGGGCGCCACAGCGACAGGCCGGGCATCGCGCGCAGGCTCGCGAGGTGCTCGACCGGCTGATGCGTCGGGCCGTCCTCGCCGAGACCGATCGAGTCGTGCGTGTAGACGAGTACCACCGGCTGGCGCATCAGCGAGGCGAGGCGCACCGCATTGCGCGCGTAGTCGGAGAAGACGAGGAACGTGCCGCCGTACGGACGATAGCCGCCGTGCAACGCGAGCCCGCTCATCACGGCCGTCATCGCGAACTCGCGCACGCCGTAGTGGATGTAATTGCCGCCCGGCGTGTCGGGGCCGAGCGTGCGCGAATCCTTGCGCTGGGTATTGACCGAACCCGTGAGGTCGGCCGAGCCGCCGAGAAGTTCCGGCAGTCCGGGCCCGATCGAATTCAGTACGGCGCCCGACGATGCGCGCGTCGCCTGCGGTGCATTGGTCGCCTGGGCCGTCGCGAGCGCCGCATCGAACAGCGAGGCACTGTCCGCCGGCAGCCGCGCGCCGATCCTTCGCTCGAACTCCGCGGCGAGCTCGGGGAACGCCTTCTGGTAGCGCCTGAAGCGCCGCTGCCAGTTCTTTTCGGCGGCCGCGCCCTTCGCGCGTGCATCCCACTCGGCGCGAATCGGCTCCGGCACCTCGAACGGCGGATACGGCCAGTCGAGCGCCGCACGCGCCGCGCTGACCTCGGCTGCGCCGAGCGCCTCGCCGTGCACGCCGCTCGTGCCCTGCTTGTTCGGTGCACCGAAGCCGATGATCGTGCGCGCCACGATGAGGGTCGGCTGCTTCCGGTGCGCGCGCGCCTTGCGCAGCGCCGACGCGACGGCCGCCGAGTCGTGACCGTCGACATCCTTGATCACGTGCCAGCCGTAGGCGGCGAAGCGCTTCGCGACATCGTCGGTGCACCAGCCCTGTACCTTGCCGTCGATCGAAATGCCGTTGTCGTCGAAGATCGCGGTCAGCTTGCCGAGCTTCTGCGTGCCGGCGAACGACGCCGCCTCGTGCGAGATGCCCTCCATCAGGCACCCGTCGCCGACGAACACCCAGGTGTGGTGATCGACGATCTCGTGGCCGTCGCGGTTGAACTCGGCGGCGAGCGTGCGCTCGGCGAGCGCCATGCCCACCGCGTTCGCGAAGCCCTGCCCGAGCGGGCCCGTCGTCGTCTCGATGCCGATGTCCGGATCGTGTTCGGGATGGCCCGCAGTGCGCGCACCGAGCTGACGGAACCGCCTGATCTCGTCGAGCGCGAGCGGGTAGCCCGTCAGGTGCAGCAGTGCATAGAGCAGCATGGACGCGTGACCGTTCGACAGCACGAACCGGTCGCGGTCGGCCCAGCGCGGATTGCCGGGATTGTGCTTCAGTACATCACGCCACAGCACCTCGGCGATGTCGGCCATGCCCATCGGGGCGCCCGGATGCCCGGAATTGGCGGCCTGGACGGCATCCATGGCGAGGGCGCGCAGGGCGTTGGCGAGTTCACGGCGAGTGGGCATGGCGAGGGCGCGGCACCGGCGGGGGAAAGGGGGCGCGCATTGTCCACCAGCGCGGCGGGAACGGCAAACCCGCGTCCCGCAAGGCTGCGTGACGACACTGCGCCGGAACGGCAGGTGACGGTATAATGAACGTTCCGCCAATTCGTCGTGGATCCACATGTCGAACAGTTTTTTGTTCACCTCCGAGTCCGTTTCCGAGGGCCACCCGGACAAGATCGCCGACCAGATTTCGGACGCGGTGCTCGACGAGATCCTGACGCAGGATCCGCGCGGACGCGTCGCCTGCGAAACCCTGATCAAGACCGGCGTCGTGATCGTCGCGGGCGAGGTGACCACGAGCGCGTGGGTCGACCTCGAGGCACTCGTCAGGAAAACGGTGCTCGGCATCGGTTACAACCATTCCGACATGGGCTTCGACGGCGCAACCTGCGGCGTCGTGAACGTGATCGGCAAGCAATCGCCCGACATCGCCCAGGGCGTCGACCGCAAGGACGAGCGCAAGCAGGGTGCGGGTGACCAGGGCCTGATGTTCGGCTATGCGAGCAACGAGACCGACGTGCTGATGCCGGCGCCGATCACCTACGCGCACCGGCTCGTGCAGCGCCAGGCGCAGGCGCGCAAGAAGGGTCGGCTCGCCTGGTTGCGGCCCGACGCAAAAAGCCAGGTGTCGCTGCGCTATGAGGACGACAAGCCGGTCGCCATCGACGCGGTCGTGCTCTCGACGCAGCATTCACCCGACGTGCCGGCGAAGCAGCTGCGCGAAGCGGTGATGGACGAGGTGATCCTGCCGGTGCTGCCGAAGAAGTGGCTGCACAAGGGCACGAAGTTCCACATCAATCCGACGGGCCGTTTCGTGATCGGCGGGCCGGTGGGCGACTGCGGCCTCACGGGCCGCAAGATCATCGTCGACACGTACGGCGGCTTCGCCCGCCACGGGGGCGGCGCATTTTCGGGCAAGGATCCGTCGAAGGTGGATCGCTCGGCCGCCTATGCCTGCCGTTACGTCGCGAAGAACATCGTCGCGGCCGGCCTCGCGGACCGTTGCGAGGTCCAGGTGAGCTACGCGATCGGCGTCGCGGAACCGACCTCGATCATGGTCGAGACCTTCGGCACCGGCAAACTGCCGCGCGACAAGCTGACGCAACTCGTGCGCCGTTTCTTCGACCTCACGCCGTACGGGCTGCGCGAAATGCTCGATCTCGCGCGCCCGATCTATTTCAGGACCGCCGCATACGGCCACTTCGGCCGCGAGGACGCCGAGTTCACCTGGGAGCGCACCGACAAGGCGGCGGCGCTCGCGGCGGACGCGGGTGTGCGCGTGCGCGCGGCCTGATTCGAATGGAGGCGGCCGCCGGGTGGCGGCCGTGCATCGCGCCTGAGGAGCGCTGCGACAGGGACACGCCCTGCCAGGCTCAGGCCCCGATGGAACATGGCTAACCGCGCTCCCGTTGAACGGAGAACTGTCATGACCGCAGTAGCCAGGCCGTCGGGCGCCCACCCCGACCATTTCGTGCGCAACATCGACGACGCCGCGTGGGGCCGCAAGGAAATGGCCATCGCCGAGACCGAGATGCCGGGTCTCATGGCGATACGCAGGGAATTCGGCGCAGCGAAGCCGCTGCGCGGCGCGCGCATCGCCGGATCGCTCCACATGACGATCCAGACCGCGATGCTGATCGAGACACTGAAGGAACTCGGCGCCGACGTGCGCTGGGCGTCCTGCAACATCTACTCGACGCAGGACCACGCCGCCGCCGCGATCGCCGCGGGCGGCACGCCCGTATTCGCCTACAAGGGCGAGACGCTCGAGGAATACTGGCAGTTCACGCATCGCATCTTCGAGTGGCCCGGCAACCAGTTCGCCAACATGATCCTCGACGACGGCGGCGATGCGACGCTGCTGCTGATGCTCGGGGCGCAGGCCGAGAAGGACCCGGCCGTGATTGCGAAGCCGTCCAACGAGGAGGAGACCGCGCTCTTCGCCGCGATACGGCGGCGCCTCGCCGAGAGCCCGGGCTGGTATTCGAAGCGCCTCGCGCAGGTGAAGGGCGTCACCGAGGAGACGACGACCGGCGTCAAGCGGCTCTATCAGCTGCAGCGCGAGGGCCGGCTGCCGTTCCCTGCGATCAACGTCAACGACTCGGTGACCAAGTCGAAGTTCGACAATCTCTACGGCTGCCGCGAATCGCTCGTCGATGCGATCAAGCGCGCGACCGACGTGATGGTCGCCGGCAAGATCGCGGTCGTCGCGGGCTACGGCGATGTGGGCAAGGGCTCCGCCGAATCGCTGCGTGCGCTCTCCGCGCAGGTGTGGATCACGGAGATCGATCCGATCTGCGCGCTGCAGGCCGCCATGGAAGGTTACAAGGTCGTCACGATGGACGAGGCCTGCGACAAGGCCGACATCTTCGTCACTGCGACCGGCAACCTGAACGTGATCACGCACGAACACATGCGCCGCATGAAGCACCAGGCAATCGTGTGCAACATCGGCCACTTCGACAGCGAGATCGAGATCGCCGCGCTCAGGCAGTACAGGTGGGAGAACATCAAGCCGCAGGTCGACCATGTGATCTTCCCCGACGGCAAGCGCCTGATCGTGCTGGCCGAAGGGCGCCTCGTGAACCTCGGCTGCGGTACAGGCCATCCGTCGTTCGTGATGTCGAACTCGTTCACGAACCAGGTGCTCGCGCAGATTGAACTCTTTGCGCACGGCGGGAAGTACCGCAACGAGGTCTACGTGCTGCCGAAGCACCTCGACGAGAAGGTCGCGCAACTGCACCTCGAGCGCATCGGCGCGCGCCTGACGCGGCTCACGCAGGAACAGTCGGCCTACATCGGCGTCCCGCCACAGGGACCGTTCAAGCCGGAGCACTATCGCTATTGAGCGCGCGCTGCGCGCGCGATCGATGGCGCCGGCGGCTGATCGCTGACGGCTGACAGCCGGAGGCGCCGCGCGGCGCCTCCGGCCCGGCGCCGCATGCCGGCCGCTTTCTGTGACCGAGTTGGCACAGCCGCGTCCCGCCGCTCCCACGGCACATAATGCGGCCGTATTCCGTGAAATGGTTCCCGCCACGTCGCAACGGGGCGACGGACTATCCCCTTTCGTTGGCCCGGTATCGGGCAAGGCTGGAGGGGCTCACCGGATGCGAGATCCTGGCTCGGCGGCACAAGCACTGTCACCCGCAGCACGGCCTGCCGGAACGAATCGCGCAGTCCGCAAGGACGTCGTCGTGTTCACGGCCGACGACGAGTTCCTGCTGAGCCTCGGACCGGCGATGGACGATCGCTATCGTTCGCGCCCGACCGACGGCTCCGGCAACTGGACCGAAGCGCTGCAGGGCCGTGCGGGCGTTGCGCTCGTCGACGCACAGTCCCTGACGAACGCGCCCGAGATCGTGCGCACGGTCGAGAGCGATTTTCCGTCGTTCGCGATCGTCGTCGTGGCCCCGTCCGCGGCGCGCACCCAATGGACGCCCGCGCTGACCCGCGGGTCGATCGCGCGGCTGCTCGACCGGGAAGCGCTCACGAACGAAGCGATTGCCGCAGCGCTCGCGACCGAGCCCCGCCCTGCCCCGGCGCGCGAGGCAGGGCAAGTGCGCGGCGCCGTGGACGACGGTACGCCGCCCGGGCGCAAGCGCGCATTCCTCTACGGCGCGGCGGCGATCGCGGTGCTCGCAGCCGGCGCCGGCGCCTGGCTGTGGTACGCGGACAAGGGCGCGGCCCGCGCACCCGCGACAGCCGTGACACGCGACTCAGCGGCGCCTGCGGAGCCTCCTGCCGACGATGCGCCAGCGCCCGCAGCGTCGGCTGCGCCCGATACGCGCACGGTGCCCGAACTGCTGTCTGCAGCGCGCGTCGCCTTCGCCGAGCGGCACTACCTCGAGCCCGCAGGCAACAATGCACTCGAACTGTACTCGCGCGTACTCGCCACGGAGGCGAACAACCCCGAAGCGACCGACGGCCTGCAACGCGTCGTCTCGGTCGCCGCCGCGCAGGTCTCGGGCGAGATCAAGGCCGGCCAGCTCGACGACGCCACGAAGCTCCATGAGCAGCTGCGCGCTGCGGCGCCCGGAAATCCGGCCGTCGTTGCGCTCGGAGCCGACATCGCCGCCGCGCGGCCGAGATGGCTCGCCGCCCGCGCCCGCGAGGCGATGGCAGGGGAGCAGTACGCGTTGGCCGAACGCCTCATCGATGAACTCGGCGCAGCCGGAGCGGACAAGGCCTTGCTGCAGGACCTGCGCCGCAGCCTCGATGCGCAGCGCAAGGCCACGGACCTCGACCGTGCGGTCGCCGCGGCGCGCGCCTCGCTCACGACGGGCTCACTGCTCGATGCCTCGGCGAACGGTCCACGCGCGAAGCTCGCAGCGCTGCAGCAGATCGACCGCAGGAACCCTGCGGTCACGGCGTTCCAGCGCGATTACCAGGCGGCACTCACGCGCAGCGCGCGCGAGGCGGCGCGCGATGGCGACTTCGGCAGTGCCGACAAGCTGCTCGCGGCGGCCGCCGACCTCGGCGGATCGCGCGACCTCGCGGATGCCCGCAAGGACGTGCAGGGTGCGCGCGATGCCGCCGCCGCCCGCGAGCAGCAGCGT